>NZ_LT607733.1:2372500-3572500 GCF_900091445.1 Micromonospora echinofusca
GGGCCAGGCTAATCCGCCCTGGGTGAGTCGGGACCTAAGGCGAGGCCGAGAGGCGTAGTCGATGGACAACGGGTTGATATTCCCGTACCCGCGAAAGAGCGTCCCTGATGAACCTCGTTGTGCTAACCATCCAAACCAGCCAAGGCCTTCGGGTTGAGGTTGGGGAGCGTGGGAACCTGGCGGGTAGTAGTCAAGCGATGGGGTGACGCAGGAAGGTAGCTGAGCCCGGCCGGTGGTTGTGCCGGGGTAAGCGTGTAGGCCGTGTTGTAGGCAAATCCGCAACACATGAAGGCTGAGACGTGATGCCGAGCCGATTCAGGTGAAGTCAGTGATCCTATGCTGCCGAGAAAAGCCTCTAGCGAGTTCTTAGCGGCCCGTACCCCAAACCGACACAGGTGGTCAGGTAGAGAATACCGAGGCGATCGGGCGAACTGTGGTTAAGGAACTCGGCAAATTGCCCCCGTAACTTAGGGAGAAGGGGGGCCGGAGACGTGAAGCCCCGCGCGGGTGGAGCGTTGTATGGCCGCAGAGAGCAGGGGGAAGCGACTGTTTACTAAAAACACAGGTCCATGCGAAGAAGTAATTCGATGTATATGGACTGACGCCTGCCCGGTGCTGGAACGTTAAGGGGACCTGTTAGCTCTTCGGGGCGAAGCGGAGAACTTAAGCGCCAGTAAACGGCGGTGGTAACTATAACCATCCTAAGGTAGCGAAATTCCTTGTCGGGTAAGTTCCGACCTGCACGAATGGCGTAACGACTTCCCCACTGTCTCAACCACAGGCCCGGCGAAATTGCATTACGAGTAAAGATGCTCGTTACGCGCGGCAGGACGGAAAGACCCCGGGACCTTTACTATAGCTTGACATTGGTATCTGAGTTAGCTTGTGTAGGATAGGTGGGAGCCGGTGAAGTCCATACGCCAGTATGGGTGGAGGCAATCTTGAAATACCACTCTGGTTGATTTGGGTATCTAACTTCGGACCGTTATCCGGTTCAGGGACAGTGTCTGGTGGGTAGTTTAACTGGGGCGGTTGCCTCCTAAAGGGTAACGGAGGCGCCCAAAGGTTCCCTCAGCCTGGTTGGCAATCAGGTGTTGAGTGCAAGTACACAAGGGAGCTTGACTGTGAGACTGACAGGTCGAGCAGGGACGAAAGTCGGGACTAGTGATCCGGCACTTGCGAGTGGAAGCGGTGTCGCTCAACGGATAAAAGGTACCCCGGGGATAACAGGCTGATCTTCCCCAAGAGTCCATATCGACGGGATGGTTTGGCACCTCGATGTCGGCTCGTCGCATCCTGGGGCTGTAGCAGGTCCCAAGGGTTGGGCTGTTCGCCCATTAAAGCGGTACGCGAGCTGGGTTTAGAACGTCGTGAGACAGTTCGGTCCCTATCCGCCGTGCGCGTAGGATACTTGAGAAGGGCTGTCCCTAGTACGAGAGGACCGGGACGGACGAACCTCTGGTGTGCCAGTTGTCCCGCCAGGGGCACGGCTGGTTAGCTACGTTCGGAAGGGATAACCGCTGAAAGCATCTAAGCGGGAAGCTCGCTTCAAGATGAGGTATCCCACCCCACTTTGTGGGGGTAAGGCCCCCAGCTAGACGACTGGGTTGATAGGCCGGAAATGTAAGCCCGGTAACGGGTTCAGTTGACCGGTACTAATAGGCCGAGGACTTGACTACTAAGCTGCTACGCGTCCACTGTGCAACTCTCGATAAACGAACAACAGACCACGGTGTGGTGTTGTTTGATATGTCGATAGAGTTACGGCGGTCATGGCGGAGGGGAAACGCCCGGTTACATTCCGAACCCGGAAGCTAAGCCCTCCAGCGCCGATGGTACTGCACTCGGGAGGGTGTGGGAGAGTAGGACACCGCCGGACAATCTTTCAGTTCAGGGTCACCCTTTCGGGGTGGCCCTGAACTGCGTTACGCACCCTTTCCAGGCGGGGCCGAAAGCCGAAGCTCGACCGGGCACGGCAGAAGGGCCGTCAGAACGCGTAGCGGACGCGGCAGTACGGCGCTCTCGCGGCGACCAGGTCCGTCAGCGCCGCCACGTAGGCGCCCTTGGCGCCGGTGCGGTAGCGGACGTTCCAGCCCCCGGTCTGCGACCGCTTCGGCTGCTGGATCTCGGGCCGCCAGAGCACCTGCTCGGCCTTCGGGTGCCAGCCGAGGTTCACCTCGTGCAGCCGGTCGTTGTGGGTCAGGAAGATGACCTCGGCGGCGAGCTGCGCCTTGGCGGCGGGCCCGAGCGCGTCGTCGAGCTGGTCGAGCAGCTCCGCCCAGTCGTCCAGCCACCCGTCACGGACCACCACCGGGCTGAAGTTGACGTGCACCTCGTAGCCGGCCGCGACGAAGTCGTCGATGGCGGCCAGCCGCTCGGCGACCGGGGAGGTCCGGATGTCGAGCAGCTTCGCGTCCCGGGCCGGCATCAGCGAGAACCGGACGCGGGTGCGACCTTGCGGATCCCAGTCGAGCAGGTCACGGTTGACGTGCTTCGTGGCGAACGTGGCCTTCGCCGTCGGCAGGTCCCGGAACAGCGTCACCAGGTCCCGTACGTTGTCGGAGATCCGGGCGTCCAGCGAGCAGTCGGAGTTCTCGCCGATGTCGTACACCCAGGCGGCCGGGTCGCACTGGTTCGGCTCGCCCTTGACGCCCTGCCGGCCGACGTGCCGGCGCAGGTAGCCGCCGATCCGGTCGATGTTGGCGAAGACCGTCACCGGGTTGCTGTAGCCCTTGCGTCGAGGCACGTAGCAGTAGGCGCACGCCATCGCGCAGCCGTTCGCGGTCGACGGGGCGATGAAGTCGGCCGAGCGGCCGTTCGGTCGGGCGGTGAGGGACTTCTTGACCCCCAGCACCAGCGCCTCCGTCTTGATCCGTACCCAGCGGGCGACGTTGGTCTCGTCCCCGTACAGCTCGGGGATGCGGGAGTGGCTGTCGACCTCCACCCGCTCCGCGTCGGGAAAACGCTCCAGCACGGCCCGCCCACGGGGCAGGGCGGCGGCCTCCGGCTCCACGTAGATCCGCCGGATGTCGAACAGCCGTGGGTGCGGGACAGCGTCGGTCACGAAGGGGACAACTGCGGGCCCGGCACCGGTGTTCCCCCGTCCGAGCTGCAGTTTTCGTGCCCCACCCCCGGGTACCCGCACGCATGCCCGAGGGTCACCTCATCCACCGGTACGCGCGCGAGCAGCACGCCGCGCTCGCCGGGCAGGTCCTCGCCGCGTCCAGCCCGCAGGGCCGGTTGGACGTCCGACCGTACGACGGGCGGCGGCTGCGCGCCGTCGAGGCGCACGGCAAGCACCTGCTCTACCACGTCGACGACGCGCCGGCCCTGCACGTGCACCTCGGCATGCGGGGTCTGTTCCTGCGCCACGACGACCCGACCGTCCCGCCCCGCACGGGCGTCCGGCTGCGCCTGGCCGGCGCCGGCGTCGCGTACGACCTGATCGCGCCCATCCGCTGCGAACCGCTGCCGGACGACGGCGAACGCGCGCTGCGGGCCTCCCTCGGCCCCGACCCGCTGCGCGCCGACGCCGACTTCGAGGAGGCGGTACGCCGGCTCGGCGCCACCCGCGGCGCGGTCGGCGCGGCCCTGCTCGACCAGGCCGTGTGGGCGGGCCTCGGCAACGCCTGGCGGGCGGAACTGCTCTTCCTCGCGGGCCTCGACCCGGACACGCGGGCGGTCGGGGCGGCGCCGGCCCGCCTGCTGTGGGAGCTCGCCGTCGGGTACCTGGCGTTGGGGCGCGACGCCGGGCAGGTGGTCAGCGACCCGGCGGCACCCGACGAGCGGTGGGTGTACAAGCGCCCGGCCTGCCGGCGCTGCGGCGCGCCGGTGCGCACCTGGCAACTGGGCGGTCGCACGGCGTACGCCTGCCCGGTCGACCAGCCCGCCGCGTGACCCGCCTCCGCGCCGCCCGTCGCCGTCGGCGGGACCGGCGGCGACGGGCCGACGGTCAGCGGCGGAACCGACGGGAGTCGGCGAGCCGCAGGGCGTTGCACACGTCGACGACGCCCTCGACGTCCCAGGCGATCTCGCCGGCCACCCGACGGGTGTCCGGGCCGGCCACGATGCCCGCCAGGATGACGACGCGGTTCTGCACGGTCACCACGATCTGCTGGCGGCGGGTGGTCCAGTCGCTGCTCAGCCGCTGGGCGACCAGCGCCGCCAGCCGGCCGTCCTCGTCGTCCGGCGAGGGGCCCGGCGGCTGCGGGTGGGACGCGCCCTCGTCCGGGTACGGCCAGGGGATGAGCATGGGTGTTTCCTCTCGGTGCTCTGCCGGCCCCGGGGGCCGGGATCGGTCAGCGGGACGACGCGTCGGTCATGACCGCCGGGGAGAGCCCGCGCGGCTCCGGCCCGGCGACGACGGCCGCCAGGTCGCCGGCCCCGCCGGGGGACAGCCGGCGCAGGGCCTCCTGCGGGCTCGCGAAGATCGGGAACAGCCCGTCGAGCCGCATCGTGTGCAGCACGGTGCGGATGAAGCGGGACGGGGCCGCCAGGCAGAGCACGGCACCGCGCTCGCGGGCGTCGCGGTGCGCCCGGACGAGCAGCCCGAGCCCGGCGGCGTCGATGAGATGGACGCGGGTCAGGTCCACCACCACGTGCCCGCAGACGTCCACGGCCTGCCGCAGGGCGGACCGGAGTTCGTCGGCGGCGTCGGCGTCGATGTCCCCGGCGGCCGTGACCACCGCGACGTCGTCGAGGTGGTCGACGCCCAGCACCCCGCCGCCCGGCTGCCCGCCCTGCCCGGCCGTGTCGCCCCCGAGGTCGAGACCCGGCAGGCTGCACCGGGGGCAGCGGTGCGGGCCCGTGGCGAACGGCGAGCCGCTCCAGCCGTGTTCGGCCACCAGGGTCCAGACGACCTCGGCGTCGGGCAGGACGCACGCGGTGCCCGTGGTCGTGTCCCCGCAGTTGTCGCAGATCAACGTCATCAGGTGCTCGTCCGGTACGACGGTCATGGTGTCTTCCTCCACGGGAGGTCGGGCCGTGCCATCCGCCGGCCCGCGACCGGCGGCGTCTGGGCGGTGTCGAGGTCCGGCCCCGTGCCCCGCGGCGCGGCGGCGGCGCGTCGCGGGCCGCCGGCCGTGGCGGCCACGAGGACGACGCCGAGGACGGCCGAACCGGCCGGCACAGCGACGCGCCACGCGCCGGACCGGTCGGTGTCGAGGCCGACGATGCGGGCCAGGATGACGCCGAGCAGCGCGGTGACGATCCCCGCTACCAGGGCCAGCCAGAGCGGCACCTCCCGCCGACGCGGGGTGATCCGCCAGCCCACCCCGGCGACGAGGAGACCGACGGCGAGCGCGGTGACGATACCGGCGACGGTCATTCTGATCCCCTCCTCCGGGACCGGTCGGCCGGCAGGGCCGGACCACGGGCGTGCCCCACCACCCTCGGCGTCACCCGTGGCGCAGGCCACGCGGTTGTATGACAGTTGCGTGACAAAACCGCTGAACGCCGGACACGGTTGGGCGGCGCTCGTCGCCTTGGGGATGATGCCGGTATGACGGACGTGCTGGTGATCGAGGACGACGACCGGATCCGTCTGGCGTTGCTGCTCGCGCTCGAGGACGAGGGCTACCGCGTCCGGGGCGTGGCCAGCGCCGAGGAGGGGCTGCTCAGACAGCGCCAGGAACCGGCCGACACCGTCCTGGTCGACCTGATGCTGCCCGGCCTGGACGGCTTCGAGTGCATCCGGCGGCTGCGCCGCGAGGACGACGTGCCGATCGTGGTGGTCAGCGCCCGCGACGACACCCACGACATCGTCGCGGCGCTGGAGGCGGGGGCCGACGACTACGTGGTCAAGCCGGTGGCGATCAAGGAACTGTCGGCGCGGCTGCGCGCCCTGCGGCGCCGGGCCCGGGCGGCGCCCGACCCCGTCCCGGTGCTCACGTTCGGGCAGCTGGAGATCAGCCCGGACGCCGGGGAGGTACGCCTGGCCGGGCAGCCGGTGCCGGTCACGCGTACCGAGTTCCGGCTGCTGTGCGAGCTGGCCGAGCACGCCGGCCGGGTGCTGTCGCGCCACCAGCTGCTGCAACGGGTCTGGGGCTACGACACCGGCGACGAGCGGCTCGTCGACGTGCACGTCGGGCGGCTGCGGCAGAAGATCGAGGACGATCCGGGCAATCCCCGGCACCTGGTCACCCTGCGCGGCCTCGGCTACAAGCTGACCCGGTGAGGCGGCTCGGACTGCGGGCCCGGGTGTCCGCCGGTTTCGCCGTCGGCGCGCTGCTGCTGTCGGCCTCCATGGCGCTGGTCTCGTACGAGCTGACCCGGCGGTCGCTGCTCGACGAGCGGGAGCGCACGGCGGTGCGGGCGGCGTACTTCGACGCGGCGGTGGTGCGTACCGGCCTGGACACGGAGGACCCCGACGTGGTGGAGGTGCTGCGGTCGCTCGACACCGGCGGGATCCGCCGCCCGCTGCTGCACCGGGAGGACGACTGGTACGCCCGTACGGCCGACGCCGGCCTGACCGCCGCCATCCCCGTCGACCTGCAACGGCTCGTCCACGCCGGCGAACCGGCCGTGCAGCGGGTCCGGGTCAACGGCCAGCCCACCCTGCTCGTCGGCCTGCCGCTGGCGCCCTCCACCAGCTACTACGAGCTGACGTCGCTGCGGGAGCTGGACCAGACCCTGCAAGTCCTGGCGCTCGCGCTGACCGCCGTGGCCATCGTGGTCGCCGGTTCCGGCGCCGCCCTCGGCTGGTACGCCACCCGGCACAGCCTGCGGCCGTTGACGGCGGTGGCGGACGCCGCACAGGAGATCGCGGCGGGCAACTTCTCCGCCCGGCTCGCGACGACCACCGACCCCGATCTGACCCGGCTCTCCACGTCCTTCAACCACATGGTCGACCAGCTCTCGCGCCGTATCGAGCGGGACCGCCGCTTCGCCGCCGACGTCAGCCACGAACTGCGCTCGCCGTTGCAGACCCTGTCGGCCGCCGCCAGCGTCCTGGCCCGTCGCCGGGCGCACCTCGACGAGCGCACCGCCACCGCGGCGGGGCTGGTGGCCGACGAGATCACCCGGTTCCAGCAGCTCGTCAACGACCTCATCCAACTCGCCCGCAGCGACCAGCCGGTCGACCGGACGCCGGTCGACGTGGCGGCGCTGGCCCGCCGGGCCTGCCAGGCACGCGGGCTGCCCGACACCCTCGTACGGGTCGAGCGGGACGTCGCCCCCACCTGGCTGGTCGACGAGCGTCGGGTCGAGCAGATCCTGGCCAACCTGGTCGACAACGCGCTGCGCCACGGCGGCGGGCCGGTGGCCGTACGGCTGTCGCAGCGCGACGGCACGGGGATCGTCGAGGTCGACGACGAGGGGCCGGGTGTGCCACCGGAGGATCGGGAGATCATCTTCGACCGCTTCGTCCGGGGCCGGGCCGCGCACTCGCGCGCCGACGGCGACGGTACGGGGCTCGGGCTCGCGCTCGTCGCCGAGCACGTCGCCGCGCACCGGGGGCGGGCCAGCGCGGGCGATCGCCCCGGCGGGGGCGCCTGCTTCCGGGTCGAGCTGCCCGGAGCGCTGCCGTGACCGCCCGTACGCCCGCGCGCCGGCCGCCCGCCGTGACCGGCCGCCCGCCCGCGAGCCCGTCGCCGGTGTCCCGCCGGTGGGCGTGGCGGTCGGGCCGGTGGCGCGGCGTCGGCGGCGCGCTCGTCGTCCTGGGGCTGCTGGCCGGCTGCGGCGTGCCGACCGAGGATGCCCCGCGCACCGTGGCGCCTCCGCCCGGCCCGTTCCCCTCGCCGGGGACGGTCGCCGCGACGCCGAGCCCCACCCTGGCGACGGGTCGGACGACCGCGGTCCTCTGCTTCGTCCGCGACGACCGGCTGGTCCGCGTCGAGCGTCGCGTCGACGGCACGCCCACCGTCGACGCCCAACTCCAGCACCTGCTGGCCGGCCCGACCCCCGCCGAACGCGAGACCGGGCTCACGACGGCCCTGCCCGGGGCCGTGCCGGTGGCCACCGCCCGGCCACGCGGCACCGAGGTCGACGTGGAACTCGGTGGCACCGGCGACGAGACGGGCCGCAGCGACGAGGTCCTCGCCTTCGGCCAGATCGTCTGCACCCTCACCGCCCGCTCCGACGTCGACACCGTGGCCTTCCTCCGGGGCGGGGCCCCGCTGGGGGTGCCGCGCGCCGACGGCTCGCTGTCGCGGCGGCCCCTCGCCGCCGACGACTACGCCGGCCTCGTCGCCCCCCGCTGACGGACCGCCCCGACGGCGGCTGCCCCGTCGGCCTTCCGACGGCGGCCCCGTCGGCTCTTGTCGGCCGCCTGCCGTCGGCGCACCGGTGGCCGACCACCGTGCGGGTCCGGCGGGTCAGCCGCTGAAAGCGGCGAGGAACCGGTCGCGGAAGGCGTCCATCGGCCAGACCGGTGCGCGCGGACCCGGCCGGAGGCCCTCGTCCCAGCCCCAGCCCGAGATCCGGTCGAGCACCGCCGGGTCCCGGGCGACGACGGTGACCGGGACGTCCCGGCCCGCCCCGGCACCGGTGACGACCGGGGCGGGCTGGTGGTCGCCGAGGAAGACCAGCACCAGGTCGTCGTCGCCGTGGGTCTCCAGGTAGGACACGAGGGTGGACAGCGAGTACTCGACGGACCGGCGGTAGCCGGTGCGCGGCTGCGACGACGGGTTGCCGGTGCTCGCGTCGTGGAAGACGGTCCCGTCGCCGAGTTCGGCCCAGTCGACGAGGCGCGGGATCTTCGTCCACGGGGAGTGGCTGGACACCAGCGCGATCTCGGCCATCACCGGGGCGCGGTCCGCCCGTGCGCGTTCCAGGCGCTCGAAGGCCGCCAGCGTGTACTGGTCGGGCATCGGCGCGTAGCCGAACTTCGGTCCCCGGTAGCCGAGGCTGCGGCCGTCGTAGAAGCGCTGGTAGCCGAAGAAGGCCCCCTCCGGCCAGGGGTGGGTGGCGGCCGGCATCACGCCGACGGTGCGCCACCCGGCCCGCCCGAAGGCGCCGCCCAGCGTCAACCGGTCGCTGGCCAGCAGGCTGCGGTGCCGCTGGTCGTTGTCGACCCACATCCCGGACAGCAGCGTCGCGTGGGCCAGCCAGCTGCCGCCGCCGGTGGTCGGCGAGGTGAGGTACCCGCTGCGGGAGGCGAAGCCGGCCGCCCGCAGCCGGCGGTCCCCGTCGGCCAGCACGGCACCCACGCCAGGGGCGTACTCCGGGTCCTGCACCGCGTCGCGCCCGTAGCTCTCCACGAAGGCGACCACCACATCCTTGCCGCGCAGCGCGCCCAGCAGACGCTCGCCGGGGGCATCCCGGAACGCGTCGTCGCCGACCTGGGCCGCGAAGACCTCCCGGTCGCGCAGCCGGGCGCGCACCTGGAGCGCGTGGGCGCCGACCAGGTCGGTCGCGGCGGCGTCGGCAACCGGCACGCCCGGGGACACCCGCACGCCGAACGCGGCGCAGGCCAGCCAGACGACCACCAGCGCCGCGACGGTACGCCGGGTGGCCGTACGGTGCCGGGCGAGCAGCGGGGCCAGCCGCAGCACCGACCGCGTCGTCGCGAGGAGCAGGGCGGCGAGCAGCAGCACGGTTGCGACGACCGCGCCGGCGGCGCCCGCCCGGCCCACCGAGTCGGTGAGGAACCCGAACGCGTCGTCGAGCAGGGCCCAGTCGAGCACGAGGTCGAAGGGGCGGCCGAGCGTCGCGAGGAAGCCGAGGTCGGCGAGCTTCAGTACGGCCAGCAACCCGAGCGACGCGCCGGCGAGCGCCGCCACCGGGCGCCGCGCGCGTGCCGGCAGGGCGAGCAGCAGAGCGACGACGAGCAGCCCTTCGAGGGGTACCCGCACGAACGCGCCGGGCGTGAGTCGGGCGGGCTGGTGGGGCGCCGTCAGGACGGCCAGCACGAGCAGGGCGGCCAGTGCGGTCCCCGCCCACGCCGCGCCCCGTCGCCGCCCGTCCGCTGCTTCGCGACTACGGCCGCGCACTCCGACAGCCGGCCGGCCACGCCCGTCCGGCGGCGGGTTCGGACCGACCTCGTGCGGCGGGCTCGGGTCGGCCATGTGCGGCGGGTTCGGGCTGGTCACCGGCGGCGGCGACGTCGGGTCAGTCACGGGCGGCAACGAGGTCGGGGCGTACCGGCGCGGGCCGGACCCGGCGGTGCGCGACGGCCGGCGGCTCCGCACCGGGGGAGCGGTGCCGCCACAGCCACGCGACGTCGCGGCCGAACGACTCGACGAGCAGGGCCAGCGCGACCGCCAGCACCAGCGCGTCGCCCGGTCCGGGCAGCACCCCGGCCGCCGCGACCAGCAGCAGCACGCCCTGCGCCGCCGCCACGACCTTGCGCCAGTACCGCGCGGGCAGCGGTCGGCGCAGCCAGGGCAGCACCCACCCGGCGGCGACGAACGCGTACCGCATGGCGCCGAGGGCGAGCACCCAGGCGCCCACGGCCGGCGCGACGGCCGCCCCGAGGACGAGGATGAGGAACGCGTCGACCTCCATGTCGAAGCGGGCCCCCAGCGCGCTGGCGGTGCCGGTACGCCTGGCCACGTACCCGTCCACGGCGTCGAGGGCCAGCGCCACGGCGGTCAGGGCGACCAGCACCCCGGCCGGCGCGGGCCGGTCGACGCCGGTCGGGACGAGCGCGTCGCCGGTCAGCGCCGTCACGGCGCCGACGAGGAGCGCCCGGGCCAGGGTCACCCGGTCGGCGGGCCCCAGGGCGTGCGAGCCCGACCCGCGCAGCCCCCGGTCGAGGGTCAGACACAGCACCGCCCCGTACGCGCCCCCGGCGAGCCAGCCCGCCGGGCCGAGGCCGACCGTCGCGGCCAGCCCCGCCAACAGGACAATCTGGACGATCAACCCGATCGCCGGGCCTCTTCGAACCGTTGGCACCGTGCCTCCGTGTCTATGGTCGACGACTTCCGACAGGAACTACGGGAAATACCGCCGTTCGGTTCGCCGCGGACGCGGGTGAGGAGGAGCCGGTGACCGGTGAGGCGCGCGCCTTCTGGCTGCGTACGCCCGGCAGGGGGGAGATCCGGCCGATGCCGCTGGCCGTCCCCGGCCCGGGTGAGGTGCTCGTGCGCAGCCGGTACTCCGGGATCAGCCGCGGCACGGAGACGCTCATCTTCGCCGGTCGCGTCCCCGCCGACCAATACGCGGCGATGCGCGCCCCGTTCCAGGAGGGCGACTTCCCGGCGCCGGTGAAGTACGGCTACCTCAACGTGGGAGTGGTCGAGCAGGGCCCCGCCGAGCTGCGCGGCCGGACCGTGTTCTGCCTGCACCCGCACCAGAGCGCGTACGTCGTACCGGCCGAGGCGGTGGTGCCCGTACCCGACGCGGTGCCGCCCGCCCGCGCGGTGCTCGCCGGGACGGTGGAGACGGCGGTGAACGCCCTGTGGGACGCCGCGCCCCTGGTCGGCGACCGGGTGAGCGTGGTCGGCGCCGGCATGGTGGGCTGCTGCGTGGCGGCGCTGCTGGCCCGCTTCCCGGGCGTACGGGTGGAGCTGGTCGACACCGACCCGACCCGGGCGCAGGTGGCCGCCGCACTCGGCGTCGGGTTCGCCCCGCCGCAGGAGGCGACCGGCGGACGGGACCTCGTGGTGCACGCCAGCGCGACGGCCGCCGGTCTGCAACGCTCGCTGGAACTGCTCCGGCCGGAGGGCACCGTCGTGGAGCTGAGCTGGTACGGCGACCGCACCGTCGCGCTGGCGCTGGGCGGGGCGTTCCACTCCGGCCGGTTGACCGTACGCGCCAGCCAGGTGGGCGCCGTGGCGCCGGCGCGGCGGGACAGCCGCAGCTTCGCCGACCGGCTCGGGCTCGCCCTGGACCTGCTCGCCGATCCCGCCTTCGACGCGCTGCTCACCGGCGAGTCCCGCTTCGCGGAGCTGCCCGACGTGCTGGCCCGGCTGACCGCCGGCAGCCTCCCCGCCCTGTGCCACCTCATCACCTACGACGGAGAGTGAACCGTGTTCAGCGTGACCGTCCGAGACCACATGATGATCGCTCACAGCTTCCGGGGCGAGGTGTTCGGCCCGGCGCAGCGCCTGCACGGGGCCACGTTCGTCGTCGACGCCACGTTCCGCCGCCGGGAGCTCGACGCCGACGGCGTGGTGGTCGACATCGGGCTGGCCACCGCCCAGCTCAGGGCGGTGCTCGGGGAACTGACCTACCGCAACCTCGACGACGACCCGGCCTTCGCCGGGGTGAACACCACCACCGAGGTGCTGGCCCGTGCGGTCGCCGACCGACTCGCCGCGCGGGTACGCGCCGGCGACCTCGGCGCGGGCGCCCGCGCCCTGGCCGGCATCACCGTCACGCTGCACGAGTCGCACGTCGCCTGGGCCAGCTACGAACGGTCGCTGTGAATGGCGACGGTGCACGTCGTGCTGCCCAACGACATCGACGACCCGGCCGAGCCGAGCGGCGGCAACGGCTACGACCGCCGGCTCTGCCGGGGTCTCGCGGCGGCCGGCTGGACGGTCCGCGAGCACGCCGTGCCCGGCGACTGGCCCCACCCCGACCGGGCCGCGCGCGCCGGGCTCGCCGAAGTGCTCGCGGCGCTGCCCGACGCCTCGCCCGTCCTGCTCGACGGGCTGGTCGCCTCGTGCGTGCCGGAGGTGCTGACCCCGCACGCCCGGCGGTTGCGCGTTGTCGTCCTCGTGCACCTGCCGCTGGAGCACGACGCCGAGGCCGCCGCCCTGGCCGCGGCCGTCGCGGTCGTCACCACCAGCGAGTGGACCCGGCGGCGGCTGCTGGACCGGTACGCGCTGCCGCCCGACCGGGTGCATGTCGCCCGGCCCGGCGTGGACCCGGCCCCGCCCGCGCCCGGGTCACCGGCCGGGGGGAACCTGCTCTGCGTCGCCGCCCTCACCCCGCACAAGGGCCACGACGTGCTGGTGGAGGCGCTGTCGACCGTCGCCGACCTGCCCTGGAGCTGCGTCTGCGTGGGGCCGCTGACCCGGGACCCGGAGTTCGTGGCGGCCCTGCGCCGGCGGGTCGGCGGGCACGGGCTCGACGACCGGGTGCGCCTGGTCGGCCCCCGCACCGGGGTGGCCCTGGACGCCGCGTACGCCGCCGCCGACCTGCTGGTGCTGCCCTCGCGCCGGGAGACGTACGGCATGGTGGTGACCGAGGCCCTCGCGCGGGGCGTGCCGGTGCTGGCCACGGCGGCCGGCGGGCTGCCCGAGGCGCTGGGTCGCGCGCCCGGCGGGGCGGCGCCGGGCCTGCTCGTGCCGCCCGACGACCCGATGGCCCTGGCCGGCGCGCTGCGGCGCTGGCTCGGCGAGCCCGCCCTGCGCCGGGCGTTGCGGCGGGCGGCGCGGGCGCGGCGGCACACGCTCGCCGACTGGGCCGTGCCCGCGGCCGTCGCGGGCGCGGTGCTGGCCGGGGTGGTGGCGGCATGACCGGGCAGCTGCCGCCGCACTTCGCGGCCTGGCTGGCGCTGCGGGAGCCCGCCGACGCGGCGGCCCGCGCCGTGGACCTGGTGGATGTCGTGCGTCGCCGGCTGGCCGGCGCCGGGCCGCTCGTCGTGCACGACCTCGGCGCCGGCACCGGCTCCATGGGGCGCTGGCTGGCGCCGCTGCTGCCCGGCCCGCAGCACTGGATCCTGCACGACCGCGACGCCGACCTGCTCGCCCGCGCGGCCGCCGGGATGCCCGCCGCCGCCGGTGACGGCGCCCCGGTCACCGTCGGGACCCGCGCCGGCGACCTCACCCGGTTGACCGCCGCCGACCTGTCCGACGCGTCGCTGCTCACCGCGTCCGCGCTGCTGGACATGCTCACCGCGCAGGAGATCGAGCGGCTCGTGGCGGCGTGTGCCGCCGCCGGCCGCCCGGCCCTGCTGGCCCTGTCGGTGACCGGGCGGGTGCGGCTCACCCCGGCGGACCCGTGGGACGGGCGGATCGCCGCCGCGTTCAACGACCACCAGCGTCGTACGGTCGACGGACGGGCCCTGCTCGGGCCGGACGCCGTACCCGCCTGCGCGGCGGCCTTCGCCCGGCACGGCGTCGACGTGCTCGTGCGGCCCAGCCCGTGGCGGCTCGGCCCGCAGCAGGCGGAACTGGTCGGCGAGTGGTTCACCGGCTGGCTCGACGCCGCCTGCGAGCAGCGGCCCGAGCTGACCGGCCCGACCAGGGCGTACGCCCGCCGGCGCCGCGCCGAGATCGCCGCCGGCCGGCTCGACGTGCGGGTCGACCACCTCGACCTGCTGGCCGGCGGTGGGTGAACCGGACGCCCCGCCCGTGCGTGCCGACGGGCGGGGCGATCGTCGGGGGAGGGCCGGGAAGGCGGCGGGCACGACGCGCCGGTTCTGGCCGTGGGCACGGCTGCTCGGCGGCGGGGGCCTGCTGGCGGTCCTGCTGGGCTGGCTCGGCACCGGCCCGTTCCTCGCCGGGCTGCGCCTGATCGACGTCCCGGCGCTGGCCGCCGCCGTCGGCATCGGAACCCTCACCACGTTCTGCTGTGCCTGGCGGTGGAGCCTCGTGGCGGGCGGGCTGGGCGTACGGCTGCCGCTGCCGACGGCGCTCGCGCACTGCTACCGCGCGGTGTTCCTGAACGCGACGCTTCCCGGCGGTGTGCTCGGCGACGTGCACCGGGCGGTGCGGCACGGCCGCGACGTCGGCGACGTCGGCCGGGGCGTGCGCGCGGTGGTGTGGGAACGCGCCGCCGGGCAGGTCGTGCTGGCCGTCGTGGCGGTGGTCGTGCTCGCCGCCTTCCCGTCGCCGGTGCGGCCCCACCTGCCGGCGGTGGCGGCGCTGCTGGCGGCGGCCGGGCTGGGCGTCGTCCTGCTGGCCCGCGCGCTGCCCAGCACCGGCGCGTCGCGGTGGGCGCGTGCGGCGCGCGCGGCGGCGGCCGACGTCCGGGCCGGGCTGCTCGGCCGCCGCGCCTGGCTGGGCGTGCTGGTGGCCTCCACCGTGGCCGTCGCCGGCCACCTGGCCACCTTCGTACTGGCCGCGCGCACCGCCGGCTCCACCGCGCCGCTGGCCCTGCTGGTGCCGCTGACGCTGCTGGCGCTGCTGGCCATGGGAGTGCCGGCGAACGTGGCCGGCTTCGGCCCCCGCGAGGGCGTGGCGGCGTGGGCGTTCGGCGCCGCCGGCCTGGGCGCCGCCGAGGGCGTCGCCACCGCCACGGTGTACGGGACCCTGGTGCTCGCCGCGAGTCTGCCCGGCGCCGCCGTCCTGCTGGTCCGCCGTGCCCGTGTGCCCGCCGACACCGTCTGACGAGGAGCCCGATGTCCGAAGCCCCGCCCGCCGCCACCGTCCGTACGCAGGTCACGGTGCCGCTGCGGTTCCCCGACGAGTACCGCACCACCGCCCGGGTGTTCTCCTTCGCCGGTCTCGTCGACGGCCGGGAACACCTCGCGTTCGGCCTCGGCGACCGGGCCGGCCCCGTCGACGCCGACGCGGCACCCCCGACGCCGCCGCTGGTGCGCCCGCACAGCGAGTGCCTGACCGGGGACGTGTTCGGCAGCCGGCGCTGCGACTGCGGCCCGCAGCTGCGGGAGGCGGTCGAACGCGTCGCCGCCGCCGGCGGCTACCTGCTCTACCTGCGGCAGGAGGGACGCGGCATCGGCCTGTACGCCAGGCTCGACGCGTACGCGTTGCAGGACGCGGGGCTGGACACCTACGAGGCGAACCTGGCCCCGGGGCGCCGGCCCGACGAGCGGGACTACACGGTGGCCGCGCAGATGCTCGCCGCGCTGGGCGTGGACCGGGTCGCCCTGCTCAGCAACAACCCGGACAAGGCCGCTCAGCTGACCCGGCTCGGGGTCGCGGTCGCCGAGCGCGTACCCACCGGGGTGTACCTGTCCGGCGCGAACGCCGGCTACCTGGCGGCGAAGGCCGGGCGTGGCGGGCACGCCCTCGACCTGCCCTTCGTCCGTGACTGAGCGCCCGTACGTCCTGCTCAGCTGCGCGACGTCGCTCGACGGCTACCTCGACGACGCCAGCGGGCAGCGGCTGCTGCTGTCCAACGAGGCCGACCTGGACCGGGTCGACGAGGTCCGGGCCGGCTGCGACGCGATCCTGGTCGGCGCGGGCACGGTCCGCCGCGACGATCCCCGGCTACTGGTCCGTTCCGCACGGCGGCGCGCCGAACGCGTGGCGCGGGGCCTGCCCGCCTCCCCGACCAAGGTGACGGTGACCGGCTGTGGCGACCTGGATCCGGCGGCCCGCTTCTTCACCACCGGCGACGCCGAGCGGATCGTCTACTGTGCCACCCCCGCGGTGGGCAGGACGGGGGAACGGCTGGCCGGCCGGGCCACCGTGGTGGACGCGGGCGAGCCGGTGGACCCGGCGTGGGCGCTGGCGGACCTCGCGGCCCGGGGCGTCGACCGGCTGATGGTGGAGGGCGGGGCGAACGTGCTCGGGCAGTTCCTCACCGCCGGCCTCGCCGACGAACTTCACCTGGTGCTGGCCCCGTTCTTCGTCGGCGACCGGCGGGCACCGAGGTTCGTCGGCGACGGCAGCTTCCCCTGGCATCCCGGCCGCCGGGCCCGGGTGGCGGAGACCCGCCAGATCGGCGACGTGGTGCTGGTCCGCTACGCGCTGTCGGAGCGCTGCGACGCGGGCTGAGCGGGCACCACCCCGAGCGCCTCGTCCACCCGCTCCAACACGGCGACGTCGTCGTGGCCGACGCCGCGCAGCAGGTCGATGGCGGTCGCCCGGATCTGGCCGACGATCATCGTGACGGGCAGCGCCGGGTCGGCCGCGAGCAGCCGACCGGCGACCCGGACCGCCGTCATGGCCGCCTCGTCGGCGCGCGCCGCGTGGCGGTCGGCGTCCTCGCCGGTGAGGTCGGTCGCCATCGCCTCGCCCGCGGCGCGTACGGCGGCGGCCAGGGCGGGCAGCGCGTCGCCCAGCTCCGGCGGCGTCCCGGCGCACAGCCGGGTCAGCGTCACTCCGGCGCGGGCCAGTACCCGGACGTTGCGGACGGCGTAGTCCAGCTGCCGGGTGGTCGCCTCCACGTCGCGCACCTGCCCGACGTGCCGCCGCCGGCGGACGTGGAACCGCAACGTCTCCCCGGTGGCCCGGACCGTCGTGCGCAGCAGGTCGACGCAGTCGTCCAGTTCCCGGGCCCGCTCCAGCGCCGCCCGGGCGGCGGTCTCGTCGCAGCGGGCGAGCGCGCCGTCGAGCTCGTCGAGCACGTCGGCCAGGTCGGCGAAGCTCTGCCGGGCCTGGCTGACCAGCGGAGCGAGGGGGTCGCGGGCGGCCAGGAGCTGGCTCGCGGCCAGGGCGACCGCGCCGCCGATCAGCGCGTCGACGAACCGGAAGGGCATCAGCGTGCCGCTGGGCGCGGCGACCGCCACCAGGTACATGGCGGAGACCGCCGCCTGCACCACGAGGGTGGTGCGCGCCCCGATCGCCACCATCAGGCCGGTGGTCAGCGTCAGCACCAGGAAGACGGTGCCGGTGCCGGGGCCGAGCGCGTACACGAGCAGTTCGGCGACGAGCACGCCGGCCGCGACCCCGAGCAGGATCTCCACCGTCTGCCGGACCCGCCGTCCCCGCGCCTCGCCCAGCACGACCAGCGCGGCCGTGGGCGCGAAGAACGGGTCCGGGTGGCCGATCACCCGCGTGGCGAGCATCCAGGCGACGGTCGCGGCGAGGGTCAGCTCGACCACCGACATGCCGTCGTGCCGGATCCGGCCACCCACGCCCCGCCACCACTGCCGCACCGTCCGTACCCCTTTCCGGCGGGGCGGGCTCCACACCGGACCCGGTCGCCGGGCCGGCGTGGAGGACCGCCCGGCGAGTCCCCGTCCCGGTCACACCGGTTCGAGCGTCGCCTCTACCCGCGCCGGGCATTCGGTAACCGTGCTGGTCACCGCGCCGCGGTGGACCGGCCGTCACCCGGCGGCGTGCCCGCGCGGGCGGCGGGCGGGCTGTGCATACTTGCGCGGTCGATGTTGTGCCGGCGGGCGGGCCCCCGGCTGCTGCGCGAGGTGGTTGTGGTGGTCGAGAAGACGGCGTCGCGGCGCAACCCGACGGCCGGTGGCGCCGCGGCGATGGCCGACCCGGGGCTGCGGCAGCTGCTGGCCGGCCTGACGGCGGTGCGCGACGGTGACTTCGGCACCCGCCTGCCGGAGGACGCCGACGGCCTGCTCGGGGAGATCGCCACCGTCTTCAACGGCATGGTGGACCAACTGTCGCTGTTCACCTCCGAGGTGACGCGGGTGGCCCGGGAGGTGGGCACCGAGGGCCAGCTCGGCGGCCAGGCCGAGGTGCCCGGGGTGTCGGGCACCTGGAAGGACCTCACCGACTCCGTCAACGCCATGGCGGGCAACCTGACCGACCAGGTACGCGACATCGCCGAGGTGGCCACGGCGGTGGCCCGGGGCGACCTGTCGCAGAAGATCACCGTGGACGTGCGCGGCGAGATCCTGGAGTTGAAGATCACCATCAACACGATGGTGGACCAGTTGTCGTCGTTCGCCGACGAGGTGACGCGGGTGGCCCGGGAGGTCGGCAGCGAGGGCCGCCTCGGTGGCCAGGCCGAGGTGCCCGGGGTGGCCGGCACCTGGCGCGACCTCACCGACTCGGTGAACTTCATGGCCGGCAACCTGACCAGCCAGGTACGCAACATCGCCCAGGTCACGACCGCCGTGGCCCGGGGCGACCTGTCGCAGAAGATCACCGTCGACGCCCGGGGCGAGATCCTGGAGCTCAAGAGCACGATCAACACGATGGTGGACCAGTTGTCGTCGTTCGCCGACGAGGTGACGCGGGTGGCCCGGGAGGTCGGCACCGACGGGCGCCTGGGCGGTCAGGCACAGGTCAGCGGCGTCGCGGGCACCTGGCGCGACCTCACCGACTCGGTGAACTCGATGGCGGTCAACCTCACCGACCAGGTGCGCAGCATCGCCCAGGTGGCCACGGCGGTGGCCCGGGGGGACCTGTCGCAGAAGATCACCGTCACCGCGCACGGCGAGATCCTGGAGCTGAAGAACACCATCAACACGATGGTGGACCAGTTGTCGTCGTTCGCCGACGAGGTGACGCGGGTGGCCCGGGAGGTCGGCACCGAGGGCCGCCTCGGCGGCCAGGCCGACGTCAAGGGCGTCTCCGGCACCTGGAAGGACCTGACCGAGTCGGTCAACGTCATGGCCGACAACCTCACCGCCCAGGTACGCAGCATCGCCGAGGTGACCACCGCCGTGGCGAAGGGCGACCTGACCCAGAAGATCCGCGTCGACGCGCGCGGCGAGATCCTGGCGTTGAAGGAGACCATCAACACGATGGTCGACCAGCTCTCGGCGTTCGCCGACGAGGTGACGCGGGTGGCCCGGGAGGTCGGCACCGAGGGTCGCCTCGGCGGCCAGGCCCGGGTGTCCAACGTGGCCGGCACCTGGAAGGACCTCACCGACAACGTCAACGAGATGGCCAACAACCTCACCAACCAGGTGCGCTCGATCGCGCTGGTCGCCACCGCCGTCGCGCAGGGGGACCTGAGCCGGCAGATCACCGTGGAGGCCAAGGGCGAGGTGGCGGTGCTCGCCCAGACCATCAACACGATGGTCGGCACGCTGGGCGCCTTCGCCGACGAGGTGACGCGGGTGGCCCGGGAGGTCGGCACCGAGGGTCGCCTCGGCGGCCAGGCCCGGGTGCCGAACGTGGCCGGCACCTGGAAGGACCTCACCGACAACGTCAACTCGATGGCGAACAACCTCACCGGCCAGGTACGCAACATCGCCCAGGTCACCACCGCGGTGGCCCAGGGCGACCTGACCAGGAAGATCGACGTCGACGCGCGCGGCGAGATCCTGGAACTCAAGACCACCATCAACACGATGGTGGACCAGCTGTCGTCGTTCGCGGCGGAGGTCACCCGGGTGGCCCGGGAGGTCGGCAGCGAGGGCCGCCTCGGCGGGCAGGCCGAGGTCGAGGGCGTCTCCGGCACCTGGAAGCGGCTCACCGAGAACGTCAACGAGCTGGCCGGGAACCTCACCCGCCAGGTGCGCGCCATCGCCGAGGTGACCAGCGCCGTGGCCACCGGCGACCTGACCCGCTCCATCACCGTCGACGCCCCCGGCGAGGTCGGCGAGCTGAAGGACAACATCAACTCGATGGTGGAGTCGCTGCGCGAGACCACCCGGACCAACCAGGAACAGGACTGGCTCAAGACCAACCTGGCCCGCATCTCCGGCCTCATGCAGGGCCACCGCGACCTGGACGTGGTCGCCGGCCTGGTGATGAACGAGCTGGCCCCGCTGGTCTCCGCGCAGCTCGGCACCTTCCTGCTGGTCGACGACGGCCCGGACCGGGCCGGCCTGCGGGTGGTGGGCGGGTACGGGCACGACACCTCCGGCCGCCGGTACGCCCTCGGCGACTCCCTCGTCGGGCAGGCCGCGGTGAGCAAGCGGGCCATCGTGGTGGACGCCGTACCGGCCGACTACGTCACGGTCTCCTCCAGCCTCGGCGCCGCCGCCCCGCTGCACCTGGTGGTGCTGCCGGTCCTCTTCGAGGACCAGGTGCTCGGGGTCATCGAGCTGGCCAGCATGAGCCGCTTCACCGAGGTGCAACGCGACTTCCTCGACCAGCTGACCGAGACCATCGGCGTCAACGTCAACACCATCGTCGCCAACGCCCGTACCGACGTGCTGCTCACCGAGTCGCAGCGCCTCGCTGCGGAGTTGCAGGCCCGCTCGGAGGAGTTGCAGGCCCGCTCGGAGGAACTCCAGCGCTCCAACGCCGAACTGGAGGACAAGGCGGCCCTGCTGGCCCGGCAGAACCACGACATCGAGACGAAGAACTCCGAGATCGAGCAGGCCCGCCAGGAGCTGGAGACCCGCGCCCAGCAGCTCGCGCTCGCCTCCAAGTACAAGTCGGAGTTCCTCGCCAACATGAGCCACGAGCTGCGTACGCCGCTGAACTCGCTGCTCATCCTCGCCCAGCTGCTCGCGCAGAACCCGAACCGCAACCTGACCGCCAAGCAGGTCGAGTACGCCACGGTCATCCACTCGGCCGGCACCGACCTGCTCCAGCTCATCAACGACATCCTCGACCTGTCCAAGGTGGAGGCCGGGAAGATGGACATCAACCCGGAGACCTTCGAGCTGGCCGCGCTGCGCGACTACGTCGACGCGACGTTCCGGCCGCTGACCACGCCCCGGGGCCTGGAGCTGGAGATCAGCACGGGGCCGGGCGTGCCGACCGAGCTGCACACCGACGAGCAGCGGCTGCGGCAGGTGCTGCGCAACCTGGTCTCCAACGCGGTCAAGTTCACCGAGAAGGGGCGGGTGCGGCTGCGCATCGAGCGGGCCGCGCCGGGGGAACTGCCCGAGGGCCTCGCCGAGACCGACACCGTCATCGCGTTCCGGGTGATCGACACCGGCATCGGCATCGCCGAGCAGCACCTGACCGCCATCTTCGACGCCTTCCAGCAGGCCGACGGCACGACCAGCCGGCGCTACGGGGGCACGGGCCTCGGACTGTCCATCAGCCGGGAGATCGCCCACCTGCTCGGTGGCCGGATCCAGGCGCGCAGCGTGCTCGGCCGGGGAAGCACGTTCACCCTCTACCTGCCCGTCGGGCCGGTGCCCGCCGCGACCGGCGACGCGACGGCCACGGACCGCCCGGCCGGCCCGTTCACGGCACCGGGCCGGGCCGGCGCGCTGCCCTGGGCGCCGCCGGCCACGCTGCCGCCGGCCGTGACGCTCCAGCCGGGCGAGGTGCGTCGGATGCTGGTGCTGGAACGCCACGACAAGGGGCTGCTGACGCTGCTCGCGCAGGGCGTCGCGGCGGACCTGGGCGACGCGCATCCGCCGGTGGAGGTCTGCACCGCCGTGGACGTTCCCTCGGCCGTCGAGGCGCTCGCCGGCGGGCGGCACCACCTCCTGGTGCTCCAGCTCGACCTGCCAGACGACGGCGGTACGACCCTGCTCAAGGCGCTGCACGACGATCCGGCGCTGCGCGCGGTGCCCGTGCTCGCGTACCACGGCCACCCGTTGCCGTCGGGCTCGCAGGCCCTGTTGCAGGCGCTGGCCCACGAGCGGCCGCTGGAGATCCTGCGCAGCCTGGACGACCTGCGCGAGCGGATCGCCCTGCACCTGACGGCGGTGACCCCGGAGCGGGTGCTGCCGTTCGCCCCGGTGCTGCCCGACGTCCGGCCCGCCGTCGACGCCCTGCCCGACGAGCTGGCCGGCCGCAAGGTGCTGGTGGTGGACGACGACGCGCGCAACGTCTTCGCGCTGACCAACATCCTGGAGCTGCACGGGCTCGACGTGGTCTACGCGGAGAACGGCCGGCAGGGCATCGAGACGCTGATGCGCCACGACGACATCGACCTCGTGCTGATGGACGTGATGATGCCGGAGATGGACGGCTACGCCGCGACGGCGGCGATCCGCGCCATGCCCCGCTACGCCGACCTGCCGATCATCGCGGTGACCGCGAAGGCGATGCACGGCGACCGGGAGAAGAGCATCTCCTCGGGCGCCAGCGACTACGTCACGAAGCCGGTCGACGCCGCCGACCTGTTGCAGTGCATCCACCGCTGGCTGCACGGCTGAAGCCTGCCCGGGCGGACGCTTCCCGGTGCTCCCCGGGCGGGCGACCACCGGGGGAGCACCGGTCGGCGCACGCTCAGGACCGGCCGGCCTCGAAGGTCTCCCGGTCGAGGAAGAGCAGCCGGGCCCGCTTGCCGTCCAGGTCGATCAGCGGGCCGGCGACGAAGCCGGTGCGCAGGAGCCGGTCGACCGCCTTCTCGTTGCGCGCGTCCGGCTCCATCACGACGCGCCGGTGTCGCGGGTCGGCGAAGACGAAGTCGAGGAACACGCGCAACAGGGTGCCCGTGAAGCCCCGCTCGACCGCGTCGGGCGGGCCGATCAGCAGGTGGGCCCCGTGGTCGCCGGGCTGGACCGGATAACACTCGCCGACCGGGTCGGCGGCCGGCTCGTAGGTCTGGAACAGCGCGACGGGTGTCCCGTCGCGGTGCGTCAGCCAGGCGTGGTGGGTGGGCAGCGAGTCGAGGTAGCGGTAGATTTCCTCGACGCGCTCCCGACCGGTGTCGCGCATGCCCCAGAACCGGGCGCGTTCCTGGCTGACCCAGGAGTGGACGAGGTCGATGTCGGTGTCGGGGTCGAGGGGGCGGATCGTCACCCGGCCGAAGCCGTCGACGTCCTGGCGGTAGGTGCTGGCGAGATCACGCATCGTGTGCCACCGTACGGTGATTCCGGTCGATGCGCGACTGGGTCCACCCCCGGCGCGGCGCCGGCCGGGCCGACGCCGCGCACGCCCGTCAGCCGCCGGCGACGGTGAGCGGCGGGGCGCTCGCGGCGGCGCGGCGGCGGGCGGCGGGGACCACCAGGGGGGTGCCGGACTCCGGGTCGTCGATCACGCGGCAGGGCAGCCCGAAGACCTCCTGGACCAGCTCGGCGGTGACCACCTCCCGGGGCGCGCCCGCGGCCACCACCCGCCCCTCCCGCATCGCGATGAGGTGCGTCGCGTAGCGGGCGGCGTGGTTGAGGTCGTGCAGCACGGCGATCAGCGTGCGGCCCTGCTCCTCGTGCAGCCGGGCGCAGAGGTCGAGGATCTCGATCTGGTGGGCGATGTCCAGGTAGGTGGTCGGCTCGTCGAGCAGCAGCAGGGGGGTCTGCTGGGCCAGCGCCATCGCGATCCACACCCGCTGCCGCTGACCGCCGGAGAGCTCGTCGACCGGTCGGTCGGCCAGGTCGGCGACGCCCGTGGCGGCCATCGACTCGGTGACCACCCGCTCGTCCTCGCGCGACCACTGCCGCAGCAGCCCCTGGTGCGGATACCGGCCGCGGGCGACGAGTTCGGCGACGCCGATGCCGTCCGGCGCGACGGACGTCTGCGGCAGCAGGCCGAGGGTGCGCGCCACGGCGCGGGCCGGTTGCCGGTGGATGTCCTCGCCGTCGAGCAGCACCGCGCCGGCGGCCGGCTTCAGCAGCCGGGACAGGGCCCGCAGCAGGGTCGACTTGCCGCAGGCGTTGGGGCCGATGATGACCGTGAAGGAGCGGTCGGGCACGGCGACGCTCAGGTCCCGCGTGATGGTCCGCCGCTCGTAGGCGAGGGTCATCGCGGTGCCGCTCAGCCGGGACTGCATGCTCGGTGCTCCGTTCTCGTCATGGGTGGCCCGTCGGCCGTGCCCGGTCACAGCCGGCCGGCCCGGCGCTCGGTGGCCAGCAGCCAGACCAGGTAGGCGCCGCCGAGCACGCCGGTCACCACGCCGACCGGCAACTGGTGCCCGGGGAAGACCCGCAGGGCGAGCTGGTCGGCGCCGACCAGCAGGACCGCCCCGACGGCCGCCGAGGGCAGCAGGTTCGGCCCCGGGGCCCGGGTCAGCCGCCGCGCGAGGTGCGGCGCGGTGAGGGCCACGAAGTTCACCGGCCCCGCGGCGGCCGCCGCGAGGGAGACCAGCAGCACCGCCGCCGCCAGCACGACCAGGCGCAGCCGCTCCACGCGTACGCCGAGGGCGGCGGCGGTGTCGTCGCCCATCTCCACCAGCCGCATCGCCGGCCCGTAGCCGGCCAGCATGAGCGGCACCAGCACCCCGAGCGCGATCAGCAGCGGCAGCGCGTTCGACCAGCCGCGCCCGTCGAGACTGCCGGTGAGCCAGAGCACGGCGCGGGCGGCGTCCATCAGCGGGGCCCGGGTGAGCAGCCAGCCGTTGACGCCGGTGAGGATCGCCATGGTACCGATGCCGACCAGGATCAGCCGGTAGCCGTGCACGCCGCGTCGCCAGGACAGCCCGTAGACCAGCGCGCCGGTGACCAGCCCGCCGACCACCGCCGACGACGCCAGCGCCAGACTGCTGCCGCCGAGCACCACCACGACGAGCGCCCCGGTGGCCGCGCCCTGGGTGAAGCCGAGCATGTCGGGGCTGCCCAGCGGGTTGCGCACCAGCGACTGGAAGACGGCGCCGGCCAACGCCAGCGCGGCGCCGACGCAGAGCGCGGTCACCACCCGGGGCAGCCGCAGCTCGGTGACGATGAACTCCTCGGCCGGGGTGCCCCGACCGGTGAGGGCGCGCAGCACGGCGGCGGGGCTCATCGGGTAGTCGCCGCTGCCGATGGCGAGCACGCTCAGCGCCAGGGCCAGCAGCACGCAGGTGACGCCGACGGCGATGGCGCGGGGGCGCAGCCGCAGCGACAGCCCGTCGCGGACACGGAGTGTGATCACGGGTGGGCCACCCGTCCGCGCAGCACCAGCCAGAGGAAGAGTGGCCCGCCCGCCACGGCGGTCACGAGCCCGACCTGGAGCTCGCCGGGGCGGCTCAGCACCCGGCCCAGCACGTCGGCGCCGAGCAGCAGCACCGGCGCCAGCACCGCGCAGTACGGCAGCAGCCAGCGCAGGTCCGGTCCGGTGAGCGCGCGTACCAGGTGCGGCACCAGCAGCCCGACGAAGACGATCGGCCCGCAGGCGGCGGTGGCGGCGCCGCAGAGCAGCGTGATCGCCGCGATGACCGCGCCCCGGATGAGGGCGGGCCGGGCCCCGAGGGCGCGCGCCGCGTCGTCGCCGAGGGCGAGGGCGTTGAGCGGGCGGGCGACGGCCAGGGCGACCAGCAGGCCCGCCGCCATGAACGGCGCGACCGTGCGGACGGTCGACGGTTCGGCGCTGGCCAGCGAGCCGACCGTCCAGAACCGCAGCCGCTCCAGCGACGCCGTGTCCATCAGCATCACCGCGCTGACGTACGAGTAGAGGGTGGCGTTGAGCGCCGCGCCGGCCAGGGCCAGCCGGGCGGGGGTGGCCCCGCGCCCGCCGCCGACCGCGTACACGGCGGCGGTGACGGCAGCCGCGCCGAGCAGCGCGAACCATACCTGCCCGCCGACGCCGCCGATGCCGAACAGCAGCGCCCCGGTGGCCACCGCCGCCGCGGCACCGGCGTTGATGCCGAGCAGGCCGGGGTCGGCGAGGGGGTTGCGGGTCAGTGCCTGCATGACCGCGCCGGCGACGCCGAGCGCCGCCCCGGCGAGCAGGCCGAGCAGCGTACGTGGCAGTCGCATCCGGTGCACGACGGCGTACTCGGCGGCGTCGCGGTCCAGCAGGCCCTGCCACACGTCGGTGAGGGGGAGCTGTTTGGCGCCCACGGCGATGCTGAGCACCGCGACGGCCGCGAGCAGCAGCACCGACGCCGCGAGCCCGGCGGCGCGCAGCGCGGCCCGGCCGGGCCGGCGTACGGCCGGCGGTGCAGGCGGGACGCCGACGCGGGGGGAGAGGGTGGCGTGCAGTGTGGGCTCCGATTGGTGCGGAATTCCGAACGGGACTTGACAGCCGTTTAGGTTAGGTTAACCTAACCCCGCTGTCCATGGTCATTCGCCCGACCCTGATCGAAAGACACCGCCATGCCGCATCCCGTGTCCGCCCGCCGCCTCTCCCGCCGGGGCCTGCTCGCCGCCGGTGGCGCCGCCACCCTGGCAGCCCTGCTCGCCGGCTGCGGCGGGGACGAGGACTCCGCCACCCCCGCCGCCAAGGGCTCCGAAGGGCCGTGGTCGTTCACGGACGACCGTAACGAGAAGGTGAGCGCCCCCGCCCGGCCGACCCGGGTGGTCGCCTTCACGGGGGTCGCCGCCGCGCTGGTCGACTTCGGGCTCGACAAGCAGATCGTCGGGGTGTTCGGCGAGACGAAGCGCTCCGACGGCAGCAAGGACCCGCAGGCCGGCGACCTCGACGTCGAGTCCGTGGAGATCCTCGGCAACGTCTGGGGCGAGTTCAACCTGGAGAAGTACGCCGCCCTGCGGCCCGAACTGCTCGTCACCCACATGTACGACCCGGGCGCTTTCTGGTACGTGCCGGACGAGAGCAAGGGCAAGATCCTTCCGCTCGCCCCCACCGTCACCGTGACCACCGCGCGGGTGCCGATGACCAAGCCGATCGAGCGGTACGCGCAGCTCGCCGAGTCCCTCGGCGCCGACCTGTCCGCCAAGAAGGTCACCGACGCCAAGGCCCGCTTCGAGGCCGCCGCCGAGTCGGTCCGCCAGGCGGTCAAGGCGAACCCGGGCATCAAGGTGCTCGCCTGCTCCGGCAGCCCCGACCTGTTCTACGCCTCCAACCCCAAGGTCAGCACCGACCTGATGTACTTCGCCGAGCTGGGCGTCGACATCGTCGTCCCCACCAAGCTGGAGGCCGGCGACTACTTCGAGGCGCTGAGCTGGGAGAACGCGGGCAAGTTCCCGGCCGACCTGCTCCTGCTCGACAACCGCAGCACCGCCCTTCAGCCCAAGGACCTGGCCGCGAAGCCGACCTGGCAGCAGCTGCCGGCGGTCAAGGCCAACCAGGTCGCCGCCTGGGACGCGGTGCCCCGCTTCTCGTACGCCGGCGCCGCGCCGCTGCTGGAGAACCTGGCCACCGCCATCAAGGGCGCGAAGAAGGTCACGTCGTGACCACCGCCGTCGCCGTGCAGTACCGCCTCTTCGCCGCGCAGGTCGTCGGCGCCCGCCGCGTCGGCGCCTCCCTGGTCCGGGTCACCTTCGGCGGGCCGGAGCTGGCCGACTTCGCCGGCGGCGGCCGGGACCAGAGCGTCTCGCTGTTCCTGCCGCACCCCGGCCAGCCCGAGCCGGTGCTCCCCGTCGAGGCGGGGGAGGACTGGTTCGGCGCCTACCGGGCCATGGACCCCGACGTACGCGCGGTGATGCGCTCGTACACCATCCGCCAGCAGCGCCCCGAGGTGGCTGAGGTGGACATCGACTTCGTCAGCCACGGCGACACCGGCCCCGCCTCCCGCTGGGCCCGGCACGCCCTGCCGGGCGACCGGGTGGTGCTGCTCGGCCCGGCCGTGCACGACAACCGCAGCGTCTGCTTCCGGCCCCCGGTCGGCACGGACTCGGTCCTGCTGGTGGCCGACGAGACGGGGCTGCCGGCCGCCGCCGGGATCCTGGCCTGGCTGCCGCCCGGCACCCCGGTGCGCGCCTGGATCGAGGTTCCCGACGCGGGAGACATCCAGGAGCTGCCCACCGAGGCGCGGGCCGAGGTGCGCTGGATCGTGCGGGGCGGCACCGCCCCGGGCAGCAGTCTGCTGGCCGACGCGGTGCGCGCCGCCCGGCTGCCGGCCGGCACCCCGTACGCCTGGATCGCCGGCGAGTCCTCGATGGTGCGCTCGGTGCGCCGGCACCTCGTGGGCGAGCGCGGCCTGGACCGCCGCCACGTCACCTTCTCCGGCTACTGGCGCCGGGGCGCCTCCGAGGAGGACCTGCGCGCCGATGCCGCCGTCAAGGCCGCCGCCTGACCTACGCCGCCGTCGCGCGCCGGATCCCGCCCGCCGGGGTGGGATCCGGCGTGGGTCGTTCCGGTCAGAACTCCCGGTACATGACGTGCAGGCCCACCCGGCCGAGGGTGGGATGCCGGAACGCGCCGGGCACCGTGCCGACCACGGCGAACCCCTCCCGCCGGTACAGCTCCACGGCGGTGACGTTGCTCGCCACGACGGCGTTGAACTGCATGCCGGCGTACCCCCGCTCACGCGCCCAGTCGACGGCGTGCCGGCACAGGGCGGTGCCCACGCCGCGCCCCCGCGCCGCGCGGGCCACCATGAAGCTCGCGGTGGCGACGTGCGAGCCCGGCCCGGGGCGGTTGGTGCCCATCTTCGCGGTGCCCAGCACCGCGTCGCCGTCGACCGCGACCACCGTCCGGCCGGGCGAGGCCTCCACCCACATGTCGTACGCCTGATCGGCGGTCAGCTCCGGGTCGTAGGGGAACGTCTCCCGCGCCCGGACCACCTCCTGGACGATCGGCCACACCTGGACCCAGTCCGGCTCGTGGAACTCGCGGATCAACACCCGGCGGATGCTAGGGGCGCTACGGCACGGCGGCAAAGCGTTTTACGCGCGGATCGGAGATGATCGACGCGGTCGTCTGCCGCTTGCGCTGGCCCGCGCCCTTCTCGGAGCCCGAACACGGCCTCCATCGCATCCAACGTCGGCTTGATCAGGTTGTCGAGGTCCCACACCTCCTTGGCGTTGCGCGCTTCAGGCGTACGAAACTCGCATCAACCCAGCGCGGCCGCCTTGCGCAGCAGCACTGAGCGTTCGCGCTGGTTGGCGCACAGCCGGGCCGCCAGCTCCAGCTCGGCGCGCGCCTCCGGCCGCCGGCCGAGGCGGGCCAGCAGCTCCCCGCGTACGGTCGGAACCAGATGCGAACCGGGGAGCCGGTCCACGGCGATCAGCTCGTCCACGATGGCCAGGGCTTGCGTCGGACCCGAGGCCATGGCCACGGCGACGGCCCTATTGAGCTCGACCACCGGCGAGGGCGCGACCCGGCCGAGCGCCTCGTAGAGCACCACGATCCGGTCCCAGTCGGTCGCCTCCACGGAGGGCGCTGCGGCGTGGGCGGCGGCGATCGCGGCCTGCAGGCCGTAGGGGCCGAGGCCGCGAGTCGATGCCTTGACCAGCGCGGCCAGCCCACGGCGAATCGCCGAGAAGTCCCACCGCCGCCGGTCCTGGTCCTCCAGCAGGACCGGCGAACCGTCCGGGCCGGTCCGGGCCGGGAAGCGCGCGGCCGTCAGCTCGCACAACGCCAGCAGGCCGTGCACCTCCGGTTCGTCCGGCTGCAGCGCGGCTAACGTGCGGGCCAGCCGGATCGCCTCGTACGCGACCTCGGGGCGCAGCAGCCTGTCGCCCGACGTGGCCGTCGACCCCTCGGTGAAGATCACGTAGAGGACGCTGAGCACGCCGCCCAGTCGCTCCCGGCGCTCGCCGGCCGCCGGCAGCTCGAACGGCACCCCGGCCGCCGCGATCGTCTTCTTGCCCCGGGTGATGCGGGCCTGCACGGTCGGCACGGGTACGAGGAACGCGCGGGCGATCTCCTCGCTGGACAGGCCGCCGACCACGCGCAGGGTCAGCGCCACCCGGGCCTCGGGGGAGAGCACCGGGTGGCAGCTGACGAACATCAGCGCCAGGACGTCGTCGTCGATCTTGTCGGGGTCGACTTCTTCGTCGACCGCCGGGTCGGCCGCCAGCAGGGCGTATCTGTCCTGCAGGGCAGTCCGGCGGCGGATCGCGTCGATCGCCCGCCGGCGGGCCGTGGCCATCAGCCAGCCGGCCGGATTGGCCGGAGAGGCAAGCGGCCACGACACCAGCGCCTCGGTCACCGCCTCCTGGGCGGCATCCTCGGCCAGCCCGAAATCGCCGGTGAACCGGGTCAGCGCGGCAACGATCCGCGCCGACTCGATCCGCCAGACGGCCTCGACGTCGGCCGTACCCATCAGATCTGGCCGTTGCTCTCGCGCAAGGCCCCTTCCTTGACGAACTTCCCGTTGTCCTGCGGGACCTCGTCCTCCCCGGGCACCCGCCGGATCTCGATCTTGGAACCAGGGACCGACGGGACCCGCTTGGCCCATTCGACCGCCTCCTGTTTCGAGGCGACATCGAGCAGGAAGAAGCCCCCGAACAATTCCTTGGTCTCCCCGTACGGCCCGTCCGTCACCACCGGGGCCTCGTCGCTGAAGTGCACCACGACGCCCTGGCCCGGATCGTCCAGCCCTTCGGCCGCGACGTAGACGCCGGCCTTGGCCGTCTCCTCGATGAACAGGCGGGTCGCGGCCATCATCTCGTCGACGTCGACCATCATGGCCGCGTTCGTCTCATCGGTGCCCCGCATGATCAGCATGTACTGCGGCATCGCGTTCTCCTCGTCCGGCGGGGCCGCCTTTCGGCCCTCGCACCCCCACGTCGAACGAGCGGCCCGAGGATCGACACAGTCCCGACGAAATCTCTCGCCACGACGCAGCCGATCCCTCCGACCCAGGTTGCGCCGTCAGACCGGCCCCTGGGCGATGGCTGATGCGGACGCCTGGCTGATCAGAGAGCTTATCGTCGCAGCTGTGGAAGGCGACGACGCTCACCTGGATCTGGGGAGAGCATCGGGACGCGCTCAGCGATTTCTCTCCGCTACCTAACTGAAGAGGGCCACGGGAATCTTCAGCGGCGTTTCGTACGCGGCGTACTTGCCGCAGACCGAGCGGTTCATCAGATCGTGTCAGGGACTTTGAGCATTGTGAGGTAGGTAAGCGCCGTACACAATGAGCCTTTTCCATCGTGACGGTGCAGGCTACCGCAGGTGGAACCCTGGCGTGTCAGGGCCGCCGCGTCGGCTGTGAAAATCGCTGTCCGGTTGTCGGAGCACAGTGATAGAAAGCCGGGGTGCACAAATTTCTCACGTTCTCTGATCATCTGCGGCTGATTGACGAACGGTCGACCGCCTTCCGCGCCGCGGTCGCCGCGGCGCCCAGTCTCGACATGCAGGTTCCGACCCATCCCGAGCGGACGCTGTTCGATCTCGTGCAACACGTGGGCATGGGCCGCCGCAAATCAGCCGCCATCGTCGCCGCAGGGCCTGCAGACGCTCCCCCGGAGAAGTCCGCTTGGGAGGACGGCACGGGTGCGCCTCGGGAACGCGAGGCACTGCTGGCCTGGTGGACCGAGTCCATCGAGCAACTGACGAGCGCGCTGCGCGAGGCCGGCCCGGATCGCGGTTGTTGGACGTGGTGGGGTGACTCGCAGTCACCGCAAACCTCCGGTGCATGGGCACGGCGCCAGGTTCCCGAGATCGCGGTGCACACCTACGATGTCCAGCTCACCGTGGGTGCCCCGCAGCCGCTGCCGGACGAGGTCGCCCTCGACGGTTTCGACGACTGTCAGTTCACCATCTGCTCGACGGATGTCGCCTGGCCGCACGATCCCGCCGTCGTCGATTACTACGCCACCGAGGGCTGCTCTTGGCGCCTTCGGCTGTCCCGCGACGGCGCACGGGCCGCCCGCCTCGGCGCGCCGGCTGCCAGCGAGGACCCGGACCCGGACACGGCCGACGCCTCCGCCCGGGGCACGGCCAGTGACCTGGTCCTGTTCTTTTACGGCCGCATACCGCCGGATTCGCTGAAGCTGGAGCTGAACGGCGACCGTCGCATCTTCGACCAGCTCATCGCCTGGGACCCGTCCGTGTAACAATGATCCCTTTTATCCTGCGTAGGCCGGGTTCTCGACGTGGTGCAGAACCAGGATCGCCTGCAGGATCGCGGTGGCGCGGTGTGGGCAACAGCGCAGCCTCGTCAGAACTTTCCAGGTCTTGAGGGTGGCGTTGGCGCGTTCACCGAAGGCCCGGATCCGGGCGTGAGCGCGGTTGACCTTCTTCTGCCAGCGCGGCAGTTTCGGCCGGTAGCGGTGGCGTTGAACGGTGTGCGGATGCTGCCGCGGGCGCCGTGGTATGCCTCATCGGCAAAGGTCCATCACGTTGGCGCCGGTCAGGGCGTCGATGATGCCGGAAGCGCGGGCCGCGGTCAGGTCATGGACCGAGCGGGCAGGGCCGCCGAGGCCCGGACCAGCCGGCCTGCCGGGTCGGCGACGACCTGTACGTTCAGGCCGTGACGGCGGTGTTCTCCCGAGTGGTAGGGCTTCTGTTGGCAACTCGGTCGATCGGGATCAGAGTTCCGTCGAGGATCGCGTAGGCCATCCGCCCGTCGTCGCGCCGCCGGGGCTGTCGTCGGCCGGCGGCTGACAGGCTAGTTTGCTCGGATGAGTTCCCTCGATGACGTCGCGAGCCGTGACGGTTGGCGATGCTGGGTGTGCGACGAGCCGGTCGACCCCGACATGTCGGTGAACGACCCGCGTGGTCCCAGCGTCGACAGCCGTACCGCCGACAAGAAGGCCAAGGTCGCCGAGCGACTCGCGCACCGTGCCTGCAACACCCGCAAGGGCGCTGTCAAGGTGGTCATCGCCTGGCCGGACCATCTGCACGTGGTGGAGCCCGCGCCACTGATCACCGTCGCCGAGCGACTCGAACGCAAGGGCGGCCGCGAGCTGGTCGCCCGCTGCCCGAGCAGGAAGGACGCCCAGGAGGCGGCGGACTGGCTGGTCGACCGGTTCTCCCGGCTGGTGCCCGGCCTGCCGGTGACCGCGAGCGTCGACGCGGGCGGCGGACAGTACCTCGTCGCCCTGGCCGCCGGCCGCCGCTGACCGGTGCCCCTGGTCGGCGGGTCGTCGCCGGCCAGGGGCCATCCGTGGGCGTCCGGCAGCCCGGGGCCCGAGCCGCCACCGCCGCTGCTGCGCACCGCGCGTGCCGGCCGTCTCCAGCCGGTGGCGTCGGCGACGATCAGTCTCTGGTCAGAAGGGGGGTGCGTCCTCGCCCATCAACGCCAGCACGACGCCTCCCTTTCCGCTCTTGAGGCCCTGGACCACGACCTTGCCGGTGCTGCCGTCGGGCAGTTCCAACGTGAAGGTCTTCCCGACCGCGTTCTTGGGGCCGTTGCCGGCGCTGTTGGCGGGTCGGAAGTCGCCTGCCCACGGCGGGGTCCCGCCCCTGCGGGCGGGCTCGGCGAAGAGTGCGGCGGTGCCGGGGGTCCGGGTGCCGTCGGAGGAGAGGAGCACTGAGGCGCTGCGATAGGTAGCCATATGCGGCAAGGCTATCCCGGACCGTGCCCGTTCGCGCCACCACAACCGCCGGGTAACGCGAACGGTTTCGACACGACCGTGGCCTCGTCCCACCCCTCGTGCCGCCTCCTGGACCTCGATTTCTCCGAAGATGGTGTCGTATCGAGGCGTGGCCGTTCGTGGAACCAGTGTGCGGCGGTCGGCTGGGCCGTCGGACAGGAGACGTCGGGCAAGGCCCCCGTCCGGGGACTGAGAGGAGACGACATGACGGAATACCTGATCACCTTCAACGACGAGTGGGTGCCACCACACACGGCGGAGGAGATTCGCGAGAAGGGCAGGGCCGGCCGGGCCGTGATCGCGGACATGCAGGCCGAGGGTGTCCTGATCTTCAGCAACGGCGGACTCGACCGGTCCACCGCGGTGTGCGGCGTCGAAGCGGTCGACGGCAGGCCCGTCTTCACCGACGGCCCGTACGTCGAGACCAAGGAGCACCTCGGCGGCTTCGCCGTCGTGGACGTGCCCGACGACGAGGCGGCGCGATACTGGGCCGGCAGGCTCGCGACCGCGCTCGACTGGCCGCAGGAGGTGCACCGGTTCCGAGGCCCCGGTGCGCGCCCGGCGTAACGGCTCCGGGGAGAAGTGAGCGTGGTGCCCAGATACCTGCTGTCCGTCTACGGACCGGCCGAGCGCACCGAGTTCGGCGCCCACCCCTCCCAGGAGGCCATGCCGCAGGCGTTCGCCGACACCGGCGCCTTCGCCGAGCGGCTCCGGCGGGACGGTCACCTCGTCTTCGCCGACGGCCTGGCGCCCCCGACGACCGCCACCACGGTCGACGGGCAGGGCGGGAGGCCGGTTCTCACCGACGGGCCCTACCTGGAGACCAGGGAGCATCTCGACGGCTTCTGGGTCATCGAGGCGGCCGACCTCGACGTGGCCCTGGCTCTCGCCGCCGAGGGGTCGAGAGCGTGCCGGGGTACGGTCGAGGTGCGTCCCTTCCGAACCGGGGGATCCGTCCGAGCGCTGCCGGAGCCATGACCGTTCTCACCGTCGAGCAGGCCATCACCCGTGTCCACCACGAGGAGTGGGCGCGGGTGGTCGCCGGCCTCGCGCGCCGTTTCGGCGACCTCGACGTCGCCGAGGAAGCGACGGCCGAAGCGTTCGTGGCGGCTGCGGAGCGGTGGCCGCGCGAGGGCGTACCGTCCAATCCCGGCGGTTGGCTCGCCACCACCGCGACCCGCAAGGCGATCGACCGGCTCCGTCGCGAATCGCAGCGCGACGCCAGGCACCAGGCGGCCCTGATGGTGTACGACGACACCCCTGCCGAGCCGACCGGCCCGGTCGAGGACGACCGGCTCAGACTGATCTTCACCTGCTGCCATCCCGCGCTCGCGATGGAGGCCCGGGTCGCGCTCACCCTGCGCCTGCTCGGCGGCCTCACCGTGCCCGAGATCGCCCGCGCCTTCCTGGTGCAGGAGACCACCCTGGCGCGACGGATCACCCGCGCCAAGGCGAAGATCAAGGCGGCGCACATTCCCTACCGGGTGCCCTCGGCCGACGACATCCGCGAGCGCCTCGCCGGCGTCCTCGCCGTCGTCTACCTCATCTTCAACGAGGGCTATCTCGCCAGCGAGGGGGACGACCCGGTGCGCGTCGACCTCACCGACGAGGCGATCCGCCTCGGCCGCCTGCTCCGGGCCCTCCTCCCGGACGACGGTGAGGTGGCCGGCCTGCTCGCCCTGATGCTCCTCACCGACGCCCGGCGGCCGGCGCGCGTGTCCCGCACCGGGGAACTGGTGATCCTCGCCGAGCAGGACCGGGGCGCGTGGGACCGCACCCTCATCGCCGAGGGCAACGCCCTTCTCCGCGAGCGGGTCGAGGCGGTGGCGAGCGGCGGTGACCCACCCGGGCGCTACCAGCTGCAGGCCGCGATCAACATGGTCCACACCGATGCCCCGTCCGCCCGGGACACCGAATGGTCCACCATCGTCGCCCTCTACGGCCGCCTGGTACTGCTCGACCCCTCGCCGATCGTGCGGCTCAACCGGGCGGTCGCGGTCGCCGAGGTCGACGGCCCCGGGGTCGGGCTCGCCGAGATCGACCGGCTCGCCGAGGTCCTCGACGGCTATCACGCCTTCCACGCCGCGCGCGCCGACCTGCTGCGGCGACTCGGGCGCGGCGGCGAGTCGCGGGCGGCGTACGACCGGGCCATCGGTCTCGCCGGCAACCCCGCGGAGCGCTCCTACCTCTGCCGCCGCCGTGACCAGTTCGCCGGCTGAGCGACACCCGGCCCTTCGCGGCACCGTCCGCGGCAGATCCGGACGGTTGCCCGACCTTCGACAACGCGTGAGCCGATCCGCCGCGTCACGACTCCCAGATCTCGCGGACCGCGCCTCGCGGAGGATCCTCGACCGAGGCCTGGCCGGTCGCCGCCCGGGTCGTGTCCGGCGGCTCAACCGAGGCGTACCTGGGCCGGTCGTTCGGGCCGGGTGGCGCCGTCCAGCGTCGTGCCGACCGGGACGGCGGGCCGGGCCGGTACGACGGGCGCGTCCCGGCCGGTGCCCCGGTGGCCGTCCCCGTCGTGGCTCGACTCCTCGTGGTAGTCCTGCTCCACGTTGACCGACCACACGTCGTGCCGGGTGCCGCAGGCGATGTTCTCGGCGGTGAGCATCGCCGTCAGCATCGAGTGGTCCTGGTTGTTGTAGCGGTGCATGCCGTTGCGGCCCACCGGGTGCACGTTGGGCACCTCGCGCGCCAGCCAGTCCCGGATCACGTCGACGTTGTGCTGGTAGCGCTCGTCGTAGACCGGGTACGCCTTCGGCATCCGCACCACGTACCCGGCCTCGACCACCCCCGGCCGGACCAGGCCGAGCCGCTCCAGTTCGGCCGTCGCGGCGGCGACCAGCTCGGCGTCCGGCGTACGCCAGGTCTCGTCGTCCTCGAACACGAAGTACTCCAGGCCGAGGCAGGTGCGCCCGTCCTTGACCAGGTGCGGCGACCAGGAGCCGAAGTTCTGGATCCGGCCGACCTTCACCGCCGGGTCGTGCACGTAGATCCAGTTGTCGGGGAACGAGAACTCCGCCGGCACCACCAGCGCGACGGTCAGGAAGTCCCGGTACCGCAGGTCGGCGGCCGCGGCCAGCACCTCGGGCGGGGCCGCCGGGCGCAGCGCGGCGACCAGCTCGGAGATCGGCATCGAGGAGACGACGTGCGTGGCCGGCTCGGTGCGCCGCCCGCCGGCCCCGTCGACGGTCACGGCGACGGCCCGCCGCCGCTCCGGGTCCCGGTGCACGGCGGTGACCCAGGTGCCGGTGTCCACGCGGCCGCCGCGCCGGCTGACCTCCTCGGCGCAGCGCTCCCACATCATGCCGGGGCCGAGCTTCGGGTACTGGAACTCCTCGATCAGGCTCGTCACGTCCTTGCGGTTGCGCCGGGGCAGCACCGCGTTGCGCACGGCCTTCGCCAGCGACAGGTTCTTGATCCGCTGCGCCGCCCAGTCGGCCTGCAACCGGTCGGCCGGCATGCCCCAGACCTTCTCGGTGTACGTCTTGAAGAACATCGAGTACAGCCGCCAGCCGAACCGGGCCGAGACCCAGCCCTCGAAGTGCGACTGGTCCTTCGGCGGGCGCAGCCGGGCCCGCGCGTACGAGCCCATGCACAGCACGGCCTCCCGTACGCCGAGGTTGCGCAGGGCGTTCGTCGCGCTCAGCGGGTAGTCGAACAGGGCCCCCCGGTAGTAGATCCGGCTCATCCGGGGGCGCAGCAGGAAGTCCTCGTCGGGCAGGATCTCGTGCCAGAACTCCTCGACCCGGGCCACCTTCGTGAAGAACCGGTGCCCGCCGATGTCGAAGCGCCACCCGTCGCGCTCGACGGTGCGGCTGATCCCGCCCACCACCTCGTCGGCCTCGAACACCCGCACCGGGCTGTCCCGCCGCAACAGCTCGTACGCCGCCGTCAGGCCCGCCGGCCCCGCGCCGATGACCACCGTGCCGCGCTCCTCGCCCATGCCCGTCGCCCCCTGCTTCCGCCTCCCGGAGGCGGCCCGCTTACCCGGCGGCGGCCGGAATTCACCCCGGATTCCCGTCCGTCCCCGCCAGCCGGACCGTCGGCGGCGGTCCGGCCCCGCTCGCCGCGGCGGCGGGCGCCGGGTCGCCGTGCGTTCCCGCGACGCCTCGTGGCCCCGCCGCCCCGCCGCGCGGTCGACAGGCGCGCGGGCGCGGCGACGTGTCAACGAGGCCGGAACGGGGATGTGGCACCGGGTCGGACGGCCGGATCGGGAGACGCGTGATGGACAGTGGGCGGGCCGTCGCGCAGCGGCGGTGGCGCGCGGCGTCGGCGCGTGGGCTCGAGCTGCGGCGGGCGGCGGCGCGGGCCGCCGGGCGGGTGCCGGCGCCCTGGCCGTACGTCGTCGGCGTCTTCCTCGGCACGAAGATCGTCCTCAGCGTCGTCGGGGTGCTCGCGCTGAGCGCCTTCGACGAGGTGCCCTGGGCGCCTCCGCCGGACGAGACGACGATGCGCGAGCAGCAGCGCGCAATCTCCGGGCACCGCGCGCTCGCGCTCTGGTTCGCCTGGGACTCCTTCCTCTACGACCACCTGGCGCAGCTCCCGCTCGACGAGCCGTGGCGCGAATTCGGCTTTCCCCTGCTCTATCCGTTCCTGGCCCGCCCGCTGGCCCCGCTGCTGGGCGGGGACACCGCGCTGGCACTGCTGCTCGTGGCCAACGTCGCGTTCCTGCTGATGCTCTTCTACGCCCACCGGCTGGGCGAGCGGCTGCTCGGCGACGATGCCGCCGCCCGCCGGTTCGTCCGCTACCTGGTTCTGCTGCCGGCCGGGTTCCTCTTCCAGGCGGCGCTGACCGAGTCGCTGTTCCTCTGCCTCGCGCTCGCGACCTTCCACTACGCCGAGCGGCGGCGCTGGCTGCTCGTGGGCGTGGTTGGCTTCTTCCTGGCCTTGAGCCGTTCGGTGGGGTTCTTCGTCGTGCTCCCGCTGGCCCTGGTGCTGCTGCGCCAGCACGGCTACCGGCTGGGCCCGCGCGCCTGGTGGGGGTACGTGCGCGCGGGCTGGCCGCTGGCGCTGCTGCCCGCCGGCTGGCTGACCTTCATGGCGTTCTGCCGGTGGCAGAGCGGTGACTGGTTCGCCTACAAGCACGCCCAGGAGAAGGGCTGGGGCATCCGCGTGCAGAACCCGCTGGCGGTGCTCTGGCACGGCCTCACCGGCAGTCCGCCCCGCGACGCCCTGCGGGTGTGGGTCGCCGTGCTGGTGCTGGTGGTGCTGGTCGCGGGCGCCCGCCGGCTCGGGCTGCCCTACCTCGTGTACGGGCTGACCATGGTCATGGTGCCGCTGTCGATGGGCCCGCCGGTGTACAAGAGCCTGCTGCGCTACCTGATCGCCGTCTTCCCGGTCGGCCTCGTGCTGGCCCGCTGGGCCCGCCACGCCGGCGCCGACGCCTGGCTGACCGCCGCCCTGGCCCTGCTCCAGGGCGCGCTCTTCGTCACCTGGCTCGCCTACTGGACCCACTTCATCATCTGAGCCCGCCTACGCCTGCTGCCCGCCCGCCGGGGCGTCCAGCGTACGGGCGGCGACCGCGCGCACCAGCTCCTCGGACAGCGCGGTCGAGACCAGCGCCAGCCGACTCGCGTCTGCCTGCACGTCGGCCTGTGCGACCGCCATGCTCTGGGACTCCAGGGCCGGATCGACCTCACGCGTCGCCGTCGCCCCCGAGGCGAAGCGCCGTAGCGCCACCAGGATGGCCGCGGCCTCGCCGGCGGCGTCGGCACGCTCGCGGCTCCAGCCGGCCGCCACCGCCCGCTGTCGGGCCGCGCCCGCCACGGACTCGTCGAGCGGGCCCAACGTACGCAGGCCGTCGCTGATCTCGACGCAGCGGCGGTAGAGCCGTTCGCCCAGGCGCCACGCCCACCGGGAGTCGGCCTCCGGCCGGCGCGGGGGATGCAGGGCGATGCTCGGCATCGCCCGGTACAGCAGGTACCACAGCGCGTGCAGGTCGCGGTGCGTCGCGTACCTGCGCGGCCAGGCGCGGACGCCGTCGGCCGCCTTGCGTACCGTCGCCAGCACGAAGCTGGCCCCGATCAGCGACACCGACAGCATGATCAGCGTCTGCGTCGCGGCCGGCTCGGGCCACGGTGGCGCCACGCCGGCCAGCTTGAGGCAGATGAACAGGGCCTTGTGCGCGACGAACCCCGCACCGAAGGCCGCACCGGCACTGAGCAGCCGCATGCTGGTCCTCAGCCGGGCGCCGGCGTAGCGCGCGTATCCGGCGGACACCCGCAGGATGTCCACGACCGTCACTCCGAGGCAGGTCAGGAACGCGAGCATGTAGACGCCGACCGGGGGCAGGTCGCCGTACCGCTCGGCGAAGTGCAGGGGCTCGGCCTCGGGGAAGTCGGCCCGCGAGAACGCCGCGACCATCACGCCGAACGCGACGGCGAGGAACACGCCTCGCCGCGCCATCAGCCGGCGTGCCCGCCCCGGGTCGCCCAGGTGCAGGAAGAGGAACTGGATCGCCGCCGCGGCGAGCAGCGCCGAGCCGTGCTCCACCAGCTTGGCGAGATTGGGTACGCCCGACACCCGGTCGATCAGGCTGTGCACCGGGGCCCACCCGGCAGTGACGGCCACCCCCATTCCCAGGCAGATCCCCGCGCTCGCCAGGATCCTGGGGTTCGCCGGGTCTCGGCCCAACGCTCTGAGCTTCACCAGGAACGCCACCGCGGCGACGAATGCGGCGACCAGATGACCGACCGTGACGAGCATGTGGATCTCCCGCCTAGTCCGTCAACGTCGCGGCGATGCGGTGCATGACGGCGGCCGTGACGCCGCCTAGCTCGTCGAAGGCCACGGCCTCGCCGCCGCCGTCGAGCCGTGCCCCCAGGTACGTCGCCAGCAACTCGGCGTCGTGCTCCTGCTGCTCGTCGAACGTGGCCGGGGAGCGGGCGAGCATTCCGTGCGCAGCCGCCGTCTCACCCGCCCCGCCGGACGCCACCGCCCGCGCGGTGTGCCGCAGGGCGATGTGCATCAGCTCGTGCAGGATCGTCTGGACGCGCAGCACGGGCGGCGCGTCGCGGCTGAACAGGACGTAGTCGGTCCCGGGCGTCGCCACCCACAGCCCGCAGGGCCCGACCCGCCCGTCGACGCTCATCGCGGCGAGTTGGATGCGCCGGCCGCGCGTGGTCTCGAGCGCGGACACCAGGCCCCGCACCGTCAGCGGCGTCGGCAGGTCCACGTCGAGCTGGCGCAACAACCGCTGTCTCCGACGCCGCCGGTGCCACATCGCCTGCCGTCACCCTCCCCGCCGGGCCGCCAGCCCGAGAGACCCCCGTGTCGTGTCGCCCGCCCCACCGCGTCCACCCCGGACGTTCGACGCTCGTGCCGGCCGCGACGGCGCAGGTGCGGGCAGCATAGCCAAGCGCGACGACACTGTGACGCCCGAGCGGGGCGGAGCGTGACAGGTCGCGCCCGCGGTGTGCCCGCCTCCCGGGGCGGTCGGCAGAATGTGGGCCGTGCAGGACGTCATCGACCGCCCCGACCGCCGTACCAGCAGGTGGCTCGCCCGGGCCGTCACCGAGGCCTTCGCCCCGGCGCTGCTGGCCGCGCTGATGCCCGTCGTCGTGGGCCTGCACAGCGCGTCGCCCGTCGGGGTGGGCCTCGCCTGGGCCCTGGTCGGCTCCCTGTTCTGCTCGATCATCCCCAACAGCCTGATCTGGTGGGGCGTCCGCCGGGGCCGGCTGACCGACCACCACATCCGGCGACGGGAACAGCGCCGGCGGCCGCTGGCGTACGGGCTGCTGTCCGTGCTGGTGGGCCTCGCCGTGATGATCGGTTTCGGCGCCCCCCGCCCGGTCCTGGCGATGGTCGTCGTCATGTTCGCCCTCGGCCTCGCCGTGACCGTGGTCAACCTGGCGTGGAAGCTCAGCATCCACGCGGCCGTGGCGGCGGGCGCGGCGGCCGTGCTGGTGATCGAGTTCGGACCGGCGCTGCTCGCCTCGGCGCCCGTGGTGGCGCTGGTCGGCTGGTCGCGGGTGCGCCTGCGCGACCACACCGTCGGTCAGGTGGCCGCCGGCACCGTCGTGGGGACGCTCATCGCGGCCCCCACGTTCCTCCTGCTGCGGTGACGGGGTGGTGGGAGCCCGCCTACGCCCGGCCCCGCCCCGTGGTCTTGTTGCGTGCCTCCAGCGCCGCGACCTGCTCCACGATGGCGCGCAGGCTCGCCCTGGGCGCCCCCGGTGGCATCCGGCGCGCCAGGACGGTGATCGTCTCCAGGTCGGGGTCACCCTCGCCCTCGCCGTCCGCGGCCACCGTGTCGAAGAAGTAGCCCGGGGAGACCCGGAAGAAGTTGGCGAGCTGCTGGATCGCCGACCGGGTGGGATTGTCCCGCTCCCCGCTCAGCAGGTAGTTGACGTAGCTCGTCGAGAGCCCGGTGGCCCTGGCGACCTCGTCCGGCGTGAAGGGCTTGTCGCTGCCGGGCCGGCGATGCGTCTCGAAGAGGTGCCGCAGCCGGTCGGCGAAGGACGTCGATCCGCTGGCCTTGCCGCCGTCGGCCATGACCACCCCTCCTGCTCCGACCCGGGAACGCCCACCATAGTGGTTGGACGCGGCAGCGCCGCCACAATGGTTGCGGGCCGTGGCGGACCGTGCTTGACTGACCACGCCGACCACTGTTGTGGCAGTGACACCGTAGCGGACAACCATAGTGTGCGACAGATCACCCGCACCGGCATGTGTCGACTCCGCGCCGGCGCGTCGGCCGATGACCGCCAGGCGCGGCACGGGGGGACGGAATCGGGGGATGCGCAAGCCGCTCAGGGCGCGCACCTCACCGCACGCCGAGAAGCAGCCGGCAGGGGGACCGCAGCCGGTACGGCCGCGCGCATCCGGGGGGCCGTCCCTCAGAGCGGCCTGGCGCCAGGTGGCCCCGGGCGCCCACGCCCGGGGCCACCGACCACGGGTGTCCACGATGGCCGGTCGGCCGTCGGTGGCCGCAGGGGCGTCAGCCGGCTGACGCGCCGGATCCGGCCGCCCGTGGGCGGACCGGGGTGATCTCGGGGGCCGGCCCGGTGCTGTCCCGGCGCACCACCTCGGCGGGCAGCACCTCGACGCGGGGCGCCGCCGCCCCCGGGTCGAGCGCCAGCGACATCGCGCGGGCCCCCATCTCGACCAGAGGCAGCCGGACGGTGGTCAGCGCCGGGGTGACGTCCCGGGCGACCGGCATGTCGTCGAAGCCGATCACGGACACCTGCCGGGGCACCGGAACCGACCGGGAGCGCAGCAGCGCCAGCGCGCCGATGGCCATCGAGTCGTTGAGCGCGACGATGGCGGTCAGCCCCGGGTCCGCGTCCAGCAGGGCGGCGGTGGCCGCGACGCCGCCGTCGCGGTCGAACTCGGCGTGGCGTACGCGGTGCTCGGGCAGGCTCAGCCCGTGCGCGGCGAGGGACTCCCGCAGCCCGGTGAGCCGGTCGGTGGTGGTGGTCAGCACCGCCGGCCCCGCCACCACCCCGATCTCCCGGTGCCCCAGTTCGTACAGCTCCGCGCCGATGAGCCGGCCGCCGGCGCGGTTGTCCGGCATCACGGCGTCGCCGGAATGCTCGTGCCGGCCGATGACCGCGACCCGCCCGCCGGTCGCCTCGTACGCGGCGAGCTTCTCGTTGAGCAGGCGGGTGAACTTGGCGTCGTGGTAGCCCGAGCCGGCCAGGATGATGGCGGCGACCTGCTGGCCGCGCAGCAGCTCGACGTACTCCAGCTCGCGGTCGGGGTCGCGGTAGCTGTTGCAGATCGTCAGCAGCCGGCCCTGGTCGGTGGCGACCCGTTGCAGGCCCCGGGTGATCTCGGCGAAGTACGGGTCGGAGACGTCGTGCACGATGACGCCCACCGCCACGCGGTGCGAGCGGGCCAGCAGTTGGGCGTGCGCGTTGGGCACGTACTGCAACTCGGCGACGGCGCGCAGCACACGCTCGCGGAGTTCCTCGGTGACGGGCTTGCTGCTGCCGTTGATCACCCGGGAGGCGGTCGCGGGCGAGACCCCCGCCCGTCGGGCCACGTCGGACAGGGTCGCCACAGCCGCCCCCTCGGTCGCTTTCTCGACGGCCGTGCCCGGGTGCCGGCCATCCGTCACCGTACCGCAGCGAAAGCCCTTGCCCGCCCCGGCGCCCCGGCGGCGGCGCCTGCCGCGCGACGGGGCCGCACGGCCCCTTGCCTGAGGCGGGAGGCGTTCCCTACGCTGCCCAGGAAAGCGCTTGCCTGAGATGCGTCGTCGGGGACCTCCCGGCGGCGGAGCAGGCGTGGCACAGGTCGTCGCCCGCCGCTCGGCGGCGCCCGCGGAGGGAAGGAACACCATGACCCGCAGGTCGATAGGGATCATCGTCAACGGCGTCACCGGCCGGATGGGCTACCGGCAGCACCTGGTGCGCTCCCTGCTCGCCATCCGCGAGCAGGGCGGCGTGCCCCTGACCGACGGCACGTCCATCTGGCCCGAGCCCGTCCTGGTGGGGCGCAACGAGACCAGGCTCCGCGAGATCGCCGAGCGGCACGGCCTGACCGACTGGACCACCGACCTGAGCGCCGCACTGGCCCGCGACGACGTCGAGATCTACTTCGACGCCCAGGTCACCCAGCAGCGGGAGAAGGCGATCCGCCGGGCGCTGGAGGCCGGCAAGCACGTCTACACCGAGAAGCCGCTGGCCGAGGACACCGAGGGCGCCCTCGACCTGGCCCGGGCGGCGCGCGCCGCCGGGGTGCGTACGGGGGTGGTGCAGGACAAGCTCTTCCTGCCCGGGCTGCGCAAGCTCAAGCGGCTCATCGACGGCGGCTTCTTCGGCCGGATCCTGTCGGTGCGCGGCGAGTTCGGCTACTGGGTCTTCGAGGGCGACTGGCAGCCGGCCCAGCGCCCGTCCTGGAACTACCGCGCCGAGGACGGCGGCGGCATCGTCGTGGACATGTTCCCGCACTGGCAGTACGTGCTGGAGGAGCTCTTCGGCCGGGTGCGCACGGTCAGCTGCGTCACCGCCACGCACGTGCCGCAGCGCGTCGACGAGTCGGGCCGCACCTACCCGGCGACCGCCGACGACGCCGCGTACGGCATCTTCGAGCTCGACGGCGGCGTGGTCGCGCAGCTCAACTCCTCGTGGTGCGTACGGGTGCACCGCGACGAGCTGGTCGAGTTCCAGGTCGACGGCACCGAGGGCAGCGCCGTGGCGGGGCTGCGCGGCTGCCGGGTGCAGCACCGGGCGGTCACCCCGAAGCCGGTGTGGAACCCCGACCTGCCGGTCACCGAGGCGTTCCGGTCGCAGTGGACGGAGGTGCCGGACAACGAGGAGTTCGACAACGGCTTCAAGGTGCAGTGGGAGGCGTTCCTGCGGCACGTCGTGGCCGGCGAGCCGTTCCCGTGGGACTTCCTGGCCGGCGCGCGCGGCGTGCAGCTCGCGGAGCTGGGCCTGCGCTCGGCGCGCGAGGGTGCCCGGCTGGACGTCCCGGAGCTGGACCTGTGAGCGCGAGGAGTGAGCCGGGGTTGCGAGCCCCGCAGCCGCGAACGGAAGGCGGACCGGTGCGCGCGGTCGAGGTGGTGTTGCCCGGTGGACGGCGGTACCGGCTGCGCGGCGGCGCCGGCTTTCCGCGCCCCGCCGGGCCGCCGACCAGCCGGATCGCGTACGCCGCCGCGCACGTGGTGGCCGATCCGACGGCCGAGAACGTCCCGGGCGCCCCGGCCGTGCTCGACTGGGAGCGCACCCTGGCCTTCCGGCACCACCTGTGGTCGTACGGCTTCGGGGTGGCCGAGGCGATGGACACGGCGCAGCGCGGCATGGGCCTGGACTACCCGGCCACGCGCGAGCTGATCCGGCGCAGCGCCGCCGAGGCCCGCACGGTGGGCGGGAGGATCGTCGCCGGGGTGGGCACGGACCAGCTCCCGCCCGGTCCGGCCGGGCTGGCCGAGGTCGCCCGCGCCTACCGCGAGCAGCTCGACGACGTGCGGGCCGCCGGCGCCCGCCCGGTGCTGATGTGCAGCCGTCACCTGGCCGCCGCCGCCCGGGGCCCGGAGGACTACCTGCGGGTGTACGACGAGCTGCTGACCGCCGCCGACGAGCCGGTGGTGCTGCACTGGCTCGGTCCGATGTTCGATCCGGCGCTGGCGGGCTACTGGGGCTCGACCGACCTCGACGCGGCCGCCGACGCCGTGGTCGAGCTGATCAAGGCCCACGACACCCGGGTGGACGGGATCAAGGTCTCCCTGCTGGACGCCGACCGCGAGGTGGCGTTGCGCCGCCGGCTGCCGGCCGGGGTGCGCCTCTACACCGGCGACGACTTCCACTACCCGCAGCTGATCCGGGGCGACGCGAGCGGACACTCCGACGCGCTGCTCGGGGTGTTCGCGGCGATCGCGCCGGCCGCCGCCGCGGCGCTCACCGCGCTGGACCGGGGGGACCTGGCGTCGTACGACGCGATCTTCGCGCCGACGGTGCCCCTGGCCCGGCACGTCTTCGCGGCCCCCACCTGGCACTACAAGACGGGCATCGTCTTCCTTGCCTGGCTGGCCGGGCACCAGGACCACTTCACGATGGTCGGCGGGGCCCAGTCCGGGCGCTCGCCGGCGCACCTGGGCACCCTGCTCACCCTCGCCGACGCCGCCGGGCTGCTGCCCGACGCGGAACTGGCGGCGGCCCGCGCCCGGGCGGTGTTCGCCGTGGCGGGGGTGGACCAGTGAGGGGAGACGGCGCGCACGCCCTGCGGCGGTTCTCGTTCAACCAGGCCACGTCGCAGCACTGGCCGCTGCCCGAGGTGGTCGCCGGCTGCGTCGCCGGCGGCGTGCCGGGCATCGGGCTGTGGCGGGAGCCGGTCGCCGCGTACGGGCTGGCGCGCGCCGCGAAGCTGGTCCGCGACGCCGGCCTCGAGGTCACGTCCCTGTGCCGGGGCGGCTTCTTCACCGCCGACGGCTGGCGGGAGGAGAACCTGCGGGCCATCGAGGAGGCCGCCACCCTCGGCACCTCGGTTCTCGTGCTGGTCTCCGGCGGTCTGCCGGCGGGCAGCCGGGACGTCGACGGCGCCCGCCACCGGGTGGCCGACGCGATCGCGGAGCTGGCGCCGCACGCCGCCGCGGCGGGGGTGACGCTGGCGATCGAGCCGCTGCACCCGATGTTCTGCGCCGACCGCTGCGTGGTGTCCACCCTCGGCCAGGCGCTCGACATCGCCGAACGGTTCGACCCGGGCGTGGTCGGGGTCGTCGTCGACGCCTACCACGTGTGGTGGGACGACACCGTGTACGCGCAGATCGCCCGGGCCGGGGCGCGGATCGCCGCGTTCCAGGTGTGCGACTGGGTGACGCCGCTGCCCGAGGGGGTGCTGCTCGGCCGGGCCCTGCCCGGCGACGGCTGCATCGAGCTGCGCCGGCTGCGGGAGGCCGTCGACGCGGCCGGCTACTCCGGGCCGGTCGAGGTGGAGGTCTTCTCGGCCGAGGTGTGGGACCGGCCGGGTCGGGAGGTGCTGGCCGCCTCGGTCGCGGGATACCTGCGCCACGTCGCCTGAGGACGCTCCCGGCCGGCCGGGCGGCCGGCCGGGAGCCGGGCGAGGATGAGGAGGTGACCGACCGACGGGTGCACCTCGACGATCTCGGCGCGTGGCTCGTCAAGGGCAACGCGGACGGCAGCGACCTGGCCGACCGCCTCGCCCGCGAGCCGAGGGTGACGAGCTGGTGCGTACGCCCCGGCTACCGCACCCGGCTGATGCGCGCCGGTCAGCCGGTGGTGCTCTGGGCCAGCGGCAGCCGCGGCCGGCTCGCGTACGGCGTCTGGGGCGTGGGGCTGGTGGCCGCCGCCGCGGTGCCGGGCGAGCCGGGCGCGCCCTGGTCGGTGCCGCTGGACCTGACGGTCCTCGACGCCGCGCACCGCGTGCCCCGGGAGCTGCTGCGGGCCGACGCCCGGCTGGCCGGGGCGGAGGTGCTGCGGCAGCCGCAGGGCGCCAACCCGTCCTTCCTCACGGCGGCCGAGTTCGCCGCGCTGCGCGAACACCTGCCGCCGGGCTGACGACCCGGGGCCGCCGTCTTCACGCCACCCGTCCGGCTCTCTATGATCGGTGAAAACTGTCGCCAGACAGCCGGTGGAGAGCCGGCAAAAACCTACAGGCGCGACCGGCGCGCCGGGAAGGGTGGGCATGGCGCTGTCCGCGACCGTCCTCGCCGAGCTGCGCGGCATCGTCGGCCCCTCGCACGTGCACGACGCGGCCGGTGACCTCGTGGCGTACGCGCGGGACGCGACGCCGCTGTTCTCCCACCGGCCGGACGCGGTGGTCTTCCCGGCCGACACCGCCGAGGTCTCCGCCGTGCTGGCGCTCGCCACCCGGCACCAGGTGCCCGTGGTGCCGCGCGGCGCCGGCTCCAACCTGTGCGCCGCGACCGTGCCGCTGCGCGGCGGCATCGTGCTGGTGCTGACCCGGCTCACGACGATCCTGGAGGTCAGCGCCGACGAGCTGCTGGCCCGGGTGCAACCGGGCGTGACCAGCGCCGCCCTGGCCGACGCCGCCGCCGCGCGGGGGCTGCTCTGGGCGCCCGATCCGGGCAGCCGCACCGTCGCCACCGTCGGCGGCACCATCGCCACCTGCGCCGGCGGGTTGCGCGGCCTGAAGTACGGCGTGACCCGCAACTACGTGCTGGGACTGGAGGCGGTGCTGCCCACCGGCGAGGTGATCCGCACCGGCGGGCGGCTGTGGAAGGACGTCGCCGGCTACGACCTGACCCGGCTGCTCACCGGCTCCGAGGGCACCCTCGCCGTGATCACCGAGGCCACCGTGGCGCTGCTGCCCGCCCCGGCGTCGGCGAACACCGGGGTCGCGTACTTCCCGACGCTGGCCGACGCGGGGGAGGCCGTCGCCCGGGTGATCCGCGCCGGTGTGGTGCCGGCGACGCTGGAGTTCCTCGACCGGGCCTGCATCGCGGCCGTGGAGGACTTCGCCCACCTGGGGCTGCGCGCCGACGCCGGCGCGCTGCTGCTCTTCGGCGACGACGGCCCGCCCGACCTGGTCGCCGCCCACCTCGACCGGATCGGCGCGGCCTGCGTCGAGGCCGGCGCGGTGGAGGTCACCACGGCCCGCGAGGTCGCCCAGGCCGAGGCCCTGCTGGCCGCCCGCCGCTGCGCGCTGCCGGCGCTGTCGCGCCGGGGCGGGGTGACGATCCTGGAGGACGCGACCGTGCCCCGGCCGCGGATCGCCGAGATGGTCGACCGCATCGACGCCATCGCCGCCCGGCACGGCGTCGCCATCGCCACCTTCGGCCACGCCGGCGACGGCAACCTGCATCCCACCTGCGTGCTCGACTCGGCCGAGGACCATGAGGCGGTACGCCGGGCCGAGGCGGCCTTCGCCGACGTCTTCGCCGCCGCCATCGACCTCGGCGGCACCATCACCGGCGAGCACGGGGTGGGGGCGGCGAAGCTGCCGTTCCTCGCCGCCCGCCTCGGCGACGACCAGCTCGCCCTGCTGCGGCGGATCAAGACGGCCTTCGACCCGGCGGGCATCCTCAACCCCGGAAAGCTGGGATCATGACGGGCGACGTGTTCGACCCGGAGCAGCTGTCGCGCTGCATCTCCTGCGGGTTCTGCCTGCCGGCCTGCCCCACGTACGCGATGACCGGCGACGAGGCGTCCTCGCCGCGCGGCCGGATCACCCTGATGCGCGCGTTGCAGGACGGCTCCCTGCCCCCGGACGACGCCACCCTGGCCGAGCAGTCTTCGTTCTGCCTGGGCTGTCGGGCCTGCGAGCCGGTCTGCCCGGCGGGCGTCGAGTACGGCAGCCTGCTGGAGCAGTGGCGGGTGCACCAGTGGCGGGGCTGGCGGCGGCCGCTGGTGGCCCGGGCGCTCATGCTGCTCGTCGAGCAGCGCTGGCTGCTGCGGCTCTCGGGCCTCCTCCGCCGCGCCGCCCGCGGCCGGCGCGCCACCCCGGCCCCGACCGCCCTGACCCCGACCGCCCCGGCCTTGGCCCCGGCCCGGCCGACCTCGGGCGCGGCACCCGCTCCGGGGGCGGCCCCCGGGTCCGCCGCCCCCGCCGGGCCGGGCGCGCAGCTCATGCTGGGGTGTGTGGAGCGGGGGCTCTACCCGGCGGTCAGCCGGGCGGCGCACGCGCTCGCCCCCGAGCTGGCCGTCCCCACCGCGCAGGGCTGCTGCGGCGCGCTGCACGCGCACAACGGCGACCTGGCCGGCGGCGAGCGGCTGGCCGAGCGCCTCGGCGAGGACCTGCCCGGCACGATCGTCACCACCTCCGGCGGCTGCGCCGCGCACCTCGCCTCCGTGCTCGGCGCCGACCGGGTACGCGAGCTGTCCACCTGGCTCGCCGGCCGGCCCACCGGCACCGAACTGCGCGTCGACGGCCGGCGCGCCCGGGTGGCCCTCCAGGACTCCTGCCACCTGCGCAACGGCCTCGGCGTCTTCGCCGAACCCCGGGCGCTGCTGCGCCAGGTCGCCGACTACGTGGAGCTGCCCTCGGCGGCCACCTGCTGCGGGGCGGCCGGCACGTACTCGCTGCTGCGGCCGAAGGAGTCGCGGCGGATCCTGGACGCGAAGCTCGACGAGATCGAGGCCGCCGGGGTGGACCTCGTGGTGACGGTCAACCCCGGCTGCCTGCGTCAGTTGCGCACCGGGCTGCGCCGACGTCGGTCCGCCGTACGGGCCGTGCACCTCGCCGAGCTGCTCGCCCGCGTCCAGTCGCCGACGTCACCCGCCTGAGCGGTCACGCCGGCCGGGGGCACCGCCTCACTCGGTGCGCATGCCGTCCGGGCGGGTCAGCCGCCACAGCGCCGGCAGGCTGAGCCCGGTGACCAGCAGCACCACCGCGGCCCCGAGGCCGGTGGAGATGCCCAGCGCCGGCCAGGCGACGGTGACCGGCATCTGCACCATCCGCAGCAGCACCGCGCCGAGGCCGAGACCGAACACGACCGCCAGGGCGAGCCCGATCACCACCGGCACGGCGCTCTGCCACAGCACCGACCAGCTCAGCGTGGAGCGGCGGGTGCCCACCGCCACCAGCATCGCCAGCAGCCGGCGGCGCTCGCGCAGCTGCTCCAGCACGCCGACGAGCATGCTGGCCGCGATCAGCAGCAGGGTGACCACCGCGCCGATGTACAGGCCGCGCTGGACGTTGACGAACTGGTTGGCCTGCCGGTTCTCGGTCAGCGTGAGCACCGAGGCGTACGGGTCGGCCCCGAGGGCGGCGTTGCGGACGTGCTCCACCGCGTCCGGCTGGTCGGCGGCGAGGCGCAGGTACGCCTCCGCGCGCAGCGGCCCGAGCCGGGCGGCGTCGACCGCGCCGGGAGTGACCAGCACCCCGCCCTGCCGGTAGCCGGACGGGTCGACGCGCACCGGCGTCTCCCGGGCGGTGGACGGCACCCGCCAGGCCACCTCGTCGGCGACCGTGACCGCGCTGCCCGCACCGAAACCGGCCGGCTCGCCCTCCGCGTCCGGGACCAGGAACACGTCGCCGTCGGCGCACCGGTCGAGCCGGGCGAACTCCGCCAGCGCCGCGCAGTCGCCGATCCGCAGCGTGCCGTACGCTTCGCCGGCCCTGACCGAGGTGGCCAGGGTGGCGTTGCTCGCGGTGACCCCGGACGCTCCGGCCAACCGGTCCAGCCCCGCCGCCGCGTCCGCCCGCGGGGAGAACTGCACCTGCACCTGGGCCCGGGACGTGTCCTGCCCGGTGTCGAAGGTGAACTGCCCGGCGACGCCGGCGAAGAGCATCTGCAACCCGATGGTGCCCGCCACGGCGACGGCGATGCCGTTGACCAGCCGCGCCGAGGCGGCGCTGTCGAGCTGGAGGCGGCGCACCGCGAGCTGCCACGCGACGGGGCCGCCGCGCAGCCGGCGTACGAGCAGATCGGTGAGCCAGGGCAGCAGGGTGACCACGCCGACCAGCAGCAGCACGGCGCCGGCCGCCGTCTGCCGCTCGCTGCCCAGCGGCGCGATGCCGGCGGCGCCGGCCAGCAGCAGCCCGATCCCGGCGGCCGGCAGCAGCAGCCGCCACACCAGCCGGCGGCGCACCGGCGTGGCGCGCCGGGTCACCCCGAGCGGCTCGATCAGCACGGCGCGCATCGACACCAGCGTCACGACGACGGCGAGCGCCGGCACCGCCACCACGACGGCGGCGACCAGCGGCAGCGGCGGGCGCACGTCGGCGGCGTACACGCTCAGGTCCATGAGGGTGACCAGCGGCACCACCTGCCGGCCGAGCGCGAAGAGCAGGCCGCCGGCCGCGACCCCGAGCAGCGCGCCGGTGGCGGCCTCCCCGGCGGCGATCCGGCGGACCATCGCGGCGTCGGCGCCGACGAGCCGCAGCGCGGCCAGTCGCCGGTCGCGCCGCTCGCCGCCGAAGCGCACGGCGGCGGCGAGGAAGACCGCGATGGGCAGCAGCAGGACCACGAAGATGACGACCACCAGCACCATCAGCACCGGGTCGAAGGCCTCGCCGGGCAGTCCGCCGCCGAAGGCGTCCAGCCGGACCGCGTCGTCGGCCGTGAGGGTGCCGCTACCCAGGTAGTAGGCCAGCTCGCGCGGACCCGCCAGCCCCTCGTCGGCGATGACGCCGGTGACCGTGGCCCCGCCGAGGCGGGGGGCGAACAGCGCGCCGTCGGCGGAGTCGAGCAGATCGCGCAGGGCGGGGGAGACCAGCACCTCGCCGGCGCGGGGCAGCGCCGCCACCCCCGGCGGGACCGGTGCGGCCGGTCCCTCGGGCCGCAACATCCGGCCGCGCACCGGCTGTCCCCGGAACTCGGTGTCGGTCTGGCGGATCAGCAGGGTGTTCGCGGCGGCCGGGATCCGCTCGCCCATCCGCAGGTCGTCGCGGGCGTCGCCGCGTGCCTGCCGGGCGTCCAGCGCGCCGGGCACCGCGGCGGCGAGCAGCAGCATCGCCACCCCCACGCCGACGCCGACGGCGGTGAGCACCGCCCGCAGCCAGCCGTCCCGGCCGCCGGTGAAGGCCATCCGGGCGCCCATGACCAGGTCGGCCGCGCGGTCGCGCAGCCGGGTCACGCCGCGACCTCCAGGTCCCGGGTGCGCCCGTCGCGGACCACGACCTCCCGATCGGAGTACGCGGCCACCCGCGCCTCGTGGGTCACCAGCACCACGGCCGCCCCGGTGTCCCGGGCGGCGGCGGTGAGCAGCCGCATGACCCGCTCGCCGTTGAGCGAGTCGAGCGCCCCGGTCGGCTCGTCGGCGAAGACGACCCGTGGCCGGGTGACCAGCGCCCGGGCGACCGCCACCCGCTGCCCCTGCCCGCCGGAGACCTCGCCGGGTCGCTTGCCGGCCACCTCGGCGACCTCCAGGCGCTCCAGCCACTCGGCGGCCCGCCGCTCCGCCTCGCGGCGGCCGACCCGGGCCAGCCGCAGCGGCAACGCGACGTTCTCCAGGCAGGTCAGCTCCGGCACGAGCTGACCGAACTGGAAGACGAAGCCGAACTCCTCCCGGCGCAGCGCGCTGCGTTCGGCGTCGCTGAGGGCGCCGAGGTCGCGGCCGGCGTAGCACACGCGGCCGGAGTCGGGCCGGGTGATGCCGGCGAGGCAGTGCAGCAGGGTGGACTTGCCGGAGCCCGACGAGCCCATGAGGGCCAGCACCTCGCCGGGGTGCACGCGCAGGCTGGCGCCGGCGAGCGCCCGGGTCGGCCCGAACGAGCGGTGCAGGTCCTCGGCGAGCAGCAGCGGGGCGCTCACGACCGCACCGTCGCGGCCAGCTCGTCGAGGCGGGCGGCGGTCAGCTCCAGCCAGCGCAGGTCCGCCTCGAGGTGGAACAGGGCGTGGTCGCAGACCAGTTGCTCGGCGAGGTCGCCGTCGCGCTTGCGGCGGGTCAGCTCGCGCATCATCCGCAGGTGCTCGGAGCGCTGCACGTCGAGCACGTCGGCGGCCGGGCGGCCGGTCAGCAGGGCCAGCACCACCTTGGTGTAGAGGGTGCTCTGCAGGTACGGCTCGGGTTTCTCGGCCCGGGCCAGCCACTGCGCCACGTCGGTGACGCCGGCCTCGGTGATCGCGTACCGCTTGCGCTCCGGGCCCTCGCCCGGTTCGACCGCGTCCACCTCGACCAGGCCGCCGCGCAGCAGCCGGGAGAGGGTGGCGTAGACCTGCCCGTACGCGAGCGGGCGGGCGTGACCGAAGCGCTCGTCGTAGAGGCGTTTGATGTCGTAGCCGTGGCGGGGGGTGGCCTCCAGGAGGCCGAGGAAGGTCTGTCCGATCGACATGGGCGGGACTATACACACCGCGTATACCTCGCGCGTATACCGGTACAGTGCCCGCTCACCATCTCTGCACCGGGAGGTCACCGTGTTCGCCCTGCCCCTGACCGAGGACGCCGAGCTGCGTCCCCTGGAGCCCTGGCGGGCCGGGGAGTTCCTCGCCCACCTCGACCGGGCCCGCACGCACATCGCGCCCTGGGTGTCGCCCTCGTTCGTCGTCGGCGACCTCGACTCCGCCCGGGCCGTGCTCCAGAGCTACGCGGACCGGTGGGCACGCGACGCCGGCGGCATCTGGGGCATCTGGCGGCGGGGTGAGCTGGTCGGCGGGGTCATGTTCGTCGCGTTCGACACCGCCTCGGGCGTCTGCGAGGCCGGCTGCTGGCTGGAGCCCGCGGGGGAGGGGCACGGTCTGGTCACCCGGGCGGTCGGCCGGATCGTCGACTGGGCGGTACGCGAGCGCGGCATCCACCGGGTCGAGTGGCGCACCAAGGCGGACAACGCCCGCAGCATCGCCACCGCCCGGCGGCTGGGCATGCGCCTCGACGGGACGCTGCGCGAGGTCTACCCGGGGCCGGCCGGGCGCATCGACATCGAGGTGTGGTCGGTGCTGGCCCCCGAGTGGCGCGGCGTCCGGTCGGACGCCGGCGAGCACCGCGCCGCGTGAGCGGGGCACCCGGTCCGGCGCCGCCACGAGCAGCAGCGCGTACGCGCTCGTGCGACCGGACCGGGTGCCCAGGGAGGCGACGTCCGATCAGGACAGCGACCGCAGGAACGGGCCGTGGCTGAGGCGGAACTCCCAGGCGTAGAACCGGTCCCAGTTGATCGACCAGGTCATCAGGCCCCGGAAGGCCGGGTTGGTGCCGCTGCGCGGAACGTACGGGCCGCAGCCCTGCCCCTTCACCAGGCAGGTCACCGCGGCCTGCACCCCGGCGGGGGCGAGGTAGCCGTTGCCGGCGCTGGGGGAGGAGGGCGCGCCGAAGGCCACCTGGTCCTCGCGCAGCGCCGGGAAGAACCGGTCCGGGTTGCCGGCGACGGGGAAGCCGGCGAGCAGCATGTCGGTCATCGCGACGTGGAAGTCGGCGCTGCCCATGGTGTGGTACTGGTTGTCGAGCCCCATGATCGGGCCGGAGTTGTAGTCCTGCACGTGCAGGACGGTGAGGTCGTTACGCAGCGCGTGGATCACGGGCAGGTACGACCCCGCGCGCGGGTCCTGCCCGCCCCACGGGCCCGAGCCGTAGAACTGGTAGCCGAGCTGGACGAAGAACGTCTCCGGCGCCATGGTGAGCACGAAGCCCGCCCCGTACCGCTGCTTGAGGGTGCGGATCGCGGAGATCAGGTTGACGATCACCGGCGTGGTCGGGTTGCGGAAGTCGGTGTCCCCGGCGTCGAGGTAGAGCGAGTGCCCCTCGAAGTCGATGTCGAGCCCGTTGAGGCCGTACCGGTCGATGATGGCCGACACCGACCGGACGAAGGTGTCCCGGGCGGCGGTCGTGGTGAGCTGGACCTGGCCGTTCTGCCCGCCGATGGAGAGCAGCACCTTCTTGCCCTGCGCCTGCTTGGCGCGGATCGCCGCGACGAACTCGGCCTCGGTCTCGACGCCCGGGCACTCGCTGGGCGGGCAGAGCTGGAAGCGGATGTCGCCGGAGGTGACGGTGGTGGGCTCGCCGAAGGCGAGGTTGACGATGTCCCAGTCGGCGGGCACGTCGGCCATCCGCAGGTAGCCCGAGCCGTTGGCGAAGCTGGCGTGCAGGTAGCCGATCAGCGCGTGCCGGGGCAGCCCGCCGGGCGGGGGAGTGGTGGGCGGTGGGGTGGTCGGTGGCGGCGTCGTGGGCGGTGCGGTCGTCGGCGGTGCCGTGGTGGGTGGGGCGCTGGTCGGCGGCGGGCTGGTGGGCGTACCGCCGGAGCACGGCGCGCCGTTGAGCGTGCAGTCGGTCGGGGTGCCGGCTCCCGTGGCGAGGAAGCCGAACGACACCGAGGCGCCGGGGGCCACGGTGCCGTTCCACGAGCGGTTGGTGAAGGTGTGCCGCTGGCCGGAGCTGCTCACGGTGGCGTCCCAGTAGGAGCCGAGCGTGGTGCCCGTGGGCAGGGTGAAGGCGACCTGCCAGCCGGTGATGGTGCTCGGGCCGCCGTTGGTGACGGTGTAGCGGCCCTCCCATCCGGTGCCCCAGTCGGCGGTCTTGACGAAGGTGGCGGTCGGGCCGGCGGCGCGGGCCGGCGCGGCCAGGGTCAGCGTGGTGGCCGTGACGGTGGCGAGGGCCGCGACGGCGGCCAGCAGCAGGTTTCGGGCAGGGCGACGCATCCGGACCTCCCGGTTACGAGGGCCGTCGGATCGACGGATGCACAATTATTAGGATTGTTAACTGTAGTTGTCCAGATCGGAGTGCGAGACGGCGCTCGCCTTTGCGACTCCGGTCTGGCGGCGACGCGGCGGTCCACGCGCTCGTCGGCCCGCTCCGCGGACGCACCCGGGGCGCGTCCGCCGGGCCGGGTCAGCGCCGACCCTCGCGGCGCTGCAGGGGGCGCTCGTAGCCCTGGAACCGCGCCTTGGCGATGACCGGACGGTCCGGGCTTCGCCGGCCGGGTTCCGGCGCGGCGCCGGCCGGCAGCGTATCCGCCGCGACAGCTCCGCCCCGCGCGATTTTCTCCGGTCCGCCATCCACCCTGGACCGTCGGCGTGCGGAAATGTCGTACCCGGGGGCGACCATCCATCCATGGCTGTCCCCGCTCTCACCCCGCACACCGACCAGCCGCGCTCGGTGCCGCTGCGCGAGGCGCGCACCCGGCTCACCCAACTCGTCGCGCTGGCCGAGCTGACCGACACCGTCACCGTCGTCACCCGTGACGGCGACCCCCGACCCGTCGCCGCGATCGTCCCCGCGGCGGCCGCCCGCAGCGCCGCCCAGGCCCGCGCCGACACCGACCGCCTCGCCGCCGTCACGGCCGGCTGGGCCCGGCGCCTCGACGAGGCGCACCGGCGCAGCAGCCACCGGCACGCCGCCGAGCTGCGCGCGGTCACCGCCGCCCTCGCCGAGGTGTGGGCGGAGCTCGACCGCCGGGTCACGCCGGGCAGCGATCCCGGCCTCGCCCGGCTCCGCGCCGCGCACGCCGACCTCCTGGCCGCCGACCCCGCCGCCTGACCGGACCGGTGCCGTCCGAGCGGCCCGCGCCGTCCGACCGGCCGCGTCGTCGGAGGTGTCTGTGGTGGGGTTCGGCGTTCCGCGTTCCACCCAGGGTCGTGCGGCGGTGCCGACCGCACGGGGTGGCGGTGTCAGCCGGCGGGATAGGCGCGGGTCTCCGCCGCCTTCACGGCGGCCCAGACCGGCTGCCCGGGCGCGAGGCGGAGCTGGGCGGCGGCGGCCGGCGTGACGTCCGCGGCCACCCCGATCGGCCCGTCGAGGCGCACCCGCAGGTTGTCGCCGTGCCGCTGCACGCCCGCCACCGTCGCCGCCCAGGCGTTGCGCGGGCTGCCCTCGGGGCGGGTGGGGTGCAGGGCCACCGCCGAGGGCCGGAAGGCGACGAAGGCCTCCCCGTCGAGCCGGTCGGCGACGGTGAGGACCAACCCGTCGGCGACCCGGACCCGGTGCCCGTCGGCGTGGCCCCGGTGCAGGTTCAGCCCGACGAGCCGGGCCACGTAGTCGGTGCGCGGCCGCGCCGTGACGCTCGCGGCATCCCCCTCCTGCACCACCCGCCCCTCCTCGACGACGACGAGCCGGTCGGCCAGCACCAGCGCGTCCAGCGGATCGTGGGTGACCAGCAGCGTGGCCCCCGGGTGCGCGGCGAGGTGCCGGTGCAGCTCCGCGCGGGTGTCCAGCCGGGTACGCGCGTCGAGCGCGGCGAGGGGCTCGTCCAGCAGCAGCAACGCCGGCTCGACGGCGAGGGCGCGGGCCAGCGCTACCCGCTGCGCCTGCCCGCCGGAGAGCTGCCGGGGCCGGCGGTCGGCGTGCTCGGCCAGGCCGACCCGCGTCAGCCAGTCGTGGGCCGTCCGGCGGGCGGCGCGCCGGTCCGCACCGTGGCGCCGGGGCCCGAAGGCCACGTTCTCCAGCGCGCTGAGGTGCGGGAAGAGCAGGTAGTCCTGGAAGACCACGCCGATCGGGCGGCGCTCGGTCGGCGTCCAGACGCGCCCCCGCGGCCGGTCCAGGTCGACGCCGCCGAGGGTGAGGTGCCCGGCGGTCAGCGGCAGCAGGCCGGCGAGCGCCCGCAGCGCGGTCGTCTTGCCCGCCCCGTTGGGGCCGAGCAGCGCGACCACCTCGCCGGCGGCGACGCGCAGCGGCACGTCGAGGCGGAAGGCGTCCCGCTGCACCACGAGGTGCGCGTCCAGCAGGGGCGTGCTCACGGGCTGGTGATCCAGCGGTCGCGCAGCCCGGCGAGGATGACCACCGAGACGGTGAGCAGGACGAGGCTGAGCACCACGGCGGCCTGCACGTCCGTCTCCAACGCCAGGTAGACGGCCAGCGGCATGGTCTGCGTACGCCCCGGATAGTTGCCGGCGAAGGTGATGGTGGCGCCGAACTCGCCCAGCGCCCGGGCCCAGCACAGCACCGCGCCGGCCGCCAGGCCGGGGGCCACCAGGGGCAGGGTGACGTGCGTGAACGTCGTCCAGCGGCCGGCGCCGAGGGTGGCGGCCGCCTCCTCGTACCGGCCGTCGGTGCCGCGCAGCGCGCCCTCCACGGCGATCACGAGGAACGGCATCGCCACGAACGCCTCCGCCAGCACCACGCCGGCGGTGGTGAACGGCAGGCTGATCCCGAAGGTCGCGTCCAGCCAGCCGCCGAGCAGGCCCCGCCGCCCGAAGACGAGCAGCAGCGCCACCCCGCCGACGACGGGCGGCAGCACGAGCGGCACGGTCACGAGGGCGCGTACCATGCGTCGGCCGGGGAACTCCACGCGGGCCAGCAGCCAGGCCAGCGGCACTCCGAGCAGCAGGCAGAGCAGCGTGGCCAGGGTGGCGGTCAACAGGGACAGCCGCAGCGCGGTGAGCACGCCCGGCGCGGCGAGCCGCTGCGGCAGGTCGGCCCACGGCGTACGGGCCAGCAGCCCGACCAGCGGCAGGACGAGGAAGACCAGGCCCAGCGCGGCCGGCAGCAGCAGCGCCACGGGCACCCCGGCACCCCGCCGCCGGACCCGCCCGCCGTGGGTGCGTGTCACGGCGCCTGGAACCCCACCTCGGCGAGCACCGCGCGACCCCGCTCCGAGCGGACGTACGCGACGAAGGCCCGCGCGCCGTCGGGATTCGGCGCGTCACGCAGCACGACGATCGGGTAGGCGTTGCCGGCACGGGCGGACTCGGGAAACTCGACGGCCGTCACCTCGGCCGCGGCGGCCAGCGCGTCCGTACGGTAGACGAGCGCCGCGTCGACCTCGCCGAGCCGCAGTTTGGCCAACGCGCCCCGTACGTCCTGCTCCAGGGTGACCGGGGTGACGGCGACGGAGGCGGCGTTGAGCGCCGCGCGCGCCGCCGCCCCGCAGGGCACCTGCTCCGCGCAGAGCGCGACCTTCACGCCCGGCCGAGCCAGGTCGGCCAGCCCGGCGACGCCCCGGGGATTGCCCCTCGGCACGGCGACGACGAGCTGGTTGCGGGCGAAGACCGCCGGGTCGCCGTCGGCGTCGCCCGCCCCGGTGACCGTGGCCATGTTGCGCGGCGCCGCCGAGGCGAACACGTCGGCCGGCGCGCCCTGGTCGATCTGCGCGGCCAGCGCCGCGCTGCCGGCGAAGTTGAACACGACGGTGGCGCCGCCGGACGCCTCGAAGTCCCGGCCGAGCCGGATGAACGACTCCGTCAGCGAGGCCGCGGCGAACACGGTCACCGTGCCGGCGGCGCGCGGGCCACCCGCCGATCCGCCGCCGGAGGCGTTCCCGCCGCCGCACCCGGCCGCGCCGGCGAGGACCAGCGCCGCCGCCACCGCCGCCGCCCGCTTCGCCCTCACGATGCCTGCCTCCCCCGGGAGCCGCCGGGCGGCGAGAGTCGTTCCACCACCACGGTGGTCGACTTGATCACGGCGACGGCCAGCGAACCGACGCGCAGGTCCAGCTCGTCGACCGCCTCCCGGCTCATCAGCGACACGACCCGGAACGGACCGGCCTGGATGTCGACCTGCGCCATCACGGTGTCCTTGACGACGTTGACCACGATGCCGCGCAGCCGGTTGCGGGCCGAGGAGGCGTCCGACCGGTCGTCCAGGTCGGCGGCCTGGCCGCGCGCGAACGCGGCGAGGTCGACCCCGTCGATCACCCGGTGGCCCTGCGCGTCGCGCCCGGCGGCGAGCCGCCCGGCGTCGACCCACCGGCGTACGGTGTCGGCGCTGACGCCGAGCAGCTCGGCGGCCTCCCCGATGCGGAACGTCGTCACCGGGCCACCCTACCGAACGGCAGATGCGGGGCGAGATGGCGGTTGAGCCTCGTGGCTGCTGCCGTCATCGGCCATCCGGCCTGGCAGGCGCGTATCTATCGGTCCGGCGACACGACCGCCCCGAGCGCATGCTGTCCCCACGGGACGGGATAGACCACAATGAAGGGCTCGCACCGGGGACGGCGACGGGGAGGGCCGAGTTGGATCGGGACGACGAGACCAGCAGCACCCCACCGGCGCCGGCGGCGCCCGCCCGCGCCTCCCGGTCCCGGCAGCTGCGCCTGGCGGCCCTGCTGCTCCTGCTCGTGGTGGTCGTGGCGGCGACGGTACGGGTCGTCGTGGCCACCGGGCCGCCGACCTGGGACGAGCTGCGCGAGCGGGCGGGGCTGACCAACCGGGACCGGCTGATCATCGGGGTCAAGGACGACCAGCCGGGCGTGGCGCAGAAGCTGGAGAACGGTGCGTTCGAGGGCTTCGACATCGACATCGCGTACATGATCGCCGAGGACCTGGGCTTCGACGCCCCGGAGGTGACGCTGCTGTCGATCGAAAGCGAGGACCGGGCCCGCCGGCAGGCGCGCGACGCCGACGGCAGCTTCGTCACGGTCGACCTGGTGGTCGCCTCCTACAGCATCACCGAGCAGCGTCGGGACCAGGGCGTGACCTTCTCCTTCCCCTACCTGGAGACCGAGCAGTCGGTGCTGACGCTCGCGTCGGATCCCCGACAGGTCGCCAGCCTGCGCGACCTCGAACGGGCGAAGGTCTGCACGCTGGGCACCTCCACCTCCGAACAGCGCCTGCGTGAGGCGGGCGCGAACCCGATCGGCCGCAACCGGATCAGCCAGTGCATCCAGGCGCTCTACGACGGCGAGGTCGACGCGGTCACCACCGACGCCGCCATCCTGGCCGGCTTCGTGGGCCCGCGCCCGCCGGGCGAGCTGCCGCCGGCGACGAAGCTGCTGCGGCCGAAGGAGCTGCGGCACTGGGACATCGGCGCGGAGTCGGCGGAGAAGTGGGGCGTGAACACCGGCCCCGTCCCCGAGATGCGCGACCTGGTCAATCTGTCCCTCCAACAGTCGGCGAAGGGCCCCGACGGCGACCGGTGGAAGGCGGCGTTCGACCGGTACCTGGCCTCGGAGCAGCAGTACAGCAACCCGCAGCAGGTGGCGGTCGGCCGGCAGCCGGAGCCCGAGGAGACGGTGGAGGTGCGGCAGTGGCCGTGGGAGAGATGGGCCCTGCCGTCTCCGGGTCGGCCGAGATCGGGCGTGCCGAGCGCCGCCCGGGCACCAAGCAGGCGCAACAGGCGCAGCAGTGGCTGCTGACGCTGCTGCCCGCGTTTCCGGTGCTGCTGCTGGTGCTGCGGCTCTGGCGGCTCAGCCGGCAGGACATGCCGACGATGCTGCTGCTGGTGCAGTACGTCAGCCCGCTCGGGCTGCTCAGCGCCCTGCTGATCGCGCTGGTGTGGGCGTTCCCGCTCGTCGTGCTGGTGCTGGCCGTCCTCGGCCGGCTGCTCCAGGTCAGCGCGCCTGACCGGTTCGACCCGGAGCGCTCGCTGCTGGCCTACGGCACCGTGCGTACGCCCGGTTGGGTGCTGGTGGCGGCGATCGCGCTGGCGGCGCTGACCTGGCAGCTGCGGTTCCTGCCGTTGCTGCTGATGCTCGCCCTCTGGCTGCTGGCGCTGCGGACCCGGCTGCGCCACCCGGACCGACCCCGCCTGCTCCTCGGCACCACCCTGGTGCTGCCGGTCGTGGCGGCGGCCGCCAGCTACGCCTGGCTGGCGCCCGCGGTGTCGAGGGCGCTCGGCGAGGGCGAGTTGGCCACGGTCCTGCTGCTGGTCGTGCCGCCGCTGGGGGCCGTGGTGCTCACCGGTCCGCTGCCGCGCCCGGTCGCCCCGGCGCTGACCCGTGTCCTCGCCTACGCGGTGGCGGCAGTGGTGCCACTGGTGACGGGCGTGGTCTTCCTGCGGGTGCCGCTGCTGCCCGCCGTCGCCGTCGAGGTCGGCGCGGAGGCAGGGCCGGTGCGGGAGGTGGTACGCGGCGAGGCGGTCACCGTGACCGACCGGATGACGATCGTGCTCGACGGGCGGGGCGAGGTGCGCTTCCTGCCCAACGACCAGGTACGCGGGCAACTGCTCTGCCCCGACCCGGGGCGGATTCCGGTCAGCCGGGTGGACGTCTACGGCTGGCACGTGGAGGAGACGGCGCTGGACTGGATGATCCCCCGGCAGGCGGTGGGCCGGCCGGACCCGCGCTGCCTGGGCCGGCTGCCGGCTGCGGATCCCGCCGGGGCGTCCGCGCCGCCGTCGCCCGGGCCCGCCTCGCCGTCCTCGCCGCCACCGCGCGCCCGCTGACGGCCGGCGGGCGGCACGGGTCGCATGCCCCCGTCCCGCCCGCCGGCCGCGACCGGCGGGGTCAGCAGTTGCGCAACTCGGGGGACTGGTTGAGCAACTGCCCCCGGGCGGAGACGAACCGCCGGTACACGTCCGAGTCGACGGCCGCCGGGCGGAACGCGGCGACCCGGTGGCAGTTCTGGAAGGCGAGCTTGACCTGGAAGTGCCGCTCCAGGCCGGCCCGGATGGCGTCGCTGGCGAGCGCCCGCAGCAACTGGCCGCGCTCGGCCTCGGTGGGCGGCGGGATCACGTTGTCGGCGTGGTCCGCGCCGGTGGCGGCCAGTTCGGCGGCCACCCGGCTGACCGTCTGCCAGGCGTACGGCAGCGACTCGCGGACGCAGGCGACGAACTCGGCGTCGTCGACGGGGCCGCGCTCGGCGGCGTCGAGCAGGGCGGGCGGGACGGTGAGAGACATGATCCTCCTCCGGTTCACCGGTAATGACTACGGTTTTCATTACCGTGGGCGGACTGAGCACACCACGAGGGAGGCGTCGCGTCAATGACCGTCCGGCGTGCCGTGCGGACCCACCGTGACGACGGCGTCGGTGCGAGTGGTGAGTGGCGAGGCGACGGCGAGGCGGCGGCGGTCAGCCCCGGCGCGCGGTGCGGCCCTTCAGGTGGCGGCCCAACTCCCGGGCGATCTCCCGCTCGGCGTCCCGCTCGGCGAGCGCCTGCCGCTTGTCGTACGACTTGCGGCCCTTGGCCAGGGCCAGCTCGACCTTCGCCCAGCCGCCCGAGAAGTACATCGACAGGGGCACCAGGGTCAGGCCACCCTCGCGGGTCCGCTCCAGGATGCGGGCTATCTCCACCCGGCGCAGCAGCAGCTTGCGGGTGCGCCGGGGCGCGTGGTTCGTCCAGCTGCCGAAGCCGTACTCGGCGATGTGCAGACCGTAGAGCATCAGCTCGCCGTCGCGTTCCTGGGCGAACGCGTCGACCAGCGACGCCCGGCCCTCGCGCAGCGACTTGACCTCCGTGCCGGCCAGCACGATGCCCGCCTCGTAGGTCTTGAGGACGGTGTAGTCGTGCCGCGCCTTCTTGTTGGAGGCGATCAGCCTGCGCTCGGTCTGCCGGGCCGCGTTCACCCGGTCGAGGATATCGCCTCACGGCCGGTTCCTCCCCGCGCCGCCGCCGCTCCCGGCGGGCGTGCGGTGCGCGGTCCGTCCCTCCCGCGTCGCCGCCGCAGGAGGGACGCCGTGGCCGAATCCGATGGCGCCGGCCGGGCCCGGCGGGGGAGACTCCGCCAATGGATCATCGGGCGATGGTGCGGCTGAGCAAGCGGATGTCCCTGGCGTTGCGGCACGAGCCCGCCCGCTTCGGCCTCGCGCCCGACCGGGCGGGCTGGGTGCCTGTCGACGACCTGCTCGCCGCGCTGCGGATCGACCGCGTGGACCTGGACGCCGTGGTGGCCGGCAACGACAAGCAGCGCTTCGCCGTGGAACGCGGTGCCGACGGCGCCGAGCGGATCCGCGCCAACCAGGGGCACTCGATCCCGGTCGACCTGGGCCTGACGCCCAGCGCACCGCCGGCGCGGCTCTACCACGGCACCAGCCGCGTCGCGCTCGACTCGATCCGCGCCACCGGCCTGCACCGGGCCGGCCGGCACCACGTCCACCTGTCGCCGGACGTGGCGACGGCCCGGCGGGTGGGTGCCCGCCGGGCGGGCGAGCTGGTGGTGCTGACCGTGGACGCGGCGGCGATGGCCCGCGACGGGCACGCCTTCTACCGCAGCGCCAACGGCGTCTGGCTCACCGACGCGGTGCCCGCCCGCTACCTGGCGGACTGAGCGGCCCGGCTCAGCCCGCGCGTCGGGCGAGGAACTCGGCGAGCACCCGCGTGTGGGTGGAGAAGGCCAGCTCCGTCGGCTCGGTGAGCACCAGCCACTCGGTGGCCTCCTCGGTCGGCGCCGACGGGGGCAGCGCCTCGGCGGGCCGCTCGGGCAGTTCGCCGAAGACCATCATCGTGCCGCCGGACGGAGCGCCGTACACCGAGAGCAGCCGGGCGTCGGCGGCGTCGGCGCGCAGGCCCGTCTCCTCCCACAACTCCCGCACCAGCGCCTCCTGCCACTCCTCGCCGTACTCGACGAAGCCGCCCGGCAGCGCGAGCTGGCCGCGCGCCGGCTCGATGTCGCGGCGTACGACGACCACGCCGAGGCCCCGGGCCGTGCGGACCGGCAGCACCGCCACCGCGACGGGCAGCGGGTTGCGCCAGACCGTCTCGCCGCAGACCGCGCAGACCCGCGGCCACCCGGTCGCCGCCGGGTAGGCGGCGCCGCAGAAGGAGCAGTGGGAGTACGCCGCGGCGGTCATGCCGCAGCACGTTACCCCGCGCGCCCGGAGCCCCCGCGACCTGCCGCCCGTCGCGCCCCCGGCGCATCCCCGCGGTACGGGAACGGGCGCGAGCGATGAGCGGCTCCGCCGTCGTCCGGGCCGGATCCGGCGCTCACGCGCGGCCCGCGCCCAGGGCGTCGCGGGCCGCCATGAGGGCGAACCCGAGCAGGTTGGCGCCCTGCCAGCGCGCCGGATCCTCCGCGCGCGGGTCGTCGGCGGCCAGGCCGATGCCCCAGACGCGGTCGACCGGGCTCGCCTCCACGAGCACCCGCTCGCCGGTGCCGAGCAGGAACTCCCGCAGGTCGTCGTGCTGGCCGAACTTGGCGACGCTGCCCGCCACCACGATGTCGTGGCGCCGGGCCTCCCAGGTCGCCTGGTCGAAGCCGCGCACCTGGCGGCCGAGCGACTTGGCGCGGTGGGGATGCCCGGCCGCCAGGATCCGCCCGGCGACCGCGCTGTCGCCGAACAGCATCGCCTTGTGCCACATCATCCAGTGCTCGGCGGTGGCGTACGTCCGCTCGCCGTCACTGAACGGGGCGGGCCACCACTGGCTCAGGCAGCCGGGCCCGACGCTGCCGTCGCGCTGCGGCCGGTGACCCCAGAAGCACAGGTAGCGGATCTTCCCACCGGCGCGGACGGCGGCGACGAGCTCGTCGACGGATCGAGGTGACATGGCGGCGAGTCTGCCGCAGGGGTCCGACGGAACGCGCGCGATCTCCGGGCCCGTCGGCTCCGCGCGGTCAGGTCGTCGGCGCGCCGGTGTAGAACGCCGTGGTGCGTTCCATGGCGGCCCGTGCCTGCCCGGCGTCGGTGCCGTCGGCGACGCTCGCCTCGCCCCACCGCTCGCTGCTGGCCGTGACGAACTGCCGGCCCTGCTCGGAGACCATCCAGGCCTCGCTCTCCTGCGGGGTGACCCCGCTGCCGTCGGCGGCGAGGTGCGAGGCCAGCCCGAGCAGGCCCAGGTCCCAGCCGACCCCGAGCGCGCCCGGACCGAACTGGTCCCAGCGCTCCTGGTCGACGTGCGCGACGTGCTCCAGCTCGAACCGGGTCCGGCCGCTCTCCACCGGCGTCAGGCGCACCTCGATCCAGCTCACCTCGCCGCCGAACTCCCAGGTGGCGGCGAAGCTCTTCGGCGGGTCGCAGCGCTCGACCGTGCCGCCGGCGTTGCCTTCGAGCTGGTAGCGGCCGTGCAGCCGCAGGTCGCCCGAGACGGGCAGGAACCAGCGGGGGATGCGTTCGGCGTTGGTGCAGGCGTCCCAGACGTCCTCCAGCGGCGCGTCGTACGTCTGGCTGATGGTCATCACCCGGGCCTCGCCGGCCTCCAGCACCCGCCGGCCGAGCTGGCGGCGTACGGCGTTGATCTGCTCGGTCGCGTCGATCATCGGTCTCTCCCGTGGTCGGTCGTGTCGTCGGTCGGGGGCGGCTGCTCGCGCAGCCGCCGTTCGCGCTTGCCTCGGGCCAGCTCGGTGGCGAGGGCGTGCAGGGGCGGCGTCCAGAACCGCCGGAAGTTCTCGAGCCAGCGGTCGACCTCCCGCAGCGGGCGGGTGTCGACGGCGTAGAGGCGTCGGGTCCCCTCCGCCCGGACGGTGGCGAAGCCGTTGTCGCGCAGCACCTTCAGGTGCTGGGAGACGGCCGGCTGGGAGATGCCGAACTCCCGCCGGATCACGTCGCACAGCCCGCCGGCGGTCATCTCGCCGTCGGTGAGCAGCTCGAGGATGCGACGGCGCACCGGGTCACCGAGTACGTCGAAGGCGTGCACGGAACCCTTTATATCAGCGGGGCCTTATTTAAGCGACTCATGACACGACGGTGTGTCGCCGACGCCGGCCCGGAAGCGTCGGGGATACGACTCTCCACGGGGTCGGTGCGAAGATCCGCACGACGCTACCCTGGCATCGACGGACATATACTTTCCGTACGATCGTGGAACCCGTGAGCGGAGGCGGGCGTGCCACTCTTCTTCCTGAGCTACGCCCATGAGGACAACCGCAACGGCCAGGTGCAGGAGTTCTTCGGCGATCTCAGCGAGGCGGTGGCCCGGCTGGCCGGCGTGGGCTGGGACCAGGCGGGATTCGTCGACGGGCAGATGCCGCTCGGCGCGACCTGGTCGCAGGAACTGGCCGACGCCCTCGCCACCAGTTCCTGCCTGGTGGCGCTGACCTCCCCCCGCTACGTGGTCAGTGACTACTGCGGACGCGAGTTCCGGGTCTTCGCCGACCGGGTCGACGCGCACGAGCGCGAGTTCCGCCGCCGTCCCCCCGCCGTACTGCCGATCCGCTGGATCCCCTGCGACCGCGTGCCCGGGGCGTTGACCGGCTTTCAGCACAAGAACTTCCCGGCCGGCGCCGTGTACGCCCAGGACGGGCTGCTCACCCTCAAGCAGCGCCGCCGGCACCACGACGAATACCAGGACTTCGTCGACGCGCTGGCCAAGCACATCGTGCAGACCGACCGCGACCACCGCCTGCTCCGGCCCGCCCGACGGCCGGTACTCGCCGAGGTCACCAGCGCCTTCGAGACCACGCGCCGGCGACCGGCTCCCGGGTCGTCCGCCGCCCGGTCGCCCCGATCGACCAGCGCCCGGCACGTCTGGTTCGTCCTGGCCGCCGGCAGCGCGGCGGAACTGGCCGGCACCCGGAGCGGGGCGGAGGACCGATACGGCGCGCTGGCCCGGGACTGGCGGCCGTACCGCCCCGAGCTGGAGGCGCCGATCGGCAGCTACGCCGGGGCGGTCGCCACCACCAAGAGCTACGGCTGGACGGTCGAGGACGCCGTCGACCTCGCCGAGGTGCGGGAGTGGGCCCGGGCGCACAACCAGATCGTCGTGCTCGTGGTGGACGTCTGGTCGGCCGGCCTGCCGCGCTACGAGCTGACCCTCGTCGGCTACGACCGCGACCCCGACACCACCACCCCGGTACTGGTGCCCTGGACGGCCGCCGACGACGCGGCGGCCGACGGCAACCAGCGGTTGTGGGAGACCCTGGCGCGCGTCCTGTCGCACCACGTGGTGCGCAACGATCCCGCGATGTGGCGACCGGAGATCGCCACCGCCGGCCGCTTCCACGCCGAGCTGGAGGACGCGCTGGTCGTGGCCCAGAGCCGCATCTACCGTACGGGCACGGTCTACCAGGAGCCGCCGTCGGACGGCCCGGTACACCGCCCGATCCTCGAAGGTCCCTGATGGAGGCGGGCAGCCGATGGCGGTGAACGACGCGGCACGCGGGCAGATCGTCACGTTCTACTCGTACAAGGGCGGCACGGGACGCACGATGGCGCTGGCCAACGTGGCCTGGATCCTGGCCAGCCAGGGCCTTCAGGTGCTCGTGGTGGACTGGGACCTGGAGTCGCCCGGCCTGCACCGCTACTTCCACCCGTTCCTGCGCGACTCCGAGCTGCGCGCCACCCCCGGGGTCATCGAGATGATCTGGGATTACTCGATGGCCACGATGCAGCGCAATCCCGGCGACGACCCGCAGGAACTGCTCGCCGGGCATGCCAAGATCCAGCGGCGGGCAGTCTCGCTGAACTGGGAGTTCCCGCACGGCGGCGTGATCGACTTCGTGGCGGCCGGCCAGCAGGACTCGGCGTACTCGCGGCTGGTGAGCACCTTCGACTGGTCGAACTTCTACGAACGCCAGGGCGGGGCGGCCTTCTTCGACGCGGTCCGCGCGCAGATGCGCGCCGAGTACGACATCGTGCTGATCGACAGCCGTACGGGCCTGAGCGACGTCGCCGGCATCTGCACCGTGCAACTGCCCGACACCGTCGTCAACTGCTTCACCATGTCGACGCAGAGCATCCGGGGCGCGTCGGCCGTGGCCCGCTCGATCCGCGCCCAGCGCCCGGACGACCCGCCGCTGCTGGTGCCGGTGCCGACCCGGGTGGAGGACGCCGAGCTGCGCAAGCTGGAGACCGGCCGGGACCTGGTCCGGGCCGAGTTCGCGTCGTTCCTCGACCACCTCTCCGACGCCGCGCGGGCCCGCTACTGGAACACCATCGAGGTGCCCTACCGCGCGTTCTACGCCTACGAGGAGATCCTCGCCGCGTTCGGCGACCGTCCCGAGCAGGCGGGCACCCTGCTGGCGGCGTACGAGCAGCTCGCGTCGGTGGTGACCGGCGGCCGGGTCACCCGGCTGGAGCCGATGCCGGAGGAGGAACGGCGCCGCTCGCTGACCGCGTTCGAGCGGTCCCGGCTCACCGCCGAGCAGACCGTGCTGGTCGGCTACGCCTCGATGGACCGGCTCTGGGCGGAGTGGATCAGCGACCAGCTCGAGGAGGCCGGGCTGCGGGTGGACCGGCGCGCGGTCGACGTGCCGGTCCGCGCGGGTGGCCGCACCGAGTTCGACCGGGCGCTCGCCGCCGCCAGCCGGGTGCTGGTCGTGCTGACCCGGCACTTCGCGGCCACGCCGCTGGCGGGGGAGGCGTGGAAGGCCGCCGCCAGCCGGGACCAGGTCGCCGGCACCGGCGTGCTGGTGCCGCTGCGGGTCGACGAGTCCCGGCTCGCCCTGCCCTACACCGACCGCACCCCGGTCGACCTCAGCGACGTCGACGCCGGCACCGCCCGGACCCTGCTGCTCGAGGAGGCGGGCGCACCCGCGCACGCGGTGACCGGCCGGGCGGTCGGTCGGTTCCCCGGAGCCTTCCCGGCAGTGTGGAACGTGCGTCAGCACGGCACCACCTTCGTCGGCCGGGCGGCGCAGCTGGAGGCGCTGCGCGACCGGCTGATCGCCTCGCCCGCCTCCGGCGTGCAGGTGATCCACGGCCTCGGCGGGGTCGGCAAGACCCAGCTCGCCGCCGAGTACGCGCTCCGCTTCGCCCGCGACTACGACATCGTCTGGTGGATCCCCGCCGACAGCGAGGAGCGGATCCGGGGCGGGCTGGCCGACCTCGCCGAGGCGATGGGGCTCGGCGCCGGCGGCGGTGGCGAGGCGGTCCGGCGGGTGCTCGACGCGCTACGCCGGGGCGGCCCCGGCCGGCGCTGGCTGATCGTCATGGACAACGCCGACGAGCCGTCGCGGGCCACCCGGGCGCTGCTGCCGCAGGGCCCCGGGCACGTCCTGCTCACCACGCGCGACCAGACCTGGAGCGAGTACGCGGGCGCCACCGAGCTGACCGTCTTCGACCGGATGGAGAGTGTCCAGCTGCTGCGCGACCGCGTCCGCGGCCTCACCGAGGAGGAGGCGACCCAGGTCGCGGAGAAGCTCGGCGACCTGCCGCTGGCGGTGGAACAGGGCGCGGCCTACCTGCGGGCCACGGCGCTGCCCGTGCAGCAGTACCTCGCCTCGCTGGACACCCCCGGCCTGCTGCGCATCCTGGAGGGCCGGCAGTCGGCCGGGTACTCCAAGACGCTCGCCGCGACCTGGCTGGTGACCCTGCGCCAGCTGCGGCAGGAGAAGCCCGCCGCCGCGCGCCTGCTGGAACTGTGCTCGTACTACGCGCCGGAGCCGATCCCGGTCGCGATGCTCACCGGCGAGCGGTTCGCCGTCTTCATGGCCCCGTTCGACCCCACCCTCACCGACCCGATCCTGCAGGGGCTGGTCACCGCCGAGCTGGGCCGCTACGGCCTCGCCCAGGTCGACGCGGAGAACAACACCGTCCGCATCCACCGGCTGGTGCAGCTGGTCATCAAGGACCAGCTCGACGACCCCGTCGAGACCCGTCGTCAGGCCCAGTCGCTGCTCGCCGCGGCCAGCCCCCGCGACCCGGACAAGCCGGCCAACTGGCCGCGCTACGCCGAGCTGTGGCCGCACGTACGCCCCTCGGCGCTGCACGAGTCGACGGCCGAGGAGGCCCGCCAGCTCGTGGCCGACACGGTGCGCTACCTCTACCGGCGCGGGGACTACGAGTCCGCGCGCTCGCTGGCCGAGGACGCGTTGGAACGCTGGCGCGACACCGACGACGACGACCCCACCAAGCTGCGGATGCGGTTCCACCTGGCCAACGTCCTGCGCGCGCAGAGCCTGTTCGACCTGGCCTTCGACATCGACCAGGACGTCTACGACCGGCAGCGGCGGATCTTCGGCGAGCACCACCTCTACACCCTGATGACGGCCCGCAGCCTCGGGGCCGACCTGCGCGCCCAGGGCCGCTACCACGACGCCGAGCAGCGCGACCGGCGCACCCTGGAGCTGAGCGTCCGCAGCTTCGGCGAGGACAGCGGCCGTACGCTGACCGCCGAGAACAACCTCGCCGTCTCGCTGCGGCTCGTCGGCCACTTCCGTGAGGCGGCCCAGCTCGACCAGCACATCTACGAGCGGCGCCGGGAACGCTTCGGCGACGAGGACCCGTCCACCCTCGCCTCGGCCAGCAACTACGGCCGGGGGCTGCGTGACATCGGGGAGCTGTGGCGCTCGCACAGCGTCCTGCAACGCACCTCCGCCAACCAGCAGAAGATCATCGGTCCCGACCACCCGGAGACCCTGCGTACCGCCAAGGAGCTGGCGCTGACCCTGCGCCAGCTCGGCCGCTTCGCCGACGCGCACCGGGTGCTGGAACGCACGGTGGTGCGTTACCAGCGCACCCTCGGCGGCGAGCACGCCGACACCCTCTCCTGTGAGATGGCGCTCGCGACCACCTGGTCGGCGGTGGGCGACAACCCGACCGCGCTGCGGATGGCGCGGCGGCTGCGCGACGCGTACACCGAGGTGCTCGGCGCCGACCACGCCATCACCCTGGCCTGCCTCAACAACCTCGGCGTGTTCCTGCGCAAGGCCGGCGAACACCCGCAGGCGCTCGACCTCGCCCAGCGGGTCCGCGACCAGCTGCTCGCCAGCCTCGGCGAGCGGCACCCGCACACCCTGCTCGCCACCCTCAACCTCGCCAACGACCTGTTCGCGCTCGGCGAGCGCGACGCCGCCCTGCTACTGGACACCACCGCGTACGTCGAGCTGATCCGGGCCCTCGGCGCCGAGCACCCGGACAGCGTCTCGGCGGCGCTCAACCTCGCGGTCAGCAGGATCGCCACCGAGAGCGAGGCCGACGCCGGCCGCGCCCTCTACGACGACGCGTTCGGCCAGCTGGTGCAGCTCTTCGGTGGCGACAACCCGCGGGTGGTCCAGGCCCGCCAGCGCGACCGGTTCAACGGCTACATCGAGCCCGCCCTGCTCTGAGCGCCCGGTCTGGTCCGAGCTCCCGCCCGGCTCTGAGCGCCGTGACCGGCCGCGCCGGATATCGACGACGGCGGTGTAGTCCGTTCGCCCGATACCACACAGGTATTTTCATGCCGCACAGGTATCAGCGTTCCGGTGGCAGTGGTTCGTCGGGGCCGCCGGCCAGCCAGGTCGCGACCACCAGCGGGTCGGCGCCGGGCCGCCGGTGGCACAGCGCCCGGACCAGGTCGGGTCGGGTGGTCAGCACCCGCGCGGCGGCGGTACGCCCCAGCCACCCGGCGGCCAGCGCGACGCCGACCAGCGCGTCGACGTCCCCGGGATCCTCGGCGAGCCGGCGGCGGTACCCGGCCAGGGCGCCGCCCACGTCCCCCGCCGCGTACGCCCGGTCGGCGTGGTCCACCCGTTCCGCCCCACTGGGACCGGTGTCCGTACCGCCGTGGTCGGTCGTGGCCAGCAGCCGCCGCCGCACCGCCGCCTCCGGGCCGGTGCCGCCGGTCGACGCGGGTCGGGCCGGAGCGGGTACGACGGCGGGTGCGGCGATCGGCGGCGGGCGCCGACCCCGCCGCCACGCGTACGCCACCTCCGCCACGGCGTCGTCGTCGGGGACCAGGTTGGCCAGCGCCCAGCGCACCGCCCCGCCGTCCGCGACGTCGCGCGCCGCCGCCTCGACCCGCGCGTCGCCGGCGGGCTCCCAGCCGCGCAGGGTGCCGGCCATGCCCGCCACGAAGGCCCGCCCGTCGTCGGTCAGCTCCGCGCTGCCGGCGAGCTGCGCGACGGCCCGCGCGGTCTGCACCCGCCAGAACGCGTACTCGAACGCGCAGCGGACGTCCTCGTGCTGCCGGCAGCGCCACACCTCGGCCACCCCGAGGTGGGCGTACGCGCCCTGCAACAGCGCGCCGACGGGGCGGGGGTCCCACCGCCACGGCGCCCGGTAGCGGGCCGCACCGCCCGGCGCGTGCAGCGGCAGCAGGTCCAGCAGCGCGCCCAGCTTGGTGTGCTGCAACTCGTGCACCAGCAGCAGCGCGAGCGTCTGCGGGTCGGCCGGCACGGAGAGCGCGATGGCACCCAGTGCGGCACGGCTGGTGGCGCTCACCGGGTCCCCGGACGGCGCCGGCGTGAGCGGCACCAGCGTACGCAGCAGCGTGACCAGCCCCCGGGCGTGCGCCGGCAGCCGGTCGGTCAGCCAGCGCCACGCCTGCCCGGTCAGCCGGTCGAGCCGGTCCGCCGTGGCGTCGTCCAGTCGGCTCGTCGGCGGGCGGTGGTATCGGCTCCGGTGCGGATCCTGGTCGTCGACGAGCACCCCGGTCGGGGGCGCGTCGCGGCCCGCGGTGAGCCGGCGGCTCGGCAGCCACCCGCGTGCCGGGGCGTGACCCTCGCCCGACCCGTCGGTGGCGCGCACGACGCCGGCCGGCCCGTGCACCGACAACCCCGGCGGCGGTCGACCGTCGCCGGCCGACCCGGCGTCGTAGCGCCGTCCCGTGCCGCGGACGACTGCGGTGCCGGCGCCGAGCCCGACCGCGCCGCCCACCGTGGGCAGCAGCAGCGCGCCCTGCGGGCAGGGCACGGCGAGCGTGAAGGGAAGGCCCGCGCGCAGGGCGGCGGCTGCCGCCAGCCCGGCCAGGTAGGCCGCGTCGGGGCGGCCGTGCAGGGCATCCGTGGCCCAGCCGGTGACCGGCGGGTGGGCGAGGACGTGGGCGACGGCCGCCGGATCCGCCCGCTCGGCGCGGGTGAGCAGGGCCAGGCACTGCGCGGCCGGCGAACCGGTCCCACCCGCGCGGGCGGCGGCGACGGTCAGCAGCCGCCGCCGGCCGAGCTGACCGGCGCGCAGCACCTCGAGCGTGGCGTCGTCACCGTGCCCCGCGGCGAGGCCGGCGAGCTGGGCGGGGGAGAGCACCACCGGCTCACCGCCGCCGCGGGGCGGGCCGCCCGGCGGCGGCGGCGTCGGGCGAAGCGGCCAGGGCGCGGCGGCGCAGGGCGTCGACGTCCGCGGCCACCACCCGTCGTACGTGTCGGATCAGCCGGTAGAGGTCGGGGCAGTAGACCGACGGGTGCGCGAACCCGGCGCCGGCGCGGAAGCGGTGCGCGTACAGGCCGCCACCGCAGGCGCTGAGCACGGGGCAGGCCCGGCACGCGGCGGCCAGGGCGGCCGGACCGGTCGGCCGGCCGGCCAGCGACGGGTGTCGCAGCGCCTCGTCGAAGGAGTGGCGGAAGACGTCGAGGCCGGTACGCATCGACGCGTCGTCGGTCGTCTTCAGGGTGTCGGTGCCCTCGATGGTGCCGTCGGCCTCGATCGTCATGACGTCCGGCTCGGCGAAGCCCACCGCCCGGGTGCCGCTGTGGCCGCCGAGCAGCAGCGCGATCAGCGACTCGAACAACCGGATCCCGGTGCGGCGGGGCGTCGTGGCGTACCAGCGGTCGAAGACGGCCACCAGCCAGTCGCCGTACGGGGTGTCGGTGCCGCCCGGCCGGCGCCCGGGCGGGGGAGCGCTCCAGTTGCCGTGCGGCAGCAGCAGGTCCAGGCGGGGCGGGTCGAACGCGAGCAGCGACTCGTAGACGTCCACCGGGTCGTTGGCCAGGTCGACCGTGCAGAGCAGCCCCGCCCAGCGCGACCGGTGCCGGGGGCGGCCGAGCAGCCGCAGCGCGGCGGCCACGTCGGCGAAACTGCCCCGCCCGTCGGGGTAGCGGCGATGCCGGTCGTTGGCGGCCCGGTCGCCGTCGAGGCTCACCCCGACGTCGATGTCGTGGCGGTGGCACAGCGCCAGGAACTCCTCGTCGAGCAGCACGCCGTTGGTCTGCACGCCGACGTCGAGCGCCGCGCCCGGGGGCAGTGCCGCCCGCAGGGTGCGTACGGTCCGGTCGAGGGTCGCCGGGCCGGCCAGCAGCGGCTCGCCGCCGTGCAGCACGACGCGGACCCGGTCGGGGCCGTGCCGCGCCAGGTGCTCGCCGAGGCGCCGCGCGACCTGGGCCACGGTGCCCGGCGCGATCACCCGGGGCCGCTCCCGCCACCGCTGGTCGGCGTTGCGGTAGACGTAGCAGTGGTCGCACGCCAGGTTGCAGCGGCTGTGCACCTTGAGCACGAGCTGCCGGACCCGAGCCGGCGCCGCGGCGTGGTCAGGGTGGGGTGGGGCGGCCGACGTCGGGGCGTCGGCGGACACGTCAGAAGCTCGACTCGAACGCCGACACGTCGAGCTGCCGGCCCGGCTCGTCGCCGGCCACGAGCGTGCCGAGGACGTGGGCCAGCACGCCGTCGCCGGCGCCGGCGAGCAGGTCGGCCAGTGGTATGTCCCCCAGCCGCACCAGGGCGGCTCCCGTGTCGACCGACGGTGGCGGCAGCTCGGTCTCAGCCACGGTGGACCGTCCGGCGACCATGTGTCCTGCCGCGCGTCATCGCTGCGCTCACCCCGCCTTTTCTACACCATCGGGTGCCTGCCCCGACGGCCCGACACCGCACCCCGGGGTGGGCGTCGGCGGCACCCCGGCGGCCCCGGCCGACCGACCCGCCGCCGGTGTGTCCGGCCACAGGGACGCGTCCGGCGGCGCGCGGTGACAGGCGGTGGACCCGGGTGGCACCGGCACTGCCCACGACCGCGATGACCGGTGACATCCCGCCTCCCGTCGGCGTCGGTGTCCGAAGCATAGGGGCGCGGCGGCCTCCGCAGCGACCACCGTCCGTAAACCCGACTCAGGGTCGTGTCGTACCCGTGGTCCATGATCCTTGTCGTCACAGCGACGCCGGCGACCCTTCCGGCGTCCGGGTCGTCATGGGCTGCGCGGGAGCGGCGGACGGGAGGTCGGACAGTGGCTGACGCGGAACGGACCGCGTGGCGACGGCGCAGCACGGTGCGGGTGGTGCCGCCCGCGCGGCCCCGCAAGCTGGCCAAGGTGCCCTTCGTCGAGTTGGCCGACGGGCGGTTGCAGGGAGTGGTCTCCAGCGGGTCCGACGTCGACCGGGTCTACGTGTCGTCGATCGCCTCCGGCACCCACGCCTACCACTGCAGCACCAACAACAACCGGCCCTGCGGCGGGCTGCGCGGCGCGCCCTGCAAGCACCTGCACGCCCTGGCCGACGAGGCACTGCTCCAGTACGGCGCCGAGCGGGTGGCCCGCTACCTGCGCATCGACGTCGGCGCGGGGGCGGACAGCGCCCGTGAGCTGCTCGCCGCTCTGGACGGGCGGCACGAGCCGACCCCGGCCGCCGTCGTGTTCAGCCGCTTCCTGCGCCACCTCTCCTACCTGGAACTGCCCGGCAGCAACGTCCCTCTGCCCGAGCTGCACTGGTTCCCGGCCACCGGGGTGGTTCGCTGATGCTCGGCACGCAGCTCACCGTCCTGCGCGACGACACGCCGACCGGCCTGACCGACGCCCTCGACCTGGTCACCGGCCTCGACGACGCCCTGGTCCGTGGCCTCGCCCGGGTGGGTGCGGACGACGCCGCCGCGCTGGCCGCCCTGGCGGGCGCGCTGGCCGCCACCCCGCTCGGCGACCGGCTCGCCGAGGCGGCCGCCAAGGTCACCGCCGGCTCGGTGGCCGAGGAACACCTGCTCGCCCTCGCCGGCGCCCGGTGCGCGCTGCTGGGCGCCGCCCACGACGCGCTGCTCGGGCAGCTCGACGCCGCGCTGGGCAGGACCCGCGCCCCCTGGGCCCCCGGCCCGGTCGAGGCCGTGGGCGACGGGTCCCCGGCCCGCGCCGGCGTGCGCGCCTGGCTGCACGAGGTGGCGGTGACCGGGTGGGCCGGCCTCGACCACGAACTCGTGGCCGCGGCCGGGGCGCCGGTAGAGGCGGCCCTCGCCGAGCCCCACCTCCGCAGGCTGGCCGTGCTGCTCGACGGCCTCGCCGCGGAGCTGCGGGCCTGCGTGCCGGTGGCCACGATGGCGCAGCCGCCGGTCCGGCGCTGGGCCGATCTCTGGGCCCGGGGTGTGCTGCTCGCCCAGGACGCGGCGGCCGCCGCCGTCCCGACGGCCGTCGAGGAGGTCTCCGGGCGGCTGCTCGTGCTCGGCGTCGACGTGCACGAGCACGACACCGCCGTGCAGGCGCAGCTGCACGCGATCCTCGAACCGGCCGACGGCGGGCCGCCCCGGCTCGTCCGCAGCGCGGTCGGCGCGGTCAAGGTCGAGACGATCGTCGGCCCGGCGTTGTGGCGTCTGCTGGACGCCCATCCCGTGCTGCTGGCCGCGCTGGCCGAGCGGCGCAGCGTGACGGTCACCGGCCTGCCGCTGCGCGGCGCGGACCTGATCTGGCACGACGAGCGGGTGCGACCCGGCGAGCCCGCCGACCCGTTCGCCTCCGCCCGCGTGCTGTTGCCGGCGGCGGTCGCCACGGCGTCGGCGCCGCTGGAGCGGCACCCCGTGGGGATCGCCGAGCCCGTGCTGGTGGAGGGCTACACCGTGCGCGACGACGACGGCACGACGACCTTCGCGCTCGACGGGCAGGCGATCGACGTCGCGGTCGACCGGCTGCCCTCCTGCGGGCCGCTCACCCCCGAACTGGTGGTTGCCTCCTCCGCCTGCCTCGGCCTGCTCCGGTGGGACGACGGTCGGTGGCTGCTGCAACCCCTGGCCGTGCGGGCCACCGTCAAGCGTCGGCCGGTCGACGTGCACACCGGCGACTGGGCGGGCGGCATCACCGACCCGAAGATCGCCAAGGCCGAGGCCAAGGCGGGCGACGCCGTGGCGGTGCTGCGCGAGCGAGCGGGACGGTTGCTGCGCCGATGACCGACACCCCGAACCCCGCGGACCTCGCCGACGCCAACCGGCGTCAGGTGCTCTACTGGCGGCTGCTGGCCCGGCTCTTCGACCCCGAGGAGCAGCCCACCCTGGAATCGGCCAGCATGGCGGTCGTCGACGACCTCGGCCTGCCGGCCGCCCTGCTGGACCCGGCGGTCTCGGTGGACACCGTCGTCCAGCGCTTCCCGGCCGTCGCCGACGAGCTGCGCGGCCTGCTCAGCCCGACGCCCGACGCCCCTGCGGCCGGCGACCTGACCGACGCGCCGACTGCCGAGGCGGAAGGCGACGGGCCGCCGGGCGCGTCGGGTGCGCCCGGCGCCGCCGAGGTACGCCGCGCGGCCCTGGTGTCGAAGCTGCTGCTCAACGTCTTCGCCACCGGCCACGGGCCGGTCGACGCCGGCCAACTGGCCCGGTGGCAGTCCGACGCCGGCTGGTTCGAGCAGGCGCTCGGGCTGGAACCGGGCGGGCTGCGCCGGCAGGGCGGCGGCGACGGCCTGGGCGGGGTGCTGGCCGGCCTCGAGGGTGACCTGGTCCGCCGCATGCACCTGCGGGAGGTGCTCGCCGATCCGGTGCTGGCGAGCCGGCTGACGCCGAGCATGTCGCTGATCGAGCAGCTGCTGCGGGACAAGGCCAACCTCTCCGGGGTGGCCCTGGCCAACGCCAAGGCACTCATCCGGCGCTTCGTCGACGAGGTCGCCGAGGTGCTGCGTACGCAGGTCGCCCAGACCAGCGTCGGCGTCGTCGACCGGTCCGTGCCGCCCAAGCGGGTCTACCGCAACCTCGACCTGGACCGCACGATCTGGCAGAACCTGACCAACTGGAGCCCGGAGGACGAGCGCCTCTACGTCGACCGCCTCTACTACCGGCAGACCGCCCGCCGGGTCACCCCGGCCCGGCTCATCGTGGTGGTCGACCAGTCGGGCTCCATGGTCGACTCGATGGTCAACTGCACCATCCTCGCGTCGATCTTCGCCGGCCTGCCCAAGGTGGACGTGCACCTGATCGCGTACGACACGCGGGCGCTGGACCTCACGCCGTGGGTGCACGACCCGTTCGAGGTGCTGCTGCGTACGAAGCTGGGCGGCGGCAACGACGGGCCGGTCGCCATGGCGCTGGCCCGCCCGAAGATCGTCGAGCCGCGGAACACGGTCATGGTGTGGATCTCGGACTTCTACGAGTTCGACCGCTCCCAGCCGCTGTTCGACGGCATCGAGGCGGTGCACCGCTCCGGGGTGCGCTTCATCCCGGTCGGCTCGGTCAACAGCTCGGGCCAGCAGAGCGTCAATCCCTGGTTCCGGCAGCGCTTCAAGGACCTGGGCACGCCGGTGATCTCCGGCCACATCCGCAAACTCGTCTTCGAGCTCAAGAGCTTCCTCACCTAGGAGAACAACCCCTCATGTCCGAGATGTTGCGTGCCCCCGCCGAGGTCAAGTACGCCGAGGAACTCGACTTCCTGGAGTCGGTCGACACCGACCCGAAGCCGTTCTCGTGGCGGCTGAGCCCACGGATGGTCCGACTGTTCGTCCTCGGCTCGGAACGGGCCGACGGGCTCGACCGGGAGATCCCGCAGAAGTGGTTCGGCGACCGCACGTTCGTCGAACGCAGCATCGTGACCCTGGCGTCGGACCGGGGCCTGCTGCTGATCGGCGACCCGGGCACCGGCAAGAGCTGGCTGGCCGAGCTGCTGGCCGCGGCCGTCTGCCGCAACTCGACCCTGGTGGTCCAGGGCACCGCCGGCACCACCGAGGACCACATCAAGTACTCGTGGAACGTCTCCATGGTCATCGCCCGGGGCCAGTCCCGGGAGTCGATGATCCCCTCGCCGATCATGACGGCGATGGAGCAGGGCACCGTCGGCCGGTTCGAGGAGCTGACCCGTTCCACGAGCGACGTGCAGGACGCGTTGATCTCGATCCTGTCGGAGAAGTACGTCTCCATCCCGGAGCTGGACCACGACAACATCGTCTTCGCCAAGCCCGGTTTCTCGATCATCGCCACCGCGAACAGTCGGGACCGGGGCGTGAACGACCTGTCCTCGGCGCTCAAGCGGCGGTTCAACTTCGTCCGGATCCCGGTGGTGACCAACAAGCGCAGCGAGGCCGAGATCGTCCGCTTCCGCACCGAGGAGCTGCTGCGCCGCCACCAGATCACCCTGGACGTGCCGCCGACCCTGCTGGACATCCTGCTCCAGAGCTTCGCCGACCTGCGCGCCGCCGCCTCCTCGGCGACCAGCGACGACGAGAAGCTGGAGTCGGCGCTGTCCACCGCCGAGCAGATCGGTGTCCTGGAGGACGCCATCCTGCACAGTCAGTTCTTCGGCGACCGCACCCTGCGCGCCGCGACGCTGGCCGGCTCGCTGGTGGGTTCGCTGGCCCGCCGCAGCCCGGAGGACCTGGCGATCCTCAACAAGTACCTGCACGGGGTGGTCGAGCCGCGCGCCAAGCAGGACGGCGGCGGCTGGGAGGGCTTCCTCGACGGTGGCCGCCAGGCGATCGCCGCCCTGTCGTGACCGCCCCCACCACCCCCGGGCCGTTCGGCGCGCTGCGCGAGCAGCTCACCGCCGCCGCCAGCACCTTCGCCGGCAGCTCGGACGCCGTCGCGGAGATCCTCGCCGGCATCGTCGACGACGTCGACCGCGCCCTCGGCGAGGAACTGGAGATCTTCCCGGTCTGCCACCACTCCCCGTCGTCGGCGCTGGCCATGGTGCGCAGGCTGCGGGCGAAGCAGCCGAAGGTGATCTACCTGGAGCTCTGCGAGGACCTCCAACCGCTGCTGGGCGAGCTGCGCAACTGCCGCCTCCCGGTCGCCGTGCAGGCGTTCGCCTCGAAGCTGGACGGCTTCCCGGCCGACTGGGGGCCGCTCAGTGTGGTCGCGCCGATCACCGAGGCCAGCGCCGAATACCAGGCCATCGCGTACGCGCTGGAGACGCCGGGCGTCGAGCTGGTGCTGGTGGACCGCTCCACGGACCACGTCTTCCAGTGGCTGCCCCGCCCACCCGGCACCGCCGACAAGCCCCCGCCCGGCACCGCCGAGGAGGCCCCGTCCGGCGGGGACGTCGAGACCACCACGCCGGCGGGGGAGGAGGCGGCCCTGCACGGCGACGCGATCGGCGTCGAGATCGGCGACCTGCGGCCCCGCTTCGCGGAGCTGGAGGCGTACCTGCTGCACCACGGCAAGGTCCGGCACTGGTCGGAGTGGTGGGACCAGTACGTCGAGCAGCCGCTGGCCGACGCCGACCACGACACCTACCGGCAGGTGATGGTGCTGATAGGCAGCCTGTTCCGGCGGCTGCGCCCGGCCGGGTCGGACGCCCGGGACCGGGACGAGGACCGCGAGCGTTACATGTGGACCCGGATGCGGCAGCACCTCGCTGCCTCCGGCGCCGACCCCGCCGACTGCCTCTACGTCTGCGGCGCGTTCCACGCCGCCAGCCGGGTGGAGCAGTTCGGGCTGCGGGCCGACGCCCCGTTCGACATCGGTCCCCGCACCGGCACCCGGTGGCACTACGGCCTGATTCCGTCCAGCCACTCCGCCATCGAGGCGCAGTTCGGCCTTGCCCCCGGCTCGGTGTCGATCGCCGCCACCACCTGGACCAAGGCGGTCGCCCGCACCGGGCTGGCCCCGTTCCGCCTGCAAGGGCAGCGCGGCGGCCGCACCCGCACCGCCGGCCGTCGCCGGGCCACCACGGCCCCCGCGCCCGCCGCCGGGGTCGCCGACCGGCTCTCGGGCTACCTCGCCCGGCCGCCGGCAGCGCAGGGCCTGGACGAGGCGGAGCTGCGGGGCTGGTGCGTCGACATCGTCCGGCTGGCCCGGCGCAACGGCTACCTGGCCAGCACCGCCGACGCGATCGCCGTCTTCGAGACCTCGATCCTCCTCGCCGGCCTGCGCAACCGCGCCCGCCCCACGCCGTACGACTTCGCCGACGCGGCGGTCACCTGCATCGAGAAGGACGTCGTCCCGGGCCGCCGCGACGTCCGCCGGCTCTGCGAGATCCTGTTCGGCGGCGACCGGGTCGGCCAGGTGGGCTACGAGGCCCTTCCGCCGCTCGCCCGCGACGTCCACGACCGGCTCGCCCCGCTCGGGCTCGACCTGGAGAAGCGCACCATCCAGCGGGCCCTGGTGGACCTGCGGGCCAGCCCCGAGCTGGTGCCGTGCTCGGATCTGCTGTGGCGGCTGCGGCACCTGCTGCCGTCCGACGCGGTCCGGCCCATCATGGGCGAGCGCCGGCTGGGGCAGCGCTCGATCCAGGAGAGCTGGGACCTGGCGCTCGGCCGCAACCAGCGCTCGCTCATCGAGCTGGGCTACGAGGGGGTGACCGTCGAGCAGGTGCTGGAGCAGCGCCTGCGCCGCGCCGTACGGGGCCCGGACGCGACGGCCTCGGTGGCGTTGGGGGCCGTCGAGGACGCCATCCGGCTGCTCGACAGCCCGCGCCTGGTCGACGAGCTCGGCACCCGCGCGGTGGAGCTGCTGGCCGCCGAACGCACCGTCGACGACGCCCCCGAGGTGCTGCGCCGGATCCGGCGGCTGCTGGCCCACCACCGCGCCACCGGGCCGCTGCCGGCCTGGTGCGAGGCGTTCGTGACCACGGGGTACGCGCACTACTGCACCCTGCTGCCCACCGCGTTCCTCGACGAGGACAGCGGCGTACGTCAGGTCGGCGCCATGCTCGGCTTCCTGTTCGGCATGGAGAGCCTGGCCCTCTCCCTGGGCTGCGACCGCTCCCAGCTCGAACTCGCCGTCGCGCAGTCGCACCCGGCGGCGCCGGCCAAGGTGGCGCTGCTCTGGGCCGCCCGCCACCAACTGGGCCTGCTGCCGCTGGCCGAGTTGCGCGAACGGTGTGCCGAGCTGCTCGGCAATCCGCTGGTGGTGCCCGCCTTCCCGCAGTACCTCAGCGGCTTCGTGCAGGCCCTGGAGCCGGTGCCGGGGCTCGCCCCGTTCGTCGTGGAGGTGATGTCGTCCGCGTTCGCCCGGCTGCCCGACCCGGTCCTGCTGCCGTGGCTGCCCACGCTGATCACCACCCTGCGCGAGCACGGTGCGGAGCTGGTGCCGCTGCTGGTGCGGGAGGCGGGGCGTACGTTCCCCGGCTCGCTGGCCGCGCTGGACGCCTGGGTGCCGCCGTGGTCGGCCTCGGCCCCGCCGACGCCGCCGCTTGCCGCCGTGGTGTCCGGACCGGTGTCCGCCCTGCTGGCGGCGAATCCGCAGAGCGTCGACGCCGTCGCCGCGTTGCTCGGCTGCGACGGCGGCTGGCGGGAGCCGGACGGCGGCGGCACCGCCGCTTCCGCCGGCCTGACCGCCCTGCTGGCCGCGCATCCGGAGACCACCGACGCGGTGGCCGGCCTGTTGGCGGCGACCCCGCGCTGACCGCCGGCCGCGAGGGCGGCTGCCGGCGCGCCGGGGTGGCCTGCGGCCTGCGGCCCGGCGCGCCGGGGTGGCCTGCGGGCCTGCGGTCGGGCGCGTCGGGGTGGCCTGCGGGCCTGCGGTCGGTGCGTCGGGACGGACTGCGGCCCGGCCGGCGGACCGCGTCCTGGCCTGCGTGTTTCCCGGTCGGTGGGCCGGGAATCCGGGTCGTCCGGCAGCGCGGCGCCCGGCGCGCCGCCCGACGAACGGACGCCGCGCCCATGACGTACCGTCCGACACTTGCCACCGCCTCCGACACGGCGACGCTGACGCTGGGGGTCGAGGAGGAGTACCTCCTGCTCGACCCGGACACGGGGGAGAGCCTGCCGGTCGCCGACCGGGTGCTCGCCGCGCTGTCCGGCAGCGCCCGGGACCAGAGCCGGCAGGAGTTCCGGCACAGCATGGTGGAGATGGTCACGCCCGTCACCGCCGACCTGGCCGAGCTGCGCGCCCACCTGGTGGCGTTGCGTCGCTCGGTCGGCGACGCGGCCGAGGCCGCCGGGGCCCGGCTCGTCGCGGTCGGGGCCACGCCCGTGCACGAGCCGCACAGGACGGTGCCGGACAAACCGCGCTACCACGCGATGTCCCGGCGGTTCGGGCCGGTGGCGCACGATCCGGCCGTGTGCGGCTGCCACGTGCACGTGGGGATGGCCGACCGCGAACTGGCCATCCAGGTCTGCAACCACCTGCGACCGTGGCTGCCGGTGGTGCAGGCGATCACCGCCAACTCGCCGCTGCACGACGGCCGCGACACCGGGCACGCGAGTTGGCGTTCCATGCAGCTGGAGCGCTGGCCCAGCATCGGGCCGACCCCGCACTTCGAGTCCGTCGCCGACTACGACGCGACGGTGGCGGAGCTGATCAACGCCGGAATCATGCTCGACGCGGCGATGGTCTACTGGTACGCCCGCCCGTCGGCCGCGTACCCCACGGTGGAGGTGCGGGTGGGCGACGTCTGCCCCGCCGTGGACGACGCCGTGCTGGTCGCCGGGCTGGTCCGGGCGCTCGTCGCGACGCTGGCCGACGACGCCCGTGCCGGCGTCCCCGCCCGGCGGATCCGCGACTGCCTCGTCTCCGCCGCACACTGGCGGGCCGCCCACGACGGGTTGGAGGGCGACCTCATCGACCTGCGCGCCGGCATCGCCCGTCCCGCCTGGGACCTGGTCGGGGAGCTCGTCGACACGGTCGCGCCGGCCCTGGCCCGCCACGGCGACCTCGACTACGTACGCGACCAACTGCTCCGGCTGCGCCGCGACGGCAACGGCGCCACCAGGCAACGCCGCGTCATGGCCCGCACGGGCGACGACGTGCGCGCCGTCCTGGACCACCTTGCCACCGAGACCCGCGCCGGCTGAGCCGTCCCGTTGCGCGCCACACGACGTCGGGGCGGCCCGGTCAGCGGACGTCGTGGGACTGTAGCCAGAGTTCCAGCAGGCCGAGCTGCCAGAGCTTGTTGCTGCCGGCGGCGGCCTGCGCCCGGTCCGGCTCGGCCAGCAGTTCGGCGACGTACTCGCGGCGGAACAGGCCGCGCTCGCGGGCGGCGGGCGCGGCGAGGGCCTCGGCGACGAGCTGCCGTACGGGGCCGTCGACGTTGCGCAGCGCCGGCACCGGGAAGTAGCCCTTCGGCCGGTCGATCACCTCGGCGGGCAGCACCTGACGGGCCACCGCCTTGAGTACGCCCTTGCCGCCGTCGGCCACCTTGTGCTCGGGCGGGCAGGCCGCCGCCAGGGCGACCAGGTCCTGGTCCAGGAACGGGGTGCGCACCTCCAGCCCCCACGCCATGCTCATGCTGTCCACCCGCTTGACCGGGTCGTCGGGCAGCATCAGGTGGGTGTCCAGGCGCAGCACCGCGTCCAGCGCCGTCTGGGCGCCGGGCGCGGTCAGGTCCGCGGCGAGCAGCTCGCGGCTGGCGTCGCGGTCGCAGGCGTATGCGGGGTCGACCACCCGGTTCAGCTCGGCGTGGTCGCGGTCGAAGAACGCCTCGGCGAAGGCCGCCGCCGCGCCGTCGAGGGGCACCCGCGTCAGGGGCTGGTGGTAGCCGTAGCCGGCGAAGACCTCGTCGGCGCCCTGGCCGGACTGGGCCACCTTCACGTGCCGGGCCACCTGCTCGGAGAGCAGATGGAAGGCGACCACGTCGTGGCTGCCCATCGGCTCGGTCATGGCGTGGACGGTCCGTCGTACGGCCGGGACCAGGTCGTCGTCGGCGAGCCGGATGCGGTGGTGGTCGGTGTCGAAGGCGCGGGCCACCAGGTCGGAGTAGTGGAACTCGTCGCCGGCCTCGCCGCCGCGGCTGTCGAAGCCGATGCTGAAGGTCCGCAGGTGCTGTTGCCCGGCCTCGGCGAGCAGGGCCACGATCATGCTGGAGTCCAGGCCGCCCGAGAGCAGCACACCGACGGGGACGTCGGCCACGAGCCGCCGCCGTACCGCCTCGCGCAGCACGTCCCCGACGGCGGCCCGCCAGTCCCCGGCGTCCATGCCGGCGTGGGCGGGGTCCCGGGCGTAGTCGGGCCGCCAGTAGACGTGCTGGCGGCTGCGCCCGTCGGCCTCGACGACGCGCACGGTGGCCGGGGGCAGCTTCCGGATGCCGCGCAGGACGGTGCGGGGCGCCGGCACGATGGAGTGCCAGGAGAGGTAGTGGTGCAGCGCCACGGGGTCGATCGAGGTGTCCACGTCGCCGGCGCGCAGCAGCGCCGGCAGGGTGGAGGCGAAGCGCAGCCGGCCCGGTGACTCGGCGAGGTAGAGCGGCTTGATGCCGAGCCGGTCGCGGGCCAGCACGAGCCGGCGCCGCCGCTGGTCCACCAGCACGACGGCGAACATGCCGACCAGGTGGTCGACGAAACGCTCGCCCCACTGCGCGTACGCCACCAGGACGACCTCGGTGTCGCTGGTGGAGTGGAAGGTGTGCCCGGCGCCGCGCAGCTCCTCGCGCAGCTGCGGGTAGTTGTAGACGCAGCCGTTGAAGACCAGCGCCAGCCCCAGGTCGTCGCGGACCATCGGCTGGGAGCCGGCCTCGGTGAGGTCGATGACGGTGAGGCGGCGGTGCCCGAGGATCACCCAGCCGTCGTCGAACAGGCCCTCACCGTCGGGGCCCCGGGAGCGCATCGCCTCGACCATCCGGGTCACCGCGTCGGCGTCCGGCGTCGATCCGTCGAACCTCGCCTCGCCGCTGATGCCGCACATCGTCAGTGGTCACCGGGCTTGCGGGGCGTCGGACCCACCGTGATCACTCCCGTCGGCGTCGTGGTTGCGCCGGACCGCCGCTCGCGGGGGCCCGGTCCCGTCCGCAGGACGGGCGGCTGGGCTACCCGCCGCCGGGGGCGACAAACCCGGTTGCGGTCCCCGGTGGGCGCGGGCCCGGTGGGCTGCGTCAGTCGCGCAGCGTACGCAGGATGCGGGCGAGCTGTTCCCGGTCGGCGGGTGGGAGGCCCCCGAACAGCTCCTCGGCGGCGGCCCGGCGGGCGGCGCGGATGGCGGTGCCGGTGCGCGTACCCTCCTCGGTCGGCGCGACCAGGGTGGCGCGCCGGTCCGCCGGGTCGGGTCGGCGCCGCACGAGCCCGCGCGTCTCGAGGTCGTCCACGACCTCGGTGGTCGAGCGCGGGGCGATGCGCAGGTGCTCGGCGAGCGCGCTGAGCCGCAGCGCGCCGTGCCGGTTGAGTACGCCGAGCGCCCGGGACTGGGCGGGCGTGACGTCCCAGGGCGCGAGTGCCTCGCGGGTGCGGTGGCGCAGTCGGCGGCTCACCGCCCAGAACGCCTCGGCGAGGCCGTCCTCGCCGCCGTCGTCGCTGCGGTGGTTGTCTGCCGTCACGGGGAATACGGTAGCAGCGGAAGCTGTTGCTCCCTCATGTTGAGGAAACCTCAGCATTTCCGACGTGAGGAAGTACGCCTTGGAACCCGTTCCCACCGGCCGCGACCGCGGCCCCCACAAGGTCAGCGCCGCCGAGAAGGCCCAGGCACGTCAGGTGTCCCTGCGGCGCATCGGCGCACTGTTCGCCCGGCACCGGGCGGCGCTCGCCGCCGTCACCGCGATCATCGTGGTCTCCTCGGTGCTCGCCATGGCCTCGCCCTTCCTGCTGCGCGCCGTGATCGACCGGGCCCTGCCGGAGCGCGACCTGGCGCTGCTGGTCGCGCTGGTGGCCGGCATGGTCGCCGTCGCCGCCGTGACCTCGGTGCTCGGCGTGGCGCAGACCTGGATCTCCACCCGGGTCGGCCAGCAGGTCATGCACCGGCTGCGCACCGACGTCTTCACCCACCTGCAACGGCAGTCGCTGGCGTTCTTCACCCGCACCCGCACCGGCGAGGTGCAGTCGCGCATCACCAACGACATCGGCGGCATGCAGAGCGTGGTCACCTCGACGGCCACCTCGATCGCGGCCAACCTGACCACCGTGGTCGCCACCGCGGCGGCCATGGTCGCGCTCTCCTGGCGGCTCTCCCTGGTCTCCCTCGTCGTGCTGCCGCCGGCCATCTGGCTGACCCGCCGCGTCGCCCACCTGCGTCGTGAGATCACCGCGCAGCGCCAGCGCGAACTCGCCGACCTCAACGTCACCGTCGAGGAGGGCCTGTCGGTCAGCGGCGTGCACCTGGCCAAGACGCTGGGCACCGGCCCCGCCCTGGCCGCCCGCTTCGCCGCCTCGTCGGAGCGACTGGTCGACCTGGAACTGCGCTCCGAACTCGCCGGCCGCTGGCGGATGGCCACCATGAGCGTCGTCTTCGCCGCCATCCCGGCGGTCATCTACCTCAGCGCCGGCCTGCCCGGCGCCGCCGGCACGCTCAGCATCGGCACCCTGGTCGCCTTCACCGCGTTGCAGGGCGGGCTGTTCCGCCCCCTGATGGGCCTGCTCAACGTGGGCGTCTCCGTCACCGCCTCGCTGGCGCTGTTCGCCCGGATCTTCGAATACCTGGACCTGCCCGTCGAGGTGGCCGACCCCGCCGAGCCGGTCGACGTCGACCCCCGCCGGGTCTGGGGCGACCTGCGCCTGACGGACGTCACCTTCAGCTACCCGGGCAGCGACACCGCCGCCGTCGCGGGGATCACCCTCGACGTGCCGGCCGGCACCGGCCTGGCCCTGGTCGGCGAGACGGGCTCCGGCAAGAGCACCCTGGCCGCGCTCGTCAGCCGCCTGCACGACCCGACGAGCGGCCGGATCAGCATCGACGGCGTCGACCTGCGCGACCTGCGCCTGGCCGACCTGGCCGCGATCGTCGGCGTGGTCAGCCAGGAGACATACCTGCTGCACACCACCGTGCGGGAGAACCTGCGCTACGCCCGCCCGGACGCCACCGACGCCCAGATCGAGGACGCCGCCCGCGCCGCCCAGATCCACGACCTGATCGCCGGGCTGCCCGACGGCTACGACACCGTCGTGGGCTCCCGGGGGCACCGCTTCTCCGGCGGCGAGAAGCAGCGCCTCGCGATCGCCCGTACGCTGCTGCGCGACCCGCGCGTCCTGATCCTCGACGAGGCCACGAGCGCGCTGGACACCGAGACCGAGCGCGCCGTGCAGCGGGCGTTCGACGAGGTGGCCCGGGGCCGTACCACCATCACGATCGCCCACCGGCTCTCCACCGTGCGCGACGCGGACCAGATCGCCGTGCTCGACCACGGCCGGATCGTCGAGTCCGGCAGCCACGACAGCCTGCTGGAGCGGGCCGGCCGCTACGCCACCCTCGCCGCCTGACTGCGGCACCCCGGTCTCAAAACCGTCGCAATATCTGTCTCATTATTCTGCGCCGGCCGGGTCGAGGTGGCGGTAGAGGGTGGCCCGCGAGACCCCGAGCGCGACGGCGATCTCGTCCGCCGAGTGGCTGCCCTCGGCGTGCATCCGCCGGGCCGTCTCGACCTGCTCCGGACCCATCGCCCGGGGCCGTCCGGGGCGTCGCCGGCCCCTCGCCGCACCGCCGGAAGCCGGCGCATCGGCCCCGCCGCCGGAAGCCGGCGCACCCGCGCCACCCGGTGTGCCCGTGCCGCCCGCCCTGCCCGCGTCGCCCGCCGGGCCGGGGCCGACCGGGTCGCCGAGCAGGCGGTGCACGCCGTCGAGCATGTCGGCCCGCAGCACCGCGTCGGGCACGTCGGCGAAGAAGACGATCGGGTCGCTGCACATGGCGACCGCCTGCACCGCCCGCACCCGCTCCCGGCGGCCCGCGTCCACGCCGGCGATCAGGTCGTTGGCCCGCAGCGCGATCCGCATCAGACGGTGGTACGTGTCGCCGCGCGTGACGAGGGCGATGTCGTGGAAGAGCATGCCGAGCGGGCGGCGGTGCGCCAGCATGGTGTCCACCCAGCCCTCCAGCACCGTCGTGCGGGCCCGTTCGGACGGCCCCGCCTCGGCCGCGTCCAGCAGCGCCTCCAGGTCGGACACCAGCGGCTCGATCAGGGCGGTGAGCAGGTGCTCCTTGCTGGGGAAATGGTAGAGGATCGCGGCCTTGGTCAGCCGCAGCCGCTCGGCGATCTGACGCAGCGGGGTGCGCTGGTAGCCGTGCTCGGCGAACAGGTCGAGCGCGGCGCGCAGGATCCGGCTGCGCGTGTCGTCGGGCGCCTCGACGGTCATGGCGGCAAGCGTAGCCGCCGCTGACCGGTGGGAGGCCGCGCTGTTGATTCCGCTTACCATCGGTCAGTACAGTGTGCTCGTCGGCACCACGAGCGGCTGGAGGGGTCATGTCCGTCATCTCCATCGACGACCTGGTCAAGACGTTCGGCAGCGTCCGCGCGCTCGACGGGCTCGACCTGAAGGTCGGGGCGGGGGAGGTGCACGGCTTCCTCGGCCCCAACGGCTCCGGCAAGTCCACCACCATCCGCGTCCTGCTCGGCCTGCTGCGCCGCGACGCGGGCGACGTACGGGTCTTCGACGCCGACCCGTGGCGCGACGCGGTGGCCCTGCACCGCCGGCTGGCGTACGTGCCCGGCGACGTGAACCTGTGGCCCAACCTCTCCGGCGGCGAGGCGATCGACCTATTCGGCCAGCTGCGCGGGGGCCTCGACCGGCGCCGCCGCGACGACCTGCTGGAGCGCTTCGCCCTCGACCCGACGCGCAAGTGCCGCACCTACTCGAAGGGCAACCGGCAGAAGGTCGCCATCGTCGCCGCCTTCGCCTCCGACGTCGAGCTCTACCTGCTCGACGAGCCGACCTCCGGGCTCGACCCGCTCATGGAGGCCGTCTTCCAGGACGAGGTCCGCCAACTCAAGCGCGACGGCGCCACCGTGCTGCTCTCCAGCCACGTGCTGGCCGAGGTCGAGGCGCTCTGCGACCGGGTCAGCATCATCCGCGAGGGCCGCACCGTCGAGTCCGGCACCCTCACCGAGCTGCGCCACCTCACCCGTACGGCCGTCACCGTCGAGACCGCGCGACCGGCGACGGGCCTGGACGCCCTGCCCGGCGTGCACGACGTGCGCGAGGTCGACGGGCGCACCCACCTGGAGGTCGAGCCCGCCCACCTCGACGAGCTGCTCGGGCACCTCGTCCGCTTCGGCGTACGCGCGCTGACCAGCGCCCCGCCCACCCTGGAGGAGCTGTTCCTGCGCCACTACGGCGACGAGCGCGCCGCCCGCACCTCGGCGCCCGTGGCGGGCCGGGCCGACGGTGACCGCCCGACCGACGACCGGCCGGCGGGTGCCCGGTGAGCGCGTTCACCGGCACCGGGCGGCTCGCCCGCCTCGTGCTGCGCCGCGACCGGGTCCGGCTGGCCATCTGGGTGCTCGGCACGCCCCTGCTCGGCTACGCCCTCGCCGGCAGCGTCAAGGAGTTCTACCCGGACGAGGCGGCCCGGGTCGGCTACGCCGGCACGTCGGCGTCCAGCCTGGTCGCCCGCGCGTTCAACGGGCCGATCGCCGGCACCGACCTCGGCGCGGTGGTGGTCGCCGAGACGTACGTGACGCTGGCCCTGCTCGCCGCGCTGCTGAGCACCTTCGCGGTCGTCCGGCACACCCGGCAGAACGAGGAGACCGGCCGGGCGGAGCTGCTCGGCGCCTCCGTCGTCGGCCGGTACGCGCTGCTCACCGCCGCCCTGCTGGTGATCGTCGCGGCGAACGTTGCCGCCACCGTCCTGCTCGCCGCCGCCCTGGCCGGCGCCGGGCTGCCGCTCGCCGGGTCCGTCGCCGCGGCCGCCGCCATCTGTGGCGTCGGAGTGGCGTTCACCGGCATCGCCGCCGTCACCGCCCAACTGTCGGTCACCTCCCGGGGCGCCAACGCGCTCGCCGCCGCCGCCGTCGGGATCTCCTTCCTGCTCCGCGCCGCCGGTGACGTGTTGGGCGAGCAGACCGACGGCGGCCTGCGCGTGGTCAGCGCCTGGCCGTCCTGGCTCTCGCCGCTCGGCTGGGGCAACCAGGTCCGCGCCTTCGGCGGCGAACGCTGGTGGACGCTGGCGCTGCCCGCCGCACTGCTGCTCGCCGGGGTGGCGCTCGCGTACGCCCTCGCCGAGCGGCGCGACATCGGCGCCGGACTCGTCGCACCCCGGCGCGGACCGGCCACGGCCACGCCCGGCCTGCTCAGCCCCGCCGGGCTGGCCTGGCGGTTGCAGCGCGGCGCGCTGCTCGGCTGGGCGATCGGGGTGGCGGTGCTCGGGTTCTCGATGGGCATCGCCGGCGACGAGTTCAACGCCATGATCGAGGAGAACCCGGCCGCCGCCGAGGCCATCAGCGCCATGGGCGGCGGCGCGCGGCTGATCGACGCGTACTTGGCGGCGATGCTGGGGCTGTTCGCGCTGACCATCGGGGCGTACGTGGTGCAGGCGCTGCTGCGCACGCGCACCGACGAGGCCGACGGGCTGCTGGAGGCGGTGCTCGCCACGGCGGTCGGGCGTACCCGCTGGCTCGTCATCCAGGTGGCCGCGGCGACACTCGGCGCACTCGCCCTGGTGCTGCTGGGAGGGCTCACCACCGGGCTCGGCTACGGCCTGGTCGCCGGCGACCCCCTCGGCCGGGCCGTCGAGCTGGGCGGGGCGGCGCTCGTGCGGGTGCCGGCCCTGCTCGTGGTCGTCGGCGTGGTGACGGCGCTGTTCGGGCTGCTGCCCCGCTGGTCAGCGGCGCTGTCCTGGGCGGCGCTGATCGTGTTCCTGCTGCTCGGGCAGCTCGGCGCGGTGCTCGACCTGCCGCAGGCGGCGCTGAACCTGTCGCCGTACACCCATGTGCCGTCGGCCCCGGCGGTCGACCCGGCGGTGCTGCCGCTGGCCGTGCTGACGGCGGTGGCGGCGGCGCTGCTGGCGGCCGGCATGGCCGGCTTCCGCCGCCGCGACGTCCCGAGCTGACGGGGGCGCGTGTCAGGAGGCGGCGAGGGGTTCCTGGGAGCCGGCGTCGAGACGTGCGGTCACCCGGGTGACCGCGTCGCGGATCATCGTGCCGTACCCGTCGTCCGGCAACTCGGCGGCCAGGGGCGCCGCGAGCGCCAGGTGCTCCCGGGCGCGGGCGACGTCGCCGGCGCGACGGTACGCGTCGGCGAGGTTGAGGTGCAGCGACGGCAGGAAGGCGCGGACCCGCAACGACGAGTGGTGCCGCCGGAGGCGCTCGTCGCTGAGGTCGGCTACGACGGCCAGCGCGCGGCGGTCCCACGCCACCTCGTCCGCGACCGCATCCTGAAGGTCGGCCAGGTGGTGCGCGACGGTGCACCGGTGCAGGGCGTCCCCGTCCTCGCCGATCCGGTCCCAGAGCGCCATGAGGGTCGCCCGTGCGGCGGTACGGTCGCCCGCCGCACCCAGCTCCAGGGCACGGCCGATGTGCGCCATGACATCGTCGGCGTCGTTCGTGTCCACCATGCTCCTCGCGATCGGGGCCCGCCGGCGGCGGGTCATCGCGGCACATGCTCCGGCCTCGACCGGCTTGAGGGTCAAGGCCGCACGACCTCCGGCGTGGTGGTGCGGGTCCGGTTGCCGCCGGCTGGCACGCTCCAGCTATGGCAAGCATCGTCGCGCAGTTGCCCGCTCTCATCGGCGTGCTGATCGGCACTGTCGGCACGATCGTTGCGACCTCCGTGGCCGATCGCGCCCGATGGAAGCGGAACCAGGGCGTCCGGTGGGACGATCGACGGCTGGACGCGTACGTCGAGTTCGCGCGGGTGATCAAGGAGATCCACGCCGTCGCGGTGCGGATGCTCGCTGACGAGCGGCCCCACTCGCGCGGGCACCGGATGAACCGGGAGGAGGGCCTCGCTCAACTGGCCGACGCGGACGTGCGGCGCACGCTCGCCTGGGAGAGCCTCCTGCTGCTCGGGGACGCGGCGACGGTGTCGGCGGCACGCGACTGGCGGGACGCCGTGTGGGGGATCGAGCTGGTCGCCCGCGGGCTCCGCCAGGACGACGACCCGGCCGACCTGCTGCAACGGGCCAATGAGGCGCGCGATCTTTTCTACCTCGCGGCCCGTGGCGGTCTCGGCGTCCGTGGCGGCTCCGTCGCCCAGGCCAGGGCGCTCGAACCGAGGCTGGACGAGATCCGGGCGAGCCGGGCGTCAGTGCGTACGCCGGAGGCATCCACACAGGCCTCCGGCTGACCGTTGAACGCGACCGGAGGTTCTTCGTCGTCCGTTCGGTTTGGCGCGCCGGTGGGCCAGGCTCCTGGTGACGGGGTTGCCCGTCGCCGTGCCGTGCGCCGGTGACGGCGGCGCCCAGACCGCCGTTGCAGCTCGCGTACGACCGGTGATGGTGCTCGCCCGACCTCAGCCGGGGTAGCGGGTCCTCCAGTGAGGATCGGTCGGGCGGAAGTACTCGCCTCCCGACGGGCTGTCGTGCAGCTCGGTGACGACGTCGCGGGCCAGCGTGTCGGCCGTCCAGGCCAACTCCAGCCGGGACAGCCAATCGACCGGCAGCGCGTCCGGCCCGTGCGCCGTGCCCAGCAGGGCGCCAGCCACCGTCACGGCGTGGCCGCCGTCGCCGGCCGAGGCGGCGAAGAGGAGCGCCTCGCGTACCGTCTCCCGGCCCGGGAAGCAGGCCACGGCGTAGACGCCGCCGGCGAGCGCGGAGACCGCCCGCGCGTCAGGGGCGAGGCGAGCCAGCTCGCCCCGCGAGGCGGGACCCGACCGGGCTGCCGTCAGGGACGGAACCAGGGACCGCTCAGCGGCCTCGGACCACTCCCCAGATTCCGACGCCACGCTCCCGACGGCCTCGACGAGTGGACGTCCCACGGCGAGCAGACGGACCACCGCACCACCCAGCCCGGCGGCGCCGACGGCGTCGCCCGCGTGCGTGAGGGCGGCCATCTCCGCCGCCTCGCACGGATAGAGGCCGACCGGCAGGGTCCGGGTGAGCGCGTGCGCCCCGGTGCTCGTACCGCTGGGCTCGTCGATCGTGCCCATCTCGCGCCGCTGGAGTGCCGCCACTGTCGCCGGTGCCGACCCGCGCCGCTCGGCCAAGGCCGGTACCCGTACCAGCCAGCCCCGCGGCCCGTTGCCTTCGCCGCGGACCTCGAAGCCGGGTACGCCCTGGATCGCGGCCCAGTTCCGGTACGACTCCCACACCATGCTCGGCGGGTGGCAGATGCCCCGGTGCCGGTGCCGGACGTGGGCGCGGATCAGGCCGTCGACGGTGAAGCAGGCGAGCTGCCCGGCGCTCGTCGCCGGCAGCGGCCCGGACGCCGGCACCGTGCCGCCTGTCGCGCCGATGGCGTCACCGAGCATCAGCCCGAGCACACAGCCCCGAGCGGTCGCGAGCTGCTGCGCCGTCACCCTGGTCACGCCGTGAAGCATAGGAGCGGGTGGTGCGGGGCCGCCTCGGGGCGGGAGAGCCCATGGCCGAACGGAGGCCGGCGAGTTGGACGTAGATCTCGCGCTTGTCGGTCGCCTCGCCGCGCCGGTTCAGGACGTAGCCGGTCAGCCAGATCCAGCCGGCGTACGTCGGTTGGTCGCAGACCGAGACGACGCGGAAGGTCAGGGCGCGGTCCCCGGCGAACTGCACCGAGGCCCGGCCGTCGACGAGGAGCAGGTCGCCGGGGGAGGGGGGCGCGGTCACCAGTGGCCGGCGTTGCGGTGGTGCTCCTCCGGCGGCCGGCACTCCCGCGCGTGCATGGTCTGCCAGTCGCGCAGCGCCCGCTTGATGCGGTCGTTCTCCTGGCTTAGCAGCCGTACCGTTTCGTTGAGCATGGCCAGCTCGTCGGAGACCCGGGCCTGGAACTCGCGTACCTCCACGGGGTCGATGCCGCGCCGGCGCGCGGCGAACTCGCGGGTCCGCACCTCGTGCGGCGTCAACCGGCCCGGGTAACCGGCTGGGTAGGGCTGGCCGCCTCGATACACCTGAGCCACGACGATCCTCTCTCCGGGGCAGGCGGGAGCGCGCAGGCTCCGCGCGGTGGGGTCTGGAAGGGCGGGTCGTCCGCGCGGGGGTCGCGGACGACCCGCCCGCTCGGCCGCCGCAGCCCGAATCGGCGGTACGACAGCAGAGCAACCGAACGGGGTCGGGACGGGCACGGGCACCCGTCCCGACCAGGGGATGAGCCGAACTCGTTGCCACGCGAGGACGGGCTCTGAATCAACATAGCTAGACATGTCAGATGAGTCAACGCTGCTTGTTAGGCGCGTCCCGGTGTGATCGAATCGGATTGCCACGCGAGGAGTGCCATGCGAGAAGTGCCGGACTATTGGCGCATCGCCGACGATGTGATCGCCGACGTCAGATCCAAGAAGTTGAAGCCGGAGGACAGGCTGCCCTCGATCGCCGAACTGCGTCAGACCTATGGCGTCAGTCACGGGACCGTGCAGATGGCCTACGCCCGGCTGGAAGCGTTGCGGGTGATCCGCCGGCAGCAGGGCAAGGGTGTATTCGTCACGGACCCGAAGACCTGGATGCGGGAGCCGTAGGTAGCGGGCTGGCCGGCTCGACGCTCGACCGGACCAGTTGTCTTCGTGGCGACGGGTAGCTGACAGTGCTGATGGCACTGCGACTGTCAGGCTCACCCTGGGGCGGGAAACTCGATGCCCGCCCTCGGAATCTGGGAGCGGACGTCACGGCGACCGCCCCGGTCGGTCGGCGCGACTGACTTCGTGCTTGCGGAAAGTCGGTGCCGCCCGGCAAATGGTGAATTCCACAGGCTTCCCGGGTAAGGATCCACTTGTGACGAGCGGCGACAACCGGTGGGTGGCGAGCGTGCCCGTCTCCTCGGGCACCTCGTTCGCGGGACGGCTCGCCCTGCTCGGCGGGACACTCGCGTTGGCTGACGAAGAAGTGACGTTCACGCCATTAGCGGGCTTGGGCCGTGTCCGTCGGGTCGCGATGGTGGACATCGAGGGTGTCACCGCCCATGCCGATAGGCCGCCACGGCTGTGCATCACCACCAGGACAGGCCGTCGGATGGTCTTCATGGTTCTTCCGAGGCGGACCACGATGGTGTGGTCGTCGGACCCCTCGGCACGGGACGAGGCAGTAGACAGGATCAACGCTCGCCTCGCGCGATGACTGGAGTTCGTAGCGGCGCGCGGGGATGCCGGATCGCACAGGTGGATGGAGTGTTGGGCCGCACGACTGTCGCGGTCAGTGGGGTGCGACGGGGCACACGACTGGCTGACGCGTAGGGGGATGACCATGGCACGTCGGCCGCGTTCGCTGGTGCTGCTCCTGGCTGTCGTTCTCGTGGGCGTTGCCGGTGGTGTCGGTGCTCGGCTGCTGCGCGAGGGGCAGCATCCCGAACGACTGCCCGTACGGGTGGTCGTCACGTCCTCCGCCGCCGAGATCTCGGTGGCGGGGGAGCGGGAAGGGGGGTGTGTCGAGGCGGCGGTGCTCGGCGAGTGCCTGCCGGTCGTACGGGTGATGCATGAGCCAGACGAACCCCTGCGGGCTCTCACGCTGAGCGGGGTGGTCTCGCCGGGAATCTCCCTGCTCTACTGGGGCTGCCGCGAGGGGGCCGGTGTTCCGGTCTGCACGCCGGCTCCCCAGCCCGCGGATGCCGTGGTCTGTGTCACCACGTCCAGCGAGCATGACCTGCAGGCGAGCGCGGCGTGCATGGAGCTGAGTGGCGCCACCCGCACCCCCGCTCCGGCCGCCCGCACCGAAGTGGTCCAGTTCGTGCCGGTCACCCGGGACGGCCGACCGGCGCCGGGCTACCAGGTCACCGAAGTCGGAAGGCAGCAGCCGGACGAGTGCTTCCCGGCCTATTCGGCGACCGCACCGGACATCGTCTCGTGCCTGCCGTTCGTGCTCGGCGCGCACGCCTGCTGGATCGAGCCGGACCGCACCAAGGTGCTCTGCGGAAGACCGGGCAACAACCAGTTGATCCGGTACGACATGCGGCAACCCGTCGCCAGCGCTGACCCGCCGGCAGAAGAGCGGCGTGGTCCGCTGCTGATCGAGTTGCGAGACGGTACCAAGTGCACCAGGCGGTGGGGCGGCCCGACCCCGTCGTGGCCAGGCCCGCTCACGGCCTGGTACTACTGCAGCGGCCGCGGCATTATCGTGCAGGTGGCCGACGAACCCCTGATCTCCCGCAGGGACCCATACTGGACGGTGCGTCTCGTCGATCCCCGCGAGGTCGGCGGCGATCCCGTACTTCAACCCTACGAGGTCGCGTTCGTGCACTACGCGGGACGGCCGTAGCGCCGGCTCACTGCGCAGATTCGACGATCGAATACGTGATCGGGTTACGTCCGTACTTGATGCCGTACCTCGGTACCTCGATCCAGCCAACCGTGTGGAGCGGTTTTCCCGATCCCAGGTCTACGACCACGGTCTCCCTGCGGCCATCCTGGGTGACCTCCAGCACGAGCTCCCATTCGTAGCGGACCGGTCGGCGGGTCGCGCCGACGAGCTCGAAAACCAGCGGTTCGCCCTCCTCGGCGAACCGGTTCTCCACATCGGTGAATACCCGACCGGTCGGCTTGCCGTCCTCGCCGACCGTGAGGGCATCCTTTTTCGGGGAATCCAGGTCGAGGTAGACCACATCGACCGGCCCGCCACCCTCCGGCCCGATGAACAGCAGCGTTCCGGACGGTGCCGGCTGTTCAGCCCGAATTCGGGCCCGCATGGAATCGATGTGCACCGGCTGCTTCCGATTGCCGGTGAGGGTCACCCGGTAGCGCGACACGGAGACGCACTCCGAAGTGCAGCTCCGGCCGACCCGCCTGCCGCCGAGGTCGGTGAGGCGCCGGTCTGCCGCCTCCTGGTGCTCGACAATGCCCTGACTGGAGCGTGTAGTTGGTTGGATGTTGAGGAAGGACAACGCCTCCAGCGGCAGCACCGTCGGGAACACCCACGTGGTGCCGTCGTCGGCCTCGTGGAAAGCCTCGCGGACGCTGACGTGGAACGCCGGTTCCCCCAGATGCAACGGGTCGCTCGCCTTGTCCTCCTGCTGCTTGTTGATCGGCGCGCACGCGTACGTCAAGGCGCCGGCGAGGAGCACGCCGAGCAACGTGATCGCGAGCGTGTTGATGTTCTGCCGCTGAGGAGACACCTGACCGGTCATGCTGCTCCGACCTCCCTGCGGGGAACTGCGGCTCCTCCCGCCATGTCAGCGGCTGGCGCCCGATTGTCGGTGGTGGACGATGGCCGAACTGTCGCCAGTTCGACACTTTGACGTCGGGATGCCGGCAGGAAGAGCGGCGGCGGCTGGGCAATCGAGCACTGTCACCGATGACAGCGGATCAGGCTTGACCCGTATCCCACAGCCCCGGTGCGGACTGATTCGGACCGGGACCGACGAGCAGCAGGCGCGGTCAGTTCGGGTGGGGTGGTTCGTCGAGGATGGCGCTGAAGCGTTCCTCGGCGAGGTCGAGCTGGCCGAGGATGTGCTCCTTCACCGGCGCCGACAGGGGAGTGTCCGCCCTGGTGACGAGGTCCCGGTAGACCGGTACGAGCGGGCGGTACTTGCGCGCCGACGAGGTCACCTTCGGCCCGACGGTGTGGATGACGCCCACCCCGTTGTCCGTGAAGTCGGAGATCTTGATGACCCGCGCCCACGGCTCCCGGTCGAGGCTGGCCGCCACGTGCTCGCGGTACTGCACGTGCTTGTCCCGGCCCGGGTCGTACGCCGGATTGGTGACCGCGCCGACCAGGCGGGCCACCCGCGGGCCGAACCGCTGCGCGAGCACGGCCAGGGCGGCGGCGGTGGCGTCCTCGCCGTCGTACGCCCCGCCAGGCTCGCCGGAGGTCGCGGCGGCCAGCTCGTCGGGGTGGTCCTCCACCGCGTCGTGCAGCAGGCCGGCGACGATCACGTCGACGTCGCGGACCTGGTAGTGGTGCACCATCCGGATCGCCACCCGCAGCAGGTGGTTCAGGTAGGGCTCGCGTACCCGCCGGTCGTCGCGGTGCAGCTCGGCGGCGAGGTCGAGGGCCTCGGTGAGCTGTTGCCGCGCGGCCTCGTCGAACGCGCGCAGCTCCAGCCGGAACCGGGCCAGCAGGCCGGGCTCGCCGTGGATCTCGGTGATCGCGTGCATCGGCATGGTGGCCAGGTAGGCGGGAAACTCCATCCGCCACTTATAGCCGATCTTCACCGTGCCGGGCGCCCCTGGCGTCGGCCACCCGACGCCAGTACCTCCGGGCGGCGGTCACCGCGACGTCAGCTGGTCACGCGCCGGAGACGCGCTTGACCAGGCGTACGGTGGTGCCGTCGGCGCTGCCGTCCACGGTGGCCTCGTCCATCAGCCGGGTCATGATCAGCTGACCCCGGCCGCGCTCTCCGTCGTCGGGGGTCGCCTCCCGCCAGCCGCCGGTGTCGGTGACCACCATCTCCAGCCGGTCGGCGCGCAGCCGCCCCCGTACGGTGACCGACACGTCCGGGGCGAACCGGTAGCCGTGCTCGATCGCGTTGGCGCACGCCTCGCCGGCCGCGATCAGCGCCGCGTCGACGTCGGCCTCGCCGATACCGAGGCCGGTGAGCCACTCCCGCAGCGCCTCGCGGGTCGGCGCGAGCTGACCCGGGTCGGCCGTCAGCGTCGCGGCGAAGGCCGCCGGCTCGCGGTGCCGGTAGACCAGCACCGCCACGTCGTCGTTGCGGGTGTCGGGCAGCAGGTCCCGGACCACCCGGTCGGCCAGCGCCCCCTCGGGCAGCTCGCGGCCCTGGGTGAGCGCGGCGACCGCCCGGGAGATGCCGGCGTCGATCAGTTCCCGGCGGCGCTCGACGAGCCCGTCGGTGTAGAGCAGCAGTGTCGAACCGGGCCGCAGCCGCGCCCCTGCCTCCGGCCGGCCGGGCACCGCGACGCTGGCCAGCGGCACCGAACCGGCACGGGTCAGCAACTCGGCGGAGCCGTCCGGGTGCACCAGGATGCCCGGCGGGTGACCCGCCGACGAGTAGCGGAGCAGGCCCAGCGAGCGGTCGATGATGGCGCAGAAGACGGTGGTGCAGGCGCCGCCGGGCACCATGCGGGCGAAGTCGTCCAGCGCGCTGAGCACCTCGGCGGGGCTCTTGGCCTGCAGGAGCAGGGCGCGCGAGGCGCTGCGCAGCTGACCCATCACCGTGGCGGCGGGCAGGCCCCGCCCCACCACGTCGCCCACCACCACGCCGACGAGGTCGCCGGGAAGCTGCACCACGTCGTACCAGTCTCCGCCGACCTCGAGCGGCGCCACCGCCGGCTGGTAGCGGGTCGCGAATCCGGCCGGCAAATCGACCGGGCCGAGCATCGCCCGCTGCATGGCCAGGGCGACCGTCCGCTGGGTCTCGAAGGCCCGCGCGCGCACCAGCGCCTGGGCCAGCGCGGCGCAGAGCTGCCGCACCAGCGGCCGGTCCACCGTCGGTACCGACCGGGGCGGATCCAGTTCCAGCCATACCCCGCCGGGTGCCCCGCCCGGCTCGATGCGGGCCCCGATCGCGGTGACCCGACCCGCGTCGTCGACGGCGAGCTGCGGGTCGCCGTCCGCAGGCAGTCCGTCGAGGGCCCGCTGCACCTGCCGGGTCAGCGTCAGTCCCTGGGTCACCACCAGCGGCGTGCCGGCGGCGTCGGCGCAGACCGCCAGGCCGCGGGTGCCGTCCAGCAGGGTGCACAGCTCGGAGAGGCCGGCGTCGAGCACCTCGGCCACGTCGGTGGCGCGGGCGAGCCGGCCGGAGAGCGCGGCCAGGGCGGACTGTCGGGCGGCGGCCCGGACCTCGGCGGTCACCTCGCGCAGCGTGGCGACGTAGAGGCGGCGGCCGGTACGCGGCTCGCGCAGCGAGTTGTAGACCGCCTCGGCCCAGATCCGTTGCCCGTCGGCGTGCCGCAGCGGCACGGTGACCCGCCCCCGGTCGGAGCCGCGCGCGGCGCGCAGCACGTCGAGCAGCAGCAGTCGGTCGGCGGGCGCGGCGTCGGCCTCCGGCCACCAGGCGTGCGGCGGCGCGACCGGTGTCGCCAGCCGGTCGGCGCCGACCAGGCGGCAGAACGCCTCGTTCGCCTCGATCAGCGCCCCGTCGGCGTCGACCACGGCGAACGCGTCCTGCAACGACTCGATGAGCGCCGCCCGCCAGGTCGCCTCCTCGTTGCGCAACCGGGCCAGCTCCAGGTGCGCGCCCACCCGGGCCAGCAGTTCCTCGGAGGAGAACGGCTTGGCCAGGTAGTCGTCGGCTCCGGTCCGCAGCCCCTCCACCGCCGCCTCCTCGCCGGCGCGGGCGGAGAGCACGATGATCGGCAGCCCGGCCGTACGCCGGTCGGCGCGCAGCGCCCGGACCAGCCAGAAACCGTCGAGGCGGGGCATCATCACGTCGGTCAGCACCAGGTCCGGCACCCGCTCGGCGATGCGGTCGAGCGCCTCCCGGCCGTCGGCCGCGACGACGACCCGGTGGTGGGGCGCGAGCAGGCTCGCCAGGAAGGCGCGCAGGTCGGCGTTGTCGTCGACCACCAGCACCGTGGCGGCGTTGCGGGCGTCGTCGTCGGTCCGGTCCGTGGGGGCGGGCGCGGCCTCCGGCAGCCAGCGCAGGGCCTCGGCGACGTACGCCTCGTGTGCCGGCTCGTGGGCCCGCTCGCGGCGCGTGGCGGTGGCGGTGGCCCGGCCGTACGGCAGGCGGACGGTGAACGTCGAGCCCTCGCCCTCGACCGAGCGCACGCTGACCTCGCCACCGTGCAACCGGGCCATCTCCTGCACCAGCGCCAACCCGATGCCGGTGCCCTCGTGCGACCGGCCGCTGGCGCCGCGTACGCGGTGGAAGCGGCGGAACAGCAGCGGCTGCTGGTCGGCGGGCACACCGACGCCGGTGTCGTCGACGGACAGCGTGACGCGTTCGCCGTCGCCGCGCAGCCGCAGGCGCACCGTGCCGGCCAGGGTGTACTTCAGGGCGTTGGAGAGCAGGTTGACGACCACCTTCTCCCACATGTCGCGGTCCACGTACGCGGTGCGTGGCAGCGCCTCGACGTCGACCCGGTAGGTCAGCCCGGCCTCGCGCATGGCGTACGCGAAGGACTCGGCGACGCCGGCGGTGAGCGCCGGAAGGTCGGTCTCCACGCGTTCCGGGTCCAGCCGGCCGCCCTCCATGCGGGCGAAGTCGAGCATGTCGTTGACGAGCTTGCGTAGCCGGCCGGTGTTGCGGTGCACCAGCTCCAGGCGTTCGCGCTGGCCCGGCGGGAGCGGCTCGCGGCGGTCGGCGAGGCTCTCCCGCACCGGCCCTGCGATCAGCGTCAGCGGGGTGCGCAGCTCGTGGCTGACGTCGGTGAAGAACTCCGTCTTCGCCGCGTCCAGTTCGGCCAGCGCCGCGGCCCGGCGTCGCTGCGCCTCGTACGCCAGCACGTCGCCCAGCGCCGTCGAGACCCGGCTGGCCACCAGGTCGAGGAAGCCGGCGTACGCCTCGTCCAGTCTGCGGAAGGGGCTGACGCCGGCGACCAGCACGCCGGTCGGGCGGGCCTGGCCGGTGGCCAGCAGGGGCAGCACCACCACCTCGTCCACGGGCACCCCGACGACCGCCCCGGCGTGTGCGCGGGGGTCGCCGGGCAGGGCCACGCCCCGGACCCGCGCGGGGCGGCCGGTCCGCGCGACCTCGCCGATCTGCGCCAGCCACCCGGCGCTCGTGGCGGCCTCCTCGGCCACGCCGACGGAGGCGGCCAGGACCAGTTCGTCCGCGTCCTCCGACGCGCCGCCGTCCGGTCCGGGGCCGGTTTCTCCACCGTCGCCGTCTGCGGCCGGGCCCTCGTCCGGCGTCGCCCCCTCGGGGCGCAGGTAGATCATCACGGCAGGCAGGTCGGCCGGGCTGCCGGTGAGGACCCGGGCCGACGCCCGCACGGCGTCGCGGGTGGTGTCCGCCGCCGCGATCGAGACCGAGCCCAGCTCGCGCAGCGTCTCCAGCCGCCGGTCACCCAGCACCCGCGCGGTGACGTCCGTGGTGGCCACGAAGATGCCGGGGACGCGGCCGGCGTCGGCGCGTACCGGGCTGTAGGAGAAGGTCCAGTACGTCTCCTCCAGGTAGCCGTGCCGGTCGAGCATCAGCAGTTGGTTCTCCGCGAAGGTGGCGCCGTGGCCGGCGAACACCTGGTCGGTGAGCGGACCCAGCTCGGTCCAGACCTCCGGCCAGCACTGTGCGCCCGGCTGACCGATAGCGGCCGGGTACTTGTCGCCGAGGACCGGCGTGTACGCGTCGTTGAAGATCTGCACCAGCTCGGGGCCCCACCACAGCAGCATCGGGATCTTCGACGGCAGCACGGTGCGCACCGCCGCGCACAGCTCCGGCGGCCAGGTCTGTACCGGACCCAGGGCAGTGGCCGCCCAGTCGGTGGCCCGGTGCGCGGCGCTGGTGGGATCGTCGCCGGCGAAGAGGTCGACGGCCGCCCCCGCCGGTTCGGCGTGCTGCTTCGAATCCACGTCCCGGCCCCCTGTCGCCGCCCTGGTGTCCGGGTCGCAGGCAGCCGTCGAGCCCTGCCCCTCATCGTCCCGCCGGGGTGACTTTCCCCAACCGGCCACGGCTTGAACCGTCCATCGACGTGACCCGACCCGCACCCCCCCGAGTCGGCGTCGATCATGCAGGTGTGGTGCCCGCGAAAGTCGGGAAGGCCCGATGACGCCCACCAGAACCCATGATCGATGCGGGAGAGGGGCGGGGCTGCCCGGCGACTCAGCCGCTGACCCGGCGGACCAGCCGGGACGGGAACATCGTCGCCGGCGGCACCGGCCGCCCGTCCAGTACGGCCGTCGCCGCCGCCGAGGCGATCTGCGTGACCGGGTGGGTGGCCGTGGTCAGCGCGGGGGTGGTCATCGCGGCGAGCGGGATGTCGTCGAAGCCGGTCACCGCGACGTCCCCGGGCACCTGGACGCCGTCGCCGCGCAGCCCGTCGATCACCCCGAGGGCGGTGGCGTCGCTGCTGCCGACGATCGCGTCCGTGTCCGGCCAGCGCGCCAGCACCTCCCGGGCCGCCGCCCGGCCCCGGTCGGCGCTGAAGTCTCCCGGGACCAGGCGCACCGGCAGTGCGGCGTCGCGCACCACCCGCCGGTACGCGCCGACGGAGCGGCCGGCGCACGACAGCCAGCGGGGGCCGGTCACCATGGCGATGCGGCGGCGCCCGCTGGCGTACAGGTGCCGGACCACGGCCTCGGTGCCGCCACCGTTGTCCACGTCGAAGGCGGGTACGAGGGCGGAGCCGATGCCGATCGAGGCCACCCGGCCGCGCAGTCCCACCGGGACGGCGTCCAGCACCGTCTCGGTGGTGTTGATCAGGATGATCCCGCCGACGCTGCGGTCCTCGGCCAGCCGGCGCACCTCGCCCGGGGCACGGGTGGGCAGCCAGTGCAGCGCCACCCCGAGCCCGTACGGCGCGCAGACCCGGGCGCACGCGCCGAGGACCCGGTGGACGTACGGGTCGTCGAGGACCGTGGGGGCGGTGCCGGTCACCGCCACCACCAGCCGGACGCCGGTGCCCCGGACCAGCGCGCGGGCGGCCGGGTTCGGCGCGTAGCCGAGCAGGTCGGCGGCGACGGTCACCCGCTCGCGGGCGGCGGCGGAGGCGTACCCGGTGCCGGCGATCACCCGCGAGGCGGTGGCCCGGGAGACCCCCGCCGCCCGGGCGACGTCCTCCAGGGTCGGTGGTCGGTGCGTCGTCGTCATCCCGGTCCTCCCCGTGGTCGGCCGTCGCGGCGTGGACGGTCGACCGCATCATGCCCCTGCGACGTGTCCACGGTAAGGGGCGCGGCCGGGTTGTCCTGAAAGCGCTCTCAGGTGTGGGATCGGGCGGGAGAGCACCCGAGGCGAGAGGACGCCCCCGTGAGCCGTACCGTCGCCCCGCCCGCCGCGCCGCCGCCGGTCGTACCGCGGTCGGTGCTCGCCGCCCGTACCGGGGTGGCCGTGGTGTTCGCGCTCAACGGCCTGGCCGTGGCCACCTGGTTCTCCCGGGTGCCCGCCGCCCGGGACGCGCTCGGGCTCAGCGCCGGCCGGCTCGGGCTGCTGCTGCTCGCCATGTCCGTCGGCGCGCTCCTCGCGATGCCCACCGCCGGCCTGGTGGCCCAGCGGCTGGGCGCGGCCCGCACCGTCGCCCTCTCCACCCTGGTCGTCGCGACCGGGCTGACCGTGACGGGAATCGGGGCCCTGGCCGGCTCCCCGGCCGGGGTCGCGGTGGGGCTGTGCGCCCTCGGCTACGGCTCCGGCATCTGCGACGTGGCGATGAACGTCGAGGGCGCGGCGGTCGAGCGGCGGCTGGGTCGTACGGTCATGCCCCGCTTCCACGCGGCGTGGAGCCTCGGTTCCGTGGCCGGCGCCGGCCTGGGCGCCGGGGCGGCCCGCCTCGGCGTGCCGGTCGCCGCGCACCTGGCCGCGCTGGCCGCGGTGGTGCTGCTCGGCACGCTGCTGGCCGTACGGTCGTTCCTGCCGGCGGCCGAGAGCGGCACCGCCTCCGCGTCGGCCGCCCCGGCCGAGCGCCGCCGCGAGCTGCTGGCCGCCTGGCGGGAACCGCGTACCCTGCTCATCGGCCTGCTGGTGCTGGTGGCGGCGTTCGCCGAGGGCAGCGCCAACGACTGGCTGGCGGTCGCCTTCATCGACGGCCACGACCTCGGCGAGGCGGCCGGGGCGGCGGTCTTCGGCGTCTTCGTCGTCGGCATGACCATGGGGCGCATGCTGGGCACCGTCGCGCTGGACCGTTGGGGCCGGGTGCCCGTGCTGTCCGGCACCATCGTGCTCGCCACGGTCGGCGCGGCCGTGGCGGTGCTCGCCGGCTCCGGGCCGGTGGCGATCGCCGGCGTCGCGCTCTGGGGGATCGGCGCGTCGCTGGGCTTCCCGGTCGGGATGAGCGCGGCGGCCGACGACGAGCGGCGGGCGCCGGCCCGCGTCAGCGTGGTCGCCGTGATCGGCTACACCGCCTTCCTGGCCGGCCCGCCGCTGCTGGGCCTGCTCGGCGACCGGGTCGGCACCCTGCGGGCACTGCTCGTCGTGCCGCTGTTGCTGCTGCCCACCCTCGCCCTGGTGCCGGCCACCCGCCCGCCGGCCCGCTGAGGTCACCTGGCGGGGCACTCACACCCCGCTCGCAGCCGCCTCGCAGGTAAGGGTGCTGCACTGGGAGGACCCGGAGGAGAGGAGCGGGACATGGGCTGGTTCAACCGGCGGTCGCGGGCCGCCGACCCGACCCCGACGAAGCTCGACCGGGAGGCGACCCGGGAGGACCTGGCCGCGCTGGAGGCGTTCGTGACCAGCCGCCGGGGCGTGGAGTTCTACCTGGAACCGGAGACCACCGCGACCGACACCACCGTCGTCGCCATCGCCCACGACGGCGAGTGGATCCGCCGTCGCACCGGCTCGCCGCGCGCCGCCGGCTCCATCGCCCGCAAGCACGCGGTGCCGCTGTACGAGGCCGCCCGCACCGGCTACCCGGAGCGGATGCGGGTGTGGAACCGGGCCCACCCGGAGCGCCACGCCCGCTGACGGGTCCGCCGCCGGCCGGTCGGGGCGGCGTTGACCGGCGGCGCCGGGGTGTGGCAGCATTCGCGGCCTGACGGCAGTGAAGGAAGCCGGTGCGATTCCGGCGCGGTCCCGCCACTGTCACCGGGGAGCGATCCCCCCTCGTGAGTCACGGCCGTGCGTGCGCGGTTGGAAGGCCGGGGGTGAGCGTCGATCCGGGAGCCAGGATACTTCGGCCGTCGGAGTGACCCCAGGGCGTGGACACCCGAGGAGGACCCGATGACGCACCGCGTCTCCACCATCGACGATCATCGTCGCACTGTGCCCGGCCGTGGCAGCGGCCCCGTGGGCGGCGGTATTTCCGCGCCGCCGGCCAGCCGCCGGGCCGCCGCGCGCCCGCCGGCCCGCACCGCGCCCACCGTCGGTCGCGCCCACACCGTGCCAGGTCCGGTCGCCGCCGCGCCCGGGTGTGCCCTCGCCACCTGCCGCTGACGCCCGCGTCGCGTCGCCCGACCCCGCCGGCCCGCCGGTGAGCTGGCCGCCGGCGCGCCGTACCCGCTGAATCGCGCCCACCCCTCGCCCCGCCCGGTCGTCCCCGCGCCGACCAGGGTGTCACTCTCCGGAGTCATGCGTGCGCATCCTGCTGCTGTCCACCGCCGACACCGACCTGCTCGCCGCCCGCGCCAGCGGCGCCGACTACCGGCTCGCCAACCCCGCCCGGGTCGCCGCCGACGCCGTGCCCGCGCTGCTCGACGGCGTGGACCTCGCCGTCGTACGCCTGCTCGGCGGCCGGCAGGCGTGGCCGGACGGGCTCGCGGCGGTGCTGGCGTCCGGCGTGCCGACGGTCGTGCTCGGCGGCGAGAACGTGCCGGACGCGGAGCTGATGGCGGCGTCCACGGTGGCCTCCGGGGTGGCCACCCAGGCGCTGGCCTACCTGGTCGAGGGCGGGCCGGAGAACCTCGCCCAGCTCGCCCGCTTCCTCTCCGACACGGTGCTGCTCACCGGCGAGGGCTTCGCCTCACCCGCGCCCACGCCGACGTACGGCATCCACGGCGAGCGGCCCGCGCGGCCGGACCGGCCGACCGTGGGCATCGTCTTCTACCGGGCGCACGCCCTCGCCGGGAACACCGGATTCGTCGACGTCCTCGCCGACGCCGTCGACGCGGCCGGCGGCGACCCGCTGCCCATCTACTGCGGCTCGCTGCGCGGCCTGACCGCCGGCGCGGGACCGCTCGGGCTCTTCGCCCGCTGCGACGCCCTGCTGGTCACCGTGCTCGCGGCCGGCGGCACGGTCGCCGCCGACGCCTCCGGCGGGGGCGACGAGGACGCCTGGGACGTGGGCGCGCTCGCCGCCCTCGACGTGCCGGTGATCCAGGCGCTCTGCCTGACCAGCACCCGTGAGCAGTGGGCCGACAGCGACGCCGGACTGTCCCCGCTGGACGCCGCCATGCAGGTGGCGATCCCCGAGTTCGACGGCCGGATCGTCACCGTGCCGTTCTCGTTCAAGAAGATCGACGCCGACGGGCTCTCCACCTACGCGGCCGACCCGGAGCGGGCCGCCCGGGTGGCCGGCATCGCCGTGCGGCACGCCCGGCTGCGGCACGTGCCCCAGGCCGACAAGCGGCTCGCGGTGGTGCTCAGCTCGTACCCGACGAAGCACTCCCGGGTCGGCAACGCCGTGGGCCTGGACACCCCCGCCTCGGCGGTGCGGCTGCTCGCCGCCCTGGCCGACGCCGGCTACCACCTCGGCGATGCCCCGGTGCCCGACGACGGCGACGCGCTCATCCACGCCCTCATCGCCGCCGGCGGCCACGACGTCGAGTGGCTCACCCCGGAACAGCTCGGCGCCGCCGAGGCGCGGGTGCCGGGGGAGGTCTACCGGCGCTGGTTCGACCAGGTGCCGGCGGAGCTGCGGGAGCGGATGCTCGCCCACTGGGGCGAGCCGCCCGGCGGGCTCTACACCGACGGCGGCGACATCGTGCTCGCCGGGCTGCGCTTCGGCAACGTGGTGCTGCTGATCCAGCCGCCGCGCGGCTTCGGCGAGAACCCCATCGCCATCTACCACGACCCGGACCTGCCGCCCAGCCACCACTACCTGGCCGCGTACCGCTGGCTGGCCGCGCCCGTCGCCGACGGCGGGTTCGGCGCGGACGCCGTGGTGCACCTGGGCAAGCACGGCACCCTGGAGTGGCTGCCCGGCAAGGGCCTCGGGCTGGCCGCCGACTGCGCCCCGGACGCCGTCCTCGGCGACCTGCCGCTGGTCTACCCGTTCATCGTCAACGACCCCGGCGAGGGCACCCAGGCCAAGCGGCGCGCGCACGCCGTCGTCGTCGACCACCTGGTGCCGCCGATGGCCCGCGCCGAGACGTACGGCGACCTGGCGAAGCTGGAGCAGCTGCTCGACGAGTACGCCACCGTGCAGGCCCTCGACCCGGCCAAGGTGCCGACCCTGCGGGCCCAGATCTGGGACCTGGTGCGCGCCGCCGAGCTGCACCACGACCTGCACGCCGAGGCCATGCCCGACGCCGACGACTTCGACGACTTCGTGCTGCACCTCGACGGCTACCTGTGCGAGGTCAAGGACGTGCAGATCCGCGACGGCCTGCACGTGCTCGCCGCCGCGCCCACCGGCGAGGCCCGGGTCAACCTCGTGCTCGCCGTGCTGCGCGCCCCGCAGGTGTGGGGCGGCGCCCGCGCGCTGCCCGGCCTGCGGCAGGCCCTGGCCGCCGCGTACGGGCTGGACGAGCAGGCGCTGCTCGCGGAGCCGGGCCGGCGGCTCACCGTGCCCGAGGCGCTGACCGAGACCGTGGACGGGCCGGGCGTGACCGCCGCCGACGCGGTCGACCTGATCGAGGCCCTGGCCCGCCGGCTGGTCGTCGGGATGGAGACCCTCGGCTGGGACGCCGACGCCGTCGACGCGGTGGTCGAGGAGGTGGCCGGGCGGGCCGTGCCGGACGCCGCCGCGGTGCTCCGCTTCGCCGCCACCGAGCTGGTGCCGCGCCTGGACCGTACGACCGACGAGATCGACCGGGTGGTGGGCGCCCTCGACGGGCGGTTCGTGCCGCCCGGCCCATCGGGCTCGCCCACCCGGGGGCTGGTCAACGTGCTCCCCACCGGCCGCAACTTCTACTCCGTCGACCCCAAGGCCGTCCCGAGCCGCAACGCCTGGGACGTCGGCGTGGCCCTCGCCGACTCGCTGCTCGCCCGGCACCTCGCCGACACCGGCGAGTATCCCCGCTCGGTCGGGCTCACCGTCTGGGGCACCAGCGCCATGCGTACCCAGGGCGACGACATCGCCGAGGTGCTGGCCCTGCTCGGCTGCCGCCCCACCTGGGACGACCGGTCCCGGCGGGTCACCGGCGTCGAGGTGGTGCCGACGGCGGAGCTGGGCCGCCCCCGCATCGACGTGACCGTACGCATCTCCGGCTTCTTCCGCGACGCCTTCCCGCACGTGGTCGCGCTCATCGACGACGCGGTGCGGCTGGTGGCGGCGCTCGACGAGCCCGCCGAGGAGAACTTCGTGCGCGCCCACGTCGCCGCCGACCTCGCCGAGCACGGCGACGAGCGGCGGGCCACCGCCCGCGTCTTCGGCTCCAAGCCGGGCGCGTACGGGGCCGGGCTGCTGCCGCTGATCGACGCCCGCAACTGGCGCAGCGACGCCGACCTCGCCGAGGTGTACGCCGTCTGGGGCGGCTACGCCTACGGCCGAGGGCTGGACGGGCGGGAGGCGCGCGCCGACATGGAACGCTCCTTCGCGCGGATCGCCGTGGCGGTGAAGAACCAGGACACCCGCGAGCACGACATCGTCGACTCCGATGACTACTTCCAGTACCACGGCGGGATGGTGGCGATGGTCCGCCACCTCACCGGGACCGCCCCGGCCGCGTACGTGGGGGACTCGGCGATGCCGCACGACGTGCGCACCCGCACGCTCGGCGAGGAGACCCGACGGGTGTTCCGGGCGCGGGTGGTCAACCCGAAGTGGATCGCCGCGATGCGCCGGCACGGCTACAAGGGCGCCTTCGAGCTGGCCGCCACCGTCGACTACCTGTTCGGCTACGACGCCACCGCCGGCGTCGTCGACGACTGGATGTACGAGCACCTGGCCGCCGCGTACGTCTTCGACGACACCACCCGCGAGTTCCTGGAGCGGTCGAACCCGTGGGCGCTGCGCGGCATCACCGAGCGGCTGCTGGAGGCGGCCGACCGGGGCCTGTGGGCCGAGCCCGAGCCGGCCACCCTGGACCGGCTCCGGGAGACGTACCTGGCCAGCGAGGGCGACCTGGAGGAACGCTCATGACCACCTACCCGTTCAGCGCGGTGCTGGGCATGGACGACATGCGGCTGGCCCTGCTGCTCAACGCCGTCTCCCCGGCGATCGGCGGGGTGCTCGTACGCGGCGAGAAGGGCACCGCCAAGTCCACGGCCGTACGGGCCCTGGCGGCGCTGCTGCCGCCGGTCGACCGGGTGGCCGGCTGCCGCTTCGCCTGCGACCCGGCCGTGCCCGACCCGTCCTGCCCGGACGGCCCGCACCCCGGTGCCCCGGCCGTCGAGCGGCGTCCCGCCCGGCTGGTGGAGCTGCCGGTCGGCGCGGCCGAGGACCGGGTGGTCGGCTCGCTCGACCTGGAGAAGGCCCTCGGCGAGGGCGTACGCGCCTTCGAGCCGGGCCTGCTCGCCGCCGCTCACCGCGGGGTGCTCTACGTCGACGAGGTCAACCTGCTCCACGACCACCTGGTCGACCTGCTTCTCGACGCCGCCGCCATGGGCCGCTGCCACGTGGAGCGCGAGGGCGTCTCGGTCAGCCACGCGTCGCGGTTCCTGCTGGTCGGCACGATGAACCCGGAGGAGGGGGAGCTGCGCCCCCAACTGCTGGACCGGTTCGGGCTGACCGTGGAGGTCGGGGCCAGCCGCGACCCGGCCGTACGCGTCGAGGTGGTCCGCCGGCGGCTGGCCGCCGACGCCGACCCGGCCGGGTTCGCCGCCCGCTGGGCCGAGGCGGACGCGCAGGTGGCCCGCCGGGTGGCGGTCGCCCGGCAGCGGCTGGCGAACGTGCTGCTGCCCGACGCCGCGCTGCGCCAGATCGCCGAGGTGTGTGCCGCGTTCGACGTGGACGGCATGCGCGCCGACATCGTCACCGCCCGTACCGCGTTGGCGCACGCCGCCTGGCACGGCCGGGACGCGGTCACCGTGGAGGACGTGCGGGTCGCCGCCCGGCTGGCGCTGCCGCACCGGCGCCGCCGGGACCCGTTCGACACGCCCGGCCTGGACGAGAAGCGACTCGACGAGGCACTGGACCGGGTCCGCGACGACGACCCCGACGACGACCCGGGCGGTTCCGGCGGCCCCGACGGCGGTCCGGGCTCCGGCCCGGCGGGCGGCGGATCCGGTGGCCCGAACGGCGGCCCGGACGCGGGCGGCGGCGCCCCGGACGACGGCGACGCGGGTGGTTCCGCGCCGGCCGGCGGGCACGGCGAGGCCGCCCACGGGCCGGGCCCCGGCCGCGACGGCGACCCGGGCCGGGACGGCGGCGACGGCACGTGGCCGGACCGGCCGGGCGAGGGCGACCGGCCGGACGGGCCCGGCGGCGAGGGCGATTGGCCGGACGGGCCCGGCGGCGGCGACGCCGGGCCCGGGCGAGGCACCCCGGCCGGCCCATCCGGCGCCGGCGGGGGCGACACGGACGAGGAGGCCCCCGCCCGGGCCCGGCCGGGTGACGCCGGACAGGCCGTGGCCGTACCCCGGCAGGGGCTGAAGGCGCGGCTGCTCACCGCGCCCGGGGTCGGCGACGGGGTGCCCGGCCGCCGCTCCCGGGCCCGCACCGGGCGGGGCCGCACCACCGGCGCGCGGGTGCCGACCGGCCGGTCCGGCGCGCTGCACCTGCCGGCGACGGTCCGGGCCGCCGCCCCGCACCAGGCCGCCAGGGGCCGGGTCTGCGGGCCGCTGCGGCTGCGCCCCGACGACGTCCGCGAGGCGGTGCGCGAGGGACGCGAGGGCAACCTGGTGCTCTTCGTGGTCGACGCCAGCGGCTCGATGGGCGCCCGCACGCGGATGGCCGCCGTCAAGGGCGCCGTGCTGGCCCTGCTCACCGACGCCTACCAGCGCCGGGACAAGGTCGCCGTGGTCGCCTTCCGGGGCGCCGCCGCGCAGACCCTGCTGCCGGCCACCTCATCGGTGCTCGCCGCCTCCGCACGGCTGGCCGAGTTGCCCACCGGCGGGCGCACCCCGCTGGCCGAAGGCCTGCTGGCCGCCGCCGAGCTGTTGCGGGTCGAGCGGCTGCGCGACCCGCGCCGCCGTCCCCTGGTGCTGGTCGTCACCGACGGCCGGGCCACCGCCGGCGACCGCCCGCTCGACCGGGCGGCCCGCGCGGCGGCGGTGCTCGCCGCCACCGGCGCCCCCTGCGTCGTCGTGGACTGCGAGAGCGGCCCCGTGCGCCTCGGCCTGGCCCGTCGCCTCGCCGCCCAACTGGACGCCGCCCACCACCGCCTCGACGAGGTGACCACCGCCCCCCTCGCCACCCTCGCCGCCGGCCGCCCCACCCCCGCGCCGGCGTCCCGCCGAGCCCCGCACGCTCGGTCCGCCGCAGATCTTGGCGACGAACGGCCCCCAGAGGGGCCCTTTCCCACCAAGATCGCCGCCGCCGCTACCGCTACCGCCGTCGGCGGCGGCGGGGAGAACAGGAGCGTTGCCTGATGCCGCAGGGGAAGCCGTCCCACGTGCCCGCCGACGGGCTGACCACCCGGCAGCGGCGCCACCGGCCGCTGCTGATGGTGCACACCGGACAGATGAAGGGGAAGTCGACCGCCGCGTTCGGGCTGGCGCTGCGGGCCTGGACGGCCGGGCTGCCGATCGGGGTGTTCCAGTTCGTCAAGAGCGCCAAGTGGCGGGTGGGGGAGGAGAACGCCTTCCGCGCCCTCGGCGAGGTGCACGAGCGCACCGGACAGGGCGCCCCGGTCGCCTGGCACAAGATGGGCGAGGGCTGGTCCTGGATCCAGCGCGGCGGCGAGGCCGACCACGCCGCCGACGCGCTGGAGGGCTGGCGGCAGATCCAGCGCGACCTGGCCGCCGAGCGCTACGGCCTGTACGTGCTCGACGAGTTCACCTACCCGATGAAGTGGGGCTGGGTGGACGTGGACGAGGTGGTCGACACCCTGGCGAACCGCCCCGGCTTCCAGCACGTCGTCATCACGGGCCGGGACGCCGACGCGCGCCTGGTCGACGCCGCCGACCTGGTCGCGGAGCTGACCAAGGTCAAGCACCCGATGGACGCCGGCCAGAAGGGTCAGAAGGGAATCGAATGGTGACCGCCCCCGGCCGGCGTGCCGACCAGCGGCGCCCCGCGGGGCCCGCCGCGCCCGCCGGGCACCCGCCCACCGGTCCGGCCGCCGCCGCGCCGCCCCTCGACCCGGCCGCCGCCGCGCCGCCCCTCGACCCGGCTGCCGCCGCGCCTCCCGTCGACCCGGCCGCGCCGTGGGCGCTGCCGCGCGTGGTGGTCGCCGCACCCGCCAGCGGGCACGGCAAGACCACCGTCGCCACCGGGCTGCTCGCCGCACTGCGCCGCCGCGGCCTGGTGGTCAGCCCGCACAAGGTCGGTCCCGACTACATCGACCCCGGCTACCACGCGCTCGCCGCCGGCCGCCCCGGGCGCAACCTCGACCCGTGGCTGGTCGGCGAGGAGCGGGTCGCGCCGCTGCTGCGCCACGGCGCCGCCACCCCGACGCCCGCCGACGTCGCCGTGATCGAGGGCGTGATGGGGCTGCACGACGGCGCGGTCGGCCGTCGGGGGTACGCCTCCACCGCGCACGTCGCCCGCCTGGTCGACGCCCCGGTCCTGCTGGTGCTCGACACCACCGCGCAGGGCCGCTCCGCCGCCGCGCTCGCCCTGGGCATGGCCGCGTTCGACCCCGACGTGCGCATCGGCGGCGCGATCCTCAACCGGGTCGGCTCGCCCCGGCACGAGTCGCTGCTGCGCGACGCGCTCGCCGAGGTCGGCGTACCGGTGCTCGGGGCGGTCGCCCGCGCCGCCGAGGTCGCCGCCCCGGCGCGCCACCTCGGGCTGGTGCCGGTCGCCGAACGGGCACCGGAGTCCGTGGCGATCGTGGCCGCCCTCGCCGACCTCGTGGCGGCCACCGTGGACCTGGACGCCGTGCTCGACCTGGCGCGTACCGCCGGCCCCCTGCACGCGCCCGCCTGGGACCCGGTCGGCGCCGTCGGCGGCCCCGCCGGCACCGGACGCCCCGTGGTCGCGGTCGCTGGCGGGCCGGCCTTCACCTTCTCGTACGCCGAGACCGCCGAGCTGCTCGCCGCGGCCGGCGCCACGGTGGTCTCCTTCGACCCGCTGCGCGACCCCGGCCTACCCGCCGGCACCCGCGCGGTGGTCGTCGGCGGCGGCTTCCCCGAGGCGTACGCGCCGCAGCTCGCCGACAACGCCACGCTCCGCGCCGAGCTGGCCGACTTCGACGGCCCGGTCGTCGCCGAGTGCGCCGGCCTGCTCTACCTCGGCCGGCAGCTCGACGGGGTGCCCATGTGCGGTCGGCTCGACCTGACCGCCCGGATGACCGACCGGCTCACCCTCGGCTACCGCGACGCCGTCGCCGTCACCGGCTCCCCGCTGCACCGCCCCGGCGACCCCGTACGCGGCCACGAGTTCCACCGCACCGTCACCGACCCCGGGCACGGCGACCGGCCGGCCTGGCGCTGGGACGGCGCCGAGCACGGCTTCGTGACCGACCGGGTGCACGCCTCCTACCTGCACACCCACTGGGCCGGCCACCCGCACGCCGCCCGCCGCCTGGTCGAGGCGGCCAGCCGGTGACCGCGCACGACAACCGCGCGCCGGTGGCCGTGCCCGAGGACGGCGTGCCGGGGAGGACGCCCGACGGCGGCGTACCGGTGGCGGGGCAGGGCGGCGGCGACGGTGGCGTGACGCTGACCGGGGTCGGCGTCGGTCCCGGCGACCCCGAACTGCTCACCCTGCGGGCGGCCCGGTTGCTGGCCGAGGCCGACGTGGTGTTCGTACCGGTGATGGACCGGCTCGCCGCGGACGGCGACGCGCCCCCGGGCCGGGCCGAGGCCACCGTGGCCGCGCACGTCGCGCCGGGGCGGCTGCGCCGGCTGCCGTTCGCCCTCGACGACCGGGGCGGGGTGACCGCCCGCCGGGAACGCGCCTGGGACGACGCCGCCCGGGCGGTGGCCGACGCGGTCGACGGGGGCGCCCGCGCGATCGTCTTCGCCACCATCGGCGACCCGAACGTCTACTCCACCTTCGGCTACCTCGCGCAGGGCGTGCGCGCCCTGCGCCCCGGGGTCGGGGTGCGCACGGTCCCCGGCATCACCGCCATGCAGGACCTCGCGGCGCGCAGCGGCGTGCCGCTGTGCGAGGGCCGGGAGCCGCTGACCCTGCTGCCGGCCACCGCCGGGCTTGCGCTCTTTGCCGACGCGCTCGCCGGCCCGGGCACCGTCGTGGCCTACAAGGGCTGGCGGCGGCACGCCGAGCTGGTCGCCGAGCTGCGCCGGCAGGGCCGCCTCGGCGACGCCGTGCTGGGCCGGGGCCTCGGGCTGCCCGGCGAGCGGATCGGCCCGGTCACCGACCCGGCCGACGACCTGCCGTACCTGTCGACGCTGCTCGTCCCGGCCCGCCGGGACCGTAGGGGAGGAAAGCTGTGAGCACCACGCCGATCGCGGGGCACGCCGACGAGGGCACGCCGACCGGCACGGGCAAGGTGTGGTTCGTCGGGGCCGGCCCCGGCGCGGCGGACCTGCTGACCCTGCGCGCCGCCCGGGTGATCGGCGCGGCCGACGTGGTGGTCTGGGCAGCCAGCCTGGTGCACGCCGACGTGCTCGCCCACGCCCGCGCCGACGCGGAGATCGTCGACTCGTCGCGGCTGCCGATCGAGGGCGTGCTGCCGCTCTACCAGCGCGCCGCCGCCGACGGGCTGACCGTGGCGCGGATCCACTCCGGCGACCCGGCCCTGTGGGGCGCGGTGCAGGAGCAGCTCGACCTGTGCCGGGCGCTCGGGCTGGCCGTGGAGATCGTCCCCGGCGTCTCGTCGTTCACCGCCGTCGCGGCGATCGTCGGCCGGGAGCTGACCATCCCCGAGGTCGCCCAGTCGGTGATCCTCACCCGGCTGGAGGGCGGCAAGACGCCGATGCCGCCTGGCGAGCGGGTCCGCGAGTTCGCCCGGCACGGCACCACCATGGCCCTGTTCCTCTCCGCCGCCCGCTCCGGGCAGGCGCAGGCCGAGCTGCTGGCCGGCGGCTACCCGGCCGACACCCCGGTCGTGGTGGCGTACCAGGCGACCTGGCCGGACGAGCTGGTGGTGCGGTGCGCCCTCGGCGAGCTGGAGGCCACCGTCAAGGAGCACAAGCTCTGGAAGCACACCCTCTTCCTGGTGGGCCCGGCGCTCGCCGCCACCGGCACCCGCTCGCACCTCTACCACCCCGGGCACTTCCACACCTTCCGTCGGGCCGAGCCGGCCGCCCGCGCCGACCTGCGCCGCGCCCGCGCGGGCGGCACGACACCGGGGGACGGGCGCGCCCGATGACGTACGCCGAGCCGCCGCTGCGCGAGCCGGACCTGCCGCGTACCGCGAAGGTCCGCCCGACCGCGCTGCGCACCGGGTGGACCACCGGCGCCTGCGCGACGGCGGCGACCAAGGCGGCGCTGACCGCCCTGGTCACCGGCGTGCCGCAGCGGCAGGTGGAGATCGGGCTGCCCGCCGGGCGGCGGGTCAGCTTCCCGGTGGCCCGCTGCGAGCTCGACGGCCGCACCCGGGCGGAGGCCGTGGTGGTCAAGGACGCCGGCGACGACCCGGACGTCACGCACGGCGCCGAGCTGACCGCCACCGTGAGCTGGCACGACGCGCCCGGCCTGCGCCTCGACGGCGGGCCGGGCGTCGGCACGGTCACCAAACCGGGCCTCGGGCTGCCCGTCGGCGGGCCCGCCATCAACGACACCCCGCGCCGCATGATCGGCCAGGCCGTCGCCGAGGTCGTCGACCTGAGCGAGGTGGGCGTGCGGGTGGTGGTCAGCGTGCCGCGCGGCGAGATCATGGCCCGCAAGACCACCAACCGCCGGCTCGGCATCCTCGGCGGCATCTCCATCCTCGGCACCACCGGCGTCGTGCGCCCGTTCTCCACCGCCTCCTGGCGGGCCAGCGTGGTGCAGGCGGTGCACGTGATGGCCGCCCAGGGGGAGCGGACCGTGGTGCTGTGCACCGGCGGGCGCACCGAGCGGGCCGCCCGCGCGCTGCTGCCGGAGCTGCCCGAGGTCTGCTTCGTGGAGGTCGGTGACTTCACCGGCGCGGCCGTCACCGCCGCCGTGGGCGACGGGATGACCGGCGTGGTCTTCGTCGGGATGGCCGGCAAGCTGGCCAAGCTCGCCGCCGGCATCCTGATGACCCACTACACCCGATCCAAGGTGGACCTGTCGCTGCTCGGGGCGGTCACCGCCGAGGCGGGCGGCGATCCCGAGCTGGTGGCGGCGGTCGTCGCGGCGAACACCGGGCGGCACGCGTACGAGCTGTGGGAGGCCGCCGGGCTGCTCGGCGCCGCCGGCGACCTGCTCTGCCACCGGGTGCGGCAGGTGCTGCTGCGCTTCGCCGGCGACGCCGTCTCCGTCGACGTCGCCATGGTCGACTTCGCCGGGGACCGGGTGGTCGCCTCGTCCGGGCGGTGGGCGGCGTGACCGGCGACCGGCCGGGCGGTGCCACGGGGCCGGCGGTGACCGTGGTGGGGATCGACGCCGCGGGCGGGCCCGCGCACCCGGCCGCCGCGCCCGCGCTCGCCGCGGCCCGGCTGGTGGTCGGCGCGGCCCGGCACCTGGCCGCCGTACGCCTGCCGGCCGACGCCGACACCGTCGCCCTCGGGCCGCTGGCGCCCGCGCTGGGGCGGCTGGCCGACACCGTCGCCGCCGGGAGCCCCGCCGTCGTCCTGGCCAGCGGCGATCCCGGGCTGTTCGGGGTGGTGCGGGCGTTGCGGGCGGCCGGGCTGCCGCTGCGGGTGCTGCCGGCCGTGTCCAGCGTGGCCGCCGCGTTCGCCCGCGCGGGCCTGCCCTGGGACGGGGCGGCCGTGGTCACCGCGCACGGCCGCGACCCGCGACCCGCGCTGAACGCCTGCCGGGCCCTGCCCGCCGTCGCGGTGCTCACCGCCCCGGGCGCCGGGGCCGCCGAGCTGGGCGCCGGGCTGGCCGGCTGGTCCCGCCGCCTGGTCGTCGCCGAACACCTCGGCACCGACGCCGAACGGCTCACCGAGACCACCCCCGAGCAGGCCGCCGGCCGCGACTGGGCCGACCCGCACGTGCTGCTCAGCCTCGCCGGCGAGCCCGGCGCGGCCGGGATGCGGGTGGACAACCAGCCGGCCGCCGCGCCGTCCGGCGGGTGGGCGCTGCCCGAGTCCGCCTACGCCCACCGCGACTCCATGATCACCAAGTCGGAGGTACGCGCCCTCGCCGTGGCCCGGCTGCGTCCCCGCCTCGGCCGGCTGGTCTGGGACGTCGGCGCGGGCAGCGGCTCGGTCGGCATCGAGTGCGCCCTGCTCGGCGCGGCGGTGATCGCGGTGGAGCGTGACCCGGCGGCACCGGTGCGCGCCAACGCCGTTCGGCACGGCGTCGACGTGCGGGTGGTCGTCGGCGCCGCCCCCGGGGCGCTGCACGGGCTGCCCGATCCCGACGCCGTCTTCGTCGGGGGCGGCGGCACCGACGTGCTCGCCGCCGTGACGCACCGCCGGCCCGAGCGGGTGGTGGCCGCCCTCGCCGCCGTCGACCGGGTCGCCCCCGCCCTCGGGCTGCTGCGCGCCGCCGGATACGCGGTGCAGGGCGTCCAGCTCTCCGCCGCCCGCCTCGCCGACCTGCCGGGCGGATCCGTCCGACTCGCGGCCACCAACCCGGTGGTCGTCCTCACCGGGGAGCGCCTGTGAACCACCCGCCCGTCGCCACGGACCAGCCGACCCGCATCGGGCTCGTCGCCGCCACCGCCGCCGGCCGCCGGCACGCCCGCACCCTCGCCGACGCCTGGCCGCACGCCCGCGTCGTCACGGCGGACACCGTCGCGGACGCGCTGCGCGCCGCCTGGGCCGGGTACGACGCCGTGGTGGCGTTCCTGGCCACCGGGGCGGTCGTGCGCATCCTGGCGCCGCTGCTCGGCGACAAGCGCACGGACCCGGCCGTGGTGGTGGTCGACGAGGCGGCCCGGCACGCGATCGCGCTGCTCGGCGGCCACGCCGGGGGCGGCAACGACCTCGCGGGGCGGGTCGGCGCGCTGCTCGACGCCGCCCCGGTGGTCAGCACCGCCACCGACGCCGCCGGCCTGCCCGGCCTGGACACCCTCGGCTGGCCCGTCGAGGGTGCCGTCGCGGCCGTCAGCCGCGCCATCCTCGACGGCGAGCCGGTGACCCTCGTCGCCGACGCCACCTGGCCGCTGCCCGCCCTGCCCGACAACGTGCGTCCCGCCGGGCCGCCCGCTGCCCACGGGGCACCCGGGGCGGCGGAGGTGCCCACCCCCGCCGGGCCGCCCGGGCCGGCGGTCGACGGCGGGTACCGGCTGCTGGTCACCGACCGGGTGGTGCCGCTCGACGGCCGGACCGCCGTGCTGCGGCCCCCGTCGCTGGTCGTCGGCGTCGGCGCCAGCCGGGGCGTACCCGCCGACGAGGTGCGCGACCTGCTGGCGCGGATGCTCGCCGAGGCCGGCCTCAGCCCGGCGAGCGTGCGGCACCTGGCCAGCGCCGACATCAAGGCCGACGAGGCGGGCATCCGGGCGGGCGCCGACGCGCTCGGCGTACCGCTGGTGACGTATCCGGCGGCGGAGCTGGCGGCGGTCGACGTGCCGCACCCCAGCGAGGTGGTCCGCGCCGCCGTCGGCACCCCCAGCGTCGCCGAGGCGGCGGCGCTGCTCGGCGGCGGCGCCGAGCTGCTGGTGCCGAAGACCGCGACGGCGATGGCCACCGTCGCCGTCGCCCGGCACGCCCCGCGCGGCCGGCTGGCGATCGTCGGCCTCGGCCCCGGCGCCGCGGACCTGCGCACCGCCCGCGCGGTGACCGAGCTGCGCCGCGCCGCCGTGGTCGTCGGCCTCGACCAGTACGTCGACCAGGTCCGCGACCTGCTGCGCCCCGGCACCCGGGTGCTCGCCAGCGGGCTCGGCGCCGAGGAGGAACGGGCCCGCGCCGCCGTCGCCGAGGCCACCGCCGGTCACGCCGTGGCGCTGGTCGGCTCCGGCGACGCCGGTGTGTACGCGATGGCCAGTCCGGCCCTCGAGTACGCCGACGAGCGCGTCGACGTGGTCGGCGTGCCCGGGGTGACCGCCGCGCTGGCCGCCGGGGCCCTGCTCGGCGCGCCACTCGGCCACGACCACGCCTACGTGAGCCTGTCCGACCTGCACACGCCGTGGGAGGTCATCGCCCGCCGGGTGGCCGCCGCCGCCGAGGGCGACTTCGTGGCGCTGCTCTACAACCCGCGCAGCCGGGCCCGGGACTGGCAGCTCGGCGCGGCGCTGGAGGTCTTCGCCGCGCACCGGCCGCCGCAGACCCCGGTCGGGGTGGTGCGCAACGCCAGCCGGCCCGGTGAACGGGTGCACCTGGCCACCCTGGCGACCCTCGACGCGGCGCTGGTCGACATGTACAGCGTCGTGGTGGTGGGCAGCAGCCAGACCCGGATCGTCGCCGGCCGGATGGTCACCCCGAGGGGGTACCGGTGGCGGCCGTGACCATCGGCGCCTGCCAGGGCTGCGGCGCCTGCCTGCTCACCTGCCCCACGCACGCGATCCGGCCGGTGCCCGGCGGCCTCGCCGTACGCGCCGACCGCTGCACGGGCTGCCTGGAATGCCTGGAGATCTGCCCGGTGGACGCGATCCGCGCCACGGACACCGACGAACGTGGAGGGACCCGATGAGTTCGACCGCGCTCAGCACCGCACCACCTGCCGGCCCGTGGAGCCGCGCCGAACGGGTGCGCCTCGGCGGCATCGTGCTCGCCGTCGCCGTGCTGCACGTCGCCGGCTGGAGCCTCTACCTGTACTGGAACGACCAGCCCGCCGCGGCCGGGGGCCTGGCCGGGGCCGGCACGCTGGCGTACCTGCTCGGGGTGCGGCACGCCTTCGACGCCGACCACATCGCGGCGATCGACGACACCACCCGGCTGATGCTGCTGCGTGGTCGGCGCCCGGTCGGCGTCGGCTTCTTCTTCGCGCTCGGGCACAGCGCGGTGGTGCTGCTGCTGGCCCTGGTCGTCGGCCTCGCCTCGGCGAATCTCGCCGGGCCGGGGCTGGCCGAGGCGCGCGAGGTGGGCGCCACGGTGGCGATCCTCACCGCCACCGTCTTCCTCGCCCTGGTCGCGGCCCTGAACGCGGCGGTGCTGGCCGGCCTGGCCCGGCTCTGGCGGCGGCTGCGCCACGGCGACCTGGACGAGCGGGAGCTGGACCTGCACCTGCTCAACCGGGGGCTGGTGCAGCGGGTCCTCGGCTCCCGGGCCCGGGCGCTGGTGCGCTCCTCGTGGCACATGGCGCCCGTCGGGTTCCTCTTCGGGCTGGGCCTGGAGACCGCCAGCGAGGTGACCCTGCTCGCCCTGTCGGCGAGCACGGCCGCCGCCGGCGGCCTGCCGGTGCTGGCCCTGCTCACCCTGCCGCTGCTCTTCGCCGCCGGGATGTCGGCCATGGACACCGCCGACAGCCTGCTGATGAGCCGCGCCTACTCGTGGGCGTACCGGCAGCCGGCCCGCCGGCTGTACTACAACCTGGCCACCACCGCCGTCACGGTGCTCGTCGGCGCCCTCGTCGCCAGCGTCTACGCCGCCGGCCTGCTGGTCGACCATCTCGGCGTGTCGGTGCTGTCCGGGTACGCGGGCATCGCCGGGCACTTCGAGCAGCTCGGGTACGCCGTCGTGGCCCTGTTCGTGCTCGCCTGGGCCGGGGCCGTGGCGCTGTGGAAGCTGCGCCGCTACGACGAGCGCTACGGCGTGGCCGCGACGGAGGTGCGGCCGTGAGCCGGGTCGTGCACCCCATCGAGCGGGAGTCGTACCGCATCCTGCGCTCCCGGGTCGACCTGGCGCACCTGCCGCCGCTGACCCGGGCCGTCACCGAGCGGGTGGTGCACGCCAGCGCCGACCTCGACTACGTCGCCGACCTGGTCTGCGACGAGGCGGACCTGGCCGGCGGGCTGGCCGCCCTGCGCGCCGGCGCGCCGGTGGTCACCGACGTGGCGATGGTCGCCGCGGGCATCACCGGCCGGGAGACGGTCTGCCCGGTCGCCGAGCCGGCCGCCGCCGAGCTGGCCCGCGCGGCCGGCATCACCCGGTCGGCGGCCGCGGTGCGGATCGCCCTGGAGCGGGTCGGCCCCGGCGCGGTGTGGGTGGTCGGCTGCGCGCCGACCGCACTGGAGGAACTGATCACCCTGGACGCCCGTCCGGCGCTGGTCGTCGGGCTGCCGGTCGGCTTCGTCGGCGCCGCCGAGTCGAAGGCGGCCCTGCGGGCCAGCGGCCTGCCCGGGGTGTCCAACCGGGGCGAGAAGGGTGGCTCGGCGGTCGCCGCCGCCGCCCTCAACGCCCTGCTGTACGTGGAGGAGGAGCAGTGAGCGCTCTGGTCATCGTCGGGCACGGCACGCGCAGCGCGGCCGGGGTCGAGCAGTTCATCGCGTTCGTCGAGCGGGTACGCCGCCGCGCCGCCGGCACCCTCGGCGACGTCGAGGGCGGCTTCATCGAGCTGTCCCGGCCGCCGCTCACCGACGCGGTCGGCGCGCTCGTCGAGCGGGGGCACCGCTCGCTGGTGGCGCTGCCGCTGGTGCTGACCGCCGCCGGGCACGGCAAGGGCGACATCCCCGCCGCGCTGGCCCGCGAGCGGGAGCGCCATCCCGGCCTCAGTTACGTCTACGGCCGGCCGCTGGGCCCGCACCCGCTGCTGCACACCGCGCTGGAGCAGCGCGTCGACGCCGCGCTGGCCGGCGCCGACCGGGCCGGCACCTGGGTGGCGCTGATCGGGCGCGGCTCCACCGACCCGGACGCCAACGCCGAGGTCGCCAAGGTGGCCCGGCTGCTCTGGGAGGGGCGCGGCTACGCCGGCGTCGAGCCGGGCTTCGTCTCGCTGGCCGAGCCGTCGGTGCCGGCGGTGCTGGAGCGGCTGCGCCGGCTCGGCGCGCGGCGGATCGTCGTCGCGCCGTACTTCCTCTTCGCCGGGGTGCTGCCGGACCGGATCGTCGCCCAGTCGGCCGCGTTCGCCGCCGCCCACCCCGACCTGGACGTGCGGGTGGCCGACCTGATCGGCGACTGCGACGCCCTCGCCGACCTGGTCCTCGAACGGCACGCCGAGGCGCGTCGCGGGGACATCCGGATGAACTGCGACACCTGCGCGTACCGGGTGCTGATGCCGGGCTTCGCCGACAAGGTCGGCCGGCCGCAGACCCCGCACGACCACCCCGACGACCCGGTCGGCGGCCACCACCACGACCACCACGCGCACGGACATGGCGGCCACGCGCACGGACATGGCGGTCACGGGCACGGCGGCCACGAGCATCGGCACGGGCCGGGGGAGCACCACGAGCACGGTCCGCGCCCCGGCCAGGTCGCCGTCGTCGGGGGCGGTCCCGGGCCGGACGACCTGATCACCGTACGGGGCCGGGCGCTGCTGGAGGCGGCGGACGTGGTGGTGGTCGACCGGCTCGCCCCGCGCGGGCTGCTCGCCGGGCTGCGCCCGGGTGTCGAGGTGGTCGACGCGGCGAAGGTGCCCCGGGGACCGTCCATGGGGCAGGACGCGATCAACGCCACCCTCGTCGCGCACGCCCGCGCCGGTCGACGGGTGGTCCGGCTCAAGGGCGGCGACCCGTACGTCTTCGGGCGCGGCCACGAGGAGGTGCAGGCCTGCGTGGCGGCCGGGGTGGACGTGACGGTGGTTCCCGGGGTGAGCAGCGCGGTCGCCGCGGCGGCCCTGGCCGGGGTGCCGGTCACCCACCGGGGCGTCGCGCACGACGTCACCGTCGTCTCCGGGCACCTGCCGCCCGGGCACCCCGACTCGCTGGTCGACTGGGCGGCGCTCGGGCGGGCCCGGGGCACCCTGGTCCTGCTGATGGCCGTGGACACCGTCGGCAAGATCGCCGCGGTGCTGGTCGAGCACGGCCGGGCCCCGGACACCCCGGTCCTCGCGGTGCAGGACGCGGGGCATCCCGACCAGCGCGCCGTGACCGCCCGGCTGGACGAGATCGGCGCGGTTGCCGTCCGGGAGCGGATCGCCCCGCCGGCCGTCTTCGTCCTCGGCCCGGTGGTCGACGTACGCCTGCCGGCCGCGCCGCCGGAACCGGACCGCTGACCCCGCCCGGGTCGGCCCGTCACCGGACCGGCGGTGCGGGCGCCGCCGGTCCGGTGGCGGGTGCCGCCGTGGCTGGCGGCTCAGCCGGTGGCGGCCCGGGCCAGGGCGAAGCCGACGGTGGCGGCGGTGAGGCCGGCGGCCACGCTGGCGAGCACGTTGACCAGCGCGAGGAACCGCCGGCCCCGGCGTGCCAGCCGCAGCGTCTCGTACCCGAAGGTGGAGTAGGTGCTCAGCGCGCCGCAGAAGCCGGTGCCCAGCAGCGCGCCGGCGGTCGGACCGACGGGCAGCCCGGCCAGGAGGCCGAGCAGGAGCGATCCGGCCACGTTGACCGTCAGCGTGCCCCACGGGAAGGCGCCGCCGAGTCGGGCCTGCACCGCCCGGTCGGTGAGGTAGCGCAGGGGCGCGCCGACGGCCGCGCCGAGGGCGATCAGCAGGACGGTCACCGCCCGACCCCCGGCCCCGGCCGGCGGCGGGCGGCGTCGAGCAGCCGGCCGGTCACGGCGTCGCCGAGCCAGACGGCGACCAGCGCGCCGAGCAGGGTCGCCGCCAGGTAGCCGAGGGCCACCTGCGGTGCGCCGGCGTCGATGTCGAGCCGGATGTCCACCGCGTACGTGGCGAAGGTGGTGTAGCCGCCGAGCACCCCCACCCCGAGGAACGGGCGCAGCAGCGGTCGGCCGCCACCGGAGCGCTCCAGCGCCGCCATCAGGACGCCGATCAGCAGGCACCCGGTCAGGTTCACGGCGAAGGTCGCCCACGCGAAGCCCGCCGGGCCGTGCGGGACGGCGTGCTGGAGGCCGGCCCTGGCGAGGGCGCCGAGCGCGCCGCCGGCCGCGACGGAGCCGAGCACCGCGCCGGGGCGGGCGGCCAGCTCGCCCCGGTCGGCGGGTACGCGCAGGTCGACGTCGGGGTCGACCCGCGGATCCGGTCCGGTCACCTCGTCCTCCCCACCGGTGCCTCGGGCGGGGACCCGGTGCGCGCCCGTCAGCCTAGTGCGGTGTCCACTAACGTTCACCGGGTTTCCGGTGGGGTGTTGTGGATCCTCGCCGTGCGGGCGAGCGACTCCCCACGGGGTGGTGGGGCGGGCCACCGCGGGCCATCTTGACCTCCGCGCCGCCGGGTGGGCGGCGGGGGTCACGTCGGGACTGGCCGGCTCCGGGGAGGTGCCGGCCGGCTCGACGGTGCGTGACCACCCCGGGCAGCGTAACCGCTGTGGGGGCGGTGGGTCCGCCGCCCGGGGTGCGGGTGGCGATGCTGGCCGCCGCGCGACATCGCGGTGGCCTGAAAACTGGCAGTGCGGGCAGGTCAGGCTCCGCCCGCGTGGCTTCGGTACGCGTTTGCGGCAGATGGGGCAGGTCGACGACGTGCCGCGTTCGTCGACGAGATGAACGGTGATGCCGGCGAGAGCGGCCTTGTCGGTGAGGATCTGCAGGAGTCGGCCGATCTGCCACTGGCGTAGCCGCAGGTGGTGCCGCTGGCCAGCCGGCAGGTTGAGGACGCCGCGGGGGTCGCCGACGTGCAACACCCCGACCCGCTGATCTACGGCCCAGTCGACGACGGTGCGGGCCGCCTCGTGTTGGGCCTGCCGAACCCGCCGCCGATGCCGACCCTCTACCCTACGGGCCCGGGCACGATACTGGCGCCACCGCCGCGACCCCCGCTGACCCGGCTTCGGTGCCCGGCGGGCCACGGCACGATGGCGGGCTTTGGTGTCGGCCAGGTGCATGCGGTGCTCGGCGCGCATCGCCCGCCCCGACACCAACAACGCCTCCCCGCCACAGCCGGCGACGGCGTACGGGTGGATGATCCCCACGTCCACGCCCGCCACCCGGCCGGGATCCGGACCCTCACCCGACGGGTACACCGCGATCGTAACCTCGGCGGTGACGTCGAGGAACAGACGGCCGCCCTCGCACAGCAGCGTGATCGAGCGGACCTGCTCGACCGGATACGGCACCTGACGGGCCAGGCGCACCCACAACGCCGGGGTGCACCTCGCCGTCGGGATACGCACGCGGTGGCCGTCGAGGGTAAACGTGCCGTGATACCAGCGCACCGGCACCAATCCCCGCCTGCGCCTGGGAGAACGCGCTGACAGGTCACCGGCCTTGCGGCGTTTCGCCGCCGCGAACCACGCATCGGAAAACCGCCGCAACACCGACCGCGCGCCGGTCGAGTCCAGCTCGGCGAAGGTGCCCGACCCGGAAGACGCCAACTCGCGACACAACTCCTGGTAGCCCGTCAGCGGCGCGTCCTGGCGGCAGCGCCGCCACGCGTTGACCTCCAGCACGCACGCCCATACATCACCGGCCGAACGCAGCAGCCCGAAACACCGCCGCCGCTGCGCGGGCGTTACCCGCAGCGCGACACGAGCGGTGCGATACACCACCGCAGGCGCAGCAGGATCCCGACGACGAGGCACAAACCGAAGCCAACACCACCGGTACGACAATTTCCCCGCCGCCGAACCCGGCAAAGGTTCGTGGACACCGCACTAGCGCCCGGCGCGGCCCCCGCCGGGCGCGTCCCGTGGCACCGCGAGGGCTACCAGGGTCACCTGGTTGTGGGGAGGCGGCGCAGGCTGGCGTACGGTACGGGGTCGGCGGTCGCGGGGACCGCCTGTGGACGGGGGTGCGGCGGGCCGATGGGCGGATCGTCGAGCGGCGGCGGGACGGCTGAGGTGGCCGGGCGCAACGCCGCGTACGACATGTTCGCCGCCGACGTCGCCTCCCGCGGTCTCGGCATCGAGTTGGTGGACGCCGCCGACGGCGCGGCAATGGCCCGGATGCGGGTGACCGGCGCGATGGTCAACGGCCACGCCATCGCCCACGGCGGCTTCGTGTTCCTGCTCGCCGACACCGCCTTCGCGCTCGCCTGCAACAGCCACGGCCCGGCCACCGTCGCCGCCGGTGGCGAGATCACCTTCGTGCGTCCCGCCCGCGAGGGTGACCTGCTCACGGCCCACGCCACCGAGCGCACCCGGTACGGCCGCAGCGGCATCTACGACGTCACCGTCACCCGCGACGACGGCGAGGTGGTGGCCGAGTTCCGGGGCCGCAGCCGCACCCTGCCCCCGACCGCGCGCTGAACCCTCGCCGCCGACCGGGCCGCAGCGCGTGCCCCCACGACGGGCCGCGCCGCCGCTAGCATCGGCGCCGTGCGAGTACTGGTGGTGTCCGCGCCGTTGATCGGGCACGTCGCCCCGCTGCTGCCGCTGGCCGCCGCGCTGCGCGACGCCGGGCACGAGGTGCTCGTCGCCACCGCCGCCGACGGCCTGCGGGCGGTGCGGCCCGGGCTGGCGTCGCGCGACGTCGCGCCGGGGTTCGACTTCGGCCGGATCGCCCGCCGCGTGCTGCTGCGCCACCCGCTGATCGCCCGGGCCGAGCTGGCCGGCACCGCCGGCACCCGGGGCGCCGGGCTGCTCTTCGGCGCGGTCAACGACCAGCTCGCCGACGCGGTGGTCGCCCTCGCCGGGCAGTGGCGGCCCGATCTGGTGATCCACGAACCGTTCGCGGTGGCGGGGGCCCTCGCCGCCGCGACGCTCGACGTGCCCGCCGTACGCCAGGAGAACGCCCTCTTCGACGGCCGCGAGCTGGCCCGTGCCACCCTTGCGCGGCTGGGCCCGGCCCTGCGCCGGCACGGCCTCGCCGAACTGCCGCCCCCGGCCGCCGCGATCGCCGTCGCCCCGCCCAGCGTGCTGCGTCAGCACGGCTGGCCGATGCGCTACGCCACCGAAGCGGGCGGCGAGCTGCCCGACTGGCTGCGCGAGCCGGGCGAGCGGCCACGCGTGCTGGTCAGCCGCAGCACCCTCGCCGGCCCCGGCAGCGCCGGGCCGCTGCCCGCCGTCGTCGCCGTCGCCGACCGGGTCGACGCCGAGTTCGTGCTGGTCCGCCCGGACGCGCGGCTGGCCCGCCGCAGACTGCCCGGCAACGTGCGTACGGTCGACTGGATCCCGATCCCCGCGGCCCTGCCGGCCAGCGCGGCGCTGGTGCACCACGGCGGCGCGGGCAGCGTCCTCAGCGCGCTGATCGCCGGGGTGCCGCAGCTGGCCACCGTCGGGGCGGGCGACCGGCGGCACAACGCCGAGCTGGTGGCCGCGCGCGGGGCCGGCATCGCGGCCCGGGCCCGCGACATCACGGCCGACACCCTGGCCCGGCTCGTCACCGACAGCGGACTGCGCGACGCGGCGCGGCAGGTCGGCGCCGAGATCGCCGCCATGCCGGGGTCCGACGAGCTGGTGCGGCGCCTGGAGTCGCTGCGCTGACCCGGCGCCACCGTCACGCCGCCACCCCCGTCACCCCGCCACCCCGGCGGGCCGGGCGTCAGCGGAGGCGGGCCAGGTCCTCGGGGGTGAGCCGGATCGCCCCGGCCGCCACGTTCTGCGCCAGGTGCGCGGGGTCGCCGGTGCCGGGGATGGCCAGCACGTGCGGCCCCTGGTGCAGCGTCCAGGCCAGGCGGATCTGCTGCGGGGTCGCGCCGTGTGCGCGCGCCACCGCCCGGACGGCCTCGTCGTGGTCGTCGCCGGTGCCCGCCTCCCGCCTGGCGCCCGCGATCGCGAAGAACGGCACGAAGGCGACGCCCCGCTCGCCGCAGACCCGCAGCAGCTCGTCGGCCCACCGGTTCACGTCGAGGGCGTACGCGTTCTGCACGCACACCACCGGCGCGATGTCGCGTGCCTCGTCCAGGTGGTCAACCCGCACGTTGGACAGTCCGAGATGGCGGATCAGGCCGGCGTCGCGCAGCTCGGCGAGGGCGGCGAAGCGCGCCGCCACCGAGTCCCGCCCGGGCTTGCGGACGATCCGCAGGTTCACCACGTCCAGGTGGTCCCGGCCGAGCCGGCGCAGGTTCTCCTCCACCTCCCGGCGCAGCTCCGACGGGGTCAGTTCGCGGTGCCGGCTCGCCTCGTCGAAGGACGGCCCGACCTTGGTGGTGATGACCAGGTCGTCCGGGTACGGCGCGAGGGCCTCGCGGATCAGTTCGGTGGCGTAGCGGGGCGAGCCGGTCCCGACGCCGAGCGGTCCGCCCGGCGAGACGTAGAAGGCGGCGGTGTCGATGTGGTTGACGCCCAGCTCGACGGCCCGGCGTAGGACGCGTACGGCGCGCGCCCGGTCCGGGTGGACGGTGAGCCGCATGGAACCGAACCCCATCCGGCGCACGGGCCGGTCCCCGAGCGTCCAGGTGCCGGCGGCGGAGGCAGTTACTTCTTCGACAGGCATCGGGCGAACCTAGCCAGCCGGCGCACCCCGCGCACTCGGTCGCGCGCCCGATACCGCCCGGTTCCGGCACCTGTTAGCTTGGATCGTCAGGGAGCTGCGCCCGTCCGGCGCGTGCCCGCTCACGCCGCGATCGGCGTACCGCGCGGCAGGATCCAGCTACGCCGTCGCCAGCGACCCTGTCGCCGCGCCGAGCCGCCCGGCCGCACGGCGGCCGCGACACCCCGACCAACCGCCGCACCGCCCGGCGGGGCCGCCCGACCCGGGACGACGACCCGGTCGGGGTCGGACGACAGGCTGCGACCCCGGATCGGGGTCCATCCGCGCAGCCGCACCACCCGCTCCGCCCCGCCGCGCTGCCCGGGGGCGGCGGCCACCACCGGCGCGGGCGCGGGACACCCCGCCGGACCGGGCGGCCGGCCGGTGGGGTCGGCGACGACTGCGGGCACCGGCGGTGCGCCCACCTCCGCCGACCGTCCGGCCCGGCGGGCGAACGCGGCCCGCGCCGCCCTCGGCAGCCGGGCGTACGCGACCTCGCGGACCACCGCGTCGGCGACGGCGTACCGGCCGTCCGGGCGGGTGACCAGCAGACCCGCCGAGACCAGGGCGCGCAGCACCGGGGCGGCCCGCCCGGGCGCCCAGTCGAGCAGGCGCGCCACCGTCGCGGCGGTGAGCCCCGCGCCGACCGTCGCGGCGGCCATCAGCACGGCCCGGCGCGCCCCGTCGAGGCGGTCCAGCCGGGCGTCGACCTCCCGGCGTACCGCCTCCGGCACGGACTGCGCCGCGCCCAGCGACGCGACGTACGCGGCGGCCCGCCCCGGATTGCCGCCGACCAGCGGCAGCAGCCGGGCCACCGCCGTCGTCGGCCGCCCGGCCCGCTGGAGCAGGTGGCGCAGCAGCCGTCCGGTCTCCACCGGGCGCAACGGCGGCACCGGCAAACGATGCCACCGGTCCCGGGGCCCGGGCAGGACGTCCACCCACTCCGGACGGTGCAGCGTCACCACCGCCAGCGGCAGCGACCGCGCGCTGGCCGCCGCGAAGAGCCGGCGCAGGAAGTGGCTCAGCGCCACCGCGGCCCGGTCGAGGTCGTCCACCGCCACCAGCACCGGCTGCCGGGCGGCGAGCTCCAGGAGCACCTCCCGGGCCACCTCGGCGCCCCGGACCGCCGCGCGGGACTCGTCCGGCGCGGCCAGCAGCGCCTCCAGCGCGGACACCGCCCCGGCCAGGCCGGCGGGCGGCACCAGGTCGGTGAGGGCGGCGGTGAGCCGGCGCCGTACCGCCGCCGGCGCGTCGTCGTCGCGCAGGCCGGCGAGACCGCGCACCAGGTCCGCGACGGGCGCCAGGGGCTGCGGGTACGGGGGGCAGTGCGCGACGCACCAGCGCACCGGCGCCCCGTCCACGGTCGGTACCGCCCGGGTCAGCTCGTGCAGCAGCCGGCTGCGTCCGCTGCCCGCCGGACCGGCCAGCGACAGCCAGCGCGGGCTGCGGTCCCGCACGGCCCGCACGATCAGGTCCCGGGCGGCGGCCAGCTCGCGCCGCCGCCCGACCAGGGGGCCCTCGTGCCGGGCCGGGGCCGGCCGGATCGCGCCGGTGGCGTGCCACACGTCGACCGGCAGCGCCTTGCCGGCCAGGGCCACCGGCGGCACCCGGCGCTGCGCGACGAGGCCCACGGTGGCGCGGTGGGTGGCCGCGCAGAGCGCCACCCCGCCCGGCGGGGCGTACTCCTGCAACCGGGCGGCGGTGGTGATCACCGCGCCGCTGGCCACGCCGTGCCAGCCGTCGCGCGCGGCGGCGAGGTCCACCAGCGCCTCGCCGGTGGCCACCCCGGCCCGGACCCGCAGGCGCGGCGCCCCGGGCGGCGGCCGCCGGTCGAGGGCGCCCTGGATCTCCAGCGCCGCCCGCACCGCCCGGTACGCGTCGAAGCCGTCGGAGCGGCGGGCCCCGAACAGGGCCAGCACCGCGTCGCCGACGTACTTCTCGACCACCCCCTGCCAGCGGCGCAGCACCCCGCCGACCGTGTGGAAGTACGCCCGTTGCAGGGCCCGCACGTCCTCCGGGTCGAGCCGGTCGACGAGCGTGGTCGACCCGACGATGTCGACGAACAGCACGGTGACCAGGCGTCTCTCCTCCGGCACCGGCCAGCCTGCCGAGGTGACCCGCTGCGGACCAGCGACGATGGTGGGAATGGGCATCGCACCCGCCTTTCCCCGCGGTGGCTGACGACGCCTCGGACACTGTCACCGATCGGCCGGCGGGGGATCTGCCGAACGACGTATGTCGACCGTGCGCAACCTTCGGTCGTAAAGTCGACGCGAGGAGTACCACAGGCGCGAAAGACCCGTAGAACAGTGCGGGGACCTGTGACTAGGCTGCGTGCCATGGCCAGCGACGTGGACACGGCACCACTCGTCGGCCGGGCCGACCTCGTGACGACGGTACGGTCCGTGCTGCTCGACGACGTCACGCAGGGGCACACCGCCGCCGTGTTCCTCACCGGTGAGAGCGGCGTCGGCAAGACCCGCCTGCTGCGCGAGGTGGCCGGCCGGTTGCGCGACGCCGGGGCCCTCGTGCTCACCGGCTCCTGTCTGGACATCGGCGACGCGTCGCCCCTGCACCCGCTGCTCCAGGCGTTGCGCCGCCTCGACGCCGAGCTGACCGGCGCCCACGCCAAGACCTCCTCGGCGGTCCGTGGGCTCCTGCGGATGTTCACCGAGGAGACCGCCGGCCCGGACGGTGCCGGGGCGCTGCTGGAGCGGGTCTCCCAGGGGCTGCACCTGATCGCCGAGGGCCGCCCGCTGGTGCTGGTCCTGGACGACCTCCAGTGGGTCGACCGCAGCACCCGGCAACTGCTGCTCTACCTGCTGGCCGGGCTGGGCGACCTCCAGCTGTCCGTGCTCGCGGCGGTGCGGGCCGAGTCGTTGCAGGGCGCGCACCCGCTGCGCCGGGTGCTCACCGAGCTGCGCCGGCTGCGTACGGTGCGGGTGCTCGACCTGGCCCCGCTGGACCGGGCCGGCACCGACCAGCTCGCCGCCGCCGTGGTCGGCCGGCCGCTCGCCGGTGAGGCGGCGGAGCTGGTGTGGCAGCGCAGCGGCGGCAACCCGTTCGTGGTGGAGGAGCTGGCCCGCGACCTGCGCGACGGCCGGCACGGGCTCTCCGACACGCTGCGCGAGGTCTTCCTGGCCCGGGTGGACGCGCTGCCGAAGCACGCGCACGCCGTGGTGCACGCGGTGGCGGCCGGCGGCGTCGAGCCGGTGCAGCACTGGCTGCTCGCCCGGGTGGTGCGGCTGCCCGAGGACGAGGTGATCGAGGCGGTCCGCGCGGCCGTCGCGCACCGGCTGCTGGTGAGCGCGGACGACGGCTACCGGCTGCGGCACCGGCTGGTCGCCGAGGTGCTGGAGCACGAGCTGCTGCCGGCCGAGCGCGCCGCCCTGCACCGCCGCTACGCCGAGGCGCTCACCGCTGCCCCGGCCGAGCTGCACCAGGCGCGCCTGGCGCACCACTGGCGGCTGGCCGGCGAGCCGGCGCGGGCGCTGCCGGCGGCGATGGCCGCCGCCCGGGAGGCCGAGCGGCTGCACGGCTGGGCCGAGGCGCACCGGCACTGGTCGGTCGCTTTGCAGCTGGCCGCCGCGCCGGGCGTCGCGGCGCCGGACGTGGACCGGGTCACCCTGCTGCGGCACGCCGCCGAGGCCGCCCACCACTGCGGCGAGCACGCCCGGGCGTTGACCCTGCTGGAGGAGCTGGCCGCCGCGGAGGCCGACCAGTCGGCGTGCGCGCTGCACATCCGCCGGGCCCGCTACCTGGCCGCCGCCGGTCGGTCGGCCCCGGCGGAGGCCGAGTACCAGCGGGCCCTGGAGGCCGCCGACTGCACCTCCCGGGAACGGGCCACCGCCGCGGCACACCTGGCCGAGCTGCTGCTGCACCTCGGCCGCTACGCCGACGCGGGCCGGCGGGCGCGCGAGGCGCTGGAGCTGGCCGCCGAGGTGCCGGGCTCCACGTCGGAGGTGGTGCTGGCCAGCGCCGCGCTCGGCTTCTCGGAGGCCTACCTGGAGGACCCGCACGCCGGGCTGGCGGTGATGCGTCGCGCGTTGGAGACCGCCGAGCGCGCCGGCCGCCCGGAGGACGTGGCCTGCGCGTACCTGCACCTGGCGGAGCTGCTGACCGGCCCGCTGAACGTGCTGGAGGAGGGCGTCGTCGTCGCCCGCCGGGGCGCCGAGCGGGTGGCCGAGCTCGGCCTGGGCCGCACGTACGAGACCCGGCTGCTGGCCATCGCCACCAACGGGCTGTTCCGGGTCGGGCAGTGGGCCGAGGCGGAGAAGGTCGTCGCGGCGGCGTTGCGGCACCGTCCCTCCGGCGCCGACGCGGTGGAGCTGCTGCTGGCGCGCTGCCGGCTGTCGGTGGGCTACGGCGACATCGAGGCGGCCGACCGCGACCTGGACGCGGTCGCCACGGTGCTCGCCGGCGGCGGGGCGCGGCACGTGATCCCGCTGCTCACCCTGCGGGCGGGGCTGGCCATGTGGCAGGGCCGGCACGACCTGGCCCGGCAGGCGGTGCAGCGCGGCCTGACCGAGAGCCGCTCCGACGACGTGGGCATCCTCGCCGCGCTGGTGTGGCACGGGCTGCGCGCCGAGGCCGAGGCGCACGCCAGTCGCGCCGTGCCCGTCGACCCGACGGCGCTGCGTCGGCTGCGGGAGGTGGCCGACCGGGTGGCCCGCAAGAGCGAGCACGCCGCCCGGCCGGTGCGTGACGTGGTGGACGGCTTCCTGGCGCTGTGCGCCGCCGAGGTGAGCCGCCTGGACAGCAGCGACCCGGAGCTGTGGGCCCGGTCGGTGGCGCAGTGGGACCGCCGGCACCACCCCTACCCGGCGGCGTACTCGCGGCTGCGGCAGGCCGAGGCGCTGCTGGCCCGGCGCAAGCGCAGCGCCACGGCGGCGAAGCTGCTGCGGCAGGCGTACGAGGTGGCGCAGGGGCTCGGCGCGGTGCCGCTGACCTCGGAGATCCGTACGCTCGCCGGGCGGGCGCGGGTGTCGCTGGAGGACCGCCCGGCCACGGGCGGCCCGGCCGCCGGCGCGGACGGCGACGAGCTGGCGGCGCTGACCGCCCGGGAGCGGGAGGTCCTCGCCGCCGTCGCCGAGGGGCTGACCAACCGGGAGATCGGCCAGCGGCTGTTCATCAGCGAACGCACCATCGGCGTGCACGTCTCGCACATCTTCGACAAGCTGCACGTCCGCACCCGGGTGCAGGCCAGCGCGATCTTCCTACGCAACCGGCGCGGCTGACGCGCGGCGGGGATACGTCGTTCTACTGATCCGGCCGGCTGCCGCCGGCTGGCAGGCTGTGCTGCGTCGCCGACGGCACGGGGCTGTCGGGGACCACTGTGGAGGAGAGATGACGGAACCGGTGTGGGGGCCCGTGCATCGGGACATCGTCGACCTGCTCGCCGATCATCCCGCCGACGTGCCGGCGGTCGTCGACCATCTCACCAAGCTCCAGGACCTGCTGGTCCGGCTGCCTCCGCTGGAGGCGAGCTGCCCGCTGGCCGACTTCAACCGGCTGTACCTGACGATCACCGAGAGCGTGCTGAACGGCCTCTACGACGACCGCTTCGCCGACCCGGTGTTCCTGTCCCGGCTGGACGTGGAGTTCGCCGCCCGCTACTTCGACGCCATGCGGCTGTGGACCGACTCGAGCCCGGGCACGCCGAAGGCGTGGGCCTGCCTGTTCCAGCGGATGCGTGGGCCGGACGCCCGCCCGCTGCCGTCGGCGGCCGCCGGCGTGAACGCGCACATCAACTTCGATCTGCCGTTCGCGCTGGTGACCACGTTCGACAGCCTGGAGTCGGAGCCGGTGGACGGCACCGACCAGCACCGCGACTACCTGAGGATCAACGACATCTTCGCGGACAAGATCCCCGGTCTGCGGCGCGGCTACCTGGAGCGGTGGCAGCTGCTCATCGACATGCTCAACGGCGACATCGACGACTGGTACCAGGGGGAACTGGTCGAGTACACCCGCGACGTCGCCTGGCGTAACGCGCAGAAGATCTGGCGGTGCCGGCACGATCCGGCCGCCCACGAGTGCGAGCGCGCGCGGTTGGACGAGACCGCCGCGGCGCTCGGCCGGCTGCTGCTCTCGCCCCTCGGGGCGTTCCTGCAGTAGCCGGGACGGGGGGTCCCCGCGCTTCGCATCCGGCAAACGGCGGAGCGCGGGGACGCGTCCCCCGCCTGACCAGGGCTCGCCCGTCGGGGGGCGCCGGGCCCGTGGTCAGGCGGTCCGACCGGCCGGGGGTACGCCGGGTCGGGGCGCGGGGTTCGCGGGTCGGCCGGCCCGGGGGGTGTCGGCCGGCCCGCACGGGGTACGCCCGCGCCATGAGTGATCCGGCCCGGCGGCCCGCCGCCCGACCCCGCCCCCGGCCCGCCGCCCCGTCCCGCCCCGCCCGCCCGGGCGAGGCCCGCCCTGCCGGCCGGGGCGGGACGCGGTGACCGGCGGGGGACCGGGCGCCGGCGGGGGCGGTCCCGCGATGACCGGCGGCGCCCGCCGGTTCGGGTTCCGCTTCGACCCGGTGTTCCGGCCGGCGCTCGCCCTGCTCGGCGTGCGGCCGGCGACGGCCTGGGTCGACGTCGACGCGGCCGAGCTGGTGATCCGGTTCGGCCCGTGGCGGCTGCGTACCGCCCGGCGCAACGTCGTCGGGGTCGCGCCCACCGGGCCGTACCGCTGGTGGCGGGGGATCGGCACGCGCCTGTCGCTGGCCGACGCCGGCGTCACCTTCGCCAGCAGCACCGCCGCCGGGCTCTGCCTCCGCTTCGCCGAGCCGGTGCCGGCCCTGCTGCCCGGCGGGTGGCTGCGGCACCCCGGGGCGACGGTGACCGTCGCCGACCCCGACGCCCTGGCCCGTGCCCTGGCCGCGCCCGACGGCGACTGAGTCCTCCCGGCTTCACCGTTCCGGCGGGCGGCCGGCCGGCGACCGCCTACGGTCGGGTCAGGACCGCCGAGGGTGGGGACGGGACATGCGTGACGAGCACGGGCCGAGGTCGCGGCGCACGCGTGGTCGCCGTCCGCCGCCCGCCGGCCCGCCCCGCGACCTGCGCGCGGCCCGGGACCCGACCCGTCCCGACGGCCGCGCCCGGCGCCCGGTCGCCGTCCCGGAGGCGCAGGCCAGCCCCACCCGGCCCGCCGCACCGCTGAGCCCGCTGCGCCGTTGGCTGTTCGCCCACCGGGTGCAGCCGGTCGGCCCCGAGGCGGCGGAGGGGCAGGCCCGCTCGCACCCGTGGTGGCAGGTCATGTGCCTGACCGGGGTGGACTACTTCTCCACCCTGTCGTACCTGCCCGGGATCGCGGCGGTGGCCGCCGGGGCGCTCTCCCCGCTGGCGACCCTGCTCATCGTCGCGCTGACGCTGTTCGGCATGCTGCCCATGTACCGCAGGGTGGCCCGGGAGAGCCCGCACGGGCAGGGCTCGGTGGCGATGCTGGAGCGGCTGCTGCCGTTCTGGCGCGGCAAGATCTTCGTGCTGGTCCTGCTCGGGTTCGTGGCGACCTCCTGGATCATCACGATCACCCTCTCCTCGGCCGACGCCACCGTGCACCTGCTGGAGAACCCGTACGTGCCCGAGGGCGTCGGCGGCACCGGCGTGGCCGTCGGGGTCACCGTCGTGCTGCTGCTCGTCCTCGGCGGGGTCTTCCTGCTCGGCTTCCGGGAGGCGGTCGCGGTGGCCGTCCCGCTGGTCGTGGTCTTCCTGGCCCTGAACGCGCTGATCGTGGCCGACGGGCTGGCCGGGATCGCGGCGAACCCGGTGACGCTGTCGGACTGGACCGCCGCGCTGACCGCCGGTGCCGGCCCCGGCGAGGTGGCGCTGACCGCCGTGCTGGCGTTCCCGCTGCTGGTGCTGGGGCTCTCCGGCTTCGAGACGGGGGTGAGCATGATGCCGCTGGTCGCCGGTGCGGGGGCCGACCGGGAGGCACGGCTGGCGGCGCGGATCCGCAACACCCGCCGGCTGCTCACCGCCGCCGCGCTGATCATGTCGGTGTACCTGGTCTCGACCACCCTCGTCACCACGGTGCTCATCCCCGCCCGGGAGTTCGAGCCGGGCGGGGCCGCGAACGGCCGGGCGCTGGCGTACCTCGCCCACGAGCGCCTGGGGGAGGGCTTCGGCACCGTCTACGACGTCAGCAGCGCGCTGATCCTCTGGTTCGCCGGCGCCTCCGCGATGGCCGGTCTGATCAACATCGTGCCCCGCTACCTGCCCACCTACGGCATGGCGCCGGAGTGGGCCCGGGCCGTGCGGCCGGTCGTGATCGTCTACACGCTGGTCAGCGTCGCGATCACGGTGGTGTTCCGGGCCGACGTCAACGACCAGGCGGGCGCGTACGCCACCGGCATCCTCGCCATGATGGTCTCCGCCGCGGTGGCGGTCACGATCTCGGCGGCCCGCCGCCGGGAGCGCGTCGCGGCCGGCGGCTTCGCCGTGCTCACCGTGGTCCTGCTGTACGCCCTCGTCGAGAACGTCGTCGCGAAGCCCGACGGCATCGCCATCTCCGCGCTGTTCATCCTCGGCATCGTGGTCGTCTCGCTGGTCTCGCGGGTGACCCGCACCACCGAGCTGCGTACGGACCGGATCGAGTTCGACGGGCCGGCCCGCCGGTTCATCGCCGAGTCGCTGGCGCACGACGGCCGGCTGCACCTCATCGCCCACAAGCGGGCCGGTGGCGCGGTCAAGGAGTACACGGTCAAGGAGCGGGCGCAGCGGGGGATGAACCCGGTGCCCGGCGAGGGCGACATCCTCTTCCTGGAGATCGACGTGGTCGACCCGTCGGAGTTCAGCCAGGTGCTGCGGGTGCGCGGCGTCCAGGTGGGCGGCTTCCGGGTGCTGCGGGCCGCCAGCCCGGCCGTTCCCAACGCCATCGCGGCGATCCTGCTGGCGCTGCGTGACGCCACCGGCGTACGCCCGCACGCCCACTTCGAGTGGTCGGAGGGCAACCCGCTGGCGCACCTGTTGCGCTACCTCATCCTCGGCCGGGGCGACACCCCGCCCGTGGTGCGGGAGATCATCCGCAAGTCCGAGCCGGACCCGACCCGCCGGCCCGGCATCCACGTCGGCGGCTGACGGGCGCCCGCTGCGGCGCCTGGCAGGCCCGCGCCCATTCGTACCCGTGAAGGTGAATGGTACGTTTATTCATGTTCGGGGGACTTGCCCGTTTCTCGTCCGTATCGTGGCCTTCGGCGGCTGTCGCGACGTCAGCCGTCCCGCGTCCGGTTCGACGCGGCCGTGTCACGCACGCACGAGAGGCAGGGAAGCCTGATGACGACAAATCAAGGGGGCCGACGGGCGGCACCACCCAGACGACGGTCGCGGTGGTTCTTAGCCGGCGGCCTCGTGGCGGGCAGCCTGGTGGCGGGGGCGGCCGGGCTGACGGGCGTCTCCGCCGTGGCCGCCGACCGGGACCTGCCCGCCGCCTCGGACGTGCCCGCGCTGGCGCTGCGGGCCGACGACCGCTCCGGCGAGGGCCACCGCGGCGACGCCGTCGAGGACCGCGACCACGCCCGCGAGGAGCGGCGCGGCGGCAAGCCGGACGGCCGGCCCGCCCGCCCGGGCCAGGGGCAGCGCCCGGAGGTCCCCGTGCCGTGCGACTCGGCGAAGCTGATCTCGGCGCTGGTCCGGGCCAACGCCGAGGGCGGCGCCCACCTGCGGTTGGCGTCGAAGTGCACGTACGAGCTGACCCACGCGTTCCAGCAGCCCGACGAGTACGACGGCGGGATCCGCGACGCCCGGGAGGCCGCCGACAGCGCGGAGAACCCCGGCGACGCCGAGGCGCCCCCGCGCAACCCGCAGCACGACCGGGCCGGGCTGCCCGTCATCTACCACCCGATCTCCATCCGGGGCGAGGGCGCGACCATCGTGCGTGACGTGCACGCCGAGGCGTTCCGGTTCTTCACCGTCCGCGACGGCGGGGAACTGACCCTGTCCGACGTGGTGCTGCGCAACGGCCTCTCCGCCGCCGAGGGCGGCAGCATCCACGTCGTGCACGGCGCCTCCGCCGTGGTCGAACGCACCACGATCGTCGACAGCACCTCCCTCTCGGCGGAGGGGGGCGGCGGCGGGATCTTCAACGACGGGCACCTGGTGGTCGCCGGCAGCACGTTCGTCGACAACCACGCCGCCGGCACCGCGGGCAAGGGCGGGGGCCTGCTCAACGGTGGCGTGCTGAGCCTGGAGACCTCGCAGTTCCGGGGCAACAGCGCCGTGGCGTACGGCGGCGGCCTCGCCAACTACCGGGGCGCGGCCGAGGTGCACTCGAGCACCTTCGCGCACAACAACGCGGCGCAGGGCGGCGGCGTCGCCAGCTTCTCGGCGCGTACCCGGGTCGCGGACACGAAGGTGGTGGGCAACACCGCCCAGACCGGCGGCGGCATCGCCAACTCGGACGCGTTGATCTTCCTGCGCGGCCTGGAGGTACGCGACAACACCGCCACGGGCAACGGCGGCGGCATCTCCACCTTCCAGGGCCTGCTCCCGCTCGACGACAGCGTCGTCTCGGGGAACACCGCGCGGGGCTCCGGCGGCGGGATCCACGCCCAGAAGTCGAACCTCCTGGTGCGCCGCAGCGAGGTCGAGCGCAACCACGCCGTCGGCGCGAAGTCCACGGGCGGCGGCATCTTCGCGACGCTCGGCCAGGTCTCCCTCTACTCCAGCCGGGTGGCCGGCAACGTCGCCACCGTGAAGCCGGGCGGCCTCTTCGCCGACAAGGCCCGGGTCAAGGTCGACGACGAGACCGACATCATCGACAACGAGCCCACCAACTGCGAGGGCAGCAGGGTGCCGGTCGCCAACTGCTTCCGCTGACCAGTCGGCGGGCCGTCCCGGCAGGGGTGGCCCGCCGACTGGGGCGCATCCGGCCCCGTCGGTCGATCATCGCGATCGCGGCGGCCGGGTGCGCCCTCTCGTGTCGTGGGGGCACCGGCCGACGGGCGCGTGGGCGGCTCAGCCGAGGGCGCGCAGCCGGGCGGCGAGGTCGCCGGCGAAGAAGTCGAGGAAGCCGTCCGGGTCGGGGCCGGCGTTCTGGAGCACGACGTGGTCGTAGCCCGCCTCGACGTAGGCACGCACGTGCGCCACGTGCGCCTCCGGGTCCGGCCCGACGGAGAACAGCTCCCGCACGTGCCGCTCCTCGACGTACGCGCTGGCGGCGTCGAAGTTGACCGGGTTCGGCAGCTCGCTCATCACCTTCCATCCGGTCACCATCCACCGGCTGGTCTCCAGCACCGCCTGCACGGCCTGCTGGTCGTCGGCCGCCCAGGCCATCGGCACCTCGGCGTAGCGGGGGCCGTCGCCACCGGCCTGCCGGTAGTGCTCGACGATGGACGCCTCCGGCTCGGTGACGAACAGGCCGTCGCCGAGTTCGGCGGCCATCGTCGCCGAGGAACGGCCGCTGGCGGCCACCGCGATCACGGGCGGGGTCTCCGGCAGGTCGAAGACCCGGGCGTCCTCCAGTTGCAGGTGCTTACCCTCGTACGAGCGGTAGCCGCCCTGCCAGAGCAGCCGGATGATCTCCAGCGCCTCGCGGAGCCGCTCGTGCCGGCCCCGTACGCTGGGGAAACCCTGCCCCACCACGTGCTCGTTGAGGCGTTCCCCGGCCCCGACGCCGAGGGTGAACCGGCCCTCGGAGACCAGCGCCATGGTCGCCGCCGCCTGCGCGATGATCGCCGGGTGGTAGCGGACGGTCGGGCAGGTGACCCCGGTGGCCAGGCCGATCCGCTCGGTCTTCGCCGCGACCGCGCCGAGCACGCTCCAGGTGAACGACGAGTGCCCCTGGGTGTCGAGCCACGGATGGAAGTGGTCGCTCATCTCGACGAAGTCGAAGCCCACCTGCTCGGCCCGGACGGCCTGCCGGATGATCTCCTGCGGCCCGTACCCCTCGGCGGCGAGCTTGTAGCCGATCCTCATCCCGGTGCTCCCGTCCCGTGCGGCGGTGGTGGCGCAACGCCGGTTCCCGCGGCCGGGGCCGGCAAACGTCGCGGCGCCGCGCCAGCGGCCGCACCGGGCGGGCTCCCGCGCGGGTACGGTCGGCGGCGCGGCCAGGGCCGCATGTGGCCGGCGCCTCGTACACCTCGCTGCCGCCGTCGATGGGGGACCGCCACACCGCGCCGTGCGCCGACGAGGACAACCCCAGCCTCCTAGGACGCTCTGCGGGGTGTGCGGGCGGCCGGAGGGGATCGAGGCGCGGCGCGACGCGGGGGAGAGCGCGACGACGGGGAGAGCGCGACGACGGCGACCGGCCCGGCTGTTCGGGAAGGGGAAGTGCCCGGACTGCTCCGGACATGGCGCGGCCCGCGCCCCGAGCGGGCGCGGGCCGGAGAGTGTGGGTCCTACTCGGACGGCTGGGGCAGCTCGCAGTCGACCTTGGGGTTGGCGCCGATGTAGTTGAGCGGCCCGGCCACGATCGTCACCAGGATCGTGCCGGCCTCGGCACAGTTCGTGTCGTCGTTGTTGTAGTAGCCGCGTTGCCCGGCGGCGACCGCGCCGATGATCAGCCAGATCACGACCAGGACTCCGAATATCGACGTGCCGCGCATCGCTGCCTCCGCAAGGGTGTGGTGGATCGAGGTGCTGGGCGTTGTACCCAATCGCGATGAACGGCTAACGGCCCGCCGGCAGCCCCACCGGGGACCACGCGTGTGGACCGACGCGGCAGGCCTTCCGCTCGCGTCGCGGGCCGGAAGGACGACATCGCGGCGCCCGGTGGACGGGCGCCGCGATGTCGGCTCGATCGTGCGGGGTACGCGCCCGGCGCCGACGACGAGCACGGCGGCCGGGATCACGCCGGTCAGGCGTCGGTGCCGCCCACCGGGGTCGGCAGGGCGGTGGCCGCCTCCTGCGGGGCGCCGGCGAGCACCTTCGCCTGCTGCGGCCAGGTCGCCAGGCTCGGCGCGGCCCGCAGCCCGGCCGCCCGGATCGTCTCCCGCAGGGCGGCCTCGTCCAGCTCCGCGAGCTGCCGGTACGTGCGGATGCCGGCAGCCTGCAACGCCGCGGCCATCTTCGGGCCCACGCCCTGGATCCGACGGAAGTCGTCGGCGGCGGCGGAGTCGGAGTCGGAGTCGGCGGCGGGCGGGGCGGTCACCTCGCCGCGCGGCGCCGGCACGACGACCGCCCCGACCGGCGTCGGCTCCGACTCGACGGGTGCGGTGGCGGCCGTGGCCGTGGCCGTGGCCGGAACGTCCACCTCGGCGGCGGCCGTGGCCGGCTCGGCGGCGGCGGGCGCGGTGTCGGGCTCGACCGGGACGACGGGGGTCGACTCCGGCTCGGCGGCGGCGGGCGCAATCTCCGGCCCGGTCACGTCCGCCGGCTTCGGGGTGACGGCGACGGGGGCGGGCTCCTGCGTCGCGGCGGGGACGTCCCGCGGCTCGACGGCCGGGGCGGGCTCCTGCGCCGGCCGGTGGTCGACGGGGCCGGTCACTTCGGCCGCCGCCGGCAGGACGATCTCATGGTCCGGCCGGGCGTCGGCGGCGGTGGCCGGTGGCGCGGGGTCGGTGACGGGCGCCGGCACCGGGTCACCGGTCAGGGCCATGTCGGCCGGGTCGACGTCGTCGGCCCGCGACGCGTCGGCCGTGACCACGGTGGCCGACGGTGCGGTCGCCGGGTCGGCGTCGGTCGGGGCGTCGGCCCCGGGCGCGGCGGGGACGCGGTCGGCGACGGCGTCCGGCCTGGGATCCACGGTCACCTCCGGCCGCGCCTCGTCGAGGGTCGCCACGGGCGGCGGGTCGACCACCACGGCGGTCATGCCGGCGACCGGGTCACCGTCCACCATGGGCGAGCCGTGCGTGGCGGTCGCGGCGTCCTGCCGGCCGCGCCAGAACCAACCGCCCGCCGCACCCACCACCAGGGCCACGATCAGTATCAGCCAGTGCCCGAAAGACCACGCCACGGCAAACCTCCCTATCGTTCACGTCCGGAAACCCGCGAGAAAAACTCGCCGCAGCTTCGCACACGCGCGTAGGCGCCGACGGGCAGGACCGGATGTCCGCCGTCGCGCGGGACGGATCGCACCGGCGGTGTCCGGCGGGCGACGCAGGGTCGCCACCGGGGCGTACGTGTGAGGTCGTCGTCCGGGACCGGGTACGCGGGGACCCCGGCACCCGTGGCGGCGCCGGGGTCCCCGTCGGACGCTCAGTCCTCCTCGCCCCGGTAGCTGTAGAAGTCGTCGACGAAGCGGCGCGCCAGCCGGGGCACCCGACTGGTGACGCCGAAGTAGCCCCGCGCGCCGAGCAGCGCGAGCCGACCGACGACCGGCTTGTACATCCGGTCGTCGCCGTTGGTGCCGCTGCGGTTGAGCGAGTCGGCGACGCGGGCGAACCCGTACGGCACCATGGCGGCCTCGTAGTCCGCCACCGCCTGGAGCAGCGTCTTGTCGCCCGTCGCGGCCTGCCGCAGTTGCCGGCAGAGCAGGGCGGCGTCGCGCAGGGCCGTGTTGGCGCCCACCCCGCGTCCCGGCGTCATGGTGTGGATGGCGTCGCCGAGCAGGGTGACGGTGCTGCTCTTCCACGGCGGCACCGGCTCGCTGGTGGCCACCTTGATGGGCAGGGCGCTGTCCGGGTCGCCGCGGGCGAGCAGTTCGCGCAAATTGGGGTGCCAGTTGCGGGTGAGTCGCAGGGCGAGCAGGATCAGCTCCTCGCCGCGCCGCTCCATCACGTCGGCGGGGAAGCGGCGGGCCGTGCTCCACACGACCAGGTTGATGTTGTCGCGGGTGTTGTCGTGGCGCAGCCCCGGCCAGCCGCGCAGCAGCTCGGCGTCGGCGGGGTCCACACCGGGTTTGAGCGACCCGTCGCGGTCCCACTTGAACTCCATGACGTGCAGCACGCCCATCATCCCGCCGGTGCCGAAGATCAGCGAGATGCCCTGCTCGATGCGCTCCGGCAGCAGCCCCCGGGTGTGCGGGGTCAGCGGGATCCGGGTGGCGATGTTGATGGTGCCGGCGTCGCGGGTGACCGCGTGCGGCAGGTACTGGCGGCGTACCGCCGAGTGCGTGCCGTCCGCGGCGACGAGCAGGTCGCCGGTGGCGGTGCTGCCGTCGGCGAAGTGCGCGGTCACGGTGCCGTCGTCGCGTTGGTCGTACCGCGTGAAGGTCTTGTCGAAGTGGACGACGTCCTCCATGCCGGTGAGCAGGACCTGGCGCAGGGTCATCCGGGCCACGGACCGTTCGGTGTTCACCGGGTCGGTGTCCGGCCGGAGCGTGAACGAGGCGGTGCGGCGCATCCCCTGGGTGATGACGTTGAAGTAGCGGGGGGAGCGGGCACAGGTGGCGAGGTAGACGTCGAAGAGGGCGGGCGGCAGGCACTCGCGTAGCGCGCGGCTTCCCGTCGGTCCGATGCCGACCCGGTAGCCGAGCAGCCCCTCGCCGCGCGTGCGGTAGCGCTCGTAGACGGCGACGCTGATCCCCGCCCGGCGCAGGCCGTGGGCCAGGCACAGTCCGCCGGTGCCGGCCCCGATGATGAGTACGTGGGGTGGTCTGGACGACATGGCGACCGCCCCGTTCAGCCGGCCGGGCGCGACGACGAGGTCGCGTCGGCGGCGTCCCACCGGTAGAAGCAGCCCGCGATCGCGTCGCGCGGCGAGCGCCAGGTCGGCAGGTACGGCGTGGTGTGCGCGGAGAGCCGCTCGTTGACCTGCCGGTAGAGCGGGTGGTTGCGGGCGTCGGCCAGGGCGTCCGGTGCCACGTCGGCGGTCTCCATCAGGTGTACGCACAGGTCGTGCAGGCAGTACAGGGACCGGTGGCGGACCCCGGTCAGGGCGGGTAGTTCGGTCGCGTCGGACTCGGCGAAGATCTGCGCCACCCGACCCTCCGCGCCCGGGATGATCCTGCTGACGATCAGAAGACGGCTCATGGGACCCCTCTCGCCGGTGGTGCTCCGCGACGATGGCGGAGCCCACGGACTGTTGTGCGCCCACCGTGCCCGGGGGACTGTCACCTGCCCGTCACACCGACCGTCGCGCCGGTGACGCCGCGTCAGCGGGCGCGGGGCGCGAGCCGGGTGGACGGCCCCCGGGGCGGCCCGGGCGGGGCCTCGCGGGTGGCCTCCCGGATGGGCGCGAGGGTGTCGTCGAGCAGGGCGGTCATCGCCGCCGAGGGCTCCAGCCGCAGTTCCCGCAGCAGCAGGTCGCGGTAGACGTAGAAGGCGTGCACGGCCTCGAAGGCGTTGCCCTCGGCGAGGTGGATGCGTACCACCAGCCGGTGCGGCGTCTCGCGCAGCGGCTCGGCGGCCATCGCCTCCAGCGCGGCCTCCAGGGCGGCGCCGTGGCGGCCCGCCGACAGGTGCTGGCCGGCCAGCTCCTCCAGCATGTGCAGGCGCAGTTGGCGCAGCCGCTCCCGGTCGGCCAGCACCCAGTCGTCGTACCAGCCGGGGAGCAGGTCGTGCCGGCCGGCGGCGAGGGCCGCGGCGGCGCACGGGTCGTCGCCGTCGCGTACCCGTGCCGCCGTGCCGACGAGCGCGTCGACGTCGACGTGGACGACCGGGGCGAGGCAGACCGTGTCGCCGGAGGTCACGATCGGGCAGCAGGGGTCCTGCCGCAGCCGCCACAGGGCGGTACGCAGGGACGACAGCGCCCGTTCCTCCGGCGCGTCGGGCCAGAGCAGGCCGGCCAGGTGACTGCGGGTGGCGCCGGGGCGCAGCCCGATCAACGCGATGACCCGTTGCAGGCCGCGCGGCACCACGACCGGCGCGTCGGCGTGCAGCAGCCGGAACCCGCCGAGCAGGTGCAGTGAGATCTCGGCGTCGGACCGGCACACGGTGATCGGCGTCGACGGATCAGCGGCCACGGCGGCACCCCCTGCGGAACGCTCGTCCCGACTCGTCTGCTGTCCCCGGCGCGGCTGCCCATGACCCCACTGTCGGATCGCTCCGCCGCGGCACGGCGTCGCGCGCCGCGGCCGCCGGGCTGACCGTGACGAAGATTATCAATTGCGGTAACTCTGGGTCAATGTCCGAACAGAGGATCGCGCTTACCTGTCGGCGTCCACGAGAACCGTTCCGAACTGCCCAGAGTCCACTATGTGTAGCCCGTGTCGCACAGCTCATGCACAGCTTGCGTCAACGCAGCGTCACGAAGGCTGCGTCGCCGTGCGGCGGTCGCCGGTGACGCCGCCGTGACGCCCCTGGCCGCATCGTGGCGCCAGTCGTCCGGCTCGGCCGGTGCCGTCGTCACCGACGCCGGATGCCGTGGAGGGAGGCCGGTCCATGGACCGTTCGCTGATCGTCGCGAAGGTGGTGCCGAGCGCCGAGGCGCGCGTCGCCGAGATCTTCGCGGAGTCCGACGCGACCGAGCTGCCGCGCCTGGTCGGCGTCACGCACCGCTCGCTCTACCGGCTGGGTGACCTGTACGTGCACCTGCTGGAGACGGAGGCGCCGGGCGGGGCGGCCGTCGAGGCGGCCCGTGGCCACCCCGAGTTCGCCCGGGTGAGCGCCCGGCTGCGGCCGTACGTGTCGCCGTACCTGTCGACGTGGCGGGAGCCGCGCGACGCGATGGCCCGCTGCTTCTACCGCTTCGACGCCGCGCCGGCCGGACGGCCGTCGTGACCGCCACCGCGCCCCGCGACGGGCAGCTCTGGTCCCGGTGCGGCGGCTGCGCCACCCTGCTGTACCGCAAGCGGCTGCGGCGCAACCTCGACGTCTGCCCCGAGTGCGGCGCGCACGCCCGCGTCGACGCACCCGAGCGGCTGGTGCAGCTCGTCGACCCGGGGTCGTTCACCGCCCTGCCGGAGCGGCCGGCCGAGGTCGACCCGATCGGCTTCGTCGACCTGCTGCCGTACCCGCACCGGCTCACGGCCGCCCGCGCGGGCACCGGACTGGCCGAGGCGGTGGTCTGCGGCACCGCCACCGTCGGGCGGTATCCGTGCGTGCTGGCGGTGATGGACTTCCGCTTCCTAGGCGGCAGCCTGGGCTGCGTGGTGGGGGAGCTGATCACCCTGGCCGCCGAGCGGGCCCTCGCCGACGGGGTGCCGCTGGTCCTCGTCACCGCCTCGGGCGGGGCGCGGATGCAGGAGGGTGTCCTGTCGCTGATGCAGATGGCCACGGTCAGCCAGGCGGTCGCCGCGCTGCGGGAGGCCGGCCTGCTCACCGTCAGCGTGCTGACCGACCCGACGTACGGGGGCGTGGCTGCCTCGTTCGCCACCAACACCGACGTGGTGCTCGCCGAGAGCGGCGCGCGGATGGGCTTCGCGGGCCCCCGGGTGATCCGGCAGGTCACCGGCCGGGACCTGCCGGAGGGTTTCCAGACCGCCGACTTCCTGCTGCGGCACGGCCAGGTCGACATGGTGGTGCCCCGGCACGCGCTGCGGGGCCGGCTGGTGGCGCTGCTCGCCGCCGCCCGCGCGGGCCGCCGCCCCGCGTCCCGTGCCGGCGTACCCCGGCAGGAGCCGTCGCCGCTGGTTGCGCGGCCGGCCGGCGGGGCCGCCGCGACGACGGTGCCGGGCCCGGCCGGCGACGCCTGGGAGACGGTACGGCTGGCCCGGCACCCCGGTCGGCCGACCACTCTGGACTACCTGGAGACGGCGTTCGACGGTTTCGTCGAGCTGCACGGCGACCGGCTCGGCGGGGACTGCCCGGCCGTGGTGGGCGGCCTGGCGCGCCTCGACGGCAGGCCGGTGATGGTCGTGGGGCACCAGAAGGGGCACACCACCGCCGAGCTGGTCGGGCGCAACTTCGGCATGGCCAGCCCGGCGGGGCACCGCAAGGCGCTGCGGCTGATGCGCCTCGCCGCCCGGCTCGGCCTGCCGGTGGTAACCCTGGTCGACACCCCGGGGGCCGATCCCGGCGTGCGGGCCGAGGAACAGGGGCAGGCGGCGGCCATCGCCGAGAACATCCTCGCCCTGACCGTGCTGCCCACCCCCGTCGTCGCCGTGATCACCGGCGAAGGCGGCAGCGGTGGGGCGCTGGCCCTCGCGGTGGCCGACCGGGTGCTCATGCTCCAGCACGCCGTCTACTCGGTGATCAGCCCGGAGGGCTGCGCGGCCATCCTCTGGCCCGACCGGGGCGCCACGCCGCAGGCGGCCCGCGCGTTGCGGCTGACCGCACCCGACCTGTGCCGGCTGGGGATCGTCGACGACCTCGTCCCCGAGCCGGCCCCGGCGGCGCACCACGACCCGGGGGCCGCCGCCCGGGCGCTGCGCGAGGCGGTGCTGGCGCAGCTGCTGCCGCTGCTCGACGTGCCGCCCGCCACGCTGGTCCGCCGCCGGCGGCAGCGCTTCCGGCGCTTCGGCGCGGCTCGCCTCGGCGCCCGGGCGGGTGCCCGGTGAGCGCCGGCGCGAGCCCCGTCGGGTCCCCGCCGTCGCCACCAGCCCCCGCCCCGGAGCAGGCGCCCGCCCCCGCCCCGGAGCAGGCGCCCGACGCGGAGGCGGGGCGCGGCACGGACGCCGTGCTGGCCGGGCTGCGGCGGCACGCCCGACACCTCGTCGCCGAGCTGCCCGGCCCGCTGCGGCGGGTGCGGCTGCGCGGCGGGGACACGGTGCTGGAGGTGGAGTGGCACGGCACGCCCGCCGAGCCCGTATCCGCCGCCGACGCGGTGCGCCCGGCGCCCCCGCCGGCCGCCGCGCCCCCGCCGGACCGGTACGCCGTGCGCTCGCCCATCGTCGGCACGTTCCACCGCGCCCCGGAGCCGGGCGCCGCGCCCTTCGTCGCCGTCGGCGACCTGGTCCGTCCCGGGCAGGTGGTCGGCATCGTCGAGGCGATGAAGCTGATGAACGAGGTGAGCGCCGAGCGGGGCGGCCGGGTCGTCGAGGTCCTCGCCACCGACGGCCAGCCGGTCGAGTACGACCAGCCGCTGGTCGCGCTGGATCCGGACTGAGGGGCGGGCCGCGATGTTCGAGAAGGTCCTGATCGCCAACCGGGGGGAGATCGCCCTGCGGGTGCTGCGCGCGTGCCGAGAGCTGGGGGTGCGTACGGCGGTGGTCTACTCCACCGCGGACGCCGACTCCGCCGCCGTGCGCCTGGCCGACGAGGCCGTACGGATCGGGCCGGCGGCCAGCCGGCGCAGCTACCTCAACGCCGCCGCGATCGTGGAGGCGGCCCGGCAGGTGGGCGCGCAGGCGGTGCACCCCGGCTACGGGTTCCTCTCGGAGGACGCCGACTTCGCCGAGATCTGCGCCGACAACGGCCTGACGTTCATCGGCCCGCCACCGGAGGTGATGGCCGTGCTGGCCGACAAGTCCTCCGCGCGGGCGCTGATGCGCCGGGCCGGGCTGCCCCTGCCGCCGGGCAGCGTCGCGCCGGTGCCCAGCGCCGCCGCGGCGGCGGAGGTGGCCGCCGAGGTGGGCTACCCGGTGATCGTCAAGGCGGCGGCCGGCGGCGGGGGACGGGGCATGACGGTGGTCGCCACCCCGGCGGAGCTGCCCCGGGCGTACGCGCGCACCCGCGCCGCCGCCCAGGCCGCCTTCGGCGACGACCGGGTGTACGTGGAGCGGTACCTGACCGACGCCCGGCACGTCGAGGTGCAGTTGCTGTGCGACTCCCACGGCAACGGGGTGCACCTGGGCACCCGGGACTGTTCGGTGCAGCGCCGCCACCAGAAGCTGGTGGAGGAGGCCCCCGCCCCGGCGCTGTCGGCCGGCACCGGGGAGGCCATCGCGGAGTGCGCCCTGCGCGGCGCCCTGCACGCGGGGTTCACCGGCGCCGGCACCGTGGAGTTCCTCGTGGACGGCGAGGAGCGGTTCCACTTCCTGGAGATCAACTGTCGGATCCAGGTGGAGCATCCCGTCACCGAGATGATCACCGGGATCGACCTGGTGCACGAGCAGCTGCACATCGCCGCCGGGGTGCCGCTGCGCTGGCGGCAGGAGGACGTCCGGCCGCACGGGGTGGCCATCGAGTGCCGGGTCAACGTGGAGGACCCGGACCGCGGCTTCGCCCCGACGCCCGGGCGGCTGGACCGTTTCACCCCGCCCGGCGGCCCCTTCACCCGGGTCGACACGCACGGGCACGCCGGCTACCTGTTCGGCCCGCACTACGACTCCCTGCTGGCCAAGGTGGCGGTCTGGGCCCCGGACCGGGAGCTCGCGCTCAACCGGCTGGAGCGCGCCCTCGACGAGTTCGACGTCGCCGGCCCCGGGGTCCGTACCACCATCCCGTTCGTCCGGCGGGTGCTCGACGACGCCGGGTTCCGCAAGGGCCGCTACACCACCGGCCTGGTCGAGCAGTTGCTCGCCGGCCCGCCCGACGCACACCACAGGAGGCACCGATGACCGTCACCCATGGCCGTCCGCTGACCGCCGAGATCACCGACATCCTGGTGGCGAACTGCGGGCTGGACGCCGACGCCGCCGCCCGCGCCCCGGCCGCGTCCCTGGAGGAGCTCGGCATGGACTCCCTGGCGCTGCTGGAACTCTCCGCCGTGGTCGCCGACCGGTGGCAGGTGCAGATCCCCGAGCAGGCCGGGCAGCTCAGCATCGCGGGCGTGGCCGAGCTGGTCGCCCGCCGCGCCGACACACCCGGGCACACCGAGAACAGCGTCCTCATCGCCGCGCCGCTGCCGCTGGTGTGGGACGTCACCAACGACGTCGCGAACTGGCCGGAGCTGTTCACCGAGTACGCCCGCGCGGAGATCCTGCACCGCGACGGCGACACCGTGCGGTTCCGGCTCACCATGCACCCCGACGAGAACGGCACGGTGTGGAGCTGGGTCAGCGAACGCACCGCCGACCCGGCCACCCGCCAGGTCCACGCCCGGCGGGTGGAGACCGGGCCGTTCGAGTACATGCGCATCCACTGGCGCTACACGCAGGAGCCCGGTGGCACCCGGATGACCTGGGTGCAGGACTTCGCGATGAAGCCGACCGCGCCGGTCGACGACGCGGGCATGACCGACCGGATCAACGCCAACAGCGCGGTGCAGCTCGCCGTCATCAAGGAGAAGGTCGAGCGGCTGGCCGGCGCCGGCGCGACGACGGGAGCCGGCGATGAGTGAGCGCGACCTGCGGCTGGTGGCCGCCGCCGACGTCGCCCCCGACAGCCGCCGTGGCGGTGAACTGCGGGTGCTGCTCGGCCCGAAGACCGTCGGCAGCACCTCGGGTTTCATGGGCGTGGCGGCGCTGCGCCCGGGGGAGCGGATCGCCGAGCACTACCACCCCTACAGCGAGGAGTTCCTCTACGTGGCGCGCGGGGCGATCACCGTCGACCTGGACGACGAGCCGGTGCCGCTGCCCGCCGGGCAGGCGCTGTTCGTGCCGCGCAACGTGCGCCACCGGCTGCGCAACACCGGCGAGGAGCCGGCCGAGGTCGTCTTCCACCTCGGCCCGCTGGCGCCCCGGCCCGAGCTCGGGCACGTCGACACCGAGCTGGTCGAACAGCGAGGCGGATCGTGAGCGCGAGGAGTGAGCCGGGGTTGCGAGCCCCGCAGTCGCGAACAGAGGTGACGTCGTGAGCGCGAGGAGTGAGCCGGGGTTGCGAGCCCCGCAGTCGCGAACAGAGGTGACGTCGTGAGCGGGCGCCGCACGGTGGTGACGGGCGTCGGGGTGGTCGCCCCCGGCGGCGCCAGCCGGGACCGGTTCTGGAAGACGATCACCGAGGGGCGTACGGCGACGCGGCGGATCACCTTCTTCGACCCGTCGCCGTTCCGGTCCCAGATCGCCGCCGAGTGCGACTTCGACCCGGTGGCCGCCGGCCTGGGCGCGACCGAGCTGCGGCGCGCCGACCGGTACGTGCAGTTCGCCCTCGCCTGCGCCGCCGAGGCCGTCGCCGACGCCGGACTGGACCTCACCGACGCCGAGCGGGACCGCGCCGGCGTGGTGCTCGGCACGGCCGTCGGCGGCACCACCGCCCTGGAGCAGGAGTACGTGACGGTCAGCGACACCGGCCGGCGCTGGCTGGTCGACGCGGCGCGCGGTGGCCCGTACCTCTATCAGGCGCTCGTGCCCAGCAGCCTCGCCGCCGACGTGGCGTGCCGGCACGGGCTGCACGGCCCCGCGCAGGTGGTCTCCACCGGCTGCACCTCCGGCATCGACGCGATCGGGTACGCCCACCAGCTCATCGCCGACGGCGAGGCCGACATCGTGCTGGCCGGCGCCGCCGACTCGCCGATCTCCCCGGTCACCGTCGCCTCCTTCGACGCGATCAAGGCGACCAGTCCCGACAACGACGACCCGGCGCACGCCTCGCGCCCGTTCGACGCCGACCGGCACGGCTTCGTCCTCGCCGAGGGCGCGGCGGTGCTGGTGCTGGAGGAGGCCGGGCACGCCCGCCGTCGCGGGGCGCACGTCTACTGCGAGGTGGCCGGCTACGCCAGCCGCAGCAACGGCTACCACATGACGGGGCTGCGGCCCGACGGGCTGGAGATGGGGCTGGCCATCTCGGCCGCGCTGAGGCAGGGCCGCATCGCTCCCGAGCAGGTCTCCTACATCAGCGCCCACGGCTCGGGCACCCGGCAGAACGACCGGCACGAGACGGCCGCCTTCAAGCGTGCGCTGGGTCAGGCCGCGTACGGGGTGCCGATCAGCTCGATCAAGTCGATGGTCGGGCACTCCCTCGGTGCGATCGGCTCGATCGAGATGGCCGCGTGCGCGCTGGCCGTCGAGTTCGGCGTGGTGCCGCCGACGGCCAACTGGAGCACCCGCGACCCGGAGTGCGACCTGGACTACGTGCCGAACGAGGCGCGGGAGCTGCCGGTGGACGTGGCGCTCTCGGTGGGCAGCGGCTTCGGCGGTTTCCAGTCGGCGATGGTGTTCCGCCGGGAGCCCGCCGGGGTGGTGTCGTGACCGCGCGGGCCGTGGTGACCGGCATCGGCGTCGTGGCACCCAGCGGGGTCGGCGTGGACGCGCACTGGCGTACGGTGCTCGCCGGCACCCGCCGCACCGGGCCGATCACCCTGTTCGACCCCGCCGGCTACCCGACCCGCCACGGCGGGGAGGTGCCCGGCTTCGACGCCGCCGCGTACGCCGACAACCGGCGGCTGGTGCAGACCGACCGGTGGACGCACCTCGGTTTCGCCGCGACCCGGCTGGCGCTGGCCGACGCCGGCCTGCCCGAGCGGGCGCCCGACCCGTACGGCTACGCCGTAACGCTGGCCAGTTCCTCCGGCGGGAACCTGTTCGGTCAGCGGGAGCTGCAACGGCTCTGGGGCGGGCCGTCGCGCACGGTCGGGGCGTACCAGTCGATCGCCTGGTTCTACGCGGCCAGCGTCGGGCAGCTCTCCATCCACCACCAGTTCAAGGGGCCGTGCGGGGTGCTGGTCGCCGAGGCCGCCGGCGGGCTGGACAGCCTGGCGCACGCCGCGCGGGCGGTGCGCCGGGGCACGCCGGTGGTGATCGCCGGGGCGACCGAGTGCCCGCTGAGCCCGTACGCCCTGGCCTGTCAGCTGCGCTCGGGGCTGCTCAGCGACGTGTCCGACCCGGAGCGGGCGTACCGGCCGTTCGACGCCGCCGCCAGCGGTTACCTGCCGGCCGAGGGCGGCGCGGTGTTCGTGGTGGAGGAGCTGGGCCACGCACTGTCGCGGGGCGCCCGCGTCTACGGCGAGGTGACCGGCTGGGGGTCGACCCACGACGCCGCGCACACCACGGCGGACACGGCCGGCGACCCGGTCCAGTACGCCCGCGCGATGCGGCTGGCCCTGGAGCGGGCCGGCGTCGGGCCGGAGGCGGTGGACGTGGTGCTGCCCGACGCGCTCGGCGTGCCCCGCTACGACCGCAGCGAGGCCACGGCGTTGCGCGCCGTCTTCGGCGACCGCCCGCCCCCGGTGACCACCCAGAAGCCGCTGACGGGCCGCGCCCATCAGGGCGGCTCGGCGCTGGACGTGGCCACCGCGCTGCTCGCGTTCGGCCACGACACGCTGCCGGCCTCCGCCGGGCCGCACGAGGTGGCCGAGGGCTGCGAGCTGGACTTCCTGCGGGAGCACCGGCGGCCGCGCAGCCGGCTGGCGCTGGTCTGCGCGCGCGGCTTCGACGGGTTCAACAGCGCGCTGGTCCTGCGCGGGGCCGCGCCGCAGAGGGGAGCGACACCGTGAGCGAGCAGGTCACCGGTACGACGCCCGTCGGGGCGCAGCGGCGTGCCGACGCGGGCGGGCAGCGGGCGCGGGTGGTGTTCCTGGTGCGGGTGCCGACCGAGCGCACGGAGGCGTTCCTGGCCGCGTACGAGCAGGTCCGGCACCTCGTGGCCGGCAGCGTGCCCGGGCACCTCGTCGACCAGGTCTGCCGCTCGTCGGCTGACCCGGAGCAGTGGCTGATCACCAGCGAGTGGGCGAGTTTGGCCGACTTCGAGGCGTGGGAACGCAGCCCGGAGCACCGGGACCTGGTCCGGCCGATGCGGGAGTGCTTCACCGACGCGCGGTCGCTGCGCTTCCTCATCCACGCCCAGACCCCGGCCGTGGCGCGGGCCTGATCCGCGCACCGCGCAGGACCGGGCCCGGCGGTCAGCCGCGGCCCGGCGTCCGGGCGGCCGTGGGTGGGGCGGTCGGGCGCCGGGCGTGGTGGCAGGCTGCGGGGATGAGTGAACGCGACCTGCCCGCGCTGACCCGGGCCGAGCAGGAACTCGTCGAGCGCTACCTGCGCGTCGTCGACCTGGTCGCCCGGCTGAACCCGGCCCGCGACAGCGGGCACTTCGACCCGCTGGGCTGCGTGCTCGCCGCTCAGGCCCTGGCGGCCGAGGCGCGGGCGATCGCGGCCGTGGCGGAGCTGATGCGTGAGCGCGGCGAGACGGAGCTGCACGCCGGCACCCTGGCCCGCGCGATGCGCGCGATGGACGGTGAGCGGCGTACCGCCCGCGTGGCGCTCCCACCTGCCTCCTGACCTCCCTCCACCACCCGTTCGAAGACCGCCATCGGCCGTCCGGTGGGCGTCTCGCGCCGTACGCACGATGGGTCATCCGGCGGTCACCCTGCGCCGCCGTACGCGCCCGATACTGCCCGCCGAACCGGTCGTGGGCAATCCGGCCGGCCGCTCTTTCTGATCTAGCCATTCGCATCTAGCTATGCGTCCGGACGGCGTCGTAAGGTTCCCCGCAGCACCCCGACAGGCACACCTTATGGGCGGTTCCGCCCTATCTGAGGCTGGGCGGTGAACGGTAGTGACGACGGGAAATCCTGCGGCGACAGACCCGCTCTGGGTTGACGAAATTCTGCTCCAAGGCCGTTCCACCGACATTTGTCTCCGACTACCCGAACCGGTCGACCGGGGCACCCTGCGCCGGCTGGTGACCGGGGCGCAGGCCCGTCTCGCCGCGGCCGGACTGCGTCCCGGCGGCGCCGCCGCGCTGCGGCTGCCGCCCTCGCTGGCGTACGTGGTGAACCTGCTGGCCACCTGGCGCAGCGGGGCGCAGGCGATCCTGCTCGACCACCGGCTCACCGACCACGAGGTCGGCCGGGCGCTGGAGCGGCTCACCCCGCAGGTGGTGGTGGCCCCGGTCCGCACCGGCGGCGGCGGACTACGGATCTTCGTGGACGTCACCGAGGGCGTCACCGCGTACGCCGACCGCCCGGCGGTCAGCGGGCACGCCGTGATCCAGCTCAGCTCCGGCTCCACCGGACCGTCCAAGGTGATCGGCCGTACCGCCGAGGACCTGGTCGCCGAGGTGCACCGCTACACCCGCATCGACGGCGTGGCGCTGCCCGGCGAGCGGATCATCCTGCTGCCCTCGATGGTGCACGTGCTGGGCCTGGTCGGCGGCCTGCTCTACGGCCTGCACGCCGGCGTCGAGCTGGTGCCGCCGGAGCGCCTGGCCGGCGACGCCGTGCTGGCCGCGATCGCCGCCGACGACTCGCCGGCCACCGTGCTCGGCGTGCCGTTCCACATCGGACTGCTCGCCTCCACCCGGCCCACCGGGCCGCTGCCGCAGTTCAAGCGGATGACCACCGGCGGCGAGCTGGTCCCGGCCGCCGTCGCCGCCGCCTTCGCCGACCGCCACGGCGTGCCGCTGGGCAACATGTACGGGATGACCGAGGTCGGCGTCATCGGCACCGACCTGCACGGCCGGCACCGCCCGTCCATCGCCCCCGCGCCCGGCATCGAGGTCCGGGAGGTCGACGGCGAGCTGCGGGTGAGCTGCCCCGCGTCGCCGTACGTCGGGCTGAGCGACCCCACCCGCTGGGCCGACGGCTGGCTGCACACCCGCGACGCCGGCACCGTCGATGCCGGCACGGGCCTGGTCACCGTCCGCGGGCGGCTCGACTCGCAGGTCTCCGTCGGCGGCCTGAAGGTCGACCTGACCGAGGTGGAGGCGACCGTCGCGGCGCTGCCCGGCGTCGCCGCCGCCGTCGTCGTCTTCGACGGCGCGATCACCGCCTACGTGCAGCCCGACGGGCCGCTGTCGCAGGAGGTCCTCGACGAGCTGCTCGCCGAGCGGCTGGCCGGCTACAAGCGACCCCGCACCCTGCGCCTGGTGGCTCAGTTGCCGCGCACCACCACCGGCAAGCTGGTCCGCTCGACCGACGCGCTGCGTACGGCGGCGACGTGACCACCGTGCCGCGCCGCCCCGACGTGCCCGTCCGCCTCGACCACGACCACCTCGACCGGCGCCGCGTCGACGGCGTCGACGGCGACCGCCAGGACCAGGCCCGCGCCCACGCCCGGATGCCCCACGCGCAGCCGCGCGAGACCGGGCACCGGCCGCAGCGACGCCTCCGCGTCGACGGGCACCGGCATCCGCCGGCGCAGGCCACCGTCGCGCAGCCCCACCCCGAGCGCCTTGCCCACGGCCTCCTTCGCCGTCCACAGCCGCAGGAAGTCCGTCACCTGCCCGTCGGCGGGCCGCCCGACCAGCCAGGCCGCCTCGGCGGGGGCGTACCACCGGCGGGCCAGCGCCGCCGCCGGCAGCGGCCGGCACCGCTCCACGTCCACGCCCACCGGGCCACCCGCCCGGGCGGCGACCACCACCACGGGCCCGGACCGGCTGACGCTGACCGGCAGCCGCGCCCCCGCGCCGCACACCGCGACCAGCGGACGCCCGTCGCGGCCGCGCTCCACCACGATCTCCGCCTCCGCGCGGCCGAGCAGCGCGGCACCCGCCCGCCGCAACAGCCGACCGGCCGGGGCCGGCCGACCGCCGACGCCCCGACCGATCCACACGTACGCGGTGTCCCGACCGGGCACCGGTAACTGGCTCACGGAAAGAGGTTAACCATGCGACCCGAGATCCGCGCCTTCGTCGTCGAACAGCTCGAGGACATGAACTACGACGTCGAGGGCATCGACGACGACACCACGCTCGGCCCGTCCGGGGTGGACCTGGAGTCGCTGGCCCTCGCCGACCTCGCCGTACGCGTCGAGGACCGCTACGGCCTCAAGTTCGCCGACGACGAGTCCGAGAAGCTGGCCCTGATGACGGTCGGCGAGTTCACCACGATGGTCGCCGACCGGGTCGCCGGGGCGCCGAGCGACAACTCCTGATGGCCGGTCAGCCCGACCTGGGACGGGCCGACCTGGTGACCATGCTCGCCGACCTGTCCGGGAAACCGTCCGCCGAGGTCGGCGACCGGATCGGCTCCATGGAGCTGGCCTGGCTGGTGCACCTCGTCGAGCAGCGCCACGACCGGCGGCTCGACCTCACCGACGACCAGCTCGCCGCGATCCGCACCGTCGACGACGCCCTGGCGGTCTTCCGGACCGCCCTGACCGCCGCCGCCGATGGCTGAGCCGGCGGCCGTCCCGCTCACCGGCGTCCACGCGAGCAGCGCGTTCGGCAGGGGAACCGACGCGCAGCTCGCCAGCGTGCTCGCCGGCGACCCGGCGTTCCGGCCCGTGGACCGCTTCGACACCACGGCCCGCCGGGTCGACGCCGCCGCCACCCTGCCCGACGCCGGTGACCTCGCCGACGAACTCGCCGAGGCCGTGGACGCCGCCTGCCGGGCCGCCGGCCTCGACGCCGGCCGGCGGGGCGGCACCGCCCTGCTGCTGGCCGTACACGGCGGCGCGCACGTGCCGGCGCTCACCACCGCGCTGGCCGCCCGCAGCGGGCTCACCGGCCCGGCCCGGGCGTACACCACCGCCTGCGTCTCGGCCAGCAGCGCGGTCGCCGACGCCGCCGCCCTGATCCGGCGGGGCGACGTCGACCGCGCGGTGGTGGCCGCCGGCTACCTGGTCGAGCCCGACCAGTACGCGCTCTTCGACGCTGGTCGCGCCCTCGCCACCGACGGCGCGGTGCGCCCGTTCAGCGCCGGGCGCACCGGACTGCTGCTCGGCGACGGCGTCGCCGCGGTGGTGCTGGAGTCGCGGGCCGTCGCCCGGGACGCGGTCGCCGACCTGCTCGGCTGGGGCCGGGCCGGCGACGCGTTCCACCCCTGCCAGCCCGAGCCGGGCGGGCGCGGCCTGGCCCGCGCGGTCACCGCGGCGCTGCGCCGCGCCGGGCTGACGGCGGAGGCGATCGGGTACGTCAACGCCAACGCCACCGGCACCGGCCACAGCGACGCCGCCGAGGCCGCGGCCCTGCGCACCGCGCTCGGCGCGGCGGCCACACACGTCCCGGTCAGCTCCACCAAGGCGCTGCACGGGCACGCCCTGGAGGCCTCCGGCCTGCTGGAACTGGTGGTGACCGTGCTCGCCCTGCGGCACGGGAAACTGCCCGTCAACGCCGGCTGGCTGGGCCCCGACCCGGCCTGCCCGCTGGACGTGGTGCGCGACGCGCCCCGGCCCGCCACCACCGGGTACGCGCTGAGCCTCAACGCCGCCTTCGGCGGCGCCAACACGGCGCTGCTGGTCGGTACGGCATGAGCGCGACCGGCAACCTCACCGTGCTGGCCGAGGCGGCCTGGCCCGAGCCGGGCGACGGGGCGCCGCCGCCGGTGCCCGGGTACGTGCACTCCCGCTTCCCGCCCCTCGTCGCGGCCGTCGCCGAGCGCTGCCTGACCCGGGCGTACGGCCAGCGGCCGGCCCCCGACGGCGAGCGGACCGCCATCGTGCTGGTCAGCGCGGCCGGCGACCGGGCCAGCGCCGCCCACGTGCGCGCCACGGTCGCCGCCGGCGGCCGACCCGGGCCGCTGTTCTTCTTCCAGTCGGTGCCCAACAGCGTGGCCGGGCACGTGGCCGCCCGCTGGGGCCTCGGCGGGCCGGTGCTCTGCCTCGCCCCGGCCGGCGACCCGCGCGCCGAGGGCACCGCCGAGGTCGAACTGCTGCTGCACGACGGCGACGCCGACCGGGCGTTGCTGGTCCTGATCGAACAGGCGCCCGACGACGGCGTCCCGGGCGGGGCACCCGCAACCGGCGCCGTCGCGGTGCTGCTGGGGGGAGGAGACGCACCATGAGGAACAGGGGACTGCGCGGGGTGCTGGCCGCCGACGAGCGGATCGGCGCCGGCAACGTGCTGGCCCGGGTGCTGGCGCACGGCGCCGACCCGGCCGGGCCGGGCCTCACCTTCGACACCGACGTGGACGGCCACCCGGCCGGGCGGGCGCTCACGCTGGGCCAGCTAGACGAGCGCGTCGCCGCCCGCGCCGCCTGGCTGCACCAGCGGGGGATCAAGCCCCGCGACCCGGTGGCCGTGTGGGCCACCGCCGCCGCCGACATGGTGCTCAGCTTCCTCGCGCTGACCCGCCTCGGGGCCGTACCGGCGCTGATGAACGGCCGGCTGCGTCCCGAGATCGCCGCCGAGTACGTGCGCCGGCTGCGCGGCGTCGGGGTGCTCGCCGACGACGCGCACGGCGCCCTGCTGGCCGGCCACGACCTCGGCGTCCCGCTGCTCGGCACGCCCGCCGAGGCCGGCGACGGCGACCCCGCCGCCGCGCCCGGGCACTACCGGCACCACGCCGACGACCCGGTCGTCATCACCCACACCTCCGGCACCACGGGGGTGCCCAAGGCGGTGCTGCACTCGCACGCCAGCCTCTTCGCCGCCACCCGGCACCTGCTCGCCATGCCGCAGGCGCAGGGCACCCGCCGCATCCTCAACGCGCTGCCCGCCCCGCACACCGCCACGGTGCTCATGGTCAACCAGGCCCTCGGCAACTGCGCCGAGATGCTCCTGCTCTCCGACCAGGGCGGCGAGCGGGTGCTGCAGGCGATCCAGCGCTGGCGTCCCGACGGGGTGTTCGGGTTCTCCGTGACCTGGGCGGAGCTGGCCCGCTTCGACCTGTCCGCGTACGACCTGGACTCGGTGTCGCTGTGGTTCAACACCGGCGACTGCTCACACGAGCCGCACGTACGCCGGCTGGTGGCGGTCGGCTCCCGCGACGTGGTGACCCGCGACGGGGTCACCCGGGTGCCCGGCTCGGTCTTCATCGACGGGCTCGGCTCCAGCGAGATGGGGCACTCGATGTTCCACATCACCCACCGCGTCGACACCGACCGCTACGGTCGCTGCGTCGGCCGCCCCTACCGGTTCGCCCGGGTCGCCGTGCTCGACGCGGCAGGCGAGCCGGTGCCGGCCGGCGAGGTGGGCTGGCTCGGCATCGACTCACCGTCGCTGTTCCGGGGCTACTGGAACGACTCGGTCACCACGTACCGGTCCCGGCAACGCGGCTGGTACCTCACCGGCGACCTGGTGTACGCCGACGACGAGGGCCGCTACTACCACCTGGACCGGGCCGTCGACTCCGTCGACGCCGGGGACGGGCGGCGGTTCTACACCGCCCTGTCCGAGGAGCGCGTCCTCGCCGCCTGCCCGGACGTCACCGACTGCACGGTGGTGATCACCTCGGGGGCCGGCGGGGTGGTCACGGACGTGCTGTTGGAACTCGCCGCCGGCGCCGAGGCCGCCGAGGACCGCACCGAACGGGTCCGGGCGGCGCTCGGCCCGGACGTCGGGGCGAGCCTGCGCCGGGTGGTGCCGGTCCGCTCCGCGGACATCCCGGTCACCGTCACCGGCAAGGTGCGCAAGGTGGCGCTGCGGGAGCGCTACCTCACCGAGTCGCCGTCATGACCGCCGTCATCACCGGGATGGGGCTGTTCACCCCCGTCGGGCGGGGCGTCGAGGCCACCTTCGACGCGCTCTGCTCCGGGCGGTCCGGGCTGACCCGGCCGCCGGCCGGGCACCCGGCGGCCGGGTCGCTGGAGGTGGCCGGCCTGCTCCCCGACGTCGACCCGCGCACCGTCGCCTCCGGGCCGGAGACCAGGGTGCTGGACCGGGTCGTGGTGCTCGCCCTGCTCACCGCCGCCGACGCGTTCGCCGACGCCGGCATCGAGGTGGGTCAGAACGTGGACCCGGGCCGCGTCGGGGTGATCGTCGGCGGCGTCGGCGGGATGGCCACGCTGGAGTCGCAGGTGCTGGCCAGGGCCGAGCGCGGCCGGGCGGCGGTCAGCCCGTACCTGCTCACCGGCATCCTGCCGAACATGCCGTCGGCCCGCATCGCCATCCGCCACGGCATCCGCGGCTACACCTCGTCGGTCGGCACGGCCTGCGCCTCGGGCGCGCAGTCGATCGCCGACGCGCTGCGGCTGATCCGCGCCGGGGAGGCCGACGTGGTGCTCTGCGGGGCCAGCGAGGCGCCACTGTTCCCCACCTTCGCCGACACCTTCGGCAACGCCCGGGCGCTCGCCCGGGGCTGGGCCGACCCCACCGCGGCGAGCCGGCCGTTCGACGCCCGCCGCAACGGGTTCGTCCTCGCCGAGGGCGCCGCCCTGCTGGTGCTGGAGAGCGCCGAGCACGCCGCCGCCCGGGGCGCCACCGGCTACGCCGAGGTCGCCGGGTACGGGGCGACCACCGACGCGTACCACCCGACCGCCCCACGGCCCGACGGCGCCGGCGCGGCGGAGTGCATGCGGCGCGCGCTGGCCGGCGGCGGCGTGCCCGCCGCCCGGGTCGGCTACGTCAACGCGCACGGCACCGGCACGAAGCTCGGCGACATCGCCGAGACCACCGCGCTCGCCGACGTGTTCGGCGTCGGCGGCGTGCCGGTCAGCTCCACCAAGGCGCTCACCGGCCACCTGCTCGGCGCCTCCGGGGCACTGGAGGCGGCGGCCACCGCGCTGGCGCTCGGCCGCGGCCTGCTGCCGCCGACGCACAACCTCGACGAGCCGGACCCGGCCTGCCCGGCCGACCACATCCGCGCCGAGCCGCGCAAGACGGACACCGGATACGCGCTGACCAACTCCTTCGGCTTCGGCGGACAGAACGTGAGCCTGCTGCTCGCCCGGGCCGCGCAGCCGAGGGACTGACCACGCTCCATCCCGGGCGCACCGCGCCCGGGCGGCAACCACGGGGAACCGTGAAAGGGCTGAGGACATGGACATCCGTGGGATAGACCACATCGAACTCTTCGTGGGCGACGCCCGCCAGGCGGCCTTCTACTTCGACCGGGCGGTCGGCTTCCAGCTGTGCGGCCAGGGCGGCCCCGAGACCGGGCTGGCCGAGCAGCGCTCGCTGCTGCTGCGCCAGGGCGACGTCCGGATGCTGCTCACCACCGGGCTCACCGCCGAGCATCCGGCGTCGCGCTACGTGCGGCGCCACGGCGACGGCGTGGCCGTCGTCGCGCTGGAGGTCGACGACGCCGCCGGCGCGTACGCCGAGCTGGTGCGCCGGGGCGCGGCGGGGGTGACGGCGCCGACCACCCGCACCGGCGCGGACGCCGAGGTGGTGACCGCCGAGGTGGGCGGCTTCGGCGACGTGCTGCACCGCCTCGTGTCCCGGCGCGGCGACCCGGGCGAGTTCCTGCCCGGGGCGATCGAGATGACGCCCGTCGACGGCGGCGGAAAGCTGCTCGCCGAGGTCGACCACCTGGCGGTCTGCGTGCCGCCCGGCCAGCTCGACGAGACCGTCGGGTACTACCGGGACGTCTTCGGGTTCGCGGAGATCTTCGTCGAGCACGTGGAGGTCGCCGGGCAGGCGATGAACTCCACGGTGGTGCAGAGCCCGTCGGGTCGGGTGACCCTGGTGCTGCTGGAGCCCGACCGCAGCCGCGGGCCCGGGCAGCTCGACGCCTTCCTCGACCAGCACGTCGGCGCCGGGGTGCAGCACCTGGGGCTGCGCACCGACGACATCGTCACCGCCGTCGCCGCCCTCGCCGAGCGGGGCGTGCGCTTCGCCGGCACCCCGGCCAGCTACTACGACGCCTTGGAGGCGCGCGTCGGCCCGGTGGACGCGCCGCTGGACCGGCTGCGTGACCTCGGCGTCCTCGTCGACCGCGACCACGGCGGGCAGCTGCTGCAGATCTTCACCGAGTCCCTGCACGTGCGCCGCACGCTCTTCCTGGAGCTGATCGAACGGCGCGGGGCGCGGACCTTCGGCAGCGGCAACATCAAGGCGCTCTACGAGGCCAAGGAACGGGAACTGGCCGCGGCGGGAACCACCGTCGCGGCCCCGACACCGCAGGAGGTGCGGGCGTGACCGCGACCGAGTTCGAGCCGGTACTGACCGCCGAGGAGGAGGCGCTGCTGCCCTCCGACGAGGACGTGGCGTTCTACGCCGCGCACGGCTGGTACCTGTCGAAGAAGCTGCTCACCGACGACGAGGTGGACGCCCTCGCCGCGGCCGCCGACCGCTACTACGCCGGCGAGCGGCACCGGCGCCTGCCGGTACGCCCACCGAAGCTCGCCTACTGGGACCCGTCGAAGGGCCCGGTGCAGCGGCACAACGACTACGTCCACCACGAGCACGACGGGCTCGGGGCGATCCTGCGCAAGCCGCTGATCGGGGCGGTCGCCGCCCGGCTCGCCCGGGCCACCGAGATCCGCGTCTTCCAGTCCACGCTGATCTACAAGCCGCCGGTCTCGGGTGAGCCGTCCAACATCGTGCCCTGGCACTTCGACAAGCACTACTGGGCGTCCTCGTCGTCGGAGGACATGCTCACCGCGTTCATCCCGTTGCACGACTGCGGCGAGGAGATGGGCACCATCACGATGGTCGACGGCTCGCACCGCTGGGAGGAGACCGGCGCCGACGACACGGTGGTGCGCCACTTCGCCGACCGCGACCGTGACCAGCTGGAGGAGATGCTCGCCGAGAACGCGGCCCACAACGGCGCGGCCATCCGCAAGGTGCCGATGGTGATCCCCAAGGGGCACATGAGCTTCCACCACTGCCGCACCTACCACGGCAGCGGCGCCAACGTCAGCGGTCGCCCGCGCCGGGCGATCTCGCTGCACCTTCAGGACGGCGACAACGCCTGGCGGGAGTACTCCCTCTCCGACGGCACCCTCGCCGCGTACAACCACGACGTGCTGGTCCGCCGCACCCACGACGGGCGGCCGGACTACGCGGACCCCGAGTACTGCCCGGTCATCTGGCGCCACCGCGCCCCGCAGGGAGGCTGACATGTCACGGTACGACTGGGGAAGGACCCACCCGGGGATCGAGCGGCTGGAGAAGGCGGTGGGTGAACGCCGCGAGGCGGTCGTGCGGCACCCCCTCTACGCCGCCCTCGACACCCACGAGGCGCTGGTCACCTTCATGGAGCACCACGTCTTCGCCGTCTGGGACTTCATGTCCCTGCTGAAGTCGTTGCAGCGGCAGCTCACCTGCGTCACGGTGCCGTGGATCCCGACCGGCCCGACGGGCAGCCGCCGGCTGATCAACGACATCGTGATGGTGGAGGAGAGCGACGAGCTGGGCGACGGGTACATCAGCCACTTCGAGCTGTACGTGCGGGGCATGCGGGAGGCCGGCGCCGACACCACCGCCGTCGACCGGCTGGTCGAGCTGCTGCGATCGGGCGGGCCGGTGGCCGGGTCGCTGGTCGCGGCGGGCGTACCCGCGCCGTCGGCGGCTTTCGCCGGCACCACCTGGCGGATCATCGAGACCACCCCGGTGCACTGCCAGGCCGCCGCGTTCGCCTTCGGCCGCGAGGACCTGATCCCCGACATGTTCACCCAGGTCGTGGCCGTCAACGAGCGCAGCCGGCGGCTGCACACGTTCGTCGACTACCTGGAGCGGCACATCGAGGTCGACGGCGAGCAGCACACCCCGATGGCGATGCAGATGCTCGCCGACCTGTGCGGCGACGACGACGCCAGGTGGCAGGAGTGCGCGGACACCGTCAACACCGCGCTCGCCGCCCGCGCCCGGCTCTGGGACGACATCCTCGCCGCCGTCAAGGAGGGGCGCGACCGGTGACGGGCGCCGACCCGGTCCGGCTCTACCGGACGGTCCGCCTGATCCGCCGGTTCGAGGAGCGGGCCATCGAGCTGGTCCGCTCCGGGCACGTCGTCGGCGGCATCCACCCGTACCTCGGGCAGGAGGGGATCGCCGCCGGGGTGTGCGCCGCCCTGGGCGTCGAGGACGTGGTCGCCGGCACCCACCGCGGGCACGGGCACGTGCTCGCCAAGGGCGCCGACCCGGCCCGGATGCTCGCCGAGCTGTGCGGCCGGGTCACCGGCCTCAACGCCGGCCGGGGCGGCTCCATGCACGCCGCCGACTTCGGCGTCGGCGTGCTCGGCGCGAACGCCATCGTCGGCGCGTCCGGGGCGATCGTCACGGGCGCGGTGTGGGCGCGGCGCCGGCGCGGCGACGACACCGTCGGGGTGAGCTTCTTCGGCGACGGCGCGGTCAACGAGGGGATGCTGCTGGAGGCGTTCAACCTGGCGTCGCTGTGGCGGGTGCCGGTGCTGTTCGTCTGCGAGAACAACGGCTACGCCACCACCATGCCCGTCGCGGGCGCGGTCGCCGGCAGCATCCCCGGCCGCGCCGCCGCCTTCGGCATCCCGGCCGCCGTCGTCGACGGCCAGGACCCCGAGGCGGTACGCGCCGCCGCCACCGCCGCCGTCGACCGGATGCGCGCCGGCGGTGGCCCCGAGCTGATCGAGGCGCTGACCTACCGCTTCGACGCCCACCACACCTTCGAGCACGCGGTACGCCTCGACTACCGCCCGCCCGACGAGGTGGCCCGGGGCCGCTCCCGCGACCCGGTGGACATCCAGGGCGCCCGGCTGCCCGCCGCCGTACGCGCCGACGTCGACGCCGACGTGGAGGCGGTGTTGGCGCGGGCCGTGGAGTTCGCGCTCGCCGGCGCCGAGCCGGACCCGGCCGACGCCCTCGCGTACCTGTACGCCAGCGGCCTGACCGCGCGCACCGGAGGTGGGTAGATGCCCCGACTGTCCTACCGCAGGGCGCTCACCCGGGCCCTGGCCGACGAGCTGGCCCGCGACGAGTCGGTGTTTCTGCTCGGCGAGGACATCCGGGTGGCCGCCTCGGCCGTCACGGCCGGGCTGTTCTCCCGGTTCGGTCCGCAGCGGGTACGCGACACCCCGCTGTCGGAGCAGGCGTTCACGAGTTTCGCCACGGGCGCGGCCCTGGCCGGGATGCGGCCCGTGGTCGAGTTCCAGATCCCGTCGCTGCTGTTCCTGGTGTTCGAGCAGATCGTCAACCACGCGCACAAGTTCCCGCTGATGAGCGGGGGCCAGTGCGCGGTTCCCGTCACCTACCTGGTGCCCGGCTCCGGCTCCCGTACGGGCTGGGCGGGGCAGCACTCCGACCACCCGTACAGCCTCTTCGCCCACGTCGGGGTGACCACGGTCGTGCCGGCCACGCCGGCCGACGCGTACGGCCTGCTGGTGTCGGCGGTGCGGTGCGACGACCCGGTGGTGGTCTTCGCCCCCGCCGGGGCGATGGACGTGCGCGCCGACGTGGACCTCGCCGCGCTGGCCCCGGTGCCGCTGGGCCGGGCCCGGGTGCACCGGCGCGGCGACGACGTGACCGTGGTCGCGGTCGGGCACCTGGTGCACGACGCCCTCGCCGTCGCCGAGGAGTTGGCCGACCAGGTGTCGGTGGAGGTGTTCGACCCGCGCACGCTGTACCCGTTCGACTGGGACGCGCTCGCCGATTCGGTGGCGCGCACCGGGCGGCTGGTGGTGGTGGACGACGCCAACCGCTCCTGCGGCATGGCCGCCGAGATCATCGCGACCGTGGTCGAACGGGTGCGGCTGGTCGCCCCGCCGCGCCGCGTCACCCGCCCCGACGGCGCGGTGCTGCCGTTCGCCCCGGCGCTGGACCGGGCCGTGCAGCCCGGCCGCGAGCAGCTGCGGGCCGCCATCGGGCACGTCATGAAGGAGGGATGAATGGAGCACGCCGACTACCGCTGGCCCTCCGCCGCGCGCGCGTGGCTCGACCTGCCCGCGCCGGTGCGCGCCGACATGGTGGCCGCCGGGGCGGGGGCGTGGCGCGAGGTCTTCGACGGCCGGGCCACGTACAACGAGCAGTGGCGCCTGGCCCGGCCGCCGGTGATGGACGAGACGTCGCTGGGGGTGCTCAACGCCGTCTCCGACCGGCTCGCCCAGCTCATCTTCGAGGCGTGCCGGCGGCGGGCCGCCACGGCGGGGGAGCTGCGCCGGCTGCTGAGCGTGCCCGACGGCGAGACCCGGCTGCTCGACGACGACGAGCCGCTGACCGAGGCGCTGCTGGCCGCGTTCCGCCCCGACGTGCTGCTCTGCGACGGGGTGCCGCGCTTCGTCGAGTACAACATCGACAGCAGCCTCGGCGGGGCGTTCGACGCGGACACCACGGTGCGCCGCTTCGTCGACGTCTACCGGCGGCGCGGCCTCACCGACCGGGTCCGGTTGTCGGCGGCGCCCTCGGCGGTGGACCGGCGGTTCGCCGCGATCCGCGCCGGCCTCGGCCTGCCCGAGGGCGCCCGGGTCGCCATGCTGATCGACTTCGACGCCGAGTACCCGGGGCTCGACGACCCGCAGCGCTTCATCCGGCTGCTGTCGCCGGTGGTCGAGCGGGCCGCCGGGTGCGGCATGGACCTGGTCGTCGCGCCGGTCTCCCAGGTGAGCCTCGACGACCGGAAGCGGCTGATCGCCGGCGGCGCCCCGGTCGACGGGGTGTTCCGGCTGTTCGTGCCCAACCGGGTCACCCCGAGCGCCGGAATGGACGCCCTGGCGGCGGCGCTGGCGGCGGGCACGGTGCCGATGTGGGTGTCGGCGGCGGCCTGGCTGGTCGCCAACAAGCGCGCCTTCGCCTGGCTGTGGGAGGACGCCGACACTCTGCCGGCGGCGGACCGCGACCTGGTGCGGCGGTACGTGCCGCGTACCTGGTCGCTGACGGCGCAACTGCTCGACCGGGCGGTGGCCGGCCAGGCCGACCTGGTGGCGAAGCCCGCCGACGGCTCCGCCGGGGTGGACGTGCTGATCGGCCGGGAGACCGACGCCGACGCGTGGCGCGACGGCCTCACCCGCGCCGTCGGGCGGGGCGGCTTCATCCTCCAGGAGTACGTGAAGGCCGACGACGTCCCGCTGGACTTCGTGCACATCGGCACCGGCGAGACGGTGGCCGCGGAGGTGCCGTACAGCATCGCCCCGTACCTGTTCGGCCGCCGGGCGGCGGGCGCCTGCATCCGTACGGGCTTCCCTGGCTGCGACGGGGTGCTCAACCTGGCCCGCGGCGTCCTCCTCTCCGGCCTCCTGGTGGTCGACTGAGCTGATGGGTGGCGGGACGGCCGGCGCCAGCCGTCCCGCCGGAAAAGCGTTTCCCCGCAAGGCACGGCCGGGGCAGGATCGCCGGGTGGACGGAGCGCGGGCGGGGCTGACGGTCGACGAGTTGCGGCCGGTGGCGTGGGCGGCGTTCGGGCGCGGGCGGACGCTGCTCTCGGTCGAGCGGCTGACCGGCGGCACGAAGAAGGGCGTCTACCGGCTGACGCTCGACGACGGGTCCACCGGCATCGCCTACGTGTGGCATCCCACGGAGGACTACTGGCCGGCGCAGGCGGCCCTGGAACCCGACGACCCGTTCGGGCATGCCACCGGGGAGGGGCTGTTCGAGGCGGCGCACCGCGAGTTCACCGCCGCCGGGGTGCGGATGCCCCGGCTGCTGCTCACCCCCACCGCGGGCCTGCTGCCCGGCGAGGTGGCGGTGGTGCAGGACGTCCGGGGCGGCACTCTGCAAGACCTGCGCCGGCGCGACCCGCGACGGGCCGAGGTGGTGCTGGCCCGGCTCGGCGACGCCGTCCGGAGCATGCACGCCCGCCGTCGCGACCGGTACGGCCGCCCGGGCCTCGACGGGCCGACGCCCGGGCGGCCGGTGGAGCGGATCATCCTCGACCGGGCGCTGCGGGACCTGACCGAGGCCGCCGCCCGGGTGGAGCGGATCGCCGCCGTGCGGGACCGGCTCGCCGACGCCCTGGCCGAGCGGTGCGCCGCCGTGGCGCCCCGCTCCCGGTACGGCCTGATCCATGGCGAACTCGGCCCGGACCACGTGCTCGTCGACGAGCGGGACCGCCCGGTGCTCGTGGACATCGAGGGCGCGGTGTTCCTCGACGTGGAGTGGGAGCACGCCTTCCTCGAACTGCGCTTCGGCGACGCCTATCCGGCGCTGGCCGTGGACGGTCTCGACGGGAACCGGTTGCGCCTCTACCGGCTCGCGACGTACCTGTCCCTGGTGGCGGGTCCGCTGCGCCTGCTCGACGGTGACTTCCCGGACCGGGCCGGCATGCTCGCCATCGTCGAGCACAACATCACCCGGACGTTGGACCAGCTCGCCTGAGCCGTCGGTAGCGACCCGGCAGCTCAAGCTGCGCGAGCTGGGTCTCGTGCCGGACGGGACCTTCGAGGACATTGCGCGGAGCACGGTCAGCCTCGCGACGGACGGCTTCTTCGAGCGGGTCGCCAGCGGTCGGATCAGCGTCCACCGCGATCGTCAGATCAGCGAACTCCTGGTCGATGAGGGGCGGCCGGTCGCCCGGCTCGACGACGGTACGGTGCTCCCCGTCGACCTGGTCATCTGCGGTACCGGCTTCCGGCAGCACGTGCCCTTCTTCGACGCCGCCCTGCACGCCCGGCTCGAGGACGCCGCCGGCAACTTCATGCTCCACCGCCAGATCCTGCCGGTCGACGTCCCGCGCCTGACCTTCTCCGGCTACAACTCCTCGTTCTTCAGCCCGCTCGGTGCCGAGATGGCAGCGGTCTGGACGGCTGCGTACCTGCGTGGAGGGATCCCGCTGCCGTCCAGGGAGCGGATGCGGGAGCAACTGCGGACGCGACTGGCCTGGATGGCGGCGCGGACCAACGGGCAGCATGCCCGTGGTACGAGCATCATCCCGTTCTCGATGCACAACATCGACGACGTGCTCGACGATCTCGGGCTCAACCTCGGCCCGTTGGCCCGCGCTCGCCAGTGGCTGCTGCCCGTCGACCCGCGCGCCTACCGCAGGGTCACCCCCCGCATGATCCGGCGCACCGCTGCGACGGCGGTCAGGGAGTCAGCCAGCGAGCCCGTCTGACACGCCGGGCTGTGGTGGGCGGGGTCAGCTCGGGCGGAGGCTCGCCAGGTGGGCGCCGAGGCGGCGGACCGTCTCGGCGGCGGCGACCGCGTCGCTGCGGGCGCTGCCGTGTCGGCCGTCGCCGCTGTACATCGACGCCTCGGCGACGAGCGGGTGGTCGGTGAGTCGCACGTGTAGGGTGCCGAGCCGCTCCGCGAGGTCCCCGGTGTGCGCGGAGAGCCGCCGCATCCGCTCGCCGAGGCCGGCCCGGTGCCGCTGCGGCACGGCCGGGCTGTGCGAGACGTCGAACAGGCCGACGGTGATCACGTCCGCGCCGGCGGCCCGCAGCGCCTCGACCATCGCGGCCAGTTCCGCGTCGACGGCGTCGGCGTCGTAGGCGCGGCTGAAGGCGTCGTTGCCGCCGCAGACCACCAGCGCCAGGTCGGGGCGGAACGCCAGCGCCGGGGCGAGCTGGATGGCGCGCACCTCGTGCGCCCGCAGCCCCCGCAGGCCCAGGTTGAGGTACGCCAGCTCCGGCCGGCCGGCCCGCAGTTCGGCGGCGATCCGGTCGGCCCACTGCACGTCGGGATAGCCGTCGACGGGCTCGCAGAGCCCTTCGGCCACGCTGTCGCCCAGCACCGCGAAACGTCGCCACGGGTGGCCGCGCAGCAGCGCCGCGCTCTCCCCGTCGCGTAGGCACCACGGATCCGTCGCTTCGGTCAACGTCGATGGCATGCCGGCACGCTAGCCGACGTCAGGGAACCGCAAAAGGGCCTGCCGTCCGGGCTCCTCGCGGCGGCGTCCCCGATGACGACCGCGATCGGAACGAGGCCGGCCCGGCGGAGGAATGCGTCTCCGACCAGACCGCCCCACTGCTCGGTAGTGGCGGAGGGATCATCCGGTAGCGCTCGTGCCGGCTGCGGGAACGGCACCCGGACCGGCAGTTCGCCCTTTGGACGCGAGCTTTACCTGGAAGGCGTCATCCCTGGACACCAGCTCGACGACGAACCGGGGAAGCTCCCGGGTCGCGTAGACGTCGCGGGAGTAGTCCTGCTCCGTCAGCCAGGTCGACAACGTCGACTTCTCCCCGTCACGAAGGGCGGGCGCGAGGCAGGAGTCCACCACCGCGCGGACAAGCCGCTGGTCCCGGACGAGGCGCTGGTCTCGGGTGAGGCAGAAGAGCGTGGCGAGTTCGGTGCCGTCGCCGGCCGGACTCCTCAGGGCCACGAACCGGGTGCGGTAGCCGGTCCCCGGCAGTGCCGCCGTCGTGTCGTACCCCCTGGTGGAGGGTTGCGGCGGTGTCTTCCACAGCTTCGCCCAGTCGGCGGCGACGGCGTCGACAGTCGTGCCGGGGATGGGCGGCAGCGGCGTGCCGGACTGTTGCGTGGCTTCCTGGGGCGTGCTCGGACGCTCCACGTTCGGCGTGTCCGCAGTCCGCACGGTGCCGGCCTCCGGTCCGCGCACGGTCGGCTCCTCTCCCACGGCGCTGAACCACCAGGCGCCGCCGAGGGCGAGCACAGCGACCGCCGCCACGATCCGCACGGCGAGCCGTCCGCGTCCGGCCCACCGCGAACGCGGCGGGCGTGGTTCGGCCTCAACGCCGACCTGGCCCTTCATATGTGTCCCCCGTCGTCGTACGCCACGGCGCACGACGCCGCGGCGGGGCGAGGCTAACAGTGCGCAGTCGCAGAATCAACGTTGCGTCATCAATACGGACATGTAAACATACCGATGCCTTATCACTGATCATCATACGGGGGAAACGTGAGGGCCAGCCGTGCCGTCCTGTCCATTTTGTCTTCTATTCTCATCGGACTGTCAATCGTCGTCCCGGCCGCACCCGCAGCCGCCGCCAGCTGTGCCGGCGCAGGTTGCAACGGCAAGATGGCCGCCGCGCAGGGTTGCACAGCCGACGCCTTCGTCATCGTGGGGTTCACCCTCAACGATCCCGATGTGTCCGCGCAGCCGCACGGCGACCTCTGGTACAGCCCGACCTGCCGGGCGATGTGGGCAGATTTCAACGTCCCTGAGGCGTCCACGCTGATCTCCGCTCAGCTCTGGACGCAGCCGGAGTACGGCGGAATGAACCAGTTGGCCGCCAGTTCCAATCTGTCTGAGGGGAACTGGACCAGCTCGATGGTCGACTGGCAGCAGTCAGTCAAGTTCTGCGGCAGCCACAAGGGAACCGATCCCGACATGGATCTGCCTTCCGGAGGCTACAACGCGTGCACCGCATGGCGCTGACCCAGCGGTCGCCGTCGCCGATCAAGTTGCAGACCGAGATCAACGGGGGAAGTGTGAGTCCGAGCAAGAAGAAGTGGCGAAGCTGGATCGCGAGCGTCGCCGTCCTGTCGGCCGTCGGCGCACAGATGTCGGTGCCGGCTGCCAGAGCGGAGCCGGCAGTACCGGCCCGGCCGGGCACCCAGGCCGGCTTCACCACGCCGGACAAGGCGTTGGGCAAGGGTTGGCGGACGTCCACCGACGTCCTGGTGACCGGGGCCGGTGACACCGACGGCTACCACCTCTACCTGGCCAAGGAGTCCAACGCCTTCGGTTGGTCCACCCTCGCCACCCTGACGTCCAGTTCTGTCGCCGTCGGGCCGTGGACGGGTGCGGTCTGCGTGACCGGCTCCGGCCGCTACGCGGTCGCCGTCTTCGCACCGAAGAAGGCCGCCAACAAGCCGGCGCTCGCCCGCGCGGGAGCGTTGGCAGCGGTGGTGGAGATCGCCACCGGCAAGGCCACCCACGTGGCGACCGGGGTCGAACTCGCCTACTTCAATCCCGCCTGCGGCCCGGGAGACCGAGCGCTGCTGACCCGGTCTCTGGGTGACGACTTCACCCAGTCGACGGAACTGCTCACGATCGATGCCGCCCAGGGCAGGGTGACCGCGACCCGCCAGGTCAAGGGTCAACTGACCACGCCTGCGCCCGCACCGGACGGCGACTACGGGATCCTCGGTGGTCACCTCGTCCGTATCGACGACCGTGGCCGGGCGACCCGACTGGCCCAGCCTACGGGGCAGCCCTTCGGTCTCCAGGCCACCGCGCGCAACGGCATCGACATGGTCTCCGTGCACGGCAAGCAGGCGCTCGCCCAGCGTTTCCGTGCGGGCAAGCTGACCACCGTCGCGACCGGTCCGTGGGACAAGCTCCAGTTGTTCGGCCAGCGCGGTGGACGCAACGTGCTGGTCGGGCAGGCGCAGATGCGCGGCTCCGTGCCGGAACTGAGCGTCCTGCCAGCTGGCCGGCAGGTGCGGGCCGTCTCGGAGGCGGGACACCTCGTCGCCGAGGAGGTCGTCAACCAGCAGAGCATGAGGTCGGTCGGCCAGCCGCTGCGACCGGCCGACCCGGCCGACGCGGGTGAGGTGCGCGTCGTCGTCAGGGCAATGGCCACCGGCACGGAGTCCACTCGTACGCTCGACACGACCACCGCGCCCAAGCTGGACGTCGCGCTGGGCTCCCGTCCGTCCACGCCGGCCGGCGCGCGGGCGGCGAACGGGACCACCGGAGGCTTCGCCCCCAACTCGCTGACCCCCACCTGCGCCGTACCGCGCAACGACCCCAGGGTGCAGCCACTCCAGGTCAGCCCGGACATGGTGGAGTGGGCGGTCGACCAGGCGGTGCACGGCAGGCTCAACGTCAGCCGTCCGGCGAACTACCTGAAGGCCGGCCTGCCGGCCTACCAACCGCAGGTGCTCTTCCCGCGCCGCCAGATGATCGGCGGCGGAAAGGTCCCGGCCCAGGTCATGCTCGCCATCCTGGCTCAGGAGACGAACCTGTCCCAGGCGTCCTGGCACGTCGTACCCGGTGACACGGGCAACCCGCTGATCGCCAGCTACTACGGCAACGAGGGCAACCTCGACGTCATCGACTACAGCAAGACCGACTGCGGGTACGGGATTGGTCAGGTCACCGACGGCATGCGGGTGGGCAGCACGGTGTTCACCGAGACGCAGCGCCGGGCGATCGCCGTGGACTACGCGGCCAACATTGCCGCCGGCCTGAACATCCTGATCGAAAAGTGGAACCAGATGGCCGGCGAGCTCTCGCAGTACCAGAGCTACATGAACAACAACGACCCGACCTGGGTGGAGAACTGGTTCCTCGCGGCCTGGGCCTACAACAGCGGCTACTATCCGTACGCGAACCGCGACAGAAACAACGGACGGTGGGGCGTCGGCTGGTTCAACAACCCGGCCAACCCGCGGTACCCCGCCAACCGGGCACCGTTCCTGCGGCTGACGATGGCCGACGCGGAGCGGCCCAACGAGTGGGCGTACGCGGAGCGCATCATGGGTTGGGTGGAGACGCCCCAGCTCAAGGGTTTCCCGGTCATGTCCGGCGCGTACGCGGAGCCGGAGTACGGGGCGAACTCGCCGCGCACCGGCCCGCAGGGAATCAGGCAGGTGCTCTCCATCCCCGACCGGTACGAGTTCTGCTCGGCGGTCAACAACTGCTCGGAAGCCACCAACGGCTGCCCGGCCGACTCGGAGCTGTGCTGGTGGCACGGGGCGGCGAACTCGGGCAACTGCCTGTTGGAGGAGTGCGCGAAGGAGAAGCTGACCTTCGGTTCCGGTACGGCGGAGCCCGGGGTCAAGCGTATCTACGAGCGCAGCTGCGGGACTTTCACCGGCGACAAGAACGGCAATCGCAATCCGAACAAGCGGGTCTCCGTCGTCTACTCGTTGAACGACACCGCGCAGTACAACCTCGGATGTGCCGACGTTGGTCCCTCGGACGGCAAGTTCACGATGCGGTGGGGGTCGCCCGCCGGTGGCGGCACGGCTCCGTACGCCGCTGTCGACACGCACCAGATCGGCGCCGGCTACAAGGGCCACATCTGGTACACGTACGTGAACGCGAGCAACCCGAAACGCCGTGTCGTGGGGTCGTGGACTCCGAATCTCGACCTGGCCCCGGGTGAGCGGGCCCGGTACGACATCGTCGCCCACGTGCCCAGCCACGGCGCGGACTTTGACGGTGCCGAGTACCTGATCACCAGGGGTGCGGTCCTCCCGCAGGCGACGTGTGCGATCAACCTCGCCCTGGAGGCGGGCTGGGCGATTGGCGGAGACGGCTTCCCAATCCCCAACCCGAACCCCTATGACCTCGGCGATGACAAGTGGGTCTACCTGGGCTCGTACGAGCTGGGCCGAGGCGCCCAGGTGCAGCTGAACAACGTCGGGACCGCGACCACGAGCGGCTTCGACGCGGTCGCGTTCGACGCCGTGGCGTTCGTCCCGATCGGCAGCAACCCGGGCCACTCGTGCGGTGACGACTACTAGGCCGTTCAGAAGTGGATGTCGTCTGACCCCGACGTCGGCGGGTCGGTGACGGATAGGCGGCGAGGTCTCCGGTAGGCGGTCCAAGATTGGAAGGGACCCGACCGGAGACCTCGTGGCCACCTACAACCTCGTGCATGGTTGGACGTGGCGGACAGTCGCTTCTCAGCGGTGGGGTGGGGCTGGTAGGGCCTTGAGTGGCCTGGCGTCGGCTGTGCCCCGGGCCCGGCCCGTCGCCTGTCCGCCGGGCTACGCCTGCCGGCCCGCCCGGTAGGCCTCCGCGAGCCGCTTCGGCGCCCGGTCCTGCCACGCCTCGACGACCAGCTCGGTCAGATCGTCGAGGTCGATGCGGTCGAGCCGGACGAGGACCGCCGGGTAGCCGTCCAGGTGCGGGACGGTGAAGTAGACGGCGGGGCCGTCGGCGAGCAGCGCCTCCTTCGCGCCCAGTTCCGGCACCCGGGCCCCGAGGACGGGGCCATCCGGCGCGGCGTCGCCGAGGGCGTCGAGGTCGGCGCGGCGCAGCGGTCGCTCCCAGACGAACGACCGGTCGCGGACCTTCCACGCCGGCGCCCCCTGGTAGGACGGGTGCTCGCTCGTCTCCGGCAGCCCTGACGCGATGCGGCGGACGTCCTCCCAGGTGGCCATGGCCCGACCCTACGCCCGCCCTACGACATCCGGTGCCCGCGCGGCCGGCGCGGGAGCGGCCCGTGGACGTAGGCCGGGCAGCATCGGCAGCACTGTGACGACGAGGCAGAACGCCGCCATCACCAGCAGGGCGGGGACGAGGCCGAACGCGGTGACCGACCAGCCGCCCAGCAGCGCGCCCAGCGGTAGGCCGGCGAACGCCAGCGACCCGGCCAACCCGATCACCCGCGTCTGCAACGCGGCCGGCACCCGCTCGTAGATCGCCACGCCCAGCAGCGGGTTCACCGCCGCGATGCCGATGCCGGAGGCGAACGTCACCGCCAGCACGACGGCCAGTTCCTCGCTCAGCGCCAGGACCAGCAGCCGCGGGGCGCCGCCCAGCGCCGCGCCGACCGCGAAGGTCAGGTACGCAGGCAGCCGGGGACCGTACGCCGTGAACAGCAGGTTGCCCAGCAACGCGCCCGCCGAGAACGCGGCGAGCACCAGGCCCAGCCCGGCGGGGCCGCGCAGCACGTCGGCCACCCAGAGCGGGATGTAGACCGCGACGCTCGCGTTGACCACCATGTTCAGCGCCGCGATCACCAGCAGCATGGTCAGCAGCGTCCGGTCGCGGCCCAGGTGGCGGAACCCGCCCGCGAGAGCGCGCAGGTAGCCCTCCGGTGCGGCCGGTCCCGCCGGTGCGGCCGGCGGCCGGACCAGCAGCCCGACGAGCAGGGCGCACACGGCGAAGCTGGCGGCGTCGATGAGGAGTGCCCCCGTCACCCCGAACCACCAGACGAGCAGCCCGCCCAGCCCCGCGCCGAGCAGGGTGACCAGCCGGCCCAGCCCGTCGTAGACGGAGGTCAGCCGGAGCAGTCGTACGCCGGCGGCCTCGGCGGCCGGGCGGAACATCACGTGCTTGACCCGGTCGCCGACACCCCGCAGGGCACCCACCACCGCGACCAGGACGAGCAGCGCGTCGAAGCCGAGCCACGGGGTGAGGGCCACCGCCACCATCAGAGCGGCGCTGCCGGCGTCGGCCAGGATGGACGTGCGGCGCAGCCCGACCCGGTCCGCCCACGGCGTGCCCAGCGCGCTGGAGAGCAGGTAGGGCAGCGTCTCGGCGGCGGCCACCGCGCCCATCTTCGCGGGGCTGCCGGTGGTCTCCAGCACCAGCCAGGGGATGGCCACCACCGAGATCCGGCTGCCCAGGTTGGAGATCAGGTCGGCGGCGACCAGGACGGTCAGTTCCCGCCGGGGGGTCACGCCAGGCTGCCGATCGACGCCTCAGGGTGCTCGATCGAGGACGGGTGCTCCTCGGCGTGGCGGGCCCGCAGCGCGCGCTTGTCCACCTTCGCGGAGCGGTTGAGCGGCAGCCGGTCGACGAACTGGACCCCGCCCGGCGCCCAGGTGTCGCTGAGCTCGGCGGTCACCAGGTCGATCAGCTCCCGGGCGGTCACCGTCGCGCCGGGCGCCGGCACCACGAAGGCGTACGGCAGCTCGCCGGCCGCCTCGTCCGGCACGCCGATCACCGCCGCCGCCCGCACCTGCGGGTGCCCGGCCAGGACGTCCTCGATCGGGCGGGAGTGGATCGGCCAGCTGCGCCGCCGGGTGAGGATCCGGTCCTGCAACCGGTCGACCAGGTAGAGGTAGCCGTCGGCGTCGAGGTGCCCGACGTCGCGGGTGCGGACCCAGCCGTCGACCAGCGTCTCGGCGGTCAGCTCGGGCTGGCCGTGGTAGCCGGCGAAGCGCAGGTCGGTGTGCACCCACACCTCGCCGTCGGCGCCGGGCGGCAGCACCGTGCCGTCGTCGGCGCGGATCTCGACGCGTACGTCACCGTAGGGCCGCCCGCAGGAGCGCAGCCGCTGCGGGTGCGCCGGGTCGTCGGTCAGCCCCGGCAGGGCGGTGACCACGACGGCCTCGCTGAGGCCGTACACGATGCGCAGCACCGGCCCGAAGCGGGCGATCGCCTGACGCAGCCGGGCGGGCGCGGCGGGCCCGGCGCCCACGTTGAACATGAACATGGCGGAGAAGTCCGCGCCGTCCAGGGCCGGGTGGTCGAGCACCTCGTAGAGCATCGGCGGGGTGACGAAGGTGGAGTTGATCCGCTCCCGGTCGACGGTCGCGATGAACCCCGCCGCGTCCCAGCCGTCGCGCGGGAACAGCACCCCGCCGGTGAAGAGGTTGAACAGCGTGGTGATCTGGCCGCTGGCCAGCCACATCGGCGAGTGCGACAGGTGCCGCAGCGGCGGATGGCCGGCGGCGCGGAAGTCGACGGCCAGGGCGAGGATCTGGGTGTAGAAGCTCTCCCGGTGGTGCACCAGCTTCGGGGTGCCGGTGGTGCCGCTGGTCTGGAGGAAGGACTCCGGCGCCGGCGCCTCGGCCGGCAGGTCGACCGCCGGGGCGCCGGCGGCCGCGGCGACGAGGTCCGGACCCGCGCCGCCCGGCCCGAGACAGAGCACGGGTACGCCGGGCAGCCCGGCCGCCAGCTCCGGCCCGAGGCCGGCGGCGTCCCGGGCGTCGTAGACGAACGCGTCGGGACGGGCCAGCCGGACGAACTCGTCGACCTCCCGGCGGGACGTGACCGGGGCGATCCACATCGTCCGGCAGCCCAGCAGGTGCAGGGCGAGCTGCACCAGCGGCCCCTCCACGGGGTTGCCGAGCGCGAGCAGCACCGCCTGCCCCGGCCGTACGCCGTGCCCGAGCAACGCCGCGGCCAGCCCGCGCACCTGCGCGGCGACCTCGGCGTAGCTGAGCCGGTGTCCGTTTCCGACCAGCGCCTCCCGGTCGCCGAAGCCCGCGAACAGCTCCAGCGCCCGGTGCACGTAGCCGGCCCGTCGCTCCGGTCGGTCGGTCATCCGACAGCCCCCTCGCCGCAGAAGTGTGGCCGTGCCGGGCAGCCCGGGACGGCGCGGCGGCCGGGCGACCGCACCGCCGCCGTCCGTGAGCGTAGGTACCACCGGCTGTCACCGGACAGGGCCTGAACGGCGCTCCGGCCGGACCGGAGGACATTTGATCGCGTCGATCAGGTTGATTGACGGTCGTGAAACGGGGCGGCTAGGTTTCTGGACCATCGTCCAGGCGGTGCCGTCAGCGGACGGCCCTGGGCTGCCAACGATGGAGGTTCAATGTCGACCCCGAAGAGATGGCATGTCATCGCGTCCGCCGCCACCCTGCTCGTCGCCGGCACCCCGGCGATGGTGGCCAGCGCCGGCCCGGCCGACACCGAGGCGTCCCGCCAGCGCACGGTCTGGGCGGGCAGTTGGGCCGCCGCGGTCACCAGGGGAAACGCGACCGGCCTGACCAACAACGGCCTCAACGACCAGAGCGTACGGATGGTCGTGCACACCACCGTCGGCGGAGAGCGGTTCCGGGTCCGGCTGAGCAACTCCTACGGCGAGCAGGCCGTCCGGGTCGGCCGCGCCACCGTCGCGAAGCCGAACACCGCGACCCCCGACGACCTGTCCGACATCGACCCCTCGACCCTGCGGACGCTGACCTTCGGCGGCGCCACCTCGGCCACCATGAACCGGGGCGCCGAACTGGTCAGCGACCCCGTCGCGCTGCCCGTCGGCGACCAGCAGGACCTGGTCCTGACGGTGCACTTCCCGACCCCCACCGGCCCGGTGACCTTCCACGGCCAGTCCCGGCAGACCAACTTCATCGGTGCCACCGACCTGACCTCCGCCGCTGGCGGGGCCGGGTTCACGATCCGACCGAACTGCTGCTGGTTCTTCCTGTCCGGCATCGACGTGCAGCGGCGGCACAGCCCCGGCTCGGTGGTGGTCTTCGGCGACTCCATCGCCGACGGCAACGGCAGCACAGTCAACGCCAACAAGCGCTGGCCCGACCTGCTCGCCGACCGGCTCATCGACGCCCGCCCGGACGTCCGTACCCCGGGCGTGCTCAACCTCAGCCTCGCCGGCAACCGGCTCAACCACGAGGGCACCGAGCCCGGGGCGGGCGGCTTCCCCGGCTACCACGAGCTCGGACCGAACGCCCTGGCCCGGCTCGACGAGGACGTCTTCGCGCAGACCGACGCGCGGACCGTGATCACCCACCTAGGCATCAACGACGTCTGGATGTCGGGCGACTCCGCCGAGCAGATCATCGCCTCGCTGCGGCAGGTCAACCAGCAGGTGAAGGCGCGCGGCCTGCGCAGCCTCGTGTCGACGCTGACCCCGTACGAGGGGCACGGCAACCCGGGGGTGTGGACGCCCGAGAAGGAGGCCACCCGGCAGGCGGTGAACGCGTACCTGCGCGGCAGCGGCGAGTTCGACGGGCTGCTCGACTTCGACCGGGTGCTGCGCGATCCGGCGCAGCCGAGCCGGCTGCTGCCCGCGTACGACTCGGGGGACCACATCCACCCGAACGACGCCGGCAACCAGGCGCTGGCGGACGCCGTACCGCTGCGACTGCTCGGCCTGTGACACCGGCGCGGGCGGCGGGGCCACCCCGCCGCCCGCGCCACCGTTCCCTGGGGGGAGACCGGAGGACCGTGGACGTCACCCAGCTGTTGACCCGCCTCTACAGCGACGAGGGCCGGCAGGACCCGTACCCCTGCTACGCCGCCCTGCACGCGCTGGGGCCGGTGAACCCGGTGCCGGCGCGCGCGGAGCACCGCACGGTCGCCGCCGTCGCCGTCGGCTACGACCTGGTCAGCCAGGTGCTGCGCGACCCGCGGTGGTACAAGCAGGCCCCGCCGGACTGGCAGGAGCAGGAGGTGCTGCGCACCCTCCAGACCTCGATGATGTTCGTCAACCCGCCGCAGCACACGCGGATGCGGGCGGCCTTCGCGAGGAGCTTCACCCCGCGCCGGCTCGCCGCGCTGGAGCCGGTCGTGCACCGGGTCGTCGACGGGCTGCTCGACCGGATGGCCGACGCCGGCGACGCCGACCTCGACTTCGTGGCGGAGTTCGCGTACCCGCTGCCGGCCCTGGTGATGGCGGAGTTCATCGGCATCCCCGCCGGGGAGCTGGACTTCTACCGGCAGCGGGTGGAACGGATCGACGAGTTCCTGGACGTGGCCGGCGCGACCCCGCAGCGGCTCACCGCCGCCAACACCGCCGCCGCCGAGCTGCGCGACTTCTACGCCGAGCTGATCGCCCACCGGCGCCACCGGCCCGGCGACGACCTGATCAGCGCCCTGGTCGAGGCGGTCGACGCAGGCGACGTGGAGCTGACCGTCGACGAGCTGGTGAGCAACCTGATCGTGCTGTTCAACGCCGCCTTCGTCACCACCGTCTACATGTTCTCCAACGGGCTGCCGCTGCTGCTGGCCCACCCCGACGTGGCCGCCGCGCTGCCCGGCGACGACGCGTTGACCCGGGGTGCGGTCGAGGAGATCCTGCGGCTGGAGGCGCCCGTGCACTTCCTGGCCCGGGCCGCGCCCCGCGACAGCGAGGTCGGCGGGGTGCCGGTCGGGCGGGACCGCAACGTCCTGCTGATCCTCGCCGCCGCCAACCGCGACCCGGCCCGCTTTCCCGACCCGGACCGTTTCGACCCGCGCCGGAGCGGACCGCCGTCGCTGGCCTTCGGCGCCGGCCCGCACTTCTGCCTCGGCGCGGCGGTGTCCCGGCTGGAGGGTCGCCTCGCGCTGCCCAGGCTGCTGGCCCGCTTCCCCGGGCTCACCGTCGCCGAGGCGCCGACGTACAGCGGCAGCCTCTTCCTGCGCGGCGTCGACAGGCTGGCCGTACACACCCGAGGAGGACCCGCGTGAGCATCCATCCGCAGGTGGCGGCGTACCGGGCCGCCCGCGAGGCGGCCGGCACCCCGCCGCTGTACTCCCAGAGCCTGGCCGAGGCCCGCGCCGCCGACCTCGCCGCGATCCGCGCCAGCGGCGGCGCGGTCGAGCCGGTGCACGAGGTACGCGACACGCACGTGCCCGGCCCGGCCGGCGACCTGCCGGTGCGCGTCCACCGGCCGGCGGGGGAGGGGCCGCTGCCCACCCTGGTCTACTTCTTCGGCGGCGGGTGGACCCTCGGTAGCGTGGACACCGCCGACGGCATCTGCCGACGGCTGGCCAACGCCGTGCCCTGCCAGGTGGTCACCGTCGGCTACCGACTGGCCCCGGAGCATCCCTTTCCCTCCGCCGTGCACGACTGCCACGCGGCCACCCGGTGGATCGCCGACAACCCTGCGGAGTTCGGCGTCGACCCGCTGCGCGTGGCGGTCGGCGGGGACAGCGCCGGCGGCAACCTCGCCGCCGCCGTCACCCTGCTGGCCCGCGAGCGCGGCGGGCCACGGTTCGCCGCCCAGCTGCTGGTGTACCCGAACACCGACCAGAGCGCCGACCCCAGGGGCGACGCCGAGGACCCGCTGCTGTTCAACCGCCGCTCGGTGGCCTGGTACCGGGGTCACTACCTCGCCGACCCCGCCGACGCGCGGCACCCGCTGGCGTCACCGCTGCTCGCCGCCGACCTGGCCGGCCTGCCGCCGGCGCTGGTGATCACCGCCGAGCACGACCCGCTGCGCGACGAGGGGGAGCGGTACGCGCACCGGCTGCGCGGGGCCGGCGTGCCGACCACCCTCACCCGGTACGCCGGCATGATCCACGGCTTCTTCGCCATGCCGGGGGCGTTCGACGACGGCCGGCACGCCCAGGACCAGGCCGCGGCGTTCCTGCGCGACCGGTTCGCCGCGGCGGGCGGTGCCGGTGGGGAGGGAGACCGGTGATGGTCGAGGGCGTGTCGTCGGGGTCGGACCTGCCGGCGGCGGAGCCGTCGCCGGCCAGCCTGGCCGACTTCGCGGGAGCGGCCCGGGCGGTGCTGCCGCCCGACGTGTGGGACTACGTCGACGGCGGCAGTGGTGCCGAGACCACGCTCGCCGCCAACCGCCGCGCGCTGGACCGGGTGGCCGTGCTGCCCCGGGTGCTGCGCGGCGTGCACACACCCCGCACCGAGGCGCGGCTGCTCGGCACGTCGTACGCCCTGCCGGTGGCGGTGGCGCCGATGGCGTACCAGCGCCTGGTGCACCCAGACGGGGAGCTGGGGCTGGCCGCGGCCGCGGGCGCGGCCGGCGTGCCGTACGTGGCCAGCACCCTGAGCAGCGTGCCGATCGAGCAGATCGCCGGGACTGGCGCGAGCGTCTGGTTCCAGCTGTACTGGCTGCGCGACCGGGCTCTGGTCGCCGACCTGCTGGACCGGGCGCACGCGGCGGGCTGCACGGCGCTGACGGTCACCGTGGACGTGCCGATCCTCGGCCCACGGCGGCGCGACGTGCGCAACGCGTTCGCCATCCCGCCGCACGTCGTGGCGGCCAACCTGCCCGCCGGCCGCGACGACCTCGCGCACACCGCCGCCCCGGGCGTCTCCGCCATCGCCGCGCACACCGGCGAGGTCTTCGCACCCGCGCTGACGTGGGCCGACCTGGACTGGCTGCGCGGCCGTACCGCCCTGCCACTGGTCGTCAAGGGCGTGCTGGACCCGCGCGACGCGGAGCTGGCGGTGGCCGCCGGCGCGGACGCCGTGGTGGTCTCCAACCACGGTGGCCGCCAGCTCGACGGCGCACCGGCCACCGCGACCGTGCTGCCGGAGGTGGTGGCGGCGGTGGCCGACCGGTGCGAGGTGCTGCTGGACAGCGGCGTACGCGACGGCTTCGACGTGCTGCGCGCGCTGGCCCTCGGCGCGCGGGGGGTGCTGGTCGGCCGGCCCATGCTGTGGGCGCTCGCCGCCGGCGGCGAGGCCGGGGCGCGCACGGCGCTTGAGCTGCTGGCCGGCGAGTTCCGCGACGCCCTGGCGCTGGCCGGCTGCGCCGACCCCGAGGCGGCCCGCGAGCTGCGCGTGATCAGGGAGGGCTGACCGGTGACGGAGACGGTGGACCTGCGCGTGGCCGACCTGCACCCGGCGGTCGACGACCCGGCGCTGAACTCCATGAACTTCCTCAACGAGGTGGCCCAGCACTACCCCGACGCGGTGTCGCTGGCGGCCGGCCGGCCGTACGAGGAGTTCCTCGACGTCGCGGCGCTGCACCGGCACCTGGACAGGTTCCGCCGGCACCTGGCCGACGACCTCGGGCAGAGCCCCGCGCAGGTGCACCGCACGCTGTTGCAGTACGGCCGCACCAAGGGCATCGTGCACCACCTCGTCGCCCGCAACCTCGCCGTCGACGAGGACGTCACGGTCGACCCGGAGGCGATCGTGGTGACCGTCGGCTGCCAGGAGGCGATGTTCCTGGTACTGCGGGCGCTGCGGGCCGACCCGCGCGACGTGCTGCTCGCCGTCGCACCGACGTACGTGGGGCTGACCGGCGCCGCCCGGCTGCTGGACCTGCCGGTGCGGCCGGTACGGGGCGGTCCCGCCGGCATCGACCTGGCCGACCTGCGCGAGCAGGTACGCGTGGCCCGGGCGGCGGGGCTGCGCCCGCGCGCCTGCTACGTGATGCCGGACTTCGCCAACCCGTCCGGCACCAGCATCGGCCTGACCGACCGGCGGCGGCTGCTCGACCTGGCCGCCGAGGAGGACCTGCTGCTGCTGGAGGACAACCCGTACGGCCTCTTCCCCGCCCCGCACGCCGGGCGGCTGCCCACCCTCAAGGCGCTGGACTCCGCGCGACGGGTCGTCTACCTGGGCTCCTTCGCCAAGACGGTGCTGCCGGGCGCCCGCGTGGGCTACGTGGTCGCCGACCAGCGCGTCGCCGGCGCGGACGGCACGGTGAGTCTCCTCGCCGACCAGCTTGCCAAGATCAAGAGTATGGTCACGGTGAACACGTCGGCGATCGCCCAGGCGGTGGTCGGCGGGGCGCTGCTGGAGCACGGGTGCAGCCTGGTGGCGGCCACCGTCCGGGAGCGGGCGGCGTACGGTCGAAACCTGCGCCACCTGCTCGACGGCCTGGCCCGGCGCTTCCCGGCGGGGACCTCGCCGGTGCGGTGGAACGTCCCGGCCGGCGGCTTCTTCGTCGTGCTCACCGTGCCGTTCGGCGTCGACGACGCCCTGCTGCACCGGTCCGCCCGCGAGTACGGGGTGCTCTGGACGCCGATGGCGCACTTCTACGCCGCCGGTGCCCCCGTCGACGCGCTGCGGCTGTCGGTCAGCGCCGTCACCCCGGACGAGATCGACCTCGGGCTGGACCGGCTGGCCGCGCTGGTCGCCGACGAGACGGCCCGCCGGGCGGCGACCGCCGAGGTGGGATGACACACCGCGTTCACCGCATGGCAAAGCGCGACCACCCGTGTTTCGTCGTCCTGGGTGGACACTCATAATGGACGCCATGGTCGCCTGGGAGTACGCGTTGCTGGTCCGCCGTTATCAGGGGCAGGGCCGCGCCTTTCACGTCAGCTTCACCTGGTACGGCCCGGACGGGTCGCGCCGGGACATCACGGCGTACGGCGACACGGCGATCGCGCACCTCAACCGGGCCGGCCGGGAGGGCTGGGAGCTGGTCTCCGCCGCCGAGGACGTCAACAACGTCCAGGGCAGCACCGAGGTGCACCGCTACCACCTGAAGCGGCCGGTGGGCTGACCGGGCGCTGCGAAGCCTCGGCGTGGCCTTGCCGGTAGGCGGGTGAGGTTCCTCGTTTCCGGGACCGCCGGACCTGTCGGGTAGTCGACTCGCTACCGCAATGGATTGGCAAGTGTCGCTATCTTGGGTGGTTCGCCGACCTTGACGGGGGAGACTCATGGAAGCGGTTACCTGCGTGCTGCCGAAGATGTGCTGCGGTGGGTGAGGGCCAGCCCGGCCATACGGTCGAGGTGCCTCTGGGGGATGGCGAAGGCGTCGTCAGGGTCCAGGTGGACGAGGTGGACGAGAGCCTGGTGCGGGTCGGCCGTGGTGGTCGTGCGATGGCACGGGCTGAGCAGTCGCTTGGGCAGATGCTTGAGGTCGTCCGCCCGGTGGCGGACGCCTTCGTCGGCCAGTGCCGTGCGATGGCTCAGCTCCCGGACGAGGCAACGCTGGAGTTCGGCCTGTCCCTGTCGTCCGATGCGAAGATCGTCATCGCGGGTGTCTCGACGGCTGCCAACTTCTCAGTGAGTCTCACCTGGAACAGGAGAGACGAGGGCGATCCGGCTGGCGGTCCGCAAGGAATCTGACCACACGAGCTTCATCGCGCGGGGAGGTCGACGTGCCCGGAGAGAGGCGTCGTGGAGCGCCGGAGCCGGAGCTGGCACTGGCGTCGGCGGTGGTTCGGGTCATCGGTCCGGACGGCACCGTCGGCGGTGCCGGCTTCGTTGTCGCCCCGGACCTCGTCCTCACCTGCGCTCATGTGGTGTCCGACGCGCTCGGCCTGCCTCGCGAGGCAGCGCCGGACGTCGAGGCCCAGGTGATCGTCGAGCTGCCGCTGGCCGATAGCGACCGGAACGCGTGCCGGGGGACGGCGGAGGTGTGGCGGTGGGTGCCGATCCGCGCTGACCAGAGCGGGGACGTGGCCGTGCTGCGGTTGCGCGCCGCGCTTCCCGGTGCACGCCCGCTGCCGATGGTCGACGCCGAGAGTGTGTGGGACCACGAGACGCGGGTGGTGGGATTCACCGACGACCATCCGGACGGGATCTGGCATCGAGGAAGGTTCCGTGGGCGCACCGGGCGTGGCTGGGTACAGCTGTCGCGGGCGGACGGGCAGGCCAGCCACATCAAGCGAGGCTTCAGCGGCAGCCCCGTCTGGGACGACGACCTGGGCGCGGCGGTCGGCATGGTGGTCGCGGCCCAGCCGGTGCGCGAGGCACAGCAGGCGTTCGTCATGCGTACGAAGACACTGGCGCGGGAGATACCCGAACTGGGTGACGTGCTTGTCCCGGCGACGCCCTTTCGTGGACTTGCCACCTTCCAGGAAGCCGACGCGGAAGTCTTCTTCGGCCGCGACGACGAGGCGACGCAGGTGGTCACCGCGCTGCGGGGGACGGAGCCGAGCGTCATCCTCTACGGTCCTTCAGGCTGCGGCAAGTCGTCGCTTGCGCTCGCCGGTGTGGTACCGAGGATGCGTCGGGCCGGCTACGACGTCCTGGTGGTCGACGCCGGCCGCATCACGTCCCCGAGAGCGGCGATCGCGACGGAACTCTTCGAGACGGTGCGTGCGGGATGGCCCGACTCCGGCTGGGTGGACAGCGCCGATCAGGTGGAACGCTGGTTGTGCGAGTTGGGGATCACGGACACCTTCCACCGGGCCACAGGGCGATCGGCGGCCCGCCTGCTGGTCGTCCTCGACCAGGCCGAAGCCCTGCTGAACCGTTCAGAGTCGGAGATCGCCGAGACCGTCGCGCTGCTGTTCCCGCACCGGCAACCGACCAACCTGCGGGTCCTGGCCACCCTGCGCGCCGACTTCATGGACTCCGCATTGAGTCACGAGCACCTGGGGTCCGTACTACGTCGCGGGGTGACGCTACCACTGACCCCGATGACCCGCGACCAGCTGCACCAGGTGGTGACCGAGCCACTCGGGCGGATACCTGTGGTCGAGTACGACCCCGGGCTGGAACGGCGCATTCTGGACGACGCGGGCGGCGAGCCGGGGGTTCTGCCGCTGCTCGGCTTCGTCCTGGCGCGGCTGTGGGACAGACGGGCCGCCGGGCGCCTTCGAGCCGAGACCTACAACGATCTTGGTGGTGTGACCGGTGCGCTGCGGCTACACGCCGAACAGGCGTGGCGGGAGTGCGTCAGCGCCGAGACCGAGGTGGAGGCTCGGCGGCTGCTCACCGGACTGGTACGGCTGCTGCCGGGTGGTGAGGCTCCACTGCGGCGGGTGCTGACGCGCGAGGAGGCCGGCGAGGAACGCTGGCGCCTCGCGCTCGCGTTCGCCGAGCGGCGCCTGCTGGTCCTGTCCGGTGCCGACGGCCGCCCGGAGAGCGCGGAGTTGGCGCACGAAGCGCTGGTCACGGCGTGGCCGGCGTTGGCGGAGCAGGTCCGGGCCGATGCCGAGTTCCTCGCGGGGCGTGCGGAGGTGCAGCACGACCTGGAGCGATGGCGCAGGGCCGATAGCTCGGCCGATCTGCTACCCGGCGCCCTTCAGCTCGCGGCCCTGGAGACGCGGTTGCGGGGGCGCGAGGCGGATCTCACCGGCGAGCAGCGGCATTTCCTGGCCCAGGCCCACCGTCGGCGACGCGCGCAGCGGGTCCGGGTGCGTGCGGGATGGACTGCCGCAGGTCTGGTCCTCGCCCTGGTCGTCGGACTGGGCACGTTCCTGGTGCAGGAGTCGAAGGTGAGGGCTCAGCGGGAGGCGGAGGGTCGGTCGCGGGCGCTGGCGGTCCAGTCGGACGAGTTGACCGGCACCAACCCGGGGGCGGCCGTCCTGGCCGCGCTCGCGGGGTACGGGATCGCGCCGACGCAGGAGGCTCGTAGCGCGTTGATGCGCGGGTACCTGGAACTCAAGGACGCGGCGTGGACCCTGACCGACGCCGAAGGGAACATCGCGGCGGCGGCGACGAGCGCCGACGCGGCAGTGACGTTGGTGACGACCGAGAGCGGCCGGGCCACCCTCTTCGTCCGGACGGCCGAGGGCCGGGTGCGGCAGGAGCAGCTTCGGTTGGCTGACAATGCTCTGTCTCCGGCGGTGAGCCGGGACGGCCGGCGGATCGCCTACCTGCGCGACGCGGACGGTGTGATCGCCTGGCACGACGTGACGCCCACGGGTGAGCAGCTGGCAGGGCCCGCGCACCCGCTACAGGGCGCACTCGAGGAACGCTCCCTGGGCGCCACCCACATCATGGACTTCTCGCCGGAGGCCCGCAGACTGGTCGCGGTGCCGGCGGCGGATTCGAAACGGCCGGGGCAGGTTTGGGACCTGGAAACGGGACAGCCACGGACCCTACCGGCCCAGGTCTCCGGGCTCACGAACGTGTGGTTCGGGCCGAACGAGGAGACGCTGGTGGCGCACCGCGCCGGAGCGGGACAGGCCTCGATGGCGACGGTCGACATCTACTCCGGCACCGTACGTGACCTGGCCGGCGCCGTCGACTACTCGGGCAACGCGGTGTCGGCTGACGGCAGCGTGGCGGTCGTGTGCCGGCAGGAGGGCACCGCTCCCGACTCGATCGGAGCGGCCCACTACCAGGCTGTCCGTGTGGCGGACGGACAGGTGCTCAGTCGCTACCGCCGTGGAGACGACACCTCCTGTCGGGAAGTGGCGGTGGACGCCAGGGGTGAGCGCTTCGCCGTGTTGGTGCGGACCGGCGAGTGGGACCTCGTCGACGCCACGACGGCGCCGGACGGCGCAGTGCGGTTCTTCGGGCCCGACTCGCTGGAGAGGATCGCCCACCTGCCCCTGCTGGGGACCGCCCACGAGCCTGTCGTGGTCACCCGGAACGACAGCATGGTGACCGGCTGGGCGCTCGTGAAGGACACCGGTGACGTCGCGTACAGCCCGCCGAAGCTGCTGGGCGACGGGAGCACGATGGTGGTCCGCGTGGGGAAGGACGGCGACAGACTGCGGATCATGGAGACGGAAGGGGCGCAGCGGACCATCGCCGAAGTGGTCAGCGATGCCCGGACGCCGCCGGACGCGAAGCAGCCCCTCCAGGTCAACAACGCCGAGACTCTGGTGGCAGACGTGTCCGACCACCACCGGATCTCTGTGCGGGCACTGCCGTCGCTGCGCCAGGTGGCCGAGTTCACCACTGCGGCACCACCCGTCGACGCCGACGGGAAACCGGAGCTGCTGCAGTTCCTCTTTCACAGCGACGAGCGGCTGGTGACCCAATCCGGCACCCGGGTCGAGTACTGGGACGCCCGCGCGGGGCGCCGCCTGGCGCCGTCGATCGACCTGCGCGAGCTTGGGCTCACCAGCGGCGCGGACCAACCGACCTACTTCGTGGGCCGCCACTCCCTTCCCGGGCACGCGGCAGTCACCGTTACCGGCGAACCGGAGGTGTACGCCATCAATCTGCTCACTGGCGAGGAGGCCAAGGAGCATCGAGTACGCCTCGGCAACGATCTCCTCGTGGCTGTCCCGCTGGGGGATCCGCGCTACCTGGTGGTGATGACCACAGGCCGGATGGTGGAGTTGTGGTCGGTGCACCGCGGGCGACCGTCGCAGCGGGTGGCCGGCCCGCTCGGGCCGCTGAGGGAGAACCGGTGGGTGGCGGGCGGTACCGGAGGGGCCGGGTTCTTCCTGGCCAACAGGAACTCCATACGCCTGTTGCAGGCTGACGATCCCGGCTATCGGGAGACGTACGTCTTCGCGGAGGACGAGGGCTTCCTCGCCGCCACGAAAGGCGGCACGTCGGTGCTGTACTCGCCTCCGGTGGGAGGCCGTCTGAAACTGCTCCGCCTCGATCCCGCGCTCTGGCAGGGGCACCTGTGCGCCGTTGTCGGTCGTGAGCTGACCGACGACGAACGCGAAGGGCTCTCCCGGGGCCTGCCAACCCGGATCTGCCCTTCCTGACCTGCCGGGCCTCGCGGTGCGGCTGCTGGTCGCGCTTCACCGTGCCGGCACCCCCGTACCCGGCCCTCGTCCCCAGCGCCACCCGGTCCTTCGGCACCGGTAGCGTTTCCTCCCGCCGCCGCTGACCGGCCGTCCGCCCGGGCACCGGCGCGTCGCGGCGAAAGGAGCAGCGGTGACACAGCCGGCGGCCGGCCCACCCCGGTACGTCGTCGGGGTCGACTTCGGCACCCTCTCCGGTCGGGCCGTCGTGGTCGACGTGGCCGACGGCACCGTACGGGGCGAGGCCGTCCACGCGTACCGGCACGGGGTGATCATCGAGCGGCTGCCCGACGGGACGCCGCTGCCGCCGGACTGGGCGTTGCAGCACCCCGACGACCACCGCGAGGTGCTCCGCGTCGCGGTGCCCGCCGCGCTGCGCGCCGCCGGGGTCCGGCCCGAGGACGTGTGCGGCATCGGCGTCGACGCCACCTCCTGCACGATGCTGCCCACCCTCGCCGACGGCACCCCGCTGTGCGAGCTGCCCGACCTGGCCGGGCGGCCGCACGCGTACCCGAAGCTGTGGAAGCACCACGCGGCCCAGCGGCAGGCCGACCGGATCAACGACGTCGCCGCCGCGCGCGGCGAGAGCTGGCTGCCCCGCTACGGCGGCCGGGTCTCCGCCGAGTGGCAGCTCGCCAAGGCGCTGGAGGTGCTCCAGGAGGACCCGGCCGTCTTCGAGCGGGCGGAGCGGTTCATCGAGGCCGCGGACTGGCTGGTCTGGCAGCTCTGCGGCCGGGAGACCCGCAACGTCCCGGCCGCAGGCTACAAGGGGCTACGGCAGGACGGGCGGTACCCGTCGGCGGAGTTCCTGCGCGCCCTGCACCCCCGCCTCGACGGGCTGCTGCCCCGCGTCGACGGCCCGCTCGTACCGGCGGGTGCCCAGGCCGGCCGGCTGACCGCCGACGCCGCCCGGTGGACCGGGCTGCCGGCCGGGACCGCCGTCGCGGCGGGCGCCATCGACGCGCACGTCACCGCCGCGGCGGCCCGCGCGGTCGAGCCCGGCCGGATGCTCGCGGTGCTCGGCACCTCCACCTGCCTGATCATGAACGCGGAGACGTACCGCGAGGTGCCCGGCGTCTGCGGCGTGGTCGACGGCGGCGTCACCGCCGGGGCGTGGGGCTACGAGGCGGGGCAGAGCGGGGTCGGCGACATCTTCGCCTGGTACGCCCGCAACGCCCTGCCGGCCCACTACGCCGACGAGGCACGCCGCCGGGGGATCAGCCCGTACGAGCTGCTGGACACCCTCGCCGCCGACCAGCCGGTGGGCGGCCACGGGCTGCTGGCCCTGGACTGGCACAGCGGCAACCGCTCGGTGCTGATGGACCACGAGCTGAGCGGCGTGCTGGTCGGGCTGACCCTCGCCACCCGGCCGGAGGAGATCTGGCGGGCGCTGCTGGAGGCCACCGCCTTCGGCGCCCGGACCGTCGTCGACGCGTTCACCGCCGCCGGGGTGACGGTCGACGAGCTGACCGTGGCCGGCGGGCTGACCGACAACCGGCTGTTGCTGCGGATCTACGCCGACGTGCTCAACCGGCCGCTGCACGTGCTCGACTCCGCCCACCCGGCGGCGCTGGGCGCGGCCATCCACGCGGCGGTCGCCGCCGGGGCGTACCCGGACGTGCCGGCCGCCTCGGCGGCGATGGGCGCCGGCCGGCGCGAGACCTGGCACCCCGATCCGGCCCGATCGGCGGCCTACGACGAGCTGTACGCCGAGTACCGCGCCCTGCACGACCACTTCGGCCGGGGCGGCACCGACGTCCTGCACCGCCTTCGCGCCCTGCGCCACCACCCCCACTAGCCCTCCGGTCCCCCCACCCCGCCCCGCCGCCCTGGGGCGGGTAGGGACGGGGACGCCCCCGCTCGTGGGTCGGGCGGGGGCGTCGGGTGGCGCCGTTCAGCCGAGGTCGACGGCCGGGTAGAGCGGGAAGCCGGTCAGCAGGTCGCTGGCCTGCTTGGCGACCCGGTCGGCGACGGCCGGGTCGAGGACGTACTTGGCCTTGGACGCGGTGCCGTCCGGGTTGGCGCCCGGCTTGGTCTGGCTGAGCACGGTGTGGATCAGCTCGGCGGTCTCGTCCATCTGCGCGGTGCCGAGGCCCCGGCTGGTCAGCGCCGGGGTGCCGACCCGGATGCCGGAGGTGTACCAGGCGCCGTTCGGGTCCTGCGGCACGGAGTTGCGGTTGGTGACGATGCCGGAGTCGAGCAGCGCCTGCTCGGCCTGCCGGCCCGTCAGGCCGTAGCCCGAGACGTCGATCAGCACCAGGTGGTTGTCGGTGCCGCCGGTGACGAGCTTGCCGCCGCGCCGCAGCAGCCCGTCGGCGAGCGCCTGGGCGTTGTCCACGATCCGCTGGGCGTAGTCGGCGAAGTCGGGGCGGCGGGCCTCGGCGAGGGCGACGGCCTTGGCGGCCATCACGTGCGGCAGCGGGCCGCCGAGCACCATCGGGCAGCCCCGGTCGACCTGGTCGGCCAGCTCGGGCTGGCAGAGCACCATGCCGCCGCGCGGGCCACGCAGCGACTTGTGCGTGGTGGTGGTGACGATGTGCGCGTGCGGCACCGGGTCGAAGTCGCCGGTGAAGACCTTCCCGGCGACCAGGCCGGCGAAGTGCGCCATGTCGACCATGAAGGTGGCGCCGACCGAGTCGGCGATCTCCCGCATGATCCGGAAGTTGACCTTCCGCGGGTACGCCGAGTAGCCGGCGACCAGGATCAGCGGCTTGAACTCGCGGGCGGCCTCGGCGACCTTGTCGTAGTCGACGAGCCCGGTGGTCGGGTCGGTGCCGTAGCTGCGCTGGTCGAACATCTTGCCGGAGATGTTCGGCCGGAACCCGTGGGTGAGGTGGCCGCCGGCGTCCAGCGACATGCCGAGCATCCGCTGGTTGCCCAGCTCGCGGCGCAGCGCGAACCAGTCGGCCTCGGTGAGGTCGTTGACCTGCCGCACCTGGGCCTTCTTCAGCGCGGGCGACTCCACCCGGTCGGCCAGGATCGCCCAGAACGCGACGAGGTTGGCGTCGATGCCGGAGTGCGGCTGCACGTACGCGTGCGCGGCGCCGAACAGCTCCCGGGCGTGCTCGGCGGCGAGCGCCTCGACGGTGTCGACGTTCTGGCAGCCCGCGTAGAAGCGGCGCCCGACGGTGCCCTCGGCGTACTTGTCGCTGAACCAGTTGCCCATGGTCAGCAGGGTCGCGGGGGAGGCGTAGTTCTCGCTGGCGATGAGCTTGAGCGACTCGCGCTGGTCGGCGAGCTCGGCGCCGATGGCGTCGGCGACCCGCGGCTCGACGGCGCGGATCACCTCGAGGGCGCTGCGGAAGGCGGTGGATTCGGCGTTCAGCGACGACATGCGACCTCCAGTGACGTGCGGAAGGCCCAGGCGCTCGGCATGCGTCCTCATGACGGGACCGCTTCCCGATGGTTGTCCATCCCCACGCGCCAGTCACGGCCCGTGCCGATCCTACCGGGTCCGTCCCGGCGGTTCCCGGCCCACCTCGCGCGGCGGGGCGGGCGGGCACCGACGCGGGGCGTGACCGGCTCGCGGCGGGGCACAGCACACCCGGGGCCGACCGACACGGAGTTCTTCGACCGTGCCGAGATGGAGGACACCCGGGTCGGCTCCGGGCGCAAGGACGACCGCGGACCGTGGCCGAGCAGGGCCTCGCGGCGATGATGCGCGGCGACCAGACGGTGACCGCGGGTTCCCTGCTCAACAAGGTGCAGACCGCCGCCGGCAAGATCGCCCCGGACCGGCTCAAGGCGGCGCAGCACCGCAGGATGGCCGAGCCGGGCTGCGGAAGCTGAGCCCTTTCCGGGCCCGGCGGCGGTCCGTCGGGCCCGGCCGGTGGCGCGGGTGACCCTCGCGGTGGGGCCCGTCGCTGCCTAGGATCAGCGGCATGGCGGGGGAGGACGGCGAGGGCGGCAGTGTGCTCGCCATCAGCGACCTGCACGTCGGTCACGCGGGCAACCGGGAGGTGGTCGAGGGGCTGCGCCCCGGGTCGCCGCGGGACTGGCTGCTGGTCGCCGGCGACGTGGGCGACACGGTGGCCGACGTCGAGTGGGCCCTCGGCCTGCTCAGTCGCCGCTTCGCGAAGGTGCTCTGGGCGCCGGGCAACCACGAGCTGTGGACCCCGCCCGCCGATCCGGTGGCGCTGCGCGGGGCCGCGCGCTACGCGTACCTGGTCGACGTCTGCCGGCGGCTGGGCGTGCTGACCCCGGAGGACCCGTACCCGGTGTGGCGGGGGCAGGGCGGCCCGGTGCTGGTGGCGCCGCTGTTCCTGCTCTACGACCACAGCTGGCGCCCGGACGGGCTCGACACCCCCGAGGCGGCGCTGGAGGAGGCGTACCGGGTGGGGGTCGTGTGCACCGACGAGTTCCTGCTGCACCCCGACCCGTACCCGAGCCGGTCCGCATGGTGCGCCGCCCGGGTCGCCGAGACGGCGCGTCGGCTCGCCGAGCGGGAGCCGGGGCTGCCGACGGTGCTGGTCAACCACTGGCCGCTGCTGCGCGAGCCGACCCGGGTGCTGCGCTATCCGATCTTCGCCCAGTGGTGCGGCACCGAGTCCACCGCCGACTGGCACCTGCGCTTCGACGCCACCGCCGTGGTCTACGGCCACCTGCACATCCCCCGTACCACCTGGCACGACGGGGTGCGGTTCGAGGAGGTCTCGGTGGGCTACCCCCGGGAGTGGCGGCCCCGCGCCGCGCCACCGACACTGCGGCGGATCCTGCCCGCGCCCCCGGACGTGACGACGGGCCCCGGCGCACCGGGGCCCGTGGAGTCCCGTCCGCTCAGGCCGTCACCGCGTCCAGCGACTTCTTGATCGCCTTCGGGTCGGTCGGCTTGCGCGGCGCGTCCGCGCGCAGCGCGATCATCCGCTCGCCGATCTCCTGGAGCTGCTTACGGCCGAGTGCCTCGCGCACCTTGGGGAACCACTCCTGCTCCTCCTCCTCGACGTGGTGCAGGACGTTCTCGATCAGCACGGTGGTCTTGGCGTTGAAGCGCTCGTCGCCGGCGTCCATGGCGAACAGCTCGGCGCAGAGCACGTCGGCGACGTGGTGCTCCTCGTACGACTCGAGGATGTCGTCCTCCAGGTCGGGCAGGAGCTTGCGGACCTCGGGGTACATCACCTCGTTCTCGAGGTAGGTGTGCACCGTGAGGGCTTCCAGGATCTCGTTCACCAGCTTCTGCCGCCGCGCCGCCGGGCCCTCCTCGGCGTCCTGGAACGCCTTGAACAGGCGGCGCATCTCCTTGTGGTCCTCTTTCAACACCACGATGGCATCGGTGGACACCGTCGACCTCCTCGGCTCGTCTGACGACTCCTCCCGTACCCCCGTGGTGAGCAGCGAAAACGGGTGGGGCCCGGCGGTGATCCGCCGGGCCCCACCACGGGTCGTGCCGTGCCTGCTACTTCACCACGTTGTACGCGTTGACCATGCCGGCGCCGTAGAAGCCGTTGCGCTTGCCGCCGGAGCAGGTCGCGTCGTAGGCGTTCGGGCCGGCCGCGATCAGCGGCACCGGGTTGTAGACGCCGCCGGGGCAGGCGATCGCCTCGGCGGTGTTGCCCAGGAAGGCCGACAGCTGGCCGGACGTCATGCCCGGGTGCGCCGAGACGGCCAGGGCGGCCACGCCGGCGGCGTGCGGCGAGGACATCGAGGTGCCCTGCTTGTAGCCCCAACCGTTGGTCTTCGTGGTGGTGTTGTAGGTGGTGGACAGGATGCCGTCGGAGAGGGTCGAGCTGATCCCCCGGGTACGGAAGCGGGTGTCGCCACCCGGCGCCGTCACCTCGACCACGCCCTGGCCGTACGAGGAGTAGTAGCTCTTCTCCCCGGTCGGGCCGACCGCCGACACCGTCACCACGCCCGGCGCCTCACCCGGCAGGACGAGGCAGGAGCTGGTGAGGTTCTCGCGCTCCTCGGGCGTCCCGTTGTTCGGGCTGCCCGTGTCGGTGATCCTGTGGGCGAGGTCCCAGTTGCTGTTACCCGCGGACGCCACGTGCAGCACGCCCTTGCTCTGCGAGTAACGCAGGGCCCGCTGGACCGCCTTCCACACCGGACGCTGGCGTGCGTCGTTGCGGCAGTTCAGCTGCCACGGGTCGATGTAGTAGCTGTTGTTGGTCACCCGCATGCCCTGCTCGGCGGCCCACATGAACCCGCAGACCGCGGCCTCCGGGAAGATGTAGCCGTCGTCGTTGACCACCTTGACGGCGGCCACCTTGACGCCCGGGGCGACACCGGCCACGCCGACGCCGTTGACGGCGGCGGCGATGGTGCCGGCCACGTGCGTGCCGTGGTCGGAGGTGGTCGGGTTCCAGGCGGACTCGGTGGTGTCGGTGACGCCACCGAGGCAGGACGTGCTCTTGTTCTTCGCGATCTGGCTGGCCAGATCGGGGTGGCTGGACGAGATGCCGCTGTCCAGCACGCCCACCACCACGTCGGCCCGACCGGCGTTGACGGCGTGGGCCTGCGGTACATCGATCATCGGCATGTCCCACTGCTGACCGAAGAGGGGCTCCTTGGTCGGGTCGGCGGTCGTGTTGACCGCCTCGGCCGCGGAGACCTCCAGGGTCTCGCCCTCTTCGAGGGCGGTGCCCAGGCCGGCGGTGGACGCCACCGAGTCGACGCCCGCGCCCGCCACGTCCGTGACGAAGTCGGGGTTGGTCGACCGGACGACGAGCACGCCGATCTGGTCGTAGCTGGCGACCACGGTGCCGTCGGCGGCGGCCACGCGCGCGGCCGCCTTGTCGGTCTTGGCACCCTGCGGGGCGAGCACCAGGAACGTGGTGTCCGGGCCGGCGGCCGACGCCGCCGGGGCCACCCCGCCGGCGACGGCGAGGCCGACGCCGAGCGTCACGGCGGACGCGGCAGCCAGTGTCTTGCGACGGAGGTTCTTCACACAGACTCCCAGGGGCTGTTTCCAGCCGGGGTACGCCCCCTGGCGGGGAGCGACCGGCGGGAGGCGGGCGGAATGCACGCCTCCGCAAGCACCAGCGCCACGGAGCCGGGCAGCGTTACACGCGTCCGTGCGGGGCCGACGAAAGGTGTCAGACGGTCGCCAGGGTGTGCGGGATCTCGTCGAGCAGTTCCCGGGCGAGGAAGCCGATCCGGCCGAACCGGGGGACCAGCCGCTGACCGCTCACCGCGTGGGCGAACGCCGCCCAGCACGCGGCCTGCGCCGGTTCCGCCCCCCGCGACAGCAGCCCGGCCAGCAGCCCGGCGCGCACGTCCCCGCTGCCGGAGGTGCCCAGGCCCGCGTCGCCGCTCTCCTCCCGCCAACTGCGGCCGTCGGGGGTGGCGATGTGGCCGTAGAGGGAGACCACCGCGTCGTAGCGGCGGGCCAGCTCCGTGGCCTCGGCGTCCAGGTCGTCGCCGGGCTTCCGGTCGAGCAGGTGCCGGGCCTCGGTGAGGTTGGGGGTGAGCACCACCGGCCGACCGGACCCGACCAGCAGGTCCGGGGCGTGGCTCAGGGCACCCAGGGCGTACGCGTCGAGCACCAGCGACGTCTCCGGGCCGGCGGCGTCGAGCACCAGGCGCAGCAGGCGGCCGGTCTCGTCGATGTCCTTCAGCCCGGGGCCGAGGGCCACCACGTCGGCCTGCGTCACCAGCTCGTCCAGCAGCTCACCGGGCCGTCCCGCGACCGCCCCGTCGGCGGTCTCCGGCAGGCCCACCACCAGTGCCTCGGGCACCTGGATGCTCAGCGCGGCGGCGGTCGACTCGGCGGCGGCGAGCTGGAGCACACCGGCCCCGGCCCGCAACGCGGCCACGCCGGCGAGCAGCACCGCGCCGGGGGTGAACCGCGAGCCGCCGACCACCAGCACCGTGCCCCGGGCCTCCTTGCCGCCGGTCGGTACGGGCAGCGCCCAGTCCCGCAGCAGCCCGGGCGTGATCACGCGGGTGTCAGACCGGTTCGGCATGGACCTCGTCCTCCCTGGTCGGCCGGGCGCCCTGCGCGTGCAGGTGACCGACGTCGTTGAACACGTCCGGGGCGAGCCGGCCGTCGGTGCCGGCGGACCAGCCGGTGATCGAGCAGTTGGCGACGACCTGCTCGCGGGTCAGCGCCATCAGCTCCGCCTCGGTGAGCCCCTCCACCAGGTAGCGGGTCAGGAAGACCAGGGCGTCGTGACCGAACAGCAGCACGCGCCGGCCCTCGTGGTCGCGGCGCAGGTCGCCGAGCAGGGCGCGCAGGCGCAGTGCCACGTCGGTCCAGGACTCGCCGCCCGGCGGCCGGTAGTAGAACTTGCCGAGCCGGTCGCGGCGCGCCGCCTCCTCCGGGTGCCGTCGGCGCACCCCCTGCCCGGTCAGCCCGTCCAGGATGCCCAGCTCCCGGTCGCGCAGCCGCTCGTCACGGCTGAGGGGGATCCCGGTGCCGGCCAGGGCCAGCTCGGCGGTCTGCACCGCCCGCAGGTACGGCGACACCACCGCCACGTCCGGCCGGCGGGCCTCGGGCAGCCCGGCCAACCAGCGCGCGGTGGCCCGGGCCTGCTCCTCACCGGTCGGGCTCAACGGCACGTCCGCGTCGCGGTGGGTCAGGTCGATCAGCTCGGCGCCGGCGGCCTCGGCCGCCGTGGCCGCCACGTTCGCCGTGCTCTCACCGTGTCGGATGATCCAGAGCGTCGCCAGTTCCGCCATGCGGCAACCCCTACCCGCAAGCCCGCCCCGGATAACCGCGCCCGCCACCGGTGTCGTTCGGCCCGGGCAGCGGACGGAGACGGTGCGCCGGGTCGCGCCGGGGTGCCGATTCCGCACCGGCCCCGGCGCGCCGGTCAGCGCCGGCGATCCGACGTGGGGCGGGCGACCTCGCAGACCTCCCGCCGGATCTCCTCCAACCGGTCGGCCAGCTCCCGCGGCCGGCTCAGGGCCACCGGGTGCCCACCGTCCATCTCGTCCGGGCTGATCCCCAGCCGGTCGGAGACCAGCTTCCGCAGGAAGTCGATGGGGAAGAAGCGGTCACCCCGGCACAGCAGCGCCCGGGTCGGCACGTCCGGCCAGGCGGCGAGCGGCCAGGGCCTCTCGAACGGCGTCCCCGACTGGTCCCGGGCGTTGGCCGTGGCCTCCTCGACCAGCCGGGGCGGCAGCTCGTGGAAGAAGACGACGTTCGGGTCCTCGTCCTGCTCCGGCGTCCAGCCCTGGCGTTCGGCCTGGATCCGCCTGGCCTGCGCGTAGCCGGTGCCGCCCCACCACTCGCCCGGCGACTCGCCGGGGCGGGGCACCATCGGGGTCAGCAGCACGAGCAGGTCGACGCGGACCCGGTCGCACACCAGCGGGCCGGTGAACGCGCCAAACGACTGAGCCACGACGACCAGGTCCGTACGGTCCCCGATGGCCCGGACGGCGGCGTCGGTGTACTCCGCCAGCCCCGCCGAGTCGTCGGCGCACGGCAGGTCGACCGCCACCACGTCGTGCCCCCGGTCCCGCAACTGCTCCGCGAGGAGGTGCCAGTACCAGGGGCCGCTGCCCGCGGGCGGGATCAACACGTAGGTCGCCACTGTCAGTGATCCTCCAGGTCCGGGGAGTGGCCGACGGCGCGCGCGGGCAGCGCGTCGTGGCGCCGGTCGTCGTACCGGTCGTGGTGCCGCCACCACTGCTGCGGATATTCCAGCCCCTCCTCCTGTCGGCCCAACGCCGTCAGGTCGAGGTAGTTGTAGGTGTTGATCAACGCGTCGCCGCCCCGGGAGAAGGCCGAGTAGGTGTGGAAGACGTCCGCCCCGTCGCGGAGGAACACGCTCAGCCCGGAGCATTCCGCGTCGTCCCTGGTGGCCCCGAAGTCGGGATTGAAGTCCCCACCGAAGGACGAGAACCAGGGAACAGTCCACCCCATCCGCCGCCGGAACGGCTCGATCCTGGTCAGCGGCGCCCGGGACACCAGCACCAGGTTGGTGTCCCGGGCGTGCAGGTGAGCCGGGTGGCCGAGGTTGTCGACCTGTAGGGAGCAGCCCACGCAACCCTCGTCCCAGTCGGGGTGGAACATGAAGTGCCGGACGATGAGCTGGCGACGACCGTCGAACAGACCCGGCAGATCCACCGGACCGTCCGGGGAGTCGAAGACGTACTCCTTGTCGATCCGGATTATCGGTAGCCGGCGCCGCTGAGCGCTCAACGCGTCGCGTGCCCGGGTGAGCTCCTTCTCGCTGACGAGCAGTTCGGCACGCGCCGCCTCCCACTCGTCTCGGCTGACAACTCTCGGCTGGGCCATGGTTTCTCTCCTGCCTCCGTCCTTCCGGCGACGTCAGCGTCGCGCCGCACCGCCGGCCACCCCATTGAGACGGCGGGGCGGCTGAGAACTCATCGCCGCCGCCGTCCGTCAACGGGTCATCGGCAGCCCGAAGGCCGGAAAGACGCGGGGAGGGAACGCGGTGACCTCCACGACCTCGCCAGCCTCGATGCGGAGCACGTCGAGGCCCAGCGCGTGGTAGCGGGGCCGGCCGGGCCCACGCACGTAGCAGGCGACGGCGGGCTGGCGGTTGGCCCGGGTGGGCACGTGACACCAGTCCTTCCAGGCGGTCGGCCCGATCAGCGCAGGCGCCCAGCACTCGATGATCGCGTCCCGTCCCTCGTACCAGGTCGGCTCGGGCGGCATGGTGAAGCGGGCGTCCTCGCGCAGCAACGCCGCCAGCGCCGTCAGGTCGGCGCTTTCGGTCGCCGTCACGTACCGCTGGAGCACCGCCCGTTCCTCGGCGCTCGGGTCGGTCGCCGCCGGCCACTCCGTCCGCCGTTGCGGCAGGCGCTGCCGGAGGGTGGCGCGCGCCCGTTGCAGGGCGCTGTTGACCGCGGCGACCGTGCCGTCGAGCAGCGTGGCGGTGTCCGCCGCCGGCCAGCCGAGCACGTCGCGCAGGATGAGCACCGCCCGTTGCCGGGGCGGCAGGTGCTGGATCGCGGCGAGGAACGCCAGCTCGATGGTCTCCTTGGCCACCAGAGCCGCGTCCGGCTCGACGTCCGGCGGGGCGGGCGGATCGAGCAGCCGGTCCGGATAGGGCTGGAGCCAGGGGATTTCCGCCTGCGGCAACGAGGCCCGGCCGGGCCCGGGGACCCGGGACGACCTCGGCGCGACGAGCGGACCGGGCTGCCGCTGACGGCGGTCGAGGAAGTCGAGACAGGCGTTGGTGGCGATCCGGTAGAGCCAGGCCCGCACGGTGGAGCGGCCCTGGAAGCTCTCCCGGCTGCGCCAGGCCCGCAGGAACGTCTCCTGCACGAGATCCTCGGCGTCGTCGAACGACCCGAGCATCCGGTAGCAGTGCACCTGCAACTCCCGCCGGTGCCGGTCGGTCAGCTCCGCGAAGGCATGCTCGTCGCCCGACCGGAGGGCCGCACCGGCCGCGGTCGCCCCGCTCCCGCCCGATCCCGCGTCACCTTCGCCCACGAACCGTCTCCCCCGTCCCGGTCACCGGATCATCGACGCACCGTAACCCACCGGTACGACGACCGACGACGACGGAGTCGTCACCGGCGTCCGATTCCAGCCCGGAAGGCCTCGACCAGTCCGCCGGGGTGCCCCGTGCCCGGGGCGTGATCGCGGCCGGGCCGGGTAAGCGCTGCCTCCATCGATCACCGAGACGGGGAGGTGTGCCGTGGCCACGATGGTCAGGGAGCCGGCGAGCCCGGTGAAGGACCAGAACTACGACCTGATCCACGCGCTGCAGATGTCGTTGCAGCACATCTGGCAGTTGGAGAACTACATCGCCGACGCCGACGCGCGGGGCGACACGGAACTGGCCACCTGGTTCCGGAAGATCCAGGAGAACAACCGCAAGGCGGGCGAGCAGGGCAAGCGGATGCTCATCTCGCGCCTCCAGGAGGAGATGAGCTGAGTCCCGCCGCCGGCGGCCGGGGCTCCGCGCACGGACCACCCGGCCGCCGGCGCGCGTGCCCGGCGTCGACCCCGGCGGGATCCGTGTCGGTCGGCGCGGGCCGTGACGCGGCGTGCCGGCCGACCGGGCGGGTTACGGTGTGCACGTGGCGACGCCGGCCGAGGAGATCCAGGTGGGGGAGCGGCTGGTGCGTGTCTCCAGCCCCGACAAGCCGTACTTCCCGGAACTCGGGCTGACCAAGCTGGACGTGGTGCGCTACTTCCTCGCCGTCGGCGACGGCATCCTGCGCGCCCTGCGGGACCGCCCGACCATGCTGGAGCGGTGGCCGCGCGGCGTCTTCGACGGGGCGAAGATCGGCACCCGGCAGGACAACCGGGGCGACGCCTTCTACCAGAAGCGACTGCCGGCGGGCGCGCCCGACTGGGTGCGCACCGCCCACATCACCTTCCCCAGCGGGCGTACGGCCGACGAGGTCGCGCCCGGTGAGCTGGCGGTGGTGATCTGGGCGGCCAACCTGGGCACGCTGCGGTTCCACCCGTGGCCGGTCTCCGCCGCCGACGTCGAGCGGCCCGACCAGCTGCGCATCGACCTGGACCCGATGCCGGGGGTGGGCTTCGACCAGGTGGTGCCGGTGGCCCACGAGGTGCGCGCGTTCCTCGCCGAGCTGGGGCTGACCGGCTACCCGAAGACCACCGGCGGACGGGGCCTGCACGTCTACCTGTCCATCGAGCCCCGGTGGAGCTTCGGCGACTGCCGGCGGGCGGTGCTGGCGCTGGGGCGGGAGATGCAGCGCCGGCTGCCGGACCTGGTCACCACCACCTGGTGGCGGGAGCAACGGGACCGGCCGGTCTTCGTCGACTACAACCAGATGTCCCGGGACCACACGATGGCCTCGGCGTACTCCATCCGCCCCACCCCGCAGGCGCTGGTCTCCGCGCCGCTGGACTGGTCGGAGCTGGACGACGCCCGGCCGGAGGACTTCGCCGTGACCACGATGCCCGCCCGGTTCGCCGGGCGCGGCGACCCGCACGCGGGCCTCGACGACCGGCGGTTCTCCCTCCAGCCGCTGCTGGAGTTGGCCGACCGGGAGGGCCTGGAGGCCCCGCCGGAGCGCTGAGCGGACCGGCCGGCGGGGAGGCCGCCGCGCCGGCTCACTCCCACGGGCTGCGCTCGCCGTCGAACTCCTCGAAGACCAGCCAGGTGCGGGTGGAGAGTACGCCGGCGATGCTCTGCACGCGGCCCAGCACCACGTCGCGCAGGGTGGCGTTGTCGGGCGCCCGGACCAGGGCGAGCACGTCGTGGTCGCCGCCGAGCAGGGCGGCGTGCTCGATGTAGCGCACCCGGGCCAGCTCCGCCGACACCTCGCGCCAGGTGTTCTGCTCGATCTTCAGCGCGATGTACGCCGAGGTGCCGAGCCCCGCCGCCTCGGGCGCGACCTGGGCCCGGAAGCCGGTGATCACGCCGTCGCGCAGCAGCCGCTCGACGCGGGCGTACGCGTTGGTGCGCGAGATGTGGATGCGCTCGGCGAGGGTACGCACCGACGTGCGGCCGTCGCGGACCAGCTCGTCGAGGATCCGCCGGTCGACGTCGTCCAGCGGTCGCGCCGAACGTCCCGTTCCGGCTGCCGGCTCCGCCACGCCCCCGGACTCCTGGCTCACTTCGCTGCCCGTCCCATGCCATCCGTCCCGCGTTTGTCCTGGATCTTGAGTCAATCATCCGACAGCAGGAGCATAGGCCCACCACACGTCCAGGAGGTCCCGCCGTGACGACCACACCCGAGGCGGTCCGCAGGGCCCCGCGCAGCCGCCGGGCGGCCACCCCGCCCGACCCGGCCAAGCCGCTGCTGCCGGCCACCGAACCCGTCCGTCTGCTCGATCCGACCGGTACGCCGCTGCGCGCCCCCGCCGCCTACCCCGAGCCGCCCGTCGAGGCGCTCGTCGAGATGTACCGGCGGATGGTCGTCGGCCGCCGCTTCGACGTCCAGGCCACCGCGCTGACCAAGCAGGGCCGGCTGGCCGTCTACCCGTCCTCGCGCGGCCAGGAGGCCTGCCAGGTCGGCGCCGTCCTCGCCCTGCGCGAGTCGGACTGGGTCTTCCCGACCTACCGGGAGTCGATGGCTCTCGTCAGTCGGGGCATCGACCCCGTCGAGGTGCTGACCCTGCTGCGCGGGGACTGGCACTGCGGGTACGACCCCGCCGAGCGGCGCACCGCCCCGCAGTGCACCCCGCTGGCCACGCAGTGCGTGCACGCCGCCGGCGTGGCCTACGGCGAGGCGTACCAGGGGCGCGACACCGTGGCGCTGGCGTTCATCGGCGACGGCGCCACCAGCGAGGGCGACTTCCACGAGGGCGTCAACTTCGCCGCCGTGTTCAAGGCCCCCGTCGTCTACTTCGTGCAGAACAACCGGTACGCGATCAGCGTCCCGCTGTCGCGGCAGACCGCCGCCCCGTCGCTGGCGTACAAGGGCGTCGGTTACGGCGTGCCCAGCGAGCAGGTCGACGGCAACGACCCCGTGGCCGTGCTCGCGGTGCTCACCCGCGCGGTGGAGCACGCCCGCTCCGGCAAGGGCCCGTTCCTGGTCGAGGCGCACACCTACCGGATGGAGGCGCACACCAACGCCGACGACGCCACCCGCTACCGCGACGGCGCCGAGGTCGAGGCCTGGCGGGACCGGGACCCGGTGGTCCGGCTGGAGACGTACCTGCGCTCGCGCGGCGCCCTCGACGACGCCGCCGTCGCCGCGGTCGCCGAGGAGGCCGAGGCGTACGCCGCCGACCTGCGCACCCGGATGAACGCGCAGCCGACGGTCGACCCGATGAGCCTCTTCGACCACGTCTACGCCGAGCCCACCCCACAACTGGTCGAGCAGCGCGAGCAGGTCCGCGCCGAGCTGGCCGCCGCCGCGGACGAGGAGGGTGAGCGCTGATGGCGACCCTGACCATGGCGAAGGCGCTCAACGCCGCGCTCGCCGACGCGATGCTCGACGACGACCGGGTGGTCGTCTTCGGCGAGGACGTCGGGGCGCTCGGTGGCGTCTTCCGGATCACCGACGGCCTCCAGGCCCGCTTCGGCGACAAGCGTTGCTTCGACACCCCGCTCGCCGAGGCCGGCATCGTCGGCTTCGCCGTCGGCATGGCCATGTCCGGGCTGCGCCCGGTGGTCGAGATGCAGTTCGACGCGTTCGCGTACCCGGCGTTCGAGCAGATCGCCTCGCACGTGGCGAAGCTGCGCAACCGCACCCGGGGCGCGCTCAGCGTGCCGATCGTCATCCGGGTGCCGTACGCCGGCGGCATCGGCGGCGTCGAGCACCACTGCGACTCCAGCGAGGCCTACTACGCGCACACCCCGGGCCTGAAGGTCGTCACCCCGGCCACGGTCGAGGACGCGTACTCGCTGCTGCGCCAGGCGATCGACGATCCCGACCCGGTCGTGTTCATGGAGCCGAAGAAGCTCTACTTCTCCAGCGCCGAGGCGGAGCTCTCCACGACCACCGCGCCGATCGGCCGCGCGGTCGTGCGTCGCCCCGGCCGCGACGCGACGCTCGTGGCGTACGGGCCGGCGGTGCCGGTCGCGCTGGAGGCCGCCGAGGCCGCCCGCGAGGAGGGCTGGGACCTGGAGGTCGTGGACGTGCGCAGCATCGTGCCGTTCGACGACGAGACCGTCACGGCCTCGGTCCGGCGCACCGGCCGGTGCGTGGTGATCCAGGAGGCGCAGGGCTTCGCGGGGGTCGGCGCCGAGATCGCCGCCCGCGTGCAGGAGCGCTGCTTCCACGCCCTGCACGCCCCCGTGCTGCGGGTGTCCGGGCTGGACATCCCGTACCCGGCGCCGATGCTGGAGCACACCCACCTGCCGTCGGTGGACCGGGTCCTCGACACGGTGGCCCGGCTCCAGTGGGACGACCAGCCCGACGGGCGCTGGCTGAGCCGGGGGAGCGCGGCGTGACCACCGTGGATGGTACGCAGGTCTTCCTCCTGCCCGACCTGGGCGAGGGGCTGAGCGAGGCCGAGATCGTCGAGTGGCGGGTCGCCGTGGGTGACGTGGTCACGGTGGACCAGAGCGTCGTCGAGGTGGAGACCGCCAAGGCGGTCGTCGACGTGCCCTGCCCGTACGCCGGGCGGGTCGTGGCGCTGCACGGCGCGGCGGGCGAGACCCGCCCGGTCGGCCAGCCGCTGATCACCATCGCGCCCCTCGACGGCGACGGCGGGGCCGGCGACGAGCCCGCCGGGCACGCCACCTACCGCGAGGAGGAACGGGCCGGTTCCGGCAACGTCCTCATCGGCTACGGCACCGGCCACGGCGGCGCGGGGCGGCGGCGTCGGCGCCCCCGTCTCGTGGCCGCGCCCGATCCCACCCCCGCCGCGTCGGCGGCGCCCGCCCCGGTCGAGCGCCCGGCCGCCCTTGCCGACCGTCCGGACGCCGCGTCGGCGCCCCTGGTCATCTCGCCGATCGTGCGCCGGCTGGCCCGCGAGCACGGCCTCGACCTGGCCGCCCTGCGCGGCACCGGCCCCGGCGGCGTGGTGCGCCGGGCGGACGTGGAGGCCGCCGTCGCCGAGGCGGCCACGCCCGCCGCCCGGCTCGCCGCGGTGCCGGACGAGCCCGCCCCGTCGGCCGTCCCCGGCGCGGAGGACCTCGTCGTCCCGCTGACCGGCATCCGCAAGGTGATCGCCGACAAGCTCTCCCGCAGCCGGCGGGAGATCCCCGAGGTGACCATCTGGGTGGACGTGGACGCCACCGGGCTGCTGGAGACCCGCGTGGCGATCAACGCGGCGACCCCGGACGCGCCGGTGAGCATCCTGGCCCTGCTGGCCCGGATCTGCCTGTCCGGGCTGCGCCGGTACCCGCAGCTCAACGCCCGGGTCGACACCGAGGGCCAGCGGATCGTCCAGTCCGCCGGGGTGCACCTGGGCATCGCCGCCCAGACCGACCGGGGGCTGGTCGTGCCGGTGCTGCGGGACGCGCAGCGGCTCACCACCGCCGAGCTGGCCGCCGAGCTGACCGCGACCACCACGGCCGCCCGGGCCGGCACGCTGCCCCCGGCCCGGCTGACCGGTGGCACGTTCACGCTCAACAACTACGGCGTCTTCGGCGTCGACGGCTCCACCCCGATCATCAACCACCCGGAGGCGGCGCTGCTCGGGGTGGGCCGGATCGTGGACAAGCCCTGGGTGGTGGACGGGCAGCTCGCGGTGCGCAAGGTGACGCAGCTCAGCCTGACCTTCGACCACCGGGTCTGCGACGGCGGGGTGGCCGGCGGCTTCCTGCGGCACGTCGCCGACTGCGTCGAGCGGCCGGCGGTGCTGATCGCCAACGTCTGACCCGCGTCCGCGACGGCCCCGGCTCTCCGCCTCCCGGCGGGTGCCGGGGCCGTCGCCGTGCCGGGCCGCGTTTTTCCGCGGGCGCGCCGGGAATGCGGGCGGGGCAGTCCCGCCGAGGGGAGGACGAGTGGCGTACCCGGACATGCCCTCCGCCGCAGGCGTGCGGCGTCACGCGGTGGCCGGCGCCCCGCTGCTCTGCGACGCCCGGGAGCACGGCCTGGTCGGCGACGGGGCCGCCAACGACCAGCCGGCGCTCGCCGCGCTGGTGGACCGGCTCGGCGACGCGTACGCCGCCGACGGCCGGGCGAGGATCATCTACTGCCCGCCCGGGGTCTACTCGATGCGGGACTCGGGCACCGTGTGGCGTACCGGGGTGTCGCTGGTCGGCGCCGGCCCGGGGGCGACCCGCTTCGTGCTCAGCAACGCCGGCAACCGGGCCGACCCGTCGCCGCTGGCGTTCTACACCACCCTCCAGCACGGCGCCGACCGGGACCGGCACCTGGCCGACTGCACCTTCGCCGACTTCGAGATCGACGGCTCGGGAGTGGCGTCGGCGGACTACAACCCGCTGGCCAAGGGGCTCGGGTTGCAGTACGTCGTACGGGGCGTCTTCCGTAACCTGTACATCCACCACACCGCCGCCACCGGCCTGGGCTGCGACTTCCTCCAGGACTGCCTGATCGACGGGGTGCTGGTGGTGGGCTGCGGGCGGCTGGACAACGGCACCGAGATGGGTGGCGCGGGCATCGGCGTCGGCATCGGCGGCTGGGGCAGCGTGGAGCGGTTCAACATCGTCAACTGCAGCGCGGTCGCCAACGCCACCAACGGCATCTTCCTGGAGTTGCAGGAGGTGGGCCAGCTGCGCCCACGGGGAGTGCGGATCATCGGCTGCCACACCCAGGGCAACCGCTTCGGCATCTCCGACTGGGGCGCGAACGGCCTGATCGTCTCCGCCTGCACGATGACCGGCAACCTGGAGGCCGGCTTCCACGTCTCGGCGAAGGGCACCACGCACACCGCCGGGCGGGGCGGCATCCTCACCGACTGCGTGATCGACGGCAACCTGCGCGACGGGGTCAGCATCGGCAACACCCCGGGCCCGTACACGATCCGCGGCAACCGGATCAGCGGCAACGGCCGGTACGGCTACCACCAGCGCGACCTCGGCGGCTGCGAGGAGGCCGTAGCCGAGGAGATCGTCATCGAGAGCAACGACTTCTACGGCAACAGCGCCGACGCCATCCGCATCGACCGGCCGATCCGCGACGCCATCGTGGTCGGCAACCGGATCCGGAACAACGGGCGGCAGTGGGCGCCGGCCATGAGCGGGCACGGCGACTCGGTGCGGTACACCGAGAAGTCGGTGGTGGACCGGCGGGCGACGTGGCCGAACGACGGCCACCGGGGCAAGGTGGTGCACGTCGGCGAGCGGATCGCCGTGGTGGCGGCCAACGACGACACCGAGCTCACGCTCGCGCCGATCCGGCCGGACTCGCCGAGCGGGTGGAGCGGGGCCACCCCGGCGCCGGGCACGCCGTACGAGCTGCCCGGGGGACCGCCGGTGCGGGCGGGCATCGCGATCAACGCGGCCGTCGACTCGGCCACCATCCGGGGAAACCGGATCTGGGACAACAAGCAGCCGAGCACCCAGAACCACGGACTGTGGATCACCGCGCAGGGCAGCTGCGTGGACTGCCGCGTCGAGGACAACGACCTCGCCGGCAATGCCGACTCGGCGATCCGGATGGACACCCCGCCAGTGGGCGGCCGGTGGGAACGCAACCACGGCGACGACGACTGGACGTGAACCGCCGACGGCGCCGGAACGTGAGCACCGCCGCCGGCGCGGCGCAGGCGGGACGGACGGGCACCAGGGGGCCGGCGACCGGCGGGGGCGGACGATTGCGGACGGATCCGGAAGCAGGCGCGAGCGGCCCCATTCCGTGCAGGGCGGGAAATGCTTCCCGAAATTGCTTCTCCATTTCCGTCGAAATTGCGCACCGATGCGACGGGGCGTGGAGAGAATGTGGCTGAGGGACACCAATTAACGGGGGGACGCATCATGGAGTTGAGGCGGCGACTGGCGGTGCTGGCCGTGACGATCGCGGCCGCGCCGTTGGCCCTCGGCGGGTGCACCGCCGACCGCGAACCGGGCGCCCGGCCGGCCGAGGGACGGGCCGCGGCGGCACCGGAGTTGACCGTGACGCCCGCCGACCGCGCCCGGGAGGTGCCGATCACCGCCGAGGTGGGAACCGCGGTCAGGAACGGCAAGGTCACCGCCGTCCGGATCACCGACGACAAGGGCGCTCGGGTCGAGGCGGAGCCCCGGGAGGACGGCTCGGGGTGGGTGCCGAAGGCGCCGTTGCAGCCGAAGCGCACCTACACCGCGGAGGTGACCGCCACGGGCGACTCGGGAACGACGACCACCCGGAAGACCACCTTCACCACGATGCCGAAATCGACGAAGCCGCAAATCACCAGCACGCTGTACTTCGCCGGTAATCGGACGTACGGCACCGCCATGCCGGTGACCGTGGCGTTCGACCCGCCCATTCCGAAAGAGGCCAGGGCCGACGTGCAGCGCCGATTGTTCGTGAAGACGGATCCGCCGCAGCCGGGCGCCTGGTCGTGGGTGTCCGACGGCAGCCAGGCCTATTACCGGGCCCCCGATTACTGGCGGCCAGGAACCAGCATCAGCGTCCGCGCCGGGCTGGAGGGCCTGCCGATCGGCAAGGAGCGGGTCGGCGACTCCGACCGCACCGCCACCTCGAAGATCGGACGGCAGGTAGCCCTGGAGATCGACAACGCGACCAAGCAGATGTCGGTGCTGCGGGACGGCAAGGTGGTCCGCAAGATCCCCGTCAGCATGGGCAAGCCGAGCACGCCGACGTCCAGCGGCAAGATGGTGATCATGGAGAAGCACGAGTTCACGACGTTCGACACCCGGGGTTCGGCCGACCCTTACGTGGTCGACGTCGAGGACGCCCAGCGGCTCACCTGGGGCGGCGAGTTCATCCACGCCGCGCCCTGGTCGGTGGGGGACCAGGGCAGCACCAACGTCTCGCACGGCTGCACCAACGTGTCCAACGAGGCCGCGGACTGGCTGATGGGCGTCACGCAGGTCGGCGACCTGGTCACCATCAAGGGCACCGAGGTCGAGTTGAACGAGGGCAACGGCTGGACGGCCTGGAACGTCAGCTGGGACGAGTTCGTCAAGGGCAGCGCCCTGCCCGTCCCGGCCGGGCTGCGGCCGTCCCCGTCGGCCGCGCCGCACCCGGGCGCGGTGGCCGGGGGCTCGCCGGCGCCGGCACCGTCCGTGCGCGGCGGCTGATCCGACCGTACGCACACCCGCCGGACCGGCCCGCCGCCACGCGGGCCGGTCCGGCGGGTGTGCCGGTCGTCGCGCGGCTCAGCCCAGCGGCACCCGGGCCACCCCGGGACCCGTGAGGCTGCCCAGCCACAGGTGCCCGCCGTGCTGACGGACGCCGGTGATCATGTCGTACGTCCCGCGCGGACCGTGCAGGGTGCGCAGCACCCGCCCCTCGCCGTCGACCTGGGCCACCAGGCCGTAGCGCAGCGGCTTCGGCTGCACCGCCGCCGGCAGCACCGCCACCAGCTGCCGCAGCCGGGGGTGGGGCAGCAGCCGCTCGACCACCGGCACCCGGGGGCTGGGCAGCGCGATCCAGTACGTCCCGTCGCCCACCGGGGTGAGGTTGTCCGGGTACGCCGGCAGGTCGGCCAGGACGGTGACCGCGCCGTCGGCCAGGGCGACCCGCACCAGCCGGTGGGTGGCGGTCTCGACCAGCATCAGCGCCGACTCGTCCGGGGTGAGCGCGAGCCCGTTGGGGAAGTGGAACCCGGCGCGGACGACGTCGGTGCGTCCGCTGCGCGGGTCGTACGCCAGCACCCGCCCGTTGGGCCGATGCTCCAGCAGGTCCCGCTTCCAGTGTGAGAGCGGGAAGCGGTCGGAGGAGTCGGTGAAGTAGACCGTGCCGTCGCGGGCGACCGTGGCGTTGTCGGCGAGGTGCGCCCTCGCCCCGAGCCCGCCCAGCTCGCGTACCGCCCCGTCACCGGTCACCCGCAGCAACCCCCGGTACGCGTCGCAGACCACGAGGCTGCCGTCGCGCGGGTCGACCTCCACGCCCAGCGGTCGGCCTCCGGTGTCGGCGAGCGGCCGGGGGAGGGTGCCGGGCGGCGCGTCCACCGGCCACCACCAGAGCCGGCCGTCCTCCGATCCGCTGACGACCCGGCCGGACGGGTCGACGACCACGTCCTCCGGGCCGGACACGCCGGCCGGCAGGGGCAGCAGCTCGACGGCGTCGAGCCGGCGGTCGGCGGGCGCCCACGGACCGTCGAGCGGCGGCGGCACGGTGGCGGGCTCGCGGACGGGTCGGATCAGTCGGGGCGCACGGGGGCGGGGAGGGACCATGAGCCCATTCTCGCCCGCCGATGTCGCAGCCCACAGGCCCTGCGGGTGTCCTCCCTGAGGAGGATCCGGGAGTCTCCGGGTAGACCCTGGGCGTACCCGGATCCGGTCCCTCAGCAGGGCGGAAATGTCGGTGGCGGGGGATAGGTTCGTCGGTATGCGACAGCGCGACGACCGGCTCCACATGGAGATCACCGTGGCCGACCACGAGGTGGAGGTGCGGGCGACCGGCGAGGTCGACATCGCCACGGTCGCCGCCTTCCGCTCCGCGCTCTGGGACGCCCCGCCCCGGCCCGTGCTCCGGCTGGACCTCTCGGGCGTTGGCTTGCTCTCCGCCACCGGGGTGCGGGCGCTGGTCGCCGCGCACCTGCGCGTCCGCGCCCGGGGCGGGGAGCTGGTGCTGCTCCGTCCCGACCCGGTCGTCGAGCGGGTGCTGCGGGCCACCGGCCTGCACCGGGTCATCCCGATCGTGGATCCGTGCGCCGACCGGGAGCTGGTGCCCTGCTGACCGAGGGTGCCGCCGGTGCACCTTCCCGGCCGCGAGACCTGCGGCGCCCGGGGCCCGGGCGCCGCAGCGTGCGGGTCGGTGCCGACGGCGTCTGACGCCGCCCGCACCGACCCGTGGTTCGCCGTCCACACCGACCGGCCGTACGTCGTTTGCACCGGCCGGCCGTTCGCAGGCGGCACCGGCGCCGGTGGTCGGGCGATGGCCCGCTGCGGTGACCGGCCCGCCGCCGTGCGGTCGGCCGCGCGCTTGGCGTCCGGCCGTCCGCTCGGTGGATCGACTCGCGCTCAGCGCACGCCGAGCAGGTCGACGACGAAGACGAGCGTCTCGCCCGGCTTGATGACGCCGCCGGCGCCCCGGTCGCCGTAACCCAGGTGCGGCGGGATGGTCAGGCGGCGCCGGCCGCCGACCCGCATGCCCACGACGCCCCGGTCCCAGCCGGAGATGACCTGCCCGCCGCCCAGCGGGAACTCGAACGCCTCGCCCCGGTTCCACGAGGCGTCGAACTCGCGACCGGTGGAGTGCGCGACCCCCACGTAGTGGACGCTGGCCAGTTGGCCCGGCTGGGCCTCCGGCCCCTCGCCGACGGTGATGTCGTCGATGACGAGATCGGCCGGGGGCGCGCCCTCGATCGGACCCACCTCGGGCTTGCCCGAGTGGGCGCCTGCTGCCTGGTTCATTCGGGAGTCTCCTACCGTTTCGGTCCTGATGTCCGTCACCCGAGATCCTGCCCGATGGCGTTCGGGCGTCGCGTGGCGGTCCCCGCCCGGAACGCCCGACGGGTCCCGGGCGGCGCGCCGTCCGGCAGTCGAGCGGGTAGGCGAGGCGGCCGGGCGGGCACGCGATACGTCCGGGTGAGTACAGGAGGCGGCGGGGCGGGCACGTGAGGCGGCCGGGCGCCCGCGAGTTGGCCGGGCGGGCACGCGGAAGCGGGCGCCACCGGTGGTGACGCCCGCTTCCGGGGAGATGCCGTACCCGGTCACCGCAGCCAGGGGAACCGCCGCACGATCGGGAGCTTCGCCCACGCCCTGCCCAGGCCAAGGGTCGCGCCGGCGTTGACCAGGGCGAGACCGACCAGCAGCGCCGCGTTGAGCAGGTGGTCGTCCATGAAGGGGTTGTTCTCGGGAGGCAGGACGACCGTCCACATCATCACGTAGAGCACCGCGCCGGCGACCGCGGCGACGCGCATCCCGATGCCGAGCAGCAGCGCCACGCCGATCGCGGCCAGGCCGGTCATGAAGAGCACGTCGGCCCAGGCGGCCCCGGCGATGCCGTGGTAGAAGTCCGCGAACGGACCCGCGGCACCGAAGGTCAGGAAGCCCTTGGTGGGGCTGCCGCCGTTGATCCAGGCGTTCTTCGCCTCGGTGGCGAAGCCCAGGCCGAAGACCTTGTCCAGGAACGCCCAGAGGAAGGTCCAGCCGAGGGCGATCCGGATGCCGGCGAAGACGTACCGGGCCGCCCGTTCCCTGGTGGTCTCGTGCCGCGTCTCCGCCACGGGAGCGTCGGTCCTGGCGGTGGTGCGCTCGATCGTCGCGGTCATTGTCTCCACGTCCCTTCGTGTGCCTCGCACCGCGCTTTCCCGGTGGCATCTCCATTGGACGCCGGCCGGCGCCGGCGGGGCAGGGCCGACCGGGCCCCACCGGACCGGGACCTTGGACCCCTTCCGGCCCGGTCCGGCGGCCCTGACCCGGCGGGCCGGCCCGGCCGTAGCGTCGCAGGTGAGACGACAGGGAGGTCGTGATGAGGACGTGGCAGGTGGGCGACGTGATGACGCGGGAGGTCGCGACGGTGGGGGAGGAGACCCCCTACCGGGAGATCGTCGACGCGTTGGTCCGGCGGGGCATCAGCGGTGTGCCCGTGGTGGACGGGTTCCGCCGGGTCCTCGGCGTGGTGTCGGAGTCGGACCTCCTGCACAAGGTCGAGCGGGCCGGCCACCCGGACGAGCGGCGGGTCTTCGAGGGGCGCCGTCGCCGCGCCGCCCGGGAGAAGGCCGACGCGCTGGTGGCGCGTGAGCTGATGACCGCACCGCCGGTGACGACCTGGGCGGAGGCGACGATCTCCGCCGCCGCCCGGCAGATGGACCGGGAGTCGGTGAAGCGGCTGCCCGTGCTCGACGACCTGGGCCGCCTCGTCGGGATCGTCACGCGCGGCGACCTGCTGCGGGTGCACCTGCGCACCGACGCGGAGATCCGCGAGGACGTGGTGCACGAGGTGCTGCGGCGGGTGCTCGCCGTGCGGGACGGCCTGGTCACGGTCCGGGTGCGCGACGGCGAGGTGACGCTCGACGGCCGGCTGGACCGGCGCAGCGCCGTCGAGTTGGCGGGCCGGCTCGCCGAGCAGGTCAGCGGCGTGGTCCGGGTGACCAGCACCCTCGCCTACGACGTCGACGACAGCGCGCTCGTCGACCTCGACGCCGACCGGGTCACCCCGGTGGCCTGACGCGACCGCGGTCCAGGCCCGCCGACACCGTGCGGGTCCGGACCGCCCCGGGGCCGAGGCGGGTCGGGACCCGCCCGGGTGCCGATCGTGGGCCCGGCCCGCCGCGGGAGGCGGTCACCGCCCCGCCGACCCCGGTGGGCCGCCCGGACGCCTGACGTCGGCGCGGGCCGGAACGTCGGCGGCACCGACTTGTCCGGACCCGCCGTCGGCCCGTGGTCGGCTCGCCTAGGCTCGGGATCGGACGCGCTCGGGCCGCCGCCGGCCGCCGGAGGGGCACCTGCGCCACCGGACGCCGTCGGGGATGCGGAGGACGCCGGGTGGACGAGGCGACGTTCGCAGCACCGCTGTGGGCCTGGGCGGCGGTGGGCGTGGTCATCGCCGTCATGCTCGCCGTCGACATGTTCTCCCACCGCGACGACCACGTGATCGAACTGCGTGAGGCGCTGCTGTGGAGCGGCGTCTGGATCACCGCCGGGCTCACGTTCGGGCTGGTGGTCTGGCTGTGGCGCGGCGGCGAGCCGGCCGGAGCGTACTTCTCCGGCTACCTGCTGGAGAAGGCGCTCTCCGTCGACAACGTCTTCGTCTTCGCGCTGCTGTTCGGCTACTTCCGGGTGCCCGCCGCGTACCAGCACAAGGTGCTCTTCTGGGGCGTCGTCGGTGCGCTCGCGTTCCGGCTGGCCTTCATCTTCGCCGGTGCGGCGCTGCTGGAGCGGCTGACCTGGGCCGGCGTCGTGCTCGGCGCCTTCCTGATCTGGACGGGGTGGCGACTGGCGGTACGCGGCGAGCCGGACGTCGACCCCGACCGTAACGTCGCGGTCCGGGCGTTCCGGCGGCTGGTGCCCACCGAGCCCCGCTACCACGGCGGCCGGTTCACCGCCCGGGTCGACGGCCGGCGCAGGGCCACCCTGCTGCTGGTGGCGCTGGTCGCGATCGAGGCCACCGACGTGATCTTCGCGATCGACTCGGTGGCGGCGATCCTCGCCATCACCACCGACACGTTCCTCGTCTGGACGGCGACCGCGTTCGCCGTACTCGGCCTGCGCAGCCTCTACTTCTGCCTGGCCGGCCTGCTGCGGCACTTCGGCCACCTGCGGTACGGGCTGGCCGTGCTGCTGGCCTTCGCCGGGGTGAAGCTGATCCTGGCCGAGACGCCGGTGGGGAAGCTGCCGGTCTGGCTGACCCTCGCGGTGGTGGTGCTGACGCTGTCGGTCGCGATCGGGTGGAGCCTCGTCGGCGCCCGTCGGGAACGGCGCCGGCGGGCGCGCGGGTGACCGGTCGAGGTGGGGGTCGCGGCGGTCAGCCCGGGTGCACGACCGGGGCGGCGAGCTGCGCGGCGAGTACGGCGGGCGCCTCGGCGAGCGACGGGCCGTACCAGGTCAGGTGCCTACCGGAGACCAGGGCGCAGGGGGTGCCGGGAAACGCCTCCGGCCCGTCGTCGGCGGTGAAGAGGTACGGCTCGTCGGGCAGCACGACCAGCTCCGGCGCGCGGGCGCGCAGCTTGTCGAGGGCCGGGCGGGGGTAGCGCTCGACGTGGTCGGCGTACACGTTCATCACGCCGAGCCGGCGCAGCACGTCGCCGGCGAAGGTGTCGGCGCCCAGCACCACCCACGGCCGCCGCCATACCGGCACGACCGCCCGGCGGGCCGGCCGGGCCGCAGGCAGGTCGGCCCACGCCCGGCGGGCCAGGGCGAGCCACTCCGGCTCGGCGGGGGCGCCCAGGTCGCGCAGCAGGTCGGCCAGCTCGGTGAGCGCCTCGTCGACGGTACGCGGGTAGGTCACCCGCACCGGCACGCCGGCGGCGCTCAGCGCGTCGGCGTCCTCGCGGCGGTTCTCCTCGACGTTGAGCAGGACCAGGTCGGGGCGCAGCGCGAGCACCCGGTCGAGATCGGGGTACTTGCTCCCGCCGACCCGCGTCACCTCCAGCCCGGCGGGGTGGGTGCACCAGTCGGTGGCGCCGACCAGCAGACCCGGCAGGGTCAGGGCGACGGCCTCGGTAAGCGACGGCACCAACGACACGACGCGCACCCGCGTACCTCCCCGGTCCGGTACGCCGAGCGCCGGCGTACCGGTCGATCATGCCCCGACCCGCGATCCGGTCGCCGGACAGGCGTCCCTTGCGACGGCTCTACAACGTTGTAATACTCGCCGGGTCCCCTCAGGAGGTTCGATGAGGCCCCACGCCACCCCGCCCGCGCCGCCCGCCGCCCCCGCCGAGGAGGAGGTGCCGCTGGTGGCGCTCGGCGAGCTCTACCGTGACGGCATCACCGCCTGCCGGGGCGCCTTCGCGGTGGACTGGGTGGACCGCGTCGGCGAGGACGTCGAGGCCGCCTTCCGGGAGGCCCGTTCCCGCCCCGACGGCGCGGTCGGTCGCGGCCCGCAGCGGTGGTACGTGGAGATCCACCCCGAGCAGCTGCGCGGCTTCGTCGACCTGGTGACCCACCCGTGGGTGGTCTCGGTGTGCCGGGCCGTGCTCGGTCCCGACTACCAGATCGTCGAGCTCGGTTTCGACATCCCGTTCCCCGGCGCGGTCATGCAGCCGTGGCACCGGGACTTCCCGATGCCGGAGGACACCCGCCGGCAGCGGCGGCTGACGTCGCTGGCCTTCAACCTCACCACGGTGGACACGGTGGAGGAGATGGGGCCGTTCGAGATCGCCCCGGGCACCCAGTGGGACGACGGGCGGGACTTCGACCACCAGATGTTCCCGCCGAGGGAGCGCTACCCCCGCTACGAGCAAGGGGCGGTCCGCAAGTACCCGCAGCGCGGCGACATCTCCGCCCGGTCCGCGCTGACCGTGCACCGCGGCACGCCGAACGTGTCCACCCTGTCGCGACCGGTGCTGGTGCTCGGCGTCGACGCGCCGGGAGCCGGCAACGCCGAGCACCACGACATGGCGGTCACCCGGGAGTACTGGGCGGGCCTGCCCGAGCAGGTGCGCGCGCACCTGCCCTGCCCGGTGGTCGACGTCCTGACACCGATCCGGCAGAAGCACACCATCGAGGGCCTGGTGATGGGCGCGCAGTAGCCCGCGCCGCACCTGGCTCCGGTCAATTCAGGCCGTCACACGGACTTCGACGCAGGGCCCATGCCGTCCGGAACTGGCGGCGCTGCAGCTCCCGCTGTGTTGCCTGGCCGCCGCGCTGGGCTCGGTCAGCCTCCGGCTGGTTCGGTTCCGGCTACCGGGTCGCTGGACTCTAGACGGCCTCTGCTGGGTCTGGACGGGTTCGCGCGCTCCACCGGACGACCGCCGGTGCGGCGAGCCCGACCGCGACGAAGATGCCGCCCATCAGCAGCCAGCCGGGGGCGCCCCAGGCGATGCAGAGCAGACCCAGGATGGAAGGGGCGGCGACGTTGCCAAGGCCCGTGCCGAGCCCGGAGATTCCCGTGTATTGCCCCTGTGCGTGTGCAGGCGCGAGCCGGAATTGCAGCTCGAGCGAGCCCGCCGCGTGCCAGAGCTCGCCGACGGTGTGCGCGGCGACTCCCAGCGTCATCACCGTGACGGCGAGCCATCCGGGCATGTTCGACGTGGCGGCGATCAGGGCCATCCCGATCAGGAACGCCAACCCGGAGCGACGCATGGCCCGGCCCGCCGCTGGACTGGTGTCGATCCCCCGGCTGGCTCTGACCTGGAGCGCCGCGACGAGGGCGGTGTTGACCAGCACGGCCATCCCGACAAACCAGCGCGGGGCGTTGGTCTGCGAGATGATCCACACCGGCAGTGCGAAGACCAGTACCTGGCCCTGAATTCCCATGATGGCGTCGAGCACGGTGACTGCCATGTAGGGCTTGTCCCTCAGTGCGATCCAGCGCCCGGTCATCTGGGGTGCCGGGATCGGCGGTAGCGAGGGCAGTCGGGTGATGATGGCGGCGCATGCCACGAAACTGATCGCGTTGCCGGCGATCAGGGCCAGGTAGGCGGCGCGGGTGTCCAGTTGCACTGCGACGCCGGCGGCGAGGGCACCGCCGCATCCGGCGAGGTTGGCAACCGAACGAAGATAGGCACGGTACGAGGCCGGGTTTGTGCCGCCGAAGCCGCGCACCAGCGGGCCGCGAGACGCCCCGCCGGCTGAGTGAGCGAGCTGGGTCAGGCAGACCAGGACGACGAACAGCCAGAACGTGTGGACGAAGGCCAGGGCGGCCGTGGTGACGGCCCGGATGACCAGAGTCAGCAGATAGATCTCGCGTGGGCCGCGCCGATCGGCGAGATGCCCCGTCGGGATCCCGGCGACCGTCCCGACGAGTGCGGCGGCGCCCAGGCCCAGGGCGACCTGCGTAAGGGGGAGCCCGACGGAGCGGGTGAAGAAGAGCACAGCGCTGGCCATGAAGAGGCCGCTTCCGAGCATGTTGACGAAGGTCGCGATGGCCAGAACGCGCCGAGGGCCGGGAGCGGGGATGAGTCCTCGGGCAACAGGCCACGAACTGTTCGGGGGCGGGAGGGGAATCGACGTTTTCGCTGTCCGCAAAGTGACGGGGCCTCTCGTCGATGATGGTGGACTTGTGACAGGGCTCTGCCCCTCCGGGGCGCCGCTACTCGAGGCTGGCCAGCTCATCGGGAGACAGGACCAGCGCCCCGGCGGCCAGGTTCTCGACCAGGTGCTCGGGGTTGCTGGTGCCGGGAATGGCCAGCAGGTGGGGCCCGCGGCTGAGGGTCCACGCGATCCGCACCTGCGCCGGCGTCACGCCGCGCGCGTGTGCGATGGCCTGCACAGCCGTGTTGGCGGCCACGCCGCCGGCCTCACGCGCGTCGCCGGCGATCGCGAAGAACGGCACGAATGCAACGCCCTGTTCGCCGCAGGTGCGTACGAACTGGTCGTGCATGCGTCGGGTGTCGACGCCGTACGGGTTCTGCACGCAGACCACCGGGGCGATCGCCTGCGCCTGCGCGAGGTGCTGCGGGCGGATGTTGGACAGGCCGAGGTGCCGGATGAGGCCGGCTTCGCGCAGGTCGGCCAGCGCGCCGAAGTGCTCCGCGACCGATTCCAGGCCGTGCTGGCGCAGGTTCACGACATCCAGGTGGTCGCGGCCGAGCTGACGCAGGTTCTCCTCGACCTGCCCGCGCAGCTCATCCGGCCGGGCCAGCGGCAGCCACCCCCCTGAGGGGTCACGGCCCGGCCCGACCTTCGTGGTGATGACCAGGTCGTCGACGTACGGCGAGAGCGCCGTGTTGATTATCTCGTTGGCCGACCGGAGCGGCGAGAAGTAGAACGCCGCCGTGTCGATGTGGTTCACACCGAGCTCGACCGCCCGGCGCAGCACACCGACAACCCGGTCGCGGTCGCTCGCCGCACTGCCGGTGCTCGTCAGGCGCATCGCGCCGAACCCGATTCGGTTGACAGTCAGGTCGCCGAGCGTCCAGGTGCCTGCGGACGCCGCAGTGATCGTGCTAATGGGCATTGGGCGAACTTAGCCACCGCCGCTGACCTGCGCAGTCGATCGTCCGCCCGATACCGCTCGCGCAAGATCACTGCTAACTTATCTATTGTGGGAAGCGCTCTGCCGGGGGAGCGCAGTGGCAGTCCCAATTTCATACCGGCCCTGACCACATCCGCGGTCCGCACGTGACGACAGGCCGTCCGAGGACGAGGCCCGACTGGACCCTGGCCGATAGGGCGCTGGCTCAAACGCAACGCGATGTCACTACCCGATCCGACTCGCCGTCCGCTACGAAGCCACGGTTCACCTCGCCGACATCAACGAGTGACTGGGATTGACTCTGATACAGGCGCTAGTCGGCGTCGCGACGCAGCCAGTGCTCGCGGGTCAGCGCGTACTCCACCTCGCCGTGCTCCGCGCCGTCGATCAGCTCCGGCCAGTCCCCGACGTACGTCCGCACGAGCCGCAGCCCGGACTTCTCCATCACCCGGCGCGACGCGGCGTTGACGGTCATCGTGTTCGCGGTGACCCGCCGCACGTCGAGCTCGGCGAAGCCCTTGTCGATCAGCGCCCGGCAGCCCTCCGTGGCGAGCCCGGCGCCCCAGGCGGCCCGGCGCAGCCGGTAGCCCAGCTCCACCTCCCAGGCGTCGCCGTCGCGGGTCGGACGGAACTCGAACCAGCCCAGGAAGGCTCCCGAGCCCCGGTCCTGCGCCGCCCACCAGCCCAGGCCGGGCGCCCGTCGGTAGTGGGCGAGGATCCGGGGCAGGACGCGCTCCCGGACCGCCTCGGGCGGGGTGGGGCGCCCGCCGGTGAGGTACCGCATCACCTCGGGATCACCGTCCAGCTCGACGAGCAGGTCGGCGTCGTCGGGGGTGAACTCGCGCAGCACCAGCCGTGGGGTGCTCAGGAAGACGCTCACCCGCCCATCCCAGCGGCACGGGGCGCGCAGCCTCAATCGAATTCCGGGTGTACGGCCCGAGAGGCACCACCACCACACCAATCATGATCGACCGCCTAGACTCGCCCCGGCCGACGCGTCGGCCGGGACCGGCGGCGGGACGGACGGATCAGGCGGATGACGAGCACCGGTGGTGGGGACGACTCCTGGCTGCGCGCGGTCGCCGGGGACGGTGGGCGCGGCCCGCTGCTCGTCCGGGGCGACCAGCTCGTGCACGGTCCCCGCCGGCTGGGCGAGCTGGTGCAGGGGCGCCCGCCGGGCGTCACCGGCAACCAGTGGAGCACGGCCAGCCGGGAGGGCTACGACCTCGTCGTCTGCGCCGCCGACACGGCCCGACCCGTCTTCGCCGTCGAGATCGGCCCCGACGCGCCTCCCAACTCCGCCGGGCAGCGGGTCGAGCGGCTCAAGAACGCGGTCGCCGCGGCGGTCGGCCTGGCGGTGCTGCGGATCGGGTCGCCGACGCTGCGGGCCGAGGCCCACGGGCGCCGGATCGTGGCGTACGTGATCGACGCGCGCGCGTACGCGGCCCTCGGCGCGGGGGAGCCCGACGACACCGAGGCACCGCCGGTCGGCTTCCGCGACATCCTCGGCCGGCTGCCCGACGGGCGGACCGGTCCCGTCAACGACCTCGGCGCCCTGGCCCGGGCCGCCGCCGTCGAGGCGTACGTGGCGCGGCGGCTGGTCGACCCGATCGTCCGGGGCCTGCACGTGCGCTGGGCGGAGGGAACCGCCGAGGGGTGGAGCTGGGTGCAGGTACGCCCCGACGCCTGCCTCGTGGAGCGGGTGACGGTGCGCGAGCGGCGGGTCTCCGCCGGGGTGGACCCGGGGCGGCTGGCCGAGGACCTGGCGGCGGTGGCCGTCGGCGAGCGCCTGCGCACGCTGGACGCGGCCGAGCCGGTGCTGACGCCCCGCGACGAGTTGTTCGCCGAGATCCGGCGGCTCCAGTCGCGGCACGACGAGATGACGGGCGGCTTCGCGTTCGCCCACCTCTGCGAAGACTGACCGGCCCCGCCTCTGCGCGGACCGACCGGCCCGCCCGCGCGGACGTCACCATCCAGCACGCGGAGGCGGCAGGTCCGCGCGACGCGACCGCCCGGGGGCGCCACGGGTCGGCCCGCCGACGGCGGTCGGCGGTAAGGACCCCTCCGAATTCCCGGAGACGCGTTGAACCTTCGCGCCGGGCGTCCCGTACTCCTGCGGGAATGGACAGGATCTTCCCGACCGCGTCCCGTGACGCGGTAGACGGTGCGGAAAGGGCATCGTCGGTGATCGACGTGCCGCCGGTTCGCCGCGACGGTCCCGTCGGGGTGCGCCCCTCGATTCCGTCGGTCCGCCGAGGCCTCGAATCAACTGCCGGATGGCGAAGGAGAGCAATTCGATGCGCAGGTCCACACGGGTGCGCCGGTCGTCCGGCACCGCCCGGAGCAAGCGGCTGCTGGCCGTCGTCGGCACCCTCGCCGTCTTCGGCGGGATCGTTGCCGTGACCCAGATCTCGTCGGCCGAGGACCGGCGGTCGACCAGCACCCGGCCGGCCTCCGCCGCCTGCGTGGAGCCCAGCCCCGGCGCGACCGCGCCGAGTGGGCGCGGCACCACCCGGACGTGGCAGAACGGCCGGTGGGTACGCAACCACTGGGGCGACGGGCAGCAGACGGTCGCGGAGTGCGAGCAGACGCGCGACGGCGGCGCCGACGACGGCGGCTCGGCCGTGGCCTGCCCGGACGTGGCCGGCCAGCTCCCGCGGGTGCCCGATCGCGCCCGTGCCGAGGTCGACCGGAACCTGAACCTGTTGCAGACCCAGATCGCCGAGGCGGACCGGCGGCTGGCGGCCGAGGGGCGGCGGGGCGAGGAGTTCGTGCGTACCTCGATCCTCCAGCCGCTGGCGGCCAGGCGGCGGGCGACGCTGGAGCGGATCACCATCGCCATCGACCGGGTGGGGCCCCGGCCGCAGGGCCTGGCCCGGCTCGCGGAGTGCCGGGTCGCCCCGACGGGCAACAACGGCGGCGGCAACAACGGCGGCAACAATGGCGGTGGGAACAACGGTGGTGGGAACAACGGTGGTGGGAACAATAGCGGTCCCGGTTCCGGACTGGGCGTGATCGCGAACGACTGCGACGACAGCCGGTTGCAGCCGCACGACGGTTTCCAGAACGGCAACCGCTGCGTCAGCACCGCGTTCGGTGAGGTCGGTGCCGCCGCGAACAATCCGTCGCTGCTGATCACCGAATTCCCCGAGCGGGTGGACGCCAACCAGCCGTTCACGCTGCGGGTCTCCACCCGCAACCTCGTCCGGGACCGTTTCCTGGCGGCCGGGCAGGGCGGGTACTACGTGGAGAGCTCCCTGCTCGACGACCAGGGACTGGTGCGGGGCCACTTCCACACCGCCTGCCGGATGCTGGGCAGCCTCCGGCAGCCGCCGCAGCCACAGGAGGTGCCGGCGTTCTTCGTCGCGACCGAGGACAACCGTGGCGGTGCCGAACCCGACGACGTCACCATCCAGGTTCCCGGCCTGCCCGGAGCCGGTACCGCCCAGTGCGCGGTCTGGGCCGGCGACGGCTCGCACCGGGTGCCGATGATGGAACGGGCCAACCAGACCCCGGCCTTCGACGTGGTGCGCATCCAGGTCGGCTGACCACCGCAGCGGGGCCGTCCGGGCGTATCCCGGCGGTCCCGCGGCGGCGCGTTCACGCCAGCGCCGCGGCCTCGCGCAGGGCGGCGGGCGCCGCGGCGGCCCGCAGGGCGGCGATCCGACGGGCCCGGGGCCGCACCGCGAGGAGGTTGCCGACGGCCACCAGCAGGGCCAGCCCGAACAGCCCCAGCCAGAGGACGTCGGTGGAGAACCGGGCGGCGACCAGGCCGCCCAGCGTCGGCCCGGCGAAGCTGGCGAAGGCGTGACCGAGCGAGTAGACGCCCTGGTAGCGGCCGCGCTGGGCGGCCGGCGCCAGGTCGGCGGTCAGCGCCGAGTTCGACGGGGTCATCAGCATCTCGCCGAGCGTCCAGACGCCCACCGTGAGCGCGTAGAACCAGACGGCGTCGGCCAGCGCGGTCAGGGCGAAGCCGGCGCCGATCACCACGACGGCCACAGCGACGGTGCGGGACCGGTCGAAGCGGCCGATCAGGCGAGGCACGAAGAGCTGCCCGAGCACGATCATCAGGCCGTTGACCGCGATGACCGGCCCGAACGCCGACGCCGGCAGCCCGTCGGCCTGCAACGCCACCGGCAGCATCGCGCTGCTCTCGATGCAGAGCCAGGCCAACCCGGTGAGGGCGGTGAAGGTCAGGAAGACCCGGTCCCGCAGCACGGTGCCGAGCCCGCCGGAGTCGACGCGGGCGACCTGCGCGACGGTCACCGGGGCGGGGCGCGACTCGGGCACGGTCAGGCCGATCAGCGCGGCGGTGCCGAGCAGCACCGCCGCGTTGATCGCGAACAGCAGCAGCGGCTGGACCCGGACCAGCAGGCCGGCCACGGTCGCGGCGACGGCGAACCCGATGTTGATCGCCCAGTAGTTCAGCGTCAGCGCCCGCAGGCGGTCCCGTTCGCCCACCACGTCGATGACGGTCGCCGTGAAGGCCGGCCGGGCGACGCCCAGGCAGAGCCCGAGCAGCAGGGTGAGGGCCGCGATCGCCACGGGGTGGCCGCTCAGGCCCAGCGCCATCGCCGCCGCCGCGGCGGCCACGTTTCCGGTCAGCATGGCGGGTCGTCGCCCCCACCGGTCCGCGACGATCCCGCCGAGCACGCCCCCGGCCGCGCTGCCGGCCCCGTGCAGCCCGATCACGATCCCGGCGTACGCGGGACTGAGGCCGCGTACGGACACCAGGTAGACGCCGAGGTAGATGGCGACGAAGCTGCCGAGCCGGTTGATCAGCGTGGCCGTCCACAGGTACCAGAAGGTGCGGGGCAACCCGCCCGCCGTCTGGCTCCACCATCGCGTCATCCGCCACCCCCGAGATCCGCGCAGGTAATGCTCGACAAAGCTGTCGCTCATTACACTCGGTTAGGGTGACGATCGCGGGGGCGCCTCGGTGTGATCGTGGCGATGATCACGGCCGGGAGGTCGGCGAGCGCGCCTTGTCGGACGACTCGAAGCGCCCCGGCGTCGCCGATGGCCGATGCTGCAATGGGAGCGGGCCGAGAATGGACCCGCCGGCGGGTGCGGGCCCCGCGAATGGTCCGCCGTGGGAAAAGACCGGCGGGGCCGCGCTGATTCCTCAGCGTGACCCCGCACGAGCCCGAGCGTGAGCCCGGCGGTCAGCGGTTCTTGTACGCCTCGACGACCTCGACCGGGATGCGGCCACGCTCGGAAATCTTGTAGCCGTTCTTGGTGGCCCATTCCCGGATGGCCCGGTTCTGCTCCCGGTCCATTCCCGAGCCGCCCGACGCGCCCGCCCGCCGAGGGGGCCGCCCGGCGTCGACGGCTCCTCGACCGATCCGCCGGCCAGCGTTGATGTACGGGTCGAGGGCCTTGCGCAGCACGCCCGCGTTCTCGTCGGAGACGTCGATGGTGTAGGCCACGCCGTCCAGACTGAACTCGACGGTCCGGTCGGCCTTTCCACCGTCGAGGTCGTCGGTCAGGACCGTGATTACTTTTCTCGCCATCGTCAATTACTCCCTGTGTGGGGCGGGGTGTGGTCAAAGTTTGACCTATCCCACGGTGAATCCGCAACAATGCGCGTCGTCCTCATTTCGGCGAGTCGTGTTATGGCGGGAAAACGGGTCGGCGCAAAGCCCGGCGTTCAGTCGCCGAGCAGACCGGCGTGACCCGCGAGCGCCGCCGCCTCGGCCCGCGTGGATACTCGCAACTTCCGCAGCAGCGCGGCCGTCATCCGCTTCACGGTGCGTTCCGAGACATGCATCCGTTCGGCGATCTCGACGGTGCTGCGTCCCCCCGCGATGGCGCGCAGCATGACCCGTTCCTCGTCGTCGAGGTCGATCGGGGCCGGCCGGCCGGGACGCAGCAGCGCGCGCAGCAGGTGTCCCGGCAGCACCGCCCAGCCGTCCAGGACGGCCAGCAGCGGGGGCAGCAACTCCTCCGGCTCGGCGGTGTGGCCCTCGAGGTGGTGCTGCCCGTGCCCGGCGCCGGTAGGTCGTCCCCGCGGGGCCACCGGTTGGCCCGGTAGGGCCGGCTGTCGGGGGAACCGCCTCGGTGACAGCCCGACCGGCACCGAGGAGGACACGTTGTTCAGCCACATCAAGGACCTTCAGTTCGAAGCCAAGCCGGACGGTCTGGACGCCGCGTTCGCCCGCCGGCTCCAAGAGATCCTGGGCGGCAAGTGGGGCGAGATGACCGTCGCCAACCAGTACCTCTTCCAGGGCTGGAACTGCCGCCTGCCCGGCAAGTACAAGGACCTCTTCCTCGACGTCGGCACCGAGGAGATGGGCCACGTCGAGATGATCGCCACGATGATCACGCGGCTGCTGGAGAACGCCCCGCTGTCGTTGCAGGAGGCCGCCGACGACAACCCGATGGTCGGGGCGATCTACGGCGGTTCGAACCCGGCGCACTTCATCCACGGCGGCGGCGGGGCGCTGCCGGCCGACAGCAACGGCGTGCCCTGGAACGGCGCCTTCATCACCGCCAGCGGCAACCTGATGGCCGACTTCCAGCTCAACGTCACCGCCGAGGCGCAGGGCCGGCTCCAGGTGGCCCGGCTGTTCAACATGACCGACGATCCCGGGGTCAAGAACATGCTGCGCTTCCTGCTGGCCCGCGACACCATGCACCAGAACATGTGGATGGCGGCCATCGAACAGCTCAAGGAGGACGGCCTGGAGGAGATGCCGGTGCCCGACGCGTTCCCGGACTCCAAGGAGTTCACCGAGAAGTTCAGCTACACGTACCTGGACTTCTCGCCGGGCACCGACGCGTCGGAGGGGCGCTGGGCATCCGGGCCGGCGCCCGACGGCAAGGGCGAGTTCCGCTACGACCACAGCCCGCGCGCGCACGCGCCCGAGCCGGTCCTGCCGCCCGGCGACCCGAGGCTCTACGGGACGAACCCGGGCCTCGCCAAGGGCGCCGTCAACAAGGTCAAGAGCAAGCTCACCTGACGCCGTCGTGCCGGGGGTGTCCGCGGGCGGCGGGCGGCCCCGGCGACGCCGTACCCCGAGGAGGTGTGCCGTGACCGAACTCGTGCTCCGTCCGCTCGCGGACGCGTTCATGCAGGTGGGTGTGTACGTCGCCGTGATGGTGGCGCTCTTCGGCTGGCTCCGCTGGCGCTACGGCGACCGGGTCACCGACGGGCTCACCAGCCGGCCCCGGCTCGGCCCGCTGGTCGGTGCGCTGCTGGGCGTCAGCCCCGGCTGCGGCGGGGCGATCATCCTGATGCCGCTCTACGCCCGGGGGAAGGTCTCCTTCGGCACGGTGGTCGCCGCCCTGGCGGCCACGATGGGGGACTCCTCGTGGGTGGTGCTCGCCTGGAATCCCGTGTTCGCCCTGAAGATCCACGCACTGCTCTTCGCGGTCGGCCTGGTGACCGGGTACGTCGTCGACGCGCTCGGCATCGATCCGGCCCGCGCGGTCGACCGCCGGGTCGCCGCCGCGCCCGCGCCGGTCGGGCTCGCGGCCGTGGGCGGACCGGACCTCGCCGGGGCGCGGCGGCTGCTCGGCGGGCTGCTGCCGCGCGTACCGGCGTCCACGGCGTTCTGGGGGCTGACCACGCCGGCGTTCGCCGTCTCGGTGCCGGTGGTCTTCCAACTGGTCGACCCGGGCGCGCTGAGGCGGTCCTTCGGGGGCGTCGACCCGTACCTGGCGCTGGGGGTGCTCGGTTCGCTGACCGCCGCGCTGATCTTCGCCGCCGGCCGGGGACGGCTGGCCGACGACAGCCTGGAGACGGCGCATCCCCGCTCGCTGCGGGAGACGCTGCGGCACAGCGCGCACGAGGCGTCCTTCGTCACCGTCTGGGTGGCCGTGGCGTACCTGGGCTGGCAGGTGGTGACCACCACGACCGGCTTCGACGGCTCCCAGCTCGCCCTCACCGGGCTCGTCGGCGTGCTGGTCGGCGCGGGCATCGGCCTGGTCCCCGGGTGCGCGGTGCAGATCGTCTTCACCGGCCTGTACGTCAGCGGCGGCCTGCCCCTGCCCACCCTGGTCGCCAACGCGATCAGCCAGGACGGGGACGCGCTGATTCCGCTCGCCGCGCTGCGCCGGCACTCGGCGGCGCTCGCCACCGTCGTCACCACGGTCCCGGCGGCGGCCGTCGGCGCCGCGCTGCTCGTCCTGCTCTGATGCCCGTACGGAAGGGAGATTCCGATGTCCGTCGCGATCCCGCCCGCCCGCGCCCGGCGCAAGCTCGTCGTCTTCGCGATCCTGACCGGCGTCGCCACGGTGGCCGGTCTGCCGGGCTGGACCGTCGCCGCGCTGGCGCTGACCTGCCTGGCGATCCCGCTCGCCGTGGCGCTCGGCGGGGGCGCCGGCCAGGTGTGGGAGCTGCTGCGCCCGGCGCGCCGTCCGGCGGCGGCCGGTGGTCTGGGTCACAGTCCGGAACAAGGGGAACGCTTTGTTACTTGAGTTGGACACGCTCAACTCAACGCGATAGCAGGTGTTCGATGGCAACTCTCCCGGTACTTCCCCTGACCGACGCCGTGCTCCTGCCCGGCATGGTCATCCCGGTGACCCTCGACCCGACCACCCAGGCCGCCGTCGACGCGGCCCGCGCCACCGGCGAGGGCACGCTGCTCGCCGTGCCCCGCCTCGACGGCGAGTACGGCCCCGTCGGCGCGGTCGCCACCATCGAGAAGGTCGGCCGGCTGCCCAGCGGCGAACCGGCCGCCGTCGTCCGCGGCCTGTCGCGCGCCCGGATCGGCTCCGGCGTGCCCGGCCCCGGCGCCGCCCTCTGGGTCGAGGCGACCGAACTCGACGAGCCCGCCCCCGCCGGCCGCGCCCGCGAACTCGCCCGCGAGTACCGCGCCCTCATGACGTCCGTGCTCCAGCAGCGCGGCGCCTGGCAGGTCATCGACGCCATCGAGCGGATGACCGACCTCTCCGAGCTGGCCGACTCGGCCGGCTACGTGTCCTGGCTCAGTCTCGCCCAGAAGACCGAACTGCTCGCCGCGCCGGACGTCACCGCCCGGCTGGAACTGCTCGTCGGCTGGGTGAAGGACCACCTGGCCGAGCAGGAGATCGCCGAGCAGATCAGCACCGACGTCCGAGAGGGGCTGGAGAAGTCCCAGCGGGAGTTCCTGCTGCGCCAGCAGCTCTCCGCCATCCGCAAGGAACTCGGTGAGGACGAGCCGGACGGCTCCGCCGACTACCGGGCCCGCGTGGCGGCCGCCGACCTGCCCGACAAGGTCCGCGAGGCGGCGCTGCGCGAGGTCGGCAAGCTGGAACGCGCCAGCGACGCCTCCCCGGAGGCGGGTTGGATCCGGACCTGGCTCGACACGGTGCTGGAGATGCCGTGGGGCACCCGTACCGAGGACCACACCGACCTGGCCGCCGCCCGCGCCGTGCTCGACGCCGACCACGCCGGCCTGGCCGACGTGAAGGACCGCATCCTGGAGTACCTCGCCGTGCGCAACCGGCGTGCCGAACGCAACCTCGGCGTGGTCGGCGGCCGGGGCTCCGGCGCGGTGCTCGCCCTCGCCGGCCCGCCCGGCGTCGGCAAGACCAGCCTCGGTGAGTCGGTCGCCCGCGCGCTCGGCCGCAACTTCGTCCGGGTCTCCCTCGGCGGCGTACGCGACGAGGCCGAGATCCGTGGCCACCGGCGCACCTACGTCGGCGCGCTGCCCGGCCGGATCGTGCGCGCCCTGCGCGAGGCCGGCTCGATGAACCCGGTCGTGCTCCTCGACGAGGTCGACAAGCTCGCCGCCGGCTACTCCGGAGACCCGGCCGCCGCCCTGCTGGAGGTGCTCGACCCGGCGCAGAACCACACCTTCCGCGACCACTACCTCGAGGTCGACCTCGACCTGTCCGACGTGCTCTTCCTGGCCACCGCCAACGTGGTGGAGGCCATCCCCGGCCCGCTGCTGGACCGCATGGAACTGGTCACCCTCGACGGGTACACCGAGGAGGAGAAGGTCGCCATCGCCCGCGACCACCTGCTGCCCCGGCAGCGGGAACGGGCCGGGCTCACCGCCGAGGAGGTCGACGTCGCCGACGACGCCCTCGCCCGCATCGCCGGCGAGTACACCCGCGAAGCCGGCGTACGGCAGCTCGAACGGGCGCTCGCGAAGATCCTGCGCAAGGTCGCGGTGGCCCTGGCCGCCGACCCGGCGCCGGTCCGCGTCGACACCGGCAACCTCGCCACCTACCTCGGGCGGCCGAAGTTCACCCCGGAGTCGGCGGAGCGCACGGCCGTGCCCGGCGTCGCCACCGGCCTGGCCGTCACCGGCGCGGGCGGCGACGTGCTCTTCATCGAGGCCACCAGCATGGAGGGCGAGCCGGGGCTGACCCTGACCGGCCAACTCGGCGACGTCATGAAGGAGTCGGCGCACATCGCGCTGTCGTACCTGCGCTCCAACGGGCGCCGCCTCGAGCTCGACCCGAACGCCCTGGCCGGACGGCGGATCCACCTGCACGTGCCGGCGGGCGCGGTGCCGAAGGACGGCCCCAGCGCCGGCATCACCATGGTGACCGCCCTGGCGTCGCTGGCCAGCGGCCGGGCGGTGCGCCCCGAGTTCGGGATGACCGGCGAGGTGACGCTCTCCGGCCGGGTGCTGCCCATCGGCGGGGTGAAGCAGAAGCTGCTCGCCGCCCACCGGGCCGGCCTGACCGAGGTGATCATCCCGGCCCGCAACGAGCCGGACCTCGACGACCTGCCCGCCGAGGTGCGGGAGGCGCTGACCGTGCACACCCTGGCCGACGTCGCCGACGTGCTCGCCCTGGCGCTGCGCCCGGCCGACGCCGACACCCGCCCCGATCCGGCGCTGACCGCCGCCTGAGGTGTGAGGAAGGGCCCCCTGTCAACGCCTCGCGCGTAGCAGGGGGCCCTTCCCGACGTGCGGGGTCAGCGGCGGTCGCGCCGGTCGAAGTCCCGGTCGCGGCGCTCGCGCCGGTCGGCCCCGTCGAAGCGGCGCTCGCCGCCGCCGTCGCCGTCACGATCCCGGCGTACGGTCGCCTTGCGACCCTTGATGGTGCTGCCGCGCAACCCCGCGATCACCTCGTCGGCGACGCCCTGGGGCACCTCCACCAGCGAGAACCGGTCGGCGATCTCGATCGAGCCGATGTCCCGACCGCTGATCCCGGTCTCGCCCGTGATCGCGCCCACCAAGTCCTGCGGGCGGACCCCGGCGCGCCGGCCCAGCCCGATGAAGACCTGGGTGGTGCCGCCGCTGCGGGGCCGGGCGCCGCCACGCCGCTCGCCCCGGCCGCCGGCCTCCGGCCGCCCCTCGCGCGGGCCCCGGACGGGAACCTGGGGGATCTCCTCCTCGTCGTCCGAGCCCGGCGACGTCGCCTCGTGCGCCAGCTTCACCGCCGCGAGGGCCACCTCGACCAGGTCGAACTCGTCGGTCAACGACTCGACGATCGCCCGGTACGGGTCGAGGTCGTCCTCCAGCAGGCTCTCCCGCAGGGCGCCCTGGGTCAGCTCCAGCCGCCGGGTGCGCATGTCCGCCACGGTCGGGATCTTGTCGATGGCGATGCGCTGACCGGTGACCCGCTCGATGGTCTTGAGCATCCGGTGCTCGCGCGGCTCGGCGAGGGTGATCGCCACGCCCTCCCGACCGGCCCGGCCCACCCGGCCGATGCGGTGCACGTACGACTCGGGCGCCGACGGCACGTCGTAGTTGACCACGTGGGTGAGCTGCTCGACGTCCAGCCCGCGCGCGGCCACGTCGGTGGCCACCAGCAGGTCCGCGGTGCCCGTACGCAGCCGGCCCATCACCCGGTCGCGCTGCTCCTGGCTCATCCCGCCGTGCAGCGCCTCGGCCCGGTAGCCCCGGCCGTTCATCGTCTCGGTGAGCCGGTCGACCTCCTCACGGCTGCGGCAGAAGACGATCGCCGCCGTGGGGGACTCGACGTCCAGCACCCGGCCCAGCGCGGCCGGCTTGTGCGCCCGGGCGACGATGTACGCGCTCTGGCGCACCCGGGGCGCCTCGCCGGCCACCGGCTGCTCGCGGGCGATGAGGATGCGTACCGGGTCGGTCAGGTGCTTGCGGGCCAGCCCGTCGATGCGCGCCGGCATCGTCGCCGAGAAGAGCACCGTCTGCCGCTGCTCCGGCGCGTGCTCCAGGATCGCCTCGATGTCCTCGGCGAAGCCCATGTCGAGCATCTCGTCGGCCTCGTCGAGCACCACCGTGGCCAGCGCGCCCAGGTCGAGCGTGCCCCGGGCGATGTGATCCAACGCGCGGCCCGGGGTGGCGACCACGACGTCGACGCCGAGGTCCAGGGCGCGCAACTGCCGGCCGATCGGCTGCCCGCCGTAGATGGGCAGCACCCGCGCGCCCAGGTCCTTGCCGTAGCGGTGGAACGCCTCGGAGACCTGCACCGCCAGCTCGCGGGTGGGCACCAGCACCAGCGCCACCGGGGCGCCGCCGGGCCGGTCGTCGGGCATCCGCTGCAACAGCGGCAGCGCGAAGGCGGCCGTCTTGCCCGTGCCCGTCGCGGCCTGACCCAACAGGTCCCGACCGGCCAGCAGCGGCGGGATGGCCTCCCGCTGGATCGGAGTGGGCTCCTCGTAGCCCAGGGCGGTCAGCGCGCCCAGCAACTCGGCGCGTAGTCCGAGATCCGCGAAGGCGCTCGTGTCGTCGAGGGCGGCGGGGCCGGGCTCGGTGGGCGGGTCGTGCCGTACGGGTGCGGAACTCATGCCGTCAAGCTTTTCATCACCGCCACGACGCCGTTTCGCCGACCGGCACAACCGTGACCCGGGCGGGCCCGTCGCCGTGCTCCGGGGGCTAGCCTGGCGGCGTGCGTACGGTCGAACTGGTCTGCTCGCCCGAGCTGGAGGCGGCCGTGCGCGGCGCCTGGGAACGGCTGGCCACGGCGGGCCTGCCGAGCCTGGCCCGCAACGCCCACCCGACCAACCGGCCGCACCTGACCCTCGCCTCCGTCGACGAGTTCCCGCCCGGCGCCCGGCCGCGCCTGGCCGCCCTGTTCGACGCGGCGCTGCCGCTGCCGGTGCGGCTGGACCGGATCGCGGTGCTCGACGGCAGCGCCCCGCTGGTGTGGCTGCTGCGCCCGTCGCCGGAGTTGACCGCCCTGCACGCGTCGGTGTGGGACGTCCTCGCGGCGGCGCCGGGCCAGCGCCCCTGGCACGCCCCCGGGCGGTGGCGGCCGCACCTGAGTCTGGCGCTGCGCTTCCGCGACGCCGACCGCCGGCTGGCCCGCGCGGTGGCCGGCGTCGAGCGTCCCGGCGGTGCGTTCGTCGCCGCCCGCAGCTACGACGGGTCGACCCGGACGGTCAGCCCGCTCGGCGGCGACGAGCGCCGCGGCTGACGGGGCGGGCGCTGCGGCTGACTGGCGACCGTCGCGGCTGACCGGCCCCGCCGCCGCGCCGGCCCTGCCGCCCGGCGACGGGGCCGGGCCCCACCGTCCGGCGGGGGCCCGGCCCGGTCGAGGGCTCAGCGGGGCTCAGCGGTGGAAGCGCAGGTAGTCGAAGTGCGCGGTGACCGCCGGGTCGGCGCCGCCGTGCGCGACCAGCCCGATCCGGGGAGTGGTGTCGGCCGGGAACGTCCAGACTCCGCCCCACGTCCAGTTGCGCCCGTCCCGGCTGGAGCCGGCGCGGAACTCGTGCTCGCCGGAGACCGGGTCGACCCGGTGCGCCAGCCGCAGCCAGGTGGTGGCCGCCGGGGTGCCGACGATGGTGCCGCCGTAGACCGGCCGACCGGCGAAGGGCAGCTCGTAGCCGTACTCCACCTGCCGGGTGTTCCAGATGGCGACCTGCGCCAGCCGGGCGAACCGGTCGTCGTCGACGTAGGCGACGAGCCCCGCCTGCTGGTAGTTGCGGACCGTCTCCTCGCCGAGGTCGAGGGTCACCTTCGTCTCCACGACGTAGTCGCCGCTCGGCGCGTCGCGCAGCAGCACGCCGGCGGTGTTGCCGGTGCCGGTCAGGTCGGCACCCTGCACCGGCCAGCGCAGCGCCCCGCCCGACACGGTGGCCGCCGGGTCCGGCCGGACCCACCGCCACGCCGGGTCCAGCCCGCCGGTGAACTCGTCGGAGAACGCGGGCAGCAGTCGGCCCGCCCGCGGCTCGGCGACGGCGTGGCGCACCGGTCGGTGCAGCCGGGCGACGCTGACGTTGTCGAACCCGGCGGACCCGCCGGTGGCGGTGAGCGTTACGCGCCCCGCCACCGGCCGCGCCAGCCGCAGCGACACGACCGCCAGCTGGTCGCCGAGGCGGGCCGGGCTCAGCTCGGCCACCAGGTCCCGGCCGCGTACCTCGACGGCGAGGTGGTGCCCGGCGGCGGCGTCGAAGCCGGCGGGCAGCGGCGCGCTCACGGTACGTCCGCCGTCGGCGGCCACCAACCGGCCGGCGGCGGCGTCCACCCGCACCGAGACCCGGCCGCCGAGCGTGAGCCCGGCCGTCCCGGCGGCGGGAAGCCGCAGGTCGGCCTCCGCCCGCACGTCACCACCCACGGTCGTACGGCTGGTCAGCGCGCCGCTGCCGGTGAGGCGGCCGTCGGCGACCCGCCAGTCCCCGGCGCCGCGCCGCCAGCCGGCGAGCCCGGCGTCGAAGCGCTCGTCCACGCGGCCGGTGGTGACCGGCGCGGGCCGGGCGCCCTCGGACGGGCCGGCACCGGCGTTCACCGTCGGCCAGCCGTCGATCCAGTCGAGGCGGTCCAGCAGCATCGGCCGCTCGTTGACGCCGAACGGCTCGTCCAGGTACGGGTCGGCCCGGTCGATGGCGTGGTAGACGATCCAGTCCTGGCCCGACAGGTCGGTGAGGAAGCCGTTGTGGCCGGTGCCGATCCACCGGTTGCCGTTCTGGGTGAGCACCGGCGTGCCGCCGGCCCGGGAGGCGCTCAGCGCGATGCCGTCGCGGTCGACGAACGGCCCGCGCGGGCTCCGGGACCGGCCGACCTGCACGGAGTAGCCGGTGGCCGGGCCCGCGCAGCAGTTCGCCGTGGAGGCGAACAGGTAGTACCAGCCGTCGTGGCGCACCACGTGGCTGCCCTCGAACTTGTTGTCGATGGCGACCATGGTGGGCGTGCCGACGGCGCGCAGCCCGTCGGCGGAGAGCTCGGTCACCGAGATCCCGCCGTAGTAGCTGCCGTGGTAGAGGTAGTGCCGGCCGTCGACGTCGGTGAACTGGCTCGGGTCGATGGTCCACAACCAGCCCCCGCCGCCGCCGGGGCGGGGCGCGACCACGGGCTCGTCGGCGAAGGTCCACGGGCCGGTCGGGGTGGGTGCGGTGGCCGCGCCGACGGCGAAGTCGCCGCCGTCGGGGGAGACGGTGGTGTCGGTGACCGTCACGTACATGACCCAGCGGTCGCCGACCCGGCGCACGTCGGGGGCCCAGAAGCCGGCGCCCGGCGCCGCATACGCCGGGCGCTGGTCGGCGCCGAAGGCGTCCCCGACGTACGTCCAGTCGACGAGGTCGGCCGAGCGGGCAGTGGGGACGCGGTGGAAGACCCCCTCGCCTTCGCGCAGCGGGTCGGTGGTGCCGTACGCGTACCAGAAGCCGTCCTCACCACGGACGATCACCGGGTCGGCGAAGGTGTCGGCGAACCCGGCCGAGACGGGATTGTGGTAGCGGAGGTCGGGTACGGCGGCGGCCGGCGCGGACGCCGTCCCGGCCAGGACCAGACCGATGACGGCGGCGAGCGCCCCGGCGCGGCGGAGATGTCCCATCAGACCTGCCTCGGGTGCGAGATGTCGATCAGGATCGGTGCGTGTCCGTTTCTACAACGTTGGATACAACGTTGTAAAGGAGTGGCGGCACTTCGGTGTCCGTTGCGAGTTACCCGCGCCCGGGCGTGGATCCGTGCTCACTCCCGCGCTGGTCCGCTGCCAGTCCGGCGCGCTGGTCCCGGCGCCGGTGCGCCGGTCGGCGTTCCGCCGCCGTGCGCCACTTGCGTCCGCCGGTCGGCGTTGCGCCGACGCCCGTCCCGCCCGCCGGTCTCTTCTCGGACCTGATCTTCCGGGCGGCGAAGAACCAAGTGTCCTGTCCCGAATCCTGTTACCGACGGTGAGGGCGAGCTGCGGCTACCGTGCGTCACGGCCGATGTTCCGGCGGCAGATTGCCCTCTTGGCCCTTTGCTCTGCATCCCTCGACGCACCACCAATCTGAGCTGGGCTTTTGGATGTACTGGCCCAATCGGAGGCGTGAGTGCGTCTGACTCTAAGTAGTTGGTGCGTATGTGGATGCAGAGCAAAGGGCGGCGAGGGGAATGTGGCCGGGCGACCCGATAGCTACTTTCCGTCATGCTGTAGCTGTAGCTGTAGCTGTAGCTGTAGCTGTAGCTGTAGCTGGCGCGGCACGGCTGGGATGGCGCGCGTAGCGCGTGGCGGGGGTTCGAGTTGGTGGACGCCGCAGCCGCCGCCCGGGGCAGGAAGCCTCCGCTGAATGCGGGTGCTGAGCCGGCTCCCGGCGCTGTGGCCGTCGACATGGAGGCGAGGTGCGCCCTGGCGGCTTGGCGCCCTGGTGGCCACGGTGGCCCTGGCGATCGACTGCATCACCAGAGGTCGTGGCTGGGGCGGGCGCCGCGGGGCTGGCCGTGCTCGGGGTCCGGCGCCGCGATGCGCGTACGACCGCCGTCATGGGCCGAGGTGCAGCGGGTTGGGCGGCGGTGTCCCTGCCGTGGCCGTTCGTGCCTGGCGACGGCAGGGCAGCCCTGAAGGAGTAGATAGGAGGATTGTTCGGACTCCTCCCGTGCAGCCCGATTACGGTGTGTTCAGGGCGATGCACAGTGCTGCCGTGACGGGAGAGAGGACCCGACCATGCGAGTGCCCAGCCGAAGCCCGGGACAGCGGCCCGGCTTCTCCGTCACACCCGCCGCCCCGACGCGGCGGCGCGCGTTCGCCACGCCGACGCGGCCCGCGGCACCGGACCTCGACGCCTACCGGGCGGCCGTGGCCGACCTGCTGGTCGAGGTCGGCGCGCTCGCTGGGGAGTCCTGCACCAGCGCGCGGCAGATGCTGATCGACGACCGGCTGCGCGAGCCCGCGATCGCCTCGGTGCTGGAGGCCACTCCACAGGGGCCCGTCGGCGCCCGCGAGACGCTGTTGCTGGAGATGGCCCGCTACCAGCCCAACGCGCGCAGCTCCGCCGCCGACCTCACCGCGCTGGTCCGGATCTACCTGCTTTCCCGCATCGACGTGATGTGGTGGCGCGACGCCCCCACCTTCCTCACCGACGCCCAGGTCGACGCCAGCCCGGAGCTGGTGGACCTGGAGTGGCTGCGCCGGCGGGACCTGCTGCGCTTCCGCTACACCGAGCAGCCCCGCACGCTGCTGGGACGCGGCACGCGGGCGGTGCGACGCCGGTTGCTACCCGCCGCCACGCCGCGTACCGCCGGACTGCGCTTCCGGCGGGCCCGCCGGGAGGTGGTGGCGCTGCTCAACGACATCGCCCGGCAGTTCGCCGCCAGCACCCCGCCCGGCACGCCGTCGCTGTGGGTGACCAGCCTGGTCCGCAGCGCCGAGCACCAGCACCGGCTGCGCCGGCTCGGGTACGCCGCCATGGTGCCCAGCGGCCACTGCCTCGGCTGGGCGGTCGACGTGGAGATGGAGTGGTTCGACCGGTTCGGGGTCCGGGACACCCTGGCCGAGCTGCTGCTGGCCCGGCAGCGGACCGGCGAGGTCAACGTGGTCGACGAGGGCCAGGCCTGGCACGTGTGCCTCGCGCCCGCGGCGCGGCGGCGGCTGCGCCGGGCGTACGAAGCCGAGATGGGGGTCTGAGCCCGATGTGTGGCATCGCGTTGAGCCTCGGCCCCGAGGCCGATCCGACGATCTTCCGGCGGATGCTCGCCACCCTCGCCCCGCGCGGCGAGGTCACCGAGACCCGCTACGAGAACGGCCTGCTCACCGGCACCCGCCGGCTGCCGATCGTGGACCGCGAACGCGCCGTGCAGCCATGGGCCTCCGCCGACGAGCGGTGGCTGCTCTGCTACAACGGCGAGGTCTTCAACCACCACGAGCTGCGCGCCGAACTCGTCCGGCTGGGCCACCGCTTCCGCGGCACCAGTGACACCGAGGTGGTGCTCGCGGCGTTCCTGCACTGGGGCGAGGGCATGGTGACCCGGCTGCGCGGCGAGTACGCCTTCGCCGTCGTGGAACGGGCCACCGGCCGGGGCTACCTGGTCCGGGACCCGCTCGGCGTCAAGCCGTTGTACTGGTGCCGCACGCCCGGCTGCCTGCACGTCGCCAGCGAGGTCAAGGCGCTGGTCGGGCACCGCGCCCCGATCGCCGAGGTGCCGCCCGGGCACCACGGCTGGGCCGAGCCCGACGGATCGGTCCGGCTGCGTCCGTACGTCGACCTGCTCACCCTCGGCGACGGGCTGCCGGTGGTGGACGACCCGGACGAGGCCGCCCTGCTCGTCCGTGCCGCCCTCACCGACAGCATCCGGATGCGGGTGGACACCGACCTCACCGTGGGGGTGGTGCTCTCCGGCGGCCTCGACAGCTCGCTGGCCCTGCTGCACGTACGCGAGATGCACCCCGACTGCGTCGCCGTCACGGTCGGCGTGCCCGACAGCCCCGACGTCGCGTACGCGCGGCGGCTCGCGAAGGACCTCGGGGTGCCGCACGAGGTGGTCGAGCTGCGCCCCCGCGACATCCGGCTGGCCGACATCCGCGAGACCATCAGGATGTCCGAGCTGACCGAGTACGGCGACATCATCAACGCGGTGGTCACCCTGCCGCTGTTCCGCCGGCTGCGCGAGCTGGGCGTGAAGGTGGCGCTCACCGGCGACGGCTCGGACGAGCTGTTCGGCGGCTACCCGATGTACCACGAGGTCGGTCCCGAGGCGTCCCGCCGGCTCTTCCTGCACAAGATCCGCAACCTCTGCCGTACCGAGTTGCAGCGCGTCGACCGGGCCGGCATGGGGCACGGGGTGGAGGCGCGCGTGCCGTTTCTCGACCTGAGCCTGGTCGAGCTGGCGATGCGGCTGCCGATCGGGCTGAAGATGCGCGAGGGGCAGGAGAAGTGGATCGTCCGGCGGGCCTTCGCCGACCTGCTGCCGGGCTACGTCCGGCGCCGGCCCAAGAACCCCATGTCGTACTCCTCGGGGCTGCACGAGCGGGCCCGGCTCTACAAGCCGCTCTTCGCCCGGCTGCACCGCTCGTTCGGCTACGACCTGCTCGAACCGGTGCGCCGCGACTTCGACAACGTGCTGACCCGGTGCGGCAACGACCTGGACCGTGCCATCGCCGACGGCCGGGCCCGGCCCGACTACACGGTGCTGGAGCACGCCCGCGACCTGGTGGGCGCGGCGAAGTGGAACGCCGCCCCGATGGTGCGCCGGCTGGTCGGGCCGCGCCGCACGCGGGGCGACGAGGCGCCGCTGCCCGGGTGACCGGGCGGCACGCACCCCTCGCGGCGCCGGCCGGGGCGCGCCTCGCGCCCGGTCACGCCTCGGGCCCGGACACGCCTCGCGCCCGGCGCGGATCAACCCGGGCGCTCTCGGGTAGTGCTCCCGCCATGGTGGAACTGGACGTGATGGTGCTCGGGCAGGTGGCCCGGGATCTCGTGCTGCTGGTGGACGAGGTGCCGGCCGCCGGCGGGACCGCCCCGGTGCGACGGCGGCGCGAACTGCTCGGCGGCAAGGGGGCCAACCAGGCCGTCGGGCTGGCGCAGCTCGGCGCCGCCGTCGGTCTGCTCGGGGTGGTCGGCGACGACGAGGTGGGGGAGCGGCTGTTGGCGCTGGCGCGGGCCGACGGTGTCGACGTCGAATGGGTATGCCGGCGGCGCGGCACCCCGACCGGACTCATCGTCGACGTGGTCGACGCCGACGCGGACTGGCGCTACCTGGAGGACCTGCCGGAGGCCACCCTGCTCACCCCCGACGACGTCGCCGGGGCGGCGCCCGCGCTGCGCGCCGCGCGGGCCGTACTGATCCAGCTCCAGCAGCCGGCGCGGACCGCCCTGGCCGCGGCCCGGACCGCCCGGGAGGCCGGCCGGCTGGTCGTGCTCGACGGGGCACCCGCCGACGCGGCCGACGCCGACGCGCTGTTCGCCCTCGCCGACGTGCTGCGGGCCGACGCGCGGGAGGTCGAGCTGATCACCGGCGTCGCGCCGGAGGACGCCGGTGCGGGGCTCGCCGCCGGGCGCGCGCTGCTGCGCCGCGGCCCGTCGCTGGTGGCCGTCGAGGTGGCCGGGAAGGGCAACGCGTTCGTCTGGCCGGAGGGCGAGCTGTTCCTGCCGTTGAGCGAGACGCCCACCGTGGACGACACGGGCGCGGGGGACGCCTTCGTCGCCGCGCTGACCCTCGGCGTGCTGCGGGGCGAGCCCCGGGAGCGGGCCGCCCGGTACGCGGTCGCCGCTGCCGGCGCCACCGTCGGTCATCCGGGTGGTCGACCCGCGCTGACGCCCGGGGCGATCCGCGCGCAGCTCGACCGGATACCGGCCGGGTGACCGGCACTCGCCGAGGCGCAACCCGCCGGACGCGGTGACGATTGTGGACGGTCGGGCACGAAGGCGGGTTTTCCGCCCGCCGGGCCCGGGTATCCCGAGATTCTGACCGAGAGGCGGGTGACTGACATGAAGCGCAATCAATACCACGTCGTGCCGAACGGCGGCGGCTGGAAGGTCGAGCAGGGCAGTCAGGTCGTCGGCACGTTCGACACCAAGCAGCTCGCCGTCGAGGCGGGACGCCGGGCGGCGCACGGCAACGAGCCGAGCCAGCTCGTCGTGCACACCTCCGACGGCAAGATCGAGACGGAGTACACGTACCAGAACGACCCGTACCCGCCGGCCGGCTGAGCGCCGCCGCGTCCGATCCGGACACGAACGGGCCCGACCCCCTGCGGGGTCGGGCCCGTCGGCGCGTCGGGCGACTACCAGCTCAGGTAGCTGGGCTGGGTCTGCACGTTCAGTTCGCGGTACCGCACGAGGTTCGCCGACCAGGTGCGCCAGTCGGTCAGCTTCAGGACGTCGAGGCCCTTGACCATGTCGTTGGAGTAGATGTAGCCGTTGTAGTAGTACGCGGACCAGGTGCCACCGCCGACGAGCCGGTCGGCCGAGAGCGGGCCCCGCTCCCAGAACGCGATCTCCTTGGGATTGGCCGAGTCGGTGAAGTCCCAGACGGAGATGCCGCCCTGGTACCACGCCTGGACCATGATGTCGCGACCGAGCACCGGGATCAGCGAGCCGTTGTGCGCCACGCAGTTCTCGGTGTCGGCGTTCATCCGGGGGATCTTGTAGTAGCTGCGGAAGACCATCTTGCGGGCGTCACCGCGACCGGTGATGTCGTAGATGGCGTCGGCGCCCCGCTCCGGGCCGATGGCCTCGTTGCAGGTGGCCGCGCCGCCACCGCCCAGCTCGTCGGTGAAGACCACCTTGGTGCCGGCGTTGTTGAACGTGGCCGAGTGCCAGAACGCGAAGTTGACGGTGTCCCGGACCCGGTTGATCAGCCGGGGGGCCTCCCTGTTGGAGATGTCCATCAGGATGCCGTCGCCCATGCACGCGCCCGCGGCGAGGTTCTTCTCCGGGTAGGCGGTGATGTCGTGGCAGCCGGTGGTCGCCGATCCGCCGGGCCGGCCCTCGTAGCCGCCGTCCGGGAAGAGGTTCGGCGAGGCCACCACCGCCGCGTCGGTGGGCGACTTCACCGGCACCTTGACGATGGAGATGGAGTCGTGCGGGGGCTGGCAGTCGGGGAACTCCGCCCGCGGGCTGTACGAGGAGACGTACAGGTAGACGGTCTTGCGGTCCTTGCCCGGCACCAGGGTGTGGGTGTGCGAGCCGCAGGCCGTCTCCACCGCCTTGACGTAGCGCGGGTTGGCCTTGTCGCTGATGTCGAAGACCTTGATGCCCTCCCAGGACGCCTTCTCCGTCGCCGGCGCGCTGGTGCTGTTGCAGGAGTCGTCGCTGCGCGAGGAGTCGGTGGAGAGGAACAGCAGGTCACCGTGGACGGAGATGTCGTTCTGCGACCCGGGGCAGTAGACCTGCGACACCACGCTCGGCGCGCTCGGCCGGGAGATGTCGTAGATGACGAAGCCGTTGTAGTTGCCGGCGAAGGCGTAGCGGCCCTGGAAGGCCAGGTCGCTGTTGGTGGCGTCCAGCGGCGCCTGCTTCGGCAGGTTGGCGATCTGCCGAAGGTTGGGGCTGCTGACGATCTCGTCGACGCCCGGGATGGTGTTGGCGGTGTCCACGGTGCCCGATGGGGCGGACCGCGCCGCCACCCCGGCGCTTCCGGGCGTGGCGGTGGCGACGCTGGCGAGGAGAAGGCCGGCCGCGGCCAGGCTCACGGTGGTGAGCCGCCTGGCCCGCAGGGTGCGGAAACTGGTCATCGGCGACGCCCTTCGCAAGGGGATGGCGATTGGCCACACCTTACAGTCCGATGAGTTCCATCGATGTGATGTAGGTCACATGAAAGCCTGTCGGTCGATGGATAGCATCGCCATGACCTCTACCGGGGGGAGTGGCCCATGACCAACCGCCGTGCGCGGACCCTGGCCGTCGTCATATCCGCTTCGGTGCTGGCGGTGGTCGTCGTCGCCGTCGCGCGCTCCGGTGGCCCGACCACGGCTCCGGCGGGACAGGTCGCCGCCCCCGCCACGACGTCCGCCCCGGTGGATCCGAGCCGGCCCGCGGTGATCGTTCCCGGTCGGCCGGGCGAGACCGCCGCGGTCCGGCCCGCCGAGGAGCTGCGCGACGCGGCCACGTCCCGGCACAACTCGATGGACGTCTGGTTCGTCCGGATGATGATCCCGCACCACGCCCAGGCGCTGGAGATGGCGGAGCTGGCCGGCGACCGCGCCGGCGACCCTGCCCTGCGCGCCCTCGCGGAGCGGATCCGGGCCAGCCAGGGCCCCGAGATCGGCATGATGCGGGGCTGGCTGCAGGCGCGCGGGCTCTCCACCGACGTGGCCGACCACGATCACGGCAGCATGCGGGGCATGCAGACGCCCGAGGCGATCCGGCAGCTCGCGGCGGCGCGGGGCGCCGAGTTCGACCGGCTCTTCGTGCGGATGATGACCGAGCACCACCAGGGCGCGGTCCAGATGGCCACCGACCTGCTCAAGGTCGGCTCCGACCTCACCCTGTCGGAGTTCGCCAACTCCGTCGCCACCGAGCAGACCGTCGAGATCGACCGGATGCGCGAGCTGCTGGCGTGACCCGGGCGGGTCACCCGACCCGGCCCGGGGCGGGTGACCCCTGACCTGCGGCACGTACGCTGGGTGACCGTGAACCGCACGATCATCGGCCGCCCGTGGCGCGGCGTCGCCTTCGACGTCCTCGTCGCCGCCGTGGTGGTGCTGCTCGGCCTCGCCGGCCTGGCGAACCAGCCCGGCGGATGGAAGGCCACGCTGGTCAGCGCCGCGATGGCGGTGGCCCTGCTGTTCCGCCGGGCCCACCCGTCGGCGGTCGCCGTGGCGGTGGCGGCGCTCGCGCTGGTGCAGGTGGTCGCCGGGTGGGGGCCGCTGGCCTTCGACGTCGCCGTGCTGATCGCCCTCTACAGCGTGGTCAAGTACGCCGACCGGCTGCGCGACGGAATCCTCGCGGGTGTCGGGGCCGCCGTCGGGGTGGTGCTCGCCGGCCTGCAGACCCAGGGCGTCATCGCCTGGTGGGCGACGGCGATCTACTACGGCCTGGTCACCGGGGCCGTCTGGCTGGTCGCGCTGAACGTGCGCACCCGCCGGCTCTACGTGCTCACCCTGGAGGAACGGGCCGCCACCCTGGAGCGGGAACGGGAGGCGGAGGCGCGCGCCGCCGTGGCCGGGGAACGCACCCGCATCGCCCGCGAGCTGCACGACGTGGTGGCGCACAGCATGGCCGTGATGATCGTGCAGGCCGACGGGGCGCGGTTCATGCTCGACCGGGACCCGGAGACCGCCCGGCAGGCGGTCAAGGTGGTCGCCGACACCGGCCGGCAGGCGCTGGAGGAGATGCGCCGGCTGGTCGGCGTACTGCGGGAGCCCAGCGCGCCGGACGCGCAGGCCGGGCCCGGCGCGGCGGATGCGCCCGACGGCCCCGGGGCGGCCGCCGACCCGGCGCACCGCCGGCTGGCGCTGACGGAGCTGCCCGCCCTGCTCGACCGCTTCCGCGCCGCCGGCCTCCGGGCCCGGCACACGGTCACCGGGGAGCCGGCGCCGATGCCGCCCGGGCTGGAGCTGACCGTCTACCGGGTGGTGCAGGAGGGGCTGACCAACGCGCTCAAGCACGCCGGGGTCGGCGCCGGCGTCGAGGTCACCGTCGCCTGCGCGGGCGACGCCGTGGTGGTGCGGGTGGTCGACGACGGCCAGGGCCGCCCGCCGGTCAGCCCGGCGCCCTCCGGCGGGCACGGCCTGGTCGGCATGCGCGAGCGGGTGGGCGTGTACGACGGCAGCCTGACCGCCGGACCCCGACTGGCCGGGGGCTGGCAGGTCGAGGCGCGGCTACCGCTACCGTCGACGTCCGCGACGACGGAGGTGACGGCGGCATGACGGTCCGCGTGGTGATCGTGGACGACCAGGCGCTGGTCCGCGCCGGTTTCCGGATGGTGCTGGACTCCCAGGCGGACCTGGAGGTGGTCGGCGAGGCGATCGACGGCGCCGACGCCCTGCGGCTGCTGGCCCGCGTCGAGGCCGACGTCGTGGTGATGGACGTCCGGATGCCGACCATGGACGGGGTGGAGGCCACCCGCCGCATCTGCCGGGACCGGCCCGCCGGCTCGCCCCGGGTGCTGGTGCTCACCACCTTCGACACGGAGCAGGACGCCTTCGCCGCGCTCCAGGCCGGCGCCAGCGGGTTCCTGCTCAAGAACGTGCCGCCGGAGGAACTGCTGGCCGCCATCCGGGTGGTCGCCCAGGGTGACTCGGTCGTCGCCCCGTCCATCACCCGCCGGCTGCTCGACCGCTTCGCCGGTCGGCTCGGCCCCGGACCCGCCGAGGACCCCCGGATCGGCCAGCTCACCGAGCGCGAGCGGGAGGTCCTCCTGCTCGTGGCGCAGGGCCTCTCCAACGCGGAGATCGCCGCCCGGGTGCACGTCGCCGAGGCCACCGTGAAGACGCACGTCGGGCGGATCCTGGCCAAGCTCCAGCTCCGCGACCGGGTGCAGGCCGTGGTGCTGGCGTACGAGACCGGGCTGGTCACCCCGGGAGGCTGAGCCCGGATACGACCCAGGTCGTACGGGCCCACCCCGTCGGGGGCGTCCCAGGTCGCAGCGGGGTCACCCCGCGCGGGTGGACGCGGTCGCACCGGCGGCGCCCATAGCGTCGGAGACGTCCCAGTCACGATCTCCACGGGGAGCTCCACGTGTCCGTAGCACCTCCCGCGCACGCCACCGCCGGCGTCGCGGTCGCCGCCCACGGCCTGTCCAAGCGGTACGGCTCCGGCCCGGCAGCCGTCGTCGCCCTCGACGGCGTCGACGTCGACTTCGCCGCCGGCCGGTTCACCGCCATCATGGGCCCGTCCGGCTCCGGCAAGTCCACGCTCATGCACTGCCTCGCCGGCCTGGACCGACCCACCTCCGGCAGCGTGCGCATCGGCGACGCCGACCTCGCCCGCCTCGACGACAAGCGGCTCACCCTGCTGCGCCGCGACCGGGTCGGATTCGTGTTCCAGAAGTTCAACCTGCTGCCGGCGCTGACCGCCGAGGAGAACATCGTGCTGCCCCTGTCCATCGCCGGCCGGCGGCCGGAGCGGGCCTGGCTGCGCCAGGTCGTCGCCGCGGTGGGGCTCGCCGACCGGCTGCGCCACCGCCCCGCTGAGCTGTCCGGGGGCCAGCAGCAGCGGGTGGCGGTGGCCCGCGCGCTGATCACCAAACCCTGGGTGATCTTCGCCGACGAGCCGACCGGGAACCTGGACTCACGTTCCGGCGCCGAGGTGCTGCGCCTGCTGCGCGATGCCGTCGACACCCTCGGCCAGACGGTGGTCATGGTGACCCACGACCCGTCGGCCGCCGGGCACGCCGACCGGGTCGTCTTCCTCGCCGACGGCCGGCCGGTACGCGACCTCACCGCGCCGACCGCCGAGCGGGTCCTCGACGCGCTCGCCGGCCTCGACCCGGCGCGCGCACCGGGCGCCGGTCGCGGGGCGGTGACCCGATGATCCGTACGACCCTGCGCCAGCTGCGCGCCGAGGCGCTGCGCCTGATGCTCTCGTCGCTGGCCATCGTGCTCGGCGTCGCGTTCATCGCCGGCACGCTGATCTTCGTCGACGGGATGCGTGCCGGCGCGTACGAGCGGGCCGGCGCGTTCGACCGGCACACCGACCTCGCGGTGCACTCCACCACGGACGACCCGCTGCCGCCCGTGCTGGTCGAGAAGGTGCGCGCCCTCGACGGGGTCGCCGCCGCCGAGGGCGAGCTGCTCGGCTCCGGCGGGATCGTGGGCGCCGACGGCCGCCCCGTGCTCGGCTACGCCGTCCTCGCCGCGATCCCCGTCGACGCGGCGCTGCGCTCGTACGACGTGGTGGCCGGCCGGTTGCCCGACCGCCCGGGCGAGGTGGTGCTGGACGCCGCGACCGCCGAGCAGGAGAGCTTCGCCCTCGGCAGCGGCGTACGCGTCGGCGGCGGCGGGGGAGCGGCCCGCCCGTACACCCTGGTCGGCACGGTCGACGTGGCCGGCACCGCCCGCGACGTCGGCGGCCCGTTCATCGGCCTGGTCGGCGCGGACGCCCTCGCGGTCACCGGCCAGCGGGGCTACGACCGGATCATGGTGGCCGCCCGGCCCGGCGTGGCCGACGGGGCACTGGTCCAGCGGGCCGCCGAGGCCGTCGGCGCCGGCGCGACCGTCAAGACCCGGCAGCGCATCCTCGACGACGCCGTGACCGACGCGGTCCGCGACCTCGAGCAGTTCAACATGGTGCTGCTGACCTTCGCCGGCGTCGCCGTCGTGGTCGCCGGCTTCGTCATCGCCAACACCTTCGCCATCGTGCTGGCCCAGCGGACGCGGCGGACCGCCTTGCTGCGGCTGGTCGGCGCGACCCGGGGCCAGCTGTTCCGCGCCGCGCTGCTGGAGGCCGCGCTGGTCGGGCTGGTCGCCTCCGCCGCCGGCGTGCTGATCGGCGTGGCCCTGGCCGGCGGCATGAACCAGGTGATGACGCGGCTCGACGCGCCGGTCCCCGGCGGCCTCGCCGTCACCGCGTCGACCGTGCTGGTCAGCCTGCTCCTGGGCACGGCGATCACGATGGGCGCCGCACTGCTGCCCGCGTGGCGGGGCACCCGCGTCGCCCCGGTCGCCGCGCTCACCGACGCGGCGGTCCAGCCCGCCCGGGGCGCCGGCCGGCTCCGGTTGACGGCCGGTGCGGTGGTCTTCGCCACCGGGATCGCCGCGCTGGTCGCCGCCGCGTACGCCGTGCAGGTGGTCCTGGTGGCCGCCGGCGGCGTACTCACCTTCTTCGGGATCGTGCTCTTCGGCCCGGTGCTCGTGCCGGCCCTGGTCCGGGTGCTGGGGTGGCCGGCCCGCCGGCTGTTCGGTGCCACCGCCGGGCTGGCCGTGGCGAACGCCGTACGCAATCCGCGCCGGATCGCCGCGACCGCCACGGCCCTGGTGATCGGCATCGGTCTGGTGTCGGCCTTCGTGGTCGGCGCCCGCAGCACCAAGGACGGCATCGAGCGCAGCGTGGACGCCGAGATCGGGGTCGACTGGCTGGTCACCGGGATCGGCGGGGACCTCCCGGCACCGCTCGTGGCCGAGCTGCGCGCCCGGCCGGAGCTGGCGGTGGTGCACGAGCAGCGCGGCGCCGTCGCCGCCGACGTGCGGGTGCAGGCCGCGCACCCCGCCCTGGTCGGCCGGACCCTGACCGGTGTCGTGTCGGGGCAGGTCGATCGGCTGGGCCCGGGACAGGTGCTGGTGCACCGGGAATTGGCCGAGGCCCGGGGCTGGACGACCGGGTCCACCGTCACCGTACGCGGCCGGTCGTTGCGGGTGGCCGCGGTCGTCACCGCCGACGGGCCGACGCTCGCCGGCAGCCCCGTTCCCGCCGGTCACGTGATCGAGGTGGTGGACGCCGACTTCGCCGCCCTCTTTCCCGACGAGCGGGGCTACCTGGCCGAGATCGACCCCGCCGACGGGGTCTCCGCCGAGCAGGCCCGGGCCGCCATAGAGGCGGTGGTCGCCCGGTACCCGACCGCCAACCTGATGGATCAGGGCGCCTACAAGAAGATGCTCACCGCCACCGTCGACATGCTGCTCGCCCTCGTCACCGCGCTGCTGGGCCTGGCCGTGGTGATCGCGCTGGTGGGGGTCGCCAACACGCTGAGCCTGTCCGTGGTGGAGCGGACCCGGGAGAACGCCGTGTTGCGCGCGGTCGGGCTGACCCGGCGACGGATGCGCGCCATGCTGGCCGTCGAGGCGGTGCTGATGGCACTGGTCGGCGCGCTGCTCGGGGTGGGTCTCGGCACCGGCGTCAGCGCCGCCGCGATGGCCCTGCTGGCTCGGATCAGCGGCGACTTCGCCGTGGTGCTGCCGGTGGGGCAGCTCGGGCTGATTCTCGGGGTGGCGGTGCTGGCCGCCCTGGTCGCCTCGGTGCTGCCGGCCCGCCGCGCGCTGTCGCGGCCGGTGGTCGAGGCGCTCGCCGACCAGTGACGTCCGCTGGCCGGTCCCGCCGCCACCGGCACGGCGGGACCTGCCGGCGGTGGCGGGCCCACGAACCGTTGGGCGGGGCCGGGCGTCGCGGGCGGGCCGTGCCGGGGCGCGGTCAGCCTGCCGGCGGGTTGGCGGGCTCGACCGGCGTGGTCTGCGTCTCGGTCGGCTCCACCGGCGGCGGCGGGCTCTGCGTCGGGACGGCGGTGCTGGGCGACGGGCCCGGCGGTTCGGTGGTGCCGCTGGGCTCGGGGGACTCCGGGGCGTCCGACCCGCTGGGCTGGGGGGAGACCGGGGGCGCGGTGGCCGACGGCGAAGGGCTGGAGGTGGAGCCGGTCGGCCGGAACGGCCGGCCCGGGTTGGCGGGCTCGTCGTCCTGCTCCGCCGGCGCCTGCGCGTCACCGCTCGGCTCCGCGGCCGGGGTGGTCGCCTGCGGCACCTTGATCGCCGGCGCGTCGGCCTCGCCCGATGCGCCGAGCGCCGCGCCGAGCCCGGCCAACGCCACCAGCACGGCCGCCGCGGCGCCGACGAGGGTGCCGCGGCGTCTCCTACGGGCCACGCCGGCGACGGCCGGCATGTCGGTGCGGGTGCCCGGGTCCCCGCCGCCCACGGCCGCGGCGGCGGGCACCATGGCGGTGGCCGCGGAGGGGTCGGACACGGCGGCCCGCGCGGCCTCGGCCATCGCCGCCGCGCTGCTGAACCGGTCGGCCGGATCCTTGGCCAGGGCGCGCGAGACCAGCGCGCGGACGGCCTCCGGGACCTCGTGCGGCAGCTCCGGCGGCTCGTCGTCGAGGTGGCGCACGGCGACCTGCAACGGGTTGTCGCCGGTGAACGGCGGGCTGCCGCTGAGGCAGCAGTAGGCCACGGCGCCGAGCGCGTAGATGTCGGTCGCGCCGGACACGGGCCGGCCGGCGGCCTGCTCCGGAGCCATGTAGAGGGCGGTGCCGGGCACCGCGTTCGTGCTGGTGATGCTGGTGACGTTCGTCGACCGGGCGACGCCGAAGTCGACCAGCACGACGCTGCCGTCCTCCTGCACCAGCAGGTTGCTGGGCTTGACGTCGCGGTGCACGATCCCGCCGAGGTGCGCGGCGTGCAGCGCCTGCGCGACCTGCGCGACGATGCCCATCGTCTCGGCCACGTCGAGATGCCCGGCGGCCTCGATCCGCTTGGACAGGGGCTGGCCGGTCACGAACTCCATGACCAGGTAGTCGGCCCGGCTCCCGTCGGGCAGGTCGTCCTCGCCGCAGTCGAAGACCTGCACGATGCCCGGGTGGCGCAGTGCGGCCATGATCCGGGCCTCGGCGCGGAAGCGGGCGATGAAGTCGGGGTCGGAGACCAGCGCCGGCAGCAGGACCTTGACCGCGACCTGCCGGCCGAGGACGAGGTCCTTGCCCCGCCAGACGTCGCCCATGCCGCCCGTGGCGACACGCTCGTCCAGGCGGTAGCGACCGCTGAGTACGACCTCCGATGACAACACAGCACCACCGTACCCAGACCCACCGGGATCGGCTCGTCGCCCGCCCCCGGCCCGGCCCGCGCCGGTCGCGACGCGGGGGCAGCGCAACCCGACCTGCCTCGGATAACCTGTGACGGGCCGTGGACCGTGAGTGACGCCGATCCGGCCAGGGCGGCCTTACGCTGGATGAACGCGCCGCCGCCCGCGCCCGCCGATCGGCGCAGCGTCGTGGGCCGCCGCGTCGTTACAGCGACGGGCCGGCCGAACGGCTAGATATTTCTCACTCTTTTGCCCCCCGGGCGGGCTTGCCCGATCGACCCGGCGCTCCTAGCGTTAGCCCGTCTCGGGCCCGCCCCACGGCGCCGCCGCGGCACCTGCGCCACAGGCCGTGCCACCACGGCAGAGTCCGGACGTGCCGTCCGGGCGACGCGGTCCGGGCGTGATCAGGTCAGCGGGGGGCTGAGGGTGCGGGATCAGGTCCGGTTGCCGGACCGTGCTGGCCTCGCGCACGCCCACGTCGGCGTGCGCCGCCTGCACGTGTCCCCGGGACGAGAGCGGCGGCCGCATGGCGGGTGAGCTGAACGAGGCCGTCCTGGCGGCGCAGGCCGGCGACGAGGATGCCTTCCGCTTCCTCTACCGCAGCCTCCAGCCCGGCCTGCTCCGTTACCTGACCGCCCTGGTCGGCGCGGACGCCGAGGACGTCGCCTCCGAGACCTGGCTGCAGATCTCCCGTGACCTGCCCAGCTTCACCGGCGGCGAGTTCCGGGCGTGGGCCGTCACCATCGCCCGTAACCGGGCCATGGACCACCTGCGCCGGCAACGCCGTCGTCCGTCGCTGCCGGTGCCGGTGCAGGCGCTCGCCGAACTGGCCGGTGACGCCGACACCGCCGAACGGGCCGGCGAGACGATCGGCACCGAGGCGGCGCTCGCGCTGATCGCCACCCTGCCGCCCCGCGAGGCCGAGGCCGTGCTGCTGCGCGCGGTCATCGGGCTGGACGCCGAGACCGCCGGGCGGGTGCTCGGCCGCCGGCCCGGTGCCGTACGCACCGCCGCCCACCGGGGACTGCGCCGGCTCGCCGCGATGATGGAACGCCACGACCCGGCCCGGTCGCCGGCCGCGCCGGAGGCCGCCGTGACGCCGCGACCGCGTACCGGCGGACGGCAGGCGTCGCACGTCGAGCCGGCGGACGGTTGACGTGAGGGGATTCAGGATGTTCTTCCGTCGGACCGAGCGGCCTGCCGACCGCGGCGCGGCCGACCGGCTCCTCGACGACGCACGGGCGGGCGTGCCTCGTACGCCGGAGAACGACGTGTCCGAGCCGCTCAGCCGGTTGCTCGCCGCCGCCGCCGCTCCCGCCCGTCCCGGCGAACTGGCCGGCGAGGAGGCCGCCGTGGCCGCCTTCCGGGCGGCCCGCGCGGCCGGACCCGCCGCCGGGGGAGTCCCGGCGCCGCGCCGTCGCCGGTTCACCGCCGGCGCCGTGGCGTGGGGCGCGGGGATCGCCGTCACCGCCACCGCGGGCGCCGCCTTCGCGGCCGTCACGCTCGACCGGGCCGACGACCCGGCCCCGCCGCGGCACCCCGCCACCCCGGCACCGGCCACCGCGTCGCCAACCACCTCGACGCCGCAGCGCGACGGGCCGAGCGCCACCACCGGCGGCGGCGGCCCCACCGCGACCCCGGCCGGTGCCACCGCCCCGCCGACCTCGGGCGAACCCGGCCCCGGGAGCACCACGGGTGCCGCCCCGGGAACGCCGGAGCCGCCCACCGAGCAGTTGCACGGCCTCTGCCGGGCGTACCTGGCGAAGAAGCCAGCGCAGCGGGAGCGGGCACTGGACAGCCCCTCGTTCGCCGGCCTGGTGACCGCGGCGGGTGGCCGTGGGCAGGTCGAGGACTTCTGCGGGGACCTGGTGCCCGAGGCGGTGGCGGAGTCGCCGGAGTCGCCGACGAAGCGGAGGCCGTCGCCCACCCCGGGTCCGACCGCCGCCGACTGAGTCGTCCGCGCTCCTCCGGACAGCCGCGTGGCCGCCACCGGCTGAGCCGGCGTGGCCGATTCCCCCGGCCGTCGCGGCGGGCCGGGGCCGCCCGTTTGCACTGCACGTTCCGGCCGGTAGGACGAAATTCGTCTGCTAGACAGGAACGGGTGGGGTCGTCGCCGCCCTCGCCGATGACGGTGGGTGGCGTTACGGTGACACCGATCGGAAGTCTGCCGGGAAGGGAGACCGCCCTGTGGTGACGTCGCCGGAGCTCGACCGGACCACCGTTCTGCGGGAGTCCGCCGCCGCCGAGGGCCACCTCGCGCGCATCTGCTTCAAGACCGGTCCACCGACACACACCGGCGTCGAACTCGAATGGACCGTGCACGACGCCGCCGATCCCGCCCGCCCGGTCGACGGCGAGCGGCTACGGGCGGCTCTGGGGCGGCACAGCCCCCGCACCCTCGACCGCGCGAGCCCCGCCGATCCGCTCCCGCACGGTGGCACCGTGACCGTGGAGCCGGGCGGGCAGCTGGAGATCTCCACCGCGCCACGCTCCTCGCTCGCCACCCTCATCCACGCGGCCGACGGCGACATCGCCGAGCTGAGCGGCCTGCTCGACGCCGCCGGGCTGGTCCTCGGCCGCAGCGGCATAGACCCGCACCGGCCGCCCCGGCCGGTGGTCGAAGGCCCCCGCTACCGCGCCATGCGCCAACTCTTCGACCGGCGCGGGCCGGCCGGCCGGACGATGATGTACAGCACAGCCGGCCTCCAGGTCTGCCTGGACGCGGGGGAGCCGGAGCACCTGCCGGACCGGTGGGCGGCGGTGCACGCGCTCGGGCCGCCCCTGCTGGCCGCGTTCGCCACGGCCGACCGGCACGCCGGCCGCAGCACCGGCTGGGCGTCCGCCCGGATGGCGGCCTGGTACGGCATCGAGCCGGCCCGCACCCGTCCCGTCTGGACGCCGACGACCGACGTGGACCCCGTCACCGCCTGGACGAGGTACGTCCTCGCCGCGCCGCTGCTCTGCGTGCGCGGCGACGGCCCCGACTGGACGCCGCCGCCGGGGATCACGTTCGCCGACTGGGTCGACGGGGCGCTGCCCCGGCCGCCCACCACCGACGACCTCGACTACCACGTGAGCACCCTCTTCCCGCCGGTGCGGCCCCGGGGCTACCTGGAGCTGCGCTACCTCGACACGCAGCCGGGCCGCGGCTGGATGCTCCCGCTCGCGGTGCTGGCCGTCCTGTTCGCCGACCCCGCCACGGTCCGCGCGGCCCGCGACGTCGCCGGTCCGGTGGCGCACCGCTGGTACCCCGCCGCCCGCCACGGCCTGCGCGATCCGGCGCTGGCCGCCGCCGCGGCGGACCTGTTCGACCTGGCCCTCGCGGCCCTGCCCCGGCTCGACCTGCCGGCGGCCCTGCACGACGACATCGACCGAGGCGTACGGCGGCGGCGCGACGCCGCGGGAAGGAGTCACCGGTGACCGGGACGACCACCCAGTCGACGGGCGCGGAGCAGCTGCGCAGCCGGATCGCGGCGGAGCTGGCACGCACCCGCGCCCGCACGGCCCTGCTGACCGAGGCCGTCGACGAGGCCGACCTGGTGCGGCAGCACTCGCCGCTGATGTCCCCGCTGGTCTGGGACCTCGCCCACGTCGGCAACCAGGAGGAACTCTGGCTGGTCCGGGACGTGGGCGGGCGCGAACCCGTACGGCGGGACATCGACGACCTGTACGACGCGTTCAAGCAGCCCCGCCGGGACCGCCCGACGCTGCCGCTGCTGCCCCCGCAGGAGGCCCGCGCCTATCTGCTCACCGTCCGGGACAAGGTGCTCGACCTGCTGGACCGGGTCGCGTTCACCGAGCGACCGCTGGTCGCCGACGGGTTCGCCTTCGGCATGATCGTGCAGCACGAGCAGCAGCACGACGAGACGATGCTCGCCACCCACCAGCTGCGCGCCGGCCCGGCGGTGCTGCACGCCCCGCCGCCGCCGGAGCCGCGCGTCCGGGTCGACGCCGAGGTGCTGGTGCCGGCGGGCGAGTTCACCATGGGCACCGACACCGACCCGTGGGCGCTGGACAACGAGCGCCCCGCCCACCGGGTGCTCCTGCCGGCGTACGTCATCGACGCCGCGCCGGTGACCAACGGGCGCTACCGCGAGTTCATCGCCGACGGTGGCTACGACGACCCGCGCTGGTGGAGCCCCGACGGCTGGCGGCACCGCCGGGAGGCGGAGCTGGTCGCGCCGATGCACTGGCGACGCGACGGCGACGGCTGGGCCTGCCGGCGGTTCGGGCGGTGGGCGCCGGTACGCGACGACGAGCCGGTGGTGCACGTCTGCTTCCACGAGGCGCAGGCGTACGCCGCGTGGGCCGGCAAGCGGCTGCCGACCGAGGCGGAGTGGGAGAAGGCGGCGCGCTGGGACCCGGCCACCGGCCGCTCCCGCCGCTACCCCTGGGGCGACGACGACCCCACCGCCGAGCACGCCAACCTGGGCCAGCGGCACCTGTGGCCCGCGCCGGTGGGCGCCTACCCGGCCGGCGCCTCGCCGTTGGGCGTGCACCAGCTCATCGGCGACGTGTGGGAGTGGACCTCCACCCCGTTCCGGGGGCACCCCGGCTTCACCGCGTTCCCCTACCGCGAATACTCGGAGGTCTTCTTCGGCGACGAGCACCGGGTGCTGCGCGGCGGGTCGTTCGGCACCGACCGGGCCGCCTGCCGGGGCACCTTCCGCAACTGGGACTTCCCGATCCGGCGGCAGATCTTCAGCGGCTTCCGCTGCGCCCGGGACGCCCGGCCGGAGGAGGCACAGTCGTGAGGACGGATTCGCCGGGCGGTGCCGCCTGATGTGCCGCCACCTGGCCTACCTGGGGCCGCCGGCGACCCTGCGGGAGCTGCTGTTCGACCCGCCGTACTCCCTGGTGCGGCAGTCCTGGGCGCCGCGCGACATGCGCGGCGGAGGGACGATCAACGCCGACGGCTTCGGCGTCGGCTGGTATCCGGGCGACGGCGAGCCGGTGCGCTACCGGCGCTCGCAGCCGATCTGGAGCGACCCGACCATCGCCCAGCTCGCGGAGGTGACCTCGGCCGGCGCGGTGCTGGCCGCCGTCCGCTCCGCCACCGTGGGCATGGCGGTGCTCGACGGGGCCGCCGCCCCGTTCGCCGAGGGGCGCTGGCTGTTCAGCCACAACGGGGTGGTGCGGGGCTGGCCCGACTCGATGGTCCCCCTCGCCGCCACCCTGCCCGTACGCGACCTGCTCACGCTCGACGCGTCCACCGACTCGGCGCTGCTGTGGGCGCTGGTGCGCCACCGGCTGCGGGCCGGGGTGAAGCCGGCGCGCGCCATCGCCGAGACCGTGACGGCGGTGGCGGCGGCCGCACCCGGTTCCCGGCTCAACCTGCTGCTCACCGACGGGCGCACCGTGGTGGCCAGCGCGGCCGGGCACGCACTGTCGATCCGCGCGACGCCGGCCTCGGTGCTGCTGGCGTCCGAGCCGCACGACGACGACCCCGGCTGGCAGGCGGTGCCGGACGGGCGACTGGTGGAGGCCACCGCGACGGGGGTGCGCGTCCACGCCCTCGCCGAGGTCTGACCGCCGGCCGACAGGGACTTTCCACCCGACGACGAAGGGGATGACATGAGCGCGGAGCCGCTGGAGATCCACCTGGAGGAGCAGGACCTGGGCCGCAGCCTGCGGGAGGACGTCCGCACCGGCCTGACCGCCGAGGAGAAGTGGCTGCCGCCCAAGTGGTTCTACGACGCCCGCGGCAGCGAGCTGTTCGAGGAGATCACCCGGCTGCCGGAGTACTACCCGACCCGGGCCGAGCGCGCGGTGCTGGCCGAGCGGGCCGCCACGATCGCCGAGCTGACCGGGGCGAAGACGCTGATCGAGCTCGGTTCGGGCTCGTCGGAGAAGACCCGGCTGCTGCTGGACGCGTTCACCCGCCGGGGCGGGCTCGGCACGTTCGTGCCGCTGGACGTGTCGGTCAGCGCGCTGCGGCAGTCCACCGCCGAGATCGCCGCCGACTACCCCGGGCTGCGGGTACGCGGCATCGTGGGCGACTTCACCCGCCACCTGGAGCGCCTGCCGACCGGTGGGCGGCGGCTGGTGCTCTTCCTCGGCGGCACGATCGGCAACCTCCTGCCGGCCGAGCGGGCACGGTTCCTCGCCGCGATGCGGGCCGCCCTGGAGCCGGGGGACTGGCTGCTGATCGGCACCGACCTGGTGAAGGATCCGGCGGTGGTGGTGCCGGCCTACGACGACGCGGCCGGGGTCACCGCCGAGTTCAACCGCAACGTGCTGCGCGTGGTCAACCGGGAGCTGGGCGCCGACTTCGACCCGGACGGGTTCGCCCACGTCGCGCTCTGGGACGCCGAGCGGGAGTGGATCGAGATGCGGCTGCGGGCGCGGCGGCCGATGCGCGTGCGGGTGCTCGACCTGACGGTCACCTTCGCCGAGGGCGAGGAGCTGCGTACGGAGGTGTCGGCGAAGTTCCGTCCCGAGGGCGTCGCCGCCGAGCTGGGCGCCGCCCGCTTCGCCGCCCACGACTTCTGGACCGACCCGGACGGCCTGTTCGGCGTCACGCTGGCCCGCGCCGAGTGACCGACCGGCGCGCCGGGTGACCGGTGGCGGGCCCCGGCGGGTGAGCATCTTCACCCGCCGGGGCCGGGCCGATCGGTGATCGGCTAGGCTGGGCGGCGCGAAGGGGAGTAGCCCCCAATGTCGTGGTCGACACACTGGTGCGTTCCGCATCCGGCCACGCGGCCTCGTCATCCGAGGCGGGCGAGACCTTCGACCCAGGCTGTAGCAGCCGGGTCGAGGGCGCCCCCGTACCTCCTCCCGGCTTGATCCGGAAGGATGTCATGGAAGGTTTCCTCGTCGCGCTGGTCGTCAGCTTCGGCGTCATCTTCGTCGCGGAGCTGGGGGACAAGTCCCAGCTGATGGCCCTGACCTTCGCCACCCGCTTCAAAACCGTACCGGTCCTGATCGGGATCACCATCGCCACCGCCGTGGTGCACCTGGCCTCGGTGGCGATCGGCTACGGGCTCGGTGCCACCCTGCCGACCGAGTGGATCTCGCTCGTCGCGGGCGTGGCGTTCCTCGGCTTCGGGGCGTGGACCCTGCGGGGCGACAGCCTCACCGAGGAGGAGAAGCGCAAGGCCGAGAAGACCGGCAAGTCCGCCATCGTCGCGGTGTCGGTCGCGTTCTTCCTGGCCGAGCTGGGCGACAAGACCATGCTGGCCACGATCACCCTCGCCACCCAGTACGGCTGGTTCGGCACCTGGCTCGGCTCCACGATCGGCATGGTGGCGGCGGACGCGCTCGCCATCCTCGTCGGGCGGATGCTCGGCCGGCGGCTGCCCGAGAAGACCATCAAGTACGGCGCCGCGGTGCTCTTCGCGATCTGCGGGCTCTGGCTGATCCTGGAGGCCGTCACGCAGCTCACCTGACGGCCGACCACCGCCCCGCCGGCCACTGCCGCGCTGGCGGCCGACTACCGCCCCGCTGGCCGGGTAACGCCAGCGGATGGGTGTCGAGGAGATCCTGCGCCACGGCTACCAGATCCTGGTCACCGCGGTGGAGGTCGCTGGGGCGGTGGTCATCTTCGTCGGGGCGGCGTGGGCGGCGCTGCGGTTCGTGGTCGAGGGGCTGCGGCACCGCAGCGCCGCCGTGTTCACCCCGATCCGGCTCTCCCTGGGGCGGTTCCTCACCCTCGGGCTGGAGTTCCAGCTCGCGGCGGACATTCTGCGTACGGCGGTGTCGCCGACCTTCGCCCAGATCGGGCAGCTGGCGGCCATCGCCGCGATCCGGACCGCGCTGAACTACTTCCTGGGTCGGGAGATCCGCCAGGAGCAGCAGCAGGTGCGGGGGGCGGAGCGCGGCGGGTGATCCGGGTCCTGGTCACCGCCGTCACGGCGGCCGCCGCGCTGGCCGGGCTGGCGGTGCTGGTCGGCACGGGCTCCTGGCGCTCGGCGATGCGGGTGCTGCTGGACCTGCTCACCGCCGCCGGCCTGCTGCGGCTGGCCGGCGGCCAGGACTGGCCGGACCTGGCCGCCGCGGCGGCGATCGTGCTGCTGCGCCGGCTGCTCTGGGCCGCGCTCACCGCCGGCGCGCCGCCCGGGCGCGCCCACAGCCCGCCGCAGCGGGCCCCGGACGCGCCCGGATGAACGGCGGCGCCCCGACCCGGCGCGGTGCACCCTGATCCGGCGCCAGCCCGGTAGAGCCCGCCCGTCGCGACCCCGACGCGGCACGGTGACCTGCCGGCGCCGGACGGGCCGGTCCGGTCAGCCGTCTCCGCGCTGGTAGACGTCCGGAACGCCGTCGCGGTCGGCGTCCACCTGTTCCGCCTGCGCGATGCGCCGGTAGGCGGCGTTGCGCCGGACCAGCACGACGGTGGCGAGCAGCGCGGAGATCACCGAGCCGGCCAGCACGGCCGCCTTGACGTTGGCGTCGGCGTCGGTGCCGGGGCCGAACGCCAGTTCACCGATCAGCAGGGAGACGGTGAACCCGATCCCGGCGAGCAGCGCCACCCCGAGCAGGTCCGTCCAGGTGATGTCCTCGTCGAGTTGGGCGCGGGTGAACCGGGCGAGCAGGTACGTCGAGCCGAAGATCCCGACGACCTTGCCGAACACCAGGCCCGCGGCGACGCCGATCACGATCGGGTCGGTGACGATCGCGCCCAGGTCGGCGCCGCGCAGCGAGACACCGGCCGCGAAGAACGCGAAGACGGGTACGGCGATACCGGCGGAGATCGGACGCCAGCGGTGTTCGAGGTGCTCGGCGAGCCCGTGCGAGTCGCCGGCCTTGCCCCGCAGGACGGGCACGGTGAAGCCCAGCAGGACGCCCGCCACGGTGGCGTGCACCCCGGAGGCGTGCATGAGGGTCCAGGCGGTCGCGGCGAGCGGGATCAGCGCCCACCACCACGTCTTGCGTCGCTGCACGAGCAGGCCGAACACGGCGATCGGCACCAGGGAGGCCAACAGCGGCAGCGGGCTGAAGTCGTCGGTGTAGAAGATCGCGATGACGGTGATGGCGAGCAGGTCGTCGACCACGGCGAGGGTGAGCAGGAAGGCGCGCAGGCCCTGCGGCAGGTGCGAGCCGATGACGGCCAGCACGGCCAGGGCGAAGGCGATGTCCGTCGCGGTGGGGATGGCCCACCCCCGCAGCCCGTCGCCGCCGAGGTTGACCGCGAGGTAGATCAGGGCGGGCACCGCCATGCCGCCGACCGCCGCGACCACGGGCAGCGCCGCCCGGCGGGGGTCGCGCAGTTCGCCCGCGACGAACTCCCGCTTGAGTTCCAACCCGACGACGAAGAAGAAGATCGCCAGCAGACCGTCGGCGGCCCAGGCGGCCAGGTCCAGGTCCAGGTGCAGGGCCGCGCCGCCCGACCAGGGCACCCACGCGCCGAGGGCGGCGTAGGAGGATTCCCAGGGCGAGTTCGCCCAGGTGAGCGCGATCATCGCGCCGAGCAGCAGGAGCCCGCCGCCGACGGTCTCGGTGCGCAGCACGTCGGCCAGGAACCGGGCCTCCGGCCAGGACGTACGCGAGAAGAACCGCCGGTTCGGGCGGGGGCGGTCGGCGTGCGGGGTGCGGTCGGTCATGCGCGGGTCCACCTCGGTCTTGGGCAGCACGGGACGACGCCGACCAGGCTTCCCGGCACACCGTTGCCGACCTTATCCAGCGGCGGCGTGACCGGCGAGTCGGGACGGCCGATTGCCACCGAGGTCACGCCCGGTCGGTTTCCCCCGCCACCCGGAACGCCGTACGCCCGTTTGTCCGGTGGTGGGTCGGGCGCATATGTCAAGGGCCGAAAATACGTAACTCGGGACATAAGGCGTATGAGTCGCTTTAATGGTTTCACGAGATTAAGTCGACCTTGGGGGTTTTCGTGAAGTTCTTTGGCGTTACCGGCCCGGTACGGAGGCGCGCCTGATGGACGTGTACCGCCAACTCCGCCTCGTGCGCCGGCACTGGTGGATCGTGCTCCTGACCGTCATGGTCGCGCTCGGCGTCACCGCCCTCGTCACCGTCCGGGCGCAGCCCCGCTACGTCGCGTCGGTGACCTTCTTCGTCACCACGCCCAGCCAGGGCGTCACGGACGCCTACCAGGGTGGCCTCTTCCTCCAGCAGCGGGTCAAGTCGTACGCGGAACTGCTGACCAGCGACCGCCTCGCGCAGAGCGTGGTCGCCGAGAACTCCGTCGGGCTCACCGCCGAGGAGATCCAGCGCCGCGTCGGCACCTCGACCGAGACCGGCACCGTGCTGCTGCGCGCGTCCGTGACCGACACGGACCAGAACCGGGCCCTGAAGGTCACCGAACTGCTCTCGGCGAAGTTCGTCGAGCTGGTGCAGAAGGTGGAGACGACCCAGGACGGCAAGGCCGGCCCCATCCGCATCGAGGTGGTCAGCGGGCCCCGGGTCACCCCGACGCCCGTTTCGCCGCAGCCGGTGCGCAACTTCGCCGTCGGTACCCTGATCGGCCTGCTCGCCGGCGTGGGCCTGGCGATCCTGCGCGGGGTCGCCGACATCCGGCTGCGCGACGCCGCCGGCCTCCAGCGCACCACCGGCAGCCCGCTGCTCGGCGAGATCCCCTTCGAGAGCACCGCGAGGTCGCAGCCGTTGATCGTCGGGGAGGCGGCGAACTCCGCCCGGGCCGAGGCGGTGCGCAAGCTGCGTACCAATCTGCGCTTCGTCGACGTGCACGAGCCCGCCCGGGTCATCGCGGTCACCAGCGCCCTTCAGGGGGAGGGCAAGACCACGCTCTCCTGCAACCTCGCGATCGCCCTGGCCGAGGCCGGCTGGCGGGTGCTGCTGGTCGACGCTGACCTGCGCCGGCCGAAGGTCGCCGACTACCTGGGTCTCGACGCCGGCATCGGGCTCACCGACGTGCTGGTCGGCGACGTCCAGGTCGGTGACGTGGTGCAGCGCTGGGGCGACAAGTCCCTGCTGGTGCTCCCGAGCGGCTCGGCGCCGCCCAACCCCAGCGAGCTGCTCGGCTCCAAGGCGATGGCGGACCTGCTGCTCGCCCTGCGGGAGTCGGCGGACATCGTCATCATCGACACCGCCCCGCTGCTGGCCGTGACCGACGGCGTGGTGGTGGCCGTGCAGGCCGACGGCGCGCTGCTGGTCTCGCAGCAGGGCCGCACCTCGCGCAGCCAGGTGGCGCAGGCGGCCCGCGCCCTGAACTCGGTCTCCGTGCGGCTGCTCGGCTGCGTGCTGAACATGGCCAAGGTGGCCAAGGCGGAGGCGTACCAGTACGAGGCATACCGGGTGGTCGCGGGCGCCGCGACGCCGGACCTGCCGGCCGATCCGGCCCCGGTCGCCCGGCACGCGGAGCGCGTCGACGTCGTCAGCGACCGTACGCAGGAACTCACCCGGCTGTCCCGATGAGCGCCGCGAGGGGTCGCATCGACCGTTCGATCTCCTCCGCGCAGCGCCGGAAGTCGGCGACGGTCCCGCCGATGGGGTCCCGCAGATCGTCGGCGTCGGGGGTGGCGGGTTGCAGCCGCCCCCGGGCGCGGGCGGCCGCCTCGACCGCCGCCCGCAGGGGAGCGCCGGCCGGAGCCGTCGTCGGGTCGGCGGCGGCGGCCAGCCGGCCGAACTGCCGGACGGTGAACGTCCGGTGCAGCGCGGCCGGCGCGAGCGCGGTGCACACCGAGCGCTGGCGGCGCGTCGCCGCGAGCACCAGCGTCGCCCCGACCAGGTGCTCCGGGCGCAGCCGCCGGCTGCGGAAGTCGGTCGGGTCCCCGCCGGTCTCCGCCGCCAGGTCCGCCGCGTACGGGTGCATCGGCAGGTCGTCGACGGCGTCGGTGCCGGCGCTGGCGACCGTGACCGCCCGCCCGGCCAGCAGATGGCGGGCGATGTACTCGGCCATCGGTGAGCGGCACAGGTTGGCGTGGCAGACGAACAGCACCCGGTCGACCATGCGGACCCCTCTCGTCGGTGCCGTCGCGGACGGTGGCGCCGCGCCGGTCGCCGGCCGTCGGAGCCGGCCGGCCGTGGAGGGGATGTCGGCATCGTACGCGGGCCGGACGCCCCGACGTCACGGTGCCGCGCCGGGCGGGGCTGTCCGGACGGAGGTGGGTCGGTGAGGGTCGGGATCCTGTCGTACCACTTCCCGCCCGAGCCGGCGTTCATCCCGGGCAGTCTCGCCGAGGAGCTCGCCGTGCGGGGGCACGAGGTGAAGGTGCTCACCGGCTTCCCCGACTATCCCGGCGGCCACGTCTATCCGGGCTGGCGGCAGCGCTGGCGGCACGAGACCCGCAGCGAGCGGTTGACCGTACGGCGGGTGCCGCGCTACTCGGCGGGCGACGGCTCGGTGCGCACCCGGATGGCCGGGCACCTGTCGTTCGCCGGCAGCGCGACGCTGACCGGGCGGTCGTTCCTGGCCGACGTCGACGCCCTCTACGTGCACCTGCCGCCGGCGAACGCCTTCGCGGCGGCGGCTCTGCTGCGGGTGCTGGGCCGGATGCCGACCGTCGTGCACGTGCAGGACGTCTGGGCGGAGGACGAGCCCCTCGGGGCCGAGAACGGGCGGTGGGCCGCACGGATCGCCGCCGCGATGACGCGCGCCTACCGGGCCGCCGACCGGGTCGCGGTCGCCGCGCCGTCGCTGCGTGGCCGGGTGGTCGCGGCGGGCGCGGACCCGGCCCGGGTGCGGGTGGTGCTCAACTGGACCGACGAGCGGATCTTCCAACCCGCGCGGCCCAGCCGGGCGGCCCGCAGGCTGGTGCGGCGCGACGAGCGCTGCGTGGTGATGCACGCCGGCACGATCGGTGCCCGGCAGGGACTGGAGACCGCGGTGCGGGCGGCGGCGGCGCTGGACCACACCGTGGACCTCGTCCTGGTGGGATCGGGCGCGGACGAGCGGCGGGTGCGGGGGCTCGCCGCCGAACTGCGCGCCGAGAACGTGCGCTTCGTCGAGCGGCGGTCGCCGCCGGACATGCCGGACCTGTACGCCGCCGCCGACTACCAGCTCGTCATGCTGCGGGACCTGCCCGAGCTGCGCAGCACCCTGCCGGCGAAGCTCCAGGCGGCGTTCTCCTGCGCCGCGCCGGTGGTGGCCTCCGCCGGCGGCGACACCGCCGAGATGGTGGAGCGGGCCCGGGCGGGGCTCTCCTGCCCGCCGGAGGACTGGGCGAGCCTGGCCGACCGGTTCTGGCTTGCCGCGACCATCCCGCCCCCCGCCCGCACCGACATGGGCCGGCGCGGCCGCGAGGCGTACCTGCGCGAGATGTCGATGTCGGCGGGCGTGGACCGGATCGAACGGCTGCTGTACGAGGCGGCCGCCGGACGCGCCGGCGTGCGGTGAGCGACGAGCGGGGCTCGCTGGGGAGCGACCGCGTCATCACCGGGTGAAACCGATCGTTAGCAGTGTGCAACGGCAGTGGAATGCGGCCCAGTGGCCGTTTTCCAGGAAGGACGTGTGGTGTGACGGAGAGCGCGAGACCGCGTCGACGGCGTGGTCGTTCCCGTCGGCGGCGGCAGGTGCGCCGGGCCCTGCTCGCCGCCCTCGTGGTGGGCTCCCTGCTCCTGCTCACCGCCGGCTGGGTGGGCTTCCGGGGCTGGCAGGCCCGCGCCCACCTGCTCAACGCCGCCGGCCTGGCCCGGGAGCTCAGCGCGCAGGTGCTCGGGGGCGACACCGCCCGGGCGCAGCGCACCCTCGCGGCTTTGCAGGAGCAGTCCGGCAGCGCCCGGGCGGCGACCGGTGACCCCGGCTGGTGGGTCGGTCGGCGCACCCCGTACGCCGGCGACAACCTGGCGGCGGTCCGGCAGATCTCGGTGGCCATCGACGATCTGGCCCGGCAGGCGTTCCCGCCGCTGCTGCGCGCCGACCTGACCAGTCTCGTACCCGCGGGCGGGCGCCTGGACGTGGAGCGGTTGCGGGCCCTGTCGGCCGAGCTGGCCAGGGTCAACTCGGCGGTACGGGGGGCCCGGGACAGCCTCGCGACGGTGCCCACCGACGGCCTGGTCGCCCAGGTCCGGCAGGCGCTGACCGACCTGCGCGGCGAGATCGACCGGCTGGCCGGGCTGACCGCCGCCGCCGACCAGGCCAGCCGGCTGCTTCCGCCGCTGCTGGGCGCCGACGGCCGCCGCACCTACCTCGTGGTCTCCCAGAATCCCGCCGAGCTGCGCGCCACCGGCGGCATGATCGGCGCGTACGCCGTCGTGCACGCGGCCGACGGTCGGGTCCGGATGGGGCAGCAGGGCAGCAGCAGCGCGCTGGGCCGGTTCGTGCCGCCGCTGAAGGTGCCCGCGGAGGTACGCGGGATCTGGGCCGACCTGCCGGGGATCTACCCGGCCGACGTCAACCTCACCCCGCACTTCCCGACCGCCGCCGCCCTCTACCGGGAGATGTTCCGGCGGCGTACGGGCACCGCCGTGGACGGGGTGCTCGCGGTCGACCCGGTGGTGCTGTCGTACCTGCTCAAGGCCACCGGCCCGGTGATGGTGCCCGGCGGGGTCCCGCTGGCTGCCGAGAAGGTCGTGCAGACGGTGCTCAGCGACAGCTACCAGCGGATGGACAACCAGAAACAGGACGCCTTCTTCGCCGCGTCCGCCGCCGCCGTGTTCGACGCGCTGGTCACGAAGAATATTGACCCGAAGGCGTTATTGTCCTCATTTGACCGTGCTGTCACTGAACGCCGGATATTGTTCTGGAGTGCCCGACCCGAGGAGCAACGGACGATCGGCGACAGCCGGATGGCCGGGACGCTCCCGGAGAAGGACACCGTGCCGACCGTCGGCGTGTTCCTCAACGACGGCAGCGGCGCGAAGCTCGGCTACTACCTCCGGCCGTCGGCGACCCTGGCGGTCGGCGACTGCCGGCCCGACGGCCGCCGGGAGCTCCGACTCCGGGTCACCCTGCGCTCGTCGGCGCCCAGGTCGGGTCTCAGCGAGTCGGTCCTCGGTCTCGGTCTGGCCGGCGACCCGTACACCGTCCGCACGTTGGTGTCGGTGCACAGCCCGGCCGGCGGGGCGGTGCTCGCCGCCCGTCTGGACGGCGCCGAGACGGCCGTCGGCAGCGGCACCGAACGGCGCCGCCAGGTCGGCACCGTCAACGTCGAGGTCGGCCCGGGGCAGTCGCGCACGTTGGAGGTCACCGTGCTGACGGCGACCACCGGCGTCGGTGCCGCCGAACTGTGGCTGACCCCCACCGCCACCCCATGGACCACCCAAGTTGTTTCCGCACCAAGCTGTGATCAGTAGGAGGGAACCAATCATGCGGCTATCCCGCATCATCATGGCGCTCACGGTCGGTATGGCCGTGCTGGCCGCGCCGACCGCAGCGGGGGCGGCCCAGCCGCAGCCGGCGCCCGGCACCGGAACGCCACAGCCACCGGTCTACCCGCCCGGCCCCGCGACGCTCGCGGTGAGCCCGCCGACCGTCTTCGTCGGCCAGACCGCCACCCTGATCGGCAGCGGCTGGACGCCGGGCGAGACGGTCATCATCACCGTCAGCACGTCGCCGCTCGCCGCCGCCGTACCGGGTGCCGAGCAGGCGCGCCGCAGCAACGGCGAGATGGTCGCGATGGCGCCGGTCTCGTTGCAGCGGGCGCCCCAGCCGAGCCCCAGCACCATCGTGGTCACGGCGGACGGGGCCGGCAACTTCCGCACCACCTACACGCCGCGTCACCCGGGCAGGTACACCTTCCGGGCCGTCGGGCAGACGTCGGGCCAGGTGGCGACCGCGACGCTGACCGTGCTCAAGAAGCACGCGCCGCCGCTGCCCGTCACGGGCGACAGCCTGAGCACCCCGATGAAGTTCGGCGGCGGCCTCGTCGGTGCCGGCGCGGTGCTCCTGCTGCTGTCGCTGGTCTGGCGCAAGCGTCACCGCTTCGGCATGGGAGCCGCGCGCTGACGGTGAACTCCCTCCGGGCAGGGCCCGGACACCGCGAAACGGCTGGCGCCCGTCGGACAACTCCGGCGGGCGCCAGCCGTCCGCCTGCCCGGCCCCGGTCGCCCGCCGCAGGGCGCCCGTCCGCTCCGCGGCGGGCTCGGCCCCCGGGGCGACCCGGCCGTGCGGGCGTCCTCGGTCGGCAGGCGGGGGCATGGCACCATGACCGTGTCCTGCCCGCCGGGTGGGCGGGACACGACATCTGATGGAGTCGGAATGACAGGACTGGCCGGCGCGCCGGTGCCGGGGCTGGTGCCACTGTGGACGCACGACCCGAGCGCCGCCGGTCCCTACCGGCTGGTCGGCCGGCTCGGCTCGGGCGGGCAGGGAGTGGTCTACCTCGGCGAGGACGAGCAGGGCCACCGGGTGGCGGTCAAGATGATCAACATCGACCTGAGCGATCCCCGGGCGCGTTCGCAGTTCATGAAGGAGATCGCGGCGGCGCGCCGCGTCGTGCCGTTCTGCACCGCGCAGGTGCTCTTCGCCGACGTCGACGGCGAACGACCGTACGTGGTCAGCGAGTTCATCGAGGGTCCCACGCTGCACCGGCACGTACGCGAGCACGGCCCGGTCACCGGCAACGCGCTGCACCGCCTGGCGGTCGGCACCGCCACCGCGCTCGCCGCGATCCACCGCTGCGACGTCGTGCACTGCGACCTGAAGCCCGACAACGTCGTGCTCGGCCGGGACGGCCCCCGGGTGATCGACTTCGGCATCGCCCGCGCGCTGGGCGTCACCGAGACGGTGACCAGCCGGGTGCTGGGGACCACCGCGTACATGGCTCCGGAGCGGTTCCGCAACGACGACTCGGTCGGGCCGCCCTGCGACGTCTTCGCCTGGGCCGCCACCATCGCCTTCGCCGCGGGGGGCCGCCCGCCGTTCGGCACCGACTCGCTCTTCGCGGTGATGCACCGGGTGTTGAACGACCCGCCCGACCTGCCGCCCCTGCCACCGGGCCTCGACGAGCTGATCCGGCAGTGCCTCGCCAAGGACCCGGCGGACCGGCCGGAGGCCGAGCAGGTGCTGATGCGGCTGCTCGGGCAGGACGTCGCGGCGCCCGGCCCGCTGCGTCACGAGAGCGTGCTCCGCCTGGGCAACGAGACCGCCGGCGCGCCGACGCCGAACCAGCGGCTGCCGTTGCCCCGTCCCGCGTCGGACGCACCGCCGGCACCGCCGGAACCGACGTCGCCGACCCGAGTCGGTACGGCACCGGTGGCCCGGCCGGAACCGACGCAACGTGCGCAGAGCCGGTCTGCGGATCCCGCCCCCGCCGACCAGGCGGGCGGCGGCTGGGGGCAGCGGCTGCGCCGGGAGTCGGTCGACGCCTGGGGCATCTCGACCGCGATCTTCCTCGGCTCGGTCGGCGCCGCCGCCGGCTACGTCGCGTCGAGCGGGGTGGGCGTGGCCGCGGCCACCGGGGCTAGCGCCTTCGGCGTGGTGTACGTGGTCCGGCTGCTGGTCGCGGTGGCGCTCGGCGAGCGGGGCGAGCGCCCCTGACCGAGGGGCGCCGGGCCCGCCGCCGTTCGTGGCACCGCCCCGATAGGTTGACTGCCGTCAGTCGACCCGCGAGGAGGACGTCCCATGGCCCCAGCCCCGCCGCGCGCACGACAGTGGTTGCCGTACACAGCGGCCGTCACCGCCGGGCTGCTGGTCATCGTCGGGGCGTTCGTGCTCGTACGGCAGCGGGACGCGGGCAGCGACCGGCCCCGGGCCGACTGCGCCGTCCGCCTGGACGTCAACTCCTCGACGGAGAAGGCGGCGCTGCTGGTCGAGCTGGCGAAGCGGTACAACGACAGCGACCGGTCGCTCGACGGCGGCGGCTGCGCCCAGGTGCACGTCAGCGCCCTGAACTCGGGCCGGGCCACCGAGGTGCTGGCCGCCGGCTGGAGCGGCACCGGCCTGCCGCAGCCGCAGGTCTGGTTGCCGACGTCGAGCCTGTGGACGGGCCAGCTCCGGCTGCTCGACGAGGCCGCGGGGCGAACGCCACAGACCCCGGACCGCTACCCGTCGATCGCCAACAGCCCGCTGGTCATCGCGATGCCCCAACCCAAGGGCGAGCTGGTACGCCAGCGCGGGCCGCTGGGCTGGGGGGAGATCCTCGGCCTCTCCGGGCGGCAGGGCTGGGCGGGTTTCGGCAGGCCGGAGTGGGGCCGGTTCACCTTCGGCAAGGACAACCCGAACCTCTCCACCTCGGGTCTGGCGGCGACCATCGCCACCTACTACGCCGCCGCGAAGCGCTCCAGCGACCTGACCACGTCGGACCTGGCGGATCCGGAGGTGACCCGGTTCGTCCGGCAGATCGAGGCCAACGTGTCGCACTACAGCGACGACTCGGTGGAGCTGCTCCGCGACCTCGCCGAGGCCGACCTGGCCGGCGCCGGCGCTGGCGACATGAGCGCCATCGTCATGCAGGAGGAGCTGGTCCACCTCTACAACGAGGGAGGACTGAGCCCGCGGCAGGAGGGCCAGGAACGCGGCCCCCGGCCGAAGGTGCCGTTGGTCGCCGTGCACCCGGAGGAGGGCACCTTCAACCTCGACCACCCGTTCGTGGTGCTCCCCTCCGCCGACGAGCGGCAGCGCGTGGCCGCGGACGACTTCCTGGCCTTCCTGACCGAGGACGACCAGCAGGCGAGCTTCGCCCGCCTCGGCTTCCGCGACCACGAGCGTCAAGCCTCGGTGGAGCTGCTCGCCAGCGTCGGCGCCGAGCCCGCCGGCGGGCTGACCTACTTCGCGCCGCCGAACCCGGCGGTGGTCGAGACGATGCTGGACGGCTGGAGCACGCTGCGTAAGAAGGCCAACATCCTGATCGCGCTGGACACCTCCGGGTCGATGCAGGCCCCGGTCGGCGACCGCACGCGCTTCCAGGTCGCCTCGGCGGCGGCGGCCAAGGGTCTCGCGCTGCTCAACTCCGAGGACCGGGTCGGGCTCTGGTCGTTCTCCTCGGAGACGTCGAAGCGGCCCGACGGCCCGTACCGGGAGGAGGTCCGGCTCGGCGACTTCGACCAGAAGCGCATCAACAGCCGGATCGCCGGCCTGCACGTCGCGGGCGACACCGCGCTCTACGCGACCGTCCGGGCCGCCCACAAGCAGGTCCTCGAGCGGTACGACCCGCAGCGGATCAACGCCGTCGTCGTGCTGACCGACGGCAAGAACGAGTACGCCCGGGACAACGACCTGGCCCGGCTGCTCGCCGACGTCACCCTGGACCCGCGGCGCCCCGTGAAGGTCTTCTGCATCGCCTTCGACGGGGATTCGGACTTCGCGACGCTGGACCGGATCGCCAAGGCGTCGTCCGGCAAGGCGTTCGACGCCACCGATCCCGCCATGATCGACGAGGCGTTCGTGAAGCTGGTCAGCAGCTTCTGAGCCGCCGGCGCCGGGGCGGGGCGACGCGCACCGCCCCGCCCCGGCGCCGGCGCGACGGACCGGTCGTCGGTCAGATCAGGCCGTGGGCCAGCATCGCCTCCGCCACCCGGCGGAACCCGTCGATGTTGGCCCCGGCCACGTAGTCGCCGGGCAGCCCGTACTCCTCGGCGGTGCTCCAGCAGCGGTCGTGGATGTCGCGCATGATCCCGCGCAGCCGCTGCTCCGACTCGGCGAACGTCCACGAGTCGCGGCTGGCGTTCTGCTGCATCTCCAACGCGCTCACCGCCACGCCGCCGGCGTTGGCCGCCTTGCCCGGCGCGAACCGCACGCCGGCCCGGCCGAGGATGCGTACCGCCTCCGGCGTGGTGGGCATGTTCGCGCCCTCCACCACCGCGACGCAGCCGCCGGCCACGAGCGCCGCGGCCTCCGCGCCGCCGATCTCGTTCTGCGTCGCGCACGGCAGCGCCAGCTCGCAGGGCACCTCCCAGACCGTACGACCGGAGACCGCCACCGCGTGCGGCACGTGCCGGGCGTAGTCGTCGAGCCGGGCCCGGCGCTGCTCCTTGAGCTCCCGCAGCAGCTCCAGGTCGATGCCCTTGTCGTCCAGGACGTAGCCGGACGAGTCGGAGCAGGCGACCACCCGCCCGCCGAGCTGGTGCACCTTCTCGATCGCGTAGATCGCCACGTTGCCGGATCCGGAGACCACCACCCGCTTGCCGTCCAGGCTGTCGCCGGCCTGCCGCAGCATCTCGTCGGCGAAGAAGACCGCCCCGTAGCCGGTCGCCTCCCGGCGCACCTGCGCGCCCCCGTACGCCAGGCCCTTGCCGGTGAGCACCCCCGACTCGTACCGGTTGGTGATCCGCTTGTACTGGCCGAACAGGTAGCCGATCTCCCGGCCGCCCACGCCGATGTCCCCGGCCGGCACGTCGGTCTCCGCGCCGATGTGCCGGTACAGCTCGGTCATGAAGCTCTGGCAGAACCGCATGACCTCCCGGTCCGAGCGCCCCTTCGGGTCGAAGTCCGCGCCGCCCTTGCCGCCGCCGATCGACAGCCCGGTCAACGCGTTCTTGAAGATCTGCTCGAAGCCGAGGAACTTCACGATCCCGAGGTAGACCGACGGGTGGAAGCGCAGCCCGCCCTTGAACGGGCCGAGGGCGCTGTTGAACTCCACCCGGAAGCCCCGGTTGACCTGGATCCGGCCGCGGTCGTCCTCCCACGGCACGCGGAAGATGACCTGCCGCTCCGGCTCGCAGATCCGTTCGATGATCTGCGCCTCGGCGTACTCGGGGTGCCGGGCCAGCGCCGGGCCGATGCTCTCCAGCACCTCGCGTACCGCCTGGTGGAACTCCGGCTCACCCGGATTGCGGGCGACCACGCTGGTGAACACCGTCTCCACGGTCTCCGGCATACGACACGTCCCTTCGCTTGCGGTGGTAGTCCCCGTTGCTACCACCCACCCCCGGTTACCCGCCAACCGTCCCGCGATACGGACCGCGACCGGCGTCCGGTTCACTGGTCGGATGGACGCCCGCCGCCCGCCTGAGCGCCCCGCCGTCGGCCTGCCGTGACGTCACAGGCCGTGGCGCCGGTCGCCCACCACCCGTTCGCAGAGCGCCGCCTCCGAGCGCGCGGAGAAGGGGTCGCGGCGGGCGGCCACCGCCCGGCGGGTCTCCTCGGCGACGAGGTCGGCGTTGATCTGGGCCGCGGCGACCACGCCGGCCGCCGCGGCGGCACCGACCTGGGCGGCGGGGTCGGTGACGTTGCCCGCCACCCACACGCCGGGCACGTCGGTGCGGCCCGTCGGGTCGGCGGGGACGTGCTCGCCTGCCCCCGCCGGGTGTTCCGCCGCCGCGAGCCCGAGGGCCGCGAGGAAACCCGCGCGCGCCACCATCCGCGACGAGACGGCCAGCGCGTCGCGGTCGACGACCGCGCCGTCGCCCAGCCGTACGCCCACGAGGCGGTCCCCGACGACCTCCAGGGACGCGACCTCGCCGTCCACCACGCGGATCTCCCGGGCCGCCAGCTGCTCCGCCTGCTCGTCGGAGAGCGCCGTGGTGTGCCGGAAGTACGTGACGTCGGCGCTCAACTGCCGGAACAGCAGCGCCTGGTGCACCGAGAGCGGCCCGCCGGCCAGCACCCCGATCGCCCGGTCGCGGACCTCCCAGCCGTGGCAGTACGGGCAGTGCAGCACGTCCCTGCCCCAGCGCTCCCGCAGCCCCGGGACGTCCGGCAGTTCGTCCACCAGCCCGGTGGCCACCAGCAGCCGCCGCGCCCGCGTCGTCCGACCGTCGCCCAGGGTGACCGTGAACCCGCCGTCGTCGCGGGTCACCGCCTCGACCTCGCCGGTCACCACCCGGCCGCCGTAGCCGCGTACCTCCGCCCGGCCGCGTTCCAACAGCTCGGCCGGCGGGATCCCCTCCCGGGCCAGCAGCCCGTGCACCCCCTCGGCCGGGGCGTTGCGGGGAGCCCCCGCGTCGATCACCACCACCGACCGCCGCGCCCGGGCCAGGGTCAGCGCCCCGCTCAATCCCGCGGCGCCACCTCCGATCACCACCACGTCGTAGCCGCTGTCCAGCCGATCGGTCACCGTGACCACCTCCCGCGACCACAGTGCGGTCGCGACGAGCAGGGTGGCAAACGTTGTTGCCGAAGTGGCAATATGGCGGCATGGACGACGAACTGGACCAGACGCTCGGCGCGGTCGGACCCCGGCTGCGCGCGCTGCGCCGGCAGCGGGAGACCACCCTCGCCGACCTGTCGGCGGCGACCGGCATCTCGGTGAGCACGCTGTCCCGGCTGGAGTCCGGTGTCCGCCGGCCCACCCTCGAACTGCTGCTCCCGCTGGCCAGGGCGCACGGCGTCACGCTCGACGAACTCGTCGACGCCCCCTCCACCGGAGACCCGCGCATCCACCTGCGCCCGGTCACCCGCCATGGGATGACCATGCTGCCGCTGACCCGCCGGCCCGGCGGCATCCAGGCGTACAAGCTCGTGATCCCGGGCGGGAGCCGCCGGGCCGAGCCGGATCCGCAGACCCACGAGGGCTACGAGTGGCTCTACGTGCTCAACGGGCGGCTGCGGGTCGTCCTCGGTGACCAGGACCTCGTGCTCACGCCGGGGGAGGCGGCGGAGTTCGACACCCGCGTACCCCACTGGTTCGGGGCGGCCGACGCCGAGCCGGTGGAGTTCCTCAGCCTCTTCGGCAGGCAGGGCGAACGCGCCCACCTACGCGCCCGCCCCCGAACCCAACCTCCACCCACCCCCTCCACCCACAGCTGACCCGCCCTCTCCCGCCCGTTCCTCAACCCGGTGATCATGAGGTTGGCGGCACCAGCGGAGATCGACATCGCCGCTAACCTCATGATCGATGTGGACGAGCGGGGGAGCGGGGCGGGCGGGCGTGGCGGGGCATCGGGGGGAGCGGGGTGGACGGAAGGATGGGGGGATGCGTGACGGGCAGGTGTGGGGCGAGCAGGCGGGGGTCGTCGTACTGCCGAGCGGGGCGCGGGTGCGAGGGCGGCGGGTCGCGGACGCGGCGTCGCCCGCCGACTTCGCCCTGCTGCTGGCGCCCGGGCCGGTGCCCGCCTGGCCGCACCGGCGGATCCGGTGGCCCGACTTCTGGGTCCCGGTCGACCGGGCGGACGCGATCGACGCGCTGAGCGAGGCCCTGCGCCGCGCCCACGCCGGCGAGCGGGTGGAGGTGGCCTGCCGGGGCGGTACGGGGCGCACGGGCACGGCGCTGGCGGCGCTGGCGGTCCTCGACGGGCTGCCGCCGGAGCGGGCGGTGGACTGGGTACGCGCCACCTACCGGCCGCGGGCCGTGGAGACGCCCTGGCAGCGTCGCTGGCTGCGCCGCCTCACCTGACGCCCCGCCACCCGCCCGAGGGTGGCACGGCCGCCGCCCGCTCCGACCGCGCGGCCCGGCGGCTCAGACGGCCACGTACTCGCGCAGGTGCCGTGCGGTCAGGGTGTCGCCGTGGGCCACCAGTTCGGCCGGCGTGCCGGTGAAGACGATCCGGCCGCCGTCGTGCCCCGCCCCCGGCCCGAGGTCGATCAGCCAGTCGGCGTGCGCCATGACCGCCTGGTGGTGCTCGATGACCACGACGGTGTTGCCGGCGTCGACCAGCCGGTCCAGCAGGGCGAGCAACTGGTCCACGTCGGCCAGGTGCAGCCCGGTGGTCGGCTCGTCCAGCACGTACGTGCTTCCGCTGTCGGCCATGCGGATGGCCAGCTTGAGCCGCTGCCGCTCGCCCCCGGAGAGCGTGTTGAGCGGCTGCCCGAGGGTCAGATAGCTCAGCCCGACGTCGACCAGCCGGTCGAGGATCACCCGGGCCGGGCCGCTGGGGAAGAAGTCCCGCGCCTCGGTGGCCGACATCCCGAGCACCTCACTGATGTTCTTCCCGCGCAGCCGGTAGGTGAGCACCTCGTCGGTGAAGCGCCGCCCCTCGCACCGCTCGCAGACCGAGGCGACCCCGGCCATCATCGCCAGGTCGGTGTAGACGAGGCCGATGCCCTTGCAGGTGGGACAGGCGCCCTCCGAGTTGGCGCTGAACAGCGCGGCCTTGACGCCGTTGGCCTTCGCGAAGGCGGTGCGGACCGGGTCCAGCAGTCCCGTGTAGGTGGCCGGGTTGCTGCGCCGGGAACCCCGGATCGGCGACTGGTCGACGACCACCACGCCCTCGCGGCGGTGCAGCGAGCCGTGGATGAGTGAGCTCTTGCCGGAGCCGGCCACCCCGGTCACCACGGTCAGCACGCCGAGCGGGATGTCGACGTCGACGGCGCGCAGGTTGTGCAGGTCGGCGTTGCGGATCGGCAGCCGGCCGGACGGCCGGCGCACATGCTCGCGCAGGCGTACCCGGTGGTCGAGGTGCCGCCCGGTGAGGGTGGCGGAGCGGCGCAGGCCGGCGACGTCGCCGGTGAAGCAGATCCGGCCGCCCGCCGCGCCGGCCCCGGGACCGAGGTCGACCACGTGGTCGGCGATGGCGATCGTCTCGGGCTTGTGCTCCACGACCAGCACCGTGGTGCCCTTGTCGCGCAGGCGCAGCAGCAGGTCGTTCATCCGGGCGATGTCGTGCGGGTGCAGGCCGACGGTCGGTTCGTCGAAGACGTACGTGACGTCGGAGAGGCTGGAGCCGAGGTGCCGGACCATCTTCACCCGCTGCGCCTCGCCGCCGGAGAGGGTGGCGGACTCGCGGTCCAGGCTGAGGTAGCCCAGACCGATCTCGACCAGCGAGTCGAGCAGGTCGCGCAGGTTGCCGACCAGCGGGGCGACCGACGGGTCGTCGATCGCGCGTACGAACCCGGCCAGGTCGCTGATCTGCATCGCCGAGCACTCCGCGATGTTGCGCCCCGCGATCCGGGAGGAGAGCGCCGCCTGGTTGAGCCGGGCACCGCCGCAGTCGGCGCAGGTGGTGAAGGTGACCGCCCGGTCGACGAACGCCCGGATGTGCGCCTGCATCGACTCGCGGTCCTTGGCCAGGTAGAGCCGGCGCACCTTGACTGCCAGACCCTCGTACGTCCAGTTGTTGCTGCCCACCTTGATCTTCGTGGACGGCTTGTGGAGGAAGTCCTCCCACTGCTGCGGCGTGTAGTCCTGCAGTTTCGTGTCGGGGTCGAACAGCCCGGAGTGGACGATGGTCTGCCAGTACCACGAGTCGACGGCGAAGTTGGGCACCTTGATCGCCCCGTCGTTGAGCGAGCGCTCGCGGTCGACCAGTTCGTCGACGTCGAGGTCGGAGACCCGCCCGAGGCCCTCGCAGGTCGGGCACATGCCTTCGGCGAGATTGAAGCTGAACGCCCCGGCCCCACCCACGTGCGGGCTGCCGAGCCGGCTGAAGACGATGCGCAGCATCGCGTACGCGTCGGTGGCGGTGCCGACGGTGGAGCGCGAGTTGGCGCCCATCCGCTCCTGGTCCACGACGATGGCCGCGCTCAGGTTGCGCAGCGAGTCGACGTCGGGGCGGCTCAGGTTCGGCATGAACGACTGGAGGAAGGCGCTGTAGGTCTCGTTGATCATGCGCTGCGACTCGGCGGCGATGGTCCCGAAGACCAGGGAGGACTTGCCGGAGCCGGAGACCCCGGTGAAGACGGTCAGCCGGCGCTTGGGAATGTCGACCGAGACGGAGGCGAGGTTGTTCTCCCGGGCGCCGCGTACCTCGATCATGTCGTGGCTGTCGGCGGCGGACCGTGCTGGCTGCTGCATGCGAACCCTTCGCGAGATCGTGGGCGGAGTTCCGCCCGGACTACATCTACCGGGGGCCAGGCCGCCTTCAATCGTCTCATTGAAGCTCCTGTGGAGGGTTTTACGTCGATCACCAGCGCTAGGCGTCCGAATCAGGGGGTGAAGTCTCAAACCACGTGGAGACCGGTAGGGTGGCCCGCGTGGTGGATCCGGGGCGGCGGTGGCGGGGAGCGCAGGTGGCGGAGACCGCCGGCATCTCCGTGCAGCAAGTCCGCAACTACGTGGACCTCGGCGTGCTGCCGCCGGTCGAGCGCACCCCCGCCGGCTACCGCGTCTTCACCGACGAGCACGTGCGGGCGCTCGCGGTGGTGCGGCGGATGGCCGAGGGGCACGGCTGGGCACGTACCCGGGAGGTCATGGTCGCGGTGCACCAGGGCGACCTGGCGGCGGCGCTGGCGGCGCTCGACGCCGGCCACGCCGAGCTGGACCGCGAGCGGGCCGACATCCGGCGGGTGCTCGGCGCGTTCGAGACCGTGGTGGCCAGCCCGGCCGCCGTCCTGCCGGCGCCCCGGCGCGGCGCCCGCATCGGCGAGGTCGCCGACCTGGTCGGCGTCCGCACCTCGCAGCTACGGCTGTGGGAGCAGCGCGGCCTGGTGCGTCCGGTCCGCGAGCGCGGCACCGGCTACCGGGTGTACGACGCGGCCGAGGTGCGCGCCGCGCAGGTCGTCGCGCTGCTGCGCCGGGGGGCGTACCCGTTCGACATCGTGGCGGCCGTGCTCGACGAGATGCGCACCACCGGCAGCGCCCAGCGGGTCCGCGCGGAGCTGGCCAAGCGGGAGCAGGAGCTGCACCGGCGCAGCCTGCGCCGGCTGCGCGCCTCGGCGACGTTGCACGACTACCTGCGCCACCTCGACCCGGCCCCGCCGGGGTGACTCAGCGCAGCACCAGCAGGTCGAGGTGGTCGACGACCGGGCCGGTGACCGTATCGGCGGCGGCCCGCAGCCGGGCCAGGCCGGCGGTGTACTCCTCGTCGGTGATCAACTGGAGCGGGGTGTGGGCCCGGCGGTCGAGACGCTCGGCGAACTCGGCCAGCGACGCCGCCGTGGTCTGCGCGACGGGCTCGACCGTGCTGACGGTGAACCCGGCCGCGGCGAACGCCGCGCGTACCCGCGCCAGGTCGGGGTAGGTCTCGAGGACCCGTACGGCCTCGGGGAACCAGCGGAACAGCGTGATCCGCCGGTGCCGGCCGGGGGAACGGCGAGCGGATCAGCACGGGGGCGCCCGGCCGGAGCACCCGGCGCAGCTCACGCGCCGCGACGTCGAGGTCGGGGCGTCAGTGGGAGGCGGGCTGCGCGAGGCGCCCGTCCTGTTCGCCTCCCTCGGAGGGCGGCGCGAAGAAGGTGTCGGCGGCGCGCAGCGCGGCGGCGTCGCGGAGCACGTCGCCGGGCCGGTTGGCGTGGCCGAGCAGCACGCCGCCCCACCGCATGCCGAGGTAGTCGGCGCTTCGCTGCAGGGTGGTCACCAGCGGTTCCGCCGTGGCCGGGTCCTCGTCGTTGAGGGCGCTGACCGCCCACATCCGGCGGCCCCGCATGCGCTGGCGGAAGTCGACGCCGGGCACCCGCAGCCAGCCCGACCAGTGGTCGAGGTAGAGCTTGGTGGCGGCGCTGACGCTGTACCAGTAGAGCGGGGAGGCGACCACCAGGTCGGTCGCGGCGAGCGTCTCGGTCAGCAGCAGCGCCTCGTTGCCGGTCGGCTGCGCGTAGCGCTGCTCGTCGTGGCGGATGTCGCGGAAGGGCGCCAGGGGATGGTCCGCCAGGCGCAGCCAGTGCTGCTCGGTCCCGGCCGGCAGCGCGGCCGCGGCGCGCCGGGCCAGGAGTTCGGTGTTGCCGCCGGAGCGTGAGCTGCCCAGCAGGAAGAGGAAACGCATGCCGACACCGTCCATGTCCGACCGAACAGAGGTGCCCTGAAGGTATCTCGGCCACCGCGGGGCCGGCGGCCCGGCGCCGGCGTCGCGCCGGCCGGTCAGAGCGCCACCGCGGCCAGCACCAGCAGGGCACACGCCGTCTCGACCAGCCCCACCCGCACCGGAGCGACACGGCGTCCGGCGAGCAGGACCGCCCGGGCGAGCAGCAGCGCGAAGACGACGGCGACCGGCACCGACGCCCAGAGCACCGCGGCGAGCGCGGCCACGGCGTGGTAGGCCCACGAAGCCCACCGGTACCGGACGCTGTCCCGTTCCCGGATCATCGTCTTGACGTACAGGACGGTGCCGACCAGGTAGCCCAGCGCCACGACCGTCACCCCGACCACGCGCGTCCACGGCACCTCGGCGACCGTGGCGACGACGAGACCGAGCAACCCGCACTGGAGCACGAAGGCGAGGTCGTTGACGAACGCCCGGTCCCGGCGCCGGCGGGCGTGGCCGGCGTTGACGGCGGCGAGGGCCGCGTAGAGAGGCGCGTAGGCGAGCGTCGCGGGCCGGGCCACCAGCACCGGCACGGCCAGCGCGACCGTGGCGAGGCCGTACCCGACGAGCTGCGGGCGGACGCGGCGGAACCGCCCGGTCTTGACCGCCTGCAACCCGAAGTACGACAGCGGGTACGCCGCGAGCGCGGCGCCGAGCAGGGGCAGGTGCAGCGGGTGCGGACCGGTGACGGCTAGCGCCGCGAGGACGGGCAGCAGCAGCATCGCCCACGCGCCGTGCTGCGGCGGCATCCACCCCGGCGACCTGCCCCGGCCCGGCGCGTGGCCGGTGGCGCCGGCCGTGGTCCGCCCGGCCGGGCCGGCGACCGGGCGGCGGTGGGCCGGGACGGTGGTCACGGCCGCGGCGTCACGGTGAGCAGGACGGCGGCGTCCGTGACGGCGTGCAGCGCGTGCCGCAGCGGCGGGATGACCACGAGGTCGCCGGCGTCGCCCTCCCAGGCCTCGTCCCCGGCCACCAGGCGCACCCGCCCCGCGAGCACCTGCAACGTCGCCTCGCCCGGGCTGTCGTGCTCGTCGAGGGAGCGGCCACCGCGCAGGGCCAGCAGGGTCTGCCGCAGCCGGCGGTCCCGCCCGTGGTGCAGGGAACGGGCGCTGCGTCCGCTGTCGGCCTCCCGCGCGGCGGCGAGCTGCTCGTCGGCGAGGCGGGTCAGCGAGAGGGCTTCCATGGTCGTCCCTTCGTCGGTGTCGTCCGGGCCGCGCGGCGGGCCGCCGGTACGGCGGATCATCTCGCAAACCGGAAGATCGTCTACCACTTTCAGTCCCCAGCTTCCGTCGCGGTGCCGCCGGGCGGCAGGGCCGATGGTCCCGAAGTCGCCGTGGCCCGCGCCGCCACCGTTCGGCGGCGTGCGCCGGCGGGCCTCCGGGCGCCGGCGACCCCCGGGCCTGGGGAACCCGGCCCGGACCGCGAACCGGGCCGACTAGGGTGCGGGGCATGAAGGTTCGGCTGCTGGTGGCCACGGCGACCGCCGTCCTCCTCGGCACCGGCGTGCCCGTTCCCGCGGCGGCCGGTCCCGCCGCCCCGGTGCCGGCCGCGCCCGCCCCGGTGCCGGTGGCGCGCGCTTTCGTGCCGGCGACTGGCGGTGCCGCCGCGTCCGGCGTGCCCGCGTCCGGCGTCGTCCCGCCCGCGCCCTGTCCGAAGGCGCCCGCGCCCCGGGTGTCCCGGCCACCCCGTCCGTCGCCGCCGCCGGCCGTGCCGAGTGAGCGGGCCGTCGGCGGCCCGGCGCTGGACACCGCCGGCCTGGTCGTCCCGCCGGGGGCCGCGCGCCCGCCGGCGGTCACCGCGATCTCGTGGCTGGTCGCCGACCTGGACACCGGCGAGGTTCTGGGCGGCTGCGGGCCGCACGAGTACGGCACCCCGGCCAGCGTGCAGAAGCTGCTGCTGGCGGCCACCATGCTGCCCCGGCTCGACCCGCGGCAGGTCGTCACCGTCACCGACGAGGACATGGACATCGAACCCGGCTCCTCGGCCGTCGGGCTGGTCGCCGGCGGGCGCTACCGGATCGAGACCGTCTGGCTCGGGCTGCTGCTCCAGTCCGGCAACGAGGCGGCGAACGTGCTGGCCCGCCTCGGCGGCGGGGCGGACGGGATGGCCGGCGGCGTACGGGCGATGAACGAGGAGGCGCACCGCCTCGGCGCCCTCCAGACCCACGCGGTGACCCCGTCCGGCCTCGACGGGCGAGGCCAGTTCACCAGCGCGTACGACCTGGCGCTGATCGCCCGGGCCTGCTTCGCCGACCCGACGTTCCGCCGGTACGCGCTGACCGAGACGCACCGCGTCCCCGCCCAGCCGGCGCAGCGCACCAAGGGTTTCGAGATCCAGAACGAGAACCAGCTCATCTACCGCTACCCGGGCGCGCTCGGCGGCAAGACCGGCTTCACGGACCTGGCCCGGCACACCTACGTCGGGGCGGCCCAGCGGAACGGGCGGCGGCTGGTGGTGACCCTGCTCGGCGCCGAGCCGCAGCCCGCGCGGGGCTGGGAGCAGGGGGCCGCCCTGCTCGACTGGGGCTTCTCGGTGCCGCGGGGCTCGGCCGTCGGCCGGCTGGTCGAGCCGGGGGAGCTGACCGCCGCCTCGGCGGCCGCCCCGCCGCCCGCGCTTGCCGCCACCGGTGACCCGCGCCCGGCTGCGGCCAGCGGCCCGTTCGAGGACGGGCTGATCGCGCGCTGGCCCGTGGCCGTGGCCGTGGCGACGGCCGTCGCGCTGCTGGGGGCGGCCCTGCTGTGGCGTCGCCGCGCGGGGCGGCCCCGGTAGAGGGCGGGGCCCCTCCGCGCGGTCGGGGTCGCCCGGTCGACCCGGCCCGAGGCGTTGCGGATCGACAACCGACGACGGGATCCATAGACTCCGGTCTTTCTGGCGCCATCAGTGCAGGGAGGATCCCCGTGTCGAGCGAACCCCGACCGCAGACCGTCGCGCCGCCCACCGCGGCACGCCGTCGACCGACCCGTACGCTGTCCCGCCTCGCCGGGGTGGCCCTGGTCGTGGGGGCGCTGGTGACCGGTGGCGGCGCCGCCGCGCTCGCCGCGCCCGGCGGGTCCCCGGCCGACGCCGCCAGCGGTCCCCGGGTGACCCCCGGCCCGTGCGCCTACACCGAGACGCCCGAGGACCCGGCCGCCCGGCCGGTCCCGCTGCCGCCCGACCCGAGGCGCACCCCCGACCGGGGCACCGTGCGGGTCACGCTGCGGACCAACCAGGGACCGATCGGGCTGACCCTCGACCGGGAGACCGCCCCCTGCACGGTGCAGAGCTTCCTGCACCTGGTGCGCCACCGCTTCTACGACCGGACCTCCTGCCACCGGCTCACCGCGTACCCGACGCTGCGGGTGCTCCAGTGCGGTGACCCGTCCGGCACCGGCTCCGGCGGGCCGGGCTACCGCTACGCCGACGAGCTGCCCACCGACCTGCCGCCGGCGCCGACCGATCCGACCGGCGTGCGCCGGCTCTACGCGCGGGGCACGCTCGCCATGGCCAACGCGGGCCCCGACACCAACGGCAGCCAGTTCTTCCTGGTCCAGGCGGACTCGGCGTTGCGCCCCAACTACACGGTCTTCGGCTCGATCGACGCCGCCGGCCTGGCCACCCTCGACCGGATCGCCGCCGGCGGGATCGCCCCCACCGTCGAGGATCCCGCGCCGGTCGACGGCGCACCCGCCCTGCCGGTCGACATCCGGCGCGCGGTCCGGCACCACCACCAGCACCGCTGAACCTCCCCGCCCGCCGTCGACGGCGCCCCGGGCGTCGCGGATCCGCTCGACCCCGCCGCCCGTGGCGCCGTTGCCGGAACCTCCGGCCGGCCCCGGGCGGCGGGGGAGCGGCAGGCCGTGCCGGACCTGCGGGTGCTCCGGGCCGGCGGTGGGTGATCGGAACTTCCGGAACGCTACCGGAAGCGCCGTCGAGGGGCGGGGAGCCTCACGGCAGTCGCGGTGGGGCCGTGCTGTCGCGGACGACCAGGTTGGTGGCGAGTTCCACCCGGGGGGAGTCGATGCCCTCGCCCTGCGCCAGCCGCAGCACGGTGCGGGCGGCCAGCCGGCCCATCTCCACCAGCGGTTGCCGGACGGTGGTCAGCGGCGGTGAGGCCCAGCGGGCCTCGGGCAGGTCGTCGAAGCCCACGACGCTGACGTCGTCGGGGATCCGCAGCCCGCGCCGCCGGACGGCCTCGTAGACGCCGAAGGCCATCTGGTCGCTGGCGGCGAAGATGGCCGTCGGCGGGTCGTCGAGGTCGAGCAGCGCCGTCCCGGCGGCGAAGCCCGAGGCGTGGTAGAAGTCGCCCGGGTGCACCAGCCGGTCCTCCACCGGCACCCCGGCCGCCTCCAGCCCGGCGCGGTGCCCGTCCAGGCGGGCCCGGCTGCACAGCAGGTGCGTCGGCCCGGCGACGAAGCCGATCCGCCGGTGCCCGAGCGACAGCAGGTGCTCGGTGGCGGCGAGCCCGCCCGCCCAGTTGGTGGCCCCGACGGTGGGCACGTCCGTGGCGGGCACGCCGGCCGGGTCGACGACGACCACGGGCACGTTGAGGCGGCGCAGCTGCGCGTGCAGCGGCGGGCTCAGGTGCGAGGTCACGAAGATGACGCCGTCGGTGGCGCGGGCGCGCAGGTTCTGCAACCACTGCCGGGCGGCGGTCGACTGGCGGTGTATCGCGGAGACCACCGTGCCGACGCCCGCGCCGTGCCCCACGTCCTCGACCCCCCGGATGATCTCCACCGCCCAGGGGCTGTCCAAATCGTTGAAGACCAGGTCGACCAGGCCGGCGTGGCTGACCGTGCGGCTGCCCCGGCGTTGGTAGCCGTGGTGGCGTAGCAGCTCCTCCACGCGCTCGCGGGTGTCGGGCGCCACGTCCGAGCGCCCGTTGAGCACCCGCGACACGGTCGGCACCGAGACCCCGGCCTCCCGCGCGATAGCGGTGATGGTGATCCTGCGCCCGTCGTCGCCGTCCACCCGCGTCTCCTTCACCGGTCGGAAGGCCGACCGTACCCGTCACCACCGGAAAACGTCCGGAACGGCGGGGCCGCTCCATCGGCCCATCTTGCCCCACGATCGGGGGTTGACGACACGGCAGGTCGGTTCTAGCGTTCGGACGAGTTACGGAAGTATTCCGGAAACTTGTCGGACACCTTTCGGTCGTCGCGCCGGCGGCGACGTCCCCCACCACACCCCCACCACGAGAGGTCGATCATGACTGTACGTACGCGGCTCGCCCGCGTCGTCGCGCTCGGCGCCGCACTGGCGCTGGCGCTGCCACTGACCGCCTGCGGCGACGGTGACTCGGCGGCCGGCCAGGACGAGATCCGCATCCTGGTGTACGGCGACGCCACCAACAAGGTCGAGAAGCAGCTCGTCGACACGTTCAACAAGACGTCGAAGGTCAAGGCGGTGCTGGACACCATCCCCGGCGCCGACTACCAGACCAAGCTCCAGACGATCATCAACACCAAGCAGGCGCCGGACGTCTTCTTCAACTGGGGCGGCGGCAGCATCACCCCGTTCGTCAAGGCCGACCTGCTGCTGCCGCTCGACGACATGATCGCCAAGGACCCGGGGCTGAAGGCCAACTTCCTGCCCTCGGTCTTCAACACCGCCGTGGTCGACGGCAAGGCGTACGGGGTGCCGATGCGCGGCACCCAGCCGGTGCTGCTGTTCCACAACAAGAAGGTCCTCGCCGACGCCGGCATCACCCCGCCGAAGACGTGGGACGACCTGCTGGCGGCCGTGAAGACCCTCAAGGGCAAGGGGATCACCCCGATCGCCCTCGGCGGCGGCGACCAGTGGCCCACCCAGATGTGGTACCAGTACCTCTACGACCGGGTGGCCGGCCCCGAGCTGTTCGCCAAGGCGCTCGGCGGCGACAAGAGCGCCTGGGAGAGCCCGGAGAGCCGCCGCGCCCTGGAGCTGCTGCGGCAGCTGACCGACGCCGGCGCGTTCGGCACCAACTTCGACTCGGTCAAGTTCACCGACGGCGGCTCTCCGGCGCTGCTGTCCAGCGGCAAGGCCGGCTTCGAACTGATGGGCTCCTGGAACTACTCGACCCACAACGACGCCAACCCGACCTTCGCCGCCGAGGGCCTCGGCTGGAGCGCCTTCCCGAGCGTCCCGGGCGGCAAGGGCGACCCGCGCAACGTGGTCGGCAACACCAACAACTTCTACTCCGTGCTGAAGAAGACCAAGCACCCGGAGGCGGTGGCCGAGTTCCTCAAGCTCCAGTACTCCGACGAGTTCGTCCAGGCGCAGCTCGCCATCGGCAACCTGCCCACCACCACCAACACCGAGAAGTTCCTCGACGGCGCCACGAACCCCGACTACCTGAAGTACCAGTTCACCCTGGTCAAGGAGGCCCCGAGCTTCCAGCTCTCCTGGGACCAGGCGTACCCGCCGGCCGCGACCACGACCATCCACCAGGCGGTGCAGCAGTACTGCAACGGCCGGATGGACGCCGCCGGCTTCATCAAGGCCATGCAGTCCCTCCAGGCGGGCTGAGCGCGACCATGTCCACCACCACCCTCGCCGCCCCCACCGTGACGGAGCAGCGACGGGCCCGACGACGCCCGGGCGGCGGCCCCACCCTCAGCCGCCCGGGCTTCGCCTGGGCCCTGCCCGCGACCCTGTTCTTCGGGCTCTTCGCGCTCGCCCCGCTGGTCCTCGTGGTCGTGCTCAGCTTCACCAGCTGGGCCGGCCTCGGCTCGCCGGAGTTCGTCGGGCTGGACAACTGGCAGCGACTGGCCCGCGACCCAGTCATGATCAACAGCCTGTGGTTGAGCGTCCTGCTCACCGCCCTCGGGGTGCTGGTGCAGACGCCGCTGAGCCTGCTGATCGGCGTGTGGGCGGCCGGGCCGCAGCGCAACCGGGCCGTGCTGTCCGCCATCTTCTTCCTCCCGCTGCTGCTGTCGGCGACCGCCGTGTCGGTGCTGTGGCGGGCGCTGCTCGACCCGAACTTCGGCGTGCCGGGCCAGGCCCCGTGGCTGTTCGGCGACGGCAACCTCTTCGGCAGCCGCACGGGCGCGATCGCCGTGTTGGTCTTCGTCAGCAGCTGGCAGTTCATCCCGTTCCACGCGTTGATCTACCAGGGCGCGGCCCGCGCCGTGCCGGCGGTGCTCTACCAGGCCGCCGAGGTCGACGGGGCCAGCCGGTGGGGGCAGTTCCGCCACGTCACCCTGCCGCAACTGCGCAACGCCATGATCACCTCGGTGGTGCTCATGGTCGTCGGCGGGCTGACCACCTTCGACACCGTGCTGATCCTCACCCAGGGCGGGCCGGGCACCGACACCACCATCACCGCCTACCACATGTACGAGCAGGCGTTCCGCAGCTTCGACTTCGGTGCCGGCGCGGCCATCGCCCTGCTGCTCGTCGTCGTCGCCACCGTCATCTCGCTGATCGTGGTCCGGGTCTCCGGCTACGACAGGATGCGCTCCACGATGGAGGGTCTGTGAAGCGGCACCGTCCCAACTGGCTCGCCGGGATCGGCGCCGTGGCCTGGCTGCTCCTGGTCGGCCTGCCGATCTACGTCATGCTGGCGATCACCGTGCAGACCCGCGAGGGGTACGGCCGCAACGGCCCCATCGCCCTGCCCGACACCTTCACCCTGGACAACTACACCGGCGCCTTCGACGAGGGCTTCGGCCGCTACCTGGTCAACACCCTGGTGGTGACGGCGAGCGTGGTGGCCATCGTGCTGCTGCTCGTGCCCCCGCTGGCGTACGCCATCGTGCGCAGCCGCAGCCGGCTCACCTCCGGTGTGTTCCGGCTGTTCCTGCTGGGCCTGGCGATCCCCGCGCAGGCGGTCATCGTGCCGATCTTCTACCTGATCAGCAAGGCCGGGCTCTACGACAACCTCGTCGGCGTCATCCTGCCCACCGCCGCCTTCTCGCTGCCGGTGTGCGCGCTGATCCTCAGCGGTGTCATGCGCGACATCACCCCCGACCTGTACGAGGCGATGGCCATCGACGGCGCCGGCCCCGCCCGGGTGTTCCGCCAGCTGGTGCTGCCGCTGTCGCGCGGTGGGATCGCCACGATCGCGGTCTTCTCCGCCCTACAGGCGTGGAACGGCTTCCTCTTCCCGCTGATCCTCACCCAGTCCGACTCCACCAAGGTGATCACCCTCGGCCTCTACAACTTCCAGACGCAGTACGGGATCAACATTCCCGGCCTGCTCGCCGCGGTCGTGCTGTCGATGGTGCCCGTCCTGCTCGTCTATCTGTTCGCCCGGCGGGCCCTGGTGCAGGGGCTGATGGGCGTCGGAGGAAAGTGACCGACAACGTGACCCTCGACATCGCCCCCGGCACCGCGACCTGGACCGACCCGACCCTCGACCTCGCGACCCGCGTCGACGCCCTGGTCGCCGCGATGACCCTGCCGGAGAAGGTGGCCCAGCTCTACGGCGTCTGGGTCGGCGCCGCCGCCGACGGGGGAGAGGTCGCGCCGTACCAGCACGACATGGAGGAACCGGTCGACCTGGACGACCTGCTGGACGCCGGCCTCGGCCAGCTCACCCGCCCGTTCGGCACCGCGCCCGTCGACCCCGCGCTCGGCGCGCTGTCGCTGCTACGGACCCAGCAGCGCGTCGCCGCCGCCAACCGGTTCGGCATCCCGGCCATGGCGCACGAGGAGTGCCTGGCCGGCTTCGCCGCCTGGGGCGCGACCGCGTACCCCGTGCCGCTGTCCTGGGGCGCCACCTTCGACCCGGAGCTGATCGGGCGGATGGCCGCCGCCATCGGCGCCGACCTGCGCCGCGTCGGCGTGCACCAGGGGCTGGCGCCGGTGCTCGACGTGGTGCGCGACGCGCGCTGGGGGCGGGTCGAGGAGACCATCGGGGAGGACCCCTACCTGGTGGGCACCATCGCCACCGCGTACGTGCGGGGGCTGGAGTCCGCCGGCGTGGTGGCCACCCTCAAGCACTTCGCCGGCTACTCCGCCTCCCGGGGCGGACGCAACCTGGCGCCGGTGCCGATGGGCCCCCGTGAGCGCGCGGACGTGATCCTCCCGCCGTTCGAGATGGCGGTACGCGAGGGCGGCGCGCGGTCGGTGATGCACGCCTACACCGACACCGACGGGATGCCCTCGGCGGCGGACGAGCAGTTGTTGACCGGCCTGCTCCGCGACGCCTGGGGCTTCGCGGGCACCGTGGTGGCCGACTACTTCGGCATCGCCTTCCTGCACACCCTGCACGGGGTGGCCGGCGGCTGGGCCGAGGCGGCGGCCGAGGCCCTGGCCGCCGGCGTGGACGTGGAGCTGCCCACGGTGAAGACCTTCGGCGAGCCGCTGCGCGAGGCGCTCGCGGCCGGGGCGGTGCCGGAGGCGCTGATCGACCGGGCGGTGCGCCGGGTGCTGACGCAGAAGGCGCAGCTCGGCCTCCTCGACGCCGACTGGAGCCCGGTGCCGGCCGCGCTGGCCGGCGCCGACCTGTCCGACCCGGACGCGCTGCGCGGCACCGTCGACCTGGACCCGCCGGCCAACCGGGCGCTGGCCCGCGAGGTCGCCGAGCGTTCCGTGGTGCTGCTGGCCAACGACGGCATCCTGCCGCTCGACCGGCCGGCCCGCATCGCGCTGGTCGGTCCGCAGGCGGAGAGCCCCACGGCGGTGCTCGGCTGCTACTCGTTCCCGGCCCACGTCGGCTCACGCCACCCCGAGGTGCCCGTCGGCATCGAGCTGCCCACCCTGGCGGCGGCGCTGCGCGCCGAGTTCCCGGACAGCGTCGTGGTCACCGTGGCCGGCGTCTGCGTCGACGGCGACGACACCGGCGGGGTGCCGGCGGCCGTCGAGGCGGCGCGGGGCGCGGACGTCGTGGTCGCCGCGCTCGGCGACCGGGCGGGCCTGTTCGGGCGGGGCACCAGCGGCGAGGGCTGCGACGCCGAGTCGCTGGCCCTGCCCGGGGCGCAGCAGCACCTGCTCGACGCGCTGCTGGACACCGGCACGCCCGTGGTGGTGACGCTGCTCGCCGGGCGCCCCTACGCGCTGGGCCGGGCGGTGACCGAGGCCGCGGCGATCGTGCAGTCCTTCTTCCCCGGCGAGGAGGGCACCCCGGCCATCGCCGGCGTACTCGGCGGCCGGATCGACCCGCAGGGGCGGCTGCCGGTCAGCGTGCCCCGTGGGCCGGGCGCGCAGCCGACCACCTACCTGTCGGCCCGGCTGGGCCAGGCCAGCGACGTCTCCAACGTCGACCCGACGCCCGCGTACGGCTTCGGGCACGGCCTCGGCTACACCACGTTCGACTGGTCGGGCCTGGTGCTCGACGAGCCGGTCGCGGCGACCGACGGGGAGCTGCGGCTGCACTTCGAAGTGCGCAACACCGGCTCCCGGTGGGGCAGCGAGGTGGTGCAGGTGTACGCCCACGATCCGGTGGCCTCGGTGGTCCAGCCCGTGCAGCGCCTCGTCGGCTACCTGCGGGTGCCGCTGGAGGCGGGCGCGGCCTGCCGGATCGACCTGGCGGTGCCGGCCGACCTGTTCTCGTTCACCGGGCGCGACGGGCGGCGCGTGGTCGAGCCGGGCGAGCTGGAGCTGCGGCTGGCGGCGTCCAGCACCGACCATCGGCTCGTGGCGGCGGTCGCGCTGCGTGGTCCGGCCCGACACGTCGACCACACCCGGCGGCTGCACCCCCGCTTCGCCGTCACGCCGTCGGCCGGCTGAGCGGTGGCCCTCACCGACCTGCCCGAGGAGCAGTTGCGGGCGTACCGGGGTCAGGTGGCGGAGCCGGCGGACTTCGACCGGTTCTGGGCGGACACGATCGCCGAGGCCCGGGAGTGTGGCTGGCCGGTGCGCGTCGAGCCGGTGCCCACCGGGCTGGCCACGATCGACGTGCACGACGTGACCTTCCCCGGGTTCGCCGGGCAACCGGTGCGGGCCTGGCTGCGGCTGCCGCGCGGCGTCGAGCCGCCGCTGCCCACCGTCGTGCAGTACGCCGGCTACGGCGGCGGCCGGGGCCAACCGCTGGAGAACCTGCTCTGGGCCTCGGCCGGCTTCGCGCACCTGCAGATGGACACCCGGGGGCAGGGGGCGGGCTGGGCCCGGGGGGACACCCCGGATCCGGCCGCCGCCGGTCCCGAGGCGCCCGGGGTGCTCACCCGGGGCGTGACGGACCCCCGTACGTACTACTACCGGCGGTTCCTGACCGACGCGGTGCGGGCGGTGGACGCGGCCCGGACCCTGCCGGCGGTCGATCCGGCGCGGGTCGCGGTCCTCGGGCACAGCCAGGGCGGGGCGGCGGCGCTCGCCGTGGCGGCGCTGCGGCCCGACCTGCGGGCCGTCGTGGCCGGCGTGCCCTTCCTGTGCGACATCCCGCGCGCGATCACGGTCACCGACGCGTACCCCTACCGGGAGGTCCGTGACTTCCTGGCGATCCACCGGCACGCCGAGGAGCGGGTGCTGGCCACCCTGGCCTACGTCGACGGGGTCAACTTCGCCAGCCGGTGCCACCTGCCGGCCCGCTTCTCCGTCGCGCTGATGGACGAGATCGTGCCGCCGTCGACCGTCTTCGCCGCCGTCAACGCCTGGCGGGGACCGACGGAGGTGTCGGTCTGGCGGTACAACGGTCACGAGGCCGGCGGGATCGACGACGACGAGGCGGCCGTGCGCTTCCTGCGCGTACACCTCTCGCCGGACCGGGCGCCCGACGGCCCGCAGCCTGATAGACAGGGGGCGTGGCCAGCCCAGCGCGGATCCGCCGGCGAACCGCGACCGCCCGTGGGCGGGCCGTCGCGGCGGCCGTCGTGATCGTGGCGCTCGCGCCCGGCTGCACCCGGCCCGCGCCGTCGCCGTCGCCGTCCGCCGTGCCGCCACCGGCCACCTCACCGACGCCGCCACCGTCCGCCCCGCCACCGTCCGCCCCGCAGACGTCGGCGTCGGCGGGCACGCCGCGCGGGCCGGGCCTCGTCGTCCTCAGCGACGTCGACCCGCGCATCCGCACCGACATCCGGTACGCGGGCGCGCACAACTTCGTCGGACGCCCGGTCGCCGGCTATGCCGAACCCCTCTGCCTGCTCAGCCGGCCGGCCGCCGAGGCGCTGCGCCGGGTGCAGGACGCCGCGCTGGCCCGGGGCCGCAGCCTGAAGGTGTACGACTGCTACCGCCCCCGCCGGGCCGCCGACGACTTCGTCGAGTGGGCCGGGCAGCCGGGCGAGCAGCGGATGAAGGCCGAGTTCTATCCCCGGGTGGCCAAGTCCGAGCTGTTCGACGAGGGCTACATCGGCGCCCCCACCGCCCACAGTCGGGGCAGCACGCTCGACCTGACCCTGGTCGACGTGCCGACCCCCACCCAGCCCCCGTACGCCCCGGGCCAGCCCCTGGTCTCCTGCACCGCCCCGAAGGGCCAGCGGTTCGCGGACAACGGCGTCGACATGGGCACCGGCTTCGACTGCTTCGACCCGCTCGCGCACACCGACTCGCCGCAGGTCACCGGCGTGGCCCGGGACAACCGGCGGCTGCTGCGGCAGCTCATGACCGACGGGGGCTTCGTCAACTACGACCGCGAGTGGTGGCACTACCGCTACCGCGACGAACCCTGGCCGGACACCTACTTCGACGTGCCCGTGGCCCGCTCCTCGGCCGAGCCGGCGGGCGGCTAGGGCCCCGCCTCGATGCGCGGCCGGTCGCGAGCAGCCAGCGCCGTCCGGGCTCCGCTCGAACACCGCCGCACCGCCGTCCCTCATCAGGAGACAGACTTGATCAGGCATCCGCTTTCGCTGGTCGCAGCCGCTGTTCTCGGCCTTTCCGCCGTGGCCGCACCCGCACAGGCCGCCCCGGCACCGGCCCACGTGGTGGCGCAATCCGACCTCGGCGTCCAGGTCGCCCCCACCGGCTGCACGACGTGGGTGCAGTGGGTGCAGGAGGGCGGCAACAGCTACTACTACGGTCGCGGCAACGTGCAGTGCGCCACCGGCCGCTACAAGGTCAAGCTTCAGTGCCGCAACCTGCAGACGGGCGTGGGGTACGTCGTCTACGGCGGCTATGCGGTGAACGCGCCGGGCACGGCCACCGCCACCTGCTACAGCGGTAACGTCGCCGAAGGCGTGTACCCCGTCGAGGACCCACTGCCCACGGCCGGCGTCACCGGTTGCGTCTCTTGGGCGGAGTGGGTCCACCAGGGGAGCAACCACTACTACGGCCGTGGTACCGCCCAGTGCGACACCGGCACCTACCGGGTCCAGATCCAGTGCCGCAACGCGCAGACGGGCCAGCGATACGTGGTCTACGGCCCGGCGGTCACCGCCCCCAGCATCTCCACCACCACCTGCTACCAGGGCAATGTCGCGGACGTGGTGTCGGGCGTGCCGGCGTGACGGCTGCCGTGGTCGCGCCGCGCCACGCCGGCTAGCTACGCCGGATCTCGACAGCCGGCGGTGTAGTCCCCTCGGTCTTGATACCACACAGGCATTCTTATGCCACACAGGTATCAGTGTTGCGGCGACAGTGGTTCATCAGCCTCACGCGCCTTCCACCGAGTTTCCCCCGCTCACTTGAAGGCGGCGTGACCCGTCAGCACCTGCCCGATGATCAGCTGATGCACCTCGGACGTGCCCTCGTAGGTGAGCACGGACTCGAGGTTGGCCGAGTGCCGGATGACCGGGTAGTCGAGGGTGATCCCGGCCGCGCCGAGGATCGCGCGGCACTCGCGGGCGATGGCGATGGACTCCCGCACGCTGTTGAGCTTGCCCAGGCTGATCTGCCGGTGGTCGAGGGTGCCGGCGTCCTTCAGCGCGCCGATCTGCAACGCCAGCAGCATCCCCTTGCCCAGTTCCAGCCCCATGTCGGCGAGCTTGAGCTGGGTGGCCTGGTACGCGGCCAGCGGCTTGTCGAAGATCTGCCGGCTGCGGGCGTACGCGATCGTCGTCTCCAGGCAGTCGTGGGCCGCGCCCAGCGCCCCGAACACGATGCCGAAGCGGGCCTCGTTGAGGCACGACAGCGGCCCGGACAGGCCGGCGGCCTCCGGCAGCATCGCGTCGGCGGGCAGCCGCACGTCGTCGAGGACGAGTTCCGAGGTCACCGAGGCGCGCAGGGAGAGCTTGCGGGTGATCTCGGGGGCGGTGAAGCCGGGGGTGCCGGCGGGGACGAGGAAGCCGCGTACGCCCTCGTCGGTGCGGGCCCACACCACGGCGACGTCCGCGACGGAGCCGTTCGTGATCCACATCTTGGTGCCGTTGAGCACCCAGTCGTCCCCGTCGCGGCGGGCCCTGGTGCGCATCCCGGCCGGGTCGGAGCCGAAGTCCGGTTCGGTCAGGCCGAAGCAGCCGATCGCCTCACCGGCGGCCATCCGGGGCAGCCACTGCTGCTTCTGCTCCTCGGAGCCGAAGCGCCAGATGGCGTACATGGCGAGCGATCCCTGCACCGAGACCAGGGAGCGCAGCCCCGAGTCGCCCGCCTCCAGTTCGAAACAGGCCAGCCCGTACGCGACGGCGGAGGTGCCGGCGCAGCCGTAGCCGCTGAGGTGCATGCCGAGCACGCCGAGTTCGCCGAGTTCGCGGGCCAGCTCCCGTACGGGCAGGCGGCCCTGCTCGTACCAGGTGGCGATCTCCGGCCGGATCCGCCGGTCGACGAAGCCACGGACGGCGGCCTGGAGGTCCCGGGTGTCGTCGTCGATCAGGGCGTCGACGCCGAAGTACGCGAGCGCGGGCGAGGGGATGGACAGGGTCACGGTTGATTTCCTCCCGGGGCTTGCAGGTGCGCGATCACGCTACGCGCGACGGCGACGGCCATCGAGTCCAGCGCGTCGTGGGTCATCGCCGCCATGTGCGGGGTGGCGAAGACCCGCCGATGGTGCAGGAGCGGATCGTCGGGGCGGGGCGGCTCGGGCGCGAAGACGTCCACCGCGTAGCCCCGCAGCCGCCCGGCGTCGAGCGCGGCGAGTACGGCCCCGCTGTCCACGACCCCGGCCCGCGCGGTGTTGACCAGCAGGGCGTCCGGCCGCATCCGGGCGAGCGCGGCGGCGCCGATCAGGCCGGTCGTCTGCGGGGTCTGGGGCACGTGCAGGCTCACCACGTCGGCCTCGCGCAGCAGGTCGTCCAGCGCGACGAGGCGTACCCCCGGGGGCGGGGTGGCCGTCGCGACGTCGTACCCGATCACGTTCATGCCCAGGCCCTGGGCGCGGGTCGCGACGCCCCGGCCGATCGCGCCGAGCCCGACGAGGCCCAGGGTGCGGCCGGCCAGCATGGTCCCGGTGAGCCCGGCCGCGACGACCGCCGACGGCAGCGACCGGCCGGCCGGGAAGGCGCCCCGGGCCAACGACGCGGCGGCCGACGGCGCCTGCCGGGCGAGGGTGAGGGCGGCCAGGATGACGAACTCGGCGACCGATTCGGCGTTGGCGCCCGGCGTGCTGACCACCGGGATGCCCAGGCGGTCGGCGGCGGCGAGGTCGATGCCGTCCAGCCCGGCGCCGTGGCGGCCGACGACCCTGAGCCGGCGGCCCGCTTCGAGCATGCCGGCAGTCACCGGAGAGGAGCGCACCACGAGGGCGTCGGCGGTGGTCAGTGGCCCGGCGGCGAGCGTCGCCGGGTCGGTGGCGTGGGCGACGTGCACCTCGCCCGCTGCCCGCAGCAGCTCCATGCCGGCCGCGGCGATCGGCTCGGTGAGCAGGATCTTCGGTGTCATGGCGTCCTCACCAGCCGGTGTAGCAGGTCACCGGTACGGAGTAGAAGTCCCGCGCGTAGCCGCCCTGCTCCCGAGGCCCGTGGTTGGAGGCGCCGGTGCCGCCGAAGGGCAGGTGCAGCTCGGTGCCGGCGGTGGGCAGGTTGACCGAGACGATGCCGGCGCGGGCGTCGCGTTTGAACCGTTCGGCCGCCGACAGCGACGTGGTCACGATGCCGGCGGAGAGCCCGTAGTCGGTGTCGCCGGCGACGCTGATTGCCTCGTCGAGGTCGTCGACCTCGATCACGCAGGAGACCGGGCCGAAGATCTCCTCCCGGGCCAACCGCATGTCGTTGCGTGCGCCGGCGAAGAGGGTGGGCCGCATGAACTGGCCCTCGTCCGGTTGGTGCGTCCCGCCGGCCACCACCCTCGCGCCCTCGTCGCGCCCGATCCGGACGTAGTCGAGGTTCTGGGCGAGCTGTTCGGGGCTCACCACCGGGCCCAGCTCGCTGCGGGGGTCGAGTGGGTCGCCGACCCGCAGCGCGCCGGCCGCCGCGGCCAGCGCGTCGACGAACCGGTCGTGGATGCCCGCCTGCACGATCAGTCGGCTCGACGCCGTACAGCGCTGGCCGGTGCTGAAGAAGCTGCCGTCCAGGGCGCAGCGCACCGCGACCTCCAGATCGGCGTCGTCGAGCACGACGAGGGGGTTCTTGCCACCCATCTCCAGCTGGAACCGCTTGTTGCCGTGCGCGAGGCACTGCCGTGCCACGTGGCCGCCGGTGCCGGTGCCTCCGGTGAAGGAGACGCCGTCGATCCCGGCCGAGGTCAGCAGTTCCTCGCCGACGACCCGCCCGGCGCCCATGACGAGATTGAACACGCCGGGCGGCAGCGCGGATCCGGCGATGATCCGGGCGAGTTCCCCGGCCGAGGCGGTGACCAGTTCGGCGGGTTTGAGCACGACCGCGTTGCCGTAGGCGAGCGCGGGCGCGACCTTCCAGGCCGGGATGGCGAGGGGGTAGTTCCAGGGTGTGATGATCCCGATCACGCCCAGCGGGCGGCGCCGGACCTCGGCGTGGACGCCGGGGCGAGTGGAGGAGTAGACCTCGCCCTGCGGTTGCAGCAGTTGGTGGGCGTAGTAGCGGAAGGTCTGGCCGGCGCGGCTGACCTCTCCGCGCGCCTCGCTGAGCAGCTTGCCCTCCTCCCGCGAGAGCAGGACCGCGAGTTCCTCGGTGCGGCGCAGGATGGTGGTGCCGATGTCGTCTAGGACGGCCATACGGGACCCGACGGGTTGGCTGGCCCAGCCGGGCTGCGCACGGCGGGCGGCGTCGATCGCCGCGCGGGCGGTGTCCCGGTCGGCCACGGCGTACTCGCTGACGATCTCGCCGGGGCGGGCGGGGTTGCCGTTGGACCGGCGTTCCCCGTCGACCCACTCGCCGTCGACGAGGTTGAGATGCACGGTCACGCTCATCGGCCACCAGCCGCGGCGGCGAGGGTCTGGTCCATCGGGCCGGGCTCCTCGGGGAAGTGGCAGGCGACCTGGTGGCCGCTGCCGGCTGCCGTCGTGAGCACCGGCTCCTGCGCCGCGCAGATCTCCTGCGCCTTCCAGCACCGGGTGCGGAAGCGGCATCCGCTGGGCGGGCTGAGCGGGCTCGGCACGTCTCCGGTGAGGATCACGCGCTGGCGCTCGGTCTCGACCAGCGGATCGGGGATCGGCACCGCCGACAACAGCGCCTTGGTGTAGGGATGCTGCGGCCTGCGGTACATGTCCTCGCACTCGCCCACCTCGACGACGGTGCCGAGGTACATCACGGCGATGCGGTCGCAGAGGTGCCGCACGACGGCCAGGTCGTGGGCGATGAACATCATCGTCAGGCCCAGCTCCTCCTGCAGTTGTTCGAGCAGGTTGACGATCTGGGCCTGGACCGAGACGTCGAGCGCGGAGACCGGCTCGTCGGCGACGATGAAGTCCGGGTTGCTGACCAGCGCCCGCGCGATGCCCACCCGTTGTCGCTGGCCGCCGGAGAACTCGTGCGGATAACGGTCGTGCCACTGCTCGCTGAGCCCGACCAGTTGCATGGTGTCCACCGCCTTGGCCCGCCGCCCGGCGGCGGAGAGGTCGGCGTGCACGAGCAGCGGCTCCTCGATGAGTTCGCCGATGGTCATGCGCGGGTTCAGCGACGCGTACGGGTCCTGGAAGATCATCTGCATCCGTCGGCGCATCGCCCGCATCCGGCCCCGGCTCAGGGTGGTCAGCTCGGTGCCGTCGAAGGTCACCGTTCCGCTGGTGGGCTTGAGGAGCTGGAGGATCGCCCGACCGGTGGTGGACTTGCCGCAGCCGGACTCACCCACGACTCCGATGATCTCGCCACGCCGGACGTCGAGGTCCACGCCGGACACGGCGCGCAGGCGGGCCGGGCGCAGCTTGCCACGCGCGGGCACCTTGAAGTCGACCGCCAGGTCGCGCACCCGCAGCAGGGCGTGCTCGGAAGCGGCGACAGGGGATTCGGTCATGAGCTCTCCTCTGTCGAGAGATAGGGGTGCCGGTCCTGGGTGGAGAGCCAGCCGCCCTCGCTTTCCGGTCGCATGCCCCAGCAGCGGGTCAGCTGGCCCCGGTCCGGCTTCTCCCACGTCGTGACGAGGTCGGGTGCGCGGCCCTGGCATGTCTCCCGGACGTGCGCGCAGCGGGGCGCGAACCGGCAGCCGGGGGGCATCTCCGACAGCTCCGGCGGGCGCCCGGCGATCGGTCGCAGCTTGCCGCCACGGACGAGGTCCAGCCGGGGCACCGACCCGAGCAGCCCCCAGGTGTAGGGCATCTGCGGACGGTGGAACAGATCGACCGTCTCGGCCCGCTCCACGATCTGCCCGGCGTACATCACGTTGACCCGTTCCGCCATGCCGGCCACCACCCCGAGGTCGTGGGTGATGAGCAGGACGGCGGTCCGGGTCTCCCGGGCCAGTTCCCTGAGCAGTTCCAGGATCTGCGCCTGGATGGTCACGTCGAGGGCGGTGGTGATCTCGTCGGCGAGGATCAGCCGGGGTTGGCAGGAGAGGGCCATCGCGATCATCACGCGTTGCCGCATGCCGCCGGAGAGTTGGTGCGGATAGGAACTCAGCCGGGTCTCCGCGGCCGGGATGCGCACCATCTCCAGCAGCTCGACGGCTCGCGTACGCGCAGCCCTGCGGCTGAGTCCAAGGTGCAGCTCCAGGGTCTCGGTGAGTTGCCTCCCCACGGTCAGCACCGGGTTCAGCGAGGTCATCGGATCCTGAAAGATCATCGAGATGCCCTTGCCGCGGACGGCCCGCAGCTCGCGAGGGCGCAGGCGCACCAGGTCCCTTCCTTCGAAGAGGACCTGTCCGCCGGTCACCTGTCCGGCCGGCGGCACGATCAGGCCCATGATGGACTGCGCGGTGGCCGACTTTCCGCAGCCGGACTCGCCCACCAGTGCCACCGTCTCGCCGGCGTCGACGGTGAACGAGACCCCGTCGACCGCCGTCACCGAACCCCGTGCCGCACGGAATTCGGTACGCAGGTCCCGCACCTCCAACAAGGCCATCGAACCCACCCCGCAGTCTGGACGCTTTACGTCGCCATTCGTCAACCAGGAGTGTTGCACAGACGATGTTCGTCGTCTAGGCTCCCGACAGCGACGAATACCGCCATCAAGTGAAGTTGGAGCAACGTTGGCATCCAAGAGCTCGATCGAAAAAGATCGCAGCATCATCCGGGAACTCGTCCAGGACCCGCGACAGACGAACGTGGCGCTGGCCGCCAAGGTCGGACTGTCGGAAGGGTCGGTCCGACGACGGATGGAAAGGTTGATCGCGGACGGGCAGTTGCAGTTCGCCGCGATTCCCAGCGCCGCGTTCATGGGGCGTCCGGTGCACACACTCTTCGAGATCCAGAGTGCGCCGGGCAGCACCGACCAGCTCATCGACAAGCTCGCGGGCATGCCCGAGATCGCGTACGTCTACCACGTGACCGGGCAGTTCGACGTCATCGCCGTCGGCTACTTCGCCTCCAGCAACGCCATGCGCCGGTTCTGGACGGAGCGGCTGGGCCACCTCGACGGGGTGATGGAGAGCCGCTCGGTGATGGTGCTGCGGGTCGCCAAGCGTGCGCACGAGTGGGCCCGCGACATCGCTGTCACCGGCGACGAGGAGTCCGCCCGGGACGCGAGCTCGGATCCTGGCGCGCCCGGTTCTGAAGTCTGACCAGACCGAAAGAGGCAAGACATGCTGCGCATCACGCTGATCCGCCTTGTATCGGTTATTCCGGTCCTGTTCGGGATCTCGGTGATCTCGTTCCTGGTGATCCGCATGATCCCCGGCGACGTGATCAGCTCGATCATGGGGCAGGACTTCGGCGACCCCGCGATCGAGGCGGAGATGCGCCGCTACTTCGGGCTGGACATGCCCGTGTACGAACAGTTCGTGCGGTGGTTGGGCGCCCTCCTGCAGGGCGACCTCGGCACCTCGATGCGCACCGGTCAGCCGGTGCTCGAAGAGATCATGCAGCGCTTCCCGTCCACGCTGTTGCTGGCCGTGTCGGCGCTGCTGGTCTCGATCCTCATCTCGATCCCGCTCGGTGTGCTCAGCGCCACCAAGCGCAACGGCCTGCTCGACGCCAGCACCCGGGTCGCGTCGCTCATCGGGCTGTCGTTGCCGAACTTCTGGCTCGGCATCCTGTTGGTGTACGTCTTCTCGGTCTCGCTGGGCTGGCTGCCGTCACAGGGCGCCGGGGAGGGCGAGGGCTTCCTGGGCAGCCTGAAGTACCTCGTCCTCCCCTCGGTCACCCTCGGCGCCAGCCTCGCGGCGATCAGCATGCGGATGACCCGGTCCAGCATGCTGGAGGTGCTCAACCAGGACTACGTCCGCACCGCCCGCGCCAAGGGGCTGGGCGAACGCGGGGTCATGGTCCGGCACGCCCTGCGCAACTCGCTGATCCCGGTGGTGACCGTGCTGGGCATCCAGGCCGGGGCGTTGCTGGGCGGCACGGTCATCGTGGAACAGGTCTTCGCCTGGCCGGGGCTCGGCACGATGGTCATCCGCGGGATCAGCCAGCGTGACTACCCCGTCGTCCAGGGGACCCTGCTCTTCCTGGCCTTCTTCTACGTCGTGGTCAACCTCCTCGTCGACCTGCTCTACACCTACCTGGATCCGAGGTTGCGCAGTGGTCACTGAAGTCGTTCCCGGCCGCCGCCAACGTCGCGGCGGGCAGCAGGGCGCCTCCCCGAAGTCTGTCGGGCGCCGCAGCGGGCACCTGCTGAGGTTGCTGGCGCGTGACAAGGTCGGCCTGGTCGGGCTGGTCATCGTGGTGCTGATGATCGCAGCCGCCGCGTTGGCCCCGCTGATCTCCCCGTACGACCCGACCGCGATGTCCGACCAGCGGCTCGCCCCGCCCGGCGGCGACTTCCCGCTCGGCGCCGACGAGGCCGGGCGCGACCTGCTCAGCCGGGCGCTCTACGGCGCGCGCACCTCGCTGACGGTGAGCCTGATCGTGGTGACCTGCGCCGGGGCCATCGGCGTCCTGCTGGGGCTGCTCGCCGGCTTCTACCGGGGCGTACTCGACGCGATCATCACCCCGGCGACCGACATCATGTTCTCCTTCCCCACCCTGCTGCTGGCCCTCGCGGTCGTGGCCGCCCGCGGGCCGGGCACGGAGAACCTCGTCCTGGCCCTGGTCATCGTCTTCATCCCCAGCTTCGCCCGGATCGTGCGCGGCACCGCGATGTCGGTGCGCCGGGAGCCGTACGTGGAGTCGGGCCAGGCGGTCGGGCTGAGCAACACCCGGCTCATCCTCAAGTACATCCTGCCCAACTCGGTCGCCCCGATCGCGGTGCAGTTCACCACGAGCATCGCCTACGCGATCCTGATCGAGGCGTCCCTGGGCTACCTCGGGCTCGGTGTCCAGCCGCCCCAACCGTCCTGGGGCTCGATGCTCTCCAACGGCAAGTCCTTCATGGAGATGTCGGTCTGGCCGTCGGTCGTACCCGGGGTCTGCATCATGATCGCCGTTCTCGGTTTCAACCTCCTGGGCGACACCCTTCGCGACGTTCTGGACCCGCGGTTGCGGGGCCGCTCCAGTCGCTGACCCGCAAGGAGCACAACCGCGTGGAATCCATCGACGAGCACCTGGTCCGCCGCCTCACCGAGTGGTCCGCGGGTCAGCCACTGCCCGAGCAGACCTCCCCGGCCGTCGACGTGGACCCCGGCCTGGCGCTGGACTACCTCGACGCCCAGATCCAGAGCCGGCACCTCGACCTCGCGCTGCGCTGGTTGCAGGCCCGGCAGGAAGGGTTCTACACGATCGGCTCCAGCGGGCACGAGAGCAACGCCGCCGTCGCGCTGGCGCTGCGCCCGACCGATCCCGCCCTGCTGCACTACCGTTCCGGCGGCTTCTACGCCGCGCGGGCCGGTCAGGTCGCCGGCTCCACGCCGATCGCGGACGTGCTGCACTCGGCGGCGGCGTCCCGGCAGGACCCGATCTCCGGTGGTCGGCACAAGGTCTTCGGCCACCGGGACCTGAGAATCATCCCGCAGACGTCGACGATCGCCTCCCATTTGCCGCGGGCCATGGGCCTGGCGTTCGCACTCGACCGGGGCGTCACCGACACCGGATACCCGGCCGACGCCGTGGTGGTGTGCAGCTTCGGCGACGCCTCGGCCAACCACTCCACGGCGGCCGGCGCCCTCAACGCCGTGGGCTACAGCGCCCACCAGGGCATCCCGGTGCCGCTGCTGTTCGTCTGCGAGGACAACGGCATCGGCATCAGCACCCGTTCCCCCCGGGGCTGGGTGCGCCGGATGCTGTCGGCCCTGCCCGGCATCGACTACGCGTACGCCGACGGCACCGACCCCGCCGGCCTGCTGGCCACCGCGGCCGACGTGGCGCACCAGGTGCGTACCCAGCGCCGGCCCGCCGTGCTGCACCTGAGCACCGTACGGTTCATGGGCCACGCCGGTTCCGACGCCGAACTGGCCTACCGCACCCGCGCGGAGATCCTCGCCGACCACGCCCGCGATCCGATCCTGGCGACAGCGGCCCTGCTCGCGCGGCGCGGGATGCTCAGCCCGGCCGAGACCCTCGACCGCTACGAGCATTGCCGCAAGCGGGTGATGGAGCAGGCCGAGCTGATGCTGGGCCGGGTCGGGCGACTGGACGACCCGGCGGCGGTGACCGCACCGTTGACCGCCCGGCGGGTGAACCGGGTCGGCGCTGCCGCGCGCCGCGCCGCTGCCGGGCGGGAGAGGGCGTTCGGCGGCAGGCCCCCCGAGTCTCGCGGCCCGCTCACCCTGGCCCAGTCGATCAACGCCGCCCTGCACGACGCGCTGCTGACCTGGCCGCAGGCTCAGGTCTTCGGCGAGGACGTGGCGCGCAAGGGCGGTGTCTACGGCGTCACCCGGGGGCTGCGGAAGGTCTTCGGGGCCAGCCGGGTCTTCGACACCCTCCTCGACGAACAGACCATCCTCGGGGTGGCGCTCGGCGGGGCCCTGGCCGGCACGCTGCCGATCCCGGAGATCCAGTACCTGGCCTACCTGCACAACGCGGAGGACCAGCTGCGCGGTGAGGCCGCGTCGCTGCGTTTCTTCTCCGACGGGCAGTACTCCAACGGCATGGTGGTGCGGATCGCCGGCCTGGCCTACCAGAAGGGGTTCGGCGGGCACTTCCACAACGACAACTCGGTGGCGGTGCTGCGGGACATCCCCGGGCTGGCCTTCGCGGTCGCCGCACACCCGGCCACCGCCCCCGCCCTGCTGCGCCAGTGTCTCGCCCTGGCCGAGCAGGAGGGGCGGGTGTGTGTCTTCCTGGAGCCGATCGCGCTCTACCACCGCCGTGACCTGCACACCGACGGCGACGGCGGCTGGCTCGCCGACTATCCGGAGCCGGCCGACTGGGCGGCGACGGAGAACCCGCTCGGCCAGGTGCGGACGGTGTGCGAGGGCACGGACCTGGCGATGGTCACCTTCGGCAACGGCGTTCCGATGAGCCTGCGGGTGGCCGCGACGCTGGCCCGGGAACGACAGGTCAGCACCCGGGTCATCGACCTGCAGTGGTTGTCGCCGCTGCCGGCCGTGAGCCTGCGCGCCGCGCTCGCCGGGATCTCGCGGGTGCTCGTCGTCGACGAGAGCCGCACCAGTGGTGGCGTCTCCGAGGCGGTGGTGGCCGCGCTGGTCGACTGCGGCTTCACCGGCCGGATCTCGCGCGTCAACAGCGTCGACAGCTACGTCCCCCTGGGCCCGGCCGCCGACCAGGTGCTGTTGGGCGAGGACGACGTGCTGGCGGCGGCCCGCTCGTTGCTCGGGTGATCCCGGCAGGACCGCAGGACGCCGGCGGCCCACCCGATCGACCGGGTGGGCCGCCGGCGCGTCTGCGGGACGCGTACGGCGTGTCCGCCCTGTCGAGCTGAGTCGTTGACGACACCAGGCGCCGCGTCCGCGCGGGCGGCAGCGGCCGGGCACGACGTGAGGGCGGCGGAGCACCCGTATCCAGGTGCTCCGCCGCCCTCACGACGCGGGCGGGTCGGTCAGTACCCCAGCTCGGGCTGACGCTTCGTGCCGGTCAACGGCTCACCGGCCAGGTACAGGTCGAAGTTGGCGCAGAAGTCCGCGTAGAGCCGTTGCAGGTTGCCCGAACCCCGGAACGACGTGTGCGGGGTGACCGTCGTGCGGGGCAGCCCCCACAACCGGTGCTCCGGGGGCAGCGGCTCCTCCTCGAACACGTCGAGCACGGCACCGGCGATGCTGCCCTTCCGCATGGCGTCGACGAGGGCGTCCTCGACGACCAGCGCACCCCGCCCGACGTTGACCAGGATGCCGGTCTCCTTCATCGCCGCGAAGCGCTCGGCGTCGAAGAAGTACCGGTTCTCCCTGGTCAGTGGCATGGCCAGCACCACGGAGTCGGCCTCGGGCAGCAGCGCGAGGTGGTCGGCGAACGAGACCACCCGGTCAAAGCCCTCGGCGGGCGTACCCGCCCGGTTGACCCCGATCACGGTGACGCCCAGGGCCCGGGCGCGCCAGGCCACCTCGCGCCCGATCCCGCCGGTGCCGAAGACCAGCATGGTGCTGCCGATGAGGTCCCGGCCGACGATGCGCACCCACTCCCGGCGCTCCTGGGCCTCGCGCAGGTCGGGAAACGCCCGCTGGTGCAGCAGCACCGCACCGATGACGTACTCGGCGATCGGCACGTTGTAGGAGTTCCCGGAGCGGGTGTAGACCAGCCCCTCGTCGAGGCGGCGGCGCATGATGTCGCCGCCCACCCAGTCGAACCCGGCGGCGGTGATCTGGACCCAGCGCAGGCCGTCGCACTTGCTGAGCAGTTCGTCGAAGGTGTCCTCGTTCATCGCGCTGCGCAGGATCACCTCGGCGTCGAGGTACTCCGCACGTACCGGCTCGTCCTCCGGCACCGACGTGAACCGGCACTGTGGATAACGCTCGCGCAGCTGTGGCAGCAGTTCGGCCAGGTTCGGCGTGATCAGGACGTGGGGTCCCCCGGTGGCCACGGTCATGACGACTCCTGCGCCTGCTTCTTCCGCTCGTTGTAGGTCAGGCCGCCCTTGGCCCAGTTGTCGTACGAGACCTCGTACAGCAGGACGTGGGTGTTCTCCCGCGGGGAGCCGTACTTGACCAGCACGTCGGTCAGTTCGGCGATGATCGCGTTCTTGGTCTCCTGGTCACGCTTGCCGATCTCGGCACGGATGATGGCCATCGTCCTCAGCTCTCCTTTGTCGTCGCCGCGGCGAAGTCGGGATTGTTGGCGTACTCGGCCTTGACCGCGAGGTAGGCGAAGGCGTGCGTGACACCGGTCCGCAGCACCCCGTCGAAGACCTCGCGGGCCTTCTCGATGTCGCCCTGGTGGTAGTGCCAGTTGCCCAGACCGTAGCCCTGCGTGACGGTCTTCAGGTCGTTGCCGTCACACATGGCCCACAGCTGCTCCGGGGTGATGTCGCCCGTGTAGAGCTGCATCCGGCCCTCGTAGCCGACCAGGTGGTCCTCCTGGACCAGGGCGATCGTGCGGAACCGGTCGAGCACCTCCTCGGCCTCGGCCGGCCGGCCGAGGCGGCGCAGCGCCATGTACTGCCAGTCCTGCGACGCCACGGTGCCCTCCTGGTGCCGCGAGGACTCCTCGGCCGCGCGGAAGCTGGGCAGGCAGCCCTCGAAGTCGCCGCTCAGGTACTGGGCGACCCCGAGGTGGTACCAGATGCCGGCGTGCAGCGTCGCGTTGTACCGGCCGAGGGCCTGCGGGTCCTGGGCGGCCATGGTGTCGGTGAGGTGCTGCGGGCGTACCTGCTCGGGCCGGCCGAGGATCAGGCTGACGACGTCCTTCTCCACCTCGGGCTGGTACATCTCGTACTCGTCCTCGACGCCGGGCAGCTGGTCGGCCGCGGCGCGCAGGTCGGCGATGGCGCCGGCGTAGTCGCCGATCGAGATGCGCCGGTGCCCACGGAAGCGCAGCAGGCGTGCGCTGCCCGGCTCCAGTTCGAGCGCCTCGGTCAGCAGCGCCACCGACTCGCCGTGCTTGTTGAGATAGCCCTTGAGTCGGGCGGCGATGACGTAGCGGTCGGTCAGCGGTACAACCGTCATGGGCCTGCCTTTCGTCGTCCTGCGGGGGTGGCGGGGGCGCCGGGAGGCCGGCGTCCCCGCCACGGCGTCAGCGGTCGAGCCAGATGTGCCGGTAGAAGCGGTACGTCGGTGTCGGGTCGCCCTGGTATCCCATGACGTCCTTCTGCACCACGTCGAAGTCCGCGTTCAGGAAGGTCATGGCCACCGGCCCGCGTTCGGCCAGGATCTTCTCGGCCTGCTGGTAGAGCGCGGCGCGCTTGTCCTTGTCCATCTCCGAGCGGGCCTGCACGACGAGGTTCTCGTACTCCTGGTCGGTCCAGTTGCCGTAGTTCAGGCCGCCGCCGGAGAGGAAGCTGGCGGTGAACCGCTCGTCCGGGTCGTAGGTCAGACCGAAGCCGGACTGGTACATGTCGAAGTCGGCGGACTTCGTCTTCGTGTCGGCGATGGTCGACTCGACCGACTCGATGGTCACCTTGATGCCGATCTTGGCGAGCTGCTGCTGCTCCACCTCGGCCGAGCGCACCTGGAACGCCGACGTGGCGATGACCATGAGCTTGGCCTCGAAGCCGTTCGGATACCCGGCCTCGGCCAGCAGCGCCTTGGCCTTCTCGATGTCGGCCTTGCCGTAGATCGGCTCCTGCACCGCGCCGAACCGGTCCGGCGGCAGGTATCCGGCGTTGAGCGCGGTCCCGAAGCCGGAGTTGGCCACATTGAGGATCTCCTGGCGGTCGAGCGCGAGGAAGATGGCCTGCCGGACCTTCACGTTGTCGTACGGGGCCTTGGAGGTGTTGAGCCGCAGGTGCAGCGAGAGCGACCCGGAGCCGCCGTACCACTTGAGCTTCTCGTCGCGCTTGAGCGCGTCGATGAACTCGGGCGCGGGACGCCAGAGGAAGTCGACGGTGCCGCTGCGTACCGCCGCGGCGCGGGCGTTGTCGTCCGGGTTGAACGTGAAGTCCATCCCGTCCAGGTAGGGGACGCCCGGCTCCCAGTACTGGGCGTGCTTGTCGAGCTTGATGGCCTGGCCGGTGACCCGCGAGGCGATCTTGAACGGGCCGCTGCCGCCGTCGACGCTGCCGTTGAGGCCGCCCGCCTCGGCCACCGAGCGGTCCACGATCGACGAGGCGGCGGTGGAGAGCAGGGTCAGGATGGCGGCGTTCGGCTTGGCCAGCTTCATCTCGACGGTACGTTCGTCGACCGCCGTGACCGAGGTGATGCCCTCGTAGCTACGGGCCCGTGGCGCCCGGGTCGCCGGGTCCTTGATCCGTTCGATCGAGTACTTCACGTCCGCCGCGGTCACCTTGCGCCCGCTGTGGAAGACGGCGTTGTCGCGCAGCTTGAACGTCACCGACAGGCCGTCGGTGCTCTGCGTCCACGACTCCGCGATGGCCGGCTTGATCTCGCCCCGGTACGACTGCACCAGCGACTCGTAGATCTGCTCGTTGATGACGAAGGCCGAGGTCTCCGACATGCGGTGCGGGTCGAGTTCGTTCGCGTCCAGCCGGATCATGACCCGGAGCCGACCGCCGGACTTCGGGGTGCCTGCCGGCTGCGACTCGTCCTGAAGGCGGACGTTGCCGCTCAGGCCGTCGTTGGAGCTGCTGCCGCTGTTCTTGGACGGAGGCTCACCGCCTCCGCAGCCGGCGGCGAGCGCCGAGATGACGCCCACTGCCAGCACCTTGGTCAAAACACGAGTTCGCATGGGTCTCCTTGGCTGGTATCACGATCAGCACTTACAGGTCAGGCCGGTTTCCACGTCTGTCCGTAGACCCGGAGCCAGTTGCCGCCGAGGATCTTGGTCACGTCCGCCGGCGAGAAGCCGCCGTTCAACAGCGCCTCGGTGAAGTTGGGGAAGTCCGCGGCGTCGTCCATCCCGATCGCCCGACGCTCGGTCCAGCCGAAGTCACCGAGGAGGTTCTGGTGCTCCTTGGACTTCGACTGGGCGATGGACTTCAACTGCGCGATCCGCATCGGCTCGGTCCACGTCTCGTCGTAGTCGGTGGCGATCGCGACGTGGTCGATGCCGGCCACCTCCACCACGCGGCTGACGTGCTCGACGAAGCGGGCGAGATCCGGACGCCGGGACGGCTCCTCCGGGTAGTACAGGAAACCTGACAAGGTGGTGATGCCTATGACGCCACCCTGCTCGGCGAGGCTGCGCAGGTATCCGTCGGACTTGGCCCGGATGTGCGGCGACATCGCGTCGCAGAAGGAATGGGTGACGACGACCGGCTTGGCAGACGCCTCCATGGCGTCCAGGCCGGTGCGCTCGCCACAGTGCGAGACGTCGACCAGGATGCCCAGCTCGTCCATCGCCTGGACGAAGCGGCGACCCCGGTGCGTCAGACCCGAGTCGGTCTCCTCGCCGCAGCCGGCGCCGAGCAGGTTCTGCCGCTGGTAGGTCAGTTGCAGGATGCGGACGCCGAGATCGTAGAAGGTGCCGAGCAGGTCGAGATCGACGCCGATCATCTCGGTGTCCTGCGGGCCGAAGATGACGGCTTCCTTGCCCTCGGCCTTGGCCCGCTCGATGTCGGCGACGGTCAGCGCGAGCAGCACGTCGTCGGAGTGTTCGTCGATCCACCTGCGGCACCGGTTCACCTCCCGCAGGGCGGTGACCGTGTCCGCGTACGGCCTGGTGACGGTGTGGTTGACAGCGGTGACGCCGCCTCGCCGGATCCGGTCGAGGTGGGCGTCGCTGAGCTCGATGACCGTGCTCCCGTCCACCACGGTGGCGGCGGCGTGGAGGTCGGTCGCCAAGTTGGCGGGAATTTCCGTGGTGGCAGTGTTCACGTCATCTCCAGGATCATCGGAAGATGGTGAGACCCTACGAGTGTCGGCGGTTCATGTCCATAGATCCTGGCTAACTCGTCAAATAATTGCCTCTGGACGACGAATTTCGTCGTTTTGACGGGTCGTTAGTCGTCCTAGGGGAGCGCTAATGGACAAACAGGACGACCTTCTGCTCCTGGCCTGATCACGGGGTCGTGGTGCGTCCGGACGGGACCCTCGGGGTCCCGCGGGTCGGCGGGCGGCGGGGCCGCGTACCGCGTCCTACCGACGTCCGGCATGATCACCCTGCGGCGGGGTTCCGCCGCGGAGCCGGGCGACCGTCGGACGGCGGGTGCGCCGTCACGCGAGGGGGAGTGGGCCGTGGCCACCGAACGGATCGGGCCGCCCGTCACCGGGGACGAGCGCGAGATGCTGCGCGCCTTCCTCGACTACCACCGGGCGACCCTCGCGATGAAGTGCGACGGCCTGTCCGACGAGGACCTGCGCCGGCGGTCGATGCCCCCGTCCACCCTGTCGCTGCTCGGCCTGGTCCGGCACATGGCGGAGGTGGAGCGGGCCTGGTTCCGCCGCACCATCGACGGCGAGGACGTGCCGCTGGTCTGGTCGGACGCCGGCGACTTCCAGGTGGCGTACGACGCGAGCGGCGCCACCCGCGCCGACGCCTTCGACGCCTGGCAGCGGGAGGTGGCGCACTCCCGCCGCATCGAGCGCGCCGCCGAGTCGCTCGACGTGACCGGCCGCCACGCCAGGTCCGGCGAGGACGTGTCCCTGCGGCTGGTGATGCTGCACCTGATCCACGAGTACGCCCGCCACAACGGTCACGCGGACCTGCTGCGCGAGGGCATCGACGGCACCGTCGGCGCCTGAGCCGGCCGGCGGCCCCCGCGCCCCCGTGCGCTCAGCCGCCGGCGCGCAGCGGCAACCAGGCCAGCACGTCCTGGATCTTCGCGTCCCAGTACGCCCAGTCGTGCGCGCCGGGGGAGAAGTCCACGGTGAGCGGCACGCCCCGCTCGTGGGCCGCCGCCACGAAGGTCAGGTTGTCCTCGTACAGGAAGTCCTCGGTGCCGCAGGCGACGCGCAGCGCGGGCAGATCGTCGTCGCCCGTGGCCCTGCCAAGCAGGGCGAGGAGGTCGTCGTCGCTGCCCGCGACGGGGCGCTCGCCGAAGGCGGTGTGCCAGACGGCGGGGTCGAGGGGCGCGGTCGTGGCGTGGCGGCGGGCGGCCACGTCGAGCGCGCCGGAGAGGCTCGCCGCCGCCGCGAAGCGGCCCGGCTCGCGCAGCGCCCACTTCAGCGCGCCGTAGCCGCCCATCGAGAGTCCGGCGACGAAGGTGTCCTCCCGGCGCGCGGAGAGCCGGAAGAACCCGTGGCACAGCCGGGGCAGCTCCTCGGTGAGGAAGGTCCAGTACCGGTTGCCGTGCTCCTCGTCGGCGTAGAAGCTGCGCCCGACCTGCGGCATCACCACGGCCAGGCCGAGCGGCGCCACGTACCGCTCGATCGAGGTGCGGCGCAGCCAGATCGTGTCGTCGTCGGACAGGCCGTGCAGCAGGTAGAGCACGGGCGGGTCGCCCTGCCCGGCGCTGCCGGACATGCCGATCTGCGTGGTGGTCTGCTGGGGCAGGATCACCGTCATCGAGGTGCTGAGACCGAGCACCTCGGAGTAGAAGTCGACACGCGTCAGGGCCACGGTCGTCGACCGTAGCGGATCGTCAGGTCCAGTACAGGACCCGGCAGGCCGGCAGCCGGGCCGCCAACTCGCGCTCGAACCAGGAGCGCAGCTCCGCCATGGTGTCGCGCGGGTAGACGTACTTCACCGCGCCGAATCTGCCGTGTTTGCGGCTGCGGGCGGACTCGTCCATCTCCAGCCTCGTACGCGGGTACCAGCCGAGCAGCACCTCCCTGCTGCCCGGGGTGAAGCGGTGGGTGATCAGCTCGGCGGTCAGGTCGAGCCCGGGCACCCCGGCGACGGCGCCGGCCACCGCGTCGAGCAGCTCGCCGTAGTGCTCCCGCCAGCCGGGCAGCGGCATGATGGGCGCGACGGTCAGGCCCACGGGGTAGCCGTCGAGGGCGAGCCGACGCAGTGCTGACAGCCGGTCCGCGACCGTGGCGGTGCCGCCCTCCATCCGTTCGCTGACCGGGCGGCAGTTGACACTGAACCGCACGCGGGTGCGGCCGGCGTGCGGCAGCCCGACGAACGTGTCGACGTCGGCGTACTTGGTGGTCCAGCGCAGCTGCACCGGGGCGTCCCAGCCGGCGAAGTGCTCCACGGCCCGCCGCCAGCTGCCGGTGAGGTGCTCCAGGGCCAGCGGATCGGTGTAGCAGGACGCCTCGAAGGTGGTGCCCTCGCCGGCCCGCGCGGTGCTGCGGCTGGTCACCGTGCCCCGCCCGGCGTAGGCGGCCAGGCCGGCGAGGATGTCGTCCAGGTCGGCGTAGACCCGCGTCACCGGCGGTCCCGACAGCGAGCCGGCCAGGTAGCAGTACTGGCAGTGGGCGGGGCAGCCCTCCGCCAGGTCGAAGCGCCAGTCGGCGCTGGGCGCGATGGGTTGCAGCCTGTGGCGCGACGGCGGGCTGACCACGATCGCCATGGTCGCCTTCGCCCGCGCGTACGTCTGCCGTTCCGTGTCGCCCCGGACGCCGGTGAGCCGGTTGCCGCGCAGCCGCTCGACCTCGATGCCCAGGGCCTCGACCCGCTCGGCGATCCGCCGGCCGTGCGGATGGTCGAGTGCGGCCGGCGTGGCGACCACCCGGCGCGGCGTCCACCGCCGCGCCGGGCGCGCCGCCGGCGCCAGCCCGGCCAGGTCGCGGGTCGGCACGCGTTCGCCGCTGGCGTCGTGCGGCGCGGGCGGTACGTCGACGGCCAGCGGCTCGTCGACGTCCACGGGCTCCGCCCCGGGCCTCATCCGCGCCGGTTACCCGCCCCGCCGGCCGGCAATCCCGGGGCGGTCAGCCGCGCGTCGGTGCCCCGTCCGGCCCGCGCCCCGCCGCCGGCGCCAGCCGGGCGTCGAGGGCGTCGAGGTCGGGGACGAACCACACGTGCCCGGACCGGTTCGACTCGTGGACGAGGGCGCGCAGGGCCGAGCTGGCCGCGAGGTGCGCGGCGATGTCGCCGACGACGACCAGGCGGATTCGGTAGTTGACGAACTTCTGCATGATCTCGCCGGCGAAGCGGGTGCCGAGGGCGAAGAAGGAGGGGTCGAGCCGGCTCGCCGGCACGGCCACCAGTTGGGCGCCGAGGAAGGCAGCGCCGATCAGGTCCAGCGCGTCCTGCTCGGTGGTCACGGGGGGACCGTCCGGGTCGCACACCAGCACCGGCACCCCGGCCCGCTCCTGGATGACGTCAGGCACCGCCGGCCTCCCCGGTGAGCAGGCCGTTGTCGCCGTCGAGCACGGCGTCGACGAGACGCAGCACGTCGGCGGTGGCCGAGGCACCGCCCAGTATCACGATCTTCATGCGGTTTCGCTCCTCGTCGTGGACGGTCTGGATGCGCAGCGGGTGCGCGGGCTGGTGGTTGGTGTTCGCCGTGGCCAGGACGAGCGTGGCCAGCCGGTCGGCTGCGGCCCGGTCGACGCCGTCGATCTGCAGGATGCTCGACACCTCCACCGCCGCGCCGCCGGCGGGTGCCGGCCGGCCGGTCAGCGAGTCGAGGTCGGCGCGGGCGATCCGGTACTGCTTGCCGATCCGCACCGCCCTGAGCCGACCGGCGCGGATGTAGCCGCGCACGGTGCGTACGTGCAGTCCCAACCGCTCGGCCACCTGCTCGACCGAGAACATTTCCTCACTCATCGGTACCCAACCTAGCCCCAACAGGGAGGGTTAGGGAAGTTCTTATCCTCGCCGCCGGGCGCAGGTGTCCCCGAATACCCATTGCGCCACCCCCGCGGCCCGCCTACCGTCATCGGCGCAAGGTCAACCGAGCCGCCCAGGGGAGTACGCCGTGTCGCAGCGCACCCGCACCGACGCCACGTGGCCGACGCCGCGTGGTGGGGCCGCGCTGTCCACAGGCGGACGGGCCCGCGGGCGGTGCCGCCCCGAACAGGGCCGGCTACAGGGGCGGTGGCGCGGCTAGCGCCGACCCGTACGCGCAGCCGCCCACCCCACCGGGGACCGGGCGGCTCTTTCGTCCACCCGGTGCGAACCAGGTCGACCGCCGCACCCGTTGGGCCCCGCCCTTCGGGCCGGCCGCGCGCCGGGCGCGGGGAGAGGCCGAGCGGCCACTCCCACCGGGTTCGACTCCCGGGCGGCCGTCGATCCCTTCCGGTCCCGCCGTTGCGGCGACGACCAGCCGACGACACGAGGAGACGACGATGAGCTACACCCCGCTCGCGGGCACCCGCGCGCCGGTACGGGTCTGGACCGACCCGTACGCCATCGAGCCGCAGGCCGCCCAGCAGCTGCGCAACATCGGCGCGCTGCCCTGGGTGCAGGGCGTCGCGGTCATGCCGGACGTGCACTTCGGCAAGGGCGCCACGGTCGGCTCGGTCATCGCGATGCGGCAGGCCGTCTCGCCGGCCGCCGTCGGCGTCGACATCGGTTGCGGCATGTCGGCGGTGCGCACCACGCTGACCGCCGCCGACCTCCCCGACGACCTGGCCGGGCTGCGCTCGGCGATCGAGGCCACCATCCCGGTCGGGTTCAACCAGCGGGAGAAGCCGGTCGACCCGCGCCGGATCCGTGGGCTGGAGCAGGCCGGCTGGGACGACTTCTGGCGCCGGTTCGCCGACCTCGACCGGCGGGTGGCGCAGCTGGAGACGCGGGCCCAGCGGCAGCTGGGCACGCTCGGCGGCGGCAACCACTTCATCGAGGTCTGCCTGGAGCAGGGCGGCGCCGACGACGGACGGGTGTGGCTGATGCTGCACTCCGGCTCCCGCAACATCGGCAAGGAGCTGGCGGAGCGGCACATCGCCGTCGCCCGGCGGCTGCCGCACAACGCCGACCTGCCCGACCGGGACCTCGCGGTGTTCCTCGCCGGCACGCCGGAGATGGACGCCTACCGCCGGGACCTGTGGTGGGCGCAGGAGTACGCGCGGCGCAACCGGGCGGTCATGCTCGCCCTGCTCTGCGGTGTGGTGCGGGAGCAGTTCCCGCAGGTCGGCTACGACGAGCCGATCAGCTGCCACCACAACTACGTGGCGGAGGAGAGCTACGACGGCGTCGACGTGCTGGTCACCCGCAAGGGGGCGATCCGGGCCGGCCGGGGAGACCTGGGCGTCATCCCGGGCTCGATGGGCACCGGCTCGTACGTCGTGCGGGGCAAGGGCAACCCGGACGCGTACTGCTCGGCGTCGCACGGGGCGGGGCGGCGCATGTCGCGGGCGCAGGCGAAGCGCACGTACAGCACCGCCGACCTGGCCGCGCAGACGGCCGGCGTGGAGTGCCGCAAGGACGCCGGAGTGGTCGACGAGATTCCCGGCGCGTACAAGGACATCACCCAGGTGATGGCGCAGCAGGAGGATCTGGTCGAGGTGGTCGCGCACCTCAAGCAGGTGGTCTGCGTGAAGGGCTGAGCGTCGACCGGCGCCCGGTGGGGGGCGGGCGCCGGTCGTACGGCCCGGGCGGCGCGGCCGGCGTCCGGTGGGGATCCCCCCGTCCGGGCCGGCCCCCGATCGATACCCGTAGAGTCTCGCCGTGACCGAGATCGACGTACAGGTCGACCTGTTCCACCCGGCGGACCGGGTGTGGCACGCATTGACGGATCGCGCCCTGCTCGCCCGGTGGTTCACCGAGGTCGAGCCGATGGCCGGAGGGCGCGACCGGCTGCTGCTGTTCACGGCAGGCCTGCCCGGGTTCGACGCCGCCGTCGACGCGGAGGCGACCGACCGGCGGGAGCCGGAGCTGATCGCGTTGCGGTGCCTCGAGGGCGGCCGACGCAGCCGGCTGACCTGCGCCGTCGCCCCCACCGCCGAAGGCTGCCGGCTGTCGGTGCGCGAGGTGCTGGAGCACGGCGGTTGGGCCGAGGAACAGCGCGAGGGCCGCGAGGAGTCCTACCGGCAGGCGCTGACGGGGCGGCTGCCGGCGATCCTCGACTGGCTGGCCTTCCGGCAGGTCGACCTGCGTCGGGGCGAGGCGGGGATGACCGCCGAGATGCCCGTGACCGAGGGCGTCGACGACGAGCCGGCCCCGGCCCGCCGCCGCTGGCCGCTGTTGGTCGGCGGGCTGACCGGCGTCGTGCTGGTCGCCGGGGCGGCGGTGTGGGCCGTGCTGCCCGCCGACCCGGAGCCGGTCGCCGGCCCGGCTCCGGCACCGTCGCCGACCGCCACGGCCACCCCGAGCCGTACGCCGCAGCCGACGCCCTCCGTCCGCCCCACGCGCAGCGCCTCACCGAGCCCGTCCCGCCCGAGCCGCACGCCGTCGGCGACCCCCTCGGCCACGCCTTCGCGTACGCCCAGCTCGGGCGCGCCGTCGGCGCCCGCCCTGACCGCCCGCTACGAGACCGTGTCGACGCGGCTGCTCGGCTACACGGGCGAGGTGGTCGTCGACAATCCCGGGGGCGCGGCGGTGAACGGCTGGAAGGTGGTCGTCACGCTGGCCGAGGGCGGCTCGCTCACCGACGTCAGCGGGGCCGAGTGGCGGCAGGAGGGGCAGGTCGTCACCTTCACCGGGCCGTCCGTGCCGGCCGGTCGCTCCCGCACGTTCACGTTCGCGGTCCGTGACGTCGACCCGCTCACCAGGGCGCCCGAGGACTGCGCGCTGGGCGACGCGCCCTGCGCGGGTCTCTGACGCCGTCGCGCGTACCCGTCGCGTCGGGCACGCGCTGTTAGGATGGGCGGCAGTGATCGGGACAGGGAGACCAGACATGGCGGGTGACGACGACAGCTCCGGGTGACACCGGATGGTGCCCGGCCACCGGCAGGCGTTCGACCGCCGCCGAGCGCCCAGGGCGTCGTTGCCGCATCCCGTCTCTCCCGGGCGCCGGGCGCGCCCACGTCACCGCAAGGGGTCTCCCCATGTCGCAACCCTCCATCGTCTGCTCGCGCCTCTCCTTCTCCTGGCCGGACGACACCCCGGTCTTCGAGGGGCTGTCGTTCACCGTGGGCGCCGGCCGCACCGGCCTCGTCGCGCCCAACGGCGCCGGCAAGACCACGCTGCTCCGGCTGATCGCCGGCGAGTGCCGGCCCACGGGTGGCTCCGTGACCGTCGATGGCGTGCTCGGCTACCTGCCGCAGAGCCTTCCGCTGACCGGTGACCTGACGGTTGCCGAGGTCATGGGTGTCGCGCCGGTCCTCGCCGCGCTGCGCGCCATCGAGTCCGGGGACGCCGACGAGGAGCACTTCACCACCATCGGCACCGACTGGGACGTCGAGGAGCGCACCCGCGCCCAGCTGGACCGCCTCGGCCTCGACGACGTGTCCCTCGACCGCCGGCTGCACACCCTCAGCGGCGGGCAGGTGGTCTCCCTCGGCCTGGCGGCGCAACTGCTGCGGCGCCCCGACGTCCTGCTCCTCGACGAGCCCACCAACAACCTGGACCTCGACGCCCGCCGCACGTTGCACGCCGTGCTGGCGGACTGGACCGGTTGCCTGCTGCTGGTCAGCCACGACCGGGCGTTGCTGGACGGGATGGACCGCATCCTCGAACTCGACCGCGCCGAGATCCGCTCCTACGGCGGGAACTACACCGCGTACGAGGAGGCGGTGCGCGTTGAGCGGGAGGTCGCGGAGAAGAACGTCCGCCACGCCGAGCAGGAGGTCAAGCGGGAGAAGCGGGAGATGCAGCAGGCCCGCGAGCGGGCCGATCGTCGGGCCGGCAACGCCGCCCGCAACCTCAAGAGCGCCGGCCTGCCGAGGATCGTCGCCGGTGGGATGAAGCGGAGCGCGCAGGAGTCGGCGGGCCGCGCGAACGAGACGCACGCCGCGCGGGTCGGCGACGCCAAGGCCCGGCTCGACGAGGCGGGTCGGGCCCTGCGCGAGGAGCAGCGGATCACGCTGGAGCTGCCCGGCACGAACGTTCCGGCCGGGCGTACGGTCTTCGACGGCGAGGGGATGCAGGTGCGCCACGGCGGGCGTGCCCTCTTCGCCGGCGACGGGCTGGAGCTGACGATCCGGGGACCCGAGCGGATCGCGCTCACCGGCCCGAACGGCGCCGGCAAGTCCACCCTGCTGCGCCTGCTCACCGGCGACGTGCAGCCGGAAGGGGGCCGGACCAGGCGGGCCGACGGCCGCATCGCGTACCTGTCGCAGCGGCTGGACCTGCTCGATCCCCAGCGCACGGTGGCGGAGAGCCTGGCCGCGTACGCCCCGACGACGCCGGAGGCGCAGCGGATGACCCTGCTCGCCCGCTTCCTGTTCCGGGGCCCCCGTGCCCACCTTCCGGTCGGGGCGCTCTCCGGTGGTGAGCGCCTACGCGCCACCCTGGCCTGCGTGCTGTTCGCCGAACCGGCACCGCAGTTGCTCCTGCTGGACGAGCCGACCAACAACCTGGACCTGGTCAGCGTCGCGCAGTTGGAGAGCGCGCTCGACGCGTACGAGGGCGCGTTCGTGGTGGTCAGCCACGACGCGCGGTTCCTCGCGTCGATCGGCGTGGACCGCTGGCTGCGGCTCGCCGACGGCCGGCTGCGGGAGACCACCGCCCCCGCCGGCGTGGCAGCGCAGTCGTGACCGGGGACGTCAGCCGATGCGGTACTGGTCGCCGTAGACGGCGAACACCAGCGGCGTGTTCAGGTTGAAGTTGCCGTTGTTGAGGAAGACCCGCTGCGCGGTGTCCACGCGGGAGGTGTCCGAATGGGCGGGTTCCTTCCTCATCTCGGCGACCCGCTCGTCGAGGAAGGCGTGCAGCCAGGTCCGCTCGTCGCCGCCCTGGGCCGGGGGCTTCGCCCGGGCCAGGGCGCGGCTGCGGATCGCGCGCATGCCCTCGTAGCCGTGCATCACCGCCGCGTCGTAGTAGGCGAACTGCCCGAGCGCCCGCACCCCGTCGGCCTTGCCGTCGCGGACGGACGGGTTGAAGTAGACGCGGTCCCGTTCGGCCTCCTGCGCGGCCCGGAACACAGGGTCGGCGGCGGCGGTGCGCCAGTCGCGGGGGAAGTACGGGTCGAGGCCGGCGTGCGAGTCGCTGCCGTTGACGGCGCGCAGCGCCGGCAGGTAGCCGGCCAGCACGTTGCCGGGCTTGGTCCGCGCGTACGCCTCCACCAGTTCGAGCATGTCGCCGGTGCCGGAGCAGAAGCCGATGATGCCGGCGGTGTAGCCCCGCCCGTCGCCGATGTCCTCGATGTAGGAGAACTGCGCGCGCCAGTCGAGCGAGGAGTTCTCCGCCGCCGACACGAGCTGCATGGCGACGTCCTTCTTGGCCGGGTCGTCGAGGGGAGCGCCGGCCGGGGCGGACGGGGTGGGTGTGGCGCCGCCGCCGGGCAGGGTCCACCGCTGGTTGGCGGTGCCGGCGCAGCTCCAGATCTGCAACCGGGTGCCGTTGGCCGTGCTCCAGTCCGTGACGTCGAGGCACTTGCCCGAGCCGGTGTTGACCAGAGCGCCGTTGCTGGCGGTCCACTTCTGTGCGCCGGTGCCGTTGCAGTCGTACAGCTGCACCTTGGCGCCGTCGGCGGTCGACGCGGCGGTGACGTCCAGGCACTTGCCGAGCGCGCGGACCGATCCGTCGGCGTTGCCGACCGTCCAGACCTGGGCTGCGGTGCCGTTGCAGTCCCAGAGCTGGATCGGCGTGCCGTTGGCGGGGTTGGCCCCGGCGACGTCGACGCACTTGCCGCCGAGGCCGGTGACCGGCCCGGCCGCCGCGGCGCTGGCCGAGGGCAGGCCGTAGCCGATCGCGGCGACGGTGACGGCGAGGGCTCCCGAGAGCTGGGCGACTGTCCGCTTGCGAGGCATGGCGCTCCTCGATTGGGATGGCGGTGCGCCGCCTCCGGTCGGTGGGCCCCGCGGCCCCGTGGGACGGCCGGACGGCCACCAGGAGCTTCAGGAAACTGTACTAACAAATAGCAGTGCGTCGATTGACTGTCAAACGTCGAGGCCGGCTGCCCCTGGGTGGGGTGGCGCGCGACGTGGCACGATGCGGGGTGGACCCGAGCAGGGGAGGCCGCAGTGTCGACATCCGTCACCGAGTTGAGTGAGCTGCGGCGTCGCCTGACGCGGGTGATCCTCGTCCATGTCGCGCTCTCGGTCGGGTTCGCGCTGCTCGCGGCGGGCGGCGTGTCGTCGTCCGCCGGGCGGGCGGGGGCGTTCGCCGTGCCGTGGCTGGTGATCGGGGTCGCCGGTGCGCTCGGTGCGTTGCTCATCGCCGCTGCCGCCTGGCAACTGCGCGCGGGCCGGTCGTCGGGGAGTCGGTGGGCCGTGCGGTGGGAGGCGTCGGCCCGCCTGGGCATGGCGCTCGCGGCGGCGGTGGCGCTTGCCGTCGGTGTCGCCGTGGCGCCGGCCGGGTCGGAGCGGGGATTCGTGATCGGGGTGGACGCGGCCCTCGCCGGCGCACTCGCGCTGTTCGCGCTGGCGGCCGGCGACGTCCGCCGGGCCGTCCGTTCGTCGGAGCGGACCGCCGCGTCGTCGGCCGGATGAGCGCCGGCGCCGGGGGCGATCCGCTCGCGGCGCCGAGGGGGCGGAGGGCGTACTCCCGCCCGGCCGGAGCAGGCTCCGGCCGGGCCGGCGGCGGTCGAGGCCGAGCCGCGTGGCCGGACCCGGCGCGGCCCGCCGCGACTGGGCGCCGATCCGGTCCGTGCGCCGCGCGGCGGTGCGGCCGGTATGACGGTTCCGTTATGCCGCATATCGACGGCCCTCGCTCTAGCATTCACGTACATCGATGACCGGTGGTGGCACGCCGCCGGCCAACTCAGGGAGTGCGTGTATGTTCCGACGACAACTGCTGCGCGCGGCGACCGCCGCGCTGGCGGCGGTGCTGGCCGCAACCGGAATGCAGGTCGCCACCGACACGAGCGCGTCCGCCGCCGCTCGCACCGTCTACTACGACGCGAGCCGCGCCGGCGAGTTCCGCACCAACTTCGACCAGGCCGCGACCATCTGGAACAGCCAGGTCAGCAACGTCCGGCTGGTTCCCCGCACGCCGGGCAACGTCACCATCTACGTCGACAGTGGCTGGCCGCGCGCCCAGGTCAGCGGGCTCGGCTCCGGCCGCGTCTGGATGGGCTGGACCGCCGTCAACCAGGGGTACGACCGCACCCGCATCGCCACCCACGAGATCGGCCACATCCTCGGCCTGCCCGATCGGCGTACCGGGCTCTGCTCCGACCTGATGTCGGGCAGCAGCGCGCCGGTCTCCTGCCGCAACGCGTACCCGAGCGCCGCCGAGGCGTCGCGGGTGAACCAGCTCTTCGCCGGCGGTCTCGCCGCGGCGGAGGCGCCGACCGGCACGTTCGTGTGGAACGACACCGACGACATCTCGCCGCTGGTGGTCAACGGCCGGCCGGCCACCGAGAACTACCCGTGGATGGTGTACGTCTCCGGCTGCACCGGCACGCTGATCAAGGCGAACTGGGCGGTCACCGCCAAGCACTGCGGGACCCCCTCCTCGGTGCGGGTCGGCAGCATCTACCGCAACAGCGGTGGCACCGTCGTCTCGGTGATCCGGGCGGTGAACCACCCGAGCGTCGACGTCAAGCTGCTCCGGCTGTCCAGCTCGGTCAGCTACGCCCCGGCGCCGATCCCGAGCACCTCCGGCGCGGTCGGCACCGCCACCCGGATCATCGGCTGGGGCCAGACCTGCGCCCCCCGGGGTTGCGGTAGCGCCCCGACCGTCGCGCACGAACTGGACACCTCGATCGTCGCGGACAGCCGCTGCCTCGGCATCAACGGCCCGTACGAGATCTGCACCAACAACACCAACGGCAACGCGGGCGCCTGCTACGGCGACTCGGGCGGCCCGCAGGTGCGCCGGATCAACGGGGCGTGGGCCCTGATCGGCGCCACCAGCCGGGCCGGCAACAACAACTCCACCTGCGCCACCGGCCCGTCCATCTACGTGGACCTGCCGTCCATCCGCACCTGGATCAACACCCAGGTCGGTGGCCTGCCGGTCTGACCCACCCGGTACGGGGGACGCCGCTGACGGCGTCCCCCGTACGTCTGTCTTCGGGCCGCGTCGTCGGGGCGTCACGCGGCGACCACCCGGAGTGCGGTACGGTGCCTGGCACATCGACCCCTTCCGAGGTGAACCATGCGTGTCGTGGCCGCGCTCGCCCTGACCCTGGCGTTGGCTCCCGCGCCGACGCCCTCCGGCGGACCGGTGGGCGACCTGCTCGACGGCGTCGGTCGGGTCGTCGGCGACCTGCTCGACGGTGGTGGGAAGGCCACCCCGGGCACCTCCCCGACGCCCGTCCCGTCCCACTCGACGGCGCCCACCCCGGGCCCGGTCGGCCCCTCCGTCGCCCCGGTGGCGCCCGGGCGGTCCGCGCCCGCCAGCGCCGGCGTCGCCGGACCCGCACCCGTGAGCGCCCGCGACGGGACGGCCGGACGCCCGGCGGCACGGGAGGGTGAGCCGCCCGCGAACGGGCCGGGCGCCACCTCCGACGCTCCCTCGACGGTCGCGGCCCCGCCCCGCGAGGACGACGGGGGAGTGGACCGGTGGCTGGTCTACTGCCTGGCGCTGGGCGTCCTGGTGCTGTCCGTGCTGCTCGTCCTGACCCGGCGTCGTCAGCCTGCCGTCGTTGCGACCGGTACGGCTGGCCCGGCGACCGACGCGGGTGCCGCGGGGAGCGGCGCGGCCGTTGCGGCTGGTCCGGCGGCCGGCGGGGATGTCGCGGCGGCGGTTGGGGCGGGGAGTGGCGCGCCCGGGTCGGCGAGTGGCGCGGTTGGCGCGGCCAGCCCGGCGGCCCTCACCCCGGACCCGTACGAGGAGCCCGTGGCCGACAACGTGACCCACCTGCCGACGGAACTCAACGCGATCTACGAGTTGGGTCGGCTCGACGAGCGGCTCGTCCAGGAGCGCAACCGCCGGTCCTGAGCCGGACGAGCAGCGACCGGGCGAACCCGGGGCGCGACTGCGCAGGCAGGTCACCGGCGACGGTGTCGTGCGACGGCTGCCAGAAGCCACGAACCACATCGCGCCCTTCGGCTCGTGTAGTTAGGGCCGGTCGCGGTTCGTGACACGGGTCCGTCTCACCGCTTCAGCGAAACCTCGGCGGTCGCGGTTCAGGACCCGGGCGAGGCGGTGACGGTTCCGCTCGAACCCAGGTGGTTTCCCGTTCGCGCCGTCGGCGGACGGCGCGAACGGGACGCGGCTCAGCTAATCGGGCCGAAGATCCCGGTACGGTCGAAGTCGGCATCCATGCTGTCCAGCACCGCTCCCAGTTGCTTCTCCTCGTACTTGAAGTGCGTCTCCATGACCGCCTCGATCCCGTCCAGGTGACGGTGTGCCACCTCCGGGTCGGTCGAGTCGGCCACCGCCTTCTGTAATCCACCGATGAGGTGCTCAATCATGTTGTGGTCCTGAGTCAGCTTCGCGACCACCGGCGCCAGGTCGGGTCGCGCCCGTAGCAGTTCCGGGAACAGCGAACCGTCCTCGGCGCGATGATGGCCGGACAGGGCAGCGCAGAACCCGTGGCAGAACAACAGCAGGTCGGTGGCGGCGTCGGCGGGGTCGCCGCCGTCCAGTCGCGCCCGCGCCAGCGCCAACGCATTGCGCAGCTTGCCGTGCACCCGCTGTAGTTCTCCGCCCCAGGCGGTGACGCGGTCAGTCGGCAAGAACGCCCTCCCGCCGCAGCCAGGCAGCGCACGCGGTCGTCCAGGACGCGGTGTGCGGCTCGCGTGCAATGAACTTATGCGGCTGACCGCCGTATTCCACGCCGTCGGCCAAGCCGATGCCGTGGCTGCCGCCCGGGTAGACGTGCAACTCCACCGGTACCGCGGCGGCCGCCAGCGCCCGGGTCCACTCCAGGGCGTTGGGCAGGCCCGGCGGGTCCTGAGCGGTGGCCCATACGAAGGTCGGGCACACCGAAGCGTCCACATGCTTGGCAGGGGATAGCTCGTCCTTGATGGGCAGCAGGTCGCCGAGCAGGTTCTCGACCACCGGCGGCGGCAGCAGGTCGAGGTCGGCCAGCGCGTAGGCCAGGATCGCGAAGTCCGGTCGGGGCGGGTCGGCGACGCCCTCCTCGATGGACAGGACCCGGCCGGTCATGAGCAGGCCGGCGAGTTGGCCGCCCGCGCTTGATCCGATGACGCCGACCCGGCCGACGTCGAGGCCGTGGTCGCCGTTGCGGATGTGGTCCAACCCGGCCCGGGCGTCTTCGAGCGGGGCCGGGAACCGGTCCGGCAGCAGCCGGTAGGACAGGACGAAGGCGTGGATGCCGAGGCCGGACAGCCAGCGCGCGTAGCCTTCGCCCTCGTGCGGTGGAAGTTCCCGGAAGCCGCCGCCGGGCAGGACGAGGACGGCGGGTCGGGGGCCGAAGAACCGGTCCTCGGCGGGGTAAAGCGTGATCTTCTGTGAAATTGGGGTGGGAATGGCCGTAGCCACCTTTCGATACGACGCCTCCATGCCTGACGATCAATCCGCCACCGGCACGCGACGCTGCTGGCACTATAACCGCGACCCGCAGATGAGCCGGCACCTGATCGTGACCGTGCGGGCCACGAGCCGGCCGCTGGACTGGCTGATCATCGGAGCCCGCGACATGACCGCCGATGAGGCGGCCGAGTACGACCGATGGGAGGCTGATCATGACTGACGAGAGGGAAATACGGGGTGAGGTTCCGGCCGGCGCGGGACTGCAGATACACGCCGTCGGCCTCCCGGTAGGCGATCGCCCTCCAGCCGTCACACTTCGGCTCGTACACCAGGTCCGGGCCCTCCGGCATGGCGTCGACCGATACTGCGAGCATCGGCGCGACCGGCCGCCGCAGCACCCCGGCGGGCGCTCCAGCCCGGCGCCGCGCCGGGCTCACCGTCCCCGCCGGTCTGAGCGGTCCTCACCTTCGCGTCGTGGGGGAGGGGTGACCCGGTAGGGACGAAGATCCGCAGAAGCCGATGCCCGAGGGCCGGCAGGTCGGGGGCTGGCCGGTGAAGGATCGCGCCCGTGGACGAGGACCATGTAGGCCGGGACGGCACCGTGGCTAGCACGGGCGGCGAGCACGGCGCCCAGGTGGACCGGTGGCAAGCCGACCCGGACCGCAGCGCCGGTCACGGCGCGAGGACCGGAAGCGGCGCGGCGTGCGCCACGAGGCGCTGTTTGACCGTGCGGAGGTGAAAGGACTCCGCCGGCGGCCTGTCGTAGCAGGCCGCTTGAAGTTGGGGGCAGCCTGGGCCCGGAGACGCGGGTGAGGGTGGGAGCAGCCCTGACAACGACGGGACGCGTCGGCACTGCCAGACGGCGCGGGTCCGGCAAACGAGTGGGAAAGGTGTACGTGAGGGACCAGTGTTGTAAAGCCCTTCAAGGCTTCCACCAGCTCGAATCTGGCGGATCTGGGCTGGGTTGCGGTGCGCACCCGTCGGTTGACCGGTGGGGAACTCCTGGACCGGGTGTCGCGGTCGGTCGGGAGGCTCTGGTGAAGGACTACGGCGTAGCCAGGGCGATGCCGCAGGGGCATAGCTGGACACCTAATCCGACGAACGGTCAGCAGTGAACGTGGGAACCATCTCGCACCACTCCACGACTCCGATCGTGCAGGTCGGCACGGGGATAGGCGCGTCGTCTGCCGAAGGGGCGGGATGGGGCGGGGCCTGCGTAGTACTCCGGGCACGGGAAAGCCGTGCACATGGGGAAGGCGGGCAGCAAGTTCGAGCAGCATGGATCAACAGGTCAGGAGTCCGTCCGTGAATACGGGCGAACTACTCCTTGAGCCCGACGTGGCCGAGGATCGGGTACTGAGGATGCAGACCAAGCTGCACCGCTGGGCCGGTGAGCGTCACCTACTTCACCGCCGACACCCTCGACGCCGCCTGCCGCCAGGCGCAGCGGCTGCTCGACGCCGTTGACGGCCCGGCCGACCGTTACGGCGAGCTGTATGCCCACGACGGAGACGGCACCGCGGTCTACGGCGACACCATTCACCGGCCGAGTGACCATTGAAAGCGCGCGAATGGGCGGCCCCATTGACCGGGCCGCCCATTCGGCTGCATGTATCCGGTGGCTCTACGGTCCACGGGGACCTGATCACCCCTGGCTGAGTGCCGTGGACGGCAAGCGGGGCGGGTCGAGGCTCGGGGGCAGTGAGGAAGGGGCACCGGGTGCCCGGCCCCGCGTGCACGCCAAGGCCGGCAGACCCCTGATGAGCGCTGAGAGCAGCGTGAACTGGTGCCGATCATGCGCTCCCACAGCATCCCTGTCAGGGGGGTGGGGGGAGGCGGCGTTCGATGGTGACGATGGTGCCCTCGGCGGTCGACATCAGCCGCACGTCGCCGTACGCGTTCATCAGCGTGGCGCCCCGACCCCGGTCCATCGCGGGGCGGCGGTCGCGCCACGTGCCGAAGTCGCGCACCGTGATCCGTACGGAGCCGTCGGCCACCCGTAGCCGTACCCGCACCTCGGGGCGGGTCGGGCGTTGGGCGTGCTCGACGGCGTTGTTGACCGCCTCGGAGGCGGCCAGCAGCAAGTCGGCCACGGTGTCCGGATCGACGTCCAGCCCCTCCAGCGAGGCCCGTACGTCCCGCCGCATCGCGGCTGCCGACGTGGGCTGCGACGGGTACGTCCAGCCCTCGTCCACCGCGGCCGGTTGCCCGGGAGCCGGGCGCCGGGCCTCGTCGTGCGCGTACCCGACGTTTCCGCCGTCGGGCGCGGGGTGCGGGACCTCCGTCGCGACGGCGTCCCCGGTCGGCGGGCCGGCGGGGACGTCCTGCCGGCCCGGGGCGCCGCCGTGCGCGTCCGTGGTGCCGCCGCGCGCGTCGGGGGTCGAGTCGTCGCGACGGTCTCCCCGGCTACGGGCGCCGTGCAGGGTGGCCCGGATCCGAGCGATCAGATCGGCCGCGGCGAAGGGCTTGACGACGTAGTCGTCGGCGCCCAGGTCGAGCCCCTCCACGCTGGCGTCCCCGCCGGCGCGGGCGGAGAGCACCACCACCGGCAGCGTCCGGGTGTCGGCCTGCCGGCGCAGCCGGCGGACCAGCTCGAAGCCGTCGACCTCGGGCATCATCACGTCGGTGAGCACCAGGTCGGGCCGTTCCCGGCGGATCGCCTCCAGCGCCTGCCGCCCGTCGCCGACCGTCTGCACCTGCCAGCCCTGCTCGCCCAGCAACCGGGCCAGGTACGCGCGCATGTCGGCGTTGTCGTCGGCGACCAGGATCCGCGCGTGCCGCGACGCGTCCTCGCCACCGTACGCCCGCACCGGTGGCCCGGCCGGCGCGGACGCCCCCGCCCGCGCCGGATCGGCCAGCCAGCCGATCGCCTCCTGGGCGGCGGCCCGGGCCGCGCCCCCGATCCCGTCGACCTCGGCGACCGGCCCGGCGGTACGCCCCGTGGCGGACCAGGGCAGCGCCACGGTGAACGTCGTGCCCGTCCCGATGCGGCTCTCCACCCGCACGTCGCCGCCCTCCAGGCGGGCCAACTCCCGCACCAGGGCGAGCCCGATGCCGGTGCCCTCGTGACTGCGCGACCGGGCGCCCTGCACGCGGTGGAAGCGCTCGAAGAGCCGGGGCAGGTCCTCCTCGGCGATGCCGATGCCCGTGTCGGCGACGGTCAGCCGGATCTCCTCGTCGTCGGCGGTGAGGGCGACGCGGATCCGGCCGACGAAGGTGTACTTCAGGGCGTTGGACAGCAGGTTGGTGACGATGCGTTCCCAGTTGACCGGGTCGACGCAGACCGGGCGCGGCAGCGGCGGACAGTCGACCTCCAGGCGCAGCCCGGCGCGTTCGACGGCCGCCCGGAAGACGCTCGACAGCTCGGCGGTCAGCCCGGCCAGGTCGACCTCGCGGGCCTGGCTGTGTGCCTGCCCGGCCTCCAGGCTGGAGAAGGTGAGCAGACTGTTGACCAGGGTGAGCAGCCGGGTGGCGTTGCGCCAGGCGGTGTCGACGCGCTCCCGCTGCGCCGCCGGCAGGGGATGCTCGTTGTCGTTGAGGGCGTCGGCCAGCGGGCCGAGCATCAGCGTCAGTGGGGTCCGGAACTCGTGGCTGACGTTGGTGAAGAAGCCGGTCTTGACCCGGTCCAGCTCGGCGAGCGTCTCGGCCCGCCGGCGCTCCTCCTCGTACGCCTGGGCGTTGCGCACGGCGACGGCCACCTGCTGGGCGAGCAGCGCGTGGAACGACCGGTACGCCTCGTCCAGCCCACGGCTGGGGCTGACCCCGACCAGCAGCACCCCGAGCGGCTGGCCCGCCTCGGCGGAGGGCAGCGGCAGGGCGAGGGCGGTACCGACCGGGTCGCCCCACGGTCCGGCGGGCAGGGTGAGCCACCGCTCGACGCCGGCCACCTCGGTCGTCGTGCCGCCGGCGGCGGCCGCCAGCCCCCACCCGTGCTCCTGGCCCGTGGACAGCGTGGCGGGCAGGGCGGCGGCCACCGGCTCCCCGCCGACGCAGGCGGCGCGGCGCAGCAGCGCGCCGTCGCGCAGGTAGATCGCGGCGAACGGGACGTCCAGCGGGTGCCCGCCGATGGCCTCGGCGAGGCGGACGCAGGTGCTCTCGACGTCGACGGTACGCCCGTCGCCGCCGACCGACAGGTCGCGCAGCAGGCGCAGCCGGCGCTCCCCGACGACCTGCTCGGTGACCTCGCTGCACACGGTGAGCACCCCCACCGTGCGTCCCTCGTCGTCGCGGGCGGGGGCGTGCGAGACGCTGAAGTACGCCTCCTCGCGGTAGCCGGCCCGGTCGAGCAGCAGTTGCAGGGCCGGTACCCAGCTGGCGACCCCGGTCGCCATCGCCTCGACGATCAGGGGGGCCAGCACGTCCCAGCCCTCGGCCAGGGTGATCCGGACGTCCCCGCCGAGCGCGTCGGGGTGCTTGTCGCCGATCAGCGCCGAGTACGCGTCGTTGTAGAGCTGGGTGAAGCGCTCGCCCCACAGCAGGAGCATCGGATAGCGGGAGGAGAGGACCATCCGGACCGCCGCGCGCAGGCTCTGCGGCCAGCCGTCGACCGGGCCGAGCGGAGTCTCCGCCCAGTCCAGGCGCGCCATCAGCCGCCCGGTCTCACCGCCGTCGGTGAACAGGTCCCCCGTGGGTCGCGTCACCCTCGGTCGCACCTCATCGCAGCCCTCACTTCCGGGCCCCGACGACCCTTGCTGGCGTTACCCGCACATCCTGGCACCCGGTCCGAGCTGCATGCCCGCCGGCACCCCAGCGCGTCTCTGTACCCGGGCGTCCGCGTTTCCACACCTGCCGGTAGCGGATTCGGGCGAACCGTCGGAGCGGACGACGCCGGTCAGTCGCGGTCGGCCGCCCGACGACGCAACAGCTCGACCGCCTCGTCGACCCGGCCGCGTTCGGTGAGCAGCGTCAGCAGCAGCGGAAGGTGCCGCCACCCGCCGCCGTCGACGGCCTGCCGCAGCAGGGCGACCGCCTCCTCGTGCCGGCCCCCGGCGGCCAGTAGGGCGGCCAGCTCGTCGCGGGCGCGCGGATCGCCCTGCTCGGCGGCGATCCGCCAGTACCGTTCCGCCTCGTCGGTGCGGCCCTGCTCGGCGCGCAGCGCGGCGAGCCGGGCGGCGGCGTGCCAGTCGCCGTGCTCGGCGCGTACGCGCAGCTCCTCCGTGCGTCCCCGGTCGGCCAGCAGGTCGACCAGGACGCTGCCCGCCCCGTCCGCGCCGGCCCGGTCGAGGTCGCGCAGGTAGCCGGTCGGGTCGGGTACCGCCACCAGGCCGGCGGACTCGGGGCCGAAGAAGCGGCTGCCGCCGAACTCGCGCCGGAGCTGGTCGTCGAGGTCGTCCGCGAGCGCGATCATGGCGCGCAGGGCCAGCAGCAGGTGGGTGGGCGCGAAGTCCTGCCCGAAGACGGGGATGGACGCCCAGACGGTGTCCCCGGTGCAGTAGACCCGACCGATCACGAGCCCGTTGGTGAGGTCGGAGAGGCGGCGGTACAGCGACTCGGTCGGGTCCACGCCGGTGAGCAGCGGGGAGAACACGTCGACCAGCGGCGGGTCGTCCTGCGCCCGTACGAAGATCATGGCGGAGCCGGCGCGGATGCCGACGTCGCCGTCGGCGTCGACCCGTAACTGGTCGGTGGTGACGCCCAGGAGGCCGGCGAGCACCGCCCTGACCCGGTGGGTCAACTTCCCGTCGCCGTCGTCACCGGTCCCGGGGCCGGGGAGCGGGTCGACGGTGCGGGCGGCGGGGGTCACGGGACGCGCGGCCAGCGCGGCGGCGAGCCGCGTCCGGGCCGGTACGGGAACCGCCGTGGCGGTGGTGGCCGGGCGGGCGGCCAGCGCGGAGACGAAACGGGCCAGCAGGCTCTCACGCGGCGTCATCGTGCTCGCCGCCCGTGTCGCCTCGACCCGTGTCGGCCGGTCGGTCCGCCACCCGGACCTGGTCGAACATCTTGGCGATCACCAGCGGCGCCGCGACGCCGAAGGTGAAGCTGGCGAAGGCGGTGGTGGCCAGCCCACCCGCACCGGCCGCCGCGGCGAGGCCGGTGCCGGCCATGGTCCTGAGCAGCACCGCGAACACGACGATCGGGGCGTCCCGCCGGTCCCGCCACGGCCACTGCCACCGGCCCCCGGACTCGCTGGTCGGGCGCATCATCCCGGAGAGGTTCAGCGCCTCGGCCACCGCGCTGCCGACCAGTCCCCACATCGCGGCCACCCATAGAGACACATCCCTACCGTACTGACCGCCCGCCGCGGCGGTCACACCAGCCCTCGGCTCGTCCCGGCGGCCCCGTCGACGCCGTCCCCGACGGTAGGACGCCGGGGCAACGCGCCGCCCCGACGTCGCGCGGTCCCGTCGTCCCGCCGTCGGCGACGGCTCGTATCCTTTCCGCGAACCTTCGGTGGGCTTTCGAGGATGAAAGGACACGGTGTGAGCAACCGGGCCGAGACGTTGGAGTTCCAGGCCGAGGCGCGTCAGCTGCTCCAGCTGATGGTCCACTCGATCTATTCGAACAAGGACGTCTTCCTGCGTGAACTGATCTCGAACGCCTCGGACGCGCTGGACAAGCTGCGCCTGGCGTCGATGGTCGACAAGGACCTGGAGGTCGACACCTCCGACCTGCACATCGAGATCGAGGTCGACAAGGCGGCGCGTACGCTGACCGTCCGGGACAACGGCATCGGCATGTCCCGCGACGAGGTCGTCCAGGTGATCGGCACGATCGCCAAGTCGGGTACGGCCGAGCTGCTGCGCAAGCTGCGCGAGTCCTCCGACGCCGGCGCGCGGCAGGAGCTGATCGGCCAGTTCGGCGTGGGCTTCTACGCGGCGTTCATGGTCGCCGACCGGGTGGAGCTGGTGACCCGCCGGGCGGGGGAGAGCGGCGGCACCCGCTGGGAGTCGGCCGGCGAGGGCACGTACTCCGTCGAGCCGGTCGAGCAGGCGCCGCAGGGCACCTCGGTGACCCTGCACCTCAAGCCGGCCGACGACGAGGACAACCTGCACGACTACACCGCCGAATGGACGATCCGCGAGATCGTCAAGCGCTACTCGGACTTCATTGCCTGGCCGATCCGGATGACCGTCGAGCGTCCCGGCGAGGGCGACGAGACCAGCACCGAGACCCAGACGCTCAACTCGATGAAGGCGCTCTGGGCCCGCTCCCGCGACGAGGTCGACGAAGCCGAGTACAAGGAGTTCTACAAGCACGTCAGCCACGACTGGGCGGACCCGCTGGACATCGTGCACATGCGGGGCGAGGGCACCTTCGAGTACGAGGCCCTGCTGTTCATCCCGTCGCACGCGCCGCTGGACCTGTTCGCCCCGCAGGGCCGCCGTGGCGTGCAACTCTACGTCAAGCGCGTCTTCATCATGGACGACTGCGAAGCGCTCATGCCCAACTACCTGCGCTTCGTCAAGGGCGTCGTGGACGCGCACGACCTGTCGCTGAACATCTCCCGGGAGATCCTCCAGCAGGACCGGCAGATCCAGGTCGTCCGTCGCCGCCTGGTCAAGAAGATCCTGGCCACGGTCAAGGACATGAAGGCCAACCACGCCGAGCGCTACCGCACCTTCTGGACCGAGTTCGGGGCTGCGGTCAAGGAGGGCCTGATCGACGACACGGAGAACCGGGACACCCTCCTGGAGATCCTGTCGGTGGCCTCCACCCACGACCCGGCCGAGCCCACCGACCTCGCCGGCTACGTCGGTCGGATGAAGGACGGGCAGAGCGACATCTACTACGCCACCGGCGACTCGCGCACGATGATCGAGAACTCGCCGCACATGGAGGCGTTCCGCGCCAAGGGCTACGAGGTGCTGCTGCTCACCGACCCCGTGGACGAGGTGTGGATCGAGCGCGTCGGCCAGTACGACGGCAGGACGCTGCGCTCCATCGCCAAGGGGCAGGTGGACCTCGACACCGAGGAGGAGAAGAAGGAGGCCGAGGCCGAGCGCGAGCAGCAGCGCAAGGACTTCGCCGACCTGCTCACCTGGATGGGCACGACCCTCGCCGACTCCGTCAAGGAGGTCCGCCTCTCCTCCCGGCTGACCACCTCGCCCGCCTGCGTCGTCGGCGACGCCCACGACATCACCCCGACCCTGGAGAAGATGTACCGGGCGATGGGGCACGAGGTGCCGGCGGTCAAGCGGATCCTGGAGCTCAACCCCGGGCACCCGCTGGTCACCGGCCTGCGCAAGGCGCACGAGCAGGGCGGCACCGAGGAGTCGCTGAAGGAGACCGCCGAGCTGCTGTACGGTCTGGCGCTGCTCGCCGAGGGCGGGGAGCTGGCCGACCCGTCCCGGTTCACCCGTATCCTCGCCGACCGTCTCGCCCGTACCCTCTAGGCGGGTTCCCGGCGCGGGCTGCCGCGTGGCGGTGACCGTCGGACGCCGAGGTCTCCGGTGTCCGGGTCCTCCGACCAGGAAGGATCCGGATGCCGGAGACCTCGCGGCCGACGAGGCGGCACCGCACCGACCGGCGTGCGGGCGTGGAAACCTCGCCGGCCGGGTATTCCCGGCGGTCATGAGCACGAGCAGCACGGCGGGCGACGGCCCGGCGAGCGCGGCCCGGGTGGGCACGGTCGCGGTCGTCGCCCACCGGAAGAAGACCCTGGGCGGCGGCCTCGACGAGCTGCGCGCCGAGCTGGCCGGCGCGGGGGTCGAGCGCCTGATCTGGTACGAGGTGCCGAAGAGCCGCAAGGCGCCGAAGAAGGTCCGCAAGGCACTCAAGAAGGGTGCCGAGCTGGTCTTCGTGTGGGGCGGCGACGGCATGGTGCAGCGCTGCGCCGACGCCCTCGCCGGCTCCGGCGCCGCCATGGCCATCGTGCCCGCCGGCACCGCCAACCTCTTCGCCGCCAACCTGGGCGTCCCGGAGGACCTGCCCGAGGCGGTCCGGATCGGTCTGCACGGCCGCCGCCGCGCCCTCGACCTGGGCAGGATCAACGGCGAGCACTTCGCCGTGATGGCCGGCGCGGGCTTCGACGGCGACCTCATCCGGGAGGCCGACCGCAAGCTCAAGGGCCGGCTCGGTCGCCTCGCCTACATGTGGACGGGGCTGCGGCACGTCCGTGGTGAACTGGTGCGCACCCGGATCACGGTCGACGGCACCCGGTGGTTCGACGGCGACGCGAGCTGCGTGCTGTTCGGCAACGTCGGCACGATCACCGGCGGCATCCCGGCGTTCGACGACGCCCGCCCCGACGACGGCTGCCTGGAGATCGGCGTGTCCACCGCCGACGGCGCGGTGGACTGGGCGCGCACCCTGGGCCGGATGGCCGCCGGCCGCTCGGAGGAGTCGCCGTTCGTACGGATCACCCGGGGCCGCAGGATCAAGGTCCGGCTCGCCGCCCCGCGCACGTACGAGCTGGACGGCGGCGCGCGCGGGGAGACCACCAGGCTCAAGGTGCGGGTGGTGCCCGGGGCGCTGACCGTCTGCTGCCCCCCGACGCACTGACCGGCCGCCCGCCGCGGGCGACACGCGGAGCCGGACGTTCCGCGTCAGGTGAGGCGGGCGCCGGCCGGAGTGGCGGGCACCAGGTGGCGGGTGATCCACAGCGGCGAGGTGACGGCGTTGCCCATCACCACCGCGTGGGCACCGGCGGCGAACGCCGCTCCGATCTGCTCGACGCTGCGGTAGCGACCCTCGGCGATCACCGGCACCGTCAGCACACCGGCGAGGCGGGCCAGCAGCGTCAGGTCCGGTCCGTCGGTCGGTGAGCTGGCCGGGGTGTAGCCGGCGAGGGTCGTCGCGACGGCGTCCGCGCCGGCCCGCACGGCGGCCACGCCCTCCTCGACGGTGGAGACGTCGGCGAGCACCAGCGCGTCGGTCCGTTCCCGGAGCGCCCGTACCGTGTCGGCGAAGCTGCGACCGTCCGGGCGGGGACGGTCGGTGGCGTCCACGGCGACGATGTGGGCGCCGGCTGCGGCGACGTCGAGCGCGTGCGCCGCCGTCGGGGTGATGAACACCCCGTCGACGCCTTGCTTGTGCAGCCCGATGACCGGCACGTCGACGGCGGCGCGGATCGCCCGGACGTCGGCGGTGCCGTTGGCCCGCACGGCCACCGCGCCGCCGCGCACCACCGCCGCGGCCACCCGGGCCTGCACGTACGGGTCGCGCATCGGGTCGTCGGGGTCGTCGAGCAGCGGCTGGCAGGAGACCACGAGGCCGCCGGCCAGCTGGTCGAACACGTTCACGCTCTCGTCCTCTCATCGGTGGGCACGGCCGGGATGCCGTCCGCCTGCCCGTCGTGGCCGGGTTGGCCGGCCAGCCGGGCGGCGCCCACGACGACCGCGTCGGCGCCGAGCGCCGCGGGGAGCAGGGGCACGTCCGCCCAGGCCGCGGGCAGTTCGGCGGTGAAGGCGGCGCGGGCCGCGGGCAGCAGGGCGTCGGCCGCCCCGCCGGCGAGCACCACGGCCTGCGGGTCGAGCAGGGCGACCAGCCCCGCGAGCGCCCGGCCGAGCGCCGTCGCGGCGCGCTCCACCACCTCGTGGGCGACGGGCTCGCCGGTCGCCGCCCGCTCGGCCACGTCCCGTCCGCTGATCCGCACGCCGGTCTGCAGGGCGTACGCGGCGGCGAGTCCCGTGCCCGAGGCGATGCCCTCCAGGTGCCCGTACCGGCCGCAGCCGCAGCGCAGCCGCTCGGCGCCGGGAGCCGGCAGGTGCCCCACCTCGCCGGCGCCACCCCGGGCGCCGGTGGAGATCCGGCCGCCCCGCAGCAGCGCGCCGCCCAGGCCGGTACCGACCGCGACCAGCAGCAGCTCCCGCCGGCCCCGGGCGGCACCCACCCAGCTCTCGCCGAGCCCGGCGGCGTTCACGTCGTTGGTGACCCGGACCGGTCGGGCCAGCCGCGCGGCCAGCTCGTCGGCGACCGGCGTACCGGACCAGCCGGGCAGGCTGTCGGTGGCGTACCGGATGGTGCCGGTGCCCGGGTCGACCGTGCCGGCGGTGCCCACGCCGACCGGGCCGGCGTCGCCCGGATCGAGCAGTTCCCGGGCGAGTCGTGCGGCGGTGTCCAGCACGGCCGCCGGCCCCGACCCGGCCGGGGTGGGTGCCAGGCGACGCCCCAGCACCTCGCCGTCGGCACCGACCAGCGCCGCCGCCGTCTTCGTGCCGCCGATGTCGACGCCCACCCGGGCGGTCGGCACCGTCATCCCTTGAGCCCGGTGTGCGCCAGGCCCTCGACGAACTGCTTCTGCGCGATGACGAAGACCACCAGGACCGGCAGCGCGGTCATCGACGCCGCGGCGAGCTGGACGTTCCACATCGGGCCGCCGTAGGCGTCGACGAACTGGGTGAGCGCCTGCGGCAGGGTGAACTTCTCCGGCGAGGAGAGGAACACGATCGGTTCCAGGTAGAGGTTCCAGCTGTGCAGGAAGGTGAAGATGGCGACCGCGCCCAGCGCGGGCCGCGACAGCGGCAGGGCGATCTTCCAGAAGGTGGCGAACCGGCCCAGCCCGTCCACCCGGGCTGCCTCCTCCAGCTCGCCGGGGAGGCTGATGAAGAACTGCCGCATGATGAAGGTCGCCAGCACGCTCGGCGCCCCGAGGATCGGCACCAGGATCAGCGGCCAGTGGGTGTCGACGAGGCCCAGCTTGAAGAACATCTGGAACAGCGGCACGATTGTCACCTCGCTCGGGATGAGCAGGCCGGCGAGGATCACCAGGAAGAGCACGTTCTGGCCGGGGAAGCGGATCCGCGCGAAGGCGTACCCGGCCAACGCCGCCACCGCCAGGGTGCCGACGGTGACCACCAGCGCGATGTAGAGGCTGTTCAGGTACTGCTGGCCGAACGGCTGCAACTCGAACACCCGCCGGTACGCGTCCAGCTCCGCGTCGACCGGCAGCAGCTTCGGCGGGAAGGCGAAGATGTCCGACACCGGCTTCAGCGACGAGGTGACCATCCACCAGGTCGGGAAGACGAACGGGACCGCCAGGACCATCAACACCCCGTAGAGCAGCAGCTTGGTCCGGCGCGACAGCTCACGACTCATGGTGGACCCACCTCTTCCGCATCTGCCACTGGAGCACGGTGAGCGCGAGCACGATGACGAACAGGACGATCGACAGGGTGGCGCCGTAACCGAAGTGATGGAACTGGAACGCCTGCTGGTAGAGGTAGTAGACGAGCACCGTGGTCGAGGTGCCCGGGCCGCCCTGGGTGAGCACGGCGATCTGCGCGAAGACCTGCAACGAGCCGACCACCGTGATGATCGACGTGAGCAGGATGGTCGGGCTGATCATCGGTACGGTGATCCGCCAGAACTGGCGCAGCCGGCTCGCCCCGTCCACCTCGGCGGCCTCGTACAGCTCGGCCGGCACCCCCTGGAGCGCGGCCAGGAAGAGCACCATGTTGAGGCCGACGTTCTTGAACACCTGCACCACCACGACCGAGAACATGGCGGTGCCCTCACCACGCAGCCAGTTCGGCCCGTCCACGCCGATCGTGTCGAGCAGGCCGTTCACGCCGCCGTTGTCCTGCAACAGGAACCCCCACACGATGGTCCAGGCGACCAGCGAGACGACCACGGGGGAGAAGAACAGGGTGCGGAACAGGATCGTCCCGCGCAGCTTCTGGTTGAGCAGTACGGCCAGCAGCAGGGCCAGGCCGAGGTTGAACACCACCAGCCCGACCGAGAACAGGCCGGTGGCCCGCAGCACCGAGCCCAGGTTGGTGTCCTCGGCGAGGGCCGCGTAGTTCTCGGTGCCGACGAAGTCGAACGTGCCGGCCAGCACGTTCCACTCGTGCAGGCTGTACCAGACCACCAGGATCAGCGGCAGGATCACGAAGACGGCGCTGCCGAGCAGCTGGGGAGCGATGAACAGGTAACCGGTGAGCTGGTCGCGGCGGCGACTGGTCCAGTACGGCCGCGACCGGTCCCGGGTGGGCGGGGCCTCGACCCCGCCCACCGTCGTGTCCGTCTGGGACATGGTCAGGCGCCCTACTTCGCCAGCAGCGGCTGGATCTTGGTGCAGACGCCGTCGAGGACGGCCTTGACGTCCGCGTCCGCCTTCCAGAGCGGGTCGAGCCCGGCGCGCACCTGCTGGCTGAGCTCGGCCTGCCCGGCGTGGCTGGGCTTGACCACGCCGTTGGTGATGCCGTCGATGACGACCTTCTGCAACTGCTCGGGCTTCAGCGTCGGGTTCGACTTGGCCAGCGTCTCCGCGGTGAGCTGCGACTGGCGCGGCGGCGGGAAGAACTGGGCCAGCTTGGCCGAGTTGGTGGGGTTCGTCAGGAAGGCGAGGAAGTCCGCCGCCGCGTCCGCGTTCTTGCTCTTCTTCATCACGCCGACGCCGGCCTGGCCGACCACGGAGTAGTTGCCCTTCGGCCCGGCCGGCAGCGGCACCAGGTCCCAGCCGAACCCGTCCGGCTTCAGCAGCGAGGCGCGGGAGATCTGGGTGACCGTCATGGCGGCGTCACCGGCGAAGAAGTCGGCGGTCGTACCCGGGCCGGGCAGCGCCTTGCCGGTGAAGATCGCCTTGTGCAGGGTGGTCATCGCCTCGACCATCTCCGGGGCGGCGAAGCCGCAGGACTTGCCGTCCTCGCTCCACGCCTGGGCGCCCCAACCCGTCCAGACGGTCGACAGGTTGTCCCAGCCCTTGTAGTCGAAGTCGCGGATCACCAGGCCGGCCTTGCCGGTCGCGCCCGCGGTGGCGCCGGCGACGGTCAGCGCGGTGTCCCAGTTCCACTGCCCGGCCGCGATCAGCTCGGCCGGGGTCTTCTGCCCGGCCTTCTTGAGCAGGTCGGTGTTGACGAAGACCCCGAACGGCGAGGTGGAGAACGGGTACGCGTACAGCTTGCCCCCGTCCTGCCAGAGCTTGAGCGTGGCGGGGGAGATGTCGTCGTACTGGTAGCCCTCGGTCTTCTTGAGCTTGTCGTCCAGCGGCAGCAGCGCGCCGGAGGCGACGAAGTCGGGCGCCGAGTTCTCGAAGACCCAGGCCAGGTCGGGCGCGTTGCCGCCGGCGATCTGGGTGGTCAGCGTCGTGGTGTAGTTCTCGAACGGCAGCGGGTCGAACGTGATCGACGCGACGTCCGGGTGGCTCTTGCGGTACTCGTCGGCGATCTCGTTGAACAGCTTGAGGTGCGCCTCGTTGGCCGACCAGACGGTCATCCGCAGACTGGCCGGACCCTTGTCCCCGGCCTCGTCACCGCCGCCGCAGGCGGTCAGGGCGAGGACGCCGGCCAGTGTCGCCGCGACACCGCGTACAGCCTTTCCCAATCTCATGATCTTCTCCTCAACGGGGGTGTTCAGTAGCCCGCGACCTGGGGCCAGCGCAGTTCCACGCCGGCCGCCGTGAGGCGGTCCTGGAAGTCGGCCAGCAGGCGGGGGGTGCCGCGGACCGCGCGCGGGGACTCGCCCCGCGCCAGACAGAAGTCGGCGAGCAGGCCGGCGACCTCGCCGACGTTCCACTCGACCGGGTGCAGCCGGTAGCTGCCGTTGGTGATGTGGGTGGTGCCGATGTTCTTGCCGGCCGGGAGCAGGTTCTCGACCCGCTGCGGGATCAGCGCCCCCAGCGGGATCTCGAACGGGCAGGAGCCGACGTCGATGTAGTTGTCGCCGCCGGTGGAGGGATGCAGGTCGATGCGGTACATCCCGACGCCGATCGAGTCCGGGTAGGCGACCGCGCCGTGCTCGCCGCGTACGGCCAGCGACAGGTCCTGCTCGACCACCGTGTACTCGGCGCGGATGCGGCGCGACTCACGGATGTAGGGCGCCTGCGCCAGGCCGTCACGGCTGCCGGTCACGTCGCCACGCAGGCGCAGCCCGGGGAAGCCGGTCCCGCCGTCCGGCCGGGGCGCCTCGGTCTGCATCCAGTAGAGCACCGAGTACGACAGCTCGCGGGCCTTGCTCAGGTGCCACGACGCGTTCGGCACGTCGATGACGGGGCCCTCGAAGTAGTCGATCATCGGCCAGTTCACCAGCGTGATGTCGCTGTCGTACGCGCCGTCGGTGAAGTTGCGCCGGGCGGCGATGCGCCGGAACGTCCAGAGGTTGCCGTCGCCGGGGTTGAGCCGCTGGTCGGCGTTGACGGCCAGCGGGTCGTCGTCCGGGTTGGGGGTGAAGCTGCGCTCGACGATCTCCAGGGTGCGCGGGTGCGGCGAGCGCCAGGACAGCAGCCGGTCGCCCCAGAAGTCGGGCTTGTAGTCGCGCCAGAAGTCGTAGTTCGCCGGCCGCTCGATGGTGTGGTCGCCGTCGACGTGGTCGAGGGCGAAGCAGACGGAGACGGCCTGCATGTTCATCGGCTGCGCGTCGGCCGGGGCGCTGGGCTCGCCGGTGTCGGCCTGCGACTCGAAGCCGGTGACGTACTCGGTGCCGGTCAGCGGCAGCAGCTCGCCGGTCTCCGTCGCGTCCAGCACGTACGGGGCGACGAGGTCGATCCGCTCGTCCCGGTCGCGGTGCGCCACGGTCACCCCGACCACCCGGTCCCCGTCGGTTTGCGCGGCCACCGGCCGGTACGGCTGGAGCACCCTCAGCCGGCCGGAGCCGAGGAACGGCGCCAGCATCTGCTCGATGACGGCGACGGCCACCCGGGGCTCGTGGCAGACCCGGCTCACCCAGCCGGCTCCCGGGTTCAGGTCGCTCCAGGCCCGGGACCGTTCGGTGAGCGGGTAGTGCCGGCGGTAGTAGTCGCGGATCCCGGTGCGCAGCGCCCGGTAGCTCGCGGTGGCGCCGAACTGCTCGATCCAGGAGTGCTCGTCCGGCGGGACGGCCTGGCTGGTGAGTTGCCCGCCGAGCCAGTCGAACTCCTCGGTCAGGATGACCGACCGGCCGGCCCGGGCCGCGGCGAGCGCCGCCGCCACCCCGCCCAGCCCGCCCCCGACGACGAGGACGTCCGCACGCATCTGTACCACTTGCTTCCTTCCGGTTGCACGGTCACCGCCGAGCTGCGGTGGACCGCCGATCAGGGGGTGCCGAGGGTGTCGCCCTCGACGAGTTCGCAGGGCAGGAGCCGCTGCTGGACGCCGACGGCGCTGCCGTCGATGACGCCGGCCAGCACCTCGACGGACTGCCGGCCCATCTCCTCGCGGGGGATGCGGAACCCGGTGAAGGCCAGGTCGGTGGGAACCGGGACCGTCGGGTCGCCGAGGGTCAGGATCGACAGGTCGGCCGGGACGCTCAGGCCCCGCCGCCGGGCGGCCTGCTCCAGCGCCACGGCGGTGGCGAAGTCCTCGATGAACGCGACGGTGGTCCGGTCGGCCAGCAGGTCGTCGAGGATCGCCTCGGCGTCGCCGGCGACGGCCGTCAGGTGGCGGGCGCTCTCGGCGGCCGTCGCGGCCGCGACGAACCCGCGCCGCCGGTCCGCCGAGGACTCCGCGGTCAGGTCCGTGTTCAGGTAGGCCAGGCGCCGGTGGCCGCGGGCGAGGGCCAGGGCGACCAGCTCGCCCACCGCCGTGGCGTAGTCGGCGCCGACGTACGGCACCGGTCCGCCGGCGTCGTCGCGGCGCCCGACGGCGACGTACGGGAAGCCGTCCCGGTTGAGCCGGTGCAGCTCGGCGGCGTCGATCTCCCGGCCGAGCAGGATGCACCCGTCGGCCAGGCGCAGCCGGTTGTCCTGGTGGAAGATGCGTCGCCGGCCGTCGACCACCGGGGCGCTGGTGAACAGCAGCAGGTCGCAGCCGGCCCGTTCCGCGTACTCCTCGATGCCCAGCAGGAAGGGGTGGAAGAAGTCACGGCTGCCGCTGGGGAAGGCGGGCTCGTAGGTGAACACCCCGAGGATCCGGTTGAACCGGGCGGCGAGCCGGCGTGCCACGGGGTCGGCGGCGTAGCCGGTCTCGGCGATGGTCCGCAGCACGCGGTCGCGGGTCTCGGGCGCGATGCGCACGTCGGCGTCGGCCCGGTTGTTGAGCACCAGCGACACGGTTGCCTGACTGACGCCGGCCAACCGCGCGATGTCACGCTGCGTCACGCGTCGGGGGGTAGAGGGCACGACTGGTCCTTCCGGTGCGGCTAATGCGTATTAGCGCTCGGCGTTGGGGAGGAGCCTGGCGGGCCGACCCCGCTCGTGTCAAGGGTGGGCGAAGAGATTTCGCGGAGATGAAGTCGCAGGAGTAATGCGGATTAGCTCCGGAGCGGCCACCCGGCGGACCCGGCGGCGGGCAAGCCTCCAGCGGGCTGTGGGGGCGTCGCGCCGGCCGGCGGCCGAGCTCTTGACAAGACCCTTCCGGGTCGAGCAACATTCGAGAAGCATAGATGCTAATACGTATTAGCAGTCGACTGGGCGGCCCGCTTCGCCGCTGCGGTCAGGTCGTTGTCTCACCCAGCGTGACGCCGCGCCGCCCTGCGGCCTGTCGCGCGACGTCCACGGTCGTCACCGGTGTGGGGAACCGTCCGCACCCCGTCGGCACGCCCGACACCAGCGGGCGGTTGCGGGCGGAACGCGACGGCGCCGGCGGGGACAGGGTCCACACCCTGACGTACGGGGGCCACGACGAGATCGGCCGCCCGATCGGCTGCACCGTGACCGTCACCGTGCCGCACGACCAGGGCCGCGCCTGACCGCACCGGAGAGGGCGCCCGGCCGTACCGCACGGTGCGGCCGGCCGCCCGTGCGTGGACCCGCCCGGCGCGGCCGGATACCGTACCCGCGGCGCGGATCACCCCGCGTCCTGGCCGTCGAGCGGTGGGAGGCATCCGATGCGCCTGCACGTGGGGTGCGCCATGTGGACGCACAAGTCCTGGCAGGGGCGCTTCCTGGCGCACCCGCTGCCGGCGAACGAGCGGCTGCGCGCGTACGCCGGCTGGTGCACCGCCGTCGAGGGCAACACCACCTTCTACGCGACCCCCACCCGCGAGACGGTCGCCTCCTGGGCGCAGCAGACCGACCCCGACTTCCGCTTCGTGCCCAAGCTGCCGAAGATCGTCACGCACGAGCGCCGGCTCACCGGCGCCGACGAGGAACTCCGGGCCTTCCTCGACGCCGTCGAACCCCTCGGCCCACGGGCCCACGCCCTCTGGATCCAGCTGCCGGGCTCGTTCGGGCCCGCCGACGTACCCGCGCTGGCCCGCTTCCTGCGCGGGCTGCCCGCCACCCACCGGTACGCCGTGGAGGTCCGCCACCCCGCGTTCTTCGACGATCCCCGGGCGGCACGGATGCTGGAGGAGGCGCTCGCCGCGGCCAGCGCGGAGTGGGTCCCCTTCGACACGACCGCGTTCTTCCGCACCCCGCCGACCAGCGACGCGGAGCGGGAGGCGTGGACCAGGAAGCCGCGCACCCCGCTGCGCACCCGCGCGCTGACCGACCGGCCGATCGTGCGGTACCTCGGCCGCGACGACCCCGCCCGCACCGTCGAGGGCTGGCAACCGTGGCTCGACGTGGTGACCGGCTGGCTGCGCGAGGGCCGCTCGCCGACGATGTTCGTGCACACCCCGGACAACGCCGACGCGCCCGAGCTGGCCCGCCGGTTCCACGACGAGGTCCGGGCGCGCCTGCCCGGGATCGAGCCACTGCCGGAACCGGAGCCGGTCGGGCCGTCGACGCTGTTCTGAACGGACCGACGTACGCCGATCCCGCCGTGCGGCCCCAGCACCCTGAGACCGTCGCCTGAGGAGACCCGATGCCGTCGCTGGCCGTACCACCGCTGTTCGCCGCGCTGGAGTCGGCCCGCACCGTGCTGATCGCCGGGGCGGGTGGCGGCTTCGACGTGTACGCCGCGATTCCGCTGGCCGTCGCGCTACGCGACGCCGGGCGGACCGTGCACCTGGCCAACCTGTCCTTCACGCGGCTCGAAACGCTCGACCTGGACGCCTGGGCGGCGCAGCACGTCGCCGCCGTCACCCCGGACACCGCCGGCCTCGACGAGTACTTCCCGGAACGGGCGCTGGCCCGCTGGCTCGCCGCCAACGACCAGCCGTGCACCGTGTACGCCTTCCCGCAGGTGGGCGTGGAACCGCTGCGCGACGCCTACCGACACCTGGTCGACGTGCTCGGCGTCGACGCGGTGGTGCTGGTCGACGGAGGCACGGACATCCTCATGCGCGGCGACGAGGCCGGCCTCGGCACCCCCGTCGAGGACATGACCAGCCTCGCCGCGGTCGCCGGCCTGGACGTGCCGGTGAAGCTGGTGGTGTGCCTCGGGTTCGGCATCGACGCGTACCACGGGGTGAACCACACCCAGGTGCTGGAGAACATCGCCGCCCTCGACCGCGACGGCGCGTACCTCGGGGCGTTGTCCATCCCGGGCGACAGCCGGGAGGCGCGGCTGTACCGGGAGGCGGTGGCGTACGGGCAGGCGGCCACGCCGCTGCGGCCCAGCATCGTGCACGGGCAGATCGCCGCCGCCATCCGCGGCGCCGACGGGGACGTGCACGTGACCCGACGCACCCGGGGCAGCACCCTGTTCGTCAACCCGCTGATGGCGATCTACTTCAGCTTCGACCTCGACGGTCTGGCCCGCCGATCGCTCTATCTCGACCGGCTGGAACACACCGTCGGCATGCGGCAGGTGGCGTCCCGGATCGAGGAGTTCCGCGACGAGGTCGAGCGGCGAACGCCCCGGGCCTTCCCGCACTGACCCGGCCAGGGCGCGCCACCTGCCGAATCAGGCCCGTTCCGGCCGGTTCGGGTCGATCAGCACCTTGGTGTGCTCGCTGCGGCCCGAGTCGAGTTCCTCGAGGACGTCCTTCAGCGACGACAGACCGAAGGTGCCCGTGTGCAGCGACGCCACGTCGATCCGACGCGCGGCGATCGCGTGCATGGCGCCCACGAAGTCCTCGTGGTGGTAGGCCAGTGACCCGATCACCGTCAGCTCGCGGCTCTGCCAGTCGCCGTAGCTGACGCTCGAGTTCTCCAGCGGATAGCCGAGCAACGCGAGCGTCCCGCCCCGGCGCACCAGCTCCGCCGACGGCTGCAACAGCGCCGGCACGCCGCTGCACTCGTACACGACGTCGGCGCCCAGGCCGCCGGTCAGCTCGTCCAGCGCGGCCGACAGCTCGGCGGGCTCGACCACGTGCGCGAAGCCGAGGTCGCCGGCCAGCGCGCGCCGCGCCGCGGACGGCTCGGAGACGACCATCGGCCCCGCCCCGGCGTTACGCGCGTGCTGAGCGGTGAGCAGCCCGATCGGGCCGGCGCCCTGGATCACGGTCGTGGTGCCGTACTCCGCCGCCACCCGCCGCACGGCGTGGAAGGTGACGGTGGCCGGCTCCACGAGCGCCGCCTCCACGTCCGAGAGGCTCTCCGGGACCGGGATCACCCGCCGCGCCGAGACCTGCACCCGGGTGGCGAAGGCGCCGTGCGGCGGCGCGTCGGCGTCGACCCCGTTGGCCTCGGCGAACACGGTGTCGCAGTTGCGGGCGTGCCCGGCGACGCACTGGCGGCAACGGCCGCATGCCGGCCCCACGGCGCCCACCACGCGCTGCCCGACCCGCAGGCCGTCCACGCCGTCGCCCACCGCCGAGACCGCACCGGTCCACTCGTGCCCGAAGACCGCCGGCGGCAGCATGTGCCCGTCGGTGTAACCGTGCACGTCCGTGCCGCAGATCCCCGTGTACGCGATGTCGACCGTCACCCGGCCGGGCCCCGGCTCGGTCACGGACACCTCGCCCTCGCGGAGCTGGCGCGGACCGGCGACGGCAAGGTAACGACCTGCGGACATGCGCATCCCCCTCGGCGACAGCCCCAGTCTTGCACCAGGCCCGCGCCGCAGGGGCGGCTACCAGGAGAATCGGACGCGCGGACGGTGGCGGGTCCCGCCGCGCTCATCGACCCCCGGCCCTCGAGAGCCCGGCGGCGACGTCGACGGGTGCCACCCGCCGGCGCACCCGGGCCGGCGGGGCGGGCAGGGCCCGCCGGTCGACCTTGCCGTTCGCGGTCGCCGGCAGCTCCGGCAGGGCCACGTACCGCAGGGGCACCATGTGGTCGGGCAGCTGCCGCGCCAGGAACGCGCGCAGCGCGGGCTCGGCCACGGCGCCCGGGTCGGCGTCGCGCTCGGCCACCACGTACGCCACCAGCGTCGCGGCGGCGCCCAGGTCGTCGCGCAGCAGCACGACGCTGTTGGCGACGAGCGGGTGCCGGTTGAGCACCGACTCGATCTCGCCGAGTTCCACCCGCTGCCCGCGGATCTTCACCTGGGTGTCGATGCGCCCGCCGTAGTGCAGGTGCCCGTCCGGCGACCACCAGGCCAGGTCGCCGGTGCGGTACACCCGCTGCGGCCACCCGGCGACCGCCACCTCGACGAACCGCTCGGCGGTCAGGTCGGGTCGCCCCGCGTACCCCCTGGCCAGGCAGTCCCCGCCCAGGACCAGTTCACCGGGCACACCCAGCGGGGACAGCCCGCCGCGCTCGTCGAGGACGTACGCGGCGACGTTCGCGATCGGCCGGCCGATGGGGACGGTGTCCTCGGGCTCGGGGCGGCGGCACGGCCAGGCGGTCACGTCGATGGCGGCCTCGGTGGGCCCGTACAGGTTGTGCACCTCGACCTGCGGCAGCGCCGCGGTGAGCTTGTTGACCAGCTTCGGCGGCAGCGCCTCCCCGCTGCAGATCACCCGGCGCAGGTTGGCGCAGCGGGCCAGGCCGGCCTCCTCGACGAAGAGGGCGAGCATGGACGGCACGAAGTGCACGGTGGTCACCGACTCGCGGGCGACGACGTCGACCATCTCCTGCGGGTCGCGGTGGGCCTGCGCCTCGGCGGTGACCAGCGTCGCGCCGGTCATGAACGCCCACAGCAGCTCCCACACCGACACGTCGAAGGTGTACGGGGTCTTCTGCAGCACCACGTCGCCGGGGCCGATGCGGTACGCGTCGCGCATCCACACCAGCCGGTTGGCCAGCGACAGGTGCGTCATCTGCACCCCCTTGGGCGCCCCGGTCGAGCCGGAGGTGAAGATGACGTACGACAGCCCTTCGACGACCTCCTCCGGCGCCCGGTAGCCACGCCAGCCGACGGGCGCGGCGGGCAGGTCGCCGCCGGTCAGCGGCTGTACGGGCACGGACGGCCCGCCGCCGGAGCCCAGCGCGGCCCGCCCCGCGTCGTCGGCGAGCACCAGCGCGGCGTCGGCCGCGCGGAGCATGAGGTCCAGCCGCGGGCGCGGGTGGGACGGGTCCAGCGGCAGGTACGCGCCGCCGGCCAGCAGGACGCCGAGCACCGCGACCACCATCTCGGGGCTGCGCTCGGTGCACAGCCCGACCACCGACCCGGGTCCCACGCCCTCGGCGCGTAGCCGCCCGGCCAGCGCCGCCGCCTCGTCCAGCAACTCGCGGTAGCTGCGCTCCCGTCCGCCCCCGCGCAGCGCGACGGCGTCCGGGGTGCGCTCCGCCTGGCGGCAGATCGTCTCGTGCACGGGCGTGCGCGGCGCGGGGGTGGGCGCCGGGTTGAAGCCGAGCAGCGTGCCGCGCTCCACCGGGCCGACCAGCGCGGCCTCCCGCGCCGGCCGGTCCGGATGGGCGGTGAGCCAGGCGCGCAGGGTGTCCAGGCGCTCCCGCAGGTACGCCGGCTCCCCCGGCTCGCGGGCGAACCGGACCGGCACCCCGCCGAGGACCGCCGACGCCCCGGCGACGTCCGTCCCGGGCGTGGCCAGCAGGACGTCCACGGCACCGCCCGGCGCGGACGGGTCCGCCGCGCCGGCCGCGACGACGGCATCCGGCCGCAGGCGGCGTGCCTGCTCGCGTACCCCCGTCAGGGTGCTGTCGGGGGACACCCGCACCAGGACGTCGCCGCGCGGGCCGCGCACCGCGACCGAGGTCGCGCCCGACAGGCGGTGGCAGAGCACGGCCGCCACCGCCGCGACCAGATCCAACTCGTCGTGGCCGGTCATGCCGTCACCAGCCCGGCCAGCGCGCGCGGCGTCGGATCCGCCGACAGCGCGTCGGCGGGGATGCGTACCCCGAACCTGCGCTGCACCTGGCTGATCATGCGGATGAACAGCAGCGACTCGCCGCCGAGGGTGAAGAAGTTCGCGTCCGGCCCGATGTCGGCGCAGCCGAGCATCCTGCCCCACAGCTCCATGATCTCCTTCACCACCTCGTCCTCGCCGGTGGCGGCGGGCTGCGGCGCCGGTTCGGCGACGGCCGCGTCCGGTGGTGGCGGCGCGGCGTCGAGCCAGTGCCGGGTGCGGGCGAACGGGTACGTGGGCAGCGGGACCCGCCGTGCGCCGCTGTCGCCGCGCACCGCGGCCCAGTCGACGGACGCCCCGGCGGTCCACAGCCCGCCGAGCCCGGCGAGTACGTCGCCGGCGTCGGCCCGCTCCGTCGGCCGCGGTTGCAGGGCGAACCCGGGCGCCCGCGACCCGCCCTGCCGGGCCATGCCGGTCAGCGCGGTGCCCGGCCCGACCTCGACCAGGACCGGGTCGGGCAGGCCCAGACCGGTCAGCAGCGCGTCGTGGTAGCGCACCGGGCTGCGCAGCTGCGCGCCCCAGTAGCCCTCGGCGCGCGGCAGCCCCTTGCCCAGCAGCGTGCCGTCGACCGTGCTGATCACCGGGACGGTCCGGGGCCGCCGGGCGACGCCGTCGGCCTCGGCGCCGAGCAGCCGCGCCGCGTCGGCCATCATCCGCGAGTGGAAGGCGCGCTGCGCGGGCAGCGCCCGGCACTGCACCCCCGCCGCGTCGAGGCGTTCCCGCAACGCGGCGAGTGGCGCCACCGGACCGGCCACCACCGTGAACTCGGGGGCGTTGCGGGCGGCGACGTCGAGGTCGTCCAGCCCCGCGAGGTGCTCGTGGAGGGCCGACGGCGGCGCGAGCACGGCCAGCATGGCACCCTCGGGCGCGTCCTGCATCAGCCTGCCGCGGGTCGCGACCAGGCGCAGCATGTCGTCGGCGGCCAGCTCGCCGGCCAGCGCCGCGGCCGCGAACTCGCCGACGGAGTGACCGATCAGTGCCGCCGGGCGTACGCCCCACGACACCAGCAGCCGGCCGAGCGCGAGCTCGTGCAGCGCCAGCGCGGGCTGGGTGACGTCGGTGCGGTGCACGAGCCCGTGCGGGTCGTCGTCGACCAGCACGTCGCGCAGGTCCAGCCCCAGCAGCGGGGCCAGCAGCCCCGCCCCGTGGTCGAGCTCCGCCCGGAAGGACGGGTAGCGGTCGTAGAGGCCCCGCGACATGGCGGGGAACTCGGCCCCCTGGCCCGGGAACAGGAACAGCACGCTGGGCCGGCGCGCGGCCTCGCGCACGGGCGCCCTGCGCAGCCGGGCCAGCGTCGCCGGGACGTCGCGCGCGGCGACCGCGAGGCGGTGCGTGAAGTGCCTGCGGTACGTCTGCGACGTCAGCGCGACGTCGGCGACGGCCAGGTCGGGGCGCTGCCGCAGGTGTTCGCTCCACTGCTCGGCGGCCGCGTGGACCGCCTCCGGGTCGCGCCCGGACAGCACGATCAACTCGGTGCGACCGTCGGCCGCCCCGGCACCGGAACCGGCCGGGCCGTCGGCCTCCTCCAGCACCACGTGGGCGTTGGTGCCGCCCAGGCCGAAGGAGCTGACCGCCGCCCGGCGCGGCCCGTCGGCATCCCACGGGCGGGCCACGGTGTCCACGGTGAACGGGGTCGACCCGTCGAGCAGCTCGGGGCGGGCCTGCTTGAGGCCGGCCAGCGGCGGGATCTGCCGGAAGTGCAGGGCCAGCGCGGCCTTGATGAGCCCGGAGACGCCGGCGGCCGCGTCGAGGTGGCCGACGTTGGCCTTGACCGAGCCGATGGAGCACGCCCGCGCGCCCGGGCGGAACACCTCGCCCAGCGCCGCCAGTTCGATCGCGTCGCCCACCTCCGTGGCGGTGCCGTGCGCCTCCAGGTAGCCGACGGTGGCGGGATCGACGTCGGCGGCGGCGTACGCGCGGGTCAGCACGTCGATCTGTCCGGCGACGCCGGGCGCGGTGTAGCCGACCTTCATGCCGCCGTCGTTGTTCACGGCCGACCCCTTGATCAGCGCGTAGACGGTGTCCCCGTCGCGGCGGGCGTCCTCGGTCCGTTTGAGCGCCACCATGGCGACGCCGTTGCCGGGGACGGTTCCGGCTGCCGAGGCGTCGAAGGGCCGACAGGCGCCGTCCGGCGACATGATGCCCTTCGTCTCGTAGAGGTAGCCGGCCTGCTGCGGCACCGCCACGCAGGCCCCGCCGGCGAGCGCGACGTCCGAGTCGCCCGTACGCAGGCTCTGGCAGGCCAGGTGCACCGCCACCAGCGACGTCGAGCAGGCGGTCTGCACGGTCACGGCGGGACCGCCCAGGTCCAGCCGGTACGCGATCTTCGCGGCGAGGTGGTCCTTCTCGTTGCCCAGCACCACCGAGAGCAGCCCCTGGGTGTCGACCAGGCCGGGGTGCGGGTACACGTGGTGCAGCGCGTAGTAGTTGAACCCGGCCCCGGCGAACACGCCGACCCGGCCGAAGGGGCGCCCGGTGGCCGAGCCGGCGGACTCCAGGGTGGCCCACGCCGTCTGCATCAGCAGCCGGTGCTGCGGGTCCATGGTCTCGGCCTCGCGCGGCGTGATGCCGAAGAAGGCGGCGTCGAACAGGTCCGGGTCGGCCAGCACGCCGCGTGCCGGCACGTACGCCGGGTCGTCGAGCCGCTGCGCGGGCACGCCCGCCGCCAGCAGCTCCCCGCGCGTCAGCTCACTGATCGTGATCTTCCCGGCGACCACGTTGGACCAGTACTCCCAGACGTCGGCGGCACCGGGAAACCGGCCCGCCAGGCCTACGATCGCGATGTCGCCGTTCATGAGGATGCGCCTGCTCCTTCGGTCTGTGCGTGCAGATGCCGGGCCAGCGTCTGGACGGTGGGGAAGCGGTAGAGGTCGGTCAGCGGGATGGCCCGGCCGGCCAGCCGCTGCTGGAGCAGCCGGCGCACGATCGCCAGCCGCAGCGACTCGCCGCCGACGTCGAAGAACGCCTCGTCGACGTCGAAGTCGTCGGTGCCCAGCGCCTCCACCCAGGCGCCCGTCACCAGCTCCTCGAACTCGGCCAGCGACGCCGAGCGCGCGTCGGGCGCCGGCGCAGCGGCGCCGGCGCCCGACGCGGCGTCGGGCGGCGGCGCCCCGGCCAGCGCGGCCAGGGCCCGCAGGTCGACCTTGCCGTTGCGGTCGAGCGGGAACTCGGCCACGGTCACCCACTGCTGCGGCCGGGCGTAGGGGGCCAGCTCGGCCTCCACGGCGCGGCGCACGGCGTCGGCGTCCAGGCCGCCGGGCGCGGGCTTGAGGGCGGCGCAGAGGCTTACGCCCGTGACCGGGTCGCCGGTGGTGAACACCACCGCGTCGCGCACCCCGGGTCGCGCCCGCAGCCTGCGCTCGACGTCGACCAGCTCGACCCGGTGCCCGGCGATCTTCACCTGGCGGTCGTTGCGGCCCAGGAAGCGCAGCTGCCCGTCCGCGCCCCAGCGCACCAGGTCCCCGGTGCGGTACAGGCGCACCGGCGGATCCCCGTGCCGCACGAACGACGCGTCGGTGCGGGCGGGGTCGTCGAGGTAACCGTCGGCGAGGCCGGTGCCCGCCGTGCGCAGCTCGCCGATCGCGCCCGGCGGGACGGGGCGCCCCGCCGGGTCGACCACGTGCAGGTCGGTGCCGCGCACCGGCGCGCCGATCGGCAGCGGGTCGGGCGTCGCGTCGGCGTGCTCGACGGACCAGGTCGTGGTGAACGTGGTGTTCTCGGTGGGGCCGTAGCCGTTGGTGACGCGCAGTCCCGGGCAGGCCCGCAGCACCCGGCGTACGTGCGCCGGGGACACCACGCCGCCGCCGGTGAACACCTGCCGCAGCCCGGCGAACGCGTCCGGCCGGTGGTCGGCGACCAGGTGGAACACGCCGGAGGTCAGCCAGGCGTGCGTGACGTCGGTGGTGCGCAGGAACTCGGCCAGGCCGCTGGGCGTCGGCTCCCCGGGCGGGAACACCACCACCGTGTCGCCGTTGGCCAGCGGCACCAGCAGCTCCAGTGTGGACGCGTCGAACGCCAGCGGCGACAGCCGCATCATCCGCATGCCCGCCCGGTCGGCGAACAGCCCCGGGTCGTCGGCCAGCCGCAGCACCGCCCGGTGCGGGACGACCACGCCCTTGGGCACCCCGGTCGAGCCCGAGGTGAAGGAGACGTACGCGGTGCGCGCCGGGTCGGTCGGGGCCGCGCCGAGCGGGTCGTCGCCGCCTTCCGCGCCCCCGGCCCGCGTCGGATGGTCCGGGCCGGCCAGGGCGCAGTCGGGGACGGTCGCGTACTCCGCGTCGGCCGGGGCCGTGCCGAGGCGGGCGCGCGGCGCGACGGTCGCGGCCAGGTGCGCCCGCCACTCGCCGGTGGCGTGCTGGTCGACCGCGACGTAGTGCGCGCCCAGCCGCAGCACGCCCAGCACCGCCACGGCCTCGGCGGCCGAGCGCGGCAGCTCCAGGAGCACCGCGTCGCCGGCCCGTACCCCGCTGGCGTGCAGCAGCCGCGCCTGTGCGACGGCGCCGTCGTGCAGTTCGCGGTAGGTCAGGGTGCGTCCGGCGTGCGCGTCGACCAGCGCGATCCGCTCGCCCGCGGATCGCGCGTGCGCCGCGAAGCGGCTCCACACGTCGTCGGTCGTGTCGTGTGACCCGCCCGTGCCCAGCGCCCGCAGCCGCGCGCGCTGCCCCGCCGACAGGGTGGTGACGTCGCGCAGGGCGGCGCCCGGCCCGGCGGCCAGCTCCCGCAGTGCCGCCTGGAACGACTCGGCCAGCTCGCCGGCGTCGGCGGCGGTGAGCGCCGACGTCGCGTACTCCAGGGCGAAGCGGGGACGCTCCGACCACGACTGGAGGTAGAGCAGCGCGTCGAACACCGCGCCGTGGCAGTGGCCCTCGTGCACCCGCCAGGCGCGGCCCCCCGCGACCAGCTCGTCGGGCACCAGCTCGTGGTGGGCGGCGAAGCCGAGCTGCGCCAGCGGGTTGCGGCCCGGGTCGGTGGCGACGTCGAGCCCGGAGACGACCCGCTCGAACGGCACGTCGGCGTCGGCCGCCGCCTCGGCCAGCGACGCGGCCACGGCGCGTACGTAGTCCTGCGCGTCGACGTCGTCGCCCGCCGCGCAGCGCACCGGGACGACGCGCGTGCACAGGCCCACGATGCCGGCCATGCCCGCCTCGAACCGGCCCGCCGCCGGCACCCCGAGCACCAGGTCGGTCAGGCCCGCCTGGCGGGACGCGGCCAGCGCCCACGCCGCCATGGCCACCGACGTCACCGTCACCCGGCAGTGCCGGGCCAGCGCGGTCGCGGCCCGCGTGGTTGCCGCGTCGAGGTGGAAGCGCAGGCGCGCGCCGTGGCCGTCGGCCTCGACGACCGGGGGCAGGTCCGTGGGGAGCGTGACCGTCCACGGCGCGCCGTCCAGCCGGGCCGCGACCCGCGCCAGCGCGCCGTCCAGCGCCCCGGACGCCTCCTGCGCGGCCAGCCGCGAGCAGACCCAGTCCGGCGACGGCGCGGGGCCGGTCGGGCCGGCGGCGGCGTAGAGCTCGGCGAACTCGCGCCAGAGCACCCCGATGCTCCAGCCGTCCGCGACCGTGTGGTGCACCAGCAGGGTGAGCAGGTCACGCCGCCCGGCGCGGGTCAGCACGAAGACGACCGGCGGCTGCGCGAAGGGACGCAGCAGCCGCGCGGCCGAGCGGCCGTACAGGTCGTGCACGGCGCGTACCGGGTCGTCGTCGGGCAGCGTCTGGTGCAGCAGCCGCGGCTCGTACGGCGCGGGCAGCACGATCCGCGCCTGACGCGGGTCGCGGACGAAGCGCGTACGCAGCGCCTCGTGGCGGGTCGTCAGCTCCCGCAGCGCCGTCCGGGTCCGGGCTTCGTCGAGCGGCCCGTCCGCCTCCAGCGTGAACATCAGGTGGTACGGCGCGTCGCGCTCGAGCAGGTGCGCGGCGAGCATGGCGCGCTGACCCGGCAGCAGCTCCAGCTCGGCCGGCCGGCGCGCGGCCACCGGCGGGGCGGTGTCCACGTGCGCCACCGCGCCGGCCAGCGCCCGCGCCAGCGGCAGCGCCGACAGCAGCCGGGCGCTGTCCACGTGCGCCCCCAGCTCGCGCTGGCCGAGCGAGACCAGCGCGATGGCCTGGAGCGAGGTGCCGCCCAGCCCGACGAACGACTCGGTGCCCGCCGCGTCGCGCAGCCGCTCGGGCGCGAGACCGAGCACCCGCGCGGCGAGCGGCGTCCAGGCGGAGAGATCCGGGGCGGCCATCAGACGGTCTCCGCCACCGGCTTGTCCAGCGGCACCTGGCCCGCGACGTCCCGCAGGTCGGCGAAGCGGGGGTTCTCCAGCACGTGGCCGAACATCACCGCGAGGTTGAGTTCCTGGCGGATCAGGGTGCTCAGCCGCAGCGCGCTGAGCGAGTGGCCGCCGAGGTCGAAGAAGTCGTCGTCGTCGTCGACCGTGTCGACGCCGAGCACCTCCATCCAGAGCTGCTCGAACTCGCCCACCCAGGTCCGGTCGTGTACGTCGCGCATCAGTGCTGCCTCTCTGAGTCCAGTCGGGTCGCGGGGGCGTCCAGGTAGTGCCGGGTGGCCGCGAAGGGGTAGGTGGGGGCGGGCAGCCGGCGGCGGCCCGAGTCGTGCACGGGGTCCCAGGCGCCGGCGAGGCCCCGCTGCCACAGCGCGCCGACGATCGCCAGCAGCCGGGCGTGCCGGTCGGCGGGCAGCGCGGGCGCGTCCGGGCCCAGGTGTGCGGTGACGCTCGTACCGACCTCGATCCAGAGCGCCCCGTCGAGCTGCGGCGGCACCGCCGGTGCGAGCGGCTCGGCCGCCCGCGCCCGCCAGTACGCGAGCCCGTCCGGCCCGGTCGGTGGCTGCCCGCCCGGCACGTGCACGGGCAGTTCGGCCGGTCCGAGCCGGAGGCCGTCGACGTCCGCGCCGCACACCAGCGCCAGCGCGTCCGCGACGGACATGACCCCGGCCACGACCGCGCACGCCACGGCGCCGAGGCCGCCGCCGGCCAGCGCACGCGGGGCCACGCCCCGGCTGCGCAGCGACCGCGCCAGGCCGACGCAGGCCAGCAGCCGGGTGCACCGCTGCCGTACGGCCTCGTCGAGGTCCCGGTCGCGCAGCAGCGCCACGCCCTCGTCGACGACCCGGCGGTACACCGGGTCGGCGTCGTAGTTCGGTCGGTTCCCGGTCAGCTCGCCGGCGCCGGTGAGGTGCAGCGCCACCCCGCGCGCCCGCGTCCTCGCGTCGACCTGCCGGGGCGCGGCCGGCGCGCCGTGCGACCCGGTCAGGAACGCGGCCCGCCACGGCAGCCGTGCCCGGCCGGTGCGCAGCGTGTACGCCAGGTCGGCCAGCTCGCCGGGCGCGGTCTGCGCCACGCAGGCGACGGTGCGGTCCAGGCTGTCCTGCGCCACGGCGGCGGTCTTGGCGGAGACCAGGACCAGTTCGGTGACGTGGCGGCGCGGCCGGGGCCGGGCGGGCGGAGCCTCCTCCAGCACGACGTGGGCGTTGGTGCCGCCGATGCCGAAGGCGCTCACCCCGGCCCTGCGTACGCCGTCGATCGGCGCCCAGGGTCGGGCCGTCGCCGGCAGCTCGAACACCGAGCCGTCCAGCCGTACCGCGGGGTTGGGCGTGGCGAGGTGGGCGATCGGCGGGACCACGCGGTGCTTCAGCGCCAACACCGTCTTGATCAGGCCGATCACTCCGGCGGCGGTGTCCAGGTGCCCGACGACCGACTTGGCCGCGCCGAGCGCGCAGGGCGCCCGGTCGGGCCGGTCGCTGTCGAAGACCTGCCGCAGCGCCGCCACCTCGATCGGGTCGCCGAGCGCGGTGCCGGTGCCGTGGGTCTCGACCAGGCCGACGCTGTCCGGGTCGACGCCCGCGACGCCGATCGCCGCGGAGATCACGTCGGCCTGGCCGGTGGGGCCGGGCGCGGTGAAGCCCGCCTTGCGGGCGCCGTCGTTGTTGACCGCCGAGCCGCGGATCACGGCGTGCACGGTGTCGCCGTCGCGCAGCGCGTCGTCGAGCCGCTTGAGCACCACCACGCCCGCGCCGTCGCCGGGCACGGTGCCGTCGGCCGCCGCGTCGAACGTCCGGCACCGGCCGTCGGAGGAGAAGATCCCGCCGGGCTCGTGCAGGTGCCCGCGCCGCGTCGGCGGGGCCACCGTGGCGCCCCCGGCCAGCGCCATGTCGGCGTCGTAGGTCAGCAGCGCCTGCGCGGCCTGGTGCACGGCGACCAGCGACGTCGAGCAGGCGGTCTGCACCGTCAGCGCCGGGCCTTGCAGGTTCAGCTTGTACGCGATGCGGGTGCCCGCGAAGTCCTTGTCGCTGCCGATGATCAGCCCCAGGCCGCCGGCCGCCTCGACCGCGCGCTCGTCGGGCCACACGTTGTCGAGCAGGTAGACGTTCAGGCCGGTGCCGACGTACACCCCGATCCGGTTGCCGTCGGCGGCGACCGGCGGGTGCCCGGCGTGCTCCAGCGCGGCCCAGGCGCACTCCAGCAGGATCCGCTGCTGCGGGTCCATCAGCGCGGCGTCCGACGGCGAGTAGCTGAACAGCCGGTGGTCGAAGCGGTCCGCGTCGCGCAGCACCGCCCGGGCGGGCACGAAGTCGGGCCGCTCCACCATGTCCTTGGGCACGCCCCAGCCGAGGAGCTGCTCGGGGGTGAAGAAGGTGACCGCGTCGATGCCGTTCACCACGTGGTGCCAGAAGAGGTCCAGGTCGCGTCCGGCGCCGGGGACCCGCACGGCCATACCGACCACGGCCACCGCCGCGCCGTCGTGCGGCTCAGCCACGGCGACCGCCGCGCCGTCGTGCGGCTCAGCCACGGCCACCGCCGCGCCGTCGTGCGGCTCAGCCACGGCGACCTCCCGTGGTGCGGCGCCGCTCCGCCAGCAGGGCCCGTCCCCGGTGGCGCTGCGCCACCCGCGCGTCGGCGACCACCGGTGCCGCCCGTTGCAGGTGGGCGGCGCAGCCGGCGACGGTGCCGGCGCGGAACAGGTCCGTCACGGAGACCTCCAGTCCCTCGTCGGAGAGCCGCTGCTGGAGTGCGATCAGCGCGAAGCTGTGCCCGCCCAGGTCGAAGAAGTTGTCGTGCAGCCCGACGTCGGCCCGGTCGAGCACCTCGCTCCAGCAGGCCCGGATGCGCTCCTCCAACCCGCTGCCGGCGGTGTGCCCGCGCGGTGCGGCGGGCACGGTGGTGTCGCGGGCGGCCCGGCTGTCGGCCAGCAGGCGGGCGGTGTCCACCTTGCCGTGGGCGGTGAGCGGGACCGCCGCGACCGACAGGATGCGCGACGGCACCATGTACGCCGGCAGCGTCGCGCGGACGTGGGCGCGCAGCTCGCGTTCGGCGTCGGGGCCGAGGTCGCCGACGACGAAGGCGGCCAGCTCGTCGTTCTCCGCCGCCACCGCGCACGAGCGCACCGCCGGGTGGGTCAGGAACGCGCCCTCGACCTCGGCCAGCTCGACACGGTAGCCGCGCAGCTGCACCTGGGTGTCGGTGCGGCCGAGGTACACCAGGTTCCCGTCGAGGCCCCACCTGACGACGTCGCCGGTCCGGTACATCACGCCCCCGCCGTACGGGTCGGGCAGGAAGCGCGCCTCGGTCAGCTCCGGGTTGCCCACGTAGCCGTGCGCCACGAGCACACCGCCGCAGTACAGCTCGCCGGGCACGTTGCGGCCGGTCGGCCGCAGGTCGTCGTCGAGGACGTAGCAGCGCCCCGACGGCAGCGGCACACCGATGGTGCCCTCCCTGACCCGGGCCAGCTCCGCGGTGGGGGCCTCGAAGATCGTGACGTGGATGGTGCCCTCGGTGATGCCGTACATGTTGACGAACACCGCGCGCAGCCCCGGCGCGCCGGCGACCAGCGACGCGACCCGCGACCAGCTCAGCGCCTCGCCGCCGAGGACGACGTAGCGGATGGGGGAGACCTCGTCGGCGTCCAGCAGCCGCAGGTACGGCGGCAGCAGCCGGTAGAGCGCGCCGGGGGTCTGGAACAGCACGGTGACGCCCTCGCGGCGCACCAGCGCGGCCAGCCGCTCGCGGTCCACCAGGTCGGCCTGGTCGGCGACGACCAGCCGCCCGCCGGTGCTCAACGCGCCCCACATCTCCCACACCGAGGCGTCGAACGAGAACGAGCTGGCGGCCAGCCACACGTCGTCGGCGGTGACGTCGAGGCCGGCGGGGGTCGGGTCGTTCAGGGCGTCCAGGCCGCCGTGCCCGACCATGACGCCCTTGGGCACCCCGGTGGAGCCGGAGGTGTAGATGACGTACGCCTGGTCGCCGGGCCCGGGGAACGTCGGTGCGACCACGGACGTCCCGTCGAGGGTGTGCGCGTCGGCCAGCCGGATGTCGCGGCCCCGCGCCAGCGCGCCGGCCGTGTCGGCGGTGGCGGCCTCCACCAGCATGACCGGCAGGTCGGCGCTGGCCGTGATCAGTTCGAGGCGCTGTCGTGGATACTCGGGGTCCAGCGGAACGTAGACGCCGCCGAGCTTCCACACGCCCAGAATCGCCGCGACGATCGCGGGGGAGCGGCGCAGCAGCAGTCCGACGCGGTCGCCGCGACCCACCCCCCGGTCGGCCAGCCCGGCCGCGATCCGCCCGGCCCACCGGTCCAGCTCGGCGTAGGTGACCTCCACGTCCCGATGGCGTACGGCCACCGCGTCGGGGGTGCGCGCCACGTGCTCGACGAAGCGGCGCAGCACCGACGGGTGCTCGGCCGGCCGCCGCGCGACCGGCGGGTTCACCCCCTCGGTCAGCAGCAGCCGCTCCGCCTCGTCCACCATGCTCGGCTCGGCGTCCGGCCCGTCGACGATCGACCGCAGGAAGGTCAGGTAGTGCGCGAGGAGCGTCGTGACGGTCTCCGGGGTGAACAGCTGGGTGCTGTACTCGGCCCGCAGGAACGGCGCGGCGGTGGAGACGTCGAGGGTCAGGCCCAGGTCGAACTTGGTCACGTCGACCTCGACGTCGACCTCGGTGACCGTCACCCCGTCGAACTCGGGGAACGCGAAGGGGAAGTTCTGCACCGTCAGGGAGGTCTGGAACAGGGGCGCGTGGCTGAGCTGCCGTTCGCCGACGGTGGCCGCCACGATCTGCTCGAACGGCACGTCCTGGTTGGCGAACGCGGCCATGCTGGCCCGGCGGGCCCGCTCGACCAGCTCGGCGAAGCCGGGCCGGCCGGACAGGTCGAGCCGGATCGGCAGCGTGTTGACGAGGCAGCCGACGACGCGCTCCTCGGCCTCGTCCATCCGGTTGGCCACCGGCACTCCGATGACCACCTCGTCCTGGCGGGCGTAGCGCGACAGCACCGAGGCGTACGCGGCGAGCGTCACCGTGAACAGCGTCGTGCCCCGCGAACGGGCCCACGCGGTCAGGCGCTCGACCAGCCGTGGCTCGACGGGGCGGCGCAGCACCGCGCCGTCGGCGCTGAGCACGCTCGGCCGGGGGAAGTCGGTGGGCAGCGCGAGCTGCGGGACGTCGCGCAGCTCGGCGCGCCAGAAGTCCAGCCCGGAGCTGTCGCGCTCGAAGCAGTCGCGTTGGTGCTGCGCGTACGCCAGGTACGACTGCGCCGGTTCGGCGTAGGCGGCGGGCGTCCCCGACAGCGCCGCGTGGTACTCGGCCGCGAGGTCGCGCAGCAGCAGCCCCACCGACCAGCCGTCGCAGGCGATGTGGTGCACCAGCACCGCGAGGGTGTGCTCGTGCGGTCCCCAGGAACGCAGGAAGGCGCGCAGCACCGGGCCGTCACCGAGCTCGAACGGGCGTCGGGCCTGCTCGGCCACCAGGGTGTGCAGGAAGGCCTCCTGGATCTCCCGGTCGGCCCACGCGCCCGTCTGCACCTCGACGTGCGCGTGCGGGGTGGGTGACACCCGCTGGGTGAGTACGCCGTCGACCAGCGCGAACGTGGTGCGCAGCGCGTCGTGCCGGGCGACCACGCGGGTCAGCGCCGCGCGCAGCGCCTCGGGCCGCAACGCCCCGTGCAGGTGGACGGCGAACGCCACCACGTACGCCGGGTTGCCGGGCTGGAGCTGGTTGAGGAAATAGAGTCGTTCCTGAGCGAAGGAAGCACGACCGGTACGAACCATGGCTCGATGGTGGTCCCTGCGACGTCCCGTCCGGCAGAGCGAGCTTCCCCGCCTGAGCAGGGAAAACCTCCCGGTCGGGTGCCGGACGCCCCACCCCGACCCCGGGACGCGGCGCGGCCCCCGGTCCGACGGGGTCAGCCGTCGGACCGGGGGCCGGTCGGGGTGCGTCGGGGCGGCCGTGCGGGACCACCCGGTCGGGGAGTGCCTAGTACTCGCCGCGCCCGAAGGCGGCCAGCTCCGCGGAGTGTCCCGGGTTGCTGACGTACGTCGCGCCGATCGGGGCGGTGACCCGGCACCACGCGTCGAGCCGCGCCACGTCGATGCCGGCCGCCGCGGCCAGTTCGTCGCGCCGGCGCAGCATCTCCGCGCGGTCCAGGCCCTCCAGCACGTAGTCGACCGCGTCGAAGCACGGGTCGCCGGCGCAGGCCATCGGGTCGATGGCGACCAGGCCCTTCACGCCGCCGGCGAGCACGTTGCCCAGGTGCAGGTCGCCGTGCAGCAGCACGGTGGCGGTGGGTGCGGCGAAGAGGTCGTCGCGCAGCCGCTTCGACCCGGCGAGGTCGGCGCCCCGCCGCGTCGCCGAGTTGAACAGCACGTCGATCCAGTCCTCCAGCCGGCGCGGGGCGGCGGCCGGGTCACCCGCGCCGTGCAGGTCGTTGAGGAAGGCGGCGTACTCCTGCGGCGACGGCGGTCGCGGCATCTTCTCCACCAGCGTGCCCGGGTGGATCGACTCGAGCAGCACCGCGCCCTTCTCCGCCGCCAGCACCGCCGGCACCCGCCCGCTGGGCGCGAACTGGCGCAGCATGTCGACCTCCTCGCGTACGGCGTAGCTGTCGGGCGACAGCTTCAGCACCGCCTCGCCCCGCGGGTGCCGGCACCGGAACACCACCGAGGAGTTGCCGGACTTGACCGGCTCGCCGAGGTCGAGCTCCCACCGCGCGACGAGTTCGTCGAGCCGTCGGGTCAGCGTGCCGACCCAGCGGTGCGCCGCCTTGCCGAACCGCGGCTCCAGCCGCTTCGCGACCGCCTCCAGATCCAGGGTCATCCCGCTCACCTCTCCGTCGATCTCGCGCCGGCGTACGCGGCGGAGCCGCCCGGCAGGGGGGTGCCGCCGTGCGCCCGGGCCGACGGGGCGCCGCCGCCGGGCAGCGGGTGGGAGCCCGGCCCGTACGACCCGACGCGCTCCAGCCTGGCCTTGCGGGCGACCTCGATCGCCTCGTGCCGGTCCGACACGTTGAGCTTGCTGAAGATCGTCGAGATGTGGTTGCTGACCGTCTTCGGCGACAGGTTCAGCCGGGTGGCGATCGCCCCGTTACGCATGCCGGACGCGATCAGCTCCAGCACCTGCCGTTCACGCGTGGTCAGCTCCGGGAAGAGCTGCTGGTTGCGTGGTTCCCGCCCGAGCTGCCTGACGAGCTGGTCGGCCACGCGGGGGCCGAGGATCACCTCGCCCGTCGCCAGGCCCCGGATCGTGCGGACGATCCCGTCGCCCGGGCAGCTCTTGAGCACGTAACCGCGGGCGCCCGCCCGCATGGCCGCGAAGACCGACGCCTCGTCCTCGACGGCGGTGAAGACCAGCACCGCGGTCGACGGTGACATCCGGGCGATCTCCTGCAACGTCACCCCCACCTGGAAGCCCGGCAGCTCGACGTCGAGCACGAGCACGTCGGGGCGCAACGACGCCACCGACCGCATCGCCTCCCGCGTGGTGCCCGCCTCGGCCACCACGGTCACCTCAGCCGAGGGCGACAGCAGGGCGTGCAGGCCCCTGCGTACCACCGGCTGGGCGTCGGCCAGCACAACTGTCACGGCGCGACGTTTTGCGCCGTCCGCGACGTCTCCCGGTTCCCGCCTCATCGTATGAGCCGGTTCCGGGGTCGAGCCAACGCTGACCATTGCCACACCCCACCCGTCCTAACTGGTTCCGCGACGCCTCCCGGTCCGGAAGGCGTCGCGGAAGCGCCGACCGTGATCGGCGTGAACATTCTGACGGGCAATAGAACAACACATGAACTCGACGCGACGGCAGCCATGTCAATCATCTGACGCATTTCCCACGACCAATTAAATGAAAAGCGTCGAAGGCGATCCTCGGTCTGAATGGAGCAGGCCGCGACAGAACGGGAATGCCGGGACGAGGCGCCCGAAGGCCTGCTCACGCGGCCACGGAGGGCCGACCCGGCCGCCCTGGCTAGCGCATCGCCCGCCGGGCGTCCACGGGAGACCTTCCCTGGTCGGCCGGGAAGTCGTCCCGTGCCCCGTCCGCCGTGCGCCCTGTCCCGCCCGGCGTCTTCGCCCGGAGGATCGACGCGACCGATCCACCACACCAGGATGTGCAAATATGCCGTTGTCTCGACTGCTCGATTATTCGTCGCGTCTGGTGCCGACCGATCCGCTGCGCAGGAAACTGATCGCGATCCGGCTGGCCGAATCGATCGGCAAGGGAGTCTTCCTCAGCGGCAGCGTCGTCTACTTCACGCTTCGCGTCGGGCTCGACGCCCGACAGGTCGGTCTGGGCCTGTCGGCGGCGGGACTGTCCGCCTTCATCTCGTCGGTCCTGTTCGGCGTCGTCGCCGACCGGGTGGGCGCGCGCCGGCTGCTCGTCATCCTCTTCGCCGCGCTGGCGGTGGGCTTCGGGCTCTACACCCTCGTGGACGGCGCGACCCACTTCTTCGTCCTGGTGGTCGCCGTCGGCTTCCTCGAGTACGGCACCGGCCCGACCAACGGCGCCCTCGTCGGCAACCTCGTGCCCGCCGAGGAGCGGGTCAAGCTCAAGGCGATGATGCGGTCGGTGTTCAACATCGGGTTCAGCATCGGCATCGGCGTGGCGGCCGTCGCCGCGCTCGACCAGCGGCTGCTCGTGCTGATCCCGCTCAGCACCGCCGCGCTGATGGCCGGGGCCGCGCTGCTGGTCACCCGCCTGCCCGACGTGCCGCCGCGCCCCGCGCCGGTGGGCTTCAAGCGCTTCGCCGCCGTACGCGACCCGCGCTTCCTCGCCGTCATCGGCGTCTCGACGGTGCTCGCCTCGCACGTCACCGTCATCCTGGTCACGATGCCGCTGTGGGCGCTCAACCGCACCTCGCTGCCGCACTTCCTGGTCCCGCTGCTGCTCATCTTCAACACGGTGTTCGTGATCCTGTTCCAGGTGCGGGCCAGCCGTGGCGCGGACACCGTCGAGGGCGCCGGCCGGCTCGCGCGGCGTTCCGGCTACTGGCTGGCGGGCGGCTGCGCCGTCATCGCGGTGAGCGCCCTCGGCGACAACGTCGTACTGGTCTGCGTCGCGATCGTCGCCGCGGTGCTGATCCTGTCGGTGGCCGAGGTCATGCAGGCGGCCTCGGGGTGGGGCCTCGCGTTCGGCCTCGCCCCCGAGCACGCACAGGGCGAGTACCTGGGCGCGTTCGACCTGCACGTGATCACGCAGAACATCGTCGGCCCGGCCGCGCTGTCCGGCCTGGTCATCGCCTTCGGCTTCTGGGGCTGGCTCGGCATCGCGCTCGCCGCGCTGGCGGCATCGGCGCTGATCATCCCGGTCGCGCACCGCAGCCGGGCCACCCTCGTCCCCGAGGCGGCCACCGCGACCAGCCCGTAGCCGCCGCCACCGGCAGGGGCGGGCGAAACATACCTTCATTGCCCACGGGTCAACATGTAGACAATCTTCCTCGTTCTGTCTATCGTCAGCACCACTTAGCGATGTCCTTCGATTGAAAGAGGTCGTCAATGGTGCACATCAGACGATGGGCCGGCATCGCCACCGCCCTGCTGGCGACGGAGCTCCTGGTCGCGGGCACTGCGGCGCACGCCGCCCGGCCCACTCCGGATCCGGTCCGGTTGAGCGTCGAGGACGCCGTGGCCGCCAAGCTGCGCGCGCAGGTCGACGCCGCGGCGGCGGAGCACGCGGACAGCCCCGCGGCGGAGGACGCCGAGAACTCCGAGACCCGCGTGAGCGTCACCCGCAGGAACGGCCAGTGGGCCTTCGGCACCGCCGTCGCCGTCACCACCCACGAGAAGGACGTCCACCCGACCGGCGCGATCTTCATCGCCCGCGCCGAGGCCGGCACGTGGCGGGTGAACTTCGACGGCGAGGCCGGGTTCAGCGAGCTGGCCGCCGAGTCGCCCCTGGTGAACAAGCAGGAGAAGGCGACCTTCACGCGTACGCCGGGCACCATGTACGCGGGCGGCGACTACCGGACCGGAATGGCCCTGCCCTTCGCGGTCGGCCAGACCTGGACGCTGACCGGCGGCCCGCACGGCTGGGGCGGCTCCGAGGCGCCGTACAGCTCGATCGACCTGGCCGGCGGCGACCAGGTGGTCCGTGCGGCGCGGGCCGGCACGGCGTACACGATGTGCACGGGCTGGATCCGGGTGATCCACGACCGGGGCTACTCCACCGACTACTACCACCTGTGGAGCAGCATCTCGGTCAACGGCGCCGCCGTCGGCCAGGGCGCGTACCTGGGCTACACGGGCACCGACGTCACCTGCGGCGGGGCGGCCTCCGGCCGGCACGTCCACTTCGGGCTGCGACAGAACAGCGCCTACGTCTCCATCGGCGGGCACGGCATCGGCAAGTGGACGTTCGAGAACGGCGCCGGCCCCTACCAGGGTGGCGCGCGGCACGGCTCGACCTGGCGGGGTGCCGGCGGCGCCCTCTACAACTACGGGGCGCTGGGCTTCAACCAGGCGGTGGTCGACGCCAACGGCGGGGGCACGCTGACCAAGCGGTCCGGGCCCGGCACCGGCTACGCCGTGCAGGGGTCGGTGGGCGACGGCGCGACCGTCACCGTCTCCTGCTCCGCCAACGGCACCTCCCACACCGGGCGGTACGGCAGCACCGCGCTGTGGAACCGGCTGAGCGACGGCACCTGGGTGTCCGACGCCTACCTGTGGACCGGGGTGAACGGCCCGATCAACGGTTGGTGCTGACCGCGCCCGACCGAAGCTTCCGACGCAGGGCCTCCGCCATCTCGGCGGGGGCCCTGCCCACATGCGGGGCCAACCAACCGCGACCGTCCCGGACGGGGCGCTCGCCGGGTGGAATGCGTGCGCGTGGAGGGCTGGCGCCAACAGGTTTGTTATGGATACCTATTGGCATGACCTCGGATGTGGTTCCTGCCGGCGGCGATCCCCGCCGGCTCCTGGCCGACGTACGCGGCCTCTCCCGCCGCGTACGCCTGGCCCGGCGGGTGACGTGGCTGCCGCTGCTGGTGCTGGCCGTGGTGACCTTCGGCGCGATTCCCGCCTCCGGCGGGGGTCCCACGATCGTGCGCGACTGCCGGGCGGCCGACGGCGGTGAGGTGTGCAAGGTCTGGGAGCCCGTCGCGCAGCTCTACTGGCTGGCGGCGCTGCTGGTGGCCTACGCGGTGATCGCAGGCCGGTGGCAGGCCGCGCCCATGCTGGTCATCACGGGCGGCCTGCTGCTGTTGGGTAGCGCCGGCTTCGCGCTCGCCCCGCGGCTGCGGCGGCCCCGATGAGCGACCCGGCCGTCACCCCGGCGCCGGACGGGTCCGCGCCCGCGCATCCGGTCACCGACCTCGACGACGTGGTGCACCAGCGGGTCCGCCTCGGCATCCTCACCATCGCGCACGAGGCCCGCCGGGTCGAGTTCGGGTTCCTGCGTACCCAGCTCGAGCTGACCGCCGGGAATCTCTCCAAGCACCTGAGCGTGCTGGAGGCGGCCGGCCTCATCGGGGTGGAGAAGGGCTACCAGGGTCGACGCGGCCGCACCTGGATCACCCTCACCCCCGCCGGCCACACCGCCCTGGCCGAGGAGATCGCACGGCTGAAGGCCCTCATCGCACGGGTCGAGAACACCGAGACCCCGCAGGACCGATGACCACCCGACACGGACCCGGCCGGTCAGGGCAGGATCTGGACGTACCCGTCGGTGGCGTGCAGGCGGATCCGCTGCCCGTCCCGGATCAGCCTGGTCGCGTTCTCCACCCCGACGAGGGCGGGCAGGCCGTACTCGCGGGCGACGACCGCCCCGTGGGTCATGAGGCCGCCCACCTCGGTCACCAGTCCCTCGATCGCGACGAACAGGGGTGACCAGCTCGGGTCTGTGTAGGCGGTGACCAGGATGTCGCCCGGTTCGAGATGGGCCTCGGCCAGGTCCAGGACGACGCGCGCCCGCCCCTCGACGATCCCGCCGGAGACCGGGAGGCCGACCAGCGCGCCGGTCGGCACGTCGTCGCGCCGGTACGCCCCGGTGATGCCCTCACCCTCCGAGGTGAGCACCCGGGGCGGGGTGAGCGTCCGGTACGACCGGAACGCCTCCTTGCGCCGGTGGATGAGCCGGTCGTCCACCTCGCTCGTGCGTACGACGTCGTGCAGTTCCTGGAACGTGAGGTAGAAGATGTCCTCCTTCTCCCGGAGCACGTCGGCCCGTACGAGGCGCTCGGCCTCCGCCAGCAGGGCCTGCTTGTAGATGAGGTAGCGGCTGACGATGGCGTACTTCGGGTACTCCCGGTAGCCGATGAAGGTGCGGACCCGGTCGATCATCCGCTTGGTCTCGGCCGCCTTCCGCTCCCCGTCCGGCAGGGCGCGCAGGCGCTCCAGGACCTCCCGTTGCTTCTGCTGCGCCTGCCGGTGCCCCTGCTCGAAGCGCCGCTTGCCGGCACCCGGCTCGAGGTTCCTGATGTTGTCGAGGATGACGGGCACGAGCGTGCCGGGGCGCTCGCTCCAGCGTGGCCTCGTGATGTCGATCTCGCCGACGCAGCGCATGCCGTACCTGTCGAGATAGGCCTGGATGGCGTCGCGCGCCTCCCGGCCGCCCGGGAGCTCGACCAACCCATCCAGGAAGTTGTCGTCCCCGGCCTCCCGCAGGAAGGCCACGACCTGCGGATGCGGGCGGATGACGTCGGCGACGTCCAGGAGGGCCAGCCCCATCTCCGACGTGACGTTGTCAGGCGCGGACAACGTGAGCGTGTCGGCGGCGTTCCGCTCGCCAAGCCACGCCTGCAACCGCTCGTTGAGCCACCAGGTGGCCTCCATCCCCGCCATGATCGCCTGCATGCTCAACGGATCACCGAGGGCGCGCCTGTGCTCCTCGAAGGCCGCCAGGAGGAAGTCGAACAGCGCCGGCCCGGACACCGTCCGGATGTCGCGTCGCAGGGTGGCGATGGACGCCTGGCTGCGTTCGATCAGGTCGGTGACGATGGCCGGATCGGTCTCGATCGGGGTGGGCGCGCCGCCCCCGGTCGGTCCGGCCGGGCCCTGGTCGGGCAGCGACGGAAGGAAGTCGCCCCGGTCGACGACGCTCTGCAGCGCGTCCCGGACCAGCGGATCGGACCGCCCCACCATCTCCAGGAAGCCGGCGCGGCCCGCCGGCGAGGCCAGGGCCCGGGTGGCGTCCACGAACAGCCGCCCACCGGCCTCGTGCATCGGCGCCATGGCGGTCAGCTGCCACACGGAGATGCCCAGGGGCTTCATCGGATCGGTCATCATCTGCTGGTGCCCGACGGAGACGTAGACGCGGTTTCCCGCGTTGCCGGCCTCGGGGACGGGGAACAGCGTGGTGATCGGTCGGCTCTGGACGATCTCGAAGTCGTCGTCGACCAGGCACCATTCGATGTCCTGGGGATGGCCGAAGTGGGCCTCGATCCGCCGGCCCAACCGCACCAGCCGCACGACCTGAGCATCCGTGAGCGCCGGCTGCTCCTGTCGCTCGGGGTCGATCGCCCGTTCCCGCGTCCCGCCGGTCGGCAGGGCGTGGACGGCGAGCCGCTTGGCGGCGATCGTCCTGCCGATGATCTCGTCGTCGCGCACCCGGTAGGCGTCCGCGTTCACCAGGCCGGAGACCAGGGCCTCGCCGAGGCCGAAGCTGGCCTCCACGGAGGCGACCCTCCGGTTGGACGTGACGGGATCGGCCGTGAACAGGACGCCGGCGGCCTGCGGGAAGACCATCTCCTGCACGACGACGGCCATCTGGACCTCGCGGTGGTCGATGCCGTTGCGCTGGCGGTACGTCACGGCCCGCTCCGTGAAGAGCGAGGCCCAGCACCGGCTGACGTGCTGAAGGACCGCCGTCCGCCCCACGACGTTGAGGTAGCTGTCCTGCTGGCCCGCGAAGGAGGCGGTCGGCAGGTCCTCGGCCGTCGCGCTGGAACGCACGGCACAGGCGGTTCGCTCGCCGAGGTCGCGGAGAGCCCGGACGATCGCCGCGGCCACGTCGTCGGGAAGCACGGACCCTTCGATGCTTTGGCGGATCTCCGCGCTGAGCGCACGGATCGCCTCCCGGTCGTCCGCGTCCAGGCGCGACAGCCGATCGAGCAGATCGTCGGCCGAGGGTGCCTCGGCCATGATGCGCCGGAAGGCGTGCGTCGTCACGCAGAAGCCTGCCGGCACCCGTACGCCGTCGATCCGCGACAACGCCCCCAGGTGCGCGCCCTTGCCGCCCACGACGGCGACCTGCTCCTCGTCGACCTCCCGCAGAGCCGACACGTACCGTCCGACACCGCGATTTCCGTGGGTCGACACCAACACCCGCACGTCGTGCCCCATTTCTTAGGTTGATCCGGGTCCGGCCGACGATTCTGCGGCAAGACCCGGGTCTTGCCGCAAGCCCCCGGGTGCGATATACGTTTAAGTGGGATCGGGTTTCCTTTGTTTTTCGCCGCACACTGAAACCATTTCGCGAAAATGTGGCGTGCGGCGTCATTCCGACTTCGGAAACGCACGCACCCGATGCGGATGCTGTTACGACTGGCGGGCGGCCGAGGCGCGACTGAACGGGTACCCTCGCCGGGGCCTGAGCCCCGGGACACCGGATCGGGCCGGCGCCAGTTTCCTCGACGGGCGGCCGGCGGTTGTACGAGACGTGACGGGAACCTCGCCATCCATCACCGCCGCCTCGGCGGCGGCGCAGCCCGAGTGGACGACCAGGTGGGCGGAGCGCGAGAACGACCGGCGACGGTGCGCGTACGACGCGGAGGTCGCGGCCTGGCGGCGGCACCACGACCACCTGGTCCGGCTGCGGATCGAGGCGGCCGGGTTCCTCGGCTGCACGCGACCGAGGGCCGGCCTGCCGGTGGAGCTCGACGGCGACGAGGTGGTCTACCGGGTGCTGCCGGTCGCGGACCTGGTCGAGGCGGACGCGCGGCACGGCACCGGGCTGCCCGCCCCCGGTCCGACCGTCGTCACGAAGGACGTCGCCGGCCGCGCCCTGCCGAGGGGCGTGCGGTGCGTCGCGACGGGCATGGCCGTGGTGACCAACCACCGCGTCGCCTTCGCCTCGCCGGGCGGGCGGCGGCGCGAGTGGCGGTACGCGGACCTGGTGGGGCCCGCGCACCATCCCGCGGCCCCGCTCACCCTGCTGCACGCGACCGACGGGCGCCGGCTGGCCGGGCTGCGGGTGCCGGCCGTCGCGGCTGTGAACTTCCGCTTCTACCTCACCCTGGCCTTCGCCGCCGCCACCGGCGGTCGGGCCGGCGTCGTCGGGCAGCTCGATGCGCTGCTGGCCGCCCACCGGCGCGCGCGGCCGGCACCACCGCAGCCGGTCCACCCGGATCAGGCGCCGCCGGGCGTGCTGCCGGCCGGACGTCGCGCGGCCCTGGCTGCCGCCGTCGTCGCGGTGGTGTTCGTGGCGCTGTCCTCGACGGTCCCGGTGTCGCCGTCCCGGGCCGGCGGTCCGGTCCCGGCCGTCAGCCCGGCTCCCGCCACCGCGCCGCCCGCACCGCGACGGCCCACCCCCGGTCTCCGCGTGGACGTCGCGCTGCCGCTGGCGCGGTGGTACGCCTGCCCGCCGGACGGTCCCGGTGCCGACCCGGTTGCCGGTGGCGACGGTACGCGGCGTGAGCCCGGCAGGATGATCGCCGACTCCTCGGCCCGTTCAGGTGGCGCGGCGGGAGCGGTCGACCCGGCGGCGATGCCGCCTGCGGCGGTTCACGCGGTCACGGTGGCGATGAACGCGGCGACGTTCGCCACGGTCCGTTGGATCTTCTCCCCCACGGTGAGCGACTCGTGCAGCCGGGCGCCGGCGCCCGCGTCCTTCTTGCCCCGCACGTACAGCGAGCAGGCGAGGTCGCTGCACATGTAGGTGCCGACGGTGTTGCCCTGCTGCCCGGCCCTGCCCGCCCTCGGCGCGACCATCAGCGAGACGCCGCCGGTGGGGGAGGTCAGGCACATCGAGCACATGCCGCGCCGTGGTTGCGTGGGGGCGGGGCTGGGGCAGCGCAGCGCGAGGGCCCGGGGCTGGCCGTCCAGCTCCGTGACGAGGTACGCGCGATGGGGGGCGCGCGGATCCCGCCAGCCGAGGTAGTCCAGATCGTCCCAGGGGCGCTCGGCCAGGTCACGCGGGACGGACAGGCGCCTGGCCTCGCCCTTGGTGCAGTTCACGAAGGCGGTACGGATCTCCTGCTCGGTCAGCGGCTTCATACAACGCACGCTAATTTGCCTAAAGGTATTAGGCAAATGCATAATGAGTCATGCCGAGCGGGCGGAGGAGCATGGGCCGCGCAGGACTGACCACGGAGCGCCTGACCCTGGCGGGCGCCGAGCTGGCCGATGAAGTCGGCTTCGACCAGGTGACCGTCTCGGCGGTCGCCAGGCGGTTCGACGTCAAGGTCGCGAGCCTCTACTCGCACCTGAAGAGCTCCCAGGACCTCAAGACCAGGATCGCCCTGCTGGCCCTGGAGGAACTCGCCGACCGGGCCGCCGACGCCCTGGCCGGCCGCGCCGGCAAGGGCGCCCTGACCGCCCTCGCCGACGTCTACCGCGACTACGCCCGGGAGCACCCCGGCCGCTACGCCGCCGCCCAGCTCCGGCTCGACCCGCAGACGGCGGCTGCCAGCGCCGGCGGCCGGCACGCCCAGCTGACCCGGGCGCTGCTGCGCGGCTACGACCTGAGCGAGCCGGACCAGACGCACGCCGTCCGGCTGCTGGGCAGCGTCTTCCACGGCTACGTCAGCCTGGAGATGGGCGGCGGGTTCAGCCACAGCGCCCCCGACACGCAGGAGACCTGGTCGCGGGTCCTGGACGCCCTCGACGTCCTGCTGCGCAACTGGCCCGCGCCGGGTGACACGACGCGCTAGAGCCGGTGCCGGACCCAGACGTTGGGCTCGACGTAGAGGGCGTGGTCGTGCGCCACGTCGCAGCCGCCCCGACCGACCCGGCGAGCCGCCGCGGGGCCCGCGCCCCGACGGCCGTTGGCCGGTACGCGGACCTTCGGTCTATGGTGGCGCCGTGACCGTCCCCGGCCCCTCCCGGCAGCGCCGCACCGCGGCCCGCCAGGACCTTTGCGCCCCGCCGCGCACGGCCGCGACGGTCGGTCCGCTGACCCGCCCCGTGGCGGGTACGGCCACCCGTCGCCTCGTCGTGCCGTCGGTCGCCCGCCGGGGCGCCGTCGCGCCGCCGACCCGGCGGGCGCCTCGTCCGCGCCGCCCCCCACCACCCGGTCGAGATCCACAGGACCGGCACCGGCGGGCGGAGCGCATCAGCGCTCCGCCCTTTCTTTTCGCCCCGAGCAGGAAGAGGAACCGATCGTGTACGTCGTGAACAGGCAGGCCGAGCTGGGGGTGCTCCGGATCGTCCTGGAGGAGCAGTACGAGCGGCACAGCACCCAGCTGGCGTTGCTGGCCCGGCAGGCGCGCCGGACGTGCTCGGACGGCGTGGACGTCGAGGCCGCCTCCGCGTTGACCGCCGCCACGCGCCGCGCCCTCGGTGACATCGCCCGGGCGCTGCACTACCTGGAACAGGGGCACTACGGCACCTGCGAGGAATGCGACCGCGACATTCCGATCGAGGAGTTGGCGCACCGCCCGGCGACCCGCTACTGCGCCCCCTGCCAGCCGGGGTCGCACCGGCGATCCGCGCCACTCGCCGCCCTGCGGAGCGACGTCCGATCGTTGCGCGCCTCCCGTGCAACCTCCGGCGCGCCCGGCTCAGCGCAGCGGGTCGAAGGGGCGAAGCTCCACGGGCTGCCCGCCGCCGGTGATCTGCTCGGCGAGCAGTTCGCCGGTGAGCGGGCCGAGGGTGATGCCCCACATGCCGTGGCCGCCGGCGGCGAAGACGCGCGGTGACCTGGTCCGGCCGATCAGGGGAAGCCCGTCCGGGGTGCAGGGGCGCGAGCCGACCCACTCGTCGGTACGGTCGTCCAGGTCGGCGCCCCGCAGCAGCGGTCGGGCGGCCTCGGCGATGGCCGAGATGCGGCGCCCGTCCAGCGGCGCCTCGGCGCTGCGGAACTCCATCATCCCGGCGACGCGCAGCCGGTCGCCCAGCGGCGTGCAGGCGACGCGCTGGGCGGGGAAGTAGACCGGCCCGGCCGGCAGGTGCTCGATCGCGACGCTGAAGCTGTAGCCGCGGCCGGCCTGCACGAGGGTGCGGACGCCGAACCGCCGGGCGAGCTGGCCGAGCCAGGTGCCGGTCGCCAGCACCACCGCGTCGTAGCGCTCGTCGGTGCCGGCGGAGGTCACCACGCGCACGCCGCCCGCCTCGTCGCGGACGTCCACGACGTCCACCCCGGCCACGATCGCGCCGCCGCGCGCGCGGACGGAGTCGGCCAGGGCGTGCACGTACTGCCCCGGGTTCACGTAGCGCTGGTCGTGCAGGCGGATGGCGGCGCCGACCGCGTCCGACAGGGAGGGCTCCACCTCGCGGGCCTCGGCCCCGGTCAGGACGTCGAACTCGATCCCCTGGCCCGCGGCGTGGATGTGCGCCAGCTCGTCGAGCAGCACCGACCGTTCGGCCTCGGTCCGGTACGCCGCGAGGAACGACTTCGCCTCGTGCGTCGGCGCCGCGACCCCGCCGGCCGTCAGCGTGTCGAACGCCGCCAGCGCCCGCCGGTTCATCGGGATGAAGGCCCGCATCGCGCGCTGCCACTTCGACGGCGTGCTATGCCGCGCGAAGCCGGCCAGGAACCGCAGCAGCCGGGCGTCCGCGCGCGGCGGCACGTAGACCGGGGAGGACGGGCTGAGTACGGCGCGCACCCCGTAGCGCAGCACGGCCGGCTCGGGCAGGGGAGTGGTGATGCCGGGGGTGAGCCAGCCGGCGTTGCCCCACGACGCGCCCGCCGCCACGCCCGTACGGTCGAGCACGGTGACCCGGACCCCCCGCTCCTGAAGGAACCAGGCGGTGGCCAGCCCGACCATCCCCGCGCCGACGACGGCGACGTGCTGGGGGGCGGGCACTGACTCGACGGGGGACATGTCGTTTTCTCCTTCAGGTGCAACGGGGATTGCGGCCAATCCTGTCCCCGCCGGGCCGAGAGGTCATTGTCCGTCGCGGCCAAGGATCGCCCAGGTCGTTGGCCGGGTGGCACAAGACCGAGGCACAATCGCGGCATGCTCACCGTGGCCGGCGTGGTGGACGCGGCCGGCGCCGCGTTGCTCAAGGTCGTCGTACCCGCCGGCGAGGCGGAGGTACGCGACGTGACCCTCGCCGAGCTCGACGACGCCACGCCCGGCCAGAGCGGCGACCTCGTCCTCGGCGCGGGCATCGCCACCCGCGAGCAGGCACTCGCCGTCGTCGCGCGCTGCCACGAGGCCGGGGCGGCGGGCCTCGTCCTCAAGCCCCCGCTGGCCGCGCACCCCGACGTGACGTCGGCCGCCGCCGAGCGGCGCCTGACCCTGGTGGAGTTGCAGCGCCACGGGTCCTGGGCCCAGCTCGTCTGGCTGCTGCGCGGGATGATCGACCGGGCCGTCGCGCCCGGCTCGCCGGAGACCGGGGAGCCTGGCGTGTACGACGAGCTGTTCGCCCTCGCCGACGCGACCGCCGCCGTCGTCGACGCGCCGGTGACGATCGAGGACGCCCAGTCCCGGGTGCTCGCCTACTCGTCGCGCCAGGACCGCACCGACCCGGCGCGCGTGTCGACGATCGTGGGCCGCCGCGCGCCCGGCGACGTGATCGCCCACTTCCGTTCCCGTGGCGTCTTCCGCAAGCTCGCGACGGGCAGCGAGCTGATCTTCGTACCACAGGGCCCGGACGGGACGCTGCCCCGCCTCATCATCCCGATCCGCGCCGGAGGCGAACTGCTCGGCTCGATCTGGGCCGTCGTCGAGGGCCCCGTGCCGGAGGGGCGGCTGCGCGATCTCCAGGGCACGGCGTCGGTGCTGGCCCTGCACCTGCTGCGCCTGCGCGTACAGGCCGACGTCGCGCGCCGGGTGTCGGCCGACCGGCTGCGGGCCGTCCTGCGGGCCCCCGGCGGCATCGGGCGCGAGGAGCTGGCGCTGCCCGAGGGGCCGTGGCGGGTCGTGGCCCTCGGCGCGCACGGCGGTACGGGGGAGATGGTCGACAACCTCGCCCTGTGGGAGTCGATCACCCGCCGCCACGGCTGGCGCCAACCGCTGCTCGCGGACGTCGGCGACGTCCTGTTCGCCGTCCTGGTCGACGGGGGCGCCTCGCCCGGGTCGCGGCGGTGGATGGAGAAGCTGATCCACGACGTCGCCGTGCACGACCCGGGCCTGTACGCCGCGTCCGGCGGTGTCGCCCGGGACCTGACGGAGCTGCCGCGATCGCGCGCCGAGGCGGCGGAGCTGCTCGCGCTGTGCGCCCCGGCGGGGCGACGCGGTCCGGTGCTGCGGTTCGAGGACCAGTGGGCCGAGGTGGTCGTGCACCGGGTGGTCGGCGCGGTGCCGAGCGGCGACCTGCTGGTGGGTGGGCCGCTGCCCGTCCTCGTGGCCCACGACCGGGAGCACGGCACCGAATACGTCGCCACGGTGGCCGCCTGGCTGGACCAGCAGGGCGACCCGACGAGGGCCGCCCGACAGCTGCACGTGCATCCCAACACCCTCCGGTACCGGCTGCGCCGCCTCACCGAGGTCGTCCCCGTCGACCTCGCCTCGCCGCGCGCCCGGCTGGCGTTGCAGATCCAGCTCGCGGCGCTGGGCCGCGCGGGGTCCCCACCCCGCCCGGCGGGTTGACAGCCGCGGGCAGCCGGTGGGCCGGGCGCCCGGTTCGTCCCGACGGCTGGGCCCGGCGGCGCGGGGACCTCGGACTGCTCAGGCGAGACGGTGGTCGAGGGCGGTGTGGCGGCGCCCGGCGCCGACGGTGCGGACGGCGGCGGCGAGGGCGCGGCGGGAGCCGACGAGGACGACGAGCTTCTTGGCGCGGGTGACGGCCGTGTAGAGCAGGTTGCGTTGCAGCATCATCCAGGCGCTGGTGGTCAGCGGGACGACCACGGCCGGGTACTCGGAGCCCTGCGAGCGGTGGATCGTCATGGCGTACGCGTGGGCGAGTTCGTCGAGCTCGTCGAAGTCGTAGTCGATGCTCTCGTCCTCGTCGGTGCGTACCGTCAGGGTCTGCTCCTCCGTGCTCAGGGCGGTGACGATGCCGACGGTGCCGTTGAAGACGCCGGCCTGGCCCTTGTCGTAGTTGTTGCGGATCTGGGTGACCTTGTCGCCGACGCGGAACACCCGTCCGCCCAGGCGCCGCTCGGGCTGCCCCTCGCGTGCCGGGGTGAGGCGCTGCTGGAGCAGCGTGTTCAGGGCCGCCGCGCCGGCCGGGCCGCGGTGCATGGGGGTGAGCACCTGGACGTCGCGGCGCGGGTCCAGGCCGAAGCGGGCGGGGATCCGGGCGCAGGCGACGTCGACGGTCAGGGCGGCGGTGGCGTCGGTGTCGTCGCTGGCGAACAGGAAGAAGTCGCTGAGGCCCTGGAGCAGCGGCGGCCTGCCGGCGTTGATCCGGTGGGCGTTGGTGACGACCCCGGACTCCGCGGCCTGGCGGAACACCTGCGTGAGCCGGACCCGGGGAATGGCCGGTGCGGCGAGCAGGTCCCGCAGCACCTCGCCGGCGCCGACCGAGGGGAGCTGGTCGACGTCGCCGACGAGCAGCAGGTGCGCGCCGGGCGGTACGGCCTTGACGAGCTTGTTGGCCAGGATGAGGTCCAGCATGGAGGCCTCGTCGACGACGAGGAGGTCGACGTCGAGGGGATTCTCCCGGTCGTGGCTGGCCTCCCCGCCCGGGCGCAGCTGCAACAGCCGGTGCACGGTGGCCGCCGGATGCCCGGTCAGCTCCGACAGGCGCTTCGCGGCGCGGCCCGTCGGCGCCACGAGGGTGACCTTGGCCTTCTTCGCGGCGGCGAGTTCGACGATCGAGCGGACGGTGAAGCTCTTGCCGCAGCCGGGCCCACCGGTCAGCACGGCGACCCGGGAGGTGAGGGCGAGGCGGACGGCCTGCTCCTGCTCGGGGGCGAGGTCGGTGCCCGTACGGGCCTTCAACCAGGCCAGCGCCCTGCCCCAGTCGACGCCGGTGAAGTGGGGCAGCCGGTCGGCGCGGTCGCGCAGCAGCCGCAGCAGGGACCCGGCGAGGGACTGCTCGGCGCGGTGGAACGGCACCAGGTACACCGCCGTCGTCGGCTCGCCGTCCGGTCCGGGCAGCGTCTCGCGGACCACGCCCTCCTCCTCGACGAGTTCGTCGAGGCAGGCGGTGACGAGGTCGCCCGGCACGTTGAGGATCGTGATCGCGGCGTCGACGAGCTTCGGGTGGGGCAGGTAGCAGTGCCCGTCGTCGGTGGCCTCCGACAGGGTGTGTTGCAGGCCGGCCTTGATCCGCTGCGGGCTGTCGTGCGGAATCCCCACGGCCTGGGCGATGGTGTCGGCGGTCTTGAAGCCGATGCCCCACACGTCGGCCGCTAGCCGGTACGGCTCGTTGCGGACCACGGTGATGGCGGCGTCGCCGTACTGCTTGAAGATCCGTACGGCCAGGGAGGTGGACACGCCGACGCCCTGGAGGAAGAGCATCACCTCCTTGATGGCCTTCTGCTCCGCCCACGCCGCGGTGATCTTCGCGGTGCGCTTCGGTCCCAGGCCCGGCACCTCGACCAGGCGGGCGGGCTCCTCCTCGATCACGCGGAGGGTGTCGAGGCCGAAGTGCGCGACGATCCGCTCGGCGAACACCGGACCGATGCCCTTGACCAGCCCGGATCCGAGGTAGCGGCGGATGCCCTGGATCGTGGCCGGCAGCACGGTGGTGTACGAGTGCACCTCGAACTGCCGCCCGTACTGCGGGTGCGACGACCATCGGCCGGACAGGCGCAGGCTTTCGCCCGGCTGGGCCCCCAGCAGCGCACCGACCACCGTGAGCAGGTCGCTGCCCCGGTCGGTGGCCACCCGGGCGACGGTGTAGCCGGTCTCCTCGTTGACGTACGTCAACCGTTCGAGCACCGCGTCCAACACGGCGGAGGGGGCGCGGGTGGGGGCGGTCACCCGCCCATCCTGCCTCCCGCCGGCGCCACGGTCCCGGCGGCCCGGCGCGCGCCACCGCGGAGGAGCCGTCCCGCGCGGACGGATCGTGGATCCCGCCGGTGCCCGGATACGCGGACGGCGGCGCGCAGAGCCGATGAACCACTGCCACCGGGACGCTGATACCTCTACGGCATAAAAATACCTGTGTGGTATCCCGCGAGCGCAGCTACACCGCCGCCGTCGAGGTCCGGCGCAGCCCGTCACGGTTCATGGGACAGAACGGTGGTGCGGGTGTTCCCTCGTCGTGGCCGCCACCGTCAGATCTTGGTGCCGGAAACCTTACTGTCGGGTTTTCGGGCTGGCGCCGTACCGGCACTTCCGGTCTTCGACGAGGTGGCCGCCGGCTGGCGACGGCAGCTGATGTGTAGATGTTTGTGCGAGATCGGCCGAACCTTCGTCCGCACGGGCAAGGTCGACACGCCGTGCCCGTGCGGTGATCTAACGTGCCCCCATGCCGATCACGCTCCGACCGCTCACGCTCGACGACACCGCTGCCGTCCACGACTGGGCGCGCCTGCCGGAGTCGTGCCGCTACCAGGCGTGGGGACCCAACACCTACGAGCAGACGCAGGCGTACGTGCGGGACGCCGTGGCGGCACCGCCGGACCGGCTGGTCTTCGGGGTGCTCCTCGACGGTGAGGTCGTGGGCAGCGCAGAGCTGAAGCTGCACGGCCCGAGCACCGGCGAGATCGCGTACGCGATCCATCCACGGCGGTGGGGGCGGGGCATCGCCACGGCCGCGGCGCGGGAACTGCTGCGACGGGGCTTCGGCGAGCACCGGCGCCATCGCATCTTCGGTACGTGCGATCCCCGTAACCTCGCCTCGGCGGCGGTGCTGCACAGGATCGGTATGCGGTACGAGGGCCGGATGCGTGGCACCGCCTACATCCGCGACGGCTGGCGCGACTCGCATCTGTACGCGGTCCTCGCCGACGACTGAGCCCGGCCCGGTCGCACCTCACCGTCCCCGCCGGGCGTGGGAGCGGTAGGCTGTCGGAGCGGGTACGCGACGGCCGATGACGGGCCCCGACCACCCGCCTTCCTTCCGGCTCGCAGCTGCCAGTGAACATGTTGCGCGCCGCCCTGTGAAATCTTGGAGTACGTCTTGGCAGACATGACGCCGCCCGCCCTGAATCCCTTCGAATCAGAGGGAGACGGGGACACCGACCGCGAACGCGGGCGAGCGGTGGACGTGAGCGCGGACGCGATGACCCGCATGCGCACCCCGTTCGTCCCGGCAGACAGTGACTGCGGCACCGCTGACGAGAGGCGGGCGTCGCGTTCCTGACGCGCCGCGCCGGAGTGGTCGAGGGCGACGACTCCGGCTGGATCCGCCACAGGATCGGCGTCCGGCCCTCAGCTGACCGTCAACTAACGGTTCAACTGGTTCACCAGGTGGGTCCGGGCTGGGCAGACTGGGACGATGTCCGCAGCTGAGTCGCCCGCCCGCCGCCGTCGTACCCAGGCATCCGTCGCGGTGGTCGCCGCGCTCGCCGTGGCGGTCGCCCTCGGCGCCTGGTCGCTGCGGGACCGGGTAGCCGGTGGAAACGGCCTGCCGGAGCAGGGCGCCGTGACCGCCTTCGGCGCCGCCCCGGCGCATCGCGCCCCCGCCTGCGCCGGTCGACCGGCCCGGGCGCCCCGCGAGCTGCGGGGCATGTGGATCACGACGGTGAACAACATCGACTGGCCGAGCCGGCGGGGACTGCCGGCCGAGACGGCGCGGGCCGAGTTCCGGGGCTGGCTGGACCTGGCGGTACGGCGCAACCACAACGCGGTCTTCGTGCACGTGCGCCCGAGCGGGGACGCGCTCTGGCCGTCGGCGTACGCACCGTGGTCGGAGTGGCTGACCGGGCGACGCGACGGCCGCGACCCGGGCTGGGACCCGATGGAGTTCATGGTCGCCGAGGCGCACGCCCGCAACCTGGAGTTCCACGCCTGGTTCAACCCGTACCGGGGCGGGCAGCCGGCCACGGTCGGCGGGCCGGGCCCGAGGCTGGACCGGCTCGCTCCGACGCACCCGCTGCGGCAGCACCGCGACTGGGTGGTGACCTATCCCAGCGCCGACCGGCCCGGCAGCCGCCTCTACTTCGACCCCGGCATCCCCGAGGCACGCACGTTCGTCGAGGACTCGATGCTGGAGGCGGTCCAGCGCTACGACGTCGACGGCGTGCACTTCGACGACTTCTTCTACCCGTACCCGGAGGCCGGGCAGGACTTCCCGGACGACGCGACGTTCGCCCGGTACGGCCGGGGGTTCGCGGACAAACGGGCCTGGCGCCGGGACAACGTGAACACGCTGGTCCGCGAGATGAGCGAGCGGATCAAGGCGATCAAGCCGTGGGTCAAGTTCGGCATCAGCCCGTTCGGCATCTGGCGCAACGACCGCACCGACCCGGCCGGCTCGGCGACCGCCGGCTTGCAGAGCTACGACGACATCCACGCCGACACCCGACTCTGGGTACGGCGGCAGTGGCTGGACTACGTCGTCCCGCAGCTCTACTGGCACATCGGGTTCGGCAAGGCCGACTACGCGAAGCTGCTGCCGTGGTGGGCGGCCACGGTGCGCGGCACGAGGGTGCAGCTCTACATCGGCCAGGCCGACTACCGGGTGGGTGAGCGCGGCGCCTGGCGCGACCCGACCGAGCTGACCCGCCAGCTCGCCCTCAACCGTCGGTACGGCGTCGACGGCAGCGTGCACTTCAGCGCCAAGCAGGTACGCGCCGACCGGCTCGGGGCCGTCAGCCGCTACAGCGCGGCCCACCACGCCGGCCCGGCGCTGGTGCCCACGATGGCGCACCTTCCGTCGACGCCGCCCGCCGCCCCCACGGTCACCGGCGCGCACCGGGCGAACGCCGACGGCGTGACGCTGACCTGGCGCGGGGGCGGCGCCACGAGCTTCGCCGTCTACCGCGTCGACGGCGACGCGGCCCGGCTCGTGGGCGCGGCCCGGGGCACCGGCTGGGTGGACCGCACCGCCCCGGCCGACCGCCCGCTGTCCTACTGCGTGTCCGGCCTGGACCGCAGCGGCAACGAGGGCCCGCTCAGCGCACCCGTCTCCGTCGGCGCGCGGTAGGAGACCGCCGGGGCGGCAGCCGTCGTGCCGCCCCGGTCGCGGGGGCGGCCCGTCTGGCGGGCTACCCTGCGGCGGTGGTGGTCGGTGAGGACGCAGAGCGGCTGGCGGCGTCGCTGGCCGGCCTGATCGACACGGTCACCTTCGCCGACCTGACCACGGACGAGGTCACCGCCCGCCTGATCGACACGGTGGTCGGGTGGGCGACGGCGCAGGGCTGGCGGGTCTACCGGCGGGCGGCGAGCGTGCTGCCGTTGCCACCGCCGATGTCCGCGCAGCAGTCGGTGCTCGACGTGGCGTGTGCCCGCCCGGACGGGCCGCCGGTCGTCGTCGAGGTCGACCACGGTACGCGCCGCCGCACGTGGGAGAAGCTGCTCGCCGAGGCCGACGCGGGGCGGATCCCACTGTGGGTGCGCTGGGGCGCCGGCCGGCTGACCGCGCCGCCCGCGCCGATCCTGATGGTGACCTGCGAGGTGAGCAGCCGTACGGACCCGACCGGCCGGGGCCGGGTGCACAGCCGTTCGCCACGGGCCGACATGCCGCCGCCGACCCACTCGGCCGTACGGGTCGAGACGGTGGCCGCCGTCGAGTTGCCGCTGCCGCCGAACGGGGCCTGAGCCGGGGCGTGTGCCGCGGGCCGGCCGCCGGCGTCGCGGCGGGTACGCGCATCCGGCGCCGCCGGGTGGCGCTCGACGGTGCGACGCGCGATCAGGACACCACGGAGTCGTCGTGCCGTGCCAGACTGTGATCATGAGCGAGACGCCGAGCTTCCTCCGCCCGTTCGTGCTGACGCCGCCCGCCCGCCGGCACGAGCGGGTGGCGAACCTCGACTGGTACGTACCGGACGGTGACGTCCCGCGCCCCGCCGTGGTACTCGTCCACGGTGGACCGCTGCCGGACGACCTGCATCCGGGTCCGCGTGACTGGCCGGTCTACCGCGGCTACGGCTGCCTTCTGGCCGACCTCGGTGTCCTGGCCGTCGCCGTCGAGCACCGGATGCGCGTCGTAGACGGCCCGCAGGGTCCCGCCACCGACTGCGCGACGGCCGCCCTCGACGTCGCCGCGGCGGTGGACCAGGTACGCGCCGACCCGCGCGTCGACGGCGAGCGCATCGCCCTCTGGTTCTTCTCCGGCGGGGGACTGCTGAGCACGGACTGGCTGCGGGACCGGCCTTCCTGGCTGCGGGCGGTGGCGCTGACGTATCCGCTCCTCGCGCCGCTGCCCGGCTGGGGCGTCGACCCGCGCTTCGCGCCGGGCGTCGCGCTCGGCGAGCCGGGCGGGGCCGTACCGCCGCTGCTGCTCACCCGGGTCGGCCGGGAACGGAAGGAGATGGCCGAGACGGTCGCGGCGTTCCTCGACGCGGCGGGCGACGCCGGCGTACGGGTGGAGGTGATCGACGTACCGGACGGGCAGCACGGGTTCGACATGCTGGACCACACCGACGAGTCCCGGCGGGCGGTCGAGCAGGCGGCCGACTGGGTCGCCCGGCGACCCGGCTCCTCGCCGTCGCGCACCGCCGCCGCTGAGCGGTACGACACGCTGCTCCGCCACCTCGGCAGCGGCCCCGTCGCCACCCGGGCGAGCTGCCGCAACTGATCCGTCGCGCCGGTCCCGGCGAACGGCCACCGGGAGCGCGCCCGGCTGAGCGCGGTAGGTGTGGATACTCAGCGCGGGACCGGTGCGACAGCTCAGGCGTCCGCGACCGGGCCGGTCGAGGATTCACCCATGACCGAGACGTTGCGTCGATATTCCGATCCGTCACCCCTCGCGTCACCACGCCTGACGGCCGGCGAACGCTGGCGCCGGGCCCGTCTGGCCATCTTCGTCCGGGTGCTCGGGGCGGCGGTACGGCTGGCCGGCCGCCACCCCGCGTCGTGGCGCTGGTCGGCCCGGCGGCACCACCCGGTGCTGGACCGGATCGCGGCGGCGAACGCGCGCGCGGGTTGTGCGCTCGCCGCGCTGGACGTGCCGGCGTACCGTGCCTTCCTGCGCGCCCGACCGGCCGGAGCCGGCCGTCGGCTGCGGGACTTCCCGGAGACCGACAAGGTGAGCTACGTCGTGCCCTTCCCCGCCGCGCGACGCTGCCGGGACGGGCGACTGCCGGACCGGGGCGTGGTGGTCGACGAGTCGGCCGGCTCGTCGGGCCGACCCTTCAACTGGCCCCGGGGCGAGCGCGAGCTGCGCGCCGTGCACCGCGACATCGTCGGCTACACGAGCCTGGTCTTCCCGATGCGCCGCCCGTTCGTCATCAACGCCTACTCGATGGGCGCCTGGGCGACCGGGACGACGACCGGCGCCGCCATGGCGCGGATCGCGGTGGTCAAGAACACCGGCCCGGACCTCGGCAAGATCGTCGACACGCTCCGCGAGTTCGGCCCGGACTTCGACTACCTGGTGACCGCGTACCCGCCGTTCCTCAAGCACCTGCGCGACCGGCTCGACGCCGAGGGCTTCGACTGGTCGCGCCACCGCATCTACGCCAGCTGCGGGGGAGAGGGGATGACGGAGGCGCTGCGCGGCTACCTGGAGGAGCGGTTCCGCAAGGTCCGGTCCGCGTACGGCGCCTCGGACCTGACCATCGGCCTCGGCGCGGAGACCCGGTTCACGGTGTGGCTGCGCCGCCGCCTGCGCGACGACGCCGAGCTGCGGGCGGCGCTGCTCGGCGCCGACGAACAGCGGCTGCCCATGGTGTTCCAGTACAACCCGTTGGCCACCTACCTGGAGACCAACGAGCGCCGGGAGTTGCTCTGCACGATGACCGGCCCCGACGTCCTCCAGCCACGGCTGCGCTACAACGTCGGCGACGAGGCGCTGCTCGTGCCCTACCGGCGGATCCTCGACCTGGTCCGCGCCGACCCGGATCGCTGGGCCGCGTGCCGCGCGGCGCTGGCGAACGAGCGGATGACCCTGCCGGTGCTGCTGCTGTTCGGCCGGCGCGACTCGACGGTGTCCTACCTGGGCGCCAACCTCTACCCGCAGGACGTGGAGTACGGCCTCTACACCGGCAACCCGTTCGCCGCCGAGATCAGCCGGTTCTGCCTCGCGCTGGTCGAGGACGCCGCGCTGGAGACCCGGCCGGTGATCCACCTCGAACTGCGACGCCCGCTGCCGGAGCCCGAGCGGGAGGCGCTGGCCGCCGCCTGCCGCGACGGCGTACGCGGACACCTGGCGGCCGTGTCCCGCGACTTCGCGCAGTCGCTGACCGAGGACCCGGCCGCCGGCGACCTCCGCGTCGAGCTGCACGAACCGGGAGCCGGCCCGTTCGCCGGACAACAGAAGATCAAAAACGTCTACCTGGTGGGCTGAGTGATGCGTACCCGTGACTTCTCCCGCGCCCCGGCGCGCGCCCAGGCCGGCGCCATGTTCTTCGGCGCCACCCGCTACCGGAGCCCGCTGGCGATCCTGCGGCTCCTGCCGGCCTGGCTGCGGATGGTCCGCGACATGCGCCGCATGTCCGGCTACCGCTGGCACCGGGTGTACTGGGAGTTCCCGTTCACCCTCGGCACCGTCGCCTTCTTCAGCGACCGGGAGGCCCTGATGCGCTTCGCCCGGTCCCGGCACCACCGCAAGCTGATGGTCTGGCTCACCGACGGCGACCGCCACGCGACCGCGGGCTTCATCCGCCTGTTCACCGCCGAGGCCGACGGCTACTCCAACGGGCTGTGGCGGGCCGAGTCCAACGAGATGGGGCACATCCCGACGTTCACGCCGCTGGGCTCGGAGACGGTGGGTCCGGCGGTGCGGCGATGAGCGCCCGGCACGGTCTGCGACGAGTCGTCGACGGGCGCGGCCTGCGCGAGTTCCTGTCGCTCACCGACCGGGTGTACGCCGGCGAGCCGCGCTTCGTGCCGCCGTCACGCCAGCAGGTGCGGCGGTGGTGGCGCGACGGCGTGCCGATGTACGTGCTGCGCGACGGCGCCACCGGTGCCGTCGTCGGTCGCACCACCCTGCACACCGACGCCGCCCTCGACGCCAAGCTCGGCCGCCGGTGTCAGCTCTTCGGGCTCACCGAGTTCACCGGCGCGGCGGCGCAACCGCTGTTCGAGGCGATCACCACCGCCGCGCGCGCCGCCGGCGACCGCGACGCGCTCTTCGGGCCGGTCGCGTTGCTGCCCAACCAGGCGGGCGGGGTCATCACCTCCGGCTACGCCGACCGGGGCTTCATCGACAGCGCCTGGAACCCGCCCCGGTACGTGAGCGCCTACGAGTCGTACGGGTTCCGCCGGCGGTTCGAGTCGGACACCTGGATCTGCCCGGTCCCCGCCGGGGACGACGTCCCGGCCGGCACCGACCCGGACGGCGCGGAGCTGACGGTGCACCGCGGCGACGTCCGCCGGCTCGCCGACCAGCTCGAACTGCTGCGCGGGATGCTGAACGCGTCCTTCGCCCAGCTCGGCTACTACACCGAGATCTCCGCCGCGCAGCTGCGCCGGCAGACCGACGGGCTGGCGTACCTGCTGGACGAGTCACTGCTGCTCTACCTCACCAGGGCCGGGCGACCCGTCGCGTTCGTGCTGTGCGTGCCCGACATCAGCGAGTTCGTGGTGCGGGTGCGCGGCGACCTCAACCTGGTCAACCAGGTCCGGCTGCTGGCGACCCGCCGCCGCTACCGGCGGGAGGCGGTGCTGATCGTCAAGGGCGTGCTGCCCGAGCACCAGGGGCGCGGATACCAGCGCCTGCTCTCCGCCGCGCTGCGGCGCAACCTGCACGCCGGGGGATACACGACGCTGCGCAGCACCTACGTCGGCCGGGACAACCCGGCCTCCGCCGCGCAGTACCGGGCGCTCGGCGGCCGGCCGCTGCACGGCTACACGTTCTACGAGAAGGCACTGTAGATGGACCTCGCGGCGTTCCGCGCGCTGGAGCCGCTCTGCTGGCGGGCGCCCAGCGCGCACAACACCCAGCCGTGGCGGCTCGACCACCGCGGCGGCGAGGTGCGGGTGGGCTGGGACCCGGCGTACGCGCTGCCGGCGTCCGACCCCTCCGGGCGGGACCTGCGGCTGTCCCTGGGCGCCTTCGTCGAGACGTGCCTGATCGTCGCGGCCGACGCCGGGCTGCGGATACGGTTCGTCGCCGACCACCGCGTCGACGACCGCCGGGTGGGCTGGCTGCGGCCCGGCCCGCACCGCTACGACACCCCGTTCGACGCGGCGCAGGTGCTCACCCGCCGTACCCACCGGGGCCGGTTCTCCGCCGGTCCGGACGCCGCGGTGGTGGCGGCCGTCGACGCCGTCGCCCGGGCCTCGGGCGGCGCGGTCCGCGTGGTGCCCGACGCCGACCTGCTGGGCCGCCTGCTGCGGGTCGCCGACCGGTGGACGTACGCGGACCCGTCGGTGGTCCGCGAGTTGCGGTCGTGGCTGCGGCTCACGCCGGCGCACCCGGCCTACCATGCCGACGGGCTCACCGACCGCTGCCTCGGGCTTTCCGGGCGCGAGGCGGCCGCGCTGCGGGGGGCGCTGGCGGCGTACCCGGTGCTGCGCCGGCTGGGTCTGCCCCGGCTCCTCGCGGCGGCGTCCGGCAGCCCGCTGGCGCTCGGCGGCGCCGTGCTCGTCCTGGTCGGACCGCCCGGAACGGACGACGCGGGGCAGGTCGAGTTCGGCCGGGTCCTCACGCGTACCTGGCTGACCCTGCACGCGGCCGGCCTGGCGGCGCACCCGCTGAGCCAACTCGTCGACGCGCTCGCCACCCGCGACGCCCTGGGGACGCTGCTGGGCGTGGCGCCGCAGCGCCTGCTCCACGTGGCCCGCGTCGGCCGGCCGGTGGGCCCGGCGCCACCCTCGGCGCGCCGGGTCGGCGGCGTCGGGCAGGGCGTCCGCTGACCCCTGGCGCCGGTGGCACCGCACGGGTGGCACGTGTTCCCGGATTCAGGAGGACCGGCGCGCGGCGACGCGTCCGGGGTCAGGACGTCGGGCTGGTCGCGGGCGACCGGAACTCCGCCGGGTGGGCCGCCGGCTCCGCACCGGCGCGGCGGATCGGGGTGAACAGCCCGCCGACCGCGACCAGCAGACATCCCGCGCCGGCGACGAGGGCGACGGCGCTGACGCCGTGCCTGCTCGCGGCCCACGTCAGCACCGCGGCGCCGGCCGGGCCGAGCGAGTAGTGCGTGCTCCAGAACGCCGAGGTGACCCGACCGAGCAGGTGATCGGGCGTGATCTCCTGGCGCAGCGACATCGAGCAGATGCCGCCCACGCTGACGCCGCACAGGTACACCGCCATCAGCACGGTCACGCCCCGCACGTCCCCGACGAGGCCGATGCCGACGATGGCGAGACCGCACATGGCGTGTGCGCCGATCCAGGTCGTGCCGAAGCCACGGCGGCGGCGCAGGGGCGCCACCAGCAGCGCTCCGACGATCGTGCCCAGCGCCGCCAGGCCCAGCACCGTGCCGACGGTGCGGTCGGAGCCGCCGAGGTCGTGCTTGACGTGGAAGACGAGCACGTCGGTGAGCCCGTACGTCAGGAAGATGAACACCGACAGCAGCACGGTCAGCGAGCGGAGCACGGGCTGCCGCCAGAGGAACCGGGCGCCGGCGAGGAACTCGGCCAGCCGGCTCTGCCGCCCCGCCGTGCCGTCGACCGCCGGCCCCTCGTCGGGCCGCCGCAGCCGCACCAGCCAGAGGCCGACGGCCGACAGGGCGAAGCTGGCCGCGTTGACGGCGATGGCCGCCGGGGCGCCGAACCGGGCCGCCACCACGCCGGCGAGCAGCGGCCCCAGCACGGCAGCCGCCGCGTACGTGGCCTGGAGACGCCCGTTGGCCTCGGTGATCCTGGGCCGGTCGACGAGGTTGCGCACGGCGGTCACCGCGGCGACCTGGAACACCATGCCGGCCGCCTCGCAGATCGGCAGCACGACGAAGAGCAGCCACACCTGCGGGCCACCGAGCCAGGCCAGGGGAACGAGGGCGTAGAGCACCAGCCGGAGCAGGTCGGCGGTGATCATCAGTTTCCGCCTGTCGTACCGGTCGACCAGGACGCCGCCGAAGATCCCCGCGCCGACGGACGCGGCGCCGGCCACGGCCGTGAGCAGGCCCATCCGGGCGACCGATCCGGTCGCGTGGAGCACGAGCAGCGGCACCGCGAGGTAGGCGAACGAGTCACCGGCGGCGGAGAGCGACTGCGCGGCCCAGTAGGCGCCGAAGTCGCGGTCACGCCACAGCGGACGCCGGACCGGGTCGGTGCGTCGGCTCATGCCGGCGAGGGTAATCCGATGCCCCCTGCGAGCGGTGCCCCTGGCACGCGAACGGGCGTCTTCCGGTTGGAAATCAGGGTGAGGCCGGCCGCCGCCGCCCCGTACGATCTTCCTCGCGGTGGGCGGCTCCCCGCGGTGCTTCCTTCTCACCCTTTCCTGGCAACTAGCGTCGCGACTCTCCGCCCACCGCTCTTACACGGGGAGGGCGCGAGCATGGATGCGCTGGCCGTGGTGCTGCTGCGACGCACCGGCCGGGTCGCGGTGGTGTGTGCGGGCGCCGCCCCTGCGGACGGTGCGGCCTGGGTGGCCGCGCTCGAGGCCGATCTGGCCGGTCGTGGCTGGCTGCTCCGGGACGACCTGCGCACGGCGGCGGCCCGGCTGCCGGCGGCGGTGCGGGTCCGGTGGGCCGACTGGCTGCTGGCGACCATCGACGAGATGGTCGGCGCGGATCGTCCGATGCTGCCGCTCTACCGGTCGTTTCCCGACACCCCGCGCGACATCGAAGCGGTCTACGTACGGCGGCTGCTGACCCATCTGTTCGCCGTGCCCGGCGCGCCCTGCGTGCTGTGCGGCCGCGAGGAGGGTGGCGCGCCGCTCGACCCGTGCGGCCATCCCGTGTGCCCGGCGTGCTTCCCGCCGGAGCAGGTCACCGCGTGCCCGGTCTGCGGCCGGCGGCTGGCGGCGGACGACACGTACCTCACCGTCGTCGCGCCCTCGGCCCCGGTGCGCCGCCGGCTGCGGCGGGCCGGTGCGCCGGTCGAGGACGCCGTCCCGGCCGCGCCGCCGATGCCGATGCGTCTCGCCGGGCTCCAGGCCGACCCGGTCGGCGCCGCGGTCCGGCTCCGCGACGAGCTTGTCGCCCGGCCTGCCGCGCTGAGCGAGTCCGACCGGGCCGACCTCGAGGTGTTGGTGAACGCCACCGCGCCGGGCAGCCTCGACTGGTTGCCCGAGGTGGTGCCCGCGCGGGAGACCATCGCGCTGGTCGTCGCCTGGGCGCTGCACGCCACGGCGTGCACCCCCGGCTACCGCGACCTGGTCGCCGCGGCCCGGCGGCGGTGGTCGACCGCCACGGACGTGGCGCGGACCCTGTGGGCGTACTCGGGTGGGGACCCGGGGCTCGTCCTGCCGAGGCGGGACGACGAGTCCGAGGGCGCGGCCTGGCGTCCGGTCCACGAGCCCGTCGTCGTCCTGCCGGTCACCCGGGTGCGGGCCCTGCCCCGGCCGCTGCGGCGCGCGGCTCTCGCGCATCTCGACGCCTGCGGTGCCGCGGGCGCGGCGGAGGACCTGCGGCGGCACCCCACCGTCTGGAAGCGCCTCGGCGAGCGGCTGCACCCGTACGAGAACGTGGCCGCGCACCCGGCGGCGGCCGTCGCGTTCGCCGCGCTGCGCGGCACCCGCGCGGCCCGCGCCAGCGCCCTCGGCGCGGCCATCGTGGCGGCCTGCGCCCGCGAGCCCCGGCAGCTCGTGCCGACCGGGCACCCCGACGGCACGGTCACGGTCCGCGTGCGGACCCACGCGTCCCTGGTGGAGGAGGCCCTGACCGGCGGTGACGTGGCGAGGGCCGCCGGCCTGCTCACCGAACGTCCGGGCGAGCTGTGGCGCCGGCTCGACCACCTGCTGCGGGTCGCCGGGGACGATCCGGCGGCGTACGCGGCCATCGAGACAGCCATGCGCCGGACGGTGGCCCGGGTGGCACCCGGCGTGCTCGCCGCGGCGGCGGCTCAACTCACCGGCCGCAACGGGACGGTACGGGCGACGGCTGCCGAGCTGGCGGCGACCGCGCGGGCGCGGGCGGCGGCGCAGGCCCACGGCTCCGCGCACACCGGGGCCGCCCCGGCGCTCGCCGTCGGCCTGGGCGACGTCCTGCGCGCCGTCGCGCGAGGCGTGCGCGGTGCCGGCCCCGCCTTTCTGCGGGAAGCGCTCCGGTCGGGCGGCGAGGTGCCCCCTCCCGCCGAGGCGCCGCCCGTGGGCGGCGCCGTCGAGGAGTCCGGGATCGTCGGTGGCCGTCCCGGTCCCGGTATGCCCCGGCGGGTGTTCCATCCCCGCGGCAGCGTCGTGACCACCTGGACCGAGCCCGAGCGACGCCCGCCGGTGCCCGTGCCGGCGATCACCGCGGTACGCGGGCTGGTCGACGCCGAGCTGACCGCCCGCGCCGCCCGGCTCGGCCGGTTCGACGTGGCCGTCCTCGACGCCGCCCTGGCCGAGGTGCCCGCGCCGACGCGGGAGCGGGCCGCCTCGGCGCAGCTGGCGGGGTGGCCGAGGGGCAGCGTGCGGGCGCTGCCCGACGCGGAGGTGCTGCGGTTCTTCCTGCACTGGGAGGAGCCGGGCGCCACGCGGGTCGACCTCGACCTGTCCTGCGTGTTCTTCGACCGGGACTGGCAGCGGGTGGGCCACTGCGACTTCACCCGGCTGCGTTTCGCCGGCGACGGCGCGATCCACTCCGGCGACCTCACCTCCGCCCCGGCTCCGCTGGGGGCCACCGAGTTCCTCGACCTCCACCTGACCCGTCTGGCCGAGCACGGCGTGCACTACGCCGTGCCGACCGTCCTCAGCTACAACGCCGTGCCGTTCGAGGCCCTCACGGAGGCGGTCGCCGGCGTCATGCTGCCCCTCACCCGGGGCGAGCAGTTCGACGGCGCCCGGGTCGCGCAGCGGTTCGACCTGCGCGGCAACGCCCGGATGTTGCTGCCGATGGTCGTGGACCTGCGCACCCGACGGTTGCTCTGGACCGACCTGACCCTGACCGGCCGTGGCTACGGCCACAGCGTCGGCCGGCACGGTGACCAGCTCGCGCGGGCGGCCGCCGACCAGTGGGAGCACTTCCTGGGCGGCCACCGTGCCACGGTCCTCGACCTGCTGGCATGGCACGCGGTCGGGCGCGCCGACCGGATCCTGGTCGGCCACGCGGACCACACCTACACCGAGGTACCGGCCGACGTCGCCGCCGTCCGCGCGGCGGCGTCGGCGGACACCGGCGAGATCCGCGTACCGCCCGACCTGGCCGGCCGTACGGTCCTGGCCGGCGCCGCCGACCCCGACGCGCTCGACCGGCTGATCCGCGTGCCCACCCCGGTCGCGTCGGGCTCGACGGTGGTGACGGTGACCGGCATGCCCGGCCATCCGTGGGCGGTGCTGCGCGCCGGCGACGTGCTGGCCGGGCTGAGCACGGGCTGAGGCGACCGATCCGCGCGGTGCGTGGGGCGGTTATGTAGGCTCGCATCGATCTTCGCGGGAGGCCAGTCAGTGATCGAACTACACGTCGAGCCGGAGTTGTTGGAGAAGGCGTCGCGGGTGTGCGACGACCTGCGGGACGATCTGCGGCGCGACGTGTCCGACGTCGGTGACGAGACGCGGGCCGCGGTCGCCGGCCTGCCCGGATGGCAGACCCGGGCGGCGCTGGAGCAGCTGCGCTGGTCGTGGTCGGACGACCTGACCAAGTTGGACCGCTATCTGTCCCAGGTGGGCGACGCCCTGCAGGGCTGCGCGATGGACTACCGCTACAGCGACGAGGCCAACGCCGCCCGTTTCGACATCCACGGGCGGTGACCGCACGGTGGTGACGTACGCGGACCTGCGCGAGGCGCGCGTCGCCCCGCTCCGGGACGCCGCGCAGGCCTGGACTGACCTGTCCCGGGCCTGCGCGAAGCTGGAGGAGCGGTGTGGCGCCGAGCTGACCGGACCGCTGCGCGTCTCGGGCTGGCAGGGGCCGGCCGCCAGTGCCGCGTTGGGCCGGCTGGGTGAACTCGATGACGAGTTCGAGGTCGCGAGCCTGCAGACGCGGACCGCCGCGAGCGTGTTGCGGGAAGCGGCGGAGGAGTTCGGCGACCTGCAGCGGCGGTTGGAGTCGGCCGTCGGGGCCGCCCGATCCCTCGGACTGGCCGTGGACGAGGCCGGGCGGGTGTCCGCGCCGGCGATGGCGGCAGGGGACAAGCACGACCCGGACGCGGAGACGATCCACCGTCGGCATGTCCGCAACGCCGCGATCTATACCGATCTCATCACGCGGATCGTCACCGAGGCCACCGAGGCCGACAGCCGGATCGCCCGCGCCCTGACCCAGTTGAAGGCCAGCGCGCCGGGACAGTTCGCCTGGGAGTACAACCGGGTCAACGACGGCGCTCTCGCCGCCGCGGCGGCGCTCGAGCTCAGCGAGGAGAGCATCCCGGCGCCGGGCAGCAGTCCCGCCGACGTGCACGCCTGGTGGAGTCGCCTGTCCGACGACGAGCGGCAGGTCTACCTCACCGCCTACCCGGAGAGGATCGGCGCCCTCGACGGGCTGCCCGCCACCGACCGCGACGCGGCGAACCAACTGGCGCTGCGCACGTTCGTCGGGGACGACGCCGGCCGGCACCGCGACCGGGACGACCCGCAGCGTGCCACCGCGCTCATGCTGCTGGGCAAGCTGGAAGGCACGGAGCACGCGGCGCCGAACGAGCGGCTTTACCTGCTCTCGGTCGATCCGACGGGTGACGGCAAGGCGGCGGTCGCGATCGGCAACCCGGACACCGCCGCCCACACCGCGGTCCTCGTACCCGGCGTCGGCACCGAACTCGACGACATCCGCGGCCTGATCGGGAGGGCCAACGACCTGCGGGAGGCCTCGGTCGAGCTTGCCCCCGCCGGCGCCGACGTCTCCGTCGTGGCCTGGCTCGGCTACGACACCCCGTCGGTGAATCTCGACATCGTCAGCGCCGTGTTCGGAGCCAAGTCCGAGGCCGGCGCCCGCGCGCTCGACGGCTTCGTCGACGGGCTCCGCGTCTCCCACGACGACAGTCCCTCCCACGTCACCGCCATCGGTCACAGCTACGGGTCGACCGTCCTCGGCGAGGCCGCCAGCACCGGCGACGGCCTCGCCGCGGACGACCTGATCGCCGTCGGCAGTCCCGGCATGCGCGTCGAGAACGCCGGCGAGTTCGCCATCGACCCGAGACACGTGTGGGCCGGCGCCGCGGCCGACGACACCGTCGTCGCCCGACCGGAGGAGACGATCGGCTGGCTCGACGGCGTACCCGTCGTCGGGGAGTGGTTGGTCGACGGCCTCGTCGGCATCCACGGCCCCGCCCCGCACGACCCGGAGTTCGGCGGCAACGTCCTGCACGTCGACACCTCCGGCCACAGCGGATACTGGGCGCAGAACAGCCAGATGCTGCGCTCCCAGGCGGCCGTCATCGTCGGCGACTACGAGGCAGCCGCCCTCGACCACGGAAGAGCCCCGTGACCCTTCGTCACCGTACGCCCTGGTGGCACGCCGTGGCGGTGGCGGCCGTACTGGTGCCGGCCACCGCCTGCGCGGGCGGTGACCCCGGCCCATCGTCAGGAAAGGACGACCCGTTGCAGACCAAGGCAGCCGCCGAGGTGAGCACCCTGGCCGAGGCTCGTGCCCAGGCCGTCGCCACCACCGCCGGCGTCACGCTGGACGACTGGCGGACCAACACCTCGCCCTGCCAGGGCCAGCGGGGCGAGATCGCCGACGACGGACGGTGGACGTTGAGCGGCTTCGCCGGGCTTCCGGTCTCGCCCGCCGACCAGATCACCACGCTGCGGCGCATCCGGGACATGTGGCGGCAACAGGGCTACGAGATCACCGAGGACCGCACCTTCGCCGACGGCACCCGGGGCGCCGTGTCGATGCGTGACCCCGACACCGGGATCACGATCAGCCTCACCACCACCGCGAGCCGGGACCGCGTCGCCCTGATCCTGGCGAGCGACTGCTACCGGCCCGCGGCCGGCGAGGACCCCGCCAACGCCTAGCGTGTCCTGCCGATCTTGTCGCACCCACGCGGCTTCGGTAGGGATGCATCCTTGCCTCTCATGGGAATGGGGTCACGGTGACAACAAGTGACTACGACAGGTTCGCGAACGCCTATTCGGCGGAGAACGAGTCCAACCTCTTCAACGCGTACTACGAGCGACCTGAGATGCTCCGTCTCGCCGGCGACGTACGAGGTCGCCGGATCCTCGACGCGGGGTGCGGTTCCGGCCCGTTGTCAGCCGCGCTGCGCGCCAAGGGAGCCGTGGTCACCGGCTTTGACGCGAGTGCGGCCATGGTCGACCTGGCCCGCCAGAGGCTGGGTGAAGACGCCGACGTGCACGTGGCGGACCTGAGCGCGCCACTGCCGTTCGCAGACGCCGAGTTCGATGACGTCGTCGCGTCCCTGGTCCTGCACTACCTGGAGGACTGGTCCGGTCCCCTCGCCGAGCTGCGTCGCGTGCTGAAGCCAGGCGGTCGCCTGATCCTCTCGGTCATCCACCCCGCGATCTATGCGATCGCGTATCCCAAGGCCGACTACTTCGCGCTGACGAAGTACTCCGAGGACTACGTCATGGACGGCCAGACCGTGTGGCTGACCTACTGGCACCGGCCGCTGCACGCCATCGCAGATGCTTTTGCTGCTGCCGGGTTCCGCATCGCGACGATCAGCGAACCGCCCCCTTCTCCGGACACTCCCGCGGAACTGCTCCCACCCGACATGAACTCCGGGTCCTTCATGTGTTTCCTCTTCTTCGTCCTCGAATCCGCCTAGGGCCCGTTCTGTCGATCATGGAAGCCAGATGATGGCGGCGATGAGGACAAGGCCAGCCCGGTAGGGGATGCCGCACCTCGGCGCGGACGTGGGCGGCTGACGGGTCGCCGAGCCCCCGTTCGCCGGAGCCATTAGGTGAGGCTAACCTGGCCCTCGATCGCTGGGAGGGCGCAGCTCGTGCACACATCCGAGAAGGTCAGTGGAGGGACGGTCCTGCGCCGCGCCCTGCGTCGCCAGCGCGGTCGCGTGGTGGCCGGTACCGCGCTGCTCTGCACCCACCAGGCCACCGAGGCCCTCGTCCCGGTCGCGATCGGCGTGATCATCGACCGCGCGGTCGCCACCGGGGACGTACGGGCGCTGCTGCTCTCCCTCGCCGGTCTCGCCGTCCTCTTCACCGTCCTCGCCTTCGCCTACCGCACCGGCGCCCGTCTGGGGTACGCCGCCCTGGAGCAGGAGGCTCACCTCCTGCGTGTCGAGATCGCCCGCAGCGCCCTCGACCCGCGCGGGAACCGCTCGGGCATGCGCGACGGCGAGCTGCTCTCCGTCGCCGCCTCCGACGCCGAGTTGTCCGCGCTCGTCGTACGGGTCGCGGGGCTCTGCGCCGCCGCGCTCACCGCCATCGCGGTCGCGGCCGTGGCGCTGCTCGTCGTCGACGTTCCTCTCGGGTTGGGCGTGCTCGTCGGCGTGCCGCTGGTGGTCGTCGCCCTGCAACGGATGGCGCCGCTGCTCAGCCGGCGCAGCGCCGCACAGCAGGAGGCCCTCGCCGCCGCCACCTCGCTCGCCGTCGACCTCGTCACGGGCCTGCGCGTGCTGCGCGGCATCGGCGCCCAGGACCACGCCGCACGCCGGTACGCGGCCGCCAGCCGCCACGCCCTCGACGTCACCCTGCGCGCCGCCACCACCAAGGGCCTGCACCTCGGGCTCACCACCACGGTCAACGGCCTCTTCCTCGCGGCCGTCGCCGGCGTCGCCGGCTGGCTCGCACTCCAGGGCCGGCTCACCATCGGCGAACTCGTCGCCGTCGTCGGGCTGGCCCAGTTCATCGCCGAGCCCGTGCAGACGCTGGGCTGGTCCGTGCAGCTGTTCGCCATGGCCCGCGCCTCCGCCGGGCGGGTCGCCCGGGTGCTGGGTGCCGAGCCGCTCACCCGGCCCGGCTCCGCCGGTCCGCCCGCCCCGGCCCCGGCGCGGCTCGCCCTCGACACGATCGGGCACGCGGGGCTCGACGGGCTGTGCCTGCGGGTCGACGCCGGTGAGGTCCTCGGCGTGCTCGCCTACGACCCGGGTGACGCCGAGGCGCTGGTGGCACTGCTCTCCGGCCGCGTGCCCCGCGAGGACTACCGGGGCACGCTGTACGTCGACGGCACGCCCGCCGAGGACCTGCACATCGACGCCGTACGCGGCATCCTCCTGGTCGAGCCGCACGACGTGGCGTTGTTCGAGGGGACGCTGCGCGCCAACCTCGCCGCCGGCACCGACGCCGACGAGGCGGTCCTGCGCGCCGCCGTACGCGCCGCAGCGGCCGAGGACGTGCTCGCCGCGCACCCGCACGGCATCGACCGCCTGCTCACCGAGCGGGGCGCCAACCTGTCCGGCGGCCAGCGGCAGCGGGTCGGGCTGGCCCGGGCGCTCGTCGCCGACCCGCCGGTGCTGGTGCTGCACAACCCCACCACGGCGGTCGACGCGGTGACCGAGGCGCACCTCGCCGAGGGGCTGGCCGCAGCCCGCGCGGCGGCGGCCCGCGGCACGGTGCTGATCACCAACAGTCCGGCCCTGCTGCGCACCGCGCACCGGGTGGCCGTCATCGACCGTGGACGGGTCGTCGCCGAGGGCCCGCACGAGCGGCTGCTGGCCGGCGACGCCCGCTACCGGGAGGAGGTCCTGCGATGACCGACCAGTCCGCAGTCGGCGCCGCGTCGCGGCGGCTGCTGCCCACGGCAACCACCCGGCAGACCTGGGCGGCCCTGCGGGCCGAGTTCGCCCGGCTGCCCGGGCTCAGCGCCGCCGCCACCATCCTGCTGGTCGCCGCCGCCGCGACCGGGCTGGTCGCCCCCTGGGTGCTCGGCCGCCTCGTCGACGACGTCATCGCCGGCTCCGACACGCCGCGGATCGTGGCCTGGGCGGGCGTGATCGCGGGCGCCGCCGTGCTCGCCGGCGTCCTCACCGCGATCGGCGCCGCCCTCACCGCACGCCTCGGCGAGACCGTGCTGGCGCGGCTGCGGGAGCGGGTCCTCGACCGCGCCCTGCACCTGCCGTCGGCCACGCTGGAGCGGGCCGGCACCGGGGACCTGGTGGCCCGCGCCGGCGACGACGTGGCCGTGGTGACCAACGTGATAGCCACCAGCGGCCCCGCCTTCCTCGGCGCGCTGCTGTCCATCGTGCTGACCGCGTTGGGGCTCTTCGCGCTGGACTGGCGCCTCGGCCTCGCCGGGCTGGCAGCGGCCCCCGCCTACACGTTGGCGCTGCGCTGGTACCTGAGGCGCTCGGTGCCGTACTACGCGCGCGAACGGGTCGCGACGGGCGAGCGGACACAGGCCATGGCCGGGGCGCTGCGCGGCTCGGCGACCGTGCGCGCCTACCGGCTGGAGGACGCGCACGTCGGCGGGATCGCCGATCGTTCCGTCGCCGCCCGCGACCTGTCGCTGGAGATCTTCAACCTGCACACCCGGTTCGGGCTGCGGATCAACCGGTCGGAGTTCGTCGGCCTCGCCGCCGTCCTGCTCGCCGGTTTCCTGCTGGTGCGCGACGACCTGGCCACCGTGGGCGCGGCGACGACCGCGGCCCTCTACTTCCACCGCCTGTTCAACCCGATCGGCCTACTGCTGCTCCAGTCCGACTCCGTGCTCCAGGCCGGGGCGAGCCTCGCCCGGCTCGTCGGCGTCACCACGCTGCCCGCCGGCTCCGCGCCCGCCGCCTCGCCAGGCGGCTCCGCGCCGCCAGGCGGCTCCGCGCCCGACAGTTCAGCGTCCGTCGACACCGCGTCGCCCGACGGGTCCGGGGCCGGCCGGCCCCGACGGTCCGCAGGGCGGGCCGGCTCGGGACCCGCGGCGCTGGAGGTGGTCGTCGACCGGCACCGCTACGACGACGGGCCCGTCGTGCTGCGGGACGTCGCCCTCAGCCTGGCGCCCGGTGAGCGCGTCGCGCTCGTCGGCGCGAGCGGGGCGGGCAAGAGCACGCTCGCCGGCATCGCCGCCGGAATCATCGCGCCGACCCGGGGCGCGGTCAGCCTGCGCGGCGTGCCGCTGGGGGACCTGGACGAGCACCGCGTCCGTCGCGAGATCGCCCTGATCAGCCAGGAGGTGCACGTCTTCGCCGGAACGCTCGGCGACGACCTGCGCCTGGCCGACCCCGAGGCCACCGACGCCGAGGTGACCGCCGCCCTCGACCTCGTCGGCGTCACCGACTGGCTGCGTACGCTGCCGGACGGGTTGGACACGTGCGTGGGGGAGGGCGGGCGGCAGCTCACCGCCGCCCAGGCCCAGCAGCTCGCCCTGGCCCGTCTCGTCCTCGCCGACCCCGCCGTCGCGGTCCTCGACGAGGCCACCGCGGAGGCCGGCAGCGCCGGCGCGCGCGACCTCGAGCGCGCCGCCACGGCGGCCACCGAGGGCCGCACCACGCTGATCGTCGCGCACCGCCTCAGCCAGGCGGCCACCGCGGACCGCATCGTCGTCCTGGAGCACGGGCGCATCGTCGAGCACGGTACGCACGAGCAGTTGCTGGCGTCCGGGGGCGGGTACAGCCGGTTGTGGCGGTCGTGGCGCGCGCCCGTTCCCGTACTCCCGCAGGAGCGCGCCGGCGAGGAGGGCGCCGCCCGTCGGGCGCGGCCGGACGCGGCGCCGGATCGGGATGTCGACGCTACCCACGCCCCGGCGTGAGCCGGACGAGGTGACCGTCGATCTCCCCAAGGGCGTCGGCGATCGCCCACGCCTTGAGCACGGACTCTGGTCGCCCTGGCCTTCGCCGCCGCCTGAGCGGCCGGCGACGGCCTGGGGCGGCGGGCCGGGCGCCGCCCGCGTGACGTCGCCCGCCGGCGCGGGGCAGGATGGGGTACGTGGACATCGAGCCGGTCGACTCGGCGCCCGGGCAGGCGTTCCCGTGGGCGCTCCTGCGGCAGCGCTGGGACGATCTGACGTTCCTGCACTGGGCGGTCGCGCCTGAACTCGTCGCGCCGCTGCTGCCCGCGGGGACGCGCCCCGACACCCTCGACGGGGTCAGTCACGTCGGTCTGATCGGTTTCCGGATGGTGGGGGTGGGCCTCGGGCGCGGGCCGGGTGTGCCGTACCTCGGCAGCTTCTGGGAGACCAACGTCCGGCTCTACTCGGTCGACGACACCGGCCGGCGGGCGGTGGTGTTCCGCTCGCTGGACGCGTCGCGGCTGGTCCCCGTGCTGGTGGCCCGGGCGACGCTGCGGCTGCCGTACACGTGGTCGGCGATGCGGCTGGAGCGCGACGGCGACCGCTACACCTACCGGTGCCGGCGCCGGTGGCCCGGCCCGGCCGGTGCGACCAGCCGCATGGTGGTGCGGGTGGGCGAGCCGATCACCGACCCGACCCCGCTGGAGCACTTCGTCACCGCCCGCTGGGGGCTGCACACCCGGGCGTACGGGCGGACGCTGCACCTGCCGAACTGGCATCCGCGCTGGCCGCTGCACCGCGCGGAACTGCTGCACCTCGACGACGAGTTGGTCGCGGCCGCCGGGTTGCCGGCGCCCGTCGGCGCGCCGGTCAGCGTGCTGTATTCCCCCGGCGTCCCGGTGCGCTTCGGTCCACCGGTCAGCCTGCGCCGGGCGCGGTCTGCCTAAGTCAGGCAGTCAGCCGGAACCGCTGACTCTCGGCTGCTGATGGTCGGTCAGCCGGAACCCGACGCCGCGCACCGCGTCGATGGCCACCCCGGTGCCGAGGTCGTGGAGCTTGCGACGCAGCCGCTTCACCAGGGACTGCACGTCCGCCCTGCGTTCGCGCCCCTCGTCGCGCCAGACCGAGCGGTGCAGCTCGGCGTAGCTCCAGACCCGGATCGGCTCGGTGGTCAGGCAGGACAGCAGGTCGTGTTCGAGCCGGGTGAGGCCGACCTCGCGGCCCCGGCTGCGGGCCGTCGACCGGGTCGAGTCGATCAGCAGCGCGTCGTCGTCCGTCGTGCCCGGCGTGCCGGCCGGAGCCGGCGAGGACGGCTGGGCCGGCAGCCGCGGCGGGACCGCGATCAGCCTGCGCAGCTCGTCGAGGTCGGCCACCAGCAGCAGCGGCGCGACGCCCTCCAGGCGTTCGGCCAGTCGTATCCGCTCGGCCGGCGACGGTGTCACCGCGATCACCAGCGGAAAGGGTTCGTCGGCCGGCTCTGGAGCGTCCGGCACCGTGCCTTCGTCGCGTGCCCCCACAGCACCCACCCGGAAACTATGGACAGCCTCTGCCCATCTTCGTCATGGCCCTGACTAATGTCGGCAAGCGCCCCATTCGCCGGCCAACACCTAGTGACAAATTGCTTACGGCAAATTCTTGATCGTCCATTCTTGTCGATCATAGTGTCCAGACGGGCAGCCGGCGTGACCCGCGCGGTGCCTTGGGGGGCATGGAGGGGCCGGATCCCGATCATCCGAACGGAGACGGGCCAGCCCCTGCGCCCTCCACCATGGCTCGTTCCACTCTGGGTCGTTCTGGAGGAGGCACCACCGAATGTTCACACGTCCACCCACGAGGCGCTTGGCCAGATCCCTGGTCAGCGCCGGTGCGGCGATGATCCTCGCCGCGACAGGCCTGGCCGCGACCGGGTCAGGCGCACAGGCCTCCCCGTCCGACAAGATCCGGCCGGAGCTCACGAAGGAGCTCCAGGGCAAGACCGAGGGCGACTTCTGGATCCGCTTCAAGGACCGGGCCGACCTCGGCGAGGCCGCGGCGATCAAGGACTGGGCCAAGCGCGGGACCGCCGTCGCCGACGCACTGAAGAAGACCGCCGCCAACAGCCAGTCCAAGATCCGCGCCGAACTCGACGGCTCCGGAACGAAGTACGAGACCTTCTGGGCGACCAACGCGATCAAGGTCAGCGGCGGTTCGCTGACGATGGCGCAGAGCTTCGCCGCGCACGCCGAGGTCGAGGGCCTGTACGCCCCGGTCGCCTACGAGGTGCCCGAGGTCACCAAGGGCACCGACGAGAAGACGGTCAACGCCCTCGAGTGGGGCGTCGCGAACATCAACGCCGACGACGTCTGGTCCCAGTACGGCGTCAAGGGCGCCGGCATCACGGTGGCCAACATCGACACCGGCGTCCAGTTCAACCACCCCGCGCTGGTGAACTCCTACCGGGGCAACAACGGCGACGGCACGTTCGACCACAACTACAACTGGTTCCGCGCCGCCGGTTCCTGCGCCGCGCCCTGCGACACCAACGGCCACGGCACGCACACGATGGGCACGATGGCCGGCGCCGACGGTGCCAACCAGATCGGTGTCGCCCCCGAGGTGAAGTGGATCGCGGCCAACGGCTGCTGCCCCAGCGACGCGGCACTGGTCACGTCCGGGCAGTGGATGCTCGAGCCGACGGACCTCAACGGCCAGAACCCGGACGCCAGCAAGCGGCCGAACATCATCAACAACTCGTGGGGAACCACGCTGCCCTCCAACGACCCGTTCATGGAGGACGTGACGCTGGCGTGGACCGCGTCGGGCATCTTCGGTGTCTGGTCCAACGGCAACAGCGGTTCGGCGTGCCAGACCAGCGGCTCACCGGGCAGCCTGGTCAGCAACTACTCGGCGGGCGCCTACGACGTCAACAACAACATCGCCAGCTTCTCGTCCCGGGGCGCCGGCCAGAACGGCGAGATCAAGCCCAACATCGCGGCGCCCGGCGTGAACGTCCGGTCGAGCATTCCGGGCAGCGGCTACGCCAGCTACAACGGCACCTCGATGGCCGCCCCGCACCTCGCCGGCGCGATCGCGCTGCTGTGGTCCGCCGCGCCGGCGCTCGTCGGCGACGTCACCGCCACCCGCGCGCTGCTCGACGACTCGGCGACCGACAAGGCCGAGGCGCAGTGCGGCGGCACCGCCGACGACAACAACGTGTTCGGCGAGGGCCGGCTGGACGCGCTCGCACTGCTCAACGGCGCCCCGATCGGCGACAGCGGCACGCTGGCCGGCAAGGTCACCGACGCGACCACCGGCGCCCCGATCGCGGGCGCCACGGTGAGCCTGACCGGCGCCGCCGACCGCGAGCTGACCACCGGTGCGGACGGGACCTACTCGTCGCTGCTGCCGGTCGGCGACTACCAGGTCGCCGTGGCGGCGTTCGGCTACCAGGCGAAGACCGTACCGGCGGCGGTCGCCCGCAACGCGACCACGACGCTCGACGTGGCCCTGACCGCGGTGCCGAGCGTCACCGTCAGCGGAACCGTCACCGACGGATCCGGGCACGGTTGGCCGCTCTACGCGAAGGTCACCGTGGAGGGCCAGTCGGGCGTGTCCGACTACACCACGCCCGTCAACGGCCGCTACAGCCTCAAGCTGCCGGCCGGCAGCACCTACGACCTGAAGGTCGAGTCGCAGTACCCGGGCTACCAGACGGTGAACAAGCAGGTCGTGGTCGGCGCGGGCAACGCCACGGCCAACGTGGCGGTGCCGGTGCAGACCAACGCCTGCACCACGGCGCCGGGCTACCGGTTCGGCTCCGACGGTGAGTACGAGACCTTCGACGGCAGCACCGTGCCGGCCGGCTGGTCCGTGGTGGACCACGCGGGCAGCGGCCAGGTCTGGAAGTTCACCGACGACGGCGCCCGGGGCAACCTGACCGGGGGCACCGGCAACTTCGCGATCATCGACAGCGACGAGTACGGCTCCGGCGGCAAGCAGGACACCTCGCTGGTCAGCCCGGTCGTCGACCTGACCGGCGTCACGGCACCGGTCATCCGGTTCAACCAGGACTACAACTGGCTGGGCAGCGACCGCGCGGACGTCGACCTCAGCCTCGACGGCGGGACGACGTGGACCAACGTGCTCCGGCAGGCCGCCGACGTGCGCGGCCCGAAGGTCACCGAGATCGCCGTACCGCAGGCCGCCGGCCAGGCCCAGGCCCGGGTCCGGTTCCGCTACTACGACGCCTCGTACGAGTGGTGGTGGTCGGTCGACAACGTGCTGATCGGCAGCCAGCTCACCTGCGAGCCGATCGACGGCGGTCTGGTGCTCGGCCACGTCCGTGACAAGAACGACAACGGCTACGTCAACGGCGCCACCGTCACCAGCGACGACCGGCCGACGGAGAAGGCCACCACCGTGGCGACGCCGGACGACCCGGGGCTGGCGGACGGCTTCTACTGGCTGTTCTCGACGCTGACGGACACCCACAGATTCACCGCCCGGGCCGGCAGCTACGTCAGCCAGAGCAAGCAGGTCGACGTCCAGGCAGACTGGGCCACCGCGGCGAACTTCCAGCTCGCGGCCGGCCGACTGTCGGTCAAGCCGACCCAGGTCACCGGCTCGGCCCGGATGCCCAGCGGCAAGGTCACCAAGTCGTTCACGGTGACCAACACCGGCGGGGCCCCGGTCGCCGTCGAGTTCAGCGAGCGCGCCGGCGGGTTCGAGCTGCTGCGGGCCGACGGGTCCCGGATGAGCAAGCAGGAGGTGCTCGGCTCCCAGGGCGCGCCGGTGCAGCGGCTCGAGGTCCCGACCTCGTTCGCGGCGAAGACGTCCGGTAAGTCGACGGCGGCGGCGTCGCCCGAGGCCGGCCCGCAGGCCGCGCCCTGGACCGACATCGCCAACTACCCGGCCGTGGTGATGGACAACCGGGTGGTCAACCTCGGCGGCAAGGTGTACTCCATCGCCGGCGGCACCGGCTCGGCGTCCTCGGCGAAGAACTACGCCTACGACCCGGTCGCGCAGACCTGGACCGCGATCGCCGATCTGCCCGGTGCACGTACCGCCATGACGGTGGGCGTCCTGGACGGCAGGATCATCGCGACCGGCGGTTGGGCGGCGGCCGGCCCGGACGGCACCACCTGGTCGTACGACCCGGCGGCCAACACCTGGACGGAGAAGGCCGACAACCCGGCGCCGCGCTCCGCGGCGGGCCAGGCGGTCGCGGGCGGCAAGCTGTACGCCATCGGCGGCTGCACCACCGCGTCCTGCACGCCGATGTCGAACGACGTCGTGCGCTACGACCCGGCCGACGACAGCTGGGAGACCCTGGCCGACTACCCGAAGTCGGTGGCCTTCCTCTCTTGCGGCGGGATCGACGGCATCGTCTACTGCACCGGAGGCAACGACGGCTCCGCCGCGCAGAAGGCGAGCTACGCCTACGACCCGGGCGCCAACACCTGGACGGCCATCGCGGACGCGCCGGCCGACAACTGGGCCAGCTCGTTCGCCGTGGCCAACGGCAAGTTCCTGGTCGTCGGCGGCTCCCAGGGCGGTGCCATCACCAACGTCGGCTTCGCCTACGACCCGGCCACCTCCTCGTGGTCGAGCCTGCCGAACGCCAACACCGCCCGCTACCGTGGCGGCGCGGCGTGCGGCTTCTACAAGGTCGGTGGCTCCTCCGGCGGCTTCACCGCGACGCGGGACAGCGAGGCGCTGCCCGGCTTCGAGGAGTGCGCCGCCAGCACCGCCGACGTCAGCTGGATGACGATCGACAAGACGGCGGCCACCCTGGCGCCGGGCGAGGCCGTCACGGTCAACGTCGGCATGTCCGCGAACGTGGACCAGCCCGGCACGTACACCGCCTCGGTCGCCATCAAGGAGAACACCCCCTACACGGTGGAGCCGGTCGCGGTCACGCTGAACGTGCTGCAGCCGACGACCTGGGGCAAGCTGATGGGTACGGTCACCGGGACGAGCTGCCAGGGCGCCAGCTCGCCGATCCCCGGTGCCACCGTGCAGGTCGACTCGTGGGCGATGTCCTGGACGTTCGCCACGGACGCCGAGGGCAAGTACGCCTACTGGATGGACCGTCGGAACAACCCGTTGACGATGATCGTCGCCAAGGACGGCTGGAAGCCCCAGACCCGCCAGACGAGGATCAACACCGCCACCCCCACGGTGGAGGACTTCGCGTTGTCGCCCGTACGCTGCTGACCCCGACCGTCGGCTGACAGGTCCGGCCCGCCTGGTTTCCCACCAGGCGGGCCGGACCGCGTCGGCTGTCGAGGGAGGGCCCGTTCTCAGACCGGGGCGAGGCGGAAGCCGACCCCGCGGACCGCGTGGATCGACGCCGAGGCGTCCAGCCGGGCGAGCTTGTGCCGCACCCGGCGGACCACCGAGTGCATGTCGGAGCCCCGTCCGAGGTGCACGTTGCCCCAGACCTCCAGGTGCAGCCGTTCGTAGGTCCAGACCTGCCCCGGCGCGCCGACCAGGCAGCGCAGGAAGTCGTGCTCCAGCCGGGTCAGCTCGACCTCGCGGTCCAGCCAGCGCAGCACCCGCCGGTCGGAGTCGACGCTCAGGTCGGCTGGCGGCGGTGTCGCGGGTCCCGCCACGGGCCCGGTCGGCGCGGTGGGCGCCGTTGGCGCCACCGGGGGCGTCCCGGCGACGCCGAGGAACGTACGCGCCTGAGCGACGCTCGAGACGATGAGGAACGCCTCCGTCCCGCCGAGCAGACGCGCGAGCCGCCTGCGTTCGGCCGGCGAGGAGGCGATGCCGATGACCAGCGGAGCGACCCCCCTCATTCCCACCCCTTCCGGTGCCCCACCACGGCGGGACGGATCTCGCCACGACGCCGATCGACGGGTCCACTGACCCTAGTGACGTCGCGTCTCGCTGCGGTTAAAAACAGGGACATGTAGGCGTCCATAAATTGCTTGCATTTCCCGGTCGAAGTAGGGGCGGGGCCCTTCGGCGGCCGTGCTCGGCCACGTCGAACCGGGCGCGGGCGGACGCGGCCAGGGGCCCCGGCGACCGGGTCAGGTGCGGGCGGGCGACCAGCCGGCGGGAACGAGCCGGGCGGCGTCGCCGCCCTCGCCCGCGAAGAGGAGCCCGTCCCGGTCCGCCGCCACGATCCGGTCGACGTAGACGCCCCGGCCCTGGCTGGAGGCGTCGGTGGTGCTGCTGAAGCGCAGGTGGGTCGCCAGTTCGGGCAGCTCGACCGAGACCTGCCACCAGACCCGGCCGCCGAAGCCGGTGACCGTGCCGTCGCTGCTCCACCGCCGGTCCGAGTGGCGCAGCACCATCGGCGCCGGTGCCCAGGTCGTACCCCCGTCGGTGGAGACCTCCACGCGGGCGCTGTCGTAGCGGGGCTCGGTGTCGTACCAGAGCAGGAAACTGGCCGTGCCGCCCCGCGCCGCCCGACGCAGCGGGGCGGTGAGGGTGGCCGTGGCGAGGTCGCGCGGGTCGGCGCGCCAGGCCTCGCGGGAGCGGGGCCGCACCGGCACCGCCTCGGCGAGGTCGCGCGCGACGGCGCGCCGGGCGACGTTGTTGCTGCCCCAGCCGCGATCGGGGTGCACCCGGTTGCTGAGCAGGATGACGAACGAGTGGGAGAGGGGGTCGACGACGATCGACGTGCCGGTGAAGCCGGTGTGCCCGAACGCCACCGGGGAGGAGAGTCCCGCCATGTACCAGTGCTTGTCGAGTTCGAAGCCCAGCCCGCGGTCGCTCTCGGGATAGGCCTGCTCCAGCGGGGCGTTGTGGTTGATCAGCATGGCGCGCACCGTGTCGGGGCGCAGGATCCGTCGCCCACGGTACTCGCCGCCGTTGAGCAGGGTCTGGCAGAGCACGGCCAGGTCCGCCGCCGTGGAGAACACCCCGGCGTGCCCGGCCACCCCGCCGAGCGACCACGCGTTCTCGTCGTGCACCTCGCCGTGCACCATGCCCCGCCCGGCGTACGGCTGGTACTCCGTGGCGGCGATCCGTGGGCGCCGCTGCGGCCCCGGGTTGTAGCCCGTGTCGGTCATGCCCAGCGGCGCCGCGACGTCGTCGGCGACGAGCGCGTCCAACGGCCGGCCGCTCACCCGTTCCACCAGCACGCCCAGCGCGATCAGCCCGAGGTCGGAGTACACGTAGCGGGTACCGGGCCGCACGCCGGCCGTGAGCGGCGTGGCGAGCGCGGCGGCGAACCGTTCCGCCGGCGTGGCGTACCTGCTCCACAGTGGCGCGAAGGCGGGCAGCCCCGAGGTGTGGGTGAGCAGCATCCGTACGGTGACGGTCTCCTTGCCGCCGGCCGCGAACTCGGGGACGTACCGGGCGACCGGCGCGTCGAGGTCCACGCGTCCGCGCTCGACCTGCTGCATGGTTACGACGGCGGTGAACAGCTTCGACACCGAGGCCAGGTCGAAGATGGTGTCGGGCCGCATCGGGAGCTGCTGGTCGGCGGGGAGTTCCACCCCGACCAGCCCGGGCGGCGGCCCGACTGCCGCGTACCTCAGGGCGGAACCCACCGCGGCGTGCTGCACGACCACGCCGTCCTTGGCCGCCAGGACCACGGCACCGGCGTACGCGGGATGGCCGGGGTGGTCCGGCGTCGGGGCGAGGTACGCCGCCAGGTCGGCGGGCATGCGGTCCACGTGTTCCGGCAGCAGGCCGACCTCGCGGGCGTGCCCGGGGCGCAGCGTGTCGTGCCGGAAGTGGATGTCGGCGGGCGTGACGCTCGGCGGTGCCGAACCGGCCGGCGGCGGTGCGGCCCCGGCGGCCGTGGGGGCGAGGGCCGCGCCCGACACGGCCACGGCCAGGCCGAGCGCGAGGGGGCGCAGCGCGAGCGGACGCAGCGACGACATGGGTTGCCTCCTACCAGCTCGTGCCGTGGCCGTAGGGGTGCAGCACGGTGCCCGAGCCGTCGGCCGTGGCGATGGTGACGGGCAGTCGGCCACGGGGGGACAGCTCGCCGTGCAGCGCGCGGACGAGGGCGTCCATCGCCGCCCGCGTGTACGAGTAGGTCGCCAGGTAGGTGCTCACGCCCGGCAGGTACGCGATGTCGTAGGGATCCCGGACCGCGACCACCACCACGGGCCTGCCCGCGCCGAGCAGGGCGGCGACCAGCCGCTGCTGGGTGCCGCGTGGATCGGTGACGGCGGTGTCCCACGCCTTGTTGGTCAGCACGACGGTGAGATCGTGCTCGGCGGCCAGGGCGGCCGTCTCGGCGATCACCTTGTCCGACGGCAGGGTCGCGGGGCGGGCGGTCACCCGGGCGTCGCGGGCGGTGAATCCGCCGGCCACGGTCTCCACCGTCGCGAAGGCGGCGCTGTTCCAGCCCGTGACCAGCACCGAGCGCCGCCCGGGGCGAAGCGGCAGCAGCCCGGCGTCGTTGCGCACGGCGGTGAGGGTCGGGTCGGTGACCCGTGCCACGGCGGCGAGGTGCGCGGGCGCCCCGACCGTGCGTACGGCCTGCTCGACGTCGACCAGGGGTGAACGGGCCAGGCCCTGCCGGTACTTCAGCGCGAGGATGCGCCGGACCGACTCGTCGACGCGCCGCTCGGTCAGCTCGCCGGTGGCGACGGCCCGCAGCACCGCGTCCCGCGCCAGCCGCAGGTCCGGCGGCATCAGGAGTTGGTCGGCGCCGGCCTTGAGCGCCAGCACGGGCACCCGGTCGTCGCCGTACTTGCGCCGCACGGCGGCCATGTTCAGCGCGTCGGTGACGACGACTCCCCGGAAGCCGAGTTCGCCGCGCAGTACGCCGGTGAGGATCGTCGGGGACAGCGTGGCCGGGTCGCCGGAGGGATCGAGCGCGGGTACCACGATGTGCGCCGTCATGATCGATTCGACGCCCGCGTCGATGGCCCGCCGGAACGGTGGCGCGTCGATGCGGTCCCACTCCTGGCGGGTGTGGTCGATGACGGGCAGGTCGGTGTGGCTGTCGGTGGCCGTGTCGCCGTGCCCGGGGAAGTGCTTCGCCACCGCCGTCGCGCCGGCGCCGTCCTGGAACCCGGCGACCTGGGCGGCGGTCAGGTCGGCCACCAGGGTGGGGTCGGCGCCGAAGGACCGTACGCCGATCACCGGGTTGCCGGGGTCGACGTTGACGTCGGCGATCGGCGCGTACGGCTGGTGGATGCCGACCGCGCGCAGCTCGCGCCCGGTGATCTCCGCGGCCTCGCGTGCGGCCTGGGGCGAGCGCCCGGCCCCCAGGGCCATCGAGCCGGGGAACTGCGCGGCGGGAGCGGGCATCCGCAGCACCACGCCCTGCTCCTGGTCGGTGGAGATGAGCAGGGGCACGCGGCCCTTCGTGCCGTCGCCGACGGCGGCCCGCTGCAGTCCGTTGGAGAGGGTCGCGATCTGGCGCGGGCTGTCCAGGTTGTGCGACCACGAGAAGTAGCAGATGCCGCCGAGGTGGAACTGGTCGACGACCTCCGCCGGCGTCTCGACGCCGAACGCCGCGCGGTTGGCGGCGCGGTCGGCGGCCGTGGGCTCGGTGGCGTCACCGCCGTAGACGTAGGTGGCGAAGAGCTGGCCGACCTTCTGCGGCAGGCTCATGTGCCGCAGGGTCGAGGTGACCCAGCCGTGCTCGCCGCCGGGCGGGCGCTCGGCCGCGGGGGAGGCCTGGACGGGCGGCGGGGCGAGGGTGGTCGCCAGGGTGGCCACCAGGGCGGTCGCGGTAACGAGTTGGGCCTTCATCGACGACGACCTCTCAGTCCGGATGGCTGAAACTTAGCTACACATCGATGAATCGTCAAGAAGGTTTGCTACAGCACACCGGGGCCGACGCCGTCCGCCGCAAGGGCCGGCGGGGTGCGCACGGGGCCCGGCATCATCGGGCCGATGACGTCCGGCAGCGCGCGGTCGCCGAGGCGGAACCCGCAGGGCGCGGGCGGTGTCATGAAGGCGTCCCCACCGGAGGTACCCCTGAACGACGAAGACCTGGTCACCCGCGCCCGGACGGGCGACCTGACGGCGTACGAGCTCCTGGTCGCCCGGCACAGCACCGCCGCACACCGCACGGCGGTGCTGCTCGGCGCGGGTCCGGACGCGGAGGACGTCATCCAGGAGGCGTTCGTGAAGGGCCATCGCAAGATCTCCCGCTACCGGGGCGAGTCGTCGTTCCGGGCCTGGCTGTTGGCGATCGTGGCCAACGAGACCCGCAACCTGCACCGGTCGCGCAGCCGGCGCGACGGTCTCGCCCTGCGCGCGGCCGCGGCGGACCCGCGTACGGACGTCGGCGAGGACGCCGCCGTCGAGACCGTCCTAGCGGGGGAGCGGCGCGCCGCGTTGGTCCGGGCCCTGCGCCTGCTGCCGGTCAAGGACCGCGAGGTGATCGTGTGCCGGTTCTTCCTCGATCTCAGCGAGGACGAGACCGTGGCGATGCTGGGCTGGCCGCGCGGCACGGTGAAGTCGCGCACCTCCCGGGCGCTGGCGAAGCTTCGCGGCCTGCTCGACGTGGCGGAGGTGCGCCGTGGATGACCTCGAACGCGAACTGAGGGACCTGTCCGCCTGGCTCGAGACGCCCGAGCCGCCCGACGTGACCGCCCGGGTGCGCGCCCGCCTCGCCGCGCCAGCGCCGAGGCGACGTCGCTGGCGCCACCTGCTCGCCGGGGCGCTCGCCGTCGCGGTCGTGGCGGTGCTGCCGCCGGGCCGCGCCGCCGTCGCCGACGCCGCCGCCGGGCTGCTGCGCTTCGCCGGCATCACCGTCGCCGCCAGCCCCGAGCCGACGCCTCCCACGGGCGCCGCCTCGCCGCTGCCGGCGCAGCGGCCCGTGCCCGTGGCCGAGGCGCAGCGCGGGGTGCGCTTTCCCATCCGTACGCCGAAGATGCTGGGCCCGCCCGAGCGGGTGCTGGTCGCCGACCCGGACGGCGAGGGCTTCCACCGCGTGGCGACCCTGCTCTACCGCGGGGGCGCGCTGCGCCTCGACGCCTTCGACGGCCGTCTCGACCTGGTCTTCCACAAGGAGACCACCGCGCCGGGAGCCACCTGGGTGCAGGTGAACGGCGACTTCGCCGTCTGGATCGACGCCCCGCACGCCGTGTCCTACGTGGACCGCGACGGCGCCGTCCGGGTTCAGACCGCGCGCCTCGCCGCGTCGACCCTGATCTGGCAGGAGGCCGGCGTGAGCTACCGGCTGGAGGGCGACCTCACCAGGCCCGAGGCGCTCGAGATCGCCCGCTCGCTGGGTTAGGGCGCGTTTTGCCCCGCCGGCCGTCGAGGATCCGGCACATTGGTCCCGGTTCATGGAACGGACCGTAGGAGTGATCGTCCTGTGCCGGTCCGGGAGCGGATTCGGCGAGCCGATCCCGTGGCCTGCGCCGGGAACCACGGGGAGCCGGCCGGTGTCCTGACTGTGCACACACGAGTGGGACGTCGGGAGGCATGGGATGGGTGCAGGACGCGGGGTGTCGCTGGCAATGGTGCTGTTGTTGGCGGGGTGTACGACGGCGGGGCGGCCGGCCGCGCCGGCCGCCTCCCCGGATCGCACGGCGCCGACGGGCGCGGCGTCGGCTGCGCCCCCCGGCTGCGGCTCCCGGGTGCAGACGGGGCCGCTGCCCGACTGGGCGGACGCCGGGTTCAGCGGGAGTACCCGGATGCCGCACGTCCTCGGCGCGAGCGGCGAGATCGTGGCGATCCTGTTCGGGCAGCCGCTGACGACGGTCAGGAGGAACGGGACGAACAACAAGATCCTCTGGGTCGCCCGCCCCACCACGACACCCCCCGCCGTGGCCACGGCGGATCCCCTGCGGATCACTGCCACCCTGGACGGCACCGGAACCCGGGTGACCCGGGAGGTCGCCGGCGGCCCGGGCCCGTCGACCGTGGACATGCCGCAGGCCGGCTGCTGGCGCCTCGAACTGCGCTGGTCGGGCCGGACCGACGTGATGGACCTCGGCTACGAGGACGGCTGACCCCGGCGGGCGGCCCGGGTCGGGGCCGTGCCCCCGTCCCCAGCGGCCAGTTCGAGCGCGCCGGGGCGATGTCGACCGCCACCATCCGGGCCCCGCACGCCACCGCGATCATCACGGCGGAGAGCCCCACCCCGCCGCAGCCGTGCACCGCGACCCACTCGCCGGCCGCGACCCGCCCCTGGCCGACCACGGCCCGGAACGCCGTGGCGAAGCGGCACCCGCGGCCGCGACGCCGCGGGCGGGCGGACCGCGACGCGGAGCGCGGCGGGAAGCGACCGGGGCGGGCGGTGTCGCCACCGCCCGCCCCGGGTCGCCCTCGCGGTACGCGTGGACGGGCTCCGGTCAGGGGGCGCAGCCGGTGAGGTCGGGGCTCGCCGGGGTGCCGGTGGCGGGTCCGAAGAACAGCAACGCGCAGGCGCTGAAGAAGGCGGGGTTCTCCTCGGGGATCCAGTGGCCGGTGTCGGGGGCGACGACGGTACGGACGTCGGCGGCCACCTGCTGGAAGGAGGCGGCGACGGCCGGCCCGAAGACGGCCTCGGCCCCCATGGCCAGCACCGGCATGGTCAGGCGCTTCGCCTGCGCCTGGGCCTGGTTGTCGGCGGCGTCGGCCTTCATCGCCCGGTAGTACTCGTATCCCGCCGTCCGCCTCGCCGGGTCGGAATACGCGCGGTAGTAGACGCTGCGGTCGATCGCCTCCGGATGCTGCGTGCGGTCGAAGAGCATTCCGAGATAGGTCGGGACGTCCTCGTTGTCCATGATGCGCTCCGGGATGGGCGCGGGCGAGGCGTTGAAGAGGAAGTGCCAGCTGACGCCGTAGAAGTCCTCCAGCCCGAAGCCCGGCAGCGGGCTTTCGACGACGCCGATCCGGCTGACCTCCGTGGGAAAGTCGCGGGCGTAGTTGTAGGCGACCATCGCACCGAGGTCGTGACCGATCAGGGCCACCCGGGTGAAGCCGAGTTGGTTGACCGCCTGGCGGATCCGTCGCGCCGTGGTCGCCTTGTCGTAGCCGCCGGCCGGGACGGCGGAGGCACCCAGGCCGGGCAGGTCGAACGTGATCACGGTGTGCTGCCGGGCAAGGGTGGGCAGCACCTCGTGCCACGACCACGACGTCTGCGGCCACCCGTGCAGCAGCACCAGCGGCGAGCCGCTGCCGGTCACGGTGTAGCGCAGGGTGGCGCCGTCGACCGTGACGTTGCCCTGGCGTACGGCCTGCACGCCCACGCTCGCCGGGGCGGCGGGCTCCGGCGCGGGCGCGACGGCGGCAGCCCCGGCGCCGGCCCCGCCCACGAGCGCCACACCGACGGCCGCCGCGACGGCGATCCGCCCGAGGCGACGACGCGAACCACGGCCGGTAACCTGTTCTGTCGCAGAATTCGACGCAGACAATTGCATGGGCACTTCGCTTTCCGTGAGTTGGCGACCAGATCGGACGGTCGGATCATCAAACAAAGCGGAAACGGCGGCTTTCACCAGCGCGCTTGGCAGGCCGATCGAACGGCTGCGGAAAGGTTACAACGGATGTCAAGGCATCGATCGATTGTGGCGTTTCGTCAAAAATGCCTCGGCCCGTGCCGCCGACACAAACGTCGATACCCGCGCCCGCGCGGGACGTGCCGCGGTGACGACCGTGCCGGCGGGCGCCTCCGGGGGCGCGGTGAGGGGTTACGGCGGCTTTGCCGACGCTTCGCGCCGCGTGGCAGGATATCGACCATGACAAGCGACGAGCAGGTGAAAGCCAGCCACCGCAACACCCCGACGAGCGACGAATTTCGCGCTTTCATCGCCTCCGGTTGGGCCAGTCCGGATGCGGCACCTGTCCCGCGCGCGGAGGTCGCCGACCACGCGGCCCGTCGCCGGGCGGCCTTGTCACGGCGGTTCCCGGGCGAGCGCCTCATCATCCCCGCCGGCGGCCTCAAGGTGCGCAGCAACGACACCGACTACACGTTCCGTCCGCACACGGCCTTCGCCTGGCTGACCGGCCTCGGATTCGACACCGAGCCCGACAGCGTCCTGGTGCTGGACCCGAAGCCCGACGGCCACGAGGCCATCCTGTTCTTCCGGCCGCTGGCCCCGCGCGACAGCGAGGAGTTCTTCGCCGACTCCCGGTTCGGCGAGTTCTGGGTCGGGCCCCGCCCCACCATGCGCGAGCTGGAGCAGCGCCTCGGCCTCGGCACCCGGCACATCGACTCGCTCCCGGACGTCCTGGCCAAGGACGCCGGCGCGACCGTGGTGCGTGTCGTGCGGGGGGCCGACGGCGAGCTGGCCCGGCTCGTCGACGAGACCCGGGCCCAGGCGGAGACGCCCGCGTCGGTCACGCAGCAGCACGAGGCGGACGAGGAGCTGGCCCGCCACCTGTCGGGGATGCGACTGTGCAAGGACGAGTGGGAGGTGGGCGAGATGCGCAAGGCGATCGCCGCCACCCACCGGGGCTTCGAAGCGATCATCGCCGGGCTGCCCGAGGCCGTCGGCAAGGAGCGCGGCGAGCGGTGGGTCGAGGGCCTCTTCGGCCTGTACGCCCGCCACGACGGCAACGGGATCGGCTACGAGACGATCTGCGCCTCCGGCGACCACGCCAACACGATTCACTGGACGAAGAACACCGGGCCGGTCCGCGAGGGCGACCTCATCCTGGTGGACGCCGGCGTCGAGGTCGACTCCCTCTACACGGCCGACATCACGCGTACCCTGCCGGTGACCGGCCGCTTCACCGACGTGCAGCGCAAGATTTACGAGGCGGTCCTGGAGGCGCAGGAGGCCGGCCTGGCGGCGGTGAGGCCGGGCAACAAGTTCAGCGACATCCACGCCGCCGCGAACGTGGTCATCGCCCGACGGCTGCACGAGTGGGGCCTGCTGCCGCAGGGGGTGACCCTCGAGCAGACCCTGGACCGCGAGCAGGGCGGCTGGCACCGGCGCTGGATGGTCCACGGCACGTCCCACCACCTCGGCATGGACGTGCACGACTGCCAGATGCTGCTGCGCCAGGACTACATGGACGGCGAGCTCAAGCCCGGGATGATCCTCACCGTCGAGCCCGGCCTCTACTTCAAGGCCGACGACCTGCTGGCGCCGGAGGCGTTCCGCGGCATCGGCGTGCGTATCGAGGACAACGTGCTGGTCACCGAGGACGGCCACGAGAACCTGTCGGCGGCCATGCCGCGTACCGCCGACGACGTCGAGGCCTGGATCGCCCGGGTGCGCTCCGGCGCGGCTGTCTGAGCCACCGCGTACTGCCGGCCGGCACGCGCGGGCGCTCGACGCCCGCGCGTGCCGGCCCTTCGCGCCGGGGCGCTCAGCCGCCGTGGAAGGTGCAGCCGATCCGCGCGCCGCCGGCCATGCTGACCACGCCTACGCCCGGATCGGTGCTGCCGCGCACGAGGCAGCCGGCGTACCCGTCCTCGTCGACGATATCCCGGTCGGCCAGATAGACCCCCCAGTTGAGGTAGAGCTCCCGCACCCCGCCGGCGCCGTCGGGGAACGGTTCGGCGGCGGGCCGGACCCGGCGTTGCAGCACGAACGGGCCGTCGACCGCGGCGTCGAGCCGGGCCCGCCACTCGTGGTCGCTCACCGTCCAGCCGGCCAGCACGCCGTTGCCGCCGTGCAGCAGCGTCGGCTTGAGGATCAGCTCGTCCTGCCGGGCCCGGGCGTACGCGAGCAGGTCGACCTCGGCCCCCTCGGGATCGGTGCCGCGCGGGCGCACGTGCCGGGTCCACGGCAGGAGCCGGTCGAGGCAGGCCAGCTCGTCGGCGTCGAACAGGCCCCGGTGCCGGTCGTCGGAGAGCATGGCCAGGGTGCCCTTGTTGCCGTACAGTTCGGCGTCCAGGCGGCTGAGCAGGCCGACCTTCTCCTGCTCCACGGCGACCATCAGCGGCTCCACCTGGGCTGTCACCGCCGGGTCGGCCAGATCCTCGGGCAGGAAGTACCGCAGGACCACGTCGACGGCGCGGCCCGCCACCGTGGGCCGGCCCTGCAGGTACGTGAACTGGCCGAGGTGGCAGCCGATCGCCTCGACCCCGTGTCCGGCGAGCATCTCGGCGAGCACATCGAGCCGGCTCCCGACGATCGGGAAGTTCTCGATCGTGTCGACCACGGCGACGACGGGCGGCCGGTCGGCGGGGATCATCGCGGCGCACTCGGCGTACATCGTCCGCACGATGCAGCCCAGCGTGTCCCGGTACCCCAACCGGTGCTCGTCGGCGAACTGCCGCAGCGGCGGGTACGCCAGCATCGCCCGGTTGATGTCGGCGCTCTCGAAGCCGCCGAGCGCACTGGTGATGTTGAACTCGAGCAGGCGGAAGCCCGCGCCGTCGTGGTAGAGGTCGGCGCGGCCCAGCGGAACCAGCGAGCCGGCCCGGGCGCCGCGCGTGATCAGCGCCGTCTGGCGCGGATCCATGCCGACGGCCCGCGCCAGCGCGGTGAGGTCGCCGTCGAACACCCGCTCCGGCAGGGCGCGCAGCAGGTCGTAGACCGTGCGCAGGTCCCGGGCGACGGCTCGGCTCTCGGCCGTACCGAGGAAGGCGGGGCCACTCATGAACCGGTCCCGGTAGGGCTCGAGGGTGGCCGATTCCCGGGCGGCGGCGGTCGGGTCCTCCGCCGACGCGCTGCGGGCGAGGTGCTCGACGTACGCGCGGCCCAGGGGTGACCTGTCCACTGCGGGCGGCCGGGTGGTCGTCATGGTGTGTCCTCTCGGGGCGGGTGGTGCGTCCGGTTCCGCTCGGGCGGGGCCGGCGGGAGCGCGGCGGCGACGGGCATCTGCCGCGGATCGGGCTCCGCCGACGGGCGTGGGTCGACGTTTAGTCGGATGCCCTTTCCATCCGCCGATCCACCGCCGCCGACAATCGGGCGGACCGTCGGGAAATGCCGGCAGGTGGTGCTGACGAAGATGGTCGCAAATGGTCGTGGCGGAGTCGACGCCGCAGTACCGCCGATGCGGCTGCGGGCGCTTGCGCGACAACCGGGGACGGTGCTGTTCGCGAAAAGAGCAGGACGGACGAACTGTCCGAAGCCGCACCGGAGCACGGGTGCACGAAGGGTCGACATCGCGGCACCCGCTACCGGGGAAGGGTTCTGTGACGACCAGCACTCCAGCGTGGACTGTCGCGAGAGTGACCCATCAGTCAGGTCCACCCGGCGTGACCATCTGATAGCTTCGATGCGGCGGATCGCTGCGGCTGACGGGAGTCGCAGAGGCCCCATTGTTTGTCGTGCATGTAGACGGGGGCTTCTTCGGTTATTACGTCGAGACTTCTGAGATCAAGCTATATGTCCGATTGTTGCTCGACGACGCGACAGTTCCGGCCCGACGGAAACCGCCGAACGACTCCCGGTCACGACGTGTGCCGACGCACTCCGGCCTATTCGTCTGCCGACGACCCACCGACCGCGACGCCGCGAGGCTGGCCGCGCCGCGGTGGCGTCGCGCGGGCCGACCGGGCGTGCGGGCCCGAGGCCGACACGCGCACGGCGGCACCGGGACGCCGGCCCCACGCACCCGGTCACGTGCCGCCGGCGCGAGGTTCCGCCGGGCCGGCGCACATCGACATGGTGAGGACGACGCACATGAGAACCTACGACCCGGGCACCGCGAGCCCCGCGACCCGCCGCGCCCCCGCCCGGCGGCCGCGGACCGGCTGGCTCCGGCGCCCTGGAGGCACGCCTTGAGTCTCGCACCGGACGTGACCGACGCCGAGGTCGGCGTCCTCGGGCCCGCCACCGTCGCCGTCGTCGGCACCGGGGCGATCGGCCAGGACCTGATCAGCAAGATCCACCGATCCCCGCTGCTCGACTGCCGCCTGGTGGCCGGGCGCAACCCGGACTCGGCGGGCCTGCGGCACGCCGAGCGGTTCGGCTACCCCGTCACGGCCGCCGGGATCGACGCCGTACTGGCGGCGGAGACCGGGTTCGACGTGGTGTTCGACGCCACCAACGCGGCCTCCCACCTGCGCCACTGGTCGCTGCTGGAGCCGCTGGGCACGCTGGTGGTCGACCTGACGCCCAGCCGGGTGGGCCAGATGGTGGTGCCGACCGTGACCGGGGTGGAAGCGACGACCGGGCGCAACGTCAACCTCATCAGCTGCGGCGGCCAGGCGTCCATCCCGGTCGCGCACGCGCTCGCGGCCCGTTTCCCGGTGAGCTACATCGAGGTCGTCTCGACGGTGGCCAGCGACGTCGCCGGCCGCGGCACGCGGTTGAACCTCGACGAGTACGTGGCGACCACCCGGCACGCCGTCACGACGTTCTCGGGCGTGCCCGACGTCAAGGCGATCCTCAACATCAGCCCGGCGGTGCCGCCGGCGACCTTCCGGACGGCCGTGCACGCGCGGATCCCCGGCGCCGACGTCGAAGCGGTGCGCGCGGCGGTGGAACCGGTGGCCGAGCAGGTGCGCTCGTTCGCCCCCGGCTACGCCGTGACCGCCTGCACCGTCGTCGACGACCGGGTGACGGTCGCCCTGCAGGTCACCGCCCACAGCGACGTCCTGCCCCGGTACGCCGGCAACCTCGACATCATCAACTCGGCCGCCATCCTGGTCGCCGAGCAGCACGCGGCCCGGCGGGGCCGGGCGGCCCGGACGGAGGCGCTCCGATGAGCGACGTCGTGATCCACGACCCGACGCTGCGCGACGGCCAGCACGCGGTACGCCACCAGCTCGGGGCCGTCGCCCTGCGCCGGTACGCCGAGGCGGCGGACACGGCGCGGATCCCGGTGGTGGAGGTCGGCCACGGCAACGGCCTGGGCGCGTCGTCGTTGCAGGTCGGGCAGGCCGCGGTGAGCGACGACGAGATGCTCTCGACGGTCCGCGAGGCGCTGCGACACAGCCGGATGGGCGTGTTCATGCTGCCGGGCTGGGGCACCTCCGACGACCTGCGGCGCGCGATCGGCCACGGCGCCGACGTCGTACGCATCGGTGTGCACGCCACCGAGACGTCGCTCGCCGAGCGGCACCTCGACGTCCTGCGCGAAGCCGGCGCCGAGGCGCACTGCGTGCTGATGATGAGCCACATGGCGTCCCCCGGCGAGCTGGCCGAGCATGCCGCGCGGGCCGTCGGCTACGGCGCGCAGGCGGTCGGGATCATGGACTCGGCGGGTCACTTCCTGCCCGCCGACGTGACCGAGCGGATCGGTGCGATCGCCGCGGCGGTCGACACGCCGGTGATCTTCCACGGCCACGACAACCTCGGCATGGCCGTGGCCAACTCGGTGGCCGCGGCGCAGGCCGGCGCCGGGATCATCGACGGTTGCGCGCGGGGCTTCGGGGCCGGTGCCGGCAACACCCAGCTCGAGGTGCTCGTGCCCGTGCTGGAGCGCAGCGGCTTCGCCACGGGCATCGACCTGTACGCGCTCCTCGACGCCGCCGACCTGGCGGAGCGCGAACTCATGCCCGCCCCTCCGGTGACCGCCTCGATGTCCATCGTGAGCGGTCTGGCCGGGGTCTTCTCGGGCTTCAAGCACCGGGTGGTCGAGCTGTCCGGCCGCGCCGGCGTCGACGCGCGCGACGTGTTCTTCGAGCTCGGCCGGCGGCAGGCCATCGCCGGCCAGGAGGACCTGATCGTCGACGTGGTGGCGGAGTTGAGCGCGCGCAGGGCCGTCACGTGACCGGCCGCGCACCGCGGCCCTCAGCAGCGAGGAAAGGCGACATGGGAGTTTCGGACGCAGTGTCCAGTGCGAACGGGTCGGCGGGTGTCCCCGTGGCCCGCATGACGTTCGACGAGTTCATGGCCGTGGGCCCCGGCGGCCTGTTCAAGGCCGACGTGCCCGTGGTGATCGCGCTGCCGCCCGACGTGCAGGGGCTCGGCCGCGACGGCGTGGCGAGCCGGCTGGCCGAGATGACCGTCACCCTGTTCACCGAGCCGGGCGACAAGAACCACCCGGGGCGCTGGGAGACCCGCGACATCAAGCTGCGCGACTTCTTCGCCGACGAGCGCCACCTCACCACCGCGGGCACGTGGCACCGGGTGGTGTCGAACATCCGCAACAGCCCGGCGGACGTGAACGCCGTCATCGGCTTCGACGCGGAGAAGTTCTTCGGCTACGGCGACTCGCTGTACGCGGCGAACCTGTGGATCAGCCACCGCGGCGTGTTCACCAAGAACCACTTCGACGAGTTCGAGAACTTCAACATCGCGCTGGAGGGCCGCAAGCGTTTCATCATCGCCCCGCCCGGCTCCCGCGAGTACTACCCGCGCTCCGTGCTGCGCGGGTTCGGGGACAAGTCCCAGGTGTTCGACCTGGACAACGTCGACCTGGCGCGGTTCCCGCGGCTGGCGCCCAAGCTCGCCCAGCGTCGCGACTTCGTCCTCGAACCGGGTCACATGCTCTACCTGCCGCTCGGCTGGTGGCACCAGGCCGAGTCGCTGGACGAGATGAACATCAACGTCAATTTCTGGCTGAAGTCGAAGAAGATCCTCCGCAGGCCGCACGCGCTCGGCGTCGCGCTGTACACGTACGCCTACCGGAGGGTCAAGGGTGTCTACAGCTACAAGCCCACCGAGGTGAACTCCTGATGAGCGAGCGCAAGACCATCACCCCCACCCACCGCTACCGCAACAACGACAAGCTCATCGGTGTGGGGAACACCTTCTGGAACATGTCCGAGGAGCACGGGGTCGCCGGCATCGTCGGCGACCTCTCCGACGGCGTGTTCCGGATGGCCGACGGCCACGAGTTCGTCAACTTCACCGTCTGCTCCTACCTGGACCTGGACACCCACCCGAAGGTGATCGACGGGGCCGTCGCCGCGCTGCGCCGCTTCGGCGTACTGGACCACTGCATCCCGCGTACCCGGGTGCAGACGTCGGTGCTGCTGGAGCTGGAGGAGTCGCTGGGCGAGCTGTTCGACGCGATGGTGATCAGTGCGATCTCCACGGCGGCGGCCAGCACCGGCCTGCTGCCGCTGATCGCGTCGGGGCACCTCGGCAACGGCACCCGCCCGCTGATGGTCTTCGACAAGAACGCGCACGTCTCGATGGCCAACGCCAAGCCGAACTGCGCCGACGAGACCGAGGTCGTCACCTGCCGGCACCACGACCTCGACTACCTCGAGGACATGTGCCGCACCTACGAGCGCGTCTGCTACGTCGTGGACGGCTCGGACAGCCTCGGCGGCTACGCGCCCGTCGAGGAGCTGGCCGTCTTGCAGGACAAGTACAACATGCTGGTCTTCTACGACGACTCGCACTCGCTGTCGGCGTACGGCGAGCGCGGCATCGGCTACGTCCGCTCGCACTGCCCGGTGCGCGACGACCGGACCATCACCGTCGCGACCCTGAGCAAGGGCTTCGGGGCGGGCGGCACGGCCATCCTGCTCGACGGCTTCCCGCAGGAGACGCGGCGCATCGTCGAGCGCTTCGCGGGGCCGCTGGGCTACTCGCAGAAGATGAACGCCGCCGCGGTGGGCGCCGCGCTCGCCTCGGCCGAGATCCACCGCACCGAGGAGCTGACCCGGTTGCAGGGGCGGCTGCGGTCCAACATCGCGCTGTTCGACTCGCTGCTCGCCACCGAGCAGTCCGGCAGCACGTACCCGATCCGGGTCGTGCCGATGAGCGACGAGACAGTCGTCGAGGCGGCCCAGCGCGTCTTCGCGGCAGGGTTCTACACCTCGCCCGTGTTCTTCCCGATCGTCGCCCGCGGCACCGCCGGCCTGCGGGTCATGCTGCGCGCGGGCCAGACCGCGGAGCAGATCACCAGGCTGTGCTCCGTGCTCGTCGAGGCCGGCGCCCGCCCGGCCGCTGCGCGGCCCGAGCCGGTGACCCCGTGACCGGCGCCGCGCGGGCCATCCCGCGCAGCATCCTCTACACCCCGGCGCTGTCGCTGGACCGGGTCGTCAAGGCGTGGTCCTACGACGCGGACGTGCACCTGATCGACCTGGAGGACTCCGTACCGGCGGCCGAGAAGCCGGCCGCCCGCACCGTCTGCCGGGCCGCCCTGGAGAAGGCGCCCCGGCCGGAGAACGTCGCGGTCCGCATCAACCAGCTGGGCAGCGTCGCGGCGGTGCAGGACCTGGTGGCCCTCACGGAGTCCCCGGTGCGACCCGGCATCGTCATGATGACGATGGTGACGTCGGCGGCCGAGGTGGCCCTGGTGCGTCAGATCCTGGCCTCCGCCGAGGCGCATCCGGAGATCTACGTGACGGTGGAGACGGTGGAGGCGGTCGCGGAGATCGACGCGATCGCCGGGGCCAGTGACGGGCTGGTGCTCGGCTCGGCCGATCTGGCCGCGACGCTCGGGGTCGAGATCACCTGGGAGGCGATGCTCGCCGCCCGGCAGGCGATGGCGCTGGCCTGCGCGCGGCACGGCACCGCCTGCATCGACACCGCCAACTTCCGGCTCGCCGAACCGGCCGTCCTGGCGCAGGAGACCGCCCGGGTGCGGGCGCTCGGCTTCCACGGCAAGGCGACGGTGCATCCGAGCGAGCTCGACGAGATCAACCGGGTGCTGCGTCCCCAGGTCGACGACCTGCGCCTGGCCCGCCGGGTGGCCGAGGCCGTACGGGCGGCCAACGGCGGGATCGCCGTGCTGGACGGCAACATGGTCGGCCCGCCGTTCGCCCGGATGGCCCGCGCCACCGTGGCGCGCGAGGACGCCTGGGCCGCCCGGTTCGACACCGGCGGGGCTGCCGGATGACCGGGCCGGTCACGGTCGACGCCGCGCAGATGGCGGGCACGTCCCAGCTGGTGCGGGTGATCGACGCCCTCGGCGAGATGTTCGTGGATCTGGCGGCCGGTCGGACCGACTCCCCGGCACGTACCGTCATCGAACACGGCCCCCAGCGGGTCCTGCTGGTCAGCCCGGCGGTCTGGGAGCGGCGCGGGGTGGGCAGTGTCAAGATCACCACGCTGACCCCCGACAACCCCGCACGCGGTCTGCCGCTGATCCACGGGGTCGTCGCCCTGACCGACCTGACCACCGGGCAGATCACGGCCCTGCTGGACGGCGCCGAGCTGACCGCCGTCCGCACCGGTGCGGTCGCCGCCCTGGCGACCCGCTGGTGCGCCGCCGAGGACGCCGAGGACCTCGCGGTCATCGGCGCGGGGGTGCAGGCGCGGGCCCTGGTGAGCGCGGTGGCGGCGGTGCGCCGGATCCGCAGCGTACGGGTGTTCTCGCGCACCCGGCAGCGGGCCGAGCGGTTCGCCGACTGGGTGCGCGACGCGGTGCCCCACCCGGTGCACGCGAGCGTCTGCGACAGCGCCAAGGCCGCCGTCGCGGACGCGGCGATCATCTGCACCGCGACGTCCACCAGCGACAACACCCCACTGGTCGAGGCGGACTGGGTGGCGCCCGGGGCGCACGTCAACGTCATCGGCGGCACCCACCCGGACGCGATCGAACTCGACCCGGCCCTCCTGGCCGACGCCCTGGCGGTCGTCGAGGACCGGAGCGCGGCGCTGGAGGGCGCCGGCGAGGTGCGGGCCGCCCTGGCCGCCGGGCTGATCGGCGTGGACGACCTGCGCGAGCTGGGCACGCTGGTCGGCGGCGAGGTCCGCGCCGACGGGCGGACCTCCGTCCTGCGTACGGTCGGGATGGCCATCGAGGACACCGCCGCCGCCGTGGCGCTGCACGAGGGGGCGACGCCCGTGGCGTAGGTCAGGAGGCGCTCTCCCGGCAGCGGACCATGAAGGAACGCTCGAAGACGATGACCGTCTCGCCGGTGGACTTCGTGCCCGTCGTCTCCACCGTGACGATGCCCTGACCGGGCCGGGAGCGGCTCAGGCGCTTGTCGAGGATGCGGCTGGTGGCGTACAAGGTGTCCCCGACGAACACCGGCTCGCGCAGGCGGACCTTGTCCCAGCCCAGGTTCGCCACCGCCCGCGCCGACAGGGCCTGCACGGTCATGCCGCCGACCAGGCACAGGGTGATCCCGCTGTTGACGAGCACCCGCCCGTACTCGCTGCCGGCGCCGTAGTGCTCGTCGAAGTGCAGCGGGTGCTGGTTCATGGTGAGCAGGGTCAGCCAGGTGTTGTCGGTCTCGGAGATGGTGCGGCCCGGCCAGTGCCGGATCACCATGCCGGGCTCGAAGTCCTCGTAGTCCCCGCCGTGCTCCTCGCGGTACTCGTTGCCCTGCACATGACGCAGTGTCATCGACAGCTCTCCCCGTGTCGGGTGTGGACGAACCGGCGCGGTCCCCGTCGGACGTGAATGTTAGTCTATGTCGATCTTCGTTTCGGAAGACACCGGCCCGCGGCGAGCACGTTTCCGCCGGTCGGCCCGACGTGCGACTGCGGGGAGCGTCAGATGACCGTGCGCGAGGACGTCCGCGGTGCGGCGTCGACCGGACACCCCTGGTTCGGCTCCCACCAGCTCAGGCCGGCCGCGCCGGCGGAGACGATCCGCGAGATGCTGCGTCACGAGCTGCGCGACACGGGCTGGCCCTACCAGCGGCTGCTGCCCGCGGCGCCCATCGCCGTCCCGCGTGCGTCGTACGCCCAGCTCTTCCGGGTGGCCGCCGCGCTGGTCGGCCTGCTCCGCCGCACCGCCCTGGAGACGGCCCCCACCACCGAGGGCCGGCTGGCGGCCTACCGCATGCCGCAGAGCGAGCACCAGCTCTTCGTCCGGGACGCGTTCGTCGAGGAGCGCTACCCGGACTCCGTCGTCCGGCCGGACGTCGTCATCGGGCCGCAGGGGCCGCAGTTCCTGGAGTTCAACGTCAGCGGCGCGCTCGGCGGCGTGGTGGAGACGCACTGCCGCCTCGAGGTGTGGCGCAGGCTGCACGCCGACGCCGAGGGCCGGACCCCGTTCACCTCCCCGGACCCGTTCGCCGTACGCGCCGAGATGTACCGGTCGCTCAGCGCCGAGCTGGCGGCGGCGCCACGGATCGCCATCGTCGGCAGCGCCCGGGTCTACGGCGTGCAGTCGCGCTACTTCCAGCTGGAGGCCGACTACCTCAACAACCACGGCCTGACCGCGCGGTTCTTCGAGCCGGAGGAGCTGCCGCAGGCGTGGGACTGCCCGCCCCACCTGCGCTATCCGGTCGGGCTGCGCAACTTCACCATCCCGGACTGGCTCGACGCCGGCCTCGACACCAGCTACGTGCAGGACGCGCTCGACAACGGCTGCCTGCTCGTGGGGACCCAGACGTCGACCTTCATGCACAGCAAGCTCACCATGGGGCTGCTGTCGGAGGGCCGGCCGTGGATGAGCGCCGCCGAGCGCAGCCTCGTCGACCAGTACGTGCCGTGGACGCGGATCCTCTCGGACCGCAGGACCACCCGCGCGGGCCGCGAGGTCGAGCTGCTCCCGTTCGTCCTGGCCAACCGCGACCTGCTGGTGCTCAAGGCGGGCCTGGGCGAGAGCGGCAAGCAGGTGGTCATCGGCGGCGAGGTCGACCAGGCGACGTGGGAGTCGGCGGTCACCGAGGCCGCCGACGGCACCAGCGTGGTGCAGGACTTCGTGGCGCCCCGCACGTGCCGGGTCGCGCTGGTCGCCGACGGCGCCGACGAACCGCACGACGCCGAGGTCGCCCCGGTGATCGGGCCGCTGCTGTTCGGCGGGCGCCCGGCGGGCCTGTTCTGTCGCTACTACGGCGACGGCTCCGCCGGCATCGTCAGCGCCCGGGGCCGCGAGAGCAGCTCCGACAACTGCATGGTGGCGGTCTGATCCACAGGGGCCGGTCGGCGGTCGAGGGGCCGCGACGATAGGGGTTCGCGCGCCGGATCAGGTGTTGTCGCGACCCGGCCCCCGGTGTCACGATCGCTGCCACCGGATGCCCGTGCCGTGCGACCCGACGGTCGTACGGGCGCCCCGCCGCCGTCGAAGGAAGGGACCTGCCATGCCTGCCGATGCCGAGGTGTCCGCGCGGCCGGCCGGGTGGGACCCCGACCGGGCGGTACCCGCGCTGATCTGGGACGCCACGGGACGTGCCGGTGACCGGACGGCCGTCGTCGGCGCGGACGCCGCACTGACCTACGCGCAGCTGCGGCACGCCGTCGCCGGCCTCGCCGACGTGTTGCGTGGCCACGGCGCGGGGGCCCCGGTGGCCGTCCTGGCGCCCCGCGGCGCGGCCCAACTGGTGGCGTGCCTGGCGGCGTTGCACGCCGGGGCCGGCTACGCCTGCGTGGAGGCCAACCAGCCCCCGGCCCGGATCGAGAGCCAGCTGCGCGGCTGCGGGGCTGCCGTCGTGGTGACGGATCGCGACGACCCGCCGGTGCCCGGGCAGGTGGTGCTCCCCGTGGACCTGGCCGGCTGGATCGCCGCCGGGGCGGCGGCGGAGCACGCCGGGGCGCTGCGCGGTCCGCTGGCGGTGGCCGCCGACCAGCTCGCCTACACCGTGTTCACCTCCGGCTCCACCGGCGTACCCAAGGTCGTCGAGATCCCGCACGCGGCCCTGGCCAACTACGCGGCCTTCGTGGCCCGACTGGCCGCCGCGGAGCGCGACCACGGCGGGCAACTGCGCTTCGCCTCGGTGACCAGCCTCGCGACGGATCTCGGGCACACGGCGGTCTTCCCGGCCCTCATCGGCGGCGACACCGTCCACCTGGTGCCGACGGAGACCGCGACGGATCCCGACGACTTCGCCGACTACCAGGACGAGCACGGCATCGACGTCCTGAAGATCACCCCGTCGCACCTGGCGGCGCTGCTCGACGAGGCGCAGGAGCGGGTCCTGCCCCGCCGCCTGCTGGTCGTCGGCGGCGAGGTGTGCCGCTGGGAGCTGGTGGACCAGGTCCGCGAGCTGTCGGACGTGCGGATGGTCAACCACTACGGCCCGACCGAGACGACCGTCGGCGCGCTCACCTTCGAGGTGCCGACCGACCCGGCCGCGCGCCCGGACACCGCCACCGTGCCGATCGGCCGGCCGATCGACAACGCCCGCGTCGCCGTTGTCGACGCCGACCTGCGCCCGGTCGCCCCGGGCGTCGAGGGGGAGCTGCTGATCTTCGGGGCGGGGCTCGCCCGGGGCTACCGCGACGACGCCGCGCTGACCGACCAGCAGTTCCCGACCGGGCACCCCGACGGCCGGTGCTACCGCACGGGCGACCTGGTGACCCGGCACCCCGACGGTCTGGTGGAGTTCCACGGCCGCCGGGACGGCCAGGTCAAGATCCGGGGCCACCGCGTCGAGCTGGGCGAGGTGGAACAGGCGGTACGCCGCTGCGCCAGGGTGCGCCGGGCGGCGGTGGTGCCCCTCGGCGGGGCCGCCGGGCGCCTGGTGGCGTACGTCGTGCCCAGCGAGCCGCCCGGGCCCACCGCCCGCGAGCTGCGCGACCAGCTCCGCGAGACGCTGCCCGACTACCTGCTGCCCGGCGCCGTGGTGTGCCTCGACGAGCTGCCCCGTACGCCGAGCGGGAAGCTGGACGTGCGGGCGTTGCCGGCGCCCGGCAGGCCCGGCGCGCGCCCGTAGCTGTCGACCCGGCCGCCTCGCACGCCCTCGTACCCGGGGCGCGGCAAGCCGACCATCGGCCTCGGGCGCGGCAAGCCGGCCACCGGCCCTGGGGCGCGCGCCACCAGCGCCCGCAGCGGCGGCCGGGCGTCCGTCGGCCTCAGTCGGCGAACGGGTCGAGCCCGAGCGCGACCCGCCCGATGAACGGGTAGCCGTCCAGCGGCCCGAACGGCTGCATGAAGCCGCCCGCGCGGGCGTCGCGGTAGAGCCGGGACAGGGGGTGCCGGCTGCTGAAGGACGCCCCGCCGCAGATCGTCATGGCCCGGTCGACCGTGCTCACCGCCGTACGGTTCGCGTGCAGCTTCGCAAGCTGCCAACCGCGTACGACGTCCCGGACGGCGCCCTCGGACCGCTGCGCCGGGTCGGCGGCGAACAGGGCGTCCACCAGGCGACCGGAGCGCTCCAGCACCCCTCGGGTGGCCGCCAGGTCGAGCTCCATCGTGGCGATCTCCCGCTGCACGGACGGGTGGTGCGCCGGCGCCGTGCGCCCGGGCTGCCGGGGGGTCCTGGTGGCGTGCTCGACGGCGAGCTGCCAGGCCGCCTCGGCGATGCCGAGCGAGGCGCCCAGCAGCGGAAAGTTGATCGCGCAGGAGCGGATCAGGTCCTCCGACGTCGGCGGACCGAACGGTCCGCCGATCGTGACCCGGTCCGCGGGGACGACGCAGTCCTCCAACAGGATCGAGTGGCTGCCGGAGCCCCGCATGCCCATCGCGTCCCAGTCGCCCAGCACGGTCAGCCCGGGCGTACCGGCCAGGACGACGGCCTCGGCGTGCCGCCAGCCGCCCTCGGGGTCGGCGACCCGGACCGCGACGTTGAACGAGTCCGCGACGGCCGAGTTGGTGACGAACGTCTTGCGCCCGGTGATGACGTACTCGTCGCCCTTGTGGACGGCCTCGGTGAGCGCGGCGTTCCAGGACGCGCCGGGCTCGGTGGAGGCGCCGGCCATGATCAGGTCGGAGCCGCCCAACGCCTCCAGGATCGCGTCGAGCTGCGCCACCCGGGCCCGGTCGCCGGCCGCCTCCGCCCGCTCCCAGCGGCGGACCTGGGCCCACACCGAGGCCATGTGCATGTTCGCGCAGATGGCGGTCGACCCGCAGCCCCTGGCCAGCCGGGAGACGGCCACCAGCACGTCGAGCAGGGAGTCGACCCCCAGCCCGCCGTGGCGGGCCGGGGCGCACGCGGAGAGGACCCCGCTGTCGCGCAGGTCGGCGAAGTTGTCGGCGACGAACGTGTTGTCCCGGTCGTGCCGGGCCGCGCGTTCGGTGAGGGTGTCGAGGTGCCCCTCGGCGAGGGACACCAGCTCCCGGCCGGCGGCGGTCGTGGCGGTGAGTTCCCCGAACACCTACAGCATCCTCAGGATGGAGAGGAACTCCTCGGCCCGCTCGGCGTGGGGCTGCTGCGGGCCGTCGAACCGGGCGCCGGTCTCCGTCGGCACCGGCGTCGGCAGCACCCTCGGGAACAGCGGGCCACCGATGGGATCACCGGGCCGCAGGCCGTGGTCCCACAGCAGCGGCAGGACGGCGTGCTGCGGCTGGAAGGTGACGCCGTCGCCCACCCACCGGGAGACGAACGCCCGGCGCTGCCGCTCGGGCCCGGTGCCGGTGGCGCCGTGCAGGGCGGCCGGGTGGAACAGGACGATGTCGCCGGGCGTCAGGTCCCAGCTCAGGACCTCCTGGTCCGCGATGTCGGGCACCGCCTCGAGTTCCTCCCGCCGCCCGAGGTGGGTGGCGCCCGGGGTGATCGGCACGTAGCGCCGGTTCCAGCGGTGCGAGCCGCGTACCACCTGGAGTGCGGCGGTGTCGGGAGTGCACGGGTCGAGGGGGATCCACATCGCGCACACCTGGTCGCCGGCGATGGGCCAGGAGCTGACGTCCTCGTGGAACGGCGTCGGCGCGCCCGATCCGGCCGGCTTGGCGAAGATCTGGTCGTAGAAGGCGGTGATCGCGGTGGAGCCGAACAGCTGCTGGGCGATGCGCGCGGCGGGGGAGAAGAACATGAAGTCGCGGAAGCCGTCGTGGGTCTTCCACATGAAGGCGTCGCCGGCGAAACCGCCGCCTCCCAGCAGCGCGGTGGCCTGCGCCAGGACGGTCGGGTTGGCGAGCAGGTACTCCACGCCTTCGGTGATCCGGCCGAGCCACTTCTCGTCGATCATGCCGGACAGCCGGACCACGCCGTCGGTGTGGAAGGCGTCGATCTCGGCGACGGTCAGGTCACGCGGCGGTGCCTCGGGAGGGCTGATGTCCATGTGTGGTCCTCGGTCAGGGAAGACGTCGCCAGTGGGCGCCGAAGAGGGTCTCCTCGTCGGGCAGGCTGGGCGGCAGCGGATGGGAGACGTAGGTGTAGTTGAGGAAGTCACGCCAGGTCACGTTCTCCGACCGGGAGCAGCCGCCCCAGCTGCCACTGGCGATGACCTGGGTGAACGCCATGCCGTTGTCGAAGCTGCCGCTGTTGCCCACGGCGGTCGACTGGTTGACCATGACCCGTCCGGCGCGCGCCCGCTCGGCGAGCCGGACGACCCGGTCGGGGCGTTCGGTGTGGATGCCGCAGCTGTGGCCCTGCCCGATCCGGGCCAGCAGCGTCTCCACCGCGACCAGCGCGTCGTCGAAGTCGGTGAAGGTGGTCACCGTGAAGACCGGCGCCAGCTTCTCGCCGAGCATCGGGTCGTCGAGCGCCGGGACGCCGCCGGGCGTCAGGGGAGGCAACTGGGCCACCAGGGCGGTGGTCTTGGTCGGCTCGGCCAGGTCGATCCCGGCGGCGGCGGCGAGCGCCGTGGCGGGCCGCCCCACCGCGTCACGGTTGAGCTGCCGCCCGTCCGGCCAGAGCAGCGTACGCAGCCGCGCCGTCTCGGCCGGGTCGCACAGGTGGGCGCCCTGCCGGGCCAGCTGGTCGCGGAAGGCGGCGGCGATCCCGGCGTCCACCAGCACGTTGCTCTCCGACGAGCAGGAGGTGCCGTTGTTGAAGCTGCCGCCGAGCACGATCAGTTCCGCCGCGGCGGCGACGTCCGCCGAGGCGTCCACGATCACCGCCGGGTTGCCGACGCCCGCGCTGATCGCCGGGGTGCCGCTGCGGTACGCCCGGCGTACCGTGCCGGGGCCGCCGGCGGCGATCACCAGGTCGGCGGCGGCCATCAGGGCCTCGGTGGTCTGCCGGTCGGTGACCGGCAGGCACTGGACGAGGTCGGGCGGGGCACCCACCGACGCCAGGCTCTGACGCAGCAGGTCGACGGTGCGGGCCGCGGAGTGCCGGGCCCGGGGGTTGGGGGTGATGACCACCGCGTTGCGGGTCTTGAGCATCGGCAGGGCGTTGCCGACCACCCCGGAGCAGGGCGCCGTGGCGGGGCTGGCCACCGCGATCACCCCGATCGGCTTGGCCAGCTTGCGCAGGCCCCGTTCCGGCAGGTCCTCGATGATCCCGGTGGTGACGACCCCGTGCAGGTCGCGCAGCGTGCCGAGGACCCGGCGCCGGTAGAGCGTGAACAGGTGCTCCGGGTCGCCGAGACCGGTCTCCCGGTAGGCGAGTTCGGCCAGCGACCGGGCGGTGTCCTCCTGGTAGGCGGCCCACCCGGCGGCCGCGACCAGGTCGTCGATGCGCTCCTGCGGCCAGAACTCGACCTCCGCCTGGGCCCGTCGGGCGCGGGCCATGGTGGCGTCGACGTCGGGCGCGGCCTGCCCGGTAAACGACGTCGCATCGGACGCCGGCCCCTCCTGGCGGATCGCGGCAGGCCCGCCCGGCGGGGCGGTCAGCGTCGCGGCGGCGTCGGCCGCGCCGAGGTCAGCGCTGGACACCGGCGTGCTCCCGGTTCGAGGGGCGCGCCGAGCGCAGCCGGCCGATGGTCTCCTCCAGCATCTCGTCGGTCACGGTGAGGGAGAGCCGCAGGTAACCGGGCGCGCCCATCACCGAGGCCGGCAGCACCAGGAGGCCGTGCTCCTCCAGCAGGGCGGCGTGCGTCCAGTCGTCCGCGTCCGGCACCCGGGCCATCAGGTAGAACGTCCCCTCGCTGGGTTGGACCTCGTACCCGGCCTCGCGCAGGGCGTCGACCAGCAGGTCACGACGCTGCTCGATCGGCTTGACCTGCACGGCGTGCTGTTCCAGCTCGGGCAGGGCGAACAGCAGCGAGTTGTTCGGGAACGCCCAGCCGGTGGTCAGGCGCGCCACGGTCAGCGCCCGGCGCAGCACCGCCGGGTCGGGCGTGGTCGGCGGGATCGCCACGTAGCCGACGCGCTCGCCGGGCAGCAGCAGCGTCTTGGTGTAGGTGTGCACCAGGAAGGTGTACGGGTAGTGCGTCGCCGGGCTGGGACACGGCCGGCCACCGAACACGATGCGCCGGTACGCCTCGTCGGACAGTAGGTAGATCGGCCGGCCGTTGCGGGCGGACGCCTCCCGCAGCACCTCGGCGAGGGCCGCGAACTCGTCGTCGGTGTAGACCGCGCCGGTCGGGTTGTTGGGGCTGTTGACGATGACGGCGACGGTGCGGGGGGTGATCGCCGCCGCGACGAGGTCCGCGTCGAGCCGCCAGGAGCCAGGCGTCAGGGCCACCGGACGGGGGACCGCCCCGACCGAGGCGATGATCGGCTCGTAGTAGAACCAGGCGGGGTCGAGGTAGATCACCTCGTCGCCCGGGTCGCAGACGCTGCGCAGGCAGATGGTCAGCCCGGCGAACGCCCCGTTGGTCAGGGCGACGTCGTCGGCGGTGAACGGCAGGCCGAGCTCCCGGCTGAGGGTGGCCGCCACCGACTCCTGGGCCGGCGGGTGGTCGCGGGTGTAGGCGAACCAGTCGGTGTGCTGCGGGCTCAGGTGCCGTTGCAGGACCTCGACCAGGGCCGGCGCGGGAAACTCGTGCGGGTCGCCGAAGGCGAGGTCGATCACGCCCGGGCCGCCGCGCAGCCGCGTGTAGGACGACTGCTCGAGGTAGGCCCCCAACCGCCGGCCGTACGCGTCGGTCGCGTCGGTCATCTGCCGACTTATCCGGTGCTCCATCCTGCTCCGATCTCCACCCTGGTCCGTGGCCGGCGGGGTCACCGGGTTCACACCTTGGCGGGTTGTGCGTCGGGGACTCTTGCGGGCAACTGACGCACGGACCGCGCGGAGAAGGTGGCGACGGTCACCAGACCGAGCACCCCGCCCGCGATGACCAGCGTCTGCGGTACGCCGATCCGCTCCGCCACCGGGCCGACGACGGCCAGGCAGAGCGGGCCCAGCACGAACGAGCCCATGGCGTCGTACGAGCTGATCCGCGACAGTGCCTCGTTGGGCACGTGGTTCTGCAGGGCGGTGTCCCACAGCACCTCGAAGATGTCGACGCAGACGCCGTTGACGAGCATCGACGCTGCGATCAGCCAGACCGGCGCACCGGCGGCGATCAGCGCGAACGGTGGGAGGAAACCGAAGGTCGCCAGCACCGCGACCCGCATCGGCCGGCGGGGGCGGATCCGCATCGCCACCAGGCTGCCGCCGACCAGGCCGACGGCCTGCGCGGTGACGATCATCGACCAGGCGGTGGCGCCGCCCAGTTGTTCCTTGGCCGTCAGTGGTCCGAGCACGTAGATCGCCGAGAAGCAACCGTTGACGAACGCGAACTGCACGACCACCAGCCACACCCAGGACCGGGAGGTGAACTCCCGCCAGCCCTCGCGCAGGTCGGCGAGGAGGGTGCTGGTGGCGGCCCGCCCGGGGTGGGCGACCCGGACGCCGGCGAGCAGCAGCGCCGAGCCGAGGAAGGTGGCCGCGGGCACCGCCAGCGCCCAGCCGGCGCCGAAGGCCGCCACGAGCACTCCGGCCAGGGCCGCGCCGCCGATGGTGGTGCTGTTGCGCGACAGCCGTAGCAACGCGTTGGCGGACTGGAGCTGCTCCGGGGCCACCACCTGCGGCACGACGCCGCGGGAGGCCGGCAGGAAGAGCGCGGCGGCGGCGCCGTTGACGGCGGACAACGCGACGACGACCGGCAGCGAGGGTCGGCCGGTGACGAACACCACGGTCAGGACCGCCTGCGCGGCGAAGGCGAGCAGGTCGGAGCCGACCATCAGGCGGAAGCGGTTCATCCGGTCGGCGAGGACGCCGCCGTACAGCAGCAGCGCGACCTGCGCCAGCGACCGGGCGGCGAGCACGAGGCCGAGGTCGGTGGCGGAGCCGCCGGGCGCGTCGAGGACGGCGAAGGCGAGCGCCACCGGGATCACGGCGCTGCCCAGCAGCGACAGCGTGCGGGCCAGGAACAGCATCCGGTACGACCGGTCGGCCAGGATCCGCAGGTCGTCGCGCACTGGCATCACCTCCGGTCGGACGGGTCGCGTGCCGGGCACCGGCGGCGTCACAGCGTGCCCATCATGTGGCAGGCAGACGGGTTGCCCAACCCCTAGGAGTTGGAAGAGATGTCGTGAATTGTGAGGTCAAACCCCTATAACGGCTCTGTTCGCTGACTGCACGCTCAGTCACCTGGTACAGATCGATGATCGGCACCCGCATCGGTGGGGCGTGCCCGCGTCCGGCGGTGATCCGGACCGTGGACCGGATCACCGACGGACAACGGAGGACCAGTGGGACGGCAGGAGCATCCGGTCGCGAGTGACGTCACGCAACGCGTGGCGCGGCTGTCCAGTTCGGCGCGGGCCCTGCTCGACGAGCGGCTGCGCGCTGGCCGCTCCGATCCGGCGCCCGTCGCCGGCGCCATCGCCCGGCTGGGCGCCGCCGAGGCGCCCCTGTCGTTCGCCCAGGAGCGGCTCTGGTTCATCGAGCGCCTGGAGGACGACGCCGTCCACCACAACGACGCCACCCTGCTGATCCTGACCGGCTCGCTCGACCGGGAGGCGCTGCGCAGGAGCATCGAGGAGGTCGTCCGCCGCCACGAGATCCTCCGTACCACCTTCCGCCAGCTCGGCGAGCGGGTCGTGCAGGCCGTCACGCCGCCTGCCCCGCTGAGCATCGACGTGGTCGACCTGCCCGACGCCACCGCGCATCCCGACGACGCGGTGCTGCGGGCCGCCGTCGAGCGGGAGATGCGGGTCCCGCTCGACCTGGCCGCTGGCCAGAGCATGCGGACGGTGCTCTACCGGATCGCCCCCGACGTGCACGTGCTCGGGGTCACCGTGCACCACCTCGTCTGCGACCTGTGGTCGTTCACCATCTTCTGCCGCGAGCTGGCCGCCACGTACGCCGCGTTCGCCTCCGGCGCCGCGACACCGGACCTGCCCGAGCTGCCCATCCAGTACGCCGACTACGCCGCCTGGCAGCGCACCGCCGTCAGCGAGGAACGGATGGCGGCCCACCTGCGCGAGCGGGTCGACGAGCTGTCCGGCGTGCCGCCCCTGCTCACCCTGCCCACCCGGGGGCCGCGCCCGGCGGTGCAGCAGTTCGTCGGCGCGTCCGAGTGGTTCCGCGTCGGCGCCGCCGACGCCGAGCGGATCCGCGCGCTCGGGCAGGGCCAGGGCGCCACCATGTTCATGACCCTGCTCGCCGCCTTCAGCGTGCTGCTCGCCCGGCACAGCGGCCAGCGGGACATGGTCGTCGCCAGCCCCATCGCCACGCGCGAGCAGGACGAGCTGGAGCACCTCATCGGCTGCTTCCTGAACATGATCGTGGTGCGCGCCGACCTGTCCGGCGAACCCACCTTCGCCGAGCTGGTGGCCCGGGTCAAGGCGGCCTCGCTGGACGCGTTCCGGCACCGCGACGTGCCGTTCGAGCGGCTCGTCGCCGCGTTGCAACCGGAGCGCAGCCGCAGCCACCAGCCGCTCGCGCAGGTCGCCTTCGTGCTCCAGAACGTGCCCACCAGCCGGCTGGACCTGCCGCGGCTGCGGGTCGACGTCCACCAGATGGAGACCGGCCGGTCCCGGATGGACATGTCGATGAGGATCACCGAGACCGCCGACGGGCTGATCGGTGAGATCGAGTACGACACCAGCCTCTTCACCGGCGAGTCCGTACGCGACATGGCCCGGCAGTTCGAGCTGCTGCTCGTCGAGGCGGCGCGGGAGCCCGACACGAGCGTGTGGCGGCTGCCGCTGCTCGACGACGCGCAGCGCCGGCGGATCCTGCACGAGTGGAACGACACCGCCGCCGACCTCGGCCCCGAGGCGCTCGTGCACCGGCTGGTCGAGGCGCAGGCGCGACGTACGCCGGACGCGGTGGCGGTCGTCGAGGGCAACGTCCGCACGACGTACCGCGAACTCGACGAACGGGCCAACCGCCTGGCGCACCACCTGCGCGACCTCGGTGTCGGCGTGGAGGACCCGGTGGCGGTGTGCCTGCCGCGCTGCACGGCCGAGGTGGTGGCGATCCTCGCGGTGCTCAAGGCCGGCGGCTACCACCTGCCGGTCAACCCGCGCGACCCGCAGGCCCGCCGCGACGCGCTGCTCGGCCAGGTCCGCCCGGCGGTCGCGATCTCCGCCGGGGACCTGTGCGACGAGGTGTGGAGCCCCGGCCGGCGCATCATCGACCTGGACGGGGAGTCGTCGCTGACCGCCACGTGCCCCGCCACCGACCCCGCCGTGTCCCTGCACCCGGACAACCTCGCCTACACGCTGTTCACCTCCGGCTCCACCGGGCAGCCCAAGGGCGTGCAGGTCACCCACCGTGGGTTCACCAACCGGATGTTGTGGGCGCAGCGCAACTTCCCGCTCGGCCCGGAGGACCGGGTGCTGCGCAAGGCGGCCTGCACCTTCGACGTCTCGCTGGACGAGCTGTTCCGGGCGCTGTTCAACGGCGCGGCCAGCGTGCTGATGCCCGAGACGGCGACCTTCGACCCGCGCCGGCTGGCGGGGGTCATCGCCCAGCACGGCGTGACCGACGCCGACTTCGCGCCGACCGCCCTGCGCGAGGTGCTGCTCACCACCGACGCCGCCGACCTGAAGTCGCTGCGACGGATCGTCTCGGGCGTGGAGGAACTCACCCCCGAGACGCAGCGGCTGGTCTTCGACCGGCTCGACGTCACCATGTTCAACCTGTACGGCCCGACCGAGGTGTCGGTCTCCTGCACCGCCTGGCCCTGCGACCCCGCCGACGAGCGGCCGTTCGTCCCGATCGGCCGTCCGATGGCGAACGTCCGGGTGTACGTGCTCGACGAGACGATGCAGCCCGTCCCGCCGGGCGTGGCGGGGGAGGTGTACGTCGGCGGCGCCGGGCTGGCCCGGGGCTACCTCGACAACCGCGCCCTGACCGCCGAGCGGTTCCTGCCCGACCCGTACGCCGTCACGCCCGGCGCCCGCGTCTACCGCACCGGCGACCTGGCCCGGTTCGGGCCGGACGGCGTCCTGGAGTTCCTCGGCCGGGGCGACGGGCAGCTCAACCTGCGCGGCTACCGCATCGAGCCGGGCGAGGTGGAGTCCGCGCTGCGCCGCCACCCGGCGGTCCGCGAGGCCGCCGTCGTCGTACGCCGGGACCCGCCCGGCCGCGACGCCCGGCTGGTCGGCTACGTCGTCGGCGACGACCTGCCCGGCACCGCGGACCTGCGCGCGCACCTGCGCCGGCGGCTGCCGGACTACCTGGTCCCGGCCGCCTTCGTGAGCCTGCCCCGGCTGCCGCTGACCAACCACGGCAAGCTCGACGTCGCGGCGCTGCCGACCCCGGGCCAGGACGAGCCCGGCGCCGCCGGCGCCGCCGGCCCGCGTGACGAGCGTGAGCGGGTGCTGCTGGACATCTGGTGCGACGTGCTCGGGCGCGAGGGCATCGGCATCCACGACGACTTCTTCGACCTCGGTGGCGACTCCCTCACGGCCACCCGGATCGTGGCGATGGCGGGCGCGAAGCTGGGGGTGGACGTCGAGGTCGCGGTGATCTTCGACGCGCCGACGGTCGCGGAACTGGCCGCCCGCCTCGCGCCCGGCCAGCCGTGACACCCGGTCCGACCCCTGTGCAGCGAGTGGAGAGCCAGATGACCGAGCATTCCGGCGCGTTGACCCACGAGGCGACGGACGTCGTCAACCTGGGCGCCGCCCTGTCCCACCAGGCGCGGTTCCAGCCCGGCAGCCCCGCCCTGCACCTGGTGGCCGAGGACGGCTCGACCGACACGGTGGACTACGCGACGCTCGACGCCCGGGCCCGCCGCGTCGGCGCGGCCCTGGCCGGGCACTGCCGCCCGGGGGACCGGGTGCTGATGCTCGTCGGGGCGGGCGTCGACTTCCTCGCCGGCTTCTTCGGTTGCCTCTACGCCGGCACCGTGCCGGTGCCGCTGGCCGCCCGGCTCAACCGGGCCAGCGCCCCGGTGGTCGGGCGGATCCTCGACGACGCGCAGGCCACCGCCGTGCTGGCCGCCCGCGCGGTCACCGCCGCGGTCGACCTGGGCACGCTCATGCCCGGTCGTCGGCTGCCGGTCCTGGAGATCGAGTCCCTCGACGCCGCCCCCGCCGGCTGGCAGCCGGCGGTGGACGAGGGCGGGCTGGCGTTCCTCCAGTACACCTCGGGCACCACCAGCACCCCCAAGGGCGTGATGGTCAGCCACGCGAACCTGCTGGAGAACCTGCGGGCCATCCGCCGCTCCTTCGCCTTCGACGACGAGACCGTGATGGCCTCCTGGCTGCCCCCGCACCACGACATGGGACTGATCGGCACCCTGCTGACGCCCGTGTACCTCGGGGTGCCGACGGTGCTGATGGACCCGGCGACGTTCATCCGTACGCCCGTGCGGTGGCTCGAGGCGATCAGCCGCTACCGGGCCACCATCAGTGGCGGGCCCAACTTCGCCTACGACCTGTGCGTACGCAAGGTCGCCCCGGCCGACCGCGCCGCCCTGGACCTCAGCTCCTGGCGGGTGGCCTTCAACGGCGCGGAGCCGGTACGCGCGGCGACCCTGCGCGCCTTCGCCGAGGCGTTCGCCCCGCACGGGTTCGACGAGCGGGCCTTCCTGCCGTGCTACGGGCTGGCCGAGGCGACGCTCCTGGTCGCCGGACGGGCCCGCCCGCAGCGCCCCGTCGTGACCACCGTTGCCGACGAGGACCCGACCGGTTCCGCCGCCGCCCGCCCCGGCACGGAGGTCGTCGGCTGCGAGATCCTGCCCGAGGCGGAGGTCCGGATCGTCGATGCGGCCGGCCAGCCCGTCGCCGACGGCACCGCAGGCGAGATCTGGGTCCGCGGCGGCAGCGTCGTCGACGGGTACTGGAACCGGCCGGAGGAGTCCGCCCGCACGCTGCACGCCACCCTAAGCGGCGACCCCGCCGACGGCCCCTACCTGCGCACCGGCGACCTCGGCTTCCAACAGGACGGGCACCTGTACGTGCGGGGCCGGATCAAGGAGACGGTGGTCATCCGGGGCCAGAACCACTACCCGGACGACATCGAGCAGACCGTCCGCGCCGCCTGCCCCCGCCTCGGCGGGCGGATCGCGGCGTTCGGTGTGGACGTCGCCGACGACGGCCACGGCGTCGGCGAGGCCGTGGTCCTGTGGTACGAGACCCGCTCCGACAAGGCGTCGGACGAGGCGCCGGCCATCGCCGAGGCGGCCCGCCGTGCCGTGGTGACGGTGCACGGCCTGGACCTGCACCGGGTGCTGGCCGTACCGCCGGGCACCATCCCCGTCACCACCAGCGGCAAGACCCGGCGGGGCGACTGCGCCCGGGCGTACGCCGCAGGCAGCGCCACGATCGTCGCGGACGACCCCCTGCGCCCGGTCGCGCGCCCTGCGCCGGCCGTCGCGCCGGCGCAGGCGCAGCGGCTGCGGGTCCTGGCCGGCGGGCTGATCGAGGTCGACCCGGAGCGGATCGACCCGGACCGCACCCTGCCGGAGCTGGGATTCGACTCGCTGCGCGCCGTGGAACTGCAACACCTGATCGAGGGGGAGTGGGGCGTCCGCCCGTCCCTGACCGACCTGCTGGGCGACAGCACGGTGGCCGAGCTGGCCGCCGCGCTGCCGGCCGCGCCCGCGCCGGCCGACCCACCCGCCGCCGCGCCCGCCGCCGACCGGCCCTACCCGCTGTCGTACGGCCAGCGCGCGATCTGGTTCCAGGGCGCCCTCGCCGACGACCCGGCCAACCTCAACCTGTGCCGCGCCGTCACCGTCGACGGCGAGCTGGACGTCGACGCGCTGGCCCGCGCGGTGCGCGACCTCGGCGTCCGGCATCCGGCCCTGCTGACCCGCTACGACGACGCCGGCGCCGAGGTCACCCAGCGGGTGGTCGGCGACGCCGAGGTCACGCTGGACGTACGCGACGCGACCGACTGGCCGGCGGGCCGCCTCGACGAGGAGATCGAGGCGGAACTCGGGGTCGGCTTCGACGGCCCGCCCCTGCTGCGCGCCGTGCTGTTCCGGCAGGCGGCGGACCGGCACACGCTGCTGCTGTGCACCCACCACAGTGTCATGGACGTGTGGTCGCTGGCGGTGCTGGTCGAGGACCTGGCGACCGGCTACGGCCGGCACGCCGCCGGGGACGACGCGGCGCCGCCGGCGCCCACCGCCCACCCGGCCGAGTTCGTCGCCTGGCAGCGTTCCTTCCTGGACGGCGCGGCCGGCCGGGAGCTGACCGCGACGTGCCAGGCGCAGGCCGCCGACCTCGTGCCGCTGGACCTGCCGACCGACCGGCCCCGCCCGTCGGTGCGCACGTTCCGGGGCGCCGCCCACGCCTTCCGGCTCGGCCCCGACCTGTGCGCCGGGATCGACGCGCTGGCCGCCTCGCACGGGGTCAGCCGCACTGCCGTGCTCTTCGCCGGCTATGCGGCCGTGCTGTCGCGCTACGCCGGCCAGGCGGAGTTCCCGCTCGGCTTCGTGCACGCGGGCCGGGTCCGGGGCCGCTTCGCCGACCTGGTCAGCTACCTGGTCAACCCGCTGGCGGTGCCGGTGGACCTGTCCGGCGACCCGGAGTTCGGCGCCCTGGCCCGGGCGGCGCACGACGCGGTGCTGGCCGCCTCCGACCGCGCCGAGGTGCCGTTCGGGCGGATCGTCGAGGGGCTCGGGCAGGCCGCCGACCCCAGCCGTGGCGCGTTGATCAGCGCGGCCTTCGCCTACCAGCACGGGCGCGGCACCGACCGGCTCGGGCTCGCGCCGATGGTGCTCAACCACGAGGGGGCGCTGGGGGACTGGGCCGGGCTGCGGGTACGCAACCGGCCGGTGCGGCAGCGGGCCACCTACTACGACCTCTCCCTCTACCTGGGCGAGCACGGCGGCGAACTGCTGGGCACCTTCGACTACAGCACCGACCTCTTCGACGCCGACACGGTGGGCGTGCTGGCCGAGGCGCTGACCGCGCTGCTCGCCGCAGCCGTCGCGGCGCCGGCGACCCCGGTCGGCGCCCTGCCCCTGCTCGGCGCCGAGGGGCGGCGGCGGGTGCTGGTGGAGTGGAACGACACCACGACCGACCACGACACCGGACGCTGCGCGCCGGAGATCGTCGCCGAGCAGGCCCGCCGGACCCCGGACGCGCCGGCCGCGATCGACGACACCACCCGGTTGACGTACGCCGAACTCAACGCGGCGGCCAACCGGCTGGCCCACCGGCTGATCGGGCTGGGCGCCGGCCGAGGCACCCGGGTCGGCCTGCTGGTGCCCCGCTCCACGGTCAGCCTCACCGCCGTGCTGGCGATCCTCAAGACCGGTGCGGCCTACGTGCCGCTCGACCCGTCGTACCCGGTGGACCGGCTGCGGTTCATGCTCGCCGACTCCGGGGCCCGGCTGCTGGTCGCCGCCCCCGACGCGGCCGCCGACCTGCCCGACGTCGAGGTGGTCGACCCGGCCGAGGAGTCGCTCGCCGCCGAGGACGACCGCGACCCGCGGCCGACGGCCCACCCCGACGACGTGGCCTACGTCGTCTACACCTCCGGGTCGACCGGCACCCCGCGCGGTGTCCTCGGCCTGCACCGGGGCATCGTCAACCGGCAGCGGTGGATCATGGACCGCTTCCCGATGGGGCCGGACGAGGTGGGCAGCCACAAGACCTCGCTGAGCTTCTTCGACTCCGGCGGCGAGATGTTCCTCCCGCTCTTCGCCGGCGCCCCGCTCGTCGTGGTTCCCGAGGACGTCGGGCGCGACCCGGTCCGCCTGGTCGACCTGCTCGCCCGGCACCGGGTCACCCGTCTGGTGGCCGTACCGTCGCTGCTGCGGGCCATCCTCGACGGCGTACCCGACGCCGGGGAGCGGCTGTCGGCGCTGCGCTACTGCCACTCCAGCGGCGAGGCGCTCACCCCGGACCTGGCCGCGCGCTGGCTGGCTGCCCTGCCGGGCTGCGTCCTGGTCGACCTGTACGGTTCGTCGGAGATCTCCGCCGACGTGACGCTGGACGTGGTCACCGGACCCGAGCGGGTCGGCAGCGTCGGTCGGCCCATCGGCAACACCCGGGTGTACGTCCTGGACGAGGCCCTGCGGCCGGTGCCGCCCCGCTTCGCCGGCGAGGTGTACGTCGGCGGGGCCGGCCTGGCCCGTGGCTACCTGGACCAGCCCGCGTTGACCGCGGCGCGGTTCGTCCCCGATCCGTACGGCAGCGGCGAGCGGCTGTTCCGCACCGGTGACCGGGGCCGGTTCAGCCACGACGGGCGGCTGGAGTTCCTGGGCCGGGCCGACCACCAGGTGAAGGTCCGTGGCTTCCGGATCGAGCTGGGCGAGATCGAGGCGACGTTGCGGGCCCACCCCGGGGTGGCCGCCGCCGTGGCCGCGCTCGCCGAGGCGCCGGGCGGCGGGGAACAGCGGATCGTGGCGGCGGTCGTGCCCCGGCAGCGCAGCGGATCCTCCGCTTCGGCCGGCGCCGATCCGGGCGGGGCGCCGGCCACCACCCGGGTGTCGGACTGGCGGCTGCTCTACGACCGGATGTACACCGAGGCCGGTCCCGCCGAGGAGGCCCAGCAGGCGATCTGGACCAGCAGCTACACGGGCGCGCCGTTCACCGACGTCGAGATGGGCGAGTGGATCGACCAGGCGGTCCGGCGCATCCGCGAGCTGCGCCCCCGCCGGCTGCTGGAGCTGGGCTGCGGTACGGGCAACCTGACCCTGGCGCTGGCGCCGGACTGCGAGGCGTACGTCGGCACGGACTTCTCCGCCGCCGGCCTGAAGGTGCTCGAACAGCGGCTCGACGCCGAGGGGATCGACCGGGACTCCGTCACGTTGCTGCTGCGCGAGGCCGACGACGTCACCGGCATCGAGGCCGGCAGCTTCGACACCGTGGTGCTGCACTCGGTGACCCAGTACTTCCCCAACCACGACTACCTGCGCGAGGTGCTGCGCGCGGCGGTCACGGCGGCCGCGCCGGGCGGGCGGATCTACCTCGGCGACGTACGCGACCTGGACCTGCTGGAGGTGTTCCACGCCTCCGTGGAGCTGGGCGCCGAACCGGAACCCGGCCTGACCGTGGGCGAGCTGCGCCGCCGCGTCGCCGCCCGGGTGCTCGCCGACGACGAGCTGGTGCTGGCCCCCGACCTGTTCCTCACCGCCCCGGACTGGCTGCCCGGGGTCACCGGGGCGGAGCTGCATCTCAAGCGGGGCCGGCAGGCCAACGAGCTGAGCGCGTTCCGCTACGACGTCGTCCTGCACGTGGGCGCCGACCCGCAGCGCCCCGCCGCCGACCCGCTCGACCCGCTGCGGCTCGACTGGGCCGGCGACGCCCTGGACGTCGCCCGGCTGCGCAGCCTGCTGCGCGGCAACCGCAACCGCCCGGTGGAGGTGCGCGGCGTGCCGAACGCGCGGCTGGTCACGGTCGCCGGCCCCGTACGCCGGCTGGCCGGGCTCACCGACGCGGACCCGGTGACGCGCCCGGCGGGCGAGCTGCCGGCCGGGGTCGACCCGGAGGACTGCTGGAGCATCGGCGAGGCGCTGGGCCGGCGCACCTCGGTCGTGCCGTCGACCGAACGCGATCCGTACGCGATGGACCTGCGGTTCTGGCCGGCGGGCCGACCCGACGACGCGGTCGGCTGGACGCCGCCCCGCACCCGGCGCGGCGAGTGGCCGGAGCTGGCCAACGACCCGCTGCGCGCCACCGCCCGGCGGGACCTGCTGCACGACCTGCGTACCCACCTGCGGCAGCGGCTGCCGGAGTTCATGGTGCCGCTGCTGTACCTGGTCGACGAGCTGCCCACCACGGCGACCGGCAAGGTGAGCCGACGCGCCGTGGCGGCCGAGGCCACCGAGGCGATGGCCCGCCTGGGCGCGGGCGCCACGGCCCGGCCGCCCACGGCGGGCGGCGGCGGACTCCAGGCCCAGGTCACCGAGGTCTGGCTGGACGTCCTCGGCGTCGGCGCCGTCGGGCTCGACGACAACTTCTTCGACGTGGGCGGCAACTCGCTGAGCCTGGTGCAGGTGCACATCCGCCTCCAGGAGCTCATCGGCCGGCAGTTCCCGCTGGTCGACCTGTACGAGCACACCACCGTGCGCAAGCTCGCCGAGCACCTCGGCGAGCCCGCGCGCCCGGCGGCGCAACCGCCCGCCGACCCCGGTCCCGACCGCACCGAGCAGGTGGCGAACCGCCGCCGGCTGATGCGCCAGCGAATCCAGGAAGTGGGAAGTCGATGAGCAGCGAGATGGACATCGCCGTCGTGGGGATGAGCGGACGGTTCCCGGGCGCGGCGAACGTGGCCGAGTTCTGGGAGCTGCTCCGCGACGGTGTGGACGCCGGCCGCCAGCTGACCCCCGCCGAGCTGGACGCCGTCCCGGCCGCGGAACGCACCGACCCGGCGTACGTGCCGATGTGGTCGGGCATCGAGGGCGCGGACCGGTTCGACGCCCAGTTCTTCGGCTACTCGCCGACCGACGCGACGCTGATCGACCCGCAGCACCGGATCCTGCTGGAGTGCTCGTGGGAGGCGCTGGAGGACGCCGGCTACGACAGCCGCCGCTTCCCCGGCGACATCGCCGTGTACGCCGGCTGCGGCCTGAACCAGTATCTGCTCTACCACCTGCTGCCCCAGCAGGAGCTGGTCGACTCCGCCGGCCGCCTCGGCATGGCCGTCGCCAGCGACAAGGACAACCTGGCCACCCGCATCTCGTACAAGCTCGACCTGACCGGGCCGAGCATGACGGTGCAGACCAACTGCTCGTCGGCCCTGGTCGGGCTGCACCACGCGATCGGCAGCCTGCTCGACTACCAGTGCGACATGGCGATCGTGGGCGCGGTCAGCGTCAAGAACCCGGTGCCGCGTGGCTACCGGCACGAGGCCGACGGCATCAATTCGCCCGACGGGCGCTGCCGGGCGTTCGACGCCGAGGCCGCCGGCTACCACCTGGGCGACGGCGCGGGCGTGGTGGTGCTGCGCCGCCGGGAGGACGCCGAGGCCGCCGGCGACCGGATCTATGCCCTGGTCAAGGGCTCGGCGGTGAACAACGACGGCGCCGGCAAGGTCAGCTTCGTGGCGCCCGGCCGGTCGGGCCAGGTGCGGGTGATCCGCCGGGCGCTGCGGGTCGCCGACGTCGAGGCGAACTCCATCCAGTACGTCGAGGCCAACGGCAGCGGCACGCTGATGGGCGACTCGATCGAGGTGTCCGCCCTGGAGGAGGCGTACGGACCCGCCGCCCCCGGCGCCGAGTGGGCCATCGGCTCGGTCAAGCCGAACGTCGGCAACCTCGACACCGCCTCCGGCGTGACCTCGCTGATCAAGGCGGTCCTCGCCGTGCACCACGGCGAGCTCCCGCCGTCGATCCACTACCGCAAGCCCAACCCGCAGACCTCGCTCGACCGGGGGCCGTTCCGCGTCAACGACATGCTGCGGGACTGGCCGGAGGCGGCGGGGCCGCGCCGGGCCGCGGTCAGCTCGTTCGGCGTCGGCGGGACCAACGCGCACGTCATCCTCGAACAGGCGCCGCCACCCGCGCCGCCGGGGCCGAACCCGCCCGCCGTGCTGCTCACCGTCTCGGCGGCCGGCGGCGAGGCGCTGGCCGCCGCCGCGGCCCGGCTCGCCGGGCACGTCGGGAGCCACCCCGGGCAGGCCCTCGCCGACATCGCCTACACCAGCCAGGTCGGGCGGCGCGCGTTCCGTCACCGGGCCTTCGTGGTGGCCGCCGACGCCGGGGAGGCGGCCCGCGCGCTGTCCGCCGTCGGCGCGGTGGAGGCGTCGCCCGAGGCGACCCCGGTGGCGTACGCGTTCGGTGCCACCTGCCCCGACCTGGCCGCGCTGTGCGACGCCCTGCCCCGGCTGCGGGCGGAGGTCGACCGGGTGGCCGGCGAGCTGGGCCTCGACCAGGGCTCCGCCCCGGCGGGCTCCGACGCGGCCACCGTCACCGGGCAGCTCGCGCTCGCCCGGCTGCTGGCCGCCTGCGGCGTGTCCCCGGTCGCCGCCCACGGCCACGGCGCGGGTGCCGTGACGGCGGCCGTCGTCGACGGCCGCTGGACGACGGCGCAGGCGGGCCGGGCGCTGCGTGCCGGCACCCACCCGCCGGCCCCGGCCGTCGCGCCGGCCGGGGCCGCCGTCACGCTGGCCGTCGGACCGGCCGAGGCGTCGACGCTGGCCCTGACCGACGACGCCGGCAGCCTCCGGGGGCTGCTCGGCGCACTCGGCGAGCTGTGGCGCCGGGGCGTCGAGGTGGACTGGGCCGCCCTGCACGAGGGCGGGTCGCGGCGTCGCGTCGGCCTGCCGACGTACCCGTTCCAGCGCTCGCGGCACTGGGTCGACCCGGTGGCCGTGGCGCCCGTGACCGGCACGGCGCCGGCGGCCCCGGCCGCCGAGGCCCAGCCCGCCGCCGGGACGGTCCTGGAGGAGGCGGTGGCCGCCGTGTGGCGACGCCGGCTCGGGGTGGACCGGATCGGGCTGCACGACTCGTTGCTGATGCTCGGCGCGGACTCCCTCAACGCCGCCCGGACGCTGCGGGACCTCGCCCAGGCCTTCCACGTCGAGCTGCAACTCGGCGTGTTCCTGGAGACCCCCACCGTCGCCGCGCTCGCCGCGGTGATCGACGGCAAGCTGCGCGAGGCGCAGGAGATCCGGGCCGCGCTCGCCGCGGTCGCCGAAGAGGGAGCGTGAACCCCGTGCCCGACGTCAGTTTCATCACCGTGGTCCCCCGGGTACGGGACCTCACGCAGTACTCGCAGACGGCGATGTCCGTCATCCGCCGCACCGACGCGGCGGACCTCGACGGGGTGCTCATCTTCACCGGCAGCGGCGCGGTGCTCGACCCCTGGATCCTGGCGACGGCGGCGGCGGCCGGCACCACCCGGCTCAGCCCGCTGGTCGCGGTGAACCCGGTCTACCAGCACCCCTTCACCGCGGCCCGGATGGTCGCCTCGCTCGGCCTGCTCTACCAGCGGCGCATCGACCTCAACCTGATCACCGGCACGGCCGTCAGCGACCTGGACGCGCTCGGCGACCGGCTGGAGCACGACGACCGGTACGCGCGGCTCGCCGAGTACGTCGAGATCATGATGGGGGTGCTGGGCAGCCGTCGACCGTTCAGCTTCGACGGGCGGTTCTACCAGGTGTCGCGGTTGCAGCTCACGCCCGGGCTGCCCGCGCACCTGCTGCCCCGGCTGTTCGTCGCGGGGCAGTCCCCGGCCGCCCGCGAGGTGGCCGCACGGGTGGGCGCCACCAGCATCCAGATGCTGACGGCGGGCCGGTCCGACGCCGACGGCGCGCCGGCCGGCGCGTTGAACTTCGGCCTGCTGACCCGGGCGACGGCGGAGGAGACCGAGCGGGTCGCCGCGGCCCGCTTCCCGGAGGACCCGGACGGCGCCAAGATCACCGCGGTCACCATGGCCAACACCGACTCGGTCTGGAAGCAGCGGCTCTTCGCCGAGGCGGAGGCGGGTCACGGCGCCGTGACCGTCGACCCGGCGTACCGGCTCGCGCCGTTCCGCTCCGGCCAGGCGGACGGGCCGTACCTGGTGGCCGACCACGTCGGTGCCGTCGAGCGGCTGCTGGCCATGATCCGGGCCGGGGTACGCACGTTCGTGCTGGACACCCCCACCGACGACGAAGACTTCCACAACCTCGCAACGGTCGTCCGGATCGTCCGTGACCGACTGCGGGTCGACCCGACCGAGGGAGAACGATGAACCAGCCTTTCGCCAGCCACGACCTCGTCCACGCCCTGCCCAACCTGGCGCTGGAACCGCTGATCCACCGGTACTACGCCTGGCTGAACCTGGTGTCGCCGGTGCCGGCGGCGATGAACTTCGCCAAGCTGCACGTACCGCTGCTGCGCTCGTTCCTCGACGCGCCGGCGCTGCACCGCCGCTCGGCGCGCGACCCGAAGCTGCGCGGCGGCATGTTCGTCGACCTGGAGGACGACCAGCTCGACGGGGTGTCCGACCTGGCGACCCGGCTCGCCGACGGGCCGATGCCGGAGCTGTCGGCGGCGATGGACGAGCTGACGGTCAACCTGGAGAAGCTCGCCGACGGCTTCGACCTGACGCCCCGCTACGGCGAGATCCCGCCGGCCCTGCGCGGCTACGTCGAGCTGGTCTACGACCTCAACGACCACGCCCGGATCCGGCTCGCGGAGCGGATGCTCTACCGTTCGCGGCACTTCGACGAGACCGCCCACTCGGTGGACCTGTCGCTGGCCACCGGCGACGAGCGGCCCTTCGCGATGACCACCCCCCGGTTCCCCGGCAACGGGCACGTGCAGGCCACCATGCCGCTGCGGGACCCCCGCATCGACCTGCTCTTCTCCACCATGACCACGGCCCGGCCCTTCGGCGAGCTGCGGGAGGCGTTCGACGTCTCCGACGCCGACCTGGCCACCTTCAGCGGGCTGTTCTCCGCCGAGCCCGGCGGGAGCCCCGACCGCAACCTGGACGGCCCGGGGCTGCGGGTGCGCTACTTCGGGCACGCCTGCGTGGTGGTCCAGTCCGGCCCGGTCACCGTGATGACCGACCCGTTCCTGTCCGACGCGCTGGGCGACGGCGACCGGTACGCGTACGCCGACCTGCCGGACGTCATCGACTACGTGCTGATCACGCACGGGCACCAGGACCACCTCGAACTGGCCAGCCTGCTGAAGCTGCGGCACCGCATCGGCACGGTGGTCGTGCCGAAGACCGCCGCCGGGGCGTTGCAGGACCCGTCGCTGCGGCTGTGCCTGGAGGCGCTCGGCTTCCCCAACGTGGTCGACGTGGAGCCGGGCGAGACCATCGAGCTGCCCGACGGGCAGATCGTGGTGTGCCCGTTCGTCGGCGAGCACTGCGACCTCGACATCGCCGCGAAGGTCACCTACTCGGTGCGTACCGGGGGGAAGAACCTCTACTTCGGCGCGGACAACCGCTGCGTCGACCCCGCCCTGTTCGGCCACATCCACGACATGATCGGCGACGTCGACCTGGCGTTCCTCGGCATGGAGTGCGACGGCGCCCCGCTGTCCTGGATGTACGGCCCGCTCTTCTCCCGCCGCATCGACCAGAAGATGAGCCGCAGTCGAAAGCTCAACGGCTCCGACGCCGTCGAGGCGATGGGCATCGTGCGGCGGCTGCGGGCCCGGCAGGCGTACGTGTACGCGATGGGCCGCGAGCCCTGGCTGGTGTTCGTCATGGCCACGAACTACACCGACGAGTCGTACCAGCTCAAGCAGATGGCGGAGTTCTTCCAGCGCTGTGCCGACGTCGGGGTGCCGGCGCGGGAACTCTACGGACGGGCCGACCTGGCATGAGCCGCACCTGGACCTGCCACTCCCGGTACGTCGCCACGCGCGACGGGACCCGGCTGGCCGCGTACGTATTCCGGCCGGTCGGCCAGCGCGAGCCCGCGCCGGCCGTCTGGGCCCACGACCGCTACCACCAGGTGTCGCCGCGCCCCGGGCGCGACGACTTCCTGGCGGTGGTGCGGGCCGAACTGGCGGACGTCGACCTCACCGACATCGACGACCTCGGCGTGGCCGAGGTGGCCCCCGGGGAGGTGACGCTGCGGGCCTTCCCGATCGCGCAGCGCCTGCTGGCCCGCGGCTACGTCGTGGTGGTGGTGGACAGCCGCGGCAGCGGCGCTTCGTTCGGCACCAGCGACGGTCCGTTCGGGGCGGCCGAGGCGACCGACACGTACGACGTCACCGAGTGGATCGCCGCCCAGCCCTGGTGCGACGGGCGGGTCGGCATGTTCGGCCGCTCCTACCTGGGGGTGTCGCAGTACCTGGCGGCGAGCACCGCCCCGCCGCACCTGGTGGCGATCTTCCCGCAGATGGCGCTGTTCGACCTGCACCGTTTCGCCTGGGACGGCGGGGTGTTCCGGGACGACTTCGCCCGCGCCTGGGGCGAGGACGTGCGCGAACTCGACCTGCGTGGTCCCGTCGCGCCCCTCGACGACGACCCCGACGGTCGCCTGCTGGCCGCCGCCCGCGAGCAGCACGTGGCGAACCGGGACGTCCGGACGATGTTCGCCGGCCTGCCCGCACGCGAGTCGCGGCTGGCCGACACCGGCGAGGCGGCGTACCTGACCCGCAGCCCGTCGGAGCTGCTGGAGGCGATCAACGCCTCCGGGGTCGCCGTCTACCACCTGGGCGGCTGGCACGACGTCTGGGCGCGCGACGCGACCGAGTGGGCCCGCCGGCTGACCGTGCCGCACCGGGTGGTCATCGGCCCCTGGCCGCACACCGGGGGCGTGCTGGGCGGCGCCGGCTACAACCTGGCCGACGAGCACGTGCGCTGGTTCGACCACTGGCTGCGCGGCAGGGACACCGGGATCATGGACTCCCCGACCGTCCGGTACCACGTGCTGGGCGCCGACGAGTGGCGCACCGCCCGGTCCTGGCCGCCGGATCCGGCGACGACCGGCACCTGGCACCTCGGCCCGGCCGGCGAGCTGGGACCGGAACCCCGGGTCGGCGAGGCCCGCCGGTACGAGGTGGACTACGCCACCACGTCCGGCAAGACCACCCGGTGGGCCAGCGGCTACGGCTCGCCCTTCCAGCGGCCGGACCTGACCGACAACGACACCCGGGCGCTGTGCTGGACCTCGGCGCCGCTGACCGAGGCGGTCGAGCTGGTCGGCGCCCCGCTGCTGCGCCTGGCGGCCCGGGTCTCCGACGGCCCGGCGGACGTCTTCGCCTTCCTCGAGTCGGTCGCCCCCGACGGCACGTCCCTGTACGTGACCGAGGGCTGCGGCCAGCTCGACGGCGACGCCCGCCTGGAGATCGAGCTGCACCCCATCGCCTACCGGTTCGCGGCCGGCGAGCGGATCCGGCTGGCGATCACCGGGGCGGACGCCGACAACGCGCTGACCGTGGTGCGCGACGTCGCGCCGGTGCTGACGGTGCGCCACGACGCCGACGCCGCCCCGACGCTGGAGCTGCCCCGCGTGGTGGCCTCCGGACGCCGGGACGCCGACGACGCGGCCGTCACCGCCCCGCTCTCGGTGGCGCAGCGGGCGATCTGGCTGGCCGAGCAGGCCGGCACGAGCGGGGCGGCGTACCACCTCGCCGCGGCGGTCGAGCTGACCGGGCCGGTGGACACCGACGCGTTGCGCGCGGCGGTCGACGAGATCGTCCGGCGGCACGAGGCGCTGCGGACCACCATCGTCGAGGTCGACGAGGAGCCGGTCCAGCGCATCCACCCGGCGGCGCCGCTGGGCATCGCGCGGCTCGACCTCAGGGACTCCTCCGGCGACGGCTGGGCGGGCGACGAGCGGGTGACGGGCCTGCGGGACCGCCGGTGGGACCTCGCCCGGGAGTGGCCGATCCGGGTCGCGACCGTGCTGCTGCCCGCCGACCGGACGGCGTTGCTGCTGGTGGTGCACCACGTCGCCGCCGACCCGACGGCGGCGGAGATCTTCTTCGCCGAACTGGCCCGGCTCTACCCCTCGTACGCGCTGGGGGAGCCGGTCCGGCTGCCGGACGTGCCGTGCCAGTACGCGGACGTGGCCCGCCGGCAGCAGGCCGAGCTCGCCGGGCCCGGCGCGGCCGACCAGCTGGCCCGGTGGCGGCGTTATCTGAACGGCGCCCCGCAGGTGATCACCCTGCCCACGGACCGGCCCCGACCGCCCGTGCTGGACCACCGGGGCGGGTCGGTGCGCTTCACCATCGACGACGGGCTCGCCGCCCGGCTCGTGGCGGCCGCCGCCGCCGCGCGCACCAGCCCGTTCACCCTGCTGACCGCCGCGTTCGCCCGCACCCTGAACGCGTACGGCGCGGGCGACGACCTGCTGATCGGCACGCCGAGCCTGCAACGCGACGACGAGTCGACCCGCGACCTGATCGGCTGCCTGGTCAACCTGCTGCCGCTGCGGATCCGGGTCGATCGGGACGCCACCGTGGCCCAGTTCCTGCACGACGTACGCGGTGCGGTGCTGACCGCGCTGGAGCTGCGCCGGGTGCCCTTCGACACGCTGGTCGGCGAGCTGCGCCCGCGGCGGGACCCGGCGGTCTCCGCGCTGGTGCAGGTGTCCGTCCGCTTCGGTCGGGCGGTGCCGGAGCGGTTCCGGCTCGGTGCGGTCGAGGCGCTGCGGTTGGAACCGCCGGAGTGGACCTCGGCGAAGTACGACCTGGCGCTGGCCGTGAACCAGGTCGGCGAGGACCGGATGGTGGGCAGCCTCGACTTCCGCCTCGCCCTGTTCGACCGGGCCACCGTCCAGCGGATCCTCGACTCGCTGCTGACGGTGCTCGACCAGCTCGTCTCCGACCAGGAGCGGCCGGTGGGGGAGCTGTCCGCCATGCCCCGCCGGGAGCTGCGGGCCGTGCTCGACGGCTGGAACCCGGCGCGGCTGCCGGACGACCTGGCCGGGCGGGACGACCTGCCGGCGGTGGCCCGCTGCTACGTCCTCGACGACCGTGCGCGGCCCGTGCCGGTCAACACCCCCGGGCGGCTCTGGATCGCCGGGGCGGGCGACGTCGACGACCCGTACGCCGGGACGCCGGGGGCACGGATGCGGGACACCGGGGCCACCGCGCGGTGGAGCACGGCGGGACGGCTGGAACTGGTGCCCGCCGCCACCGGGCAGCCGACCGTTCCGCCGCAGGCCGCCCCGGACACGGCGCAGCCGCCCGCCGCGCCGTCGGGCCCGGCGGGCGACGACGGCCGCTCCGAGGTGCTCGAGCAGCTCGGGCAGATCTGGGCCGCCCTGCTCAAGGTCGACGGCGTCGACCCCGGGGACGACTTCTTCGACCTGGGCGGCGACTCGCTCTTCGCGATCCGCCTGATCAGCCGGATCCGCAAGGCGTACCAGGTGCGGCTGTCCCTTCAGGACGTGTTCGCGGCGCCGACGCTGGGCGAGCAGGTCGACCTGGTCCGCGAACGGCGGGCGTCGTGACCGGGCCGGTCTTCTATCCCTGGTCCGCGCAGGAGGAGGTCGATCCGGTCCGCGTGGCCGGCGGCGCGGGCAGCTGGTTCTGGGACGAGCAGGGCAACCGCTGGCTCGACCTGCACGCCCAGATGGGCAACCTGCACCTGGGCCATCAGCACCCGGCCCTGGTGGCGGCGGTGCGTGAGCAGGCCGGACGGATGTGCACGATCGCGCCGTCGTTCGCCGTCGACGTCCGCGACGAGGCGGCCCGGGCGATCGTCGAGGTCGCCCCGGAGGGCCTGGAGACGGTCCTGTTCACCACCGGCGGTGCGGAGGCCGTGGAGCACGCCGTGCGCATGGCGCGGGTGGTGACGGGGCGGCCGAAGGTGCTGGCCGCCTACCGGTCCTACCACGGGGCCACGGCGGGGGCGCTGGCGCTGACCGGCGATCCCCGCCGCTGGCCGGTCGACACGGCCAGCGGCGGTGCCGTGCACTTCATGGGCCCGTACCCGTACCGCAGCGAGTTCCACGCCGAGAACGCCGCGCAGGAGGGCGAACGGGCGTTGGAGCACCTGCGCCGGCTCGTCGGGTACGAGGGGCCGGAGACGATCGCCGCGATCCTCGTCGAGCCGGTGGTCGGCAGCAACGGCGTGCTGGTGCCGCCGGACGGCTACCTGGCCGGCGTCCGCCGGCTCTGCGACGAGCACGGCATCCTGCTGATCGCCGACGAGGTGATGACCGGCTTCGGGCGGTGCGGCCGCTGGTTCGCCAGCGACCTCTGGGGCGTGGTGCCCGACCTGATGACGTTCGCCAAGGGGGTCAACTCCGGCTACGTGCCGGTCGGTGGGGTGCTGCTGTCCCGCGTGGTGGCCGCCCACTTCGCCCGCCGCCGCTACCCGGGCGGGCTCACCTACTCAGGGCACCCGCTGGCCTGCGCCTCCATCGTGGCGGCGCTGCGGGTGCTGCGCGAGGAGAACCTGGTCGAGCGGGCGGCCGTACTCGGTCGCGACGTGGTGGCCCCGGCGCTGGCCGGGCTGGCCGAGCGCCACCCGGTCGTCGGCGACGTCCGCGGCGTCGGCCTGGCCTGGGCCGTCGAGCTGGTCCGGGACCGCGCGACCCGCGAGCCGCTGGCGCCGTACGCGGCCCCGGGGGCGCTGGCGCCGGAGATGGCCGCCGTCCTGGCGGCGTGCAAGCGGCAGGGCGTCTGGCCGCTGGCGGCGGGCAACCGACTGCACCTGTTCCCTCCGTTGACCATCACGGAGGAGGAGTTGACCGCCGGGATCGCCGGGATCGACCGGGCCCTGACCGAGGTGCCCGGGGTGCGAGGAGGAGAACGATGAGCGTGGAACAGAGCGAGCCGACCGACGTCTGCCGGGTCGTGGTCAACGGCGAGGAGCAGTACTCGGTCTGGCCGGACGGGCGGGAGATTCCGGCGGGCTGGCGGGAGGAGGGCTTCGTCGGGCCGCGCGCCCGGTGCCTGGAGCACATCGACTCGGTGTGGACGGACATGCGCCCGCTGAGCCTGCGCCGGGCGATGGCGGGCGGGACGCGGTAGGGGGCGTCAGGGGTCGGCCGTGCGGGGCGGGTCCGTCCGGTCGGGCCCGCCTTCCGTCCGTGTCCGGTCACTTCCCGCGAGCGGAAAGCGGCGGGCGGTAATTGTGTGCGTGGGCTCCGGTAACGGGAAGAAAAACTTCGGGTTGCGGAGTCGGGATTCAAACATTAGCGTCTATCCACAGTGGACCCCGGCGGTTCCGGATGGGAGTCAAGATGCGTGCTCACTGCTACACGGCAACGACTCTGGTGGACATCGACCTCGTGGTTCGGCCCCGCAAGAGCCGGCTCGCCTGACAGTCAGGAAACGGGAGACCACGGTCTCCGAGGCAATTCTGGTGCGACCCTTCGAAATGCGTCTTCCGGAACGTCGGTAGGCGATCTAGTCAGTTCGCAGATCAGTTGATATATGGTCCGCCGGGGCCATCTAATCTTCCGGGGGATGCGGGTGCGGGACTATTTCGAGACGAGCGAACACCAGGAGTACCTGTGCCGTCTCGACGGCCGGGTCGGTCCCGCGACGCTCATGACCCAGGTGTGCCACCGCCTGGACGGCGACGTCGACGTCGAGGCGTTGCGTCGCGCCGTCGGGCGGCTGGACGAGGCGCATCCGTTGCTGCGCCGGGCGTTCGCCGAGCGGGACGGGTACGTGGTCCTGCGCGACGGTCGCGATCGGGCCGACCTGGAGGTCGTCGAGGTGCCCGACGACCGGGCCGCCGTCGGCTGGTGCCAGGCCGCCCTGCGGCGGCCGGTGGACCTGTGGGCCGGGCCGTGCTGGGCGGTCTCGCTGGCCCGGACCGGCACGGGGAGCTCCTACCTGCTGCTGCGCGCACACATGGCGCTTCTCGACCACCAGTCCCTCGATCTGCTGGTCGACGACCTGGCCGTCCTCTACGGGGCCGAGTTGGGCGCCGGCACGGGCCAGCCACCCGCCGCCGAGTCGATCGACGACGTCCTCGACCGGCTCTTCGAGCTGGGCGAGGAACAGGCGGAGGAGGACCTGGACTGGTGGCTCGACACGTTCGGCCGGCTCGGCCCGGTGGAGACCGGGGCCGACCTGACCGACCCGTTCGACGCGACACCGGACGGGCCGCCCCCGGCCCCCGGTGGCCACCTCGCGCAGGCACACGTCCCCTCCGGCGGGATCGTGCCGGCCGTACGTCGCCTGCGGGTCTCCCCGTTCGCCGCGTACACCGCGGCCCTGCTGGGCGCGCTGGGCGAGCCCGCCGCCACCCGGTCGTTCCGGGTGGCGTTCGTCGTGGACATGCGGTCGTTCCTCGACTGCGAACGCGTCGTCGGCCAACTGAGCCAGGCCGCGGTCCTGCGGGTCGACGTACCGCCGGGGATCGGCTTCGCCGAGCTCAGCCGTCGGGTCGCCCACCAGGCTGCCGAGTCGCTCGGCCACCAGGCCGTCCCCTTCGAACGGGTCGTCGTGGAGCTGAAGCGGCGCGGGGTGCCGGTGCACCTGCTGGCCCCGGTCTCGGTCAACTACTCCCTGCTGCGGGCGATCGACTGGCCTGGCGCCACCGCCACCGCGATCGAGCTGGACAGCACCACGGCCCTGGACGACACCGCCGGTCTGGGCGGCTACTTCGACCAGCTCGACGGCGAGGAGCGGCTACGGGTCAAGCTGTACGCCGCGGCCTCCTCCTACAGCGCCGCACGCACCGACGAACTGCTGGCGCAGACCCTGCGGTGCCTGGAGGCCGGGCTGGCGTCGCCGGATCAGCCCCTCGCGGCCGGCGCCCCCAGCGCCTGACGGCGCCCGCCCGCCTCCGCGCCGCCCGGCGCCACCACTTACCGGTCGTCCAGCGCCCGGGCCAGCCAACCGGCGATCCGTTGCACCGTGGGCCGGCGCAGCAGTGAGTAGTGGTCGCCCTCGTACTCGTGCACGGTGGTCCCGGTGCCCACGTACCGCTCCCAGCGCGGCTGCCAGCGCGGCGACGCGGCGGCCTGCACGACGGTCAGCGGCAGCTCCGCACCCTCGGGCCGGTACCCCGCGACGGCCGTCACGTGCCGGGCGAAGGTCTCCACCCGCCGGCGCACCTCGCGCACCGGCAGCGCCACCGGGGTCACCCCGGCGTCCACCAGCCACCGGCGCAGCAGCATCGTCTGTTCCTCGACCGGCAGCGCGGCGAGCGTCGCCGCCGTCGGCGCGGGATGGTCCCGGCCGAGCGACGCGGCGAGGTCCGCGGCGAACCTGGCCGCCGTCGCACCGGCGTCGGTCCCCTCGGCGGCCGGGCGCGCCTGCCCGGGCGCGGTGTCCACGACCACCAGCAGGTCGACGCGGTGCCCGGCCCGCACGAGCCGGCGGGACATCTCGTACGCGAGCAGGCCGCCCATCGACCAGCCGAACAGCCGGTACGGGCCGGCCGGCCAGCGGGCGACGACCTGGGCCAGGTACGCCTCGGCTAGCGCGTCGACCGAGTCCGCGGTGGCGTCGGCGCCCGACTCGATGCCGACCAGGTGGTGCGCGGGCAGCAGCCGCGCGAGTTCGGCGTACGCGCCGACGGTGCCGCTGACCGGGTGCGGCAGGATCAGCGGCGGACGCTCGACCGGCCCCCCGAGGTGCACCAGCGTGCCGGACGCCGCGCCCGCCCGGGTACGCGCCGCCGGCTTCGCGGTCGGCGCGTCCGGGATCGGCGCCGGGCGCCGCACGGGCAGCGCGTCGACGGTGACCTCCGGGTCGGCGGCGACCGCGCCCAGCAGCGCCACGAAGTCCTCGGCGACGCCGGCCAGCTCCGCCGGGTCGAACAGCTCGTCACGCCACGTCCAAGCCGCCACGAGCCCGCCCGAGTCGTCGGTCAGGACGTCGAGCTGCACGTCGAACTTCGCGGTGCCGGTGTGCACGTCGATCCAGGCGGTGCCCAGGCCGGCGAGGCGGGGCGGGGGCGCGGGCCGACCCTCGACGCTGAACGCGAACTGCGAGAACGGCATCCGGCCCGGCACCCGCGCCGGACGCACCTCGTCCACGATCCGCTCGAACGGCACCCCCATGTGGGCGTACGCCCCGAGGGTCAGCTCCCGGACCCGGTCGACGACCTCGAAGAAGGTCGGATTCCCCGCCAGATCGGCGCGCAGCACCACGGTGTTGACGAAGTACCCGATGCGGCTCTCGTCGGCCTCGCTCGTGCGGCCCGCCGTCGGCGACAGCACGGCGACGTCGCTGCTGCCGGTGCGCGCGGACAGCAGCACCAGGTACGCCGCCAGCAGCGTCATGAACGGGGTGGCCCGCCGGGACCGACCCAGCCGGGTCAGGGCGGTCGTCACCCCGCGGTCCAGCGGGACGTCGAGGCGCCCCCCGGAGGCCAACGCCCCGGGCACCCGGTCGCGTACGCCGGGCAGGTCCAGGTCGGGCAGGCCGGCCAACCGCTCCCGCCAGTACGCCAGCGCGGCATCCGGGTCCGCGTCGTCGGCGAGGTCGTCCGCGTCGTCGGGATCGTCGTCGGACGCCGGCGGATCGAGGTCCGGCACCGCCCCCGCCCGCAGTGCGTCGTACGCCGTGGCGAAATGCTCCCAGAAGACCGAGCGGGACCAGCCGTCGAAGACGATGTGGTGCACGGTGACCGCGAGCAGGTGCTCATCGGCCCCGCAGCGGATCACCACCGCCCGCAGCAGCGGCCCGTCGGCGAGGTCGAACAGCTCGTCGTGGGCCCGCCGCAGCTCCTCGCGTACCCGCTCCTCGCGGGTCGCGGCGTCCACCGTGCCCAGGTCGACGACCGGTACGGGCACCGGGGCGCGGGGGCCGATCCGCACGACCACCTCGTCGTCGACCATCGCGAAGGTGGCCCGCAGCAGGTCGTGCCGGTCGGTGACGGCGGCGAGCGCGCCGCGCAGGGCCGGCAGGTCCAGCTCGCCCGTCATCCGCACCACCGTCAGGATGTGGTACGCGGTGCTGGTCGGCTCCAGCTGTTGCAGGAACCAGAGCTGGCGCTGGGCGACGGTGGCGGGACCGGTCGGCGTGGTGCCCAGCCGCTCGCGAAGCAGCCGTACCAGCAGCCGCCGGTGTTCCTCCTCGGGCCAGCCGGGTGCCGGCCGCAGCAGCGCGGCCACCGGGTCGGACGACGGGCCGCTCATCGCGGTGCTCCTGTCTGGTCGTACGGCTGCTCGGGCCGGGTGGCGGCGGCCAGCGCCCGGCGGGCCTGGTCCTCGGTGAGCTCGGCGACGGCCTCGCGCAGGCCGGCCACGGTGTCCACCCAACCGGGCCGGCGCTCGACGCGGCGCAGCTCGCCGGCCAGCCCCGCGATCGTCGGGTCGCGGAACAGCGCCGCGACCGGCAGGTCGACCTCGAACACGGCGCCGGCCTGCGCCGTGACCTGGGTGGCCAGCAGGGAGTGACCGCCGACGGCGAAGAAGTCGTCGTCGACCCCGAGACCCGCGACCGGGACGCCCAGCACCGTCGCCCAGATCCCGGCGAGCTGCCGCTCCAGGTCGTCGCGCGGCGCCTCGCCCCGGCTGGTGGTGTCGGGGGTGGGTAGGGCGTTGCGGTCGATCTTGCCGTTGCGGGTGAGGGGGAGGTGGGGTAGGGCGAGGATGGCGTGGGGTACGAGGTGGCGGGGCAGGGTGTGGTGGAGGGTGTCGCGGAGGTGGTTGGTGTCGATGTTGGTGCCGGTGACGTAGGCGATGAGGTGGCGGCCGGTGGGTAGTGCGCGGGTGGTGACGAAGGCGGCTTCGATGTGGGGTTGTGCGCGGAGGGTGGCTTCGATTTCGCCGGGTTCGATGCGGTAGCCGTTGATGGCGATTTGTTCGTCGGTGCGGCCGAGGAATTCGAGGGTGCCGTCGGTGCGGAGGCGGCAGAGGTCGCCGGTGCGGTAGAGGCGGCTGCCGGGTGTGGTGGCGTGGGGGTCGGGCAGGAACCGCTCCGCCGTCTGCCCGGGGCGGCCGAGGTACCCCCGGGCGAGCCCGTCGCCGGCGATGCAGAGTTCGCCGGGCGCGCCGGGCGGGACCAGGCGCAGATCGGGGTCGAGCAGGAGGACGCGGACGCCGTCGATCGGGCCGCCGAGATCCGGGCGGTGGGTCCCGTCGGGGCGCACCGCGCCGGCGGTGGCGACGACCGTCGCCTCCGTCGGGCCGTAGTGGTTGACCAGGGCGTAGGGGGTGCGCGCGGAGGGCCGGGTGGTGAGGGCGTCGCCACCCGTGAGCAGCGTCCGCAGGCGGGTGGTGGGCGGCGTGGGCAGCCGCAGGATGGCTTCGGCGATCGGGGTGGGCACGAAGGCCACGCTGAGACCCTGCCGGTGCATCCAGTCGTGCAGCGCGGCGGGGTCGAGGCGGTCGGCGGGGTCGGCGACGTGCAGGGTGGCGCCGCTGACCAGCGCCGGCCAGATCTCCCACACCGCCGCGTCGAAGCCAAGGCTGGCGATCTGACCGTGGTGCTCGCCGGGCCCGCTGGGATAGGCGTCGAGATGCCAGCGTACGAGGTTCGCCAGCGCGTGGTGGGCGACCATGACGCCCTTGGGGGTGCCGGTGGACCCGGAGGTGTGGATGACGTACGCCAACTGCTGCGGATGGATGTCGACCCGGGGCGCCGACGGCGCGGGGGAGTCGGGCCGCTGCGGGGCGAGGGTGACGACGCCGGGGGGTGTGTCGGTGTCGTGGGGGTGGTCGGTGATGAGGACGGTGACGGCGGAGTTGGTGATGAGGTGGTGTCGGCGTGCGGGTGGTGCGGTGGGGTCGATGGGGAGGTAGGCGGCGCCGGTCTTGAGGACGGCGAGCATGGCGGTGATGGCGGGGGTGCCGGGTGGGAGGCTGACGGCGACGGGGTGGTCGGGTCGGGCGCCGTGTCGCAGGAGTTGGTGGGCGAGGTGGTTGGACCACTCGTCGAGTTCGCGGTAGGTGATCGCGCCCGTCCTGTCGACCACCGCGAGCGCGTCGGGCTGCCGCCGGGCCCTCTCCGTCACCAGTAGCGGCACGCAGCCGGGATCGCCGTCGGACCGTCCGGCCGTGCCCTCCGGCTCGGTGGCCTCGACGTCCGTACGGTCCGCGACGTCGCGGCCGGCCTCGGCCGGCCGCGACGCGCCACCCGGGCCCGTCCTGCGCCGACGTCCGGTGGACGCCGTCGCGAGCCGCCGGCGCTGCTCCTCGGTGACCGCTTCCACCGTGGACAGCCGCTGATCGGGATCGGCCAGCACGGCGGCGACCAGGGCGCGGTAGCTGTCGGCCAGGTCGGCCATGGTGCCGGGCTCGTACAGGTCCCGGGCGTAGCTGAAGTACACGCTGACGGCGTCGGTCCCCACCTCCGCGTGGACGGTGAGGTCGAACTTCGCCGTGCCCGGCTCGGCCGCCACCGGTCGCATCGTCGCGGTGCCCAGCGACACGGGTCCGTCGGCGACGCCCGTCACGTTCCCGCCGGTGAAGACGGTTTGGATGAGGGGTGGGGTGTGGGGGTCGCGGGTGGGTCGGGTGTGTTCGACGAGTTTGTCGAAGGGGATGTCTTGGTGGGTGACGGCGTGCATGAGGACGGTGCGGGAGTGGTGCAGGAATTGGCGGAATGTGTGGTGGGGGTTGATGTCGACGGCGAGGGGGAGGGTGTTGACGAAGAAGCCGATGAGTTTTTCGGCGTCGGGGTCGGTGCGGCCGGTGAGGGGGGTGCCGATGACGATGGGGTTTTGGTTGGTGTAGCGGTGGATGAGGAGTTGGAATGCGGCGAGGAGGATGCCGAAGGGGGTGGAGCCGGTTTGGGTGGCGAGGGTGGTGAGGGTGGTGGTGGTGTCGGGGGGTAGTTGGCTGTGGTGGATGGTGGTGGGGCCGGGTGTGGTGTCGGGTCGGGGTCGGTCGGTGGGTGGGTGGCAGACGGGTGGGGCGTCGCGTAGGCGTGTGGCGAGTTGGTGGAGGTGGTGTTGGGCGTTGGTGGTGTTCCAGTGGTGGTGTTGGCGTTGGGCGATGTCGGCGTATTGGGTGTTGAGGGGTGGTAGTGAGGGTGGGCGACCGTGGGTGAGGTCGGTGTAGAGGTGGTTGAGTTCGGTGTGGAAGAGGCCGACGGACCAGCCGTCGAGGACGATGTGGTGCCAGGTGAGGCAGAGCACGTGGGCGGTGTCGGTGAGTTGGAGGATGTGGCTGCGTAGTAACGGGCCGGTGGCGAGGTCGAACGGTGTGTCGAGCTCGGCGCGCAGGACGTCGCGGACGTGGTGGTCGTGGTGGTGGGGATCGATGTGGGTGAGGTCGTGGCGGGTGCTGTGGTGGGTGGTGGGGGGTTGGGCGATTTGCAGGGGGACGCCGTTGTGTTCGGTGAAGGTGGTGCGCAGGACTTCGTGTCGGTGGATGATTTCGCCGATGGCGGTGTCGAGGTGGTCGAGGTCGAGTTCGCCGTCGATGTGCCAGGCGGTTTGGGTGTTGTAGGCGGTGGATTTCGGGTCGAGGGTGTGCAGGAACCACAGGCGTTGCTGCGCGAACGACAACACCCGACCCGGTGCCGGAGGCCCACCGTCGCGCGGGACCGGATCCGGATCCGCTGCGGTGCGGACGTCCTCCTCCCGGGCCGGCGCCGAGGCCAACTCGGCCCGCAGGCGTTCGGCCATCGCGGCCACGGTCTGCGCCTCGAACACGATCGCCGCCGAGACCGGCACGTCGAACCGCTGGCGTAGCCGGGCCGCAATCAGGGTGGCCTGCATGGAGTGCCCGCCGAAGGCGAAGAAGCCGTCGTCGCGGCCCGGCGTCCGGCCGAGCACGTCGGCCCACACCTGCGCCACCCGCCGCTCCAGGTCGTCGCGCGGCGCCTCGCCCCGGCTGGTGGTGTCGGGGGTGGGTAGGGCGTTGCGGTCGATCTTGCCGTTGCGGGTGAGGGGGAGGTGGGGTAGGGCGAGGATGGCGTGGGGTACGAGGTGGCGGGGCAGGGTGTGGTGGAGGGTGTCGCGGAGGTGGTTGGTGTCGATGTTGGTGCCGGTGACGTAGGCGATGAGGTGGCGGCCGGTGGGTAGTGCGCGGGTGGTGACGAAGGCGGCTTCGATGTGGGGTTGTGCGCGGAGGGTGGCTTCGATTTCGCCGGGTTCGATGCGGTAGCCGTTGATGGCGATTTGTTCGTCGGTGCGGCCGAGGAATTCGAGGGTGCCGTCGGTGCGGAGGCGGCAGAGGTCGCCGGTGCGGTAGAGGCGGCTGCCGGGTGTGGTGGCGTGGGGGTCGGGCAGGAACCGCTCCGCCGTCTGCCCGGGCTTGTTCAGGTAGCCGCGGCTGACCACGTCACCGGCGACGTAGACCTCGCCGGGTGCCCCGGGCGGGACGAGTTGCAGGTCGGCGTCCAGCAGGTAGATGCGGGCGCCGGCGATGGGGGTGCCGAGGTCGGGCCGGTGGACGCCGTCGGGACCCACGGGGCCGACGGTGACGGCGACGGTGGTCTCCGTGGGCCCGTAGATGTTGAACAGGGTGTACGGCGCCTGCACGGACGGCCGGGTGGTGAGCGCGTCCCCGCCGGTGAAGATCTTGTGCAGCCGGCTGGTCGACGGGGCGGGCAGCCGCAGGACGGCCTCCGCGATCGGGGTCGGCAGGAACGTCGTCGTGACGCCCTCCCGGACGAGCCAGTCGTGCAGCGCGGCGGGGTCGAGGCGGTCGGCGGGGTCGGCGACGTGCAGGGTGGCGCCGCTGACCAGCGCCGGCCAGATCTCCCAGATCGCCGCGTCGAAGCCGAGGCTCGCCACCTGGCCGTGGCGCTGGCCGGGGCCCGTCGGGTGGGTGTGCAGATGCCAGTGCACCAGGTTGGTCAGCGCCCGGTGGGGCACCATGACGCCCTTGGGCGTCCCCGTGGACCCGGAGGTGTGGATGACGTACGCCACCTGCTCCGGGTGGATGTCCATCGCAGGCGGGGCGATCGCGCCCGCGACCGGTGCCGAGCCCGGGGCGAGGGTGACGACGCCGGGGGGTGTGTCGGTGTCGTGGGGGTGGTCGGTGATGAGGATGGTGACGGCGGAGTTGGTGATGAGGTGGTGTCGGCGTGCGGGTGGTGCGGTGGGGTCGATGGGGAGGTAGGCGGCGCCGGTCTTGAGGACGGCGAGCATGGCGGTGATGGCGGGGGTGCCGGGTGGGAGGCTGACGGCGACGGGGTGGTCGGGTCGGGCGCCGTGTCGCAGGAGTTGGTGGGCGAGGTGGTTGGACCACTCGTCGAGTTCGCGGTAGGTGATCGCGCCCGCCCCGTCGACCACCGCCGTCACGTCCGGATGCCGCGCCGCCGCCTCGGCCACCAGCCGCGGCACGCATCCCTCGTCGCCGGGCGGGACCGCGACCGGAGCGGCGATCAGCGCGGCGAGCCGCTCGCGCTGCGCGTCCGTGACCGCGACCACGGTGGACAGGGGCCGGTCCGGATCGGCCAGCACGGCGGCGACCAGGGCGCGGTAGCTGTCGGCCAGCTCTGCCATCGTGGCGGGCTCGTACAGGTCGCAGGCGTAGTCGAAGAGCACCCGGACCACGTCCGGCTCCACCTGCACCTGGACGGTCAGGTCGAACTTCGCGACCCCTTCGTCGATCGGCAGCGGCCGCATCGTGGCGGTGTGCAGCGGCACCGGATCGTTGCCGTCCATGGTGGTGAAGACGGTTTGGATGAGGGGTGGGGTGTGGGGGTCGCGGGTGGGTCGGGTGTGTTCGACGAGTTTGTCGAAGGGGATGTCTTGGTGGGTGACGGCGTGCATGAGGACGGTGCGGGAGTGGTGCAGGAATTGGCGGAATGTGTGGTGGGGGTTGATGTCGACGGCGAGGGGGAGGGTGTTGACGAAGAAGCCGATGAGTTTTTCGGCGTCGGGGTCGGTGCGGCCGGTGAGGGGGGTGCCGATGACGATGGGGTTTTGGTTGGTGTAGCGGTGGATGAGGAGTTGGAATGCGGCGAGGAGGATGCCGAAGGGGGTGGAGCCGGTTTGGGTGGCGAGGGTGGTGAGGGTGGTGGTGGTGTCGGGGGGTAGTTGGCTGTGGTGGATGGTGGTGGGGCCGGGTGTGGTGTCGGGTCGGGGTCGGTCGGTGGGTGGGTGGCAGACGGGTGGGGCGTCGCGTAGGCGTGTGGCGAGTTGGTGGAGGTGGTGTTGGGCGTTGGTGGTGTTCCAGTGGTGGTGTTGGCGTTGGGCGATGTCGGCGTATTGGGTGTTGAGGGGTGGTAGTGAGGGTGGGCGACCGTGGGTGAGGTCGGTGTAGAGGTGGTTGAGTTCGGTGTGGAAGAGGCCGACGGACCAGCCGTCGAGGACGATGTGGTGCCAGGTGAGGCAGAGCACGTGGGCGGTGTCGGTGAGTTGGAGGATGTGGCTGCGTAGTAACGGGCCGGTGGCGAGGTCGAACGGTGTGTCGAGCTCGGCGCGCAGGACGTCGCGGACGTGGTGGTCGTGGTGGTGGGGATCGATGTGGGTGAGGTCGTGGCGGGTGCTGTGGTGGGTGGTGGGGGGTTGGGCGATTTGCAGGGGGACGCCGTTGTGTTCGGTGAAGGTGGTGCGCAGGACTTCGTGTCGGTGGATGATTTCGCCGATGGCGGTGTCGAGGTGGTCGAGGTCGAGTTCGCCGTCGATGTGCCAGGCGGTTTGGGTGTTGTAGGCGGTGGATTTCGGGTCGAGGGTGTGCAGGAACCACAGGCGTTGCTGCGCGAACGACAACACCCGACCCGGTGCCGGAGGCCCACCGTCGCGCGGGACCGGATCCGGATCCGCTGCGGTGCGGACGTCCTCCTCCCGGGCCGGCGCCGAGGCCAACTCGGCCCGCAGGCGTTCGGCCATCGCGGCCACGGTCTGCGCCTCGAACACGATCGCCGCCGAGACCGGCAGGCCGAACCGCTCGCGTAGCCGGACGGCGACCATCGTGGCCCGCAGCGAGTGCCCGCCCAGGGCGAAGAAGTTGTCGTCCCGGTTCGGCGACTGGCCGAGCACGTCGGCCCACACCTGTGCCACCCGCCGCTCCAGGTCGTCGCGCGGCGCCTCGCCGACCCGCTCCGCCGGTGCGGGCAGCGCGGCCCGGTCCAGCTTGCCGTGCGGCGTGAGCGGCAGGGCGGCGAGCCGGACCCACGCGGCGGGCACCATCGTGGCCGGCAGGGACCGGGCCGCGTGCTCGGCCAGCGCCGCGTCGTCCGGGCCGGCCTCGGGCACGACGTACCCGACCAGCCGAGGGCCGGCCGTGCCCTGGTGCAGCCCGACGGCGGCGGCCCGCACGTCCGGGTGGCGCAGCAGCACGCTCTCGATCTCGCCCAGCTCGATGCGGTGACCGTGCAACTTCACCTGGTCGTCGACCCGGCCGGCGAAGTGGTAGGTGCCGTCCGGGAGCTGACGCGCCAGGTCACCGGTGCGGTAGAGGCGGCTGCCGGGCGGCCCGTATGGGTCGGGCGGGAAACGCTCGGCGGTCAGGGCGGGACGGTCGTGGTATCCGCGGGCCACGCCCGGCCCGCCGATGAACACCTCGCCGAGGCTGCCGGCCGGCACCGGGCGTAGGTCGTCGGCGAGCAGCCGGATCACGGCACCCGCGGCCGGCAGCCCGAGCGACGGCGGGCCGTCGCCCTCGACCGCCACCTCCCCGGCCATCGCCAGCACGGTGGCCTCGGTGGGCCCGTACAGGTTGACGGTGGTGAACGTGTGCTCGGGCCGGGGACGCGCCAGCAGCTGCTGACCCCCCGAGCCGAGGATGCGCAGCGCCCAGTCGGGCGGCGTCGGCCGGGTCAGCACCGCCTCGGCGAGCGGGGTGGGCAGGGTCGCCGAGGTGATCGCGTGCGCGGCGAGCCAGTCCACCAGCCGGTCGGGATCGACCCGGGTCTCCTCGTCGGGCAGCCAGAGGCTGGCGCCGGCCACCAGCGGCGCCCAGATGTCCCACACCGACGCGTCGAAGCCGGGCGAGAAGAGGTGCAGGCAGCGGTCGTCGGGACCGAGCCGCTCCGCGTCGGCCCGCCACCCGGCCAGCCCGCGCAGCGAGCCGTGCTCCACCATGACCCCCTTCGGCAGGCCGGTGGAGCCGGAGGTGTAGATCACGTAGGCGAGGTCGCCCGGCCCGACCGGCACGGCGGGCGGGCCGTCGGGGTACGCGGCGAGCGTGGCCCGGTCGTCGTCGAGCAGGACGACCGGGGTTCCGGGGACCACCAGGTCGGGCCGGACCAGCGACCGGACGGTGACGAGCACCCGCGCCCGGGAGTCGGTGAGCATGTGCCGGACCCGCTGCGGGGGATAGCCGGCGTCGATGGGCAGGTACGCCGCGCCGGCGGTGAGCGCCGCCAGTACGCTGACGATCCCGTCGACCCCGCGCGGCAGCAGGACGGCGACCAGGTCGCCGCGGCGTACCCCCGTGGCCCGCAGGTGGTGGGCCAGCCGGTTGCTGCGGGCGCGCAGCTCCCCGTAGGTGACCAGGGCGTCGTCCGTGCCCAGCGCCGGCGCATCGTCGGGATGCCGGGCGATCACCTCATGGACGAGGTCCGCGTGGCGTGGCGCGACCTCGGCGGACGACCGGGCGGGGACGGGGTTCGCTGACCAACCGCTTTCCTTGATCATGATGCGCGGATGCTGCCAGCGCGGCACGCGCGTCGTCAATGGAAACGGGCCGGGCTAGGGGCTCTCCGCGCCATTGTTGGGGCCGGTCAGGCCTCTCGCGGGAGCTGGTTCGGACGGGACCCGGCCGGACCCGCCCCGCGGCGGGCCTGACCGCCGGCAGCCGCCTCGACGGCCCGGCGGCTCACCTCGACAGGCGGTCGACGACGTCGGCGGCGGTGACCACCTCGCCGAGCTGACCCAACGTCTCCAGGCTCGCCCGGTGGGTCTCGTCGGTCGCGGCGGTGCAGGCGTCGGCGACGACCACCGGCCGGTAGCCGTGGTTGACGGCCTCGAACACGGTGCCGGTGACGGAGAGGTTGGTGGCGACGCCGGTGAACAGGAGGGTGTCCACGCCCCGGCGGCGCAGCACCGTGTCGAGTTCGGTGCCGAAGAAGCCGGTGAGGCGGACGTGGGTGATGACGACGTCGCCGGCCTCCGGCGTGAGTTCGTCGATGATCCGGGCCTTCGGCGCGCCTTCGAGGAACGCCTGCCGCTCCCGGACCATCGCGAAGCTGGGCGTGTTGGGGATGAGGTCCGGGTAGCCGGGCCGGTGGGCGACCCGCGTGTAGACGACGAGCCCGCCGCTGGCCCGTACGGCCGTGGCGACCTGCGCCGCGTACGAGGCCACGCGGTGCCGGGTGACCTGCTCGGCGAAGAACGGGCCGAACACGCCGTCGGGGCTGACGACCTCGTGCTGCCAGTGGACGCCGACGACGGCCGTCCGCATCGGGTCGAGTTCTCCCATCGTCCCTCCCGTCACGGGGCGGAGAGCTGCTGCGGCGCCGGCTGGTAGCCCCGTCCGCCCGCGCCGGCCGGCCCTCTGCCGTACGCGTCGAGGCGCCCCCACCGCCCGGGAATGTCGAGCAGCGCCACGAAGTCGAGACTAGCGGGCAGAGCGGGCCTGATCACAAGGTCTTCGCCGACCGGGTTGAGTCCGAGCATCGTGCGCAGCAGCAGCAGGGTGGCGCCGGCGGACCACGCCTGCGGGCTGCACGCGGTCGGGTAGTTGACCGGGTACTTGGTCTCGTCGCGGCGGTAGCCGGCGAAAGCCTCGGGCAGGCGGCCGTCGTAGAAGACCGCCGCGTCGAGGATCCCGGCGGCGATCCGGGCCGCCTCGTCGGCGTACCCGTAGCGGCGCAGCCCCCAGGCGATGAACGAGTTGTCGAACGGCCAGATCGTCCCGACGTGGTAGCCGATCGGGTTGTAGCGGCCCGAGCCCTCGGCGAGGGTACGCACCCCCCAGCCGCTGAACAGCGCGGGCGACATCAGGTGGCGCACCAGGGCGGCGGCCTTCGGCTCGTCGACGATGCCGCTCCACAGCAGGTGGCCGATGTTGGACGACAGGGCGTCGACCTGGCGGCCGTCGCCGTCGAGCGCGAGGGCCATGTACTCGCCGTCGGCGACCCAGAAGTCGTGGTTGAACCGCCGCTTGAGGTCGGCGGCCTCCCGCTCCAGCCGGTCCGCGTACGCCGGGTCGTTCCAGACGGCCCGGGCGAGCCGGGCGGTGCGCATCTTCGCGTCGTACGCGTACCCCTGCAACTCGCAGGTCGCCCTGGGGAAGCCGGGCAGCCGCCCGTCGCGGTACGAGATGCCGTCCCAGGAGTCCTTCCAGCACTGGTTCTCCAGGCCGTTGCGGGTGTTGCGCCGCTGGTAGGAGATGTAGCCGTTGCCCGTCAGGTCGGCGTAGTGGTCGATCCAGTCGATCGCCGCCCGCGCCTGCTGTTCGACCGAGCGGACGAGCCCGACGTCGCCGGTCCAGCGCTCGTACTCGTCGAGCAGCACCAGGAACAGGGGAGTGGCGTCGGCGCTGCCGAAGTACGGGGTGTGCGGCGTCTCCTCGAACACGCTCATCTCCCCGTACCGCATCTCGTGCAGGATCCGGCCGGGCTCCTCCTCCCGGAAGTCGTCGACCCGGCTGCCCTGCCGGAACGCGAGAACCTGAAGCGTGGTGGCCGCGAGGTCGGGCGCGAACGGCAGGGCCTGGAGGCTGGTGAGGATGCTGTCCCGGCCGAACAGGCTCATGAACCAGGGCAGGCCGGCCGCCGGCACGCTGCGGTCCTCGGCGAGGAAGGGGCTGAACCGCAGCGCGGCCAGGTCGATGAGGCTGCGCCGGTACGCGCCGCGCAGTGGCTCCCAGCCGGACTCCAGCCGGGGCGCCTCGGCCAGCCAGTCCTTGAGCCGGCGCTCCTTGTCCTGGCTGCGCGTCGTCCGCGCGGGGATGGTGAGCCGCTCGAGTCCTCGCGGCATCGGCAGGTCCGGCTCGGCGGTCAGGCGGGTACACCACCGGCTGTGCGGTTCGAGGTGGACCCTGAGCGTCAGCCCGTCGTCGTCCAGCTCCGCCGGCGTCGCCGCGGAGACGATCGTCTCCCGCCGGAAGCGGTCGCGCTGGTAGCCGAGCACGAGGCAGCCGTCGTCGACGCGCCGGTAGTGCCGGCCCTTCTTCCGCGCCGTCGCGTCCTTGACCTCGAAGACGTCGGCGAAGTCGGCGTCCACCTCGACCCGGACGATCAGGTCGACCGGCCGGTCCTCGTGGTTGGTGATGCTCAGCTCCTCGTGCAGGCCGGAGTCGAGCGTGTGTATCCGACGCACCGACAGCGTGCTGTTGACGTAGACGTCCTGGCGGCCCGGAACCAGGTAGAACCGGTTCTCGAAGTAGTGGATGTCGTCGATCGCCAGGGTGCTCAACCGCTCCCCGTCGATCGTCAGCACCCACTTCGACAGCAGGCGCGTGTCGTGGGCGAACAGCCCGAGCGGGGTGTCCGGTGACGGGACGATGTCGCCGGCGCCGTCGCAGACCATGAAGGTCGTGCCGTCCAGGATGCCGACCTGCTCGTCATCCATGGCCACCTACCCGGCGTCGCGTGTCGTCCGAGGCGGGCGGCGGCGGGAACAGCTTCCGGACGGTCGCGAAGAGCCGAGGGCTGCCCGCCACGGCCGCCTCGCCGCGCAGCACGGTCGTCAGGAAGTAGGCCTCTCCGCTGGCGATCCGGTCGAAGACCTCGCGGTCCGCCTCGACGACCGCGTCCCCGCCGGTGGCCGTCGCCTCCTCGGAGACCCTGATGTCGCCCTTCTCGATGGAGACCAGCCAGTGGTCGGTCCGGCCGTCACGGCTGATGTCGAAGCGCACGCTGCCCTCGTCGATCACCCTCAGCCGGCGGTCGTGCCCACGGCGCGAGAGGCCGTGGAAGAAATCCCGGGTGGCATCAGTCATCGCGACCCCTCCTCACCGGCCACGATTCCCCGGAAACGCCGCTACCGCCTCACCCGGAGAAGGTGAACTTCGCCGAAGCGGCCCCACCGGTCCGCGCTCGCCGCCGGCCGGCCCCGCACCGCCCCGCCGTGGCGCGTGGGGCGGCCCGGCCGACACCTGCCCCGCCACCCGGTATCGCCACTAGCCTGGGACCCGATGGATCCCATCCAGGCGACGCTGCTCGTCGCCGCCGGTGTCGCCACGGGTGCCTTCAACGCGGTCGCGGGCGGTGGCTCCCTGATCGCCTTCTCGGCGCTGATCGCCGCCGGCATACCGCCGCTCACCGCCAAGCTGACCAGCACCGTCGCCGTCTTTCCCGGCAACGTGGCGAGCGTCGCCGGAGGGTACCGGGACCTGCCGCCCCGCGCAGACGTCCGGCGCGTCCTGCCCGCGGCGGTCGGCGGCGGCGTCGCCGGCTCGGTGCTGCTGCTGGTGACGCCGAGCCGCGTCTTCGACGCGATCGTGCCGTTCCTGGTGATCGCCGCGTCGGCCGTCCTCGGTCTGCGGGGCCGGCTGGACGGCCTGGCCCGGCGCTCCGTCCTGCGGCACGGGCGGGAACACCCGGCGGCCCTGCAGGTGTCCGTCGCCCTGGGCGGCGTCTACGGCGGCTACGTCGGCGCCGGGTTCGGCATCGTCCTGGTCGCCGGGCTGGCGCTCCTCCAGCACGAACCGCTCACCAGGACGATCGCCCTGAAGAACCTGCTGTCGGCCGTGATCTCGTTCACGGCGGTGGTGCTCTTCGTTCTCTTCGGCACCGTCAACTGGGCGGGGGTGGCGATCCTCGCCCCGGCCACGGTCGTCGGCGGCTACGTCGGCGCCCGACTGCTCCGCAGACTCCCCGGCGGCCCGCTCAGGGCGGTGGTCGTCGCGTTCGGGGTGGTCTTCGGGCTGTTCCTGCTGGGGCGCAACGTCCTGTAGACCGCGCTGCCGCGCTCGACCTACCGCGGGCAGACCCGGCCCCGACGACGGGACGGGCCCCCGGCCACCCGCTCGGATGACAGGGCCCGTCCCGCACCGCTCAGGTCAGCGGGACCTGGCGGGCGAGCGCGGCACCGCCGGCCTCGAAGGCGGCCAGGACCGAGGTGGGCGCGCCACCGGTCGCCGGCACCACGACGGTCACCGGGCGGCCGGAGCGCACCTGCACCGAGCGCTCACCGAGCGACCGGTCGCCGTCGGCGGTGTGCAGGTACACCGTGCCGGCGCGGTCGGCCCGTACGGTCACCCGTGCACCGTCGGCCACCTGCCGCTGGCCGGTCAGCCGCAGCGCCCGCTCGGGCAGCCGGGTCACGGCGGCCGGCGCCACGCCGTCCACCGCCGACTGCGCGATGGTCTGCGGGCTGTGCACGCTGCGGGCGGCGGTGTCCGGGAAGACCGGGGCGCTGGGCTGGCGCTGCGCCGGGGTGAGGCCGGGCAGGGTGACCAGCCCGTAGCGGTACGGGTCGGCCCGTACGCCGGTGAAAGGTGGACCAGCCCAGCCGCGACTGGGAGCTGAGGTCCTGGGTGTCCGAGTCGTACACCAGCACGTTGAAGCCCATCCGCGCCGGGTCGATCGCGTCGGGCAGCACCGCGAACGGGATGCGCGCCTCGACGGTGTAGCCGGTGTACGGCGCGGTGACCTTGCTGACCACGGTCATCCCCGGGGCGGTCGTGGCGCCCGGTCCCTGCCGGTTGTCGGCGTCGCGCTGCCAGCACGGCGGGTCGCCGTTGGCGGGGTCGTCGGTGACCGGGAAGATGCCCGCCTTGAACACGGTGGAGGTGTCCGACGAGTTCCCCTTCGGGTCGACGATGATCTCCACGCTGTCGGTGCGCCGCTGCCGTTTGCAGTCCTGCGGCACCACCTTCTTGCCGAGCACGTCGTCGGTGACCTGTACGAACACGACGAGCGCGTCCTCGGTGAAGGCGATGCGGCCGGTGGCCGAGGCGTCCTGTGCCGTGGTGGCCTGCCCCTCCCAGATGCGGGACAGGTCCAGTTCCTCGCCGGGGTATTCGCCGGGGGAGGCCACCCCGTCGACGGCGTGGTCGTGCCCGGCGCGCGGCACCTCGCTGGTCGGCACGATCTCCAGGGCGCCGGTCTCCACGGTGCTGCCGGCGGCGCTGGTGGTGGTGATGGTGATCCCGCCGTCGCCGCCGTCGCCGCCCTCGTTGGCGGTCGGCAGGCTGGCGTCGCTGTTGGTGACGGTGAAGGTGACCGCCCCGGTCGCGCCCGGCGCGAGGGCGGCGTAGCTCTTCGTCGCCGCGTCGGCGGTGAAGCCGGCCGGCAGGCCGAGGGCGACCGTGCCGCTCTGGGCGGTCTCGCCGTGGTTGCGCAGGTCGATCCGGACCGTCCGGCTCTTGCCGGAGCCGATGGTCGGCACCGGCTTGATCAGGGTGTCCAGCTGCGGGTAGCCGCTGTCGCCGGCCCAGCTGCGGAACAGCCCCACCTCGGGCAGCGGCTCCAGGGTGCCGCGTACGTCGGCGACCACCCGGACCGCGCGGTCCGTGCGGCCGGTGCCCTGCCCGGTGGTCAGGGACGCGCCGACGAGGTGCTGGGCGTTGGTGTCGGCGCCCGCGGGGACGGTCACGGTGAAGGTGACGGTCCGCTCCTTGCCGGCCGGTACGGCGCCGCGCACCGCGACGGAGCCGGTGGCCGTCCAACCCTGCGGCAGCCGCAGGGAGACCCGGGGCGAGGTGAGCGCCCGGTTGCCCGGCGCCCAGCGGATCTTCGCGGGGTCGGTGGGGGCGGCGGCGGTGTTGGCCCAGCCCTGGGTGACGTAGTCCCGGCGGGCGTCGACCTCGACCTCGGCCCAGGTCTTGCCGCCGGCGCTGCGCGCACCCTCCCAGACGCCGAAGACCTGGTCGGTCGGTACGGCCGCCACGAAGCCGGCGGCGCACTGCGGCCCGGTCGACGAGCTGCCGGTGCCGCCGGTACGCAGGAACTTCGCCGCCCGGAACGGCGTGAGCCCCTCCTTGGTGATCTGCTCGGGGAACGCCTTCGGGTCGGCGGCGGCGTGGAACGCCTCGGCGGCGAACCGGGCGGCCTGCTGGTGGTTTCCGTGGTTGCCGGGTGTGGGCGACGGGTTCATCGTCATGACGATCTCGGGCCGGGTCTGCCGGATCACCCGGACGATCTGGCCCAGCGTGTCGTCGTGCCCCCAGATCTGCTCGGACAGGGGCGCGGAGGCGGTGTACCAGAAGTCGACGCGGTCCAGGTTGTAGAGGTTCTCCACCCCGGCGCGGCCGATCGCGGTGCGCTCCTCGCGCTCGCGGATGATGCCCAGCGGCGGGCCCTCCTCGAGGCCGACGGCGTTGCCACCGCCCTCGCCCCGGGTGATGGTGACGACGCCGGCCTTGGCGCCGTGCTTCTCGTTCCACTGGCCGAGGGTGGCGAGGCTGCCGGCCTCGTCGTCGGGGTGCGCGCTGACGAAGAGGACGTCCAGGTCGACGGTGTCGGTCGGCCGGGCGTCGACGTGGGGGTCGCGGTCGGACGGTGAGAGGGCGGGCAGGGGCGCCGGGCCCGAGGAGCGCCGGCGTCACCTCAGGTACGCAGCGGCACGGGGTCCGTACACACTGGAAGGCCTTCGCCCGGTGACGCTAGGGACCGGCGCGGCGGCCCGTCAATGCTTTGCAAGGTCTTTCTTCTTTTGCGAAAGAAACTAACTCCCCGCAAGCCGAGGGAATGCCGGCGGTGAGTTCGCCCGACCGTCGGCCCCGATAGGGCAGGAAGGAAGGGCGTTTCTGCTGCTCAAGGAGGAGGTCGCAAGGTAACGAGACGGTTTCGTTACTTGACTCGATAGTTCGTTCGCCGTAGGAAGGAAGTGTGACAGACGTGGTGACGCCACCAACGAGCCCGGTGAGCCGGGAGCGGTCGAAGGAGATCAAGCGGTTGTCCGTGATCTCCACCGCCCGCCAGGTGCGGCTGCTCTCGCGCGCCGAGCTGACGGAGCTCACCGGGCTGAGCCCCGCGACGCTCACCCCGCTCGTGCGGGAGCTGATCGCCGAGGGCTACCTCATCGAGCGCGGCCCCGGGACGTCCCGCACCGGGCGGCCCCGGGCGATGCTGGAGTTCAACCCCCGGGCCGAGCTGGTCGCCGCCGTCTCCCTGGAACCGTCCCGGATCAGCTGCGAGATCGCCGACAGCGACGGCACGGTGATCGCCCACCGCGCCGTCCGGCTCGCCGGCGACATCGTCGACACCATCTGCCGCTCGGTGCCCGAACTCGCCGGCGACGGCCTGCCGGCGCTGCGCGGGGTGGCCATCGCCGCGCCCGGCGTCTCCACCGGCGGCGCGGTGCGCCTGGCCCCCTCGGTCGGCCTCGTCGAGGGGCGGCCGGTGGGGGAGTCGGTGCAGCGGCACCTCGGGGTGCCGGTGGTGGTGGACAACGACGTGAACCTGATGGCGGCCGGCGAGCACGCCGTCGGCGCCGGCAGCGACGTCGCCGACCTGCTGCTGCTGCACGTGGCCGACGGCATCGGCGCCGGTCTGGTGCTCGACGGGCAGGTCCGCCGGGGTGCCGGCGGGGCCGCCGGCGAGGTCGGCTTCCTGCCGCTGGACCCGACCGACCGTGGCCACGACGGGATCGGTCCGTTCGAGGCCCGCTGGTCGGAGAACGCCATCGCCGAGCGGATGGTGGCGCTGGCCCCCGGGCGGCGGCCGGACTCGCCCGTGGCCGACCTGGTGGCGCTGGCCGCCACCGACGAACGGGCCGCCGCCTACCTCGACGACGTGCTCGCGGCCTGGTCGCGGCTGATCGTCTCCTGCGTCTGTGTCGTCGATCCCGGGCGGGTGCTGCTCAGCGGCGCCGCCGCCCACCTCGACGACGCCGCCGTGGACCGGCTCCAGGCGCTGGTCGCGGCCGCCGCGCCCAGCGCCACCGAGGTACGCCGGGCGGTGCTCGGCGACCGGGCGGTGCTGCACGGGGCGGTCAGCTACGCCCTCTCCGCGGCCGCCGCCGGGATGCCGACCCTGCTGCCGGCCCCTTGACCACACACCACGCACACCGCAGTTCCCCCCACACCCCTCGGAGGTACACCCCATGAGACGTCGACTTCTCCTCGCCGGTGCGCTCGCCACCGTGCTCGCCGCCGGCACCGCCTGCGGTGGCGGCGGTGGTGACGACGCGGCCGGCGGCGCGAGCGCCGAGAAGCTGACCATCTACACGGCCCGCGACAAGAAGGTCTCCACCTACGTCGTTGACCAGTTCACCGCCAAGTACCCGGAGTACAAGGGCAAGGTGGAGATCCTCAACCTGGGCGCGCAGGAGATCCTGGAGCGGGTCCGCGCCGAGAAGGCCAACCCGCAGGCCGACGTCTGGTGGGGCGGCACCCAGCAGGGGCTCTCCGCCGGCGCCGGCGAGGACCTGCTGACGTCCTGGCAGCCGGCGTTCGCCGAGAAGATGGACCCGAAGTACAAGGACGCCGAGGGCCGCTGGTTCGGAGAGATCCTGCTGCCCGAGGTCATCATGTACAACAACAAGGCGCTCACCCCGGAGCAGGCCCCGAAGGACTGGGACGACCTGCTGAAGCCGGAGTGGAAGGACAAGATCATCATCCGGGACGTGGCCGCGTCCGGCACGATGCGGTCGATCTACGCGTCGATGATCATGCGGCAGTCCCCGGACGGCAGCAACCCGCAGCCCGGCTACGACTGGCTCAAGAAGCTCGACGCCAACACCGGCGCCTACGCGGCCAACCCGACCGACCTCTACCTGAAGCTCTCCCGCCAGCAGGGCGTGGTCAGTGCCTGGAACCTCCAGGACGTCCTGCTCCAGGCCAACCAGTCGAACATGCCGTTCGGCTACGTGATGCCCGCCTCCGGCGCCCCGGTGCTGGTCGACGGCATCGCCGCGGTCAAGGGCGGCAACACCACCGGCGCCCAGAAGTTCATGGAGTTCCTCTTCGACGACAAGCTGCGCGGCGACCTGGCCAAGGACTACTACCAGATCCCGGCCGTGGACATCGCCGAGAAGCCGGAGTGGCTGGCCCAGCTCGGCCTCAAGCCGCTGGACGTCAACTGGGACGTGATCGGCAAGAACGAGACCGAGTGGATCAACCACTGGAACAGCCAGATCAAGAACAAGGGCTGACCGCCCGGGCGTTTCGGGGGGCGGGCCCGTCCCGCCCCCCGCGCCCCCACCTGACGACCGACCAGGTCCGGTACCGCACGAAGGAGAGGACCTCATGATCGATGTCACGCTGGAGTCGGTGAGCAAGCGCTTCGCGCGCGGCGGCGACACCGCGGCCGTGGACGACGTCGACATCACGATCGCCGCCGGGGAGTTCTTCACGCTGCTCGGTCCGAGCGGCTGCGGCAAGACCACCACCCTGCGGATGGTGGCGGGGTTCTACTTCCCCACCTCCGGGCGGATCCGGTTCGGCACCGAGGACGTCACGCGCCGGCCGCCGAACAAGCGCGACACCGGCATGGTGTTCCAGAACTACGCGCTCTTCCCGCACATGAGCGTCGCGCAGAACGTCGCGTACGGCCTGAAGATCCGCAAGGTCGGGCGGGTCGAGGCGCGGCGGCGGGTCGAGGAGGCGCTCGGCCAGGTGCACCTCGCCGGCTACGGCGACCGGCGCATCGACGAGCTCTCCGGCGGCCAGCAGCAGCGCGTCGCCCTGGCCCGGGCGCTGGTGATCCGGCCGCGCACCCTGCTGCTCGACGAGCCGCTGTCGAACCTCGACGCCAAGCTGCGCGAGGAGACCCGGGTCGAGATCCGTCGCATCCAGCGCGAGGCCGGCACCACCTCCATCTACGTCACCCACGACCAGGCCGAGGCGATGGCCATGTCGGACCGGATCGCGGTCATGCAGTCCGGCCGGGTGCAGCAGATCGGCGCCCCGCAGGAGATCTACCACCGCCCGGCGACCAGCTTCGTGGCCCGCTTCATCGGCCGCAGCAACGTGCTCACCCTGCCGGTGGTCGCCGCCGCCGCGCAGACCGTCACCGTGGGGCTGCCCGCCGGCGGCGAGGTCACCGCGCCCGCCCCGACGGGCCATGGCCTGCGCCAGGGCGACACCGCGCTGGTGTCGGTCCGGCCCGAGCACATCGGGCTGACCTCGGCCACCGAGGTGGGCGCGCTGCCCGGCCGGGTCACCGAGGTGGAGTTCACCGGCATGGCGACCAACCTCGTGGTCGACGTGGCCGGCGAGCCCGTGCAGGTCGCCGCGATCGACGTGCCGGCCGGGATCGCCGCCGGCGACCAGGTCGGGCTGCGGCTCAACCGGGAGCGGATGTGGGTGGTGCGCCCGTGAGCACCATCCCCGCCACGCCCAGCCCGGCCACCGTCGCCCCGATCACCGGCGAGCCGACGCCGCCGCGCGGCCCACGCCGCCGGCTCGCCGACCGCTTCGCCGGCGGCACCGGCTCGCGCTGGTTCCCGTACGTCCTGGTCTTCCCGCTCGCCCTGATCCTCTTCGGGTACGTGGTGCAGCCGATGTTCGCCACCTTCGCCGAGAGCGTCGGCGTGGACGGGGTGGAGAACTACGGCAGCTTCGTCACCGGCGGCGGGGTCGCCCGGTCCTCCCTGGTCACCTCGCTGATCATCTCCGCGGCCAGCGTGCTGCTCTGCGGCGTCGTCGGCGTGGCGATGGCCTTCCTGCTCAAGCGCTTCTCGTTCCCCGGCCGCAAGCTGATCGAGGCGATCATCCTGGTGCCGGCGGCGCTGCCGCCGCTGATCGGGGCGATCTCGTTCCAGCTGCTCTACAGCGAGACCGGCATTCTGCCGCGCGGCCTCCAGCAACTCTTCGGCGCCGAGAACCCGGTGCTGCCGTTCAGCGGCATCGCCGGGGTGCTGGTCGTGCACACCTTCACCATGTACCCGTACTTCTACCTCTCCGCCTCGGCCGCGCTGTCGGGCATGGACCCGTCGGTGGAGGAGGCGGCGTACAACCTCGGCGCCGGCCGGGTGCGGGTGTGGCGCACGGTGCTGCTGCCGATGCTCACCCCTGCGCTGGTCTCCGCCTCGCTGCTGGTGTTCATGACCTCGCTGGCGTCGTACACCGCCCCGCTGCTGTTCGGCGTGGACCAGACGATGACCATGCAGATCTACATCAACCGCACCAACGGCGACCTGCCGATGGCCTCCACGTACGCCTCGGTGCTCGGCGTGGTCTCGGTGCTGTTCCTGCTCGGCATGCGCTGGTACGAGGGGCGGCGCAGCTACCGCTCCCAGTCCAAGGGCGTCGCCGCCCACCGCCGCGAGATCACCAACCCGCTGGGCAAGTGGCTCGCCCTGGCCGCCTCGATCCTGGCCACCGCGGTCCTGCTCGCGCCGGTGGCGACCATCGCCCTGGTCGCCTTCTCCCAGGACGGCTCCTGGACCACCGAGGTCATTCCGGCGGCGTACACCACGCAGAACTTCGTCACGATCTTCTCCGATCCGGCGGCGTTCCAGCCGATCCTCAACTCGTTGCAGATGAGCCTCATCGCCACCGTCGCCTGCGTCGTCGTCGGCGTGCTCATCGCGTACGCGGTGCGCCGGCTGGACTTCCGCGGCCGGGGCCTGCTGGACGTGGCGGTCATGCTGGCCTGGGCGCTGCCCGGCACGGTGGTGGCGATCAACCTGATCTCGGCGTTCAGCACGGGCAACGCGTTCAGCTTCGGGCAGGTGCTGATCGGCACCTTCTGGATCATGCCGCTGGCGTACTTCGTGCGGTTCCTGCCGCTGGTCTTCCGCTCCAGCTCGGCCACCCTGGCGCAGATCGACCCGTCGCTGGAGGAGGCCGCGCGCAACCTGGGTGCGTCCTGGTGGCGGGCGTTCGGCACCGTCACGCTGCGGCTGATGCTGCCCGGTGTGGTGGCCGGCGCGCTGCTCGCCTTCGTGCACGGCGTCGGCGAGTTCGTCGCCTCCGTGCTGATCTACACCTCCGAGACGGCGCCGATCTCCGTGGAGATCAACAACCGGATGTACTCGTTCGAGGTCGGCACCGCCGCCGCGTACGGCATGCTCCAGGTTGTCCTGATCTTCGTGGTGATGGTGGTCTCCGGCCGGCTGGACGGCGGCCGGCGCTCCAGTCGGGAGGCGGCCCGGTGGACGGCGTGAGCGCGGCCTGGCCGACGGGCGGCGGGCTGGTCCCCGCCGCCCGGATCCCCGGCGGGGAGCTGGCGGCGGTCGCCGAGGCGGCGGACTTCGCGGTGCTCCCGGTCGGCGCGGTCGAGTGGCACGGCCCGCACCTGCCGCTCGGCACCGACCTGATCCTCGCCGAGGGCTTCGCCGCCGAGAGCGCGCTCGGCGGCGACGACGCGGCGCCGTCCGGCGGGGGCACCACCACCCCGGCCGGCGGGGCGGCGGGCCCGCGCGGGGTGCTCTTCCCCGCCGTGCCGTACGCCGCCTGCCCCGGCCAGACCCGGCCGTGGCCGGGCACCGTGGCGATCCGACCCGAGATCGCGGTCGGCTACCTCGCCGACGTGATCGAGGGGATCGTCGCCGCCGGGTTCCCCCGGCTGCTGATCGTCAACGGACACGACGCGAACATGTCGACGGTCCGGGCCGCCATGGAGTGGGTCTCCGGGCGGCGCGCGGCGAGCCTGCTGCTGGTCAACTGGTTCCAGCTGGTCACCCCGGCCGAGACAACCGAGCTGTACGGTCCGTTGCCCGCGCGCGGGCACGGCGGGGCGTACGAGACCTCCGGGGTGCTCGGCTTCGACCCCGACGCGGTGCGTCTCGACGCGGTCGCCGACCTGCCGCCGAAGCCGAAGCTGCCGGTGACCCACCCGTACGTGCTGGTGGAGTCCCGGCCCGACCCGTGGCAGGGCTGGTCCGGGCACATCTCGCTGGCCGGCGAGGAGGCCGGCCGCCGGGTCCGGCAGCTGGCCGGGGCCCGGCTGCGCGAGGTCGTCGCCGCCTGGGTGGCCGCTCCGCCGCCCGCCCCGCCCACCGACGCCCCACTGCCCACCGACGCGTCGACCGGCCCCACGCCCACCGAGGCGACCGCCGGTGGACCCGAGCCCGAGGAGGCGCCGTGACCGTCGACCGGGGACTGGACGTCGTCGACTTCCACCTGCACTTCCGCATCGGCGCCGACGAGACGATCCGGGCCTGCGAGCACGCCGCCGACATGCACCCCGGCGGCGAGCACGAGCGGGCCGTACGCGTCGCCGGCTCCGCGCCGTACGCGCGGCAGTGGCGGCAGGCGTGGGGCTTCCCCGACCCGGAGCCGCCCGCCGAGCGCTGGCAGGACGAGGCGGACCGCTGGGCCGAGGAGCTGCGCGCGGTGAACGTGCGCCGGGCGGTCTTCGTCACCGGCGGCGGCAACGACACCGTCGCCGACGTGGTCGAGCGCCACCCCGACCTGCTGCTCGGCTTCGCGCACCACGACCCGTACGGCGCGGACGCCGCCGCCGAGCTGGAGCGCGCGGTCGTCGAGCGGGGCCTGCGCGGGCTGAAGCTGTTCGCCCCGCTGCTGCGCGGCCCGCTCGACGACGAGGCCCTCGACCCGCTCTGGGGCGCCGCCCAGCGCCTCGGCGTGCCGGTGTTGATCCACATCGGTCACTACGGCAGCGCCGGCGGCCTGTCCCACGGCCGCTACGGCGGCCCGGACGAGCTGGCCCGGATGGCCCGCCGATTCCCCGAGCTGGCCGTGGTGGTGCCGCACTTCGGCGTCCAGCACGTGCAGGACCTGCTCTTCGCCGCCTGGGGTTGCCCGAACATCCACGTCGACACCTCGGGGTCGAACCAGTGGGTGCGCTGGATGCCGTACAAGCTGACGCTGGAGGAGCTGTTCCGGCGCTGCTACGAGACCATCGGCCCGCACCGGATCGTGTTCGGCAGCGACTCCTCGTGGTTCCCGCGCGGTTACGTCACCCGCTACCTCGACGACCAGCTGCGGATCTGCCGCGAGCTGGGGCTGCCCGACGACCACCTACGCGCGATCTTCGCCGGGAACGCCGAGCGCCTGCTCGGCCTGGACGACTGACCGGCTGACGCCCGGGCGCGGCGCGCGCCGCCGCGCCCGGCACGGAAGGAAGTAGAGACCGTCATGAGCACACCCGCGCTGACCACCTACCAGCGGCACCACCTGCGGCCGACCTACGACCACCACGTCGGGTACCTCTTCCCGGCGATGGTGCGCGCCAGCCAGGCCCACGTGGTGATGCTGGTCGAGCAGGGGCTGGTGCCCGCCGAGCGGGGCGCCCGGCTGCTGCGCGGGCTGGCCGAACTGCGCGCCGACACCGCCGGTGCGCCGGAGTTCGACGGCACCTTCGAGGACACCTACTACCTGATGGAGAAGCGGCTGGCGCAGGCGTGCGGCATCCCCACCTCCGAGCTCGACGTGCAGATGGCCCGCAGCCGTAACGACCTCGACGCCGGGGTGTTCCGGATGCTGCTGCGCGACCAGCTCCTCGGGGTCCTCGACCGGGTGCTCGCCGCCGGCGCGACGGCCCTGGACTCCGCGCACCGCTACGCCGACGTGGTCATCACCGGCTACACCCACCGCCGGCCGGCGCAGCCCACCACCATCGGGCACGCCCTCGCCGGCTACGCCGAGGCCCTCGCCGGTGAGGCCGTCGCCTACGCCGAGCTGATCGACCAGCTCAACACCTCGCCGCTGGGTTCCTGCGCCTTCGCGGGCACGGACCTGGACATCGCCCCCGCCCGGGTGGCGGAGCTGCTCGGCTTCGACGGCCTGGTCACCAACTCGTACGAGGCGGTGGCCGGCGCCGACCACCTCGTGCGGGTCGGCACCCTCAACGCCCAGGCCCTCGCGACCGGCGCCCGGCTGGCGCGCACCCTGATGGACTGGCTGAGCTGGCGCTGGGTGAGCACGCCCGGCGACTTCACCCAGGGCAGCAGCATCATGCCGCAGAAGCGCAACCCGGTGGTGCTGGAGCACCTCGTCTCGATGGCCGGCGCGACCGCCGCCGACGCCGCCAGCGTGCTCAACAACGTGGGCGCCGCCTGGTGGGAGGACTCCAACAACGCCACCACCGACGTGCAGGTGCGGCTCTGGGAGAGCAACGACCGCACCGACCGGTTCTTCGCCCTGCTCGGCGGCTTCCTCGCGGAGATCGAGCCGCTGGAGCCGCCATCGGCCGAGGAGATCGTCGCCTCCGGCGCCACCACCACCGCCGCGGCCGACGCGCTGACCCGGCACGGGGTGCCGTTCCGGGCCGCCCACTCGGTGGTCGGCCGGCTGGTCCGGGGTGGGGCCCCGGCCACCTGGACCGCGCAGGGCGTCCGGGCGGCGGCCGACGGGATCGCCGACGGACTGACCGACGCGGCGGTCGCCGACCTGATCGCCGCCGCCGTACGTCCCGAGCTGGTGCTCGACCGCGCCCAGGTCGACGGCCCCGGCGCGGACGCGGTGCGCGCCCAGGTGGCGGTGCTGCGCGGCACCTTCGACACCGTCGCCGCCCGGCTGGGCGGCGTGCGCGCCCGGCTGGCCGCCGCCGACGAGGCGCTGGACGCCGTGGCCGCGCAGGGGGCGGCCCGATGAGGGCCCGCGACGCGGCGGCCGGGACGGCGGGGGTGGCCCGGTGAGCGTGCGACTGGCCGGCCGGGCCGCCCAGCCCGCGCCGCCGGCCGGCGATGCGGGAGTGCTGCTGGGCATCGACTTCGGCGGCACCAAGATGGCGGTCGGGGTGGCCGACGCGCAGGGCCGGTTGCTGGCCCGCGAGCGGGTCCCGACGTACGCCGAGCGGGGTGCCCCGCAGGCCCTGCACCGCGCCCTGGAGTTGGCCGCGAAGCTGGTGGGGGCGGTCGGCGCCCCGGTCACGGCGGCCGGGATCGCCTCGCCCGGCGTGGTCCGCTCCGACGGCATCGACCTGGCCCCGAACGTGCCCGGCTGGGACGGGCTGCGCCTCGCCGACGCGGTGCGCGACCGGCTGGCGGTGCCGGTGGTGGCGGTCGACAACGACCTCAACGCCGCCGCCCTGGCCGAGCTGCGGCTCGGCGCGCTCCGCGACGCCGATCCCGGCCTGGTGGTGGGCCTGGGCACCGGGGTGGCGGCGGCGGTCACGGTGCGCGGGTCGGTGCTGGCCGGTCACCACGGGGCGGCCGGCGAGATCGGGTACGCCGTGGCCGGCGGTCCGTGGCCGGGCACGATGCTGGAGCTGGGCTTCTCCGGGCGGGCGCTGGACCGGCTCGCCGAGTCGCTCGGCGTGGCCGGCGGCGCGCGGGGCCTGGCCGCCGCCGCCGAGCGGCCCGGCGCGGCCCGGGACGGGCTGACGGCCCGGGCGGAGGAGCTGGCCCGGCACCTGGTCACCTGCTGCCTGCTGCTGGACCCGCAGCGGGTGGTGCTGGTCGGCGGGGTGGCCGGCAACACGCTGATCCGAACCCTACTGGGGGAGCGGATGGCGGCGGTCCTGCCGTACCCGCCGGAGGTGGTGCTGTCCCGGTTCGCCGACGACGCCGCGTTGCTCGGCGCGGTCATCCTCGCCCGCGAGGCGGTGCCGACGCCCCGCTGAGGGTGCCGGCCGGGCACCCTCCCGGCGCTGCAAACACTTGCAAGCCGTGAAGCCGGCGATCCACCATGGATCGCCGGCTTCACGGCTTTTGACGTCTATGACCAACGCTGATGGCGGGCGTCAGCAATGTTGCCATGAAATTTCGAGAAGTTTGCTGCAAGGTATTGCAGAGCCTGCCGGCGATCGAGCATTGTCTTTGCTACGCGGACGGCCGTCCCCTCTCGTCAGTGCCTCTTCGTCCCCGGAAGTAGGTCCTTCTGTCATGGCACGATCGAAACCGCCCCTGCGCGTGCGCATCCCCCGCCTGTTCCTCGCCGCCGCCGTCGTCGCGTCCGGCGCCAGCCCGCTCGTGGCGGGCACCGCCGAGCCCGCCCGCGCCGCCGTCGCCCTCAACGACAGCGAGGTGACGGCGAACCTGTGGGAATGGAACTGGAACTCCGTCGCGGCTGCCTGCACCGACCACCTCGGCCCGGCGGGCTACGGCGCGGTCCAGGTCGCGCCGCCGCAGGAGTCGGTGAGCCTGCCCAACACCGCCGACGGGGTCCATCCCTGGTACGAGGTGTACCAGCCGGTGTCCTACAAGCTGGAGAGCCGGTTCGGCAACCGCCAGCAGTTCGCCGCCATGGTCACCGCGTGCCACGCCGCCGGCGTACGCGTCTACGTCGACGCGGTCGTCAACCACATGGCCGGCGTCAACAACCCCGCCGGCACCGTCGGCTACGCCGGCACGACCTTCACCGGCTACGACTACCCGGCGGTCCCGTACGGCTACGGCGACTTCCACCACCCCGGCGACAACTGCCCGACCTCCGGCGGCGGCATCACCGACTGGAACGACGAGTCCCAGGTGACCAGCTGCGAACTGCTCTCCCTGTCGGACCTCTACACCGAGAAGGAACAGGTCCGCAACAAGATCGCCGCCTACCTCAACGACCTGATCGGGCTGGGCGTGGACGGGTTCCGCGTCGACGCCGTCAAGCACGTCAAGAAGGCCGACTTCGCGGCCATCCTCGGCAAGCTGAACAACACGGTCGCGGAGAACAAGCGCCCGTACGTCGCCCAGGAGATCTTCGACGGCGCCTCGAACGACGCGCTCAAGGCCCGGGCGTTCATCGGCAACGGCGACGTGCTCGACTTCGCGTACGCCAAGGGTCTGCGCTCCAGCTTCCAGGGCTCGATCGCGAACCTCGCGAACATTCCGACCTGGAACCTCGACGCGCCCGGCGCGAACGTCTTCGCCATGGTCACCAACCACGACCTGGAACGTGACGGGGTGGTGCTGTCCTACAAGGACGGCAGCGACTACACCCTGGCCAACTACTTCGCGCTGGCCTACCCGCACGGCAAGCCCTCGGTCTACGACAGCTTCACCTGGTCGAACCGCAACCAGTCGCCGCCGGCCACCGGCAGCGGCCACGTGACCGACACCGTCTGCGGCGGCGCCTGGACCTGCCTGACCCGCTCCACCGGGATCAAGGGCATGGTCGGCTGGGCCAACACCGCCCGCAACGTCAAGACCATCTCGGACTTCACCGTCGTCGACAGCAACGTCGTCGGCTTTCACCGGGGCGACCGCGGGTGGATCGGCATCAACGACTCCGCCGCCGCCAGCACCGCCCAGTTCGTCACCGGCCTCGCCGACGGCGCGTACTGCGACGTCATCTCGGGTGCCGCCACCGCCGCCGGCTGCACCGGCGCCACGGTCACCGTGACCGGCGGCCGGGCCACCGTCACCATTCCCGCCAACGGCGCGGTCGCCATCCACGCCAACGCCCGCGGTGGCCCCGCCGCGAAGGTCGCCACCACCTTCACCGCGACCGCCCCGCTGCCCGCCGACCGCGCGCTGCACCTGGTGGGTGACACCCCCGCGCTCGGCAACGGCGACGCGGGCACCTCCGTGCCGCTCACCCGCACCGCCACCGGCGCCTGGACGGCGACGGTCGACCTACCGGCGGCCACCGCCGTCTCCTACCGGTACCTGGTCAAGAGCGGAACCACGGTGGTCGAGCAGGAGGCCACCAGCCGCACCTTCACCACCCCCGCCGGCGGGACGACGACCCGGACCGACACCTACGTGCCGGGACCCGTGGGGGACAGCGTCGCCACGACGTTCACCGTCACGGCCGCCGTGGCCGCCGGCCAGGAGGTCTACGTCGTCGGCAGCGTTCCGGCGCTGGGCACCTGGGCGCCGGCGAACGCCGTGCGGCTGCCCGCCACCGGTGGGGTCTTCCGGGGCGTGGTCGACCTGCCCCGGTCCACCACCGTGGAGTACAAGTTCATCAAGAAGACCGCGGCCGGGGTCGTCACCTGGGAGTCCGGCGCGAACCGGAGCCTGACCACCCCGTCGGGCGGCAGCCTCACCGTCACCGAGACCTTCCGCGGCGACACCGCCGGGCCGGTCGCCACGGCCTTCCACGCCACCGCCACCACCACCTTCGGCCAGAACGTGTACGTCGTCGGCAACCTGCCCGCCCTCGGCGGCTGGAACCCCGCGAACGCCGTCGCGCTGTCCCCGGCCGACTACCCCGTCTGGCGGGCCACCGTCAGCCTGCCGCCGAACACCGCCGTCGAGTACAAGTACCTGAAGAAGAACCCCGACGGCTCCGTCACCTGGGAGTCCGGCGGCAACCGGAGCTTCACCACCCCGGCGGGCGGCACCAGCACCCGCACCGACACCTGGCGCTGAGCCACCGGTGTGGCCGGCCCCACCGGGGCCGGCCACACCGACCGGCGTCCTCGCCGGCTCGCTACGCCGCACGGCGCGCGGTCACCCGTCCGGACACGGTCCGTGATCTATCGTGAGTGTCGAGTGCCGGATCGACACCAAACCCACCGGGGGTAGGGCATGGGCCTGATCCACATCGAGCTGTTCGCAACCCTCGACCTCGTCGGGCAGGCGCCCGGCGGTCCCGAGGAGGACCCGGCGGGGTTCCCGTTCGGCGGCTGGCAGGCGCCCCTGCTGGACGCGGTCTCCGGGGCGCAGGTCGCTGCCGCCTACGAGGGCACCGACGCCCTCCTGCTCGGCCGGCGGACGTACGACATCTTCGCCGCCCACTGGCCGCACCAGGAGGGTGGCGAGGACAACGAGATCGCCACGCTCTTCAACCGCGTCCCGAAGTACGTGGCCTCCCGGGGTAGGCCCGACCTCTCGTGGGCCGGCTCCACCCAGCTCGGCCCGGATCTGGTCGGCGCGGTGCGCGAGATCCGTGACCGGCACGAGCACGTGAAGGTCGTCGGGAGCCTGAACCTGGTGCAGACCCTCCTGCGCGAGAAGCTCTTCGACCGACTCGACCTCTGGGTGCACCCGATCGTGCTCGGCGTCGGCAAGAAGGTCTTCGACGGTGGCGCGGTGCCCACGAACGTCACCCTCCTCGAACCGCCGGTGGCCAACCCGCGCGGCACCGTCTACCTGCGCTACGGGCTCGCCGACGGCGCGCCCGCAACGGGGGACATGAGCGCACCCGATCGCGGTGCCGGGCGCGACGACTGAAACCGTCAGGCAGGCGCGGGCCAGGCAGGCCGACGCCGTGGTCCGCGCCTGCCGCCTCACGACCACTTCTACGACAGGCCTAGGCTGCCGACGCGGCCCGCGGCTCGTTCGGCCGGGTGCGCTGCGCCAATCCGGGCGCCGGAAGGTCGGAGCGGCCCTGGCTGCCGGCCGGCCGTGCCGCGTACGGCGACGGCTGCCCGGAGTCGGTCTGGGCCATGCGCAGTGCGCGCTGGGCGTTGTTCCAGGCCGGGCAGGGCCAGGCCTGGCCCGTGCAGAGCAGGTTGCGGCAACCGCCGTCCCCGTCCGGCTCGTGGGCGTCGGCCACGTCCAGGGCGAGCTTCCACAGCAGCGGGTCGGTCACCTCGGCGGGACGGTCTGCCTGACGGTCGGACCGGGCGGTGGTGTCGGACACGAGTTGATTCCCCCTTGAGCGCAGGTGCGATCTGCAACCTTCTCCAGTTTCCACCTCGGCGAAACCTCGGCGCCCCTTCCAGGCTGCGCAACCGGGCGCCGGACGGCTCGCGGGCGTGGGCAGGGTGGCCCAGATCACCGGGCTGCCGGCCTGCACGAGGCGACCACGGCGACACCTGCGGCGGGAACGGGCCCGTCACCCGGAGTGGTGCGGGGCTCGCGAGGGCCGGTTCCGGCGCATCCGCAGCGCCGCGACTGCGGCGACGATCAGCAGGACCGCGAGGGCCGGCCCACCCGCGATGAGCATGAGCCCCGCTCCGATGTTGGCGCCGATCCCGCCGGCGGTCAGCACCCGCCAGGCGAGGCCGAGGAGGGCGCCGGCCGCGACGAGCGGCGCCAGCACCCACCACCACCGGCGGTCGAGACCGCGGCGTGCGGTGGCCCGGAGCAGCCAGGCGAGCGCGAGGACGACGCCGACGCACGCCAACACGCCGACGATGCGGTCTCCCGTCGTGCCGAGGCTCACCGGCCGGATCGCGTAGTCCAACTCGACGCCCTCGGCGGCGAGTTGCCGGGCCTCGTCGCCGGTCAGGTCGCCGATGAGCCACCAGGCCGCCAGCGGGGTGCAGAGAAGCAGGATGAGTGCGGTGATCGGAAACGTCGGTCGCTGCTGCTTCGTCATGCCCGTTGCCTTCTCCCGGCGATCTTGTCCACGTTGCTCGGGTAAGTATGTGGGGGCTTCCAGGGCAGGGCGTGAGCACTCCTACTCAGCGCCGGTCGTACGTCGGCCGGCGCGGCAGCTCAGTCCGGCAGCAGCGGCATCTCCAGGCCGGGGTTACGGCCGAGCAGCACCGCCCGGGTGAGCGCCCCCGACCCGAACCGGTCGCGCACCGCGTCCACGGCCGCGTCCAGGTCCGCCCCCGGGTCGCGCTCGAACGGCAGCGGCGGCTGGACGGGGAAGTCGTCCAGGTTCCCGACCGACACGCCGAGCAGGGTCACGCCTCGCCGCTCGATCTCGGGCAGCGCGGCCCGCAGCAGCGTGCGCGCCGCGCCGAGCAGCGGGACCGTGTCGGCGGTCGCCTTGGCCACCGTGCGGGAGCGCGTCGCGCGGGTGTAGTCGCCGAAGCGCAGGCGCAACGTCACCGTCCGGCCGGACCTCGACGCCGCCCGCATGCGCCGGGTCACCCGGTCGACCAGGCCGGCGAGGATCGCCTCCAGCTCGGCGGGGGAGTGCGGGACCGCGCCGAGGGCGTGCTGCGCACCCATCGAGGAGCGCCGGCGGCCGACCTGCACCGGCCGGGGGTCGCGGTTGTGCGCGAGGGCGTGCAGGTGCCGCCCGACGCCCACGCCGAGCAACGAGACCAGCGTCGCCTCGCCGAGGCGGGCGACCTGTCCGACCGTACGGATGCGTCGCTCGCGCAGCTTCGTGGCGGTCACCGGCCCGACGCCCCACAGCCGCTCCACCGGCAGCGGGTGCAGGAACGCCACCTCCCCGTCGGGCGGGACGACCAGCAGGCCGTCGGGCTTGGCGACCCCGCTGGCGACCTTGGCGAGGAACTTCGTGCGGGCCACCCCCACGGTGATCGGCAGGCCGACCCCCTCACGTACGTCCCGGCGCAGGCGGGCCGCGATGTCGGCGGGCGGGCCGACCAGCCGGCGCAGACCGCCCACGTCGAGGAACGCCTCGTCGATGGAGAGCCCTTCGACGATCGGGGTGGTGTGCCGGAAGATCTCGAACACCGCGCGGCTCGCCGCCGTGTAGGCGGCCATCCTCGGCGGCACGACGATCGCCTCGGGGCAGAGCCGCCGGGCCTGCCGGCCGCCCATGGCGCTGCGGACGCCGCGGGCCTTCGCCTCGTAGCTGCACGCGAGGACGACGCCGCCGCCGACGATGACCGGCCGGCCGCGCAGGCGCGGATCGTCCCGCTGCTCGACCGACGCGTAGAACGCGTCAAGGTCGGCGTGCAGGATACTGGCCTCGCGCGACACGAACACATGTTCGCATGGAACCCGACGGCAGCGGTACTGACCTGCCCGAACGCGTCGCGGCCTACAGCTCGTCGAAGGGGCGGGCGTAGGCGAACCCGCCCCGGATCGACGGCCGCCAGGCGCTCAGCGGGCGGGCCATGAAGTAGCGCGGCCCCCACGGCTGCGGCGGGGTGACGCCGAGGTCGACCGCCGGGCGGAACCCGAAGCGCGGGTAGTAGTCGGGATGCCCGAGCAGCACCACCAACGCCTCCCCGAGCGCATCGGCCGCGCCGAGCACCGCGTGCATCAGCGCGGAGCCGACGCCGTGCCGCTGCCAGGCCGGCAGCACGCCGAGCGGGCCCAATCCCAGCGCTACCGGCTCGCCGGCGACCATGCCCCGGGTGCACACGACGTGCCCGACCACCTGCCCGGCGTCGTCGGCCGCGACGAGGGAGAGGGCCGGCAGCCACCCGTCGTCGGCCCGTAGGGCGTCCACCAACCCCGCCTCGACAGGTACGGCGTCCGGCCTCCCGGGGTCGGCGAAGGCGGCCAGGTGCACCGCCCGGATCGCGTCGACGTCGGCGGGGATCTCACGTCTGATCAGCACCGCGCCACCATAGGCGGGGCGCGCCCTGCGGTGCGCGCGAATATGGCGCGCACCGGAGCATGTGGGAGCCCGCCGGGCCGCTCCACGGCCCGGCCCGGACGGCAGGTCAGGACATCGCGGTCGCCGAGGGCGGGGCGGTGCCGCCCTGCGGGGCCTCCGCCGTCATCAACCGCACGATCTCCGCCCGGTCGGCGGCGGACGGCAGGCCCCACTCGGGGCGGTAGCCGTACACCTCGTGCAGGGGGTGCGAGGCGGTCCGGCCGTCGAGGACCTCGATCGAGTCGGTGTCGATGAGGCCCGGGTGCTCGACGCCGCACGCCTCGGCGACCTTGACCAGGTCCCGGCGCAGCGTCCGGACGTAGTTGGCGGCGCGGACGGACTTCGAGCCGGGGTCAACGCCCCGGGCGAGCCACGGGTTCTGGGTGGCGACGCCGGTGGGGCAGGTGTCGGTGTGGCACTTCTGGGCCTGGATGCAGCCGATCGCCAGCATCGCCTCCCGGCCGACGTTCACCATGTCGCAGCCGAGCGCGAACGCGACCACCGCGTTGTCGGGCAGACCGAGCTTGCCGGCGCCGACGAAGACCACCTGCTCGTGCAGGTCGCGCTCGGCGAAGACCTTGTAGACCCGGGCGAAGCCCTGCTGGAACGGCAGCGACACGGAGTCCGTGAAGATCAGCGGCGCCGCGCCGGTGCCGCCCTCGCCGCCGTCGACGGTGACGAAGTCGACGCCACGGCCGGTGTCACGCATCAGGGTGGTCAGCTCCTCCCAGAAGCCGAGGTCACCCACCGCCGACTTGATGCCGACCGGCAGACCGGTCTCGGCGGCGAGCAGCTCCACCCAGTCGAGCAGGCTGTCGCAGTCGGAGAACTCGGCGTGCCGGGACGGGCTGACGCAGTCGCGCCCCTGCGGGATGCCCCGGGTCGCGGCGATCTCGGCGGAGACCTTGGCCGCCGGCAGCAGGCCGCCGAGGCTGGGCTTCGCACCCTGGCTGAGCTTGATCTCCAGCGCCCGCACCGGCGCGCCGGCGACCAGGTCCCTGAGCCGGTCGAGGCTGAACCGGCCGCGTTCGTCGCGGCAGCCGAAGTACGCGGTGCCGATCTGGAAGACCAGGTCACCGCCCTTGCGGTGGTACGGCGACAGCCCGCCCTCGCCGGTGTTCTGCAGGCAGCCGGCCAGGGCCGCGCCCCGGTTGAGCGCCTCCACGGCGTTGCCGGACAACGAGCCGAAGCTCATCCCGGAGATGTTCACCACCGACTCGGGCCGGAACGCGTGGGCACGGCCCCGGGCGGCGCCCAGCACCTTGGCGCACGGCAGCCGCGCGTCGTGCCCGGCGCCGGGCGTCGACGGCGGGACGGCCCGACCGAAGGTGCGGTGCTTGATGATCGGATATCCGGGCGTGAACTCGATGTCGTTGTCGGTACCGAAGCCGAAGTAGTTGTTCTGCTGCTTCGCCGACGCGTACACCCAGCGGCGCTGGTCGCGGGTGAACGGCCGCTCCTCGTTGTTGCCCGCGACGATGTACTGGCGCAGCTCCGGCCCGATGGACTCCAGCAGGTACCGGGCCCGGCCGAGGACCGGGAAGGTGCGCAGCAACGCGTGGTCGCGCTGGATCAGGTCACGCGCGGCGAGGGCGGCGACGGCGGCGACGGCGGCGGGTACGGCTCGGCTTGCCCACTTCATGCCCGCCACTCTTTCCGCGATCGCCCTCCGCCAAACGGACCGGCGGCCGCGCGGTCGGCGTCGACGACCCGGACGGCGCGCGGATCAGGGCGACGTCGTCAGGCGGTGGACGACCAGCATGGCGATGTCGTCGGTCGGCTGCTCGGCGGCCAGCGCGCCCATCACCGTGGCGCAGACCTGCTCGGCCGGCGCCGGCCGGACCACGTCGGCGAGCCGCCCGAGGCCGACGTCGATGACCTCGTGGCGGCGTTCGACGAGGCCGTCGGTGAAGCAGACGAACACCGCTCCCGGTGGGAACCGCACCTCCGTGTGCTGCCGGGCCGGCGGCCGGCGACCCGTGCCGAGCGGGGGGTCGGCGTGGACCGCGACGGGCTCGCCCGACCGCCCCGGTACGGCGAGGACGGGACGCAGGTGCCCGGCGGCGGAGAGCCGGATGCGGGTGCGGTCGGGGGAGATCATGGCGTACAGCGCCGTGGTCAGGTTGCCGGCCTCGAAGTGGCCGACCTTGCGGTCGAGGAGCGTCAACGCCTCCGCCGGGTCGTCGCAGACCAGCGCGTAGGCGCGCAGCGCGCTGCGGATGCGCCCCATCACCACGGCCGACTGAAGGCCGTGGCCCGACACGTCGCCGATGACCAGGCCCAGCCAGCCCGACGGCAGGACGAACACGTCGTACCAGTCGCCGCCGATCCCGGCGACGTGCCCGGGCACGTAGCGGGCGGCCAGGTCGAGGCCCGGCACGCCGGGCAACTGGGTGGGCAGCAGGCTGCGTTGCAGGGCGAGGGCGGCGCTGTGGTCGAGGTTGTTCGACCGGGCGAGGCTGGCCAGGCTGGCCCGGTCGGCGACCAGCTCCAGCAGGCGTACGTCGTCGTCGGTGAAGTGGCGTTGGCGCAGCGTGCCGACGTGCAGGACCCCGATCAGCTCGCCCCGGGCGAACATCGGCACGCCGAGCAGCGACCGCAGCCCCATCGCCACCAGGACCGGGTTGACCACGCTGCCGGGAACGACGTCCTCGACGGTCACCGGCCGTCGGGTCAGGGCGATGCGGCCGGCGAACCCGCGGCCCACGGAGACACGGAAGCCCTGCCGGACCTCCTCCTCCAGCCCCTTTGCCGCGGTGGCCACGAGCTGCTGGGCGTGCGTGTCCAGCAGGAGGATGGCCGCCGTGTCGACGTCGAGCAGGTCCCGGACACGGTCGAGCAGTTCGTCGAAGAGGTCGGCGGCGTCGAGGCGGGACAGCGTCGCGTCGGTCACGGCCTCGATGCGGCGCAACCGTTCGTCGTCCCCGATGAGGCTCTGCTCGGCCACCACAGGATCCTAGCCCCGTCGACCGCCCCCGCGACCGTGCGGTGCCGGCGCTGGTCAGTGGCGGAACGACCGGCGTACGACGCCGCCGACGAGCGCGCACCAGGTGTCGACGTCCAGCTTGCCGTGGGCCGGCAGGCCGTGGACGCGCTGGAGGTCCTTGACGGCCATCTTGGTCGGGTGGTCGTACTCGCCGGTGGGGGTGACCTCGATGTGGCCCCGGAAGTTCAGCAGGAACTGCACGGCGGTGACCGGCAGGCCGGTGGCGTCCCTGCCCAGCTCCGGCACCAGGGTCTCCCAGGTGGGCGCGGTGAGGGTGGCGTCGACGTCGACACCGATGCCGTTGCGGTACTGCCAGTCCTGCACGGCGGCGACGGTGGCGGCGTCGAAGACGCTGTTGACCGGTACGGCGTAGCCCCGGTGGGCGAGCAGGTACTGCACCACCCGCACGGAGGGGGAGCCGACGAAACGCCACAGGTCCGGCCAGCGGCGGGCCGGCACGTCGCCGAGGTCGGTGCCGAGTTCCTCGAAGACCCGGCGGCGCAGGGTGGGGAACTGCCGGTAGAAGGCGGCCCCGGGGCAGAGCGTGGTACGGAAGTCCCAGTGGCCGAAGATGTCGTGGGCGTGCAGTCCGTACCGCCGGCAGATGGTGGCGCAGAGCGCGACCAGCGAGTCCAGCAGGGCCTCCGGGGGCGTCTCGGTGACGTACGTGCCCTCGTTCTCGATGCCGATGGCGCGGCCGTTCTCGCCCGGGCAGTGCGCCGAGATCATCTGCCGGTCCCCGGCCCGCAGCCGCTCCAGGCTGCCCCGGCGCCCCTCCATGACGTAGCCGCCGCGGCTGATGGTGAAGTGCTGGCCGGTGTCGGACCAGCCGTTGCCGTCCATGTGCAGGTTCTGGCAGTCGCGGGCCAGCTTGACCGCCTGCGCCTCGGAGTGGTCGGTGACGTTGGGGAAGGCCATGTGGTGCACGATGATCTTGTTGGTGGGGATGGCGCTGACCGACAGCGGGTCCGCCGGCGGGCGCGCGCCCCACTCGTCGCAGCTGTAGATCCAGTCCAGGTCGGAGCCGGGGTCCGCGTGGGCGGCGTCCGGCAGGGCGAGCTGGCTGCCGACGACCGCGACCGTGGCGGCGCCGAGGCCGGCGCGCAGCAGGGTCCGGCGGTCCAGTGCGGAATCCTCGACGTGCATGGCGTCTCTCCTCTGCGGCCGGAGGTGGGGGCGGGGGCGGCCCCGTGAAAAGGAACTCCAGGCTTCGCGTGTGCAGTGGAGGATATTGCCAAGACTCGGCGGTGCGCCAGCCTTCTGCGCCTGACAGGATGCCGGGATGCGGCAGGGAGCGGTCGGTCACGTCCGGCTGGTGGAGCGCCAGGGGCGCCGCCTGGTCGAGAAGCGGATGACGGAACCGTCCCGCCACGACGCCGAGGTGCTCGCCCTGCGGGCGCTCGCCCACACGGGCATGCCGGTTCCCGAACTCGTCGAGGTCAGGCCCGGCTCGATCCTCATGACGCTCATGCCGGGTGAACGACTGGACAGCGAAGACGCCGACGTGCGACTCGACGGGCTCCGTGCCTCGGCGACACTGCTCCGTCGGCTCCATGAGCTGCCGCCACCTGACGGGCTGCCGGCCGCGCCGGACGATGCGCTGATCATTCGCCGCTACCGCGACGCCGGAGGCCCCCCGCTTCCGCTCGCCATTCCACCGGCCGGTGCCACGGTGTTCTGTCACGGCGACTGGACCGACGGAAACCTCCTCGCCGCGAACGGCGACATCACGGCGGTCGTCGACTGGGAAGCGGCCCACCTCGGCGACCCGCTCAGAGAACTGTCACGTGCGGCCTGGGGCGCCGCGCGGAAGGACCCGCGGTCGTTCGACGTCCTCGTCGAAGGATATGGAGCTGACCCGGCCACGGTCCAAGCCTGGTTGCCGATCCACGCCGCCGAACTCTGGCTGTGGTTCGCCGAAGCCGGGCCGCCCGAGTACCTCGAAAAGCTCACCGCGGAACTGCGGAGCCTACCGACGCGGACGGACGAGACGTATCGCGCTCTCGTCGACCGCCCCTGACCGGCTCGGCGCTAGAGCACCTGGGAGAGGAAGCGGCGCAGCCGGGGGTGCGCCGCCCGCTCGAAGATCGCGGCCGGCTCACCGGCCTCCAGCACCACGCCGCGATCCATGAACGCCACCGTGTCGGCGACCTCGCGGGCGAAGCCCATCTCGTGGGTCACCACCACCATCGTCATGCCACCGGCGGACAACTCGGCCATCAGCCCCAGCACACCCTTGACCAGCTCCGGGTCCAGGGCGGAGGTCGCCTCGTCGAAGAGCATCACCTGCGGGCGCAACGCCAGCGCGCGGGCGATCGCGACCCGCTGCTGCTGCCCGCCGGAGAGGTGCGCCGGGCGGGCGTCGGCCTTGGCCGCCAGCCCCACCAGCTCCAGGTGGTCGCGGGCGAGAGCCGCCGCCTCGTCCGCGTCGAGCTTGCGGATGCGGCGCAGCGCGAGGGTGACGTTGCGCAGCACGCTCATGTGCGGGAAGAGGTTGAACTGCTGGAAGACCATGCCCACCCGCTGCCGCAGGGCGTCCGGGTCGTCGCCGCGCACGCTGCGCCCGTCGAGCAGCACGTCGCCGCGGTCGGGCTCGATGAGCCGGTTGATCGTACGCAGCAGGGTGGACTTGCCCGACCCGGACGGGCCGATCACGCAGGCCGTCGCTCCGCGCGCCACGTCCAGGTCGACGCCGCGCAGCACCCGGTTCGCCCCGAAGGCGAGGTGCACGTCGCGGACGCTCAGGCTCACCGAGGTCGTCGTGTCGATGCTCATCGCTGGTTCCCTCCCGCCGCGCCCGGCAGCGCCAGGTCGAGGTCGTCGTCGTCGGCGTCGCCGGAGGTGGCCTGCCGGCCGTGCCGCAGCCGCCGGTCGATCCAGTTGACGGCGTGCGTCAGCGGGACCGTCAACGTCAGGTAGAACAGCCCGGCCAGCAGCAGCGCCGACTGGTTGCCGGTGTTGGCCGCGTAGTCCTGCCCGATGCGGAACAGCTCGCGCTGGCTGGCCAGCAGGCCGAGGAAGTAGACCAGGCTGGAGTCCTTGATCAGCGCGATGAGCTGGTTCACCCAGGCCGGCAGCACCCGCCGGATCCCCTGCGGGACGATCACCAGGCGCATCGCCTCGCCCCAGGACAGGCCCAGCGCCCGGGCGCCCTCCAACTGCGCGGCCTCCACCGACTGGATGCCGGAGCGGAAGATCTCGCCGATGTAGGCCGCCGCGATCAGCGACAGGGCCAGGATGCCGAGGGGATACGGGTTGGGTCCCCACACCTGCATCCCCAGCGGCGCCAGGCCGACCCCGATGAGCAGGATCGTCGCCGCGGCCGGCAGGCCGCGGAACACGTCGGTGTAGACCCGCGCCGGCCACCGCAACCATCGCGTACGCGAGATGCCGGCGACGGCCAGCGCCATGCCGAGCACCGAGCCGAGCAGGGCGGCGGAGATCGCCAGGATCAGCGTGTTGGGCAGCCCCACCGTCAGCATCTCGGGCAGCGCCTCGCGCATGGAGTCCGCGTCGAAGAAGGTCTCCCACAGGGTGCTCAACGGATCCATCGTCGCTCCCACCGCCCCGCTCGCTCGTCGTCGCTACGTCTCAGGAGGTGGCCGACGCCGAGACCGACGCCGACGGCACCGGGACCGTGCCGCTGCCCGGCGTGAAGTCGGCCGGGATCGGCCGGCCCGGGTAGTACTGGGCCTGCAGACGGCTCCACGTGCCGTCGGCGATCACCTCGTCGAGGCCCTTGTCCAGCGCCTCGCGCAGCTTGTCGTTGCCCTTGGCGACCGCGTACGCCGTCGGGGCCGGGCTGAGCAGCGTGGCCGCCACCGTGATCTTGCCGCCGCTGCCGGCGGCCGAGGAGTCGCCGATCTCGGCGGGGGCGATCCAGGCGTCGGCCGTACCGGCCTTGAGCTGGTTGATCGCGCCGTTGTAGTCGGGCACCCGGACCGGATCGAGCCCCTCGCCGGTGGCGTAGTCGTCCTGGACGGTGCCCTGCACGACCACCACCCGCTTGCCGGCGAGCTGGTCGAAGCCGGTGATCGACGAGCCAGCCGGCACGTCGAGTCCGAAGTGGCCGAAGTCGTAGCCGTTGCCGAAGTCGACGGTCTTCTTGCGCGCCTCGGTGATCGTGATCGAGGAGCTGCCGACGTCGAACTTGCGGTTGTTGACCTGCGAGAGCAGGGCGGAGAAGTCGGTGCCGACGAACTCCACCTTCAGGCCGACCTTCTGCGCGACCGCGACGAGCAGGTCGTTGTCGAAGCCGGTGAACCTGCCGTCCTTGAGGTAGACGTTCGGCGGGGCGTCGGTGAGCGTGCCGGCGCGCAGCACGCCCGGCTGGAGCAGGCCGTACGGGTTGTCGGCCGCGCCGGCCGCGTCGTCGCCGCAGCCGGTCAGGGTGGTGGCGGCGAGGACGGCGGCCACGCCGAGGGCGGCGGCCCGGGTGAGGGACGAGAGGATGCGCACAGGTGTCTCCGATGAGGTGTCTCCGGCGACGGGCACGGGCGTGCGTCGCCGACGGTGCGCCCGATGGGCGTACCGCTGGGATGGTTCCGGGAAGAGGGGGCGCGCCTAGCGCGCGTCGCCGGGGCGACAGGAGGTGGCGCAGACCCGCATCATGTCGATGTGGCGGCGCCGCGTCAGCGCCGGCGACGCCGGTGCCACGGCGGGAACCGCCGGTGGGGGGAAGGTGCGCAGGGACATGGCTCTCCTCGGTCGGTGTCGACCTGGGAACCAGGCCGCGCTTGCACCGGAGCCGCTCCGATGCCTGGTCTTCACCCGGGGCACCCCTGCGCGGACGAGGGTTGCCGGCCAGCGAGCCGGGGCTTGACGCTGGCGCTCATGACCTGCCGACGAGGCTAGCAGCCCGCCACGCCGGGCCGTCCAGCCGTTATGACCACCCTCACGCGCTCCCGCCGCCCCCGGGGTGGTCCCGGTCACTCCTCGATCGCCCCGCCGACGCGGCGCAGGTGCTGCCGGAAGGTGAGCCCGGGCTCGGCGGCGCGACGGGCCAGGTAGTCGGCGAAGGCGGTCTGCTCCCGCAGCGTCTCCCCGGCACGGATGCGCCGGGCCTGGAGCCGTTCGACGGTGCCGATGCGCTCCGCCGCCGCGAACAGCTCCGCGGCCCGCGCGGCGGGCAGGAACAGCAGCCCGTCGTCGTCGGCGACGACGAGGTCGTCGGCGGTCACCAGGTGCGGCCCCACCCGGGCGCTGGTGAGCGTCTCCGCCTCCCGCGGGTCGAGCCGGGCCGGCCCTGCCGGCAGGCTGCCGTAGCTGAAGACCGGCAGGCCGATCTCCACCAGCTCCGGCGTGTCCCGGTGCAGGCCCCAGACGACGAGGCCGGCGATCCCGGCCGCGACGCCCTCCAGGACCGCCAGGTCACCGACGCACGCCTCGTCGCTCCGGCCGCCGTTGTCGATGACGAGGACGTCACCGGGGGCGGCGGTGCCGTACGCCTCCAGGAACACGTCCACGCTGCCGTGATGGCGCACCGGCAGCACCCGGCCCACGAGGCGGTGACCGGGCACGACCGCCCGGATCCCGGCCGGCGCCGCGCGCGGGGGCACGCCGAGGCGTACGCAGGCGTCGGCGATCAGCGGGGTGGACAGCTCGGCGAAGCGCTCCCGCATGACGTCCTCCCGGCGGCGTGGTGGTTCGTGGGTCGTCATCGTAGGGAGCACGGGTGCCGACGCGGCGAGGTCCAATCCGGTGCCGCTGGCTCGGACCTAGACTGTCCACGTGATCCCGATCGAGGCCGTCGCCGTCGCCTACGGCCGCTGGATCACCCCCGACCTGCCGCTGTACGGCAACGACCACCAACGCTCCGACTTCGCTCCCTGACCGGCCCGGTGCCACGCCGCCCGCCGTTCACCTCCGCCACACCTTCGGGAGCGCTCCGCCATGCCCACACCCGACCACACCGGCGTCGTACCACCCGCCGCCGCCGACCCCACCGACACCTCCGCCGTCGCGGTGCTCCGGGCGCCACGGGCCGCCCGGGTCCTGGCGGCCAGCCTGCTCGGCCGGATCCCGCTCGGCGCGGCCCCGCTGGCCCTGCTGGTGTTCGCCCGCGAGACGATGACGCTGACCGTCGCGGGCCTGCTCGTCGGCGCGTTCACCGCCGGCACCGCCGTGGGCCAGCCGATGCTCGCCCGGATGGCGCAGCGCTGGCGACAGCCGCCGGTGCTGTGGCTGTCCGTGACGGCGTCGACGATCGGCTTCGCCCTCACCGCCGCGCACGTGAACCTGCCGGTGACGGTGTGCGCCGCCGCCCTGGCCGGGGCGGGCGCGCCGCCGTTCGAGTCGTGCCTGCGGGTGCTCTGGCGCGACCTGCTCCCCGCGCACCGCGTGCAGACCGCGTACACCCTGGACATCGCCGTCCAGGAGCTGATCTTCATCCTCGGCCCGGTGGTCACGCTCGCCGCCGTGGGCCTGGCCGGCCCGGCCGGCGGCCTGGCCGCCGCCGCGCTCCTGCAGGCCGTCGGCACCGCGTGGTTCGCCACGACCGACGCGGTGCGTCGCTGGCGGGGCGAGTCGGCCGCACGCCACTGGGCCGGGCCGCTGCGTGCCGGCCGGCTCCGGCTGGTGCTCGGCGCGTTGCTGCTGGTCGGCGCGGCGGTGGGCAGCGTGACGGTCGCCGCGACCGGATACGCCGAGGCGGCCGGAGCCCGGTCCTGGGCGGGCTGGCTGCTCGCCGCGCAGGCCACCGGGGCGCTGGTCGGCGGCCTGCTCTACGTACGCTTCGGCGGGCTGCGCCGGCACGCCACGCTGCCCCGCGCGGTCGGCGTCTTCGCCGTCGGCTACCTGCCGTTGCTGCTCACCCCGACCCCGGCCGCGATGCTGGGGCTGATGGCGGTCAGCGGGCTCGCGCTGCCGGCGCTGCTGACCATCGCCTTCGTCGCGATCGACGACGTGGCTCCCACCGGCACGGTGGCCGAGGCGTTCGCGTGGGCGGCGACGGCGTTCTCGGTGGGCAGCGCGGGCGGCGCGGCGGTGGCCGGTGCCGTGCTGGACGCGGCGGGGGAGGTGACCGTCGGCTTCCTGATCGCCCCGCTGAGCGCCGTCGCGGCGTGCGGGATCGCGCTGGCCGCCACCCGCGCCGCCGGCGGCGGTCGGTCGGCGAGCTGATCGAGGGGCCGGTCCCCGGGGCGCCGGGGTCGGGCTCAGACCCCGGCCGCCGACTCCTCGGCTGGCTGGCCCGGCTGTCCGGGTACGACCGCCGCCGGCACCCGCGGCAGCGTGAACACGAAGCGGGTCCCGTCGCGGTACGCCTCGTCCAGGCTCAACGTCCCGCCGTGGTACTCGACGACCTTCTTGCACACCGCCAGCCCGATGCCGGTGCCCGGGTACGCGCCCCGGGGGTGCAGCCGCTGGAAGATGACGAAGATCTTCTCCGCGTACCGGGGGTCGATGCCGATGCCGTTGTCCTCGACGGCGAAGGACCAGCCCTGGGCGGTGTCCGTCACGGTCACCCGGATGCGCGGCGCCCGGTCCGGGCTGCGGAACTTGACCGCGTTGCCCAGCAGGTTCTGCCACAGCATGGTCAGCAGGGTCGGCTCGCCCCGTACGGTGGGCAGCGGGTCGCGGTCGATCGTCGCGCCCGACTCCTCCACGGCCCGGGACAGGTTCGCCTCGGCCTGCGCGAACACCTCGGCCAGGTCGACCTCCCGCTCGTCGCCGTAGACCCGGCCGATCCGGGAGAAGGTGAGCAGATCGTTGATCAGCTCCTGCATGCGGCTCGCCCCGTCGACGGCGAAGCCGATGTACTGCCGGGCCCGGTCGTCGAGCTGGTCGGCGTAGCGGCGCTCCAGCATCTGGCAGAACGACGCCACCTTGCGCAGCGGCTCCTGAAGGTCGTGCGAGGCGACGTACGCGAACTGCTCCAGGTCCTCGTTGGAGCGGCGCAGCTCGTCCGCCTGCTGTTCCAGGGCGTCGCGGTCGTGCTGGCTGCGTTCCCAAGCCTCCACGACCGCGCGGCGCATCGTCTCCACGTCGCTGGTCAGCCGGGCGATGTCGGCCGGACCGTCGGGCCGCAGCCGGTGCCGGAAGTCGCCGCCAGCCACCTGACGCACCGAGGCGCCCAGCCGGTCCAGGGGCCGCAGCACCCGCGTACGCACCAGCACGGAGCCGACGATCCCGCACACCAGCAGGGCCGCGAGGATCGCCACGAAGGTCAGGTCCCGCAGCGCCCGGGCGGCGTCGAGGTCGTCCCGACCGGCGTCGCGGATCCCGTCCAGGCGGCCGACCAGCCCGGTCAGCTCGGCGCGCACCGCCGCGAAGGTCTGCGCGTCCCCGGTCACCAGCGGCGCCAGCTCCTGCGGCGTGGCGCCGGCCTGCCGGGAGGCGATCAGGCGTTCGGCGAACTCCGCGCGCCAGCGGTCGGCCAGCCGACGCGCCCGCTCCAGGTCGCCCAGCGCCTCCGGCTCGTCGGCGAGCAGGACGCGCAGCCGCGACATGGTGGTGCGTTCGCCCTCGACGCCCTGCCGGTACGAGTCGAGGAAACGCGGATCGGCGGTGACGACGTGGCCGCGTACGGCCGCCGCCTGGGCGAGCAGGCCGCTGTCGAGCTGGCCGACGGCGGTGCGGGCCGGGGCGATCCGGTCGGCGAGATGGTTGGAGACCCCGGCGGTGTGCCGCAGCGCGGCGGCGCCGGCCCCGCCGCCGAGCAGGACGATGGCGGTCATCGTCAGCAACAGGACAGTGAGCCACCGGCGGGTCGTCATCGGACGACGGGTCGCTGCCTCGGGAGTCGCCTCGCTGCCCACGACCTGCACCTTAGTGCAGTCGACGGGGCGCGGGCGCGGGATGCTTGCCCCCGGGTGCTACCAGTGGCGTGTGTCCGTAACCGACCATGCCGCCGTCCACCGGCACGCCCCGGACGTCCGGGGGCCGGAAGCAGCCGTTGCGCCGATGGCCGCGCCGGCTCCCGCGATCACAATGGCGACCGGGGGCGGCCCCACCGCCCCCGGCGCGGGGGAGGTGTACGCGTGAGCGGCTGGCAGGTCTCCGGCTACCGTCCGGTGCGGCAGCTCGGCGCCGGCGCGTCCGGCCGGGTGGACCTCGCCGTGCACGACGCGACCGGCACACCCGTCGCGATCAAGTACCTCACCGGCGGGATCGGCGACGATCCGACGTTCCGCACCGCGTTCCGCGCCGAGGCCCGGCTGTTGGCCGAGATCGACGACCCGCACGTCTCCCGCCTCTACGAGTACGTCGAGTCGCCCAGCGGGGCGGCGATCGTCATGGAGCTGGTCAACGGGGTGTCGCTGCGGCAGATGCTGCGCGCGCACGGACCGACGACGCCGGAGTCGGCGCTCTGCGTCCTCAAGGGCTCGCTGGCCGGGCTCGGCGCGGCGCACGCCAGGGGCGTCGTGCACCGCGACTACAAGCCGGAGAACGTGCTGGTCACCGCCGAGGGCACCAGCAAGCTGGCCGACTTCGGCATCGCCATGCCGGTGGGCGGGAGTTCGGGGGTCAGCGTCACCGGCACTCCCCGTTACATGGCGCCCGAGCAGTGGACGGGCGCGCCGGCCAGCCCGGCCTGCGACATCTACGCGGCCACCGCCACCTTCTACGAGTGCCTCACCGGCCGGCCGCCCTTCGACGGGCGGGACCTGCCGACCCTGCGCCAACAGCACGCCCGCGCGCCGATCCCCACCGACCCGGCTCCCGTTCCGGTGCACGACCTGCTGCGGCACGGCATGGCGAAGCAACCGGCCGAGCGACCGCAACCCGCCCAGGTCTTCCTGGCCGTGTTGGAGCAGGTGGCGGCCGAGGCGTACGGGCGGCGGTGGGAGGAGCGCGGCCTGCGCGAACTGGCCCGGAGGGCGGCCCTGCTCGCCGCCCTCCTGCCGTTCCCGGACGGCACGGGCGGGGCCACCAGCCTGGCCAGCACCACGTTCGGCGGGGAGTCGGGCCGGTGGACGTGGCTACGATCCGGCCGGGCCCGCGCGGCGCTGGCCGGCGGCGGGCTGGCGGCGGCGCTCCTGCTGGGTGGCGCCGGGCTCAGCTACGCCGGCCGCGAGGAGCCGTTGCCCGCCGCCGCGACCCCGCCACCCGACGTGCCGGCGGCCCCCACGGGCGCGCCGTCCGTCCCGGCCACCCCGACGACCGGGGCGACGCCGACGCCGGACCTGCCCGCCACTGCCCCGGCCCCGACCGCGACGACGGCGGCGCCGGACGGCACGGGCGCCCCGGCGACGTCCGCCCCCAGCCCCGCCGCACCGACCGCGTCGACCAGCGCCAGCGCCGCGCCGGTGGACACCGTCGCGCCCTCCGTCGGGCGGGTGACGGCCAGCCCGGACGAACTCGACCCCCGGGGCTGCCCGTACGGACCCACGTCCAGCACGGTGTCCGCTGTCGTCTCCGACGACCGTACGGCCGCGGGGGAGCTGCGGGTCAGCCTCCGGTACACGGTGGACGGTCGTACGACCGAGGTGCCCATGGCGTCGGGCGCGCGCGGAGTGTTCCGGGGCGTCCTGGGTGACCTGCCCCGGCCGGCGGAGACCACCCGGATCCCGGTCCGGGTCGTCGCCGTGGACGAGGCCGGCAACACCTCGGCCGAGGGTTCGCCGGTCCACGTGACGCTGCATCCGTACTGCACGCCGGGCTGACCCCGGACACCTCGATGCCGACCACGACGATGGAGGACGGGCCGCCGTGACCCAGCCGAACGACCCCACCGAGGCGCTGCCCACCCATCGGCGGCCGGCGGACGCCGCGGAAACCACCCGCCTCGTGGTCCACCGCCCGCAGCCACCGACCGAGCCGACCGTGCACCTGCCAACGGGTGACGCGACGGTCCACCTGTCGGCCGGGGAGCCCACGGCGCGTCTGGTTCCGGGCGACGCGACCGTGCACCTGTCGGCCGGCGAAGCCACGGCGCGCCTGGCCCCGGGTGACGCGACGGTCCACCTGTCGTTCGGCGAGCCGACCGGGTCGTCGGCTTACGGTGAGGTGACGATGCCGCAGCGCGCCGTCGGCGGGGGGACCGGGACGTGGCCGGCGGCGCAACCCGCGTCGGGGGAGTGGACCGCCCGGGCGACGACCGTGGGAGGCGGGCACGCGGCCGGCACCGGGCCCGGGCCGGGCACTCTCTTCGGCGGGCCCACCGGCGCCGCCGCCCCGTCCGGCGGGCAGGTGCGGTTCGGGCCGGGCGTGCCGACGACCCCGCCGCCGGCGCCCGCGTGGCCGTCGCCGCCGCGGCGGCGGTCGGCGTGGCGGACGGTGACCTCGGTGCTGTCCACCCTGCTGACCGTCGCGCTGCTCGCCGCCGTCGGCCTCTACCTCTGGCAGCGGATCAGCCCGCTGGAGGTGACCGGGGTGACGCTGGCGGTTGCCCAGCCGGCCGGCGAGCGGTGCGACGTCACGATCGACGTGGTCGCCACCGTGTCGACCAACGGCCGGGCCGGGGAGATCCGCTACCAGTGGCTGCGCACCGGCAGCGCGCCCGGCAGCCTGCTGACCGAGCGGGTCGGGCGCGGCCAGCGCACCGCCGAGCTGACGCTGCGCTGGACCTTCAGTGGCGTGGGCACCACGACCGAGACGGCCACGGTCAACATCACCTCACCCGCTCCGGTGCAGGCCCAGACCCCGGTGTCCTACGACTGCCGGCGCCGCTGAGCGGGGGTTTCCCGGGCCGTCGCCGGGGGTAGGTCGGGCCGGACGAACCCGGATGCCGTGTGGAGGACTACCGATGAGAGACAACTTCGGCGACGCGGTGGGGGACGCCCTCCGGTCGGTGATGCTGTTCCTGCCCAAGGCCGTCGCCTTCGTGGCGATCCTGGTGGCCGGCTGGCTGATCGCCAAGGCCGTACTGAAGATCGTGGACAAGGTGCTGGAGCGGGTGGGCTTCGACCGTGCCGTGGAACGCGGCGGGATCCGTCGCGCCCTGGCCCGCTCCCGGTACGACGCCAGCGACATCGTCGCCAAGCTCGCCTACTACGGGGTGCTGCTGGTGACCCTCCAGCTGGCCTTCGGCATCTGGGGTCCCAACCCCATCTCCGACCTGATCGCGGGCGTGATCGCCTGGCTGCCCCGCGCCTTCGTCGCGATCGTCATCGTCGTGGTCGCCGCCGCCATCGCCAACGCGGTGAAGGACATCATCAGCGGTGCCCTGGGCGGGCTGTCGTACGGCCGGCTCCTCGCCACCATCGCCTCCGTGTTCATCCTCGGGCTGGGCGTCATCGCCGCGCTCAACCAGATCGGCGTGGCCACCGCCGTCACCACTCCCGTGCTGATCGCGGTGCTGGCCACCGTCGGCGGCATCCTCGTCGTCGGGGTGGGCGGCGGGCTGGTCCGTCCCATGCAGAGTCGCTGGGAGTCGTGGCTGAGCCGGGCCGAGCAGGAGTCGCGGCAGATCGCCACGCACGCCCGCGCCTACCAGGCCGGGCGCCGCGACAGCGAGGCGCACCTCGCCGCCGGGACCACGAGCGGCGACCCGGATGCCACGCAGGTGGTGTCCGGCCCCCGTGTCGTCGCGGACCCCGACGCCACCCAGGTGGTCTCCGCCTCCCGCGTCGACGCCGACCCGACCGTGCCGGTGCCGCGGCAGGGCGAGGCGGACACCACCCAGGTCACCTCGCCCGCCGCAGCCCGTCCGGCCGCCGAGGACAGCGAGGCCACCATGGTCATCCCGCCGATGGGCGGCGAGCAACGCCGCCGCTGAGCACGACGCCGGGGCGGGATCCGACCGGGTCCCGCCCCGGCGTGTGTCCGGCGAAGGGTGTGCCCGTCCGGGCCGGCGCGACTACGATCGCCGGCATGACGTGGCGATGTTGATGCACTGCTAGGGGCCACTGCCGTGGGCCGCCGCGGTCGCCGTACGTCCGGCGTCCGCTTCGTCCCCACAGGAAGGTCCCATGACTGTCCACCCTCCGCGCGTGTCCGACGCGCGCGTCCGCCGGCTGGCGGCCACCCTCTACGGGTACGCGTTCCTCAGCGAACTCGTCCTGCTCTATCCGCTGTACGCGCTGCTGTTCAGTGACACCGGCCTGTCGGTCTGGCAGATCTCGTCGCTGTTCGTGATCTGGTCGGCCGCCAGCATCCTGCTGGAGGTGCCCTCCGGCGCGTTCGCCGACGCGGTGTCCCGGCGGCTGCTGCTCGCCCTCGCGCCGCTGGTCACCGCCGCCGGCTTCGCCCTCTGGGTGCTCGTGCCCTCGTACCCGGCCTTCGCCGTGGGGTTCGTGCTCTGGGGCGCCGGCGGGGCCCTCGCCTCGGGCGCGCTGGAGGCGCTGGTCTTCACCGAACTCGACCGCCTCGGTGCCGCCGGCCGCTACGCCCGCGTCATCGGCCGGGCGAAGACCGCCGAGACGCTCGGCGTGCTCGCCTCGATCCTGCTGGCGGGCCCCGCGTTCGCCCTCGGCGGCTACCCGGCCGTCGGCGCGGCCAGCGTGCTGGCCTGCCTGCTCGCCGCCGCCGTCGCCACCCGCCTGCCGGAACACCGCCGGCCGATGACCGCCGCGCCCGCCACCTCCGTGCCCGCCGGTGCCGAGGTCGACGCGGGAGCCGATCCGACCGGCCGCGACGGCGCGACGGACGAGGAGGACCTCGGCTGGTGGGCGAGCCTGCGCGCCGGGCTGGCCGAGGTCCACGCCGACCGGGCCGTGCGCGCGGCGGTGCTGCTGGTGGCGGTCGTGGCGGCGGTCTGGGGCGCCCTGGACGAGTACACCCCGCTGCTGGCCCGCGACACCGGCGTCGGCGAGGCGACCGTGCCGCTGCTGCTCCTGTTCACCTGGGTGGGGGTGGCCGTCGGCGGCCTGCTCGCCCCGGCGGGGGAGCGGCTGACCGGCCGGGGGTACGCCGGCCTGCTGGCGCTGTCGGCCGTGGCCCTGGCCGCCGGTGCGCTGCTCGCCCGGCCGCTCGGCTTCGCGCTGGTGGCCGCCGCGTTCTGCGGCTTCCAGCTCGCCACCGTGCTCGCCGACGCCCGGTTGCAGGCCCGGATCACCGGGGCCAGCCGGGCCACCGTCACCTCGTTGGCCGGAATGGCCACCGACGTCACGATCATCGCGGTCTACGGCGGGTACGGCCTGCTCGCCACCGGGGCCGGCAACGGGGTCGCGTTCGCGGTGGCCGCGGTGCCGTACCTCATCGTGGCACTGCTCCTGGTGGTGCGCGTCGGCCGGCCGACGCGCCCGCGGCCGGCGGGCGGGGCGCAGCCGGGCGGCGGGCCGCAGCATCCGGGCCGCGCCGGCTGACCGGGGGACCGGCGGCGGTCCCCGCAACCGCCGCCGGGTCGCGGGTCAGGCGCCGGCGGTCTCGCCGGTCTGCTCCCAGATCGAGCTCATCTCGTCGAAGGCCTGCTCCATGAGCTGCACCATGGCGCGTCGGGCGCGGTCGCCGTCGCGCCGCTGGATCGCCTGGGCCACCTCGGCGTGCAGCTGGAGGGCCTGCTCGTGCGGGTGGTGCGGCATGAGGTGGTGCTGGTGCCGGCCGGTGAGCACCTCGGCGATCAGGTCCTGCAACCGGACGAACATCTCGTTGCCCGAGGCCACCAGGATCCGGCGGTGGAATTCTATGTCGAGCTGGAGGAAGCGCTCCTCGTCGCCGGCCTTGCCGGCGGCCCACATCTTCGCCGCCAGCCCGACCAGGTCGCTCGCCTCGTCGTGGCCGACCCGGCTGGCGGCCAGCCAGGCGGCGTGCGGCTCGACGGCGGTACGCAACTCGGTGATCGAGCGCAACTGCACGATGCGCCCGGCCGAGGCGAGCCGCCAGCGGATCACCTGCGGATCGAAGACGTTCCAGTGTTCCGACGGGCGGATCATGACCCCCACGCGGCGGCGGGTCTCGATGAAACCGATCGAGGCGAGTACGCGCAGCACCTCGCGGACGACCGAGCGGGACACCGCGTAGCGGTCCACCAGGTCGTCGATGTTGAGGACCGACCCGGGCGCCAGTTCCCCGTCGCAGATGGCCGTGCCGAGGCGGTCGAGGACGCGTGCGTGCAGGCCAGCCTCGACAGGGGCGAGCTGGGCGGCCACAGCCCCCGGAGAGGACGATTCCACGCGACGGAGCATATCAGTTAGGTCTACCCCTTGTATAAGTCTGCTTTTTCGGCCTAGCATCCCGAAGTTAAGCGGATGTAAACCGCGAGGTGGCGGCCCACCCATCGGGGCGGCGGCCACGGCCACGGCATAAGGAGAGTTGGACGTGAGACGTCGATCAGTTATCGGGACTTCCCTGGCGATGGTCGTCGCCCTCGGCCTGTCCGCCTGCGGTGGCGGCGGGGACGACGCCGGCGGCTCGAACACCGTCCGGGTCACGCTGGTGAACCACGTCTGGACGGAGAACATCAAGAAGGCGCTGCCGGAGTTCGAGAAGCAGTCGGGCCTGAAGGTGGAGGTCACCCAGCTCGGTGAGGACCAGCTCTCCGACCAGTACAACGTCAAGCTCAACGCCGGGTCCACCGACCTGGACGTGATGATGTACCGGCCGCTTCAGGAGGGGAAGCTGTTCGCCAAGAACAAGTACCTCGCCGACCTGACCGAGAAGAGCAAGTCGGACAGCGCGTTCGAGGTCGGTGACTTCCAGGCCGGGCCGGTGCAGGCGACCACGTACGAGGACAAGGTGGTCGGCGTGCCGATCATCACCGAGCAGGAGGTCCTCTACTACCGCAAGGACCTGCTGGAGAAGTCCGGCTTCACCGCCCCGCCGAAGACCCTCGACGAGCTCAAGGCGCAGGCGGCGAAGGTCGAGGCGGACAACCCGGGCGTGGCGGGCTTCGTGGCCCGTACCGGCAAGTCGGCCGCGGTCACGCAGTTCTCCAGCTTCCTGTACAGCTTCGGCGGCGACTTCGTCGACGCCAGCGGCAAGGCCTCGGTCAACACCGAGCAGGCCAAGCAGGCGTACGCCTACTACGGCGGCCTGCTGCGCGAGCACGGCCCGGAGAACATCAGCACCGACATGAGCTGGTCCGAGGCGATGGCGATCTTCACCCAGGGCAAGGCGGCCTTCTACACCGAGGCCAACTCGCTCTACAAGAACGCCACCGACCCGACCAAGTCGAAGGTCTCCGACACCGTCGGGTTCGCGGCCTTCCCGGCCGGCCCGGCCGGCTCGAAGCCGTACAACGTCCCCTCCTGGGCGCTCGGGGTCAACGAGGCGTCGAAGAACCAGGACAACGCCTGGAAGTTCATCCAGTGGGCGGCCGGCAAGGAGCAGGCGCTGGCGCAGCAGAAGGCCGGCGTGCCCAGCGCCCGTACCTCCGTCTGGGAGAACCCGGAGGGCGCCGCGACCTACCCGAAGGACCTCGCCGAGGCCACCACGGTCAGTACCGCCAACGGCGTGGGCCACGACCGTCCGCTGGTCGAGAAGGTCGCCCAGGCGCGGGAGATCGTCGGTCAGCCGATCGTCGACGCGATCACCGGCAAGGACGCGGCAGCCTCGGCGGACGCTGCCAACGAGGCGTTCCAGAAGTTCCTCGACGACGAGGCGAAGTAGCCCGAACCGCAGGTGGCGGAGCCGACCGGCTCCGCCACCGCGCGTCGGGACGCTGGCCCTGACCCCCACCCCGGAGACCTCATGTCAGCCGTCACCACACCCGTCACACGATCGCCCGAGGCGCGCCCGCCGTCCCCCGAGACCCCGGCCTGGTCGCGCTGGGCCAACGAGCACCGCAAGTGGCTGTTCGCGGCACCCGCCATGATCTTCGTCGCGGTGCTGATCATCTTCCCGGTGGCGTGGACCGGATACCTCAGCCTGACCGACGCCGAGGGCTCGGTCCGCGCCGAGAGCGAGTTCATCGGCTTCCAGAACTACCTCGACGTGCTCCGCGACACCGACCGGTTCTGGCCGGCCGTGTGGCGCACCGCGCTCTTCACCGGCGTCGTGCTCTTCTTCGAGGTCGTCCTCGGCATGGCGATCGCCCTGCTGCTGTGGCGGCCGTTCCGCGGTGAGAAGTGGGTCCGGGTCGCGATCCTCCTGCCGCTGGTGGCCACCCCGGTCGCGGTCGGCATGATGTGGCGGCTGATCTTCGACCCCAACATCGGGATGGCGAACCAGGTGCTCGGCTGGGTCGGCATCGGCCCGCAGCCCTGGCTCTCCGGGCAGAACTCGGCGCTGCCCACGACGATGTTCATCGACATCTGGCAGTGGACGCCGATGGTCGTGCTGATCCTGCTCGCCGGCCTGACGTCGCTGTCCGACGAGCCGCAGGAGGCGGCGCTGATCGACGGCGCCAGCACGTGGCAGCGGTTCCGGCACGTCACGCTGCCCCTGCTGATGCCCACCGTGATCGTGGCGATCCTGCTGCGCGGCATCGACGCGCTGAAGACCTTCGACATCCTCTACGCCACCAAGGGGCGCGGCGGCGGGTCGTTCCACGAGGTGGAGACCCTCAACGTCTACGCCTACGGCCTCAGCTTCGACTACAACGACTACGGCGTCTCATCGACCGTCCTCATCATCTTCTTCCTGATCATCATCGGGGTGATGTGGGCCCTGACCTACCGCAAGAAGGGGCTGAACCGATGAAGCTGCGCAGGCCGTACAAGGTCTTCCGGACGGTCGCCCTCGTCCTCGTGGTGCTGTCGCTGATCGCGCCGCTGGTCTGGATGGTCGCCGCGTCGTTGAAGACGAACGTCGACATCTACGACACCGAGAAGGCGTTCGTCTTCTCCCCGACGCTGGACAACTACTCCAACGTCCTCCAGCAGGCCAACTACATCCAGTTCATCGGCAACAGCCTCTGGGTGGCGCTCGCCGCCACCGTGCTGTCGCTGCTGCTCGGGGTGCCGGCCGCGTACTCGATGAGCCGCTTCAACATGAAGAAGTCGGCGCTGGTCGTGCTCATGGCGCGGGTCATCCCCGGCGTCTCGCTGCTGGTGCCCTGGTACTACGTCTTCTCGAACCTGCAGATGGTCGGCGGGTTCACCGTGCTGATCCTCAGCCACATGTTCGTGTCGCTGCCGCTGATCGTCTACATCATGATGGGCTACTTCGACGGCCTGCCGACCGAGCTCGAGGAGGCGGCGCTCGTCGACGGGCTGACCCACATCGGCGCGTTCCGGCGGATCACCCTGCCGCTGTCGGTGCCGGGCATCGCCACCGCCGGCATCCTGTCGTTCATCTTCTCCTGGAACAACTTCATGTTCGCCCTCGTGCTGTCCGGGGCCGACACCAAGACGCTCCCGGTGGCGATCTTCGACTTCGTCGGTTACGCCAGCATCGACTGGGGCGGCCTGATGGCGGCGGCGACCGTGGTCACCCTGCCGATCATGCTGATCGCCCTGTTCGTGCAGAAGTACGTCGTCTCCGGCCTCACCGCCGGCGCCACGAAGGGCTGAGGACACCATGACCACGATCGAACGGGTGGAGACCTTCCTCGTCGCGCCGCGCTGGCTCTTCGTCCGGGTCGAGACCGCCAGCGGGATCGTCGGCTGGGGCGAGGCGACCTGCGAGGGCCGCTCCGAGACCGTCCGCACCGCCGTCGAGCAGCTCAGCGAGCTGCTGATCGGCAAGGACGCGCTGCGCATCGAGGACCACTGGCAGGTCATGACCAAGGGCTCGTTCTACCGGGGCGGGCCGATCCTGGCCAGCGCCGTCGCCGGGCTCGACCAGGCGCTGTGGGACATCGCCGGCAAGCACTTCGGCGCGCCGGTGCACCAGTTGCTCGGCGGCCCGGTGCGCGACCGGATCCGGGTCTACGGCTGGGTCGGCGGCGACGAGCCGAGCGAGGTACGCGACCAGATCGCCGCCGCCGTCGCCACCGGCCTGACCGCGGTGAAGATGAACGCCTCCGGCCGGATGAGCGCCGTCGCGTCCGTCGCCGAACTCGACGCCGTGGTGGCGCGGGTGGCCGCCGCCCGCGAGGTGCTCGGCGACGAGCGCGACGTGGCCGTCGACTTCCACGGCCGGTTCAGCCTCGCCACGGCCCGCCGGGTCGCCCCGCTGCTCGAGCCGTACCGGCCGTTCTTCCTGGAGGAGCCGGTGGTGCCGGAGAACTCGCACCTCATCGGCGAGTTCGTCCGCTCCACCACCACGCCGGTGTCGACGGGGGAGCGGCTCTACAACCGGCAGGAGTTCCTGCCGGTGCTCCAGGCGGGCATCGCGGTCGCCCAGCCGGACCTGTCGCACGCCGGCGGCATCACCGAGGTCCGCAAGATCGCCGCGCTGGCCGAGGTGTACGACGCGCAGCTCGCCCCGCACTGCCCGCTCGGGCCGATCGCGCTCGCCGCCTGCCTCCAGGTCGGCTTCGCCACGCCGAACTACCTGATCCAGGAGCAGAGCATCGGCATCCACTACAACCTCGGCGCCGAGGTGCTGGACTACTGCCTCGACAAGACCCCGCTGACGTTCGTCGACGGGTACGTCGAGCGGCTCACCGCACCCGGCCTCGGCATCGAGATCGACGAGGACGCCGTACGCGCGGCGGACGAGCGCGGCCACGCGTGGCGCAGCCCCACGTGGCGCCACCGCGACGGCTCCTACGCGGAATGGTGATCACATGACCGTCAACCTCACCGCCGAACTGACCGCCGCCCGCATCCTCGCGATCATCCGCGGCACCGACACCGCCGCCGCGATCGCCGCCGGCACCGCCCTGCTCCAGGAGGGCGTACGCGTCGTCGAGGTGGCCCTGACCACCCCGGACGCCCTGCGCGCGATCGAGGCGCTGCGCGCCGCGGCCCCCGCCGGAGCGTCGGTCGGCGCCGGCACCGTGCTGACCACCGCCGACGTCGCGGACGTGGCCGCCGCGGGCGCGCAGTTCGTGGTGACGCCCGCCGTGGTCGAGTCGATCGCCGAGGCGGCCCGGCGCGGCCTGCCGGTCGCCGCCGGGGCGCTCACCCCGACGGAGGCGTACACGGCGGTGCGGATGGGGGCGTCGGCGGTCAAGCTCTTCCCGGCGTCGGTCGGCGGCCCCGCGTACCTCAGGGCGGTGCGCGACCCCTTCCCGGACATTCCGTTCGTCGCGGTCGGCGGCGTCGGCCTGGACGATGTGCCCGGCTACCTGCGGGCCGGCGCCATCGCCGTCGGCCTGGGCGGTCCCCTGGTCGGCGACGCCGCCTCCGGCGGCGACCTGGAGGCGCTGCGGGCGCGGGCGCGCACCTACCTCGCCGCCGTGCAGGAGCCGGCCGCGTCATGACCGCACCGGACCTGCTCACCGTCGGCGAGGCCCTGGTGTCGCTGCGCTCGGCCGGCCCGCTCGCCGCCGGGGGACCGCTGACGATGCACCTGGCCGGCGCCGAGTCCAACGTGGCCGTCGCGGTGGCCCGGCTGGGCCACCGCGCCGCCTGGGTCGGCCGCCTCGGCGCCGACGAGTTCGGCGAGTACGCGCTGCGGCAGCTGCGCGCCGAGGGCGTCGCCGTCGACGGCGTGACCCGCGACCCGGACCGGCCGACCGGCCTGATGTTCCTGGAGCGGCGCACCGCCGACCTGACCCGGGTGCAGTACCACCGGGCCGGCTCGGCCGGCTCCGCCCTCGACGTCGACGACCTGCGGGCGCCGCTGGCCGTCGGCGCGCGGACGCTGCACCTGAGCGGGATCACCCCGGCGCTGTCCGACACCGCCCGCGCGGCCACCCGGTGGGCGGCCGAGGCCGCCGTCGCCGCGGGCGTACCGGTCTGCCTCGACGTCAACCACCGCGGGCGCCTCTGGTCCCGCGACACCGCCCGCGAGGTGCTCACCCCGCTGGCCGGGTACGCCTCGATCGTCGTGGCCTCCGCCGACGAGCTGGACCTCGTCGGCGACCCCGGGGCCGACGAGTCCACCGTCGTGGCGGACCTGCTGCGCCGCGGCGTGGACACGGTCCTGGTCAAGCTGGGCGGCGACGGCGCCCGCGCGCACACCCGCGAGGGCGTCGAGCGCGTCGGGGCGCTGAGCGTGACCGCCGTCGACGCCGTCGGCGCCGGGGACGCGTTCACCGCCGGCTACCTCTCCGGCTGGTTCGACGGGCTCGACCTGGCCGGTCGGCTGCGCCGCGCCGCCACCCTCGGCGCCTTCGCGGTCTCCAGCCCCGGCGACTGGGAAGGGCTGCCGCGCCGCGCCGAACTGTCCCTCCTCGACGGTCACGAGGCCGGAGACGTCCTCCGTTAGCCGCCGAGCACCCCGTAGAAGAAAGGCACCCCGTGAAGATCGTCGCCGCTGACGTCATCGTCTCCAGCCCCGACCGCAACTTCGTCACCCTGAAGATCACCACCGACGACGGCGTCACCGGCCTGGGCGACGGCACCCTCAACGGACGGGAACTCTCGGTCGCCTCGTACCTGCGCGACCACGTCGTGCCGCTGCTGATCGGCCGCGACGCGCACCGCATCGAGGACGCCTGGCAGTTCCTCTACCGCTCGGCGTACTGGCGTCGCGGGCCGGTCACCATGGCCGCCATCGCGGCCGTCGACGTGGCCCTGTGGGACATCAAGGCCAAGGCCGCCGGCATGCCGCTGTACCAGCTGCTGGGCGGTGCGTCGCGCACCGGCATCATGGCGTACGGCCACGCCTCCGGCCGGGACCTGCCGGAGCTTTTCGACTCGATCCGCCGGCACCTCGAGCAGGGCTACCGTTCGATCCGCGTGCAGACCTCGGTGCCGGGCATCAACGCGGTGTACGGCGTCGCCACCCAGCCCAGCGCCGCCGGCAAGCGCTACGACTACGAGCCCGCTCAGCGCACCCCGCTGCCGGCCGAGGAGGACTGGGACACCCGCTCCTACCTGCGCCACCTGCCCGGCGTGTTCGAGGCCGTCCGCAACGAGTTCGGCCCGGAGCTGCCGCTGCTGCACGACGGCCACCACCGGATGACCCCCATCCAGGCCGCGAAGCTCGGCAAGGCGCTGGAGCCGTACGACCTGTTCTGGCTGGAGGACTGCACCCCGGCGGAGAACCAGGAGGCGCTGCGGCTGGTCCGCCAGCACACCACCACGCCGCTGGCGATCGGCGAGGTCTTCAACACCGTCTGGGACTACCAGACGCTCATCCGCGAGCAGCTCATCGACTACGTCCGCTCCGCCGTCACGCACACCGGCGGCATCACGGCCATGCGCAAGCTGCTCGACTTCGCCGCCCAGTACCAGATCAAGTCCGGCATCCACGGCCCGACCGACATCTCGCCGGTCGGGATGGCCGCCGCCCTGCACCTGGACCTGGCCATCCACAACTTCGGCATCCAGGAGTACATGCAGCACGGGGCGCTCACCAACGAGGTGTTCCGGCAGTCGTTCACCTTCGCCGACGGCTACCTGCACCCGGGGGAGCAGCCCGGGCTCGGCGTCGAGCTGGACGAGGAGGCCGCCGCGAAGTTCCCGTACGTGCCGGCGTACCTGCCGTTCAACCGGCTCCAGGACGGCACGGTCCATGACTGGTGAGACCGTCGCGCCCCCGACGCGGCACGTGGTCGTCATGGGGGTGTCCGGGGCCGGCAAGACGACCGTGGCCCGGGGCATCGCCGCCCGTACCGGACTGATCTTCGCCGAGGCCGACGAGTTCCATCCGCCGGCCAACGTGGCGAGCATGCGGGCCGGCGTGCCGCTGGACGACGTGGCGCGCCTGCCCTGGCTGCGCGATCTCGCCGGCTGGATGGCCGCGCGCGCCGCCGACGGCGTGTCGACGGTGCTGGCCTGCTCGGCGCTGAAGCGCTCCTACCGCGACACGCTGCGCCAGGGGCCGCCGAGCGTCGAGTTCGTCCACCTGGACGGCGCGGCCGAGGTGATCCGGGAGCGGATGGCCCGCCGCGCCGGGCACTACATGCCGCCGAGCCTGCTGGCGTCGCAGCTGGCCACCCTGGAACAGCCCCACCCGGACGAGTCGGTGCTGGTGCTGGACGTGGCGCTGACGCCGGACGAGCTCGTCTCGGCGGCGGTCGACCGGCTCGGCCTGGCGCGCGGCGTCGCCGCCAACGGCTGAGCGCGTCCCGGTCGCGGTGCCCCGGCGCCGCGACCGGGCGGCCGGTCTCGGCGCGGGTGCGCCGGCCGCTGGCAGTCCCGAGCGGGCGGCAGACCGGTCTCGGGCGGGTGGGCCGGTCGCCGTCAGTCGGGCGACCCGTCGAGGTAGACCCAGCGGCCCTCCTCGCGGACGAACCGGCTGCGCTCGGTCTGCGTGCCCGGCCGGCCGCCGGCACGGTGGTGGGCCCGGAACTCGACGGTGCCGGTGGCGTCGAACAGCCCGCCCCGGTCGGTGTCGACGATCTCCAGGCCCGTCCAGCGCTGGCCGGGATCGAGGTCGAGCCGGCCCGGTCGGGTCGAGGAGTGCCAGCTGCGCAGCAGGTACGCGGTGTCGCCGACGGCGAAGGCGCTGTAGCGCGAGCGCATCAGCGCCTCGGCCGTCGCCGCTTCCGCCTCGCCCCGGTGCAGCCGCCCGCAGCATCCCGCGTACGGCTGGCCGGAGCCGCAGGGGCAGGGCCGGTCAGGGTCGTCGGCCGCCCGCCGGCGGGGTCGCTTCGCCACCGGCCCATTCTGGCCGACGGCCCGGCGCGGCCGGCGTCCGGACCCGACCGCCGTCCGCGCGCGGGCCGGTGCGCGCGGCGGACGGCCGACCGGGACGGCACGACGCGTGGCTCCGGCCGACCGTCGCCCGGGCGTCGTGGTCCCGGCTCAGCCGGCGCTCGTCCGGGGTGCCCGTCGGGTGCCGAACGACTCCATGGTCGTCGCCTTGCGGGCGGGGGCCTTCGAGGCCGCGCCGGCGCGGGTCGCCGCGGCCTTCGCCGCCTTCCTCGCGGGTGCCTTCTTCGCCGGCGCTGCCGTGGCGGGCGCCTTGCGGGCGCGGGCCGGGGTCGCCGTGGCGGAGGTGTCCTTCTTCCGGGCCACGCGGGCGGTCGTCGGGGTCGGCTTCTCCCCCGGGGACCTGGCCGCGGTCGCCCCGGTGGCCCGCTTCGTGGCCGTCGCCACCTTCTTCGCCGCCGCCGCCCGCTTCATCGGGGCCTTGCGCGCCCCGGTGGCCTTCCTGGCCCGTCCTGCGTCCGCCATCGTCGCTCCTCGGGAATCGGCCCTGGGCGCACGGTCTTCCCCCGGCCCCGGCGGTCAAACGCCGGGGCCGACGCGGCGCGGGAGCCGGCCCGGCCCCCGCGCGGTCGCGTCACGTCCCGGTCGCCGGCTTGTACGCGCAGACCAGTTCCCAGCCGCCGGGCAGCACCCTCACCCGCTCGAAGCCGACCTCCTTGAGCAGGCCGGTGTAGAACTCGACCTCCCGCAGCCGGCTCACACAGGTGTCGACCCCGATGAGGAAGTAGCTCCAGAAGAACTGCATCGCCAGCCGGTCCGGGGTGCGGAACTCCTCGCAGATCAGCAGCATCCCGCCCGGCTCCAGGGCCGCGTACGCCTTCTCCACCAGCCGGCGGGTGACCTCGTTCGGCCAGTCGTGCAGCACCCGGACGAACGCCATGGCGTCGTAACCCGGCGGCAGCGGCTCGGCGAGGAAGTCCCCGCCGACGAAGCCGAGCCGGCCGACGTGCCCCCGCTCGGCCCGGGTGGCCGCCACCAGCGGCGCCACGGCCGGCAGGTTGTACACGTCGACCCGCAGCCCCGGGGCGTCGTCGAGGACGTGCGCGGCGAGCGTGCCGTCGCCCCCACCGACGTCCAGCAGGCGGCGCCGGTCCGACCACAGCCGGTCGGCGTTGCGGTGCACGGCCTCGATCACCGGGCCGAGACCGACGGCCATGCTGCGTTCGAAGTCGGCGGTCTGCGCATCGGTCTTCGGCGGCCAGGCGAAGTCGTCGTCGCCCATGCTGACCTCGCCGCGCAGGCTCTCGCCCAGCCGGCCGTGCAGCCGCCGCCAGGGGTAGCGGTCCCGGTCCCGCTCGATGGCGTCGGGGCCGACCACCGCCGCCACGGCGTCGCGCAGGCCGGGCGCCGCCCGGTACGTGGCCGAGGCGAGGTCGTCGCCCGGTTCGTTGCGCGCGACGAAGCCGAGGCTCTCCAGGCAGTCGAGGAACTTGTAGAGCCGCAGGGGCCGCACGTCGAAGCGCTCGGCGAGCGCGCCGAGGCTGACCGGCCCCGGCTCCAGGGCGTCGAGCAGGCCCATGCCGAGCGCGGTCTCCAGGACGTCCATGGCCTTGGGCCCGTTGGCGAGCAGGCTCATCAGCGCCCGCGGCGACAGGGTGACGTTCACCGGTCCAGCTCCTCTTCCAGCGCGTCCATGAATGCGTCGATCTCCTCTAGGGTGTTGTAGACGTGCGGGCCGATGCGCAGGTAGCCCCGCCAGCTGCAGACCATGTCCCGCGCGGCCAGTCGCCGCTTGACCGCCTCGCCGTCGGCGACGTCGAGGCAGACCACGCCGCCGCGCCGGTGCGGCTCGACCGGGCTGACCACGCTGATGCCGGCCGCCGCCGCCCGCTGGAGGACCCGGGACGTGCAGGCGAGCGAGTGCCGCCGGATCGCGGCGGCGCCCACCCCCGCCAGCAGGTCCAGCCCGACCTGGGAGACCAGCGAGGTGAGGGGGTACGGCGTCCCGCCGGCGAAGCGCCGGGCGCCGGGCGCCCAGCCCGCCGACGGCTGGAAGGTCAGTGCCCGGTCGCCGGCCTGCCAGCCGGTGGCCGCCGGTTCCAGCCGGGCCGCCAGGTCCGGGCGGACGTACAGGAAGGCGGTGCCGACTCCGCACAGCCACTTGTGCGCGCCGCCGAGGACGACGTCGACGCCGAGCGCCGTCACGTCCAGCGGCACGACGCCGACGGTCTGGAAGGCGTCGACGACCACCAGGGCGCCGACGTCGTGGGCGCGGCGGACCAGTCGGGGCAGGTCGATGGTGGCGCCGGAGGAGAAGCTGGCGTGCGGGACGCACACGAGCAGCGTCCGCTCGTCGATCCGCGCTTCGAGGGCGTCCTCGTCGAAGTGCGGGCCGCCCGAGGAGACGACGTCGAGGCGCGCGCCGTAGCGGCGGAACGCGGTGAAGATGAACGGCACGGTCGGGTACTCCAGGTCGGTGGTGACGACCCGGTCGCGCGGCGCGCGGTAGTCGAAGCAGGACGCCACCCGGGCGAGCAGGGTGCTCAGGTTCGCGTCGGTGACCACGCTGCCCGGTGGCGCACCGATGAGGGCGGCGATCGAGTCGGCGTACCGGTCGAGGCCGACGTGCCAGTCCTGCCAGACGTCGTCGCGCCAGCCGCGCAGCGTCTCCCAGTAGTCGGTGAGCACGTGCTCCGCGCCCCTGGGCACCGCCCCGGTGGAGTTGTTGTTCAGGTAGACACAGGTGGACAGCAGCGGGAACTCGGCGCGCAGGGCGGCATGGGCTCCGGCGTCGAGGCACCCGGGCGTGTCGGGTGCCGGTTCGGGCGAGGTCATTCGGGGCTGCCTCCGCTCGGTCCGGTCCCCGAGGAGGGATCCGGGTCGGGGGTGACGGAGCTGAAGACCGGGATGGACCGCACGGCGGCCAGGTAGGGCGTGCCCTCGGTGTAGCCGGTGCCGGGGCGCGGCCCGAGCATCCGGGTGGCCAGCCGGTGGTGGGTACGCCGCCACTGGAGCACGGCCGCCGCGAACGCGCCCATGGCCCGGGCCACCAGGTCGACGTCCGCCCCGGTGAGCGAACCCGCGCGCACCGCGGCCCGGAACGCCTCGTCGATTGACGGCTGCCCGGCGTGCACCCGGTCGCGTACCTCCGGCACCTGCTCGTAGGCGGGCGACTCCAGCCGCGCCGCCTCCGGGGTGCGGCACAGCGACTCCATCAGCTTGTAGGAGCGGGACTGGATGGCGCTGGCCCCCTCGGTGTACTGACGGAACGTCCGGAACGCCGCCGGCTGCATGGTGGCCAGCAGCGAGAACAGCGGCCCGGCGGCGGTGAGGAGCTGACAGCCGTACGCCAGCCGGTCGGCCGCCACCCGCGCCCGACCGGCGGCCAGGGCGGCGATCGTGGCCCGCAGTTCGTCGACGAGCCCCGCGAAGAGGCACTCGTACGCCTGGAGCACCCGGATGAACAGGTACTCGTCGTGCGAGACGTAGACCGGCAGCATGCTCAGCCACAGTGCCGGCTCCCCGGCGGGGGCGCGGTCGGCGGCGAGGGCGCGCAGCACGGCCGCCGGCTCCTGGGCCGCCCCGGCCAGGCCCAGGCGGGCGAGGGCGGGGGCCGCGGCCCGTACGCCGAGCCGGTGCCGCTTGGCCACCACCTCCCGGCCCGGCCGGTCCTCGGGCAGCAGGTCGGTGGCCTCCGACGCGGCGGCCGCCTCGAACGCCAGCGCGTCGGCGACCAGGCGGACGAGCAGCCGGTCGCGGTCGCGGCGGGCGCGGTCGGGGTGTGCGGCCGGCCCGCCGGCGGGCACCGCCTCCGTGCTGCCCGGCCGGTCGTCCGCGCCGCAGGGCTCGTCGTCCGCGCCGCCCGGCCCGTCGTCCCGTCCGTCGTCCGCCCCGCAGGGCAGCCGGAGTAGGCGCAGCGCCAGGTAGCTGCGGTAGTCGTAGCGGCCGTCCCACTTGTCGAGCGCGACGTCGAGGAAGTCGCGCAACTGCCGGACCGCGGGCGTGGGCGGGTCGGGGGCCGGGGCGGTCACCTGGGCCCGGACGTGGTCCAGCAGCGCCAGGAGCTCCTTTTCCACGAAGTGTTTGCCGACCCGGTGGAACTCGGCCAGCACGGGAGAATAGGGAAAATCGTCCGCCTCGGCGGCACCCGACATCCAACTCGTCAGTTCACGCACGAACCGCACCTCGACATTCGGCTCGTGTCAACCGTGGACGGGGAGACAATTGAAAAATTGAGGGGTGGGCGGGGATTGCGGCGACCGCTCGGCACGGGAACGGTCGCTTTCACCCGTGCAGGGTCTTCACGCGGGCCTGCCACAGTTCCGGGAAGAACCGGTGCCCGATGAGCTTGGCGAGCACGGTCGCCTCGGCGCCGTCGGGGGCGTGCCCGCCGACGCGCAGGGCGGCCTGGTAGTGCCGCACCCGCCACAGCGACACCCGCTCGTCCCACTCCATCATCGCCTCGGCGAGCAGGTGGACGGGGTCGGTCGGGTCCGCCCGGCGCAGCTCGGCCAGGGCGGTGCCGTGCGCGGCGAGGTGGTCGGTGAACGCCAGGCCGAGCTGCCGGCTGGCCGCCTGGACCCGCCGCCAGCCCGGCGACTCGGCGCCGGAACCCTTGCCCAGTGCGGGCTGCATGGCCTCGAAGGCGGCCGGGGAGAGGTGTCGGAACATCTCCAGCTGGTCGGTGATCAGCCGTACCCCGAGGGTCGCCCGGGTCAGCAGCGGCCCGGCCGCCGCGGGTTCGCCGGCGCGGATCCGGGCGACCGCCTCGGTCAGCTCGGCCGCCGCGAGCTTCAGCCACAGCTCGGTGGACTGGTGCACCACCTGGAAGAGCAGCTCGTCGCGGTGGATCATCTCCGCCGGGCTCCGTTGCAGGTCGAGCAGCGCGTCCGTGCGCATGTAGCGCGCGTAGTCCGTGGCGCCGTCGCCAGGTAGAACAGGTGAGTGGTCCCGCTTCACGGAATTGTCCCCTTCGGTCGGCGTCGCTGCGTCGGGAACCGTCGGCCCGACAGCGCGTGCGGCGGCCATTATGCAACGACGAAAGGCAATGTGTCACGCCTCCGTCGCGGGCCGTGTCCGACTCCGGAAAGGGGAGGTTTCCGCCATTTTCTGCGATACATAAAGGCGGCGGAATAGCACATAGATCAACATGGGTCAATAGCGGTGGGCGGCTGACATGTCACACGGCCGCCGGCGGCCGTGTCTCACCAGGGCGACGGTGGCGGCACGACCGGCGGTCGGTCCTCGCAGGTGATGGTGTTGGGCAGTTGCCACGGGGCCAGCCAGCCGCCGTCGTTGCCGCCGAGATCGGTGAGGGCGAACTCCGAGCCGGTCGCCGGGAAGTTGAACGACCCGCAGTTGTTGACGCCGACGGCGCCGACGTTGCGGGCGTCGACGTTGCGCAACGAGGCCGAGCCCGCCGCGCGGGCGCTCAGCACGGAGGTGCCCGTGCCGTCGACCCGGATGTCCTGGAACCGGACGCCGGTGATCGAGTGGAGGTCCTTCACCGGCCAGTCGCTGACCAGCATGATGGCGTTGTACGTGTTGTCGAGGTAACTGTCCCCGATCACGTCGACGGTCGCGTCGATGTCCCGGTCGAGCGCGTAGAACCAGATGGCCCCCAGCCCGATCTACCAGTTCAGCTCGTACGTGCCGGCGCGGGCGGTGGTGTTGCCGGTGATCAGCAGCCGCCCGGTGAAGGGCTCGTTGAACTCGTCGAACATCGACACGCGGCCCTGGGCGCCGAGCCGGGTCATGCGGCCAGGTCGGGGACGTTGACGTTGGTGTGGAACCAGTCGAGCCCGTCGAGGGTGCAGGTGCGGCCGACCATCCACGGCGAGAGCATGTGGAACGCGTGGTAGACCTCGGAGAAGCCCGGCCGGGAGTCGTGGGGCGGCGGGGCCCGTGACGGGAGCGGGCCGGTGCACGCCCGCCCCCGTCACGGCGTCATCCCCGCAGCAGCGGAAGTACCCGGCGGCCGAGCAGGTCGACGCCGCCGGTCGGGGTCAACCCGTGCGGGGTGCCGAACTCCACCCGGGTCGCCCCGGCGTCGAACACCGCGGCGGCCTGCGCCGCGACGTGCTCGGGAGTGCCGGAGAAGGCGAACAGATCCAGCAGGTCACCGCCGATCAGCGCGCCGGCCACGTCGTGCTCCTGGCGGGCGACGTGCCGCTGGATGCGCGCCAGCAGCTCCGGGTCGATGTCGACGTTCGGGTCGAGGGCGGCGACGACCGCCAGGTACATGGCGACCTCCGTACGGGCCACCCGGCGGGCCAGGGCGCCGTCCTCGTCCACCACGGTCACCGCCCCGATGACCACACCCACCTGGTCCCGGCCGGCGGGCGTGGCGTCGTCCAGCCAGGCCCGCATCGTCTTGGCCATCGCGGGGTTGGCCGACCCGCCGACCTTGATCTCCGAGGCGAACGCGGCGGCCGTCCGGGCGGTCTGCTGCCCCCACGTACCCACCAGGACGGGCACGTCGGTGCGGACCGGGGCGTAGCGCAGGGCCGTGCCGGGGGCCACCGTGAACTCCCGGCCCGCGAAGCCCCGCTCGTCGCGCGACAGCAGCAGCCGCACCACCTCGACGGTCTCGGCGATCCGCCGCAGCGGCCGGGCCTGCGCCACCCCGACCTGGTCCAGCCAGGTGCCCCGGGCCAGCCCGAGGTAGGCCCGCCCGTTCGACGCCAGGTCCAGGGCGGCGACCTGCCCGGCGATCTCCACCGGATGCATGGTGAACGGGTTGAGGCAGGCCGACCCGAGCCGGATCCGCCGGGTGTGCCGCGCCGCCACCAGCAGGGGGAAGAACGGCGGCTGGTACATCAGGTCGCCGAAGACCGACAGCACGTCGAAGCGGTGCCGTTCGGCGAGTTCGGCCAGCGCCGCGTACTCGTCGGCGCTCTTGTCGGACTGGAGTCCGATGCCGACCAGTCGGCGACCCTCGTCGGTGCTCACGTCAGTTCCTCCGTCGGGATCCGTCGCCGGGCGGTCCGCTCGATGCGCATGATGACCCGCTCGTCCGGGTCGGGGCAGGCCACGTGGCAGTCGCGGGCCAGCCAGTCCTCCGGCGGCAGCGGTCGCTGCTTGGCCGGCAGCAGCGGCAGGCACGCCGCCAGGGCGTACAGGCAGAAGTGCCGACCCGTGGGGATGCGGAGCCGGTTCGACTCGGTCAGGTCGATGTAGTCCCCCGGCTGGAGGCCGCAGACGGAGCGGCCCTCGATGCGTTCCACCACGACCCGCAGGTCGTACAGGTCGGTGACCGGTTCCTCGGCGCTCATCGCAGCGCCTCCGCGTGGTGGTGCACGATCCGCCAGCCCCGCTCGTCGCGGCGCAGCACGTCCGTCACCCGGAAGCACTCGTCCGGCTGCCCGGCCGCGTACCGGGCCCGCAGCACGTAGCGGACCAGGCCGGTGTCGCCCCACGCCTCGGTGCGGAGCTGCTCGGGGGCGACCGAGGTCGGGGACGCGGCCGCTGCCCGGGCGGACGCCCGACGGTCCCGCAGGTCGTCGAGGGCGGCCAGGCCGTCGAGCAGGTCGGGCGCGTCGGACTCCCAGATCGTCAGGTCGGGGTGCAGCCGGGCGTCGAACGCCGCTCGGTCGCCCAACGACCGGTACATGTCGGTGATGGCGGCGGTGAGATCGTCAACGGTCATCGGGACTCGCTTCCGGTCGGGGCGGACGGGGGTGTCGGGGGGTGGATCAGGAGAGTTCGGCGAGGCGGGCGCGCAACGGATCGAGCCCCATCGGGCCGAGCCGCAGGGCGCGGTGGTGGAACCGCTTGCGGTCGAACCCCGCGCCCTCGCGCCGTTCGGTTTCCCGGCGGGCCTGCTGCCACAGCCGCGCCCCGACCTTGAAGGCCAGCGCCTGCGCCGGCCAGCCGAGGTAGCGGTCGACCTCGAAGCGTGCGGTCGCCGGGTCCAGCCCGGCGACGCGGGCCAGGAAGTCCACGGCCAGCGCGGGGGTCCACCGGCGCGCGTCGGTGAAGCCGGTCCCGGTCGGGATCGGCACGTCCAGGTGCAGGCCGAGGTCGATGACCACCCGGGCGGCGCGCCACATCTGCCCGTCGAGCATCCCGAGCCGCTCGGCCGGGCCGGTGTAGAGGCCCACCTCGTCGGCGAGGCGTTCGGCGTAGTGCGCCCAGCCCTCGGCGTACCCGTGCACCTGGCACAGCGAACGCTGCCACGGGTGCAGGCCGGCGGTGGTGAGGGTGATCGCGTGCTGGAGGTGGTGCCCGGGCAGCCCCTCGTGGCAGAGCGTCCCGACGTGCCGCCACACCGGCACCGTCGACTCGCCGGGGGGCGTCGACCACCAGATCCCGCCCGGGCGGGTCAGCCCGACGTCGGGCGGGGTGTAGTACATGACGCCGGAGGCGGCGGGGCTGATCCGGCACACCACGCGGCGGGTGGCGGCCGGGATGTCGAAGTGCGCACCGTCCAGGGCGTCGGTGAGCCGTTCGGTGCGCTCGCGCAGCCAGCGCTCCAGGTCGGGCCCGACCGGCACCCGGCCGGCGGGGTCGGCGTCCAGCGCGGCCCGCGCCGACGCCACGTCCGGGTGGCCCAGCTCGGCGGCGACCGCGCGCTGCTCGGCGGCGGTGCGGGCCAGCTCCTCCCAGCCGTACGCGTACAGCTCGTCCAGGTCGACGCTCGCGCCGAGGAAGCTGCGCGCCGTGACGGCGTACAGGTCGCGGCCGACGCCGTCGACCGCGCTGGCCCGGGGCGCCAGCTCGGTACGCAGGAACGCGGCGAAGTCCGCCGTCGCGGCGGCGGCCGACCGCGCCCCGGCGGCCAGCTCCCCGGCCAGCGGTCCGTCCGGACACCCGGCCACCAGCCGGCCGTAGAAGTCGTCGGAGGTGACCCAGGCGGTGCACTGGTCGGCGACCGCCAGCACCTGCCGGCGCGCGACGAGCTGCCCCCGCCCGGCCGAGCGGCGCAGCGTCTCGGCGTACTGCCCGAGCGCCGTCGGCACCCGGCGCAGGTGCGCGGCGACGACCGCCCAGTCCCGCTCGCTGTCGCGCGGCAGGTTGTCGAAGACCTGCCGGACCAGGTGCACCGGCGTCGCCAGCGGGGCCAGCAGCCGGGTGGTGAAGCCCGCGTCGTACAGGTCGACCTCGCTGGCCAGCCGGTCGGTCAGCGCGCCCGCGAGGGCCCGCTGCGCGGTGCCGTCGGCGCTGGCGCCGGCCGCCGCGGCGGCGGTGCGGCGGGCCAGCTCCGCGCGGGCGGCGAAGCCGTCGGGGGAGAGGTCCGCGAAGTGCGAGTCGGGGGTACGCCCCGCCGCCTCGGCGGCCTCCGGATCCAGTTCGGCGAGCGCGTCGAGGTACCCGTCGGCGACCTCGACGATCGTGGTCATCGCGCGTCCCGCAGGCGGCCGTGGTCGTCGCGGTACGACACCCCGCCCTTGATCACGGCGTGCAGGCTGCGCAGCGCGGACACCGAACGGGTGGGGTCGTCGCGCAGGACCAGCAGGTCGGCGTGCTTGCCGACCTCGACGCTGCCGAGCGTGTCGGCCTGACCCAGCCACTGCGCGGGGCGGATGGTGGCGGACTTCAGCGCGTCGGCGACGGGCATCCCGGCGTCCACCATGAACTCCAGCTCCCGCACGGTGGCGGTCGTCTCGTCGTAGCCGGCGTGCGGCGGCATGTCGCTGCCCAGCGCGATCGGCACGCCGTTGCGGATGGCGTGCTGGAGGCTCTCCCAGTGCCGGGGCCCGGCCGACAGGGCGCGGTCCATCAGCCAGCCGGGCACGCCGGCGTCGCGGAAGAACTGCTCGCAGCGGCTGACCACGATCGTCGGCACGTACCAGACGCCGCGCTCGGCCATCAGCCGGGTCACCTCGTCGGTCAGCTCGTAGCCGTGCTCGACGCAGTCCAGGCCGAGTTCCACGGCGCGGCGCACCGACTCGGCCGGGCCGGCGTGCGCGGTCACCTTGCGGCCCCAGTCGTGCGCCACCCGGATCACGGCTGCCAGCTCGTCGTCGAGCAACTGGGGGGTGTCGATCGACTCGAACTCGCCGGCGATGCCGCCGGAGATGCACACCTTGATCAGGTCGGCGCCGGCGCGGATCTGCTGCCGGGTGAGTCGGCGGAATCCGTCCGCCCCGTCGGCCTCCAGGGCGTCGGCCTCCCAGCCGTGCCCGCCGGTGCAGCAGAGGGCGTGCCCGGCGGTGAAGATCCGCGGGCCGTCCACCGCGCCGCGCTCGATGCCCTTGCGCAGGGCGAAGTCGGCGTAGCGGCTCTCGCCGACGAGGCGGGCGGTGGTGACCCCGGAGTGCAGGGTCCGGCGCGCCGAGTCGGCCATCAGCAGCACCAGCTCGGCCAGGTTCGACCGGTGCACCTCGTCGCCGAAGTGGCCGGGCAGCCCGAGCGAGAGGTGCACGTGCATGTTGGTCAGGCCGGGCATGACGTGGTCGCCGTGCAGGTCGACCACCCGGGCGTCGCCGGCCTCGGCGAGGACGTCGTCGACCGGCCCGACCGCGCGGATCGTGCCGTCGGCGCCGATCCAGACGCCGCTGTCGCGCTGCACGTCGTCGCGTACGCCGTCGTAGAGCGCGAGGTTGACCAGGACCTGTTCGGTGGGGATGTGCATGCGGTGTCCTCTACGCGGCGGGCACGGTGCTCGGTGCCACCGTGGGGTCGTTGAGCCAGCAGGCGGCGCTGCGGCCGCCGAGGTCGAGCGTGGGTGGGTGCTCGCCGCACGGCGCGAAGGCGTGCGGGCAGCGTGGCCGGAACCGGCACCCGGTCGGCGCCTGCGCCGGGTCGGGCACCTCGCCGGCGAGCGTCCTGGGCAGCTGCGGGTGCGGCCCGATCTGCGGCACCGCGTCGATCAGCGCCCGGCTGTACGGGTGCCGGGGTGCGCGCCACAGCTCGCGGGTGGGCGCGGTCTCGACGATCCGGCCCAGGTACATCACCGCCGTGACGTCGGCGATCTCGTGTACCAGGGAGAGGTCGTGCGAGATGAACAGCATGCCCATGTCGAGGTCGCGGACCAGCCCGACGAGCAGGTTGACCACCTGCGCCTGGGAGGACGCGTCCAGCGCGGTGACCGGCTCGTCCGCGATGATCATCCGGGGTTCCGGCGCGAGCGCCCGCGCGATGGCGAGCCGCTGCCGCTGGCCGCCGGAGAACTGGTGCGGGTACCGCTCCGCCGCCGAGGCGGGCATGCCGACGCGGTCCAGCAGCTCGGCCACCCGCGCCCGGCGGGCGGCGCCGGTCACCGTGTCCGGCACCCCGTCGAGCAGCTGCGCGCCGATGGTGCGCCGGGGGTTCAGCGACGCGTACGGATTCTGGAACACCATCTGGAGTCCCACCTGCGGCACCGGCCGGCGACGCCAGCCCAGCGGGGTGACCGGGCGCCCGGCGAACCGGATCGCCCCGGCGCTCGGGGCGGCCAGCCCGACCGCCACCCGGGCCAGCGACGACTTGCCGCAGCCGGACTCGCCGACCAGGCCGACGATCTGCCCGGGCGCCACCTCGAGGCTCACCCCGGCCACGGCCCGGACCGGTCCCCGGCCGCGCGCCCTGTACTCGACCTCGACGTCGCTGATCTCGAGCAGGTTGCCCGAGTCGACCGGCTCGTTCATGCCGCCACCTCCAGGTGCGGACGGACCACGCAGGCCACGGACCGGTCGTCGCCGGCGGGGGAGAGCGGGGGCGGCGCGGTCTGGCAGGACGGCTCGGCGAATCCGCACCGGGGCTGGAACGGGCACCCGGGCGGCGCCTGCCCCGGCGCCGGCGGACCGCCCGGGATGGGCCGCAGGGTGCCGACGGACTGGGTGCCGTGCGGGCGGGCGCCGAGCAGCGCCGCCGTGTACGGGTGCCGCGGCGCGGTGAGCAGCGCCCCGGTGGGCCCGGTCTCCACCACCCGCCCGGCGTAGAAGACGTACCCGCGGGTGGTCAGCGCGCTGAGCACCCCCAGGTCGTGGGTGATGAACGCGACGGCCAGCCCGGTCTCGGCGCGCAACTGCTCCAGCAGCGCCAGGATGCCGGCCTGCACCGTCACGTCCAGTGCGGTGGTCGGCTCGTCGGCGATCAGCAGCCGGGGGCGGGCGGCGAGGGCGATCGCGATGGCGGCCCGCTGCCGCATGCCGCCGGAGAACTGGTGCGGGTACGCCCGTACCGCCCGCTGCGGGTCGGGGATGCGGACCTGCTCGAGCAGCTCCACCGCCCGCCGGTCGGCCGCCCGCCGGTCCAGGCCCAGGTGGACCTGCATGTGCTCGGTGAGCTGCCGGCCGATCGTGAGCATCGGGTGTAGCGCCGCGGTGGGGTCCTGGAAGACCATCGCGATGCCGGCGCCGCGTACCTTCTGCCAGCGCCTGGTGTCCAGGCCGAGCAGTTCGGTGCCGGCGAAGCGGGCCGATCCGGTGACCTTGGCACCGGCGGGCAGCAGCCCGAGCAGGGTCTGCGCGGTGAGGCTCTTGCCGCAGCCGCTCTCCCCGGCGATGCCGACCATCTCGCCCTCGTCGACGGTGAACGACACGTCGTGCAGGATCGGCAGCGGCCCCGTGGGGCCGGGCAGGGTGACGGCCAGGGAGTCGACCTCGAGCAGGGGTGCCATCTCTCAACGTCCCTTCGCGTAGCGGGGGTCGATCCGGTCGCGCAGGGCGTCGCCGAGCACGTTGAAGGCCATCACCACGGTGAGGATGGCCAGACCGGGGAACACGCTGACCCACCACATGGAGAGGTCCTGCGAGCCGAGCGCCACCATCGAGCCCCACTCGGCGGCTGGCGGGCGGGGGCCGAGGCCGAGGAAGGACAGGGCCGACAGCAGCAGCACGGCGTTGCCGAGTTCCAGGGTGGCCAGCACGATGGCCGGGCCCACGCTGTTGGGCAGGACGTCGCGGCGCAGCGCGCGCAGCGGCCCGATGCCGAGCAGCCGGGCGGCGCTGAGGTAGTCCTCGCCGCGCATGGTCAGCACGGCGCTGCGGATGACCCGGGCGTACACCGGCCAGGAGACGATGACCAGCGCGAGGACGGCGTTGCGGGTGCTGGGCCCGAACGCGGCCGTGACCGCCATCGCCAGGATGATCTGCGGGAACGCGAAGACCAGGTCCGTCAGGCGCATCAGCGCCTCGTCGACGAACCGGCCCACGTAGCCGGCGACCAGACCGAGCAGGCCGCCGATCAGCAGGGCGAGCGAGACGATGGCGAGCGCGAGCGGGATCGACAGGCGGGCGCCGTGGACCACCCGGCTGAACACGTCCCGGCCGAGGGAGTCGGTGCCGAACCAGTGCGTGCCCGACGGCGGCGCGTAGGCGTCCGGGCTCTGCGCCAGCGGGTCGTACGGCGCCACCAGCGGGGCGAACAGCGCCACCAGCAGCCACCCGCCGAGGATGACCAGCGCCGCCAGGGCGATCGGCTGGCGCCAGATGGGCCGCCCGGTCCGGCGCCCGCGCAGCCGGCCCAGGAAGCGACGCCGGGCCAGCGCGTCCGTCGCCTTCGGGTCGGGCGCCACGGGGTCGGGTGCGAGTGTGGTCATGACAGGCGGATCCTCGGGTCGATGAGTCCGTACAGCAGGTCGACGGTGAGGTTGACCAGCGTGTAGACCAGCGCGACGAAGAGGCTGACGCCGAGGATCGCGGGCAGGTCCAGCGCCGTCGCGCTGCGGTACGCGTACTGGCCGAGGCCCGGCCAGCCGAAGATGTTCTCCACCAGCACCGTGCCGGAGAGCAGCGAGGCGAAGGCCAGCCCGGAGACGGTGATCACCGGGACCAGGCCGGCGCGCAGCAGGTGCCGGCGGAACACCACCCGGGCGGGCAGGCCCTTGGCGTACGCGGCCCGGATGTAGTCCTGCTGGAGCACCTCCAGCATGGAGGAGCGGACGAAGCGGACCAGCATCGCCACCGTCAGGCTGGTCAGCACGAGCACCGGCAGGATCAGGTGCTGGGCGGCGTCCCAGGCGACGTCCCACTGACCGGCGAGGGCGGCGTCGACCGTGTACATGCCGGTCACCGTCGGAGGCGGGCTGAAGTCGGTCGACAGCCGCCCGCCGCTGGGCGCCAGGCCGAGCTGGTAGAAGAACACGTAGAGCACGACGAGCGACAGCCAGAAGGGCGGGGTGGACAGGCCGAGCAGCGCGCCGACGCGGATCAGCTGGTCGGTGACCCGACCGTTTCGCACGGCGGCGAGCATGCCGATCCCGGTGCCGATCAGCAGCGCCAGCACCATCGTGGGGATGGCCAGTTCCATGGTCGCCGGCACGTACTGCAACAGGTCGTCGGCCACGGTCCGGCCGGTCTGCTGCGAGATGCCGAGATCGCCCTGGAACAGGTTGCCCAGGTACTGCAGGTACTGCACGTACAGCGGCTGGTCCAGGCCCCACTTCTCGCGGAACGCGGCCACCGTCGCGGGATCGTTGAGCGCCTGGTCGGAGAGGTTGGCCGTGACCGGGTCGCCGGGCACCACGGTGACCAGGCCGAACGTCACGATCGTGACGCCCAGCAGCAGGCCGGCGGTGATGGCCACCCGCTTGAGCAGGAAGACCAGCAGGGCCCGGTGCGGCCGGGGCCGGGACACGGTCGTGGTGACCGCGCCCGGCTCGGCGTCGTCGACTGTCGTCGTCATGGAGTGACTACCCCCGGCCCACCGCGGCCAGGTCGACCTGCCAGCCGGCGGCGGTGTAGTCCGTGCCGGTCAGGTCGCCGCTCGCCACCACGGTGGAGGAGTTGCTGGCCAGGACCACGTACGGGCTGGCGGCGTTCATCGCCCGCTGCCACTCCTGCATGGCGGCGGCCCGGGCGGCCAGGTCGAGGGTCTCGGTGACCTTCTTGCCGGCGGCCACGACGGCCGGGTCGGCCCGCTCCACCGTCCAGCCCGAGCGCAGCGCGGTGGCCTGGCCGGGGGACATGTTGTTGATCAGCGAGTCGGCGACCGGGTAGTTCAGGCTCTGCGGGGTGAACCCGAGGGCCATCTTGCCCGTACGCATCTCGTCGAGGAAGGTGGTCAGCGGCTGCGGGGTCAGCTCCAGCTTGATGCCGGCCTCGGCGGCGTCACCCTGCACCTTCGTCGCGACCGTGCCCAGGTCGACCCCCTTGTAGGTGATGGCCGGGTAGTTGAACTTCACCGTCGGGTTGCTCAGCCCCGCCTCGGTGAGCAACGCCTTGGCCTTCGCCACGTCACGCTTGGACTGCTCGGCCTCGGGCAGCGCGCCCGGGTAGGCGGGGGCCACCAGCCCGGCGCCGGGGGCGGCGCCCTTGCCGTACAGCCCGGCGATGCCCTCGTAGTCGATGGCGGCGCGCAGTGCCTGGTTGAACTTCGCGTTCGAGGTCACCGGGGAGACGGCCGGGTCGGCGTTGAGGAAGAGGAAGTAGACGGTGTCCTGCATCGCGGAGGTCTTCAGGCTGCCCGGCAGCCCCTCCAGCAGCTTGCCGGAGATGTCCAACGCGATCTCGGAGCCGCCGGCCCGCTGCATGGTCAGCTTCTGGGTCTGCACGTCCATGTTGCGCAGCACGACGCGGCTGAACTCGGGCTTGGTGCCCCAGTAGTTGGGGTTGGCCTCCAGCACCACCTGCGCCGACGGGTCGTACGACTTGAGCACGTACGGGCCGCTGCCGACCGAGTTCGTGTCGAGGTACTGCTGCGCGGTGTCGCTCTTCGCGGCGTCGGCGGCGTCCGTCGCGCCGTGCTCCTTGGCGACCTTGGAGTTGACCACGCCGGTCGACGGCATCGCGAGCACCACGGGGATGTTCGGGTCGGCGGTGGCCGAGGTGACCACCACGGTCCGCTCGTCGGTCTTGGCGAACGTGAGGCCGCTGACCATGACCGCCGGGCTGGCCTTGACGTTCTTCAGCCGGTTGAGGGAGAAGACCACGTCGTCGGCGGTGAGCGCGGTGCCGTCGGAGAACTTCACGCCCTCGCGCAGCTTGAAGGTGAAGGTCTTGGCGTCGGGCGACGCCTCGTACGACTCGGCCAGCGCCGGGACCGGCTTGCTGACGTCCGAGCCCTCGAAGGTCAGCAGGGTGTCGTAGAGGGAGTGCACGGCGGTCAGGCCGGTCGCCTCGTAGATCCGGCCGGGGTCGAGGGTCTTGAGGACGAACGAGGTGTTGACGGTGAGGGTCTTGGCCGAACCGCCGTTACCGCTTCCTCCGCTGCCGCCCGCGCTGCACGCGGTGCTGGAGGCTATGGCCAGCGCCGCCAGAGCGATCGCTCCGACGCGGAGCCGGCGAGGGGACACCGACATGCTGTTCCTACCTTCGTATGGGCCGGCCCGGGCGGGACGGGTTCTGAGGGCTGTTCGGGCCCGGCGACGCCGGGACGCCGCGGCCGGGCCGCTGGTGCCAACCGCAGCGGCTTTCGCGGGTCTTCGCGGTTGTGCCGCCATGGGGTTGGATGTACCCGGACGGGACTCGTGTCCGGTTCGTGCCTCGACGCCGCTTGTCTAGTAGCGCCAAACACGTTCACCTTGTGTTTGACCACCCTAGACAGCGGCGTATAGTCACGTCAAACATTTCTAGCCACACTGTTTTGGAACGAGGAAAGACGCATGCTCGGTGACCAGCTCCGCGACCTGCGCCAGCAGCACTCCCTCACGCTGCGCCAGCTCGCGGCCGCGGCCGACGTGTCGCCCGCCCTGCTCAGCCAGATCGAGAACGGCGCCACCGACCCCAGCCTGGCCACCCTGCGTAAGCTCGCCAAGGTCTTCGACACCTCCATAGCGGCGCTGTTCTCCGAGCCGGACGCCCCGCTGGTGCACATCAGCCGGCCCGGCTCGCGGTCCCGGCTCGCCGCGCCCCCCGGGCAGATCGCCTACGACCGGCTCACGCCGGGGCGGGGCGACCTGGAGGTGCTCGAAGCCGAGCTGGCGCCCGGCGACGCCAGCTCCACCGAGCCGTGGGCGCACCCCTCGACCGAGTGCGCCATCGCCGTCACCGGCGAGGTGGTGGCCGAGATCGGCGGCGAGAAGTACGTGCTGAAGACCGGCGAGGCGATCACCTTCGACTCCCGGCTGCCCCACCTCTACCGCAACGCCAGCGACCAGCGGGCCCGGCTCATCATCGCGGTCACCCCGCCGACCCCCTGACCCACCCGGCACGTCGTCCGGCCCGCGTCGCGCACGTGGGCGGTACGACGCCGCCCGTCGAAAGGACCCGCAGTGGACCGTGACAGCGTCGACTGGTTCGGCTACCTCCCGGCCGTCACCACCCCGTTCACCGCCACGGGCGAGCTGGACCTCGCCGCCTGGCGCGGGCAACTGGACTGGCTCGCCGCCGAACGGATGCACGGGCTGATCGTCGGCGGGACCACGGGCGAGTGGTTCAGTCTCAGCGAACAGGAACGGGCCGCGCTGTTCCGGGCGGCCGCCGACCGGGTCGGCGACCGGCTCACGGTGCTCGGCGGCTGCAACGCGTACACCCCGGCGGAGGCCATCCGGCACGCCGAGGCCGCCCGCGACGCCGGCCTGCACGGCATCCTGCTCACCCCGCCGCCGTACGTGGTGCCCACCCGGGCCGAGGTGGTGGCCTTCTACCGGGCCGTCTCCGAGGCGGTCGACATCCCGCTCTGCGTCTACAACTGGCCCCGCGGCACCGGCGTCGACCTGGACGCCGACCTGCTGCTGGAGCTGAGCGCGCTGGACACCGTGGTGGCGGTCAAGAACTCCACCCCGGACTTCGGCGGGTTCGTCCGTGGTCTGGTCGCCCTGCGGCACCGCGTGCGCTACTTCGGCATCCCCACCAACGAGGTGGGCATCGAGCTGATGACCACCATCGGCGGCGACGGACTGATGGGGGCCGGCGCCGTGCTCGGCGCCGACCACCCCGACTTCTTCCGCGCCCTGCGCGCCGGCGACCTCGACCGGGCCCGGGTCCTCGGCGCGCGCGACCGGGTGATCATGGAGGACTGGTTCGGGCCGGACTACGGCGCCCGGTTCGGCAACGCGCAGGCGATCATGAAGTACGCGCTCACCCTGCGCGGCGTGCCGGCCGGGCACGTCCGCGCGCCGCTGCTCCCGCTGACCCCCGCCGAGCAGGACCGCGTCCGGGCCACCATGACCCAGCTCGACCTGCTCCCATGACTGCGTACGACACCGCCGTCATCGGCGGCGGCCTGCTCGGCTGCGCGACCGCCTGGCACCTGGCCCGCGCCGGCAACCGGGTCCTGCTCGTGGAGAAGGACCAGGTCAACCGGCACGCGTCCGGGCAGAACGCGGGCAGCCTGCACTTCCAGCTGGAGTTCCGGATGGTCGAGCACGGCGACGACGCGGCCCGCGCGGCGGCCCGCGCGCTCCCGCTGCACCTCGACGCCATGCGGGCCTGGGCCGGCATCGAGGACGTACTCGGCGAGCGGTGCGGGGTCTCGCGCACCGGCGGACTGATGCTCGCCGAGACCCCGGCGGAGATCGCCGTACTCGACCGCAAGGCGGCCCTGGAGCGCGAGTACGGCCTCGACGTCGCGGTCCTCTCCGGTGCCGAGCTGCGCCGGTTCGCGCCGTACCTGGCGGACACCGTGCTCGCCGCCGGCCACGTGCCCGGCGAGGGCAAGGCCAACCCCCGGCTGGTCACCCCGGCGCTGGCCCGGGCCGCCGGCCGGCACGGCGCCGTGCTGCGCACCGGCTGCCGGGTCACCGGGCTGCACCGGCGCGGCCGGCACTGGGAGCTGCGTACCGGCAGCGGGCCGGGGGACACCGCCGGGGAGACCCATCTCGCCGACACGGTGGTGCTCGCGGGCGGGGTGTGGACCGCGGAGCTGGCCGCTATGGCCGACGTGCGGCTGCCGGTCTTCCCCGTCGGGCTGACGATGAGCGCCACCGCCCGCAGCCGGCCGTTCCTGCCGCACCTGATCCAACACGTGGGCCGGCGGCTGTCGATGAAGCAGACCGAGGACGGCAACGTGCTCATCGGCGGCGGGTGGCCGGCCAAGCTGGTCAGCCGGGCCGGACGGGTCGACCTGGAGACCAACCCGGAGCTGCGCTACGAGTCGCTGGTCGGCAACGCCGACGCCGCCCGGGTGGTCCCGGCGGTGTGCGACCTGCCGCTGATCCGGACGTGGACGGGCATGACCACGCTCACCCCGGACCACCTGCCGCTGCTCGGCGCGGTCCCGCGCCGGCCCGGGCTGTACGTCGCCACCGGCGGCTCGGCCTTCACCCTCGGCCTCACGTACGCGCGGCTGCTCGCCGCCATGGTCGTCTCCGGCGAGGCCGACCGGTCGATCGAGGACTACTCACCCGCCCGCTTCGGAGCGCTGAACTTTGTCTGAACACCGCCCGCCGCAGCCGGCGCACGCGCAGGTGCCGCGGCGCACCGCGATGGACCGGCCCGCCCCGGTCACCATCGAGGTCGACGGGCGGCCCGTGTGCGCCCACCCGGGCGAGTCGCTGGCCACCGCGCTGCTCGCCGCCGGCAGACGGGCCGTCGGCACCACGCGTGGCGGCGCCCGCCGGGGGCCGTACTGCAACATGGGAATCTGCTTCGAGTGCGTCGTCACCGTGGACGACGTGCCCTGCCAGCGTTCCTGCCTGGTCCGGGTGCGCGACGGCATGCGGGTCCGCACGGCGGTGCCCCGGTGAGCGCCCCCGACGTGGTGGTGGTCGGCGCGGGCCCGGCCGGGCTCGCCGCCGCCGCCGTCCTCGGCCGGCACGGCGCCGTTGTCACCGTCGTCGACGAGCAGGAGCAGCCGGGCGGGCAGATCTACCGTCGACCGCCGGCCGGGTTCACCCCGCCGAAGGCCCCGGCCGCCGCCGGTCGGGCGCTGCTGGCCGAGGCCGCCGCCGCCCCCGGCGTGCGGTGGCTCGCCGACACCACCGTGTGGGGCGTCCTCGGCACCCGGGCGGGTCTCGACGGGTACGCGGGCCAGCAGCCCGCGCCGGGCCGCCACCGGGTCGCCACGCACGGCCCGACCGGGGTGCGCCTGCTCGAGCCCCGGGCGGTGCTGCTGACCGCCGGCGCGTACGACCTGCCGGTGCCGTTTCCCGGCTGGACCCTGCCGGGGGTGCTCACCGCGGGCGGCGTGCAGACGTTCGTCAAGGCGCAGGGCCTGCTGCCGGGCGGGCGGTTCGTGCTGGCCGGCGGCCACCCGCTGCTGCTGGTGGTGGCCGCCCAGCTGGTGCGCGCCGGCGCCCGGGTGGTCGAGGTCGCGCTGGTCCAGCGCCGCCGCGACCTGCTGCCCGGGCCGGCCGGGTTGGCCGCGCTGGCGGGTGCCGGCGGCAAGGTCGCCGAGGGCGTCGACGCGCTGCGCGTGCTGCGGCGGGCGGGGGTGCCGGTCCGGTTCGGCACGGTCGTGCGCCGCGCCCACGGCGACCCGGACCTGAGCGGGGTGACCCTCGCCGAGGTCGACCCGGCCGGGCAGCCGGCACCCGGCACGGACCGGGACGTGCCCTGCGACGTGCTGGCGCTGGGCTACGGCTTCGTCCCCTCCGTCGAGCTGGCCCGGCAGGCCGGCTGCGCGGTGGCCTGGGACCCGCCCGGGGGCGGCTGGGTGGTCCGGCACGACGAGTGGCTGCGTACCTCGGTGCCGCGGATCGCGGTGGCCGGCGAGCTGACCGGCGTCGCTGGCGCCGAGCAGGCGGCGGTCGAGGGCCGGCTGGCCGCCCTCGGCGTGCTGCGCGACCTGGGGCTGCTCGACGAGCGTCGGGCCGCCGCGCTGGCCCGCCCGGTGCGCCGGGAGCTGCGCCGCCGGCGCCGCTTCGTCACCCAGGTGCTCGACCGGTTCGCGCCGGACCGGGCGGCCCTGGGCGGTCTCGTCACCGACGACACCGTGCTCTGCCGCTGCGAGGAGGTACGCGCCGGCGACGTGCGCCGCGCGCTGCGGGCCAACCCGCACCTGGGCACCGCGAACGCGGTGAAGCTGGTGACCCGGGCCGGGATGGGCCTGTGCCAGGGCCGGTCCTGCCAGCCGGGCCTGTGTCAGCTCATCTGCACGCTCACCGGCCGCGGGCCGGAGGAGGTCGGGGCGTTCACCGCGCAGGCGCCGGTCAAGCCCGTACCGCTGCGCGCCCTCGCGGTCGGCGAGGCGCCGCCCGGTACGGACTGACCCGCCGGCCCGGCCGGCGCGCACCCCGGAGCGCAGTGCATTCGTGAATGTCAATCGCTAGATCGGTGGGGCGGGGCGGGCCGGCCGGCCGCACGTACACGCGGATCATCCGATTTCTCCGCCGGGGACGCCCCACGGGGCCACGTCGACGCCCGCGCCTGCGTAGGTTGCCCAGCACATCCGCCTCGCCGAAGAGGATGGCCATGGGGAACACGCCGCACCCGCACGGCATGCCGCGCCGACGACTGCTGCGCGACGGCGCCGTCATCGCAGCCGCCGTGCCCCCGCTGCTGCTGGCGGGCCCACCCGACGCGTCGGCCGCCGTGCCCCGGTACGACCCGCAGCAACGGTTCGTCCGCCTGGTGGGCGGCGGGTACGGCGTCATCTTCGCGATCCAGGCCGACGGCGCGCTGTACTGGTACCGGCACACGGGCTGGCAGACCGGCGCGTTCCGGTGGGCGAGCGGGTCGGGCCGCCGGATCGGCTCCGGCTGGCACCAGTTCCGGGCGGTCTTCGGCGGCCTCGACGGCTCGCTCTACGCCGTACGCGGCGACGGCACCATGCACTACTACCGCTACCGGCTGACCAACTCGACGACCGGCGCCGGCACCTGGATCAGCGGCGGGCGGATCGGCGCCGGATTCGAGCGCTACCCCCGACTGTGCGGGTTCCACGGCGCGTTCTACGGGCAGAACGCCGAGGGCGAGCTGTTCCTGCACCAGTACGACCTGGTCGGCAAGGCGTGGACCGTCCAGGGGGCGCGGATCGGCGGCGGCTTCGTCGGCGCCGTGTTGCAGGCCGACACCTCCGGTGTCCTCTACGCCTACCACTACGGCGACATCCGCTGGCACCGGCACCTCGGCGGCGGCACCTGGGCGGCGGGCTCGGGCCTGCGGATCGGCTCCGGGTTCCGCAACTTCTTCCTCAACGACGGGGTGTGGTTCACCGGCCAGGGGTCGCTGTACGCGATCCCGCCGAACGCGGCCAGCGTCCGGCAGACGGGCGTGCTCACGCAGTACCGGTTGACGAACCACACCACCGCCGGCCCCGACCGGCGGGCCGCCTGGATGAACAGCGGCACCGGGAAGAGGGTCGGCTCCGGCTGGACGGTGCAGACCCAGGCCGGCCTCCAGGGCTACGCCAACACGCCGAGCGTGGCGCAGGGCCAGGTGGCCCGGATCGCGGTGTCGACCGGGTTCCCGTCGCTCACCGCGTCGATCGTCCGGTTGGCACCCAGCCCCGGCGACCCCGTGGTCGTCTCGCCGCCGCTGCCCGTGACCGGTGGCGTGCAGCCGCTGCCCGTGGGGTTCCTCCGGGTCGGTTGCGGCTGGTCGGACCGGTTGCGGTTCCCGGTCCCCGCCGACTGGCAGCCCGGCCTCTACGCCGCCCGCCTGGAAGGCTCCGACGGACTGCGCCGGTACGTGCCCTTCCTCGTGCGGCCGACCCGCCCCACCAACCCGATCGCGGTGTTGCTGCCGACCTTCACCTACAACGCCTACAACAGCTGGGGCGGGCACAACCAGTACTGCCCGGACTGGACCGGCCGGCGACCCCTGTCCGTACGCCGGCCGTCGACGGAGCTGAACGTCGACGACCCCGGCATCCGGGACCACACCCTCTTCTCGGACCTCCTGCTGACCCGCTGGATGTCCCGCCAGGGGCTCGCCTTCGACGTCTACGAGGACGCCGACCTGCACGGCTCCAACGGCTGGCTGACCAGCTACCGGGTGCTCGTGCTGGGCAGCCACCCCGAGTACTGGTCCGACACGATGCGCCAGCGCCTGGTCAACTTCCAGGCCGGCGGCGGCCGGCTGATCTACCCGGGCGGCAACGGCATGTACGAGCGGGTGCAGGTCGACTCCGCCCGTACGGTGGTGACCTACCGTCGCTCCGACGGCAGGCGGGACATCTACACGGAGCTGGGCCTGCCCGCCTCGCAGTTGCTCGGCACCAACTACACCGACGCCGGCACGTACGCCCCGTACCAGGTGCTGCGCGAGCATCCGCTGCTGGCCGGCACCGGCCTGGTGGCCGGCAGCAGGTTCGGCCGCACGGGCTACAACGGCGCCGCCAGCGGCTGGGAGACCGACGGGCTGCGCGGGCTGGCCGGCGAGGCGTCCTCGGCGCAGGTCATCGCCCGGGGCGAGAATCCGGGGGGCGGCGGCGCGACGATGGTCTTCCTGGAGCGGCCCGGCGGCGCGCTGGTCTTCAGCGCGTCCTCGGTCTCGTTCGTCGGCGCCCTGGCCGACGACCCGGCGATGTCGACGCTGTTGCGCAACGTCTTCGACCGGATGCTGGCCTCGGCCCCGGCGGTCCGGGCCACCGAGGTCCCGATGCCGCGCACCGCCCCCGCACCCGCCATCCCGGAGCCGTCGACGATGGAGTGACCGCGCTCAGAGCCAGCCCGAGCGGCGGAAGAGGCGGTGCAGGGTGAACGCGGCCAGCGCCATCAGGCCGAGCGCGGCGGGGTAGCCGTAGCGCCATTGCAGCTCCGGCATGACGGCGAAGTTCATGCCGTAGATCCCGGCGATGCCGGTCTGGGTGGCGGCGATGGCGGCCCACGCCGCGATCTTGCGCATGTCGTTGTTCTGGTCCACCGCGAGCTGCGCCAACCGGGACTGCAGGATCGAGTTGAGCAGGTCGTCGTACGCGGCGACCCGTTCCACCGCCCGGGTCAGCCGGGCGTCCACGTCGACGAACCACCGGTGCAGGCCACGCGGTGGGTTGTCGGGGCGCTGGTCGAGCAGCGAGCGCAGCGGCGCCTGTAGGGGCTGCACCGCCCGCTTGAACTCGACCACCTCGCGCTTGAGCTGGTAGATGTGCTGGATGTCGGCCGAGCGGTCGCGGGCGAACACGGCTTCCTCGATGCGTTCCAGGTCCCGCTCGACGTGCCCGGCGACTTCCAGGTAGAGGTCGACCATCCGGTCGCAGACGGCGTACGCGACGGCCCACGGGCCCTGCGCGAGCACCGCTTGGCGCTGCTCGACGTCGGCACGGACGCAGGTGAGCGCGCCCGCGGCGCCGTGCCGCACGGTGATGGCGAAACGGTCGCCGAGCAGCACCATCACGTCGCCGGTGTCGATCACCTCGGAGGTGTCGGTCAGCTCGGCGTGCTCGACGTAACCGGCGGTGCGCAGCACCAGCAGGGTCACGTCGCCGTCGCGGCGCACCGTGGGGCGGTGGCCGTCGGCGAGGGCCTGCTCGACGGTCAGGTCGTCGAGCCCGAACGTGCGCCCGACCGCCGCCATCACCGTCGGATCCGGCTCGTGCAGGCCCAGCCAGACGAAACCGTCCCGGGCGCGACGGCTGCGGGCGTACGCGTCGGCGTAGTGCGGGCGGCCGGGCTCGCGCCGCCCGTCCACGTAGACCGCACAGTCGACCACGGCGTCGGGATTGGCGCGTCGGGGCTCGGGCTCGCGCTGCCCGGGTACCCGTCGGCCGAGCAGCCGGTCGACCACGGCAGACAGTCTCACCCGTTGTCCCACCCGCCGAACCACCCGTCCGCCCTCCGCCGCGCCGGCAACCGCGCGGACACCGTACTCGCCTCGGGTGGTTCCGGGGTCACGGCACCCGGGTGGCGAACACGACGACGTTGTCGACGTAGCTGCCGGTGTCCCGGTCGAACCGGCCGCCGCAGGTGATCAGCCGCAGGCCGGTGGCGTCGCTGGGCCCGTAGACCAGGTCGGTGGGGAAGCGGTCCTTCGGGTACGACCCGACGCCGTCGACGGCGAACGTGGCGACGCTGGCGTCGGCGCGGGTGACCCGTACGGTGTCGCCGGCCCGCAGCCGGCCGAGGTCGAAGAAGACGGCCGGGCCGGCGGCGGAGTCGACGTGCCCGACGATCACGGCGTTGCCGCTCTCGCCGGGGCTGACGCCGTGGCGGTACCAGCCGGCCAGGGCGGGCCGGTCCAGCGGCGGCACCTCCAGGCGTCCCTCGGCGTCGGCGCCCACCGGGACGATCCGCGCCCGTACGTCGATGGCCGGGATCCGCACGTCCACCGGCTCGGCCCGGTGCAGCGGCGGCACCGCAGGCGCGGAGCGGGCCCGGGTGGGGGCGTCGGCGGCCTCCGGCCGGGGCGGGCGGGGCGGGATCGTCGCCACCCCGGCGGCGATCAGGCCGAGCCCCGTCGTGGCGAGCAGGACGATGACCGTGACCGCCCAGCCGGGCCTGCGCCAGGACACGATCCCACCTCCGTACGCGTTCGCCCGGGTGCCCGCTCCGGTGCGTGACCGGTGCGGGCACCCGTTGCAGGGATGGACGGGTTCTCCAGGATGGACGGCGCGGGGGCCGTCGGTCAGAGCGTGGCCGCCGCCATGTGGCGTCGGCGGCGGGCCAGGATCAGGGCGCCGCCCGCGGCGGAGCCGAGCAGGGCCCCGCCGGCCGCCAGCGTGCCGGTCCCGTCCGTGCCGCCGCGCCCGCCGGCCTGGGCCCCGCCGATCGGGGTGACGGTGAACGTGGCGCTGCCGGCCGCGCTGCCGTCGCCGCAGGTGGCGGCCACCGTGTAGGTGCCCAGGGTGAAGCCGGCGGTGAAGAGTTCTGCGCTCAGCCCGCCGCCGGCCGCCGCCGTGGTGGACCGGACGTTCTGGTCGCGGTCGGGGCCGGTGACGCGGAAGATCGCGTCGCCGGACTTCGGGTTGCAGGTCGTCGCGGTGAGCACGACCGTCCCGCCGACCGGCGTGGTGGCCGGTGACACGACGGTGTCGGCCAGCGCCGCGCCGGGGAGCAGGAGCGTGCCGAGACCCACGCCGAGCGCCGCCGATACGAGAACTGTCTTTGCCTTCATACGCGTCTTCCCTCACTTTTCGTCCGCTGACTGCGTGGGACGTCGTTCGGGTGGCCAACTCCGTGACTAGCACCGGTGTGACCAACCCTAGGAGGGTTGGGGTCCCCATCCGGTGAAAATGAGAAATCTTCGTTGCCGTCACGTGTCCACCCGGGAGGCGGAGGGAGCAGCGGAAATGCCGGCACGGCCCACCCGCGAGGGTTGGCCGTGCCGATGTCGCCGGGGGCCGTGCTGTCGCGGCTGGACCGTCTCGGCCCGTCTCGGGAACCGTGCCCCGCGGCGGGCCGTACGCGTCCGGCCCGCCGCGTCGGCCCGGTCCTGACCGGTTTGCTCGGGGCAGGGGTGGGTGTCAGCCCTGCGCGGTGGCGTTCTCGGGGCGCGGCTCGGGCAGCGGCTCCCCGGTCTCCAGCAGCGACTTGAGGCTGGCCAGCAGCTCCGGCCAGCCGCCGCTGCCGTCGAGCTGGCCGCTGACCGCCCGGTACATCTCGCTGCCCGGGGAGAAGTCCTCGTGGGTGACGGTCAACTTGACGAACCCGCCGTACGGGGCGATGTCGAAGGTGACCCGGGACCTCCGCTCGCCGAGTCGGGCCGCCAGCTCCTCGTCGGACCAGCCGAAGTGCGCGGCGTGCTCGGGCTGGAAGCCGTGCCAGCTGTAGGAGAGCCGGCGGAACGGCTCGGCGACCAGGACGCGCTGGCCGAGGTCGCGGAACTCGCCGCCCGGCTCGTCCTGCCACAGCACGGGGGAGCCGACCCGCCAGTCGGAGCGCAGCGCGACGCCGCCCCAGTAGCGGCGGGTGAACGCCGGCTCGGTCAGCGCGGTCCAGAGCTTCTCGGGGGTGGTGTTGACGTAGGTGGTGTAGACGAAGGTGGGACTGTCCATCGGCTCCCGCTCCAGAGCTGTCCGTAGGTCGGCGAGTGCGCGCACCCGCTCGCGGTCGTAGCGGTCGATCCATCGTTCGGCGACGGCGTTGATCGGGACGGGGTTGAGGTAGTGCAGCTTCTCCCGGCCGCGTCGCACGGTGGTCACCAGGTTGGCCGCCGCCAACACCGCCAGGTGCTTGCTGACCGACTGCCGGGTCATGTCGAGCCCGGCGCACAGTTCGCGCAGGCTCTGCCCGTTGCGCCGGTTGAGGTCGTCGAGGAGTCGGCGCCGACTCGCGTCGGCCAGCGCCCGGAACACGTCGTCCACCCTGCTCACCTCGCACACGCAGCCACCCGGCTGCCTGTCAGGTTAGACAACCGGACGGCTGCATGTCCAGCGTGCCGCCGCATTCACCCGTCGAAGGCGGTAGGAGCGGTCAGGCCGGGCGGCCGACGTCGTCGTGCAGCAGCCCCACCAGCGCGGAGATGCCCTCCCCGCCGTGGCCCCGGGCGACCGCCCCGTCCAGCAGGTCCCGCCCCGCGCCCGGCCTCAGGCGGATCTGGCGGGATCGGTCACCCAGCCGGCGAGCAGCACCAGCCCGGAGGGCCGGTGCACGGCGAGGAAGCCGAAGGGGCGGTCGATGTCGAGGCGTACCCGCCGCCTGCGCGCGGTGACCGGCCGAGGCGCCGAACCCGCCCGCGTGGAGACGGCGGTCACCGCGGCCGCGCGGAACCCCGCCGCGCCGAACGTCGCCGTCGCGCTCTGCCGCGCCTGCGACACGGCCAACGGGCGGGCGATGCCGGGGAAGTGGTCGCCGTCGCCGACGGCGGTGGCGAGACCGAACAGCGCGGCCCGCGCCAGCAGGTCGTGGTCGGCGCGGACGGTGAAGCCCACGGTGGAGACGAACAGCTCGGGCCGGTCGTCGTACGCCTCCACGACCTGTTCGTCGACGCCGGGGCCGGCGGCGACGGGCAGCGCGGACGGTGCGCCGATGGCGCCGATCGCGGCCGGCAGCACCTGCGCCGCCCCGCGCCCCGGCGTGCCCAGGGCGAGCACCACGTCGACGTCCTCGGCACCGCGTACGGTCAGCAGGCTCACCGGGCCGGCGGCGGTGTCGACGGCCCGTAGCGCGTCGAGGTCGTGGCCGATCCGGCTCAGCCCGGCCAGCCGGCGCCCGCGCCACGGCCCGGCGGCCGGCTGGCACCAGGCGTCGCGGAACGGCTCGGCCCACCCGGTCCGCAGCGACAGGGCGTTGGCCAGGACCATCGCCGTGGTCGGGGCGACCCGCACCGGCATCCGGCGGATCAGGCCGTCGGTGTGCGTGGCGACCCACTCGTCGAGGGCGGCCTGGTCGTGCGCCGGGTCGCCGGTCAGCTCCCCGCGCATGGCCGCCGGCACCTCGCGCAGCCACCGGTCGGTCAGCGGCAGGTCCCGCCGTGCCCAGGCGGCGAGGGCCAGCCGGGTGGTGGGGGAGCGGTCCAGGTCGAAGCGGGTCGGGTCCGGCGCGACCGCGAGCAGCTCGTCGCGGGCCGGGCCGGCGGCGTAACGGGCGAGCAGCGCCAGCAGCGGGTAGACGCCGGCGCCGGAGACGACCGTCTGGCCGCCGTCGAGGGCGGACGCCCAGCGGGCGGTGAGCGCGTTGACGGCGATGGTGCTCATGGGGGCGGCGTCCTCCGGGGGCGAGGTGACCGTCGCCCGGCGGCGACCGCTGGCACCCTACCGCCGCCCGCCGCCCGCCGCCCGCCGCCCGCCGCCCGCCGCCCGCCGCCCGCCGCCCGCCGCCCGCCGCCCGCCGCCCGCCGCCCGAGGGCCGGGCCGGAGGGCGGCAGGGCTGGTCGGTGGCGGGACGGCACGGGCGGTGTGGCAGCGTGGGCGGCGTGAACACCTGCGCACCGCTGGACGTCGACCTGGCGCTGGTCGGTGGCGGCGGCGCCGCGTCGCTGGTCCTCGCGGCCCTGGACCGGCACGGCGTGCGCGACCTGCGGGTCGCCGTCGTCGACCCGGTCCACCGGCGCGGGCAGGACCGGACCTGGGCGTTCTGGGACCGGCCCGGCAGCGACCTGGACCCGCTGCTGGCCGCGAGCTGGCCCCAGGTCGAGGTGGCGACGTCCGCCGGCCGCCGCGTCCTCGACCTCGCCCCCCTGCGGTACGCCATGCTGCGCTCGGGCCCGGTCTACGACCGGGCCGCCGAGGCCGAGCGGCGGCTCGGGGTGCAGCGGCTCGTGGCACCCGTCGACGCCCTGCACGACGACGGTGATCGCGTGCTGGTGCGTACGGGCGGGGGCGGCCCGACCGTCCGCGCGTCCTGGGTGCTGGACTCCCGGCCCCGGCCGCCCCGGCGACCCGGGCGCACCAACTGGCTCCAGCACTTCCGGGGCTGGTGGCTGGAGTCCGACGCGCCGGTCTTCGATCCGGCGCGGGCCGTCCTGATGGACTTCCGCACCCCGCAGCCCGACCGGGGCGTGTCGTTCGGCTACGTCCTGCCGGTCAGCGACCGGTACGCCCTGGTGGAGTACACCGAGTTCGGCCCCGACCTGCTCACCGACGCCGGCTACGACGCGGCCCTGGCGGGCTACCGGGACCTGCTCGGCCTCGACCCGGCCGGGCTCACGGTCCGCGAGGTGGAGAACGGCGTGATCCCGATGACCGACGGCCCGTTCGAGGCCCGGCCCTCACCCCGGGTGGTCCGCCTCGGCACGGCCGGCGGCGCCACCCGACCGTCCACCGGCTTCACCTTCTCCGCCATGCACCGCCAGGCCGAGCAGGTCGGCCGTGCCCTCGCCGCCGGCCGCCCGCCGGTACCCGGCCCCGCGTACCCCCGTCGGCACCGCTGGATGGACGCGGTCGCGCTGCGGGCGCTGGACGCCGGCGGCGTCGGCGGGCCGGACTTCTTCGGTCGGCTCTTCGAGCGCAACCCCGCCGAGCGGGTGCTGCGGTTCCTCGACGGCGCCACCAGCCCGGCGGAGGAGGTGGCGCTGATGAGTTCCACCCGGCTGGCGCCGATGGTCGCCGCCACGGCCGGCGACGCCGCGGCCCGGCTGCGCGACCGCGTCGATCCGGCCCGCCGCTCCGCGACGTGGACGGTCCCGCGACCGGTCGTCGGCGGCCGGGCCGACGCCGACGGCTGAGCGCCCGCCGCCTCAGCCGGCGCGGACGGCGTCGCGGACGAGGACGCGCAGCTCCTCCATCGGGTCGCCGTCGCCCGCGCTGAGCAGCGTCTTCGTCGCGGCCACGGTCAGGCCGAGCTCCGGATAGGCGTACGCGAGGCTGCCGCCGCTGCCCGCGCAGCCGAACGCCCCGTCCGACTCGACCGCGTATCCCAGTCCGAAGCTCGCCTCCTGACCGAAGACCCACTCCGTGCCGCGCACCGCCACGGCACCGACCTCCCGCAGCCGCGCGGGCGAGATCAGGCGTACGCCGTCGACCTCGCCGATCAGCGCGGCGAACATCCGGGCCATGGCCCGGGCGGACATCGTGCCGGTGGCCGGGACGTCGGCGCGGAGGAACTCGGGTCGGGTGCCGACGGAGGCGTCCGGCCGGAGACCGGGCGGGGCGACCCGGTCGAAGTTCGGCAGGTTGGCGGCGGCCCAGTCCAGCATCGCGGACAGGTTGCGGTCGGCGACCGGGGCCAGCCGGTTCAGATCGGCCTCGGGCACCCCGAGGAACAGCTCCCCGGGTACGCCGAGCGGCCCGGCGACGTCCTCGGCGAGCACCCGCGAGATCCGCCGGCCGGTGACCCGCCGGACCACCTCGCCGATCAGCCAGCCGAAGGTCCAGGCGTGGTACGCGAGCACGTCGCCCGGAGCCCAGAGCGGCACGCTGTCGGCGACGATCCCGCACATCCGGTCCCAGTCGCCGGCGTCGGCGACGGTGACGTCGGGCGGCAACGCGGGCACGCCCGCCGTGTGGGTCAGCACGTGCCGCAGGGTGACGCCACCCTTGCCGTGGCGGGCGAACTCCGGCCACACCTCGGCGATGCGCAGGTCGTAGTCGAGCACGCCCCGCTCGGCGAGCACGTGTGCCACGGTCGCGGTGAGCCCCTTGCCGGTCGACGCGCCCCAGATCGGCGTGCCGGAGGTCAGCGGTCGGCCAGTGGCGCGGTCGGCCACGCCCGCCACCTCGTCCACCACCTGCGTCCCGTGCAGGTACGCGGCCACCTGCACGCCGTCCTCCCGGCCGGCGGCCACCAACTCGTCGATCCGCGCGCGTACCTCGGCCCGCAGGCCGTCCCATCTCCCCGTCACGGGAGGCCATCCTGCCAGCGGCCGGGTGGCGGATCACACCCATTTTCCGCAGACCACGCCGCGGCCCCCGACAGCGGGGCCGGCGACGCCGATTCGGTAGGTTGCCGCCATGGTGGACGAGACGGCCGGCAGGGTCGTGCAGATCTGGACCGACGGCGCGTGCAGCGGCAACCCCGGCCCCGGCGGGTGGGGCGTGGTGCTGCGCTACGGCGCGCACGAACGGGAGCTGTGCGGGGGCGAGGCGACCCCCACCACCAACAACCGGATGGAGCTGATGGCGGCCATCCAGGCCCTGGAGAGCCTGACCCGCTCCGTCACCGTCGAGCTGCACACCGACAGCACGTACGTGCGCAACGGCATCACGAGCTGGCTGGCGTCGTGGAAGCGCAACGGGTGGCGTACGGCCGCGAAGCAGCCGGTCAAGAACGCCGACCTGTGGCAGCGGCTGGAGGCCGCCTGCGCCCGGCACGAGGTCACCTGGCTGTGGGTGAAGGGGCACAACGGTCACCCGGAGAACGAGCGCGCCGACGCGCTGGCCAACCGGGGCATGACCGAGGCCCGCACGTCGGCGGTGCCCGCCGGACGCTGACCGGTCCGGCGGGCGGCGGTCAGATCACTCGGTGCGGCTCGGGTCGGCGGTGCCGGAGACGGCGTCCACGTCGTAGCCGGCGCGGCTGACCTCCCTGGCCGGGCGTCGGTCGTCGGCCGGCAGGTCGGCGAAGTCGTCGCCGGTGTCGTCGGTGGTGTGCAGGGACTCGCCCGGTGGTCGCAGCGACGCCTGCATGGCGGTCGCGCCGTCCGGCTCGTCGGTGGCGGCCTGGTCGAAACGCTTCTGTTCGGTCATGCCGCACTCCTGCCCCCGTGGCCTGCCGCCAAACGCGGGTCCTTTCCGGTCCTGCGGCTGCACGGGCGCCCGACTGCCGCTCGGCGTCGTTCCGCCCCCTGGTCGGTCAGCGTGGCGCGTCCGGGTGGCCCGGCATGGTGGAGCCGCCGCTGGAACTGCCCGACGCGCCGCCCGCCATGCCGGAGCCGTCGTCCTCGGTGACCAGGCCGGGCTTCTCCGTCGTGTCGTCCGGCGCCGGGACGTCGGTGTCCGCCTCGACCTGGACCAGCCGTGCCTGGCCGGCCTCGTCCTCGGCGTGCGCCGGGTCGACCGGCAGCTCACCGTCGCGCGCCCGATACCCCACCGCTGCCTCCCGTGCCGTTGCCGTTGCCGTTGCGGCCCCGGCTACCCGCACCCCTCCCCCCGAAACCCCGGCCCCGCCGGCCCGGCCCGCCCTGTCGCGAAGAACGGGGGGTCAGCGGCGGCGGGTGGGGCGGGTGGGGGAGCGGGGTGGGCGGGGCTGGGGGGTGAGGGACAGGGCGGACCAGTGGTGGGGGCGGGTGCGGCCGGGGGGTAGGGCGGTGTGCCCGTCGCCCCGGGCCGCGTCGAGCTGCGACTGGTGCAGGAACAGGCTGCCGGACAGGTCCGCGCCGCGCAGGTCGGCCCCGCGCAGGTCGGCGCCGGTGAGGTCGGCCAGGCCGAGGTCGACGCCGCGCAGGTCGGCGCCGATCAGCAGCGCCCCGCGCAGGTTCGCCCGGCGCAGGTCGGCCCGGCGCAGGTCGACGCCGAACAGTTGGGCGCCCCGCCGATCCGCGCCCGGGCGGCCGCCCCGGGCCCGCGCCGCGTCCCCGGCGCGCGACAGCAGCGGGTTGACCCGCCCCCGGTACGCGTCCACGTCGAGCGCCACCAGCGTCTCGGCGGGCTCCCGGGCCAGCCGCTCGGTCTCGCCGAGCGCGACGGACAACTCGCCGCGCAGCGGCTGCGGTGGACGCGTCGCGAGGGCCTCGGTCAGATACCAGAGCAGCTCGTGCAGCGGCCGCATCACCGCGAACGTGTCGAACATGAGCGGCGCCGTCTGCGGCGCGTCGCGCCAGTCCCGGCCAGCGAAGGTGGTCTGGGCCACCCGCTGCCCGGCGCCGAAGCAGTCGAAGACGGTGCAGCCGGGAAAGCCCCGGCCGCGCAGGTCGGCGTGGATGCCGCAGCGCGAGTCGGCCCGCAGGTTCGGGCAGGGCTGGCCGGCGGGCTTGTCGATGGCGAAGTCGGCGGACGCGGAGAAGGCCGGTGCGACGCAGCAGAGCCCGAAGCACCGGGCGCAGTCGGCGCGCAGCCCGTCCGCCATCGACGCCGCCGCGGGGGTTTCCGACACGCTGACCGTTCTCCTGCCGTTCGGGGGTCTCCCGCCGGCGGCCTCGCGGGCGGGGGCTCCCATTGTCCCGCCCCCGTGAGGGCCACCGGGCCGCAGGGTGCGCGGCCAACGCCCCGGGCGCGGGGAGCCGCGGCGCACCGTCTGCGTGGCCCACACCGGGCGCGGTGGGGCCGCGGCGCGCCGACTGGCGTTCGGCGGGGGCCCCGCCTGCGCTCAGCCCTCCACCGAGCGCCAGTCGTGCGACTCCAGCGCGTTGGCCTGTGGGCCCATCATCAGCATGCCGCCGTCGACCGGCCAGGACGCGCCCGTGACGTACGCGGCGGCGGGCGAGGCGAGCAGCGCGACCACGGCGGCCACCTCCCGCGCGTCCCCCGGGCGCCCGACCGGCACCCCGGGGCGTTCCTGCGTGAACGGGTCGACGTCCTCCTGGCCGGTCATCGGGGTGGCGATCTCACCCGGGGCGACCGCGTTGACGGTGATGCCGTCCGCCGCCAGTTCCTGCGCCATCACCCTGGTCAGCAGGCCTAGCCCGCCCTTCGCGGCGCAGTACGCTGCCGAGCCGACCCGGGGCGCATGCTCGTGCACGCTGGTGATGTTGACGATCCGGCCGCCCAGCCCTGCGGCGCGCATCCGCCGGGCGGCCCGCTGCCCGCACAGGAACGGCCCGTCGAGGTCGACGGAGAGCACCTCGCGCCACTGCTCCCAGCCGGTGTCGACGAACGGTGTGGACGCCCCGGTGCCGGCGTTGTTGACGAGTACGCCGAGGCCACCGAGGCGGTCCGCCAGCTCGTCGACGACCGCGTCGGCTCCCGGCAGCCGGGTCAGGTCCAGGTGGGCGACCTCGCAGCGCCGGCCGGTGGCGCGTACCTCGGTGGCGGTCCGCTCGGCGCCCCCGGCGTCGCGGTGCCAGGTGACGCCGACGTCGAAGCCGGCCCCGGCGAGGGCGACGGCGCAGGCCCGGCCGATGCCGGAATCGGCGCCCGTGACGATGGCGATCCTCGGGTAGTTCTCGTAACGCGATGGCATGTCGGCGCACTACCCGTTCCATGCGAATGCAACCATGCGTCGATCCCCGTCTATGCAGGGGATTGTCCGCGTCGATGCGTTCTGACATCCTCCACCGTGGACGCTGCCAGCGACGGTCGCCAATCCGGAGGGCCGCACTGAGGTGGCGCCTTCTTCTGCCGGAGGGACCTCGTGAAGCGCAGACGTCGCCATCTGCTCGCAGGACTGGCGGTCGGTGCCCTGGTGGCGTCGACCGGTCTCATCGGAATCCACTTCGCCGGCGCCGAGGTGCCGACCCCCGCCGCCGCGGCCGGCGACGGGGAGATGCCGGGGGCGCTCGGCGCCCACATGGAACGGCTGCGCCAGGCCGTGCCGGGCAGCGACGGCATGTCGCCGGACGGGCCCGGCAACGCCGCGCAGCAGGAGTTCCTGGAGCGCGCGTACCCGGCCAACACGATCAGCATCGCCCAGGTCGACCGCTCCAAGTCGGCGTACGCCGCCGCCGAGCGGCGCGCCGGCGGCACCCGCGGCTGGACGAACATCGGCCCGAGCGAGGCCCTCTACCCGTTCACCGAGTTCCGCAACGCCTCCAACTACGTGCCGAACGCGTACGTCGCGGGCGGCCGGGTCACCTCCATCGACATCGCCCCGGACTGCAACGCCCTGCTCTGCCGGGCGTACGTCACGCCGGCCGGCGGCGGCGTCTGGGGCACCCTGAACATCCTCGCGGCCGAGCCCAAGTGGTTCTACCTGGGCGGGCCGCTGGGCATCAACGCGGCCGGCTCGGTCAAGATCGACCGCAACGACAAGACGGGGCTGACCATCTACGTCGGCACCGGTGAGGCCAACACCTGCGCCTCCGGCTGCGTCGCCGGCGTCGGGCTCTACAAGTCGACCAACGGCGGCGTCACCTGGAAGGGACCGCTGGGCAAGGACGCCCTCGCCGGCAAGGGCATCGGCGAGATCACCGTGAAGCCGGGCGACCCGAAGACGCTCTACGTCGCCACCACCACCGCCCTGCGCGGCATGTCCAGCTCCTGCTGCACGGGCGTGACCCGGCCCGTGCCCGACGCCGAGAAGTGGGGCCTCTACAAGTCCACCGACGGCGGCGCGAACTGGAAGTTCATCCACAACGGCTCGGCCGACGCCACCCAGTGCACGGGCAGCGCCGCGGAATACAACAACACGGCCGCCTGCTCGCCGCGCGGCGTGCGCTACGTCAAGCTCGACCCGCGCGACGCGAACACCGTCTACGCCTCCTCGTACGCCCGGGGGGTCTGGCGCTCCGCGGACGCCGGCGCCACCTGGACGCAGATCAAGCCGTCGCTGAACCCGGCGGTCTTCCAGACCCGGGCCGCGATCGACGTGACCGCCCTGCCGAACGGCAAGACCCGCATGTACGTCTACGAGGGCAACCTCGGCAACCCGTACTCGCGGCTGTTCCGCAGCGACGACGTGGCCGGCGACGCCCCCGCGTTCGCCGACCTGACCAGCGCCAACCCGGCGGACCCGGGCTACGCCACCTACAACCAGTGCACCGGCCAGTGCTGGTACGACGTGTTCGTGCACACCCCGGCCGGGCACCCCGACATCGTCTACACGGGCGGCTCGTACGTCTACGGCGAGACCGTCGCCCACAAGCGGGCCGTGGTGCTCTCCACCGACGCCGGCGTCAGCGGCACCGACATGACCTTCGACGGCACCGACGAGCTGCACCCCAACGGCCTGCACCCCGACCAGCACGCCCTGGTCACCAACCCGCGCAACCCGTACCAGTTCTTCGAGGCCAACGACGGTGGCGTGATGCGCTCCAGCGGCCAGTTCGTGGACCGCTCGGCCTGGTGCGACAACCCCGACCGCAACCTGGCCACGCAGGCGCAGAGGGACCGCTGCCGGCAGATGCTGTCGAAGATCCCGTCGAAGCTGGACGGCATCAACAAGGGCATGAACACGTTGCAGTTCATCAGCCTCTCCGCCAGCCCGCACGACCACCGGCTGTTGCAGGGCGGCACCCAGGACAACGGCACCTGGGAGAACAAGGGCGAGCGCCGGCGCTGGGTCAACACGATGATCGGTGACGGCGGCGCGTCCGGCTTCGACGTCGGCAGGCCGGAGTTCCGCTTCCACACCTTCTACGACGCCTCGCCCGAGGTGAACTTCGCCAATGGCGACGTGGGTAGCTGGATCTCCATCTCCGACCCGGTCTTCGGGCAGCCGGGCACCCTGTTCTACGCCCCGGTGATCACCGACCCGAAGGTCAGCGGCACGATGTTCGCCGGCACCTCGCGCACCGTCTACCGGACGAAGACCTTCGGGCTGGGCGACCGGAGCCTGGCCGAGGCCAACCGGATCTGCAACACCTGGACCGGCACCTTCGAGGCGCAGTGCGGCGACTTCGCGCCGCTGGGCACGGTCAACCTGACCGACGCCGCGTGGGGCGACCGGGCCGGCGGCGCCGTCTCGGTCGTCGAGCGCGTCGCCTCCGACTCGTCCACGGCGTACGCGGCCACCAGCACCGGCCGGGTGTTCGTGTCCCGCAACGTCGACGCCGAGCCGGCGTCGGCGGTCACCTGGACGCGCATCGACACCGCCGCCACGCCGAACCGCTTCGTCACGAGCGTCCACGTCGACCCGGCCGACCCGGCCCGGGCGTGGGTCTCCTACAGCGGGTTCAACTCGAACACCCCGGCCACCCTAGGGCACGCGTTCGAGGTGCGGCTGGCGGGCGCGGGCGCGACCTGGACCGACCGGTCGTACGACTTCGGCGACCAGCCGATCACCGACCTGGTCCGCGACGACGTCACGGGCACCCTCTACGCGGCCACCGACTTCGGCGTGCTGCGGCTGGCCAAGGGCGGCACGACCTGGGTGAAGGCGGCCCGGGGCATGCCGAACGTGGAGGTCGCCGGGCTGACCATCGTGCCGGGCGAGCGGGTGCTCTACGCCGCCTCGCACGGCCTCGGCGCCTGGCAGCTCACGCTCTGAGGCAGGTGACCATCGGCAACGACACGGTGAGGGGCCGCGCGCGCGGCCCCTCACCGCTGCCCGCGGCGGCCGGCCGCGTCTGGCGTACCCTCGGCGCGGCCTTCGTCCTGCTCGTCTTCGTCCCGCCGCTGCTGTTGCTGGTCTCCGGTTCGCTCACCGAGCCGGGCCTGCCGCCGCCGCCCACCCCGCAGCTCGTGCCGGAGCCGGTGTCCACCACCGGCTACCAGCAGGCCGTCGAGCTGGGCGGGCTGCTGCGGGCCTCGCTCAACTCGGTCCTGGTCGCGGTCGTCGCCGTGCCGCTGAGCGTGCTCGTCGCCTCCCTGGCGGGCTTCGCGCTGACCCGGATCGCCCCGCGCGCCACCGGCGTGGTCGTGGCGGCCTCCCTGGTGGCGCTGATGGTGCCGGCCACGGCGCTGCTCGTGCCCCGCTTCGCGATCTTCCGGGCGCTCGGCCTGACCGACACCCTGGTGCCGCTGATCGCCCCGGCGCTGCTGGGCACCTCGCCGCTCTACGTCCTGGTCTACCATCTGGCGTTCCGGGCGCTGCCGGCCGACCTCTACGACGCCTGCCTGGTGGCGGACCTCTCGCCGCTGCGCACCTGGTGGCGGGTGGCCCTGCCGCTGGTGCGCCCGGTCACCGCCGGCCTCACCGCGCTGACCTTCGTGCTCACCTGGTCGAACTTCCTCGACCCGCTGGTCTACGTCTACGACCGCGACCTGTTCACCCTGCCGCTGGCACTGCGCTCCCTGTCGGTGCTGGACCCGACGAACTTCCCGGTGTTCCTGGCCGGCGCGGTGCTGGCCACGGTGCCGGCGCTGGCCGTCTTCGTGCTCGCCCAGCGGCGCTTCCTCCACCACGACGATCCGACGGGACGGGACTGACGATGCGACCGAAGGCGCTGCTCGCGCTGCTGCTCACCGCCGTGCTGGCCGCCACCGGCTGCGGCTCCGGCGCCGGGTCGTCCGCCGACGGCCCGGTGCGGCTGCTGGTCTTCGGCGCCCCCGAGGAACTCGCCGCCTACCGCACCCTCGTCGAGGCGTACGAGAAGGCCCGCCCCGGCGCCGACGTGCAGCTCGTCGAGGCCAGCGACCGCAAGGACCTGCTGGCCCGGCTGGCCACCTCGGTGGCCGGCGGCGCCCCGCCGGATCTGTTCCTGATGAACTACCGCTTCTACGGCCAGTTCGCCGCCAAGGACGTCATCGAGCCGCTGGACGACCGGCTGGCCGCCTCCCAGGCCGTCGACCCGGCCGACTACTACCCGGTGGCCTGGAACGCCTTCCGCTGGCAGGACCGGCAGCTCTGCCTGCCGCAGAACGTCTCCAGCCTGGCCGTCTACTACAATCGCACCCTGTTCGCGAAGTACGGCGTGCCCGAGCCGAGGGCCGGCTGGACCTGGAACGACCTGGTCGCCACCGCGACCGCGATGACCCGCGACTCCCGCGGCGTGGTGGTCAAGGCCACCGAGAGCGAGGGCGCGGCGCTGCGGCCGGCCGTGCACGGCCTCGGCGTCGAGCCGTCGATCATCCGGCTCGCCCCGTTCGTCTGGTCCGGCGGCGGCGAGATCGTCGACGACCCGGCGAGGCCGACCCGGCTGACCCTGGACGGCCCGGCCGCCCGGGAGGCGCTGAAGAACCTCGTCGACCTGCGGCTGGCGTACGGGGTGGTGCCCACCGACGAGGAGGTGGAGGCCGAGGACGACGAGTCGCGCTTCGCCAACGGCCGGCTCGCCATGCTGATGAGCTCCCGCCGCTCCACCACCACGTTCCGCTCGATCACCGGCTTCGAGTGGGACGTCGCCCCGCTGCCCATCTACAAGGAGCAGGTCGGCGTGCTGCACTCCGACGCGTACTGCATGACGCGGGGCGCGAAGCACAAGGACGCCGCGTGGCGGTTCCTGGAGTTCGCCATCGCCGAGGAGGGCCAGCGGATCGTCGCGGCCACCGGCCGTACCGTCCCGTCGCACATCGGGGTGTCGCAGTCCCCGGCGTTCCTCGGCCCCGCCCAGCCGCCGCGCAGCGCGAAGGTCTTCCTCGACGCCATCCCCACCGTCCGGGCGCTGCCGACCGTCTCCACCTGGCCGGAGATCGAGGACGTCACCTACGGCATCCTGGAGAACGCCATGCACCGGGGCGACCGGCTCGACGACGTGATCCGTGAACTCGACCGGCAGACCCGCCCGATCTTCGCCCGCGGGGAGCACGGGTGAGTGACCCTGGCCTCGCCCTGGCCGGGGTCTCGGCCGCGTACCGGGGCGCGACCGTGCTGCACGAGGTGGACCTGGCCGTCGCCCGGGGCGAGCTGCTGGTGGTGCTCGGCCCGTCGGGCGCCGGCAAGTCGACCGTGCTGCGGGTCGTCGCCGGCCTGGAGCCGGTCACCGCCGGCCGTGTCCGCATCGCCGGCCGCGACGTCACCGCCGAGCGCCCCGGCCGGCGCAACGTGTCGATGGTGTTCCAGTCGTACGCGCTCTTTCCGCACCTGAGCGTCGCCGAGAACATCGCGTTCGGCCTGGAGGTGCGCGACACGCCCCGCGCGGCGGCCCGCGAGCGGGCCCGCGCGGCGGCCGAGACGGTCGGCTGCGCCGGGCTGCTGGACCGGCGGCCCGCGCAGCTCTCCGGCGGCGAACGGCAGCGGGTGGCACTGGCCCGGGCGCTGGTGCGCGAGCCGGACGTGTTCCTGCTCGACGAGCCGCTGTCCAACCTCGACCAGGCGCTGCGGGTGCAGATGCGCGCCGAGCTGCGCGCCCTGCACGACCGGCTGGGCGCGACGATGGTGCACGTCACCCACGACCAGACCGAGGCGCTGGTGCTGGCCGACCGGATCGCCGTGCTGCGCGACGGGCGCATCGAGCAGGTCGGCACCCCCGACGAGATCTGGCGCACCCCGGCCACCACCTTCGTGGCCCGCTTCGTCGGTTCCCCGGCGATGAACCTGCTCCCGGCCGACGGTCCGCTGCGCCCCGCCGGCGCCCCGGCCCCGGGTGCCGACCACGACGGCATGGAGATCGGCTTTCGTCCCGAGGCGGTCGCCCTCGACGCCGCCGAGGGCACGGACGCCACCGTCGAGCGGATCGAGGTGGTCGGCGAGGACGCGTACGCGTACCTGACCCTCGCCGGCGGGCACCGGATCGTCGCCCGGGTGCCCGCCGCCCGCCGCCCCGGGCGCGGCGCGACGGTACGCGTCGGGGTGCGCTGGGCCGACGCGCACGTCTTCCACGCCGGCTCCGGGCGCCGGTACGCCCCGTGACGAGCCCCGACCGTCGCTCGCGCCGGCAGCTGGCGCTCATGCTGACGCCGTACCTGGTGGGGCTGGTGGGCCTGGTGCTGCTGCCCGCCGCCGTCACCCTGGGGCTGGCGTTCACCGAGTACGACCTGCTGCGCCCGCCTCGCTGGGTGGGGCTGGACAATCTCGCAGCGCTGGCCGACGACCCGGTGTTCCGGGTGTCGCTGACCAACTCGCTGGTCTTCGCGCTGGTGGCCGTACCGCTGCGGATGCTGCTCGCCCTCGGCCTGGCGCTGCTGCTGCACCGCCGGGCGTTCGGCGTCGGCAGCGCCCGCACCGCGGCCGTGCTGCCGACCGCGGTGCCGGAGATCGCCTACGGGCTGCTCTGGCTCTGGCTGCTCAACCCCCTCTACGGCCCGATCAACCAGCTGCTGCGCGCGGGCGGGGAGAACGGCCTGACGGCGCTGGGGCGCACCCCGCCGCAGTGGCTCACCGACCCCACCGACGCCCGGGCGGCGATCATCGGAATGAGCCTGTTCACCATCGGCGAGACCTTCGTGGTGCTGGTGGCCGCCCGCCGCGCGCTGCCCCGCGACGTCTACGAGATGGCGGCGATCGAGGACGCCACCGGCTGGGACGTGTTCCGCCGCGTGACGCTGCCGCTGATGGCGCCGGCGCTGGCGCTGTTGGCGGTGCGCGACGCCATCCAGAGCCTGCACTTCTCCTTCGTGCCGGCGTTCGTGGTGACCGACGGCGGTCCGCCCCCGTACGCCACCACCTACCTGTCGCTGTTCGTCTACCGCACCGGCTTCGAGTACCTGCGCTACGGCTACGCGGCCGCCGCGACGCTGGTGATGATCCTGCTGACCGTGGCGGCGGTGCTGGTGCAGTGGCGGTTGATCCGCCGCTACCGGGCGTTCTACCGGCTCTGAGCACCCCCGATAACCGCGGGCGCCGGCCCCGGGGGCCGTGGCATGATCGCGCACTGCGCCGACGCGGGTGGCGGCGCGCGCGAGGAGGACGGCATGGAGTTCGAGGTACGCCGCATCGGGCCGGAGTCGACCGCCGAGGCGGCCGACGTGCTGGCCGACGCCTTCGACGGGTACCCCTGGATGGCCTGGACGGTGGCGGCCGACCGGCACCGGGAGCGGCTGGCGGCGATGTTCGCCGGCACCGTCGCCGCCGTCGGGCTGCCCCACGGTGACGTCTGGGCGGCGGTGGGCCCCGCCGGCCGGCTGGCGGCGGTGGCGGTCTGGCTGCCCCCGGACCGGCCGGTGCCGGACGAGGTCTGGGCCGCCGTCGCGGCCCGCAACGCCGAGCTGGCCGGCGACCGGCAGCTGGCGCTGCGCGCCGCCGACGAGGCCTGCGCCGCGCTGCGGTCGGCCGAGCCGGCGTCGCTGCTCGCCACCGTCGGCGTGCGCCGGGTCGAGCAGGGCCGGGGGCTGGGCGCCAGGGTGCTGGCGCCGGGCCTGGCCGAGGCCGACCGGGCCGGCCTGCCGGCGGTGCTGGAGACCTCGTCGGAGCCGAACGTGCGCTTCTACCGGCGGCTCGGTTTCGTCGTCACCGGCCAGGCGCGGGTGCCCGACGGTGGGCCCGACGTGTGGGCGATGCGGCGTCCGGCGGCCGGCGAGCGGGTGTAGGGACGGCCGGCCCGGGTAGCCGCCGGGGATGGAGCTGGTGGAGGAGTCGCCATACCGCTTCCGGATCGACCGGCACGACCCGATGCGGGTGCCGGGGGTGGTGTTCGCGTCCCGGTCGCTGCTGCCCGACGCCGGGGAGGACAGGTCGCTGGAGCAGGTCGCGAACGTCGCCACGCTGCCCGGCATCGTCGACGCCTCGTACGCCATGCCCGACGTGCACTGGGGCTACGGGTTCCCGATCGGCGGCGTGGCCGCCACCGACGTCGCGCACGGCGGGGTTGTCTCGCCCGGCGGGGTGGGCTTCGACATCTCCTGCGGCGTGCGGCTGCTCGCCGCCGACACCGACCGCGACGGGCTGCGGCCCCGCCTCGGCGCGCTGATGGACGGGCTGGGCGAGGCGACCCCGCGCGGCATGGGCAGGGGCGCGGTGTGGCACCTGTCGGATCGCGCGGAACTCGACGCGGTGCTGCGCGGCGGCTCCCGCTACGCCGTCGAGCGCGGCTTCGGCGTGCAGCGGGACCTGGAGCGCTGCGAGGACGCCGGGGCCGTCGGCGACGCCGATCCGGCGCGGGTCAGCGAGCGGGCGATCGAGCGCGGCGCGGGCCAGGTCGGCAGCCTCGGCTCCGGCAACCACTTCCTCGAGGTGCAGGCCGTCGACGAGGTGTACGACGACGCCGTGGCGACCGCCTTCGGGCTGCGCCCCGGCCAGGTCTGCGTGATGATCCACTGCGGGTCCCGTGGGCTGGGCCACCAGATCTGCACCGACTACGTGCGGAAGATGGAGAAGGTGATGGCCCGCCACGGCATTCACGTGCCGGACCGCCAGCTCGCCTGCGCCCCGGTCTCCTCCGCAGAGGGCCGCGCCTACCTGGGCGCGATGGCCGCCGCCGCCAACTACGCCCGGGCCAACCGGCAACTGCTGGCCGACGCCGCCCGCAGGGTCTTCGCCCGGGTCACCGGCAGCCGTCTCGACCTGGTCTACGACATCTCGCACAACCTCGCGAAGATCGAGACGCACGACGTCGACGGCGCGCCGCGCGCGCTGTGCGTGCACCGCAAGGGCGCCACCCGGGCGCTGCCGCCCGGGCACGACGAGCTGCCCGACGACCTGCGGGGCGTGGGCCAGCCGGTGCTGATCCCCGGCTCCATGGGCACCGGCTCGTACGTGCTCACCGGCGTGCCGGGCTCGCCGGCCTTCGCGTCCACCTGCCACGGCGCCGGCCGGGTGCAGAGCCGCAGGCAGGCCGTGCGCTCGGAGCGCGGTCTGGACCCGCGTGCCCAACTGGAGGAGCAGGACATCGCGGTGCGCGGTGCGTCGCGGCGCGGCCTGGCCGAGGAGATGCCGGCGGCGTACAAGGACGTCTCGGCGGTGGTGGCCGCCGCCGAGGGCGCCGGCCTGTGCCGCAAGGTGGCCCGGCTGGTCCCGCTCGGCGTGGTGAAGGGCTGAGCGGGGGTGGAGCCGGGCGCGGGGCTCACACGTCCAGCGTCACCGCGCAGGACCAGCCCCCGCCGTCGGGGCCGAAGCGCAGCCCGTGCAGGGAGACGGCCTTCGGCACCGCGCCGACCAGCTCGACGGCGTCGGTGTCCGCCGTGCGCCAGCGCACCCGCAGGCCGCCGGCACCGTCGTCGGCCACGGCGGTGTGCAGCGGTAGCTCACCCGCCGTCTCCATCCGGAAGATCACCTCGTCGAGCACCCCCACCAGCAGGTCCGCGTCGCCGTCGCCGGCCGGCGCGTGGAACTCCCGCCGCGCGCCCGGCCGCGCCCCGGCGGGGTCGACGAACGTGTCGACCAGCGCGGCGACCGCCTCGGCGACGCACTCCTGCCGGGTCGGCGCCCACGCCTCGATGCGGACGTCGGCGGTGTGCGGCAGGCGGCGGTGCCCCCGCCCGGGTCGTCGCTGCATGCCCCGATCCTGCGCCACGCGGGCCCGCGCGGCGGCCGGTTCAGTTCAGGCCGAGCCGGGCGATCGGCTCGACGAGTTCGCGTTCCTCGTAGGCGAGGCGGGACAGCAGGGTGTCGCTGAGCAGGTCGACCGCCGCGCAGCTCGGCCATCCCGTCGGCGACGGAGACGAACGCGACCAGCGCCCGGTCGACGCGTTCCAGCACGTCGTGTATCGCGGGGCCCACCGCCACGGGCCTGCGGGCGTACGGTCGGCGGATGCGGATCACGAAGTTTACCCACTCCTGTGTCCGGCTGGAGCACGACGGCGGCGTGCTGGTCATCGACCCCGGCGCCTGGAGCGAGCCGCGCGCCCTGGCCGGCGCGGACGCCGTGCTGGTCACCCACGAGCACACCGACCACGTCGACGTGCTCCGGTTGGCGGGCCTCGGCGTGCCGGTCTTCGTGCCGGCGGACGCCGTCCTGCCCGACCTGGCGCCGCTGCCCGTGACCAGGGTCGCCGCCGGCCAGCGGTTCACCGCCGCCGGCCTCACCGTGACCGCGCTCGGCGGCCGGCACGCCGCCATCCACGGCGGGCAGCCCGACTGCGCCAACCTGGGCTACCTGGTCGGCGACGCCGTCTACCACCCGGGCGACTCCCTGCACCGGCCGGACCGGCCGGTCGAGACGCTGCTGGTCCCGGCCCAGGCGTCCTGGCTGAAGCTCACCGAGGCGATCGACTTCGCCACCGCCGTGGGGGCCGAGCGGGTGTTCCCGATCCACGACGCGCAGCTCAACGAACGCGGCCTGAGCAGCGTGAACGGCTGGTTCGCCGAGACCGTGGCCGGCTACCGCCACCTGGCGCCGGGGGAGTCCGCCTGACCGGGTCACCCCACCCAGGGATGATCTCCACCGACACCGGCCGTGTCGTCCACGGACGAACTGCTATACGGTCGCGGGGTGAGGGTCGAAGAACACTGGTGGAACGGCGACACGTCGCAGCGTGGGCGTCGGGACGTGTACATCCGTACCGACGGGCAGCGATGGGACGTACAGGTACGGATCGGCGGCGAATCCGGCCGCTCCCGGGTGCAGGAATGCCCCGGTCGGACGTCGGCGGTCATTCTGGCCGGCGCGTGGCGCGGCAACCACCCCGCCTGGCGCGAGGTGTCCGACTGACGCCGACCGCCGGCACCGGACGGTGACGGTCGGTCACGGTCGATGTTGGCCGGCTGCTCCCTCCGACGTTGGTTACTCTCGGGTGACCACGGCGGGGGGAGCAGCATGAGCGGCGGGACCGTTCCAACGGTGATGCCGGCCGCGTTCATCGGTCACGGCAGTCCGATGAACGCGCTGGAGCTCAACCGCTACACGCAGGCGTGGCGCGCCTTCGGGCGGGCGGTCCCGCGGCCCCGGGCGATCCTGGTGGTGTCGGCGCACTGGTACGTCGGCGCCACCGCCGTCACCGCGATGCCCCGGCCGAGGACGATCCACGACTTCTACGGCTTCCCGCAGGAGTTGTTCGACGTCGACTACCCCGCGCCCGGCCTGCCGGAGCTGGCCGAGGAGGTCGCCGACGTCGTCCATCCCACCTGGGTCGGGGCGGACGTCGACTCGTGGGGGATCGACCACGGCACCTGGTCGGTGCTCACCCACGCGTTCCCCGACGCCGACATCCCGGTCGTGCAGCTGAGCATCAACGCGTTCAAGGGCCTGGACCACCATCTCGACCTGGGCGCGAGGCTCGCCCCGCTGCGCGAGCGCGGCGTGCTCGTCGTGGCCAGCGGCAACGTGGTGCACAACCTGCGGGGGGTGGACCCGCGCATGCTCGACGAGGGCTTCGACTGGGCGCGGCGATTCGACGAGGCGGCGAAGGACGTGATGCTCGGCGGGCCGACCGAGGTGGCCGCGCTGGACGCCCACCGCGACTTCGGCCGCGCCGTGCCGACGCCGGACCACTTCATCCCGCTGCTCTACCTGGCAGGCCTCGCCGGCGCGGCCGGCAACGGCGCGCAGGTGCTGGTGGACGGGTACGCGTACGGGTCGCTGTCGATGACCGCCTACACGCTGGGGTTGTCCTGCCGCACCGACGCCCCGCTGGCCGGCGCGCCCGCCCTGCCGACTGACGTGCCGCCGGACTCGGCCAACATCTGACGGCCACCCGGGGGCGTCGCCGCCGTCAGCGGGCCTTGACGACCTCGACCAGCTGGTCCAGCGCGGCGCTCCAGCCTTCGACGAAGCCCATCTCCTCGTGCGACTTCCTCGCCGAGGCGTCGGCGTGGATCGCCGTGGCGGTGTACTTCGTGCCGCCGCCGGTGCCCTCGATCCGGACGACCGCGGTGAACGGGAAGCCGTCGCCGCCGACCTGGGGACGGAAGCCGGGGCCCAGCCCCGAGGTGAAGGCCAGCGTCGAGCCCTCCTCGACGACGAGGATGCACCCGGTGCTCGGGTACTCCTCGCCCTCGGGCGAGCGCATCACGGTGTGGAACCTGCCGCCGGGCCGAAGGTCGATCTCGCAGGCGGAGGTCGACCAGGGCCGGGGGGCGAACCACTTCACGAGCAGCTCGGGCGTCGTCCAGGCCTTCCAGACCAGCTCGGGCGCGACGTCGACGGTGCGCGTCAGGACGAGGTCGAGATCCGGGTCCACGTGCGGGTAGGCGTTCATGTCTGCTGCTCCTTCAGATCGTGCAGAATCGAGTCGAGTTGGTCGAGGCGTCGGGACCACACCGCGCGCTGGCACGCGAGCCAGCTGTCGACGTGGGCGAGCGACTCGGGGGCGAGCCGGTAGGTGCGCACCCGCCCCTTCTTCTCCGACGTCACCAGGCCGGAGCGCTCCAAAACGCCCAGGTGCTGGGTGAACGAGGGCAGTGCCATGTCGAACGGGCGGGCGAGCTCGCTGGTCGTGGCGGGACCCCGACCGAGCAGCTCGACGACCCGGCGGCGGGTGGGGTCCGACAGCGCGTGGAACACGCCGTCCAGGGCCACGTCGTCGTTGCCGTCCCCGCCGCCGCCCAATTGCTTAGGCATAAGCCTAAGTATGCCCCCCGCCGCTCACTTAGGTCAAGGCCTAAGTGAAGTCGCCGGCGGCGGCCTCCGACCGGCCGGCGGCGTTCCTCAACGGCCGCGCGTGGGCCATGCTGATGCCATGACCGACGCCGGCACCCCGGAACCACTCACCCTCAACCTGTACTGCCGGCTCACCGTGGCCGTGACCGACCCGCAGGTGCTCACCGAGTACGCGGTGGCCGACCTGCGGGCCGCCGACATCGACTGGCCCGCCGAGGAGGACGACCTCGAGGCGGCGGTGGCCGACCTGCGCAACGACATCGTGGTGTCGCTGGCGTCCGTGGTGGACATCAGCCGGATGGTCGAGGGACTGCCCGGCGTGGCGGCCCGCGGCGGGCTGTGCTGGGCCGAGCCCGGGCCGCCCCGCGAGGCCGTCTGGCGCGCCGAGTAGGGCCGACCGGGCCGGGCGCGGGGCGTCGCTGTGTCGGTCCCGGACACGCCGGCGACGCCCGAGGTGTCGGCGGCACTCATGTCCACTGTGCCCGACGTCACGTTAGCGTCTGCGCACGACGGCACCACCGCCCGCTCCCGGACAGGAGAGCGCCATGACCGCACCGCTGAGGGCCACCGCCGCCCTCGTCACCGCCCTGCTGCTCGTCCTCACCGCCACCGTCCCCGCCCAGGCCGCCGCCACCCCCGCCACCAAGGCCCCGGTCGCCGGCACGCTGCGCGCCTACAACGTCTCCGGCGTGTACGTCGCCGGCGTCTCCTCCGGTGGCTACATGGCCACCCAGCTGCACGTCGCCTACTCGTCGCGGATCCGGGGCGCGGCGGTCTTCGCCGCGGGGCCGTACTACTGCGCGCAGAACAACGTCGCCCAGGCACTCGACGGCTGCGGCGACAACGTGTACCCCACGAACGTGTCGGCCCTGCAGGCGTACACCCGGACGTGGGCCTCCTACGGCTGGGTCGACCCGGTGGGCAACCTGTCCGGCGATCCCGTGTACGTCCTGCACGGCACCAACGACACCGTGGTCCAGAAGTCCGTCACCGACGACCTGGTCCGGTACTACCGGCACTTCGGTGCCAACGTGCAGTACGACAGCGGCACCCCGGCCGGCCACGCCTGGGTCACCCCGTACGGGACCCTGGGGTGCGCCACCACGGCGTCGCCGTTCCTCGCCGACTGCGGCACCGACCCGCAGAGCGCCCTGCTGCGCAAGCTGCTCGGCAGCGTACGGGCGCCGAACACCGGCCCGCTGGGCGGCAGTCTGATCCGGTTCAGCCAGCACACGTACGCGGTCAACGGCTGGGCCGACGGCCTGAGCATGGCCGCCGACGGGTTCGCCTACGTGCCGGCGTCCTGCGCCGCCGGGCAGTCCTGCCGGCTGCTCGTCGCCCTGCACGGCTGCCTCCAGGGCCACGGCGCGGTCGGCACCGCCTTCGTGGACCGGGCGAACCTCAACCAGTACGCCGACACCAACCAGTTGATCGTGCTCTACCCCCAGGCGCGCGCCGCCGCCGCCAACCCGAACGGCTGCTGGGACTGGTGGGGCTACCTGGGCGCGACGAACTACCCGATCAAGGGCGGCGCCCAGGTGGAGACGATCATGAACATGGTGCGCCGGCTGGACGGCTGAGCCGCCACCCGGGCGGGGCCCTGGCGTGGGCCCCGCTCAGGCCGGCGCGTCGCTGCCCACCAGGCGGGCGTCGGCCGCGGCCTGACCTTCGACGTCCCCCGCCTCCTCGCACACGCCCGCCGCGTCCGCCCAGTGCCGCCGGGCCTCCTCGGCGTCGCCGAGGGCCGCCGCCGCGTCGCCCAGGTGCAGCAGCGTCCGCCCCAGCCCGGCCGTCGGCCGCCCGTCGCGCAGCCGCAGGCTCTCGGCCAGCATCCCGTACGCCTGCCGGGCCTGCGCCGGCGTGGCGGCCAGCAGCGCGGCACCCGCGTTGAGCAGCGCGGCGGCCCGGTTGGTCGGGTCGACCACCGTGTCGTACTCGCGCAGCGCCGCCCGCCACGACTGGGTCGCGTCGAGGTGCTCGCCGAGCCCGGCGTGCACCAGCACCAGGTTGGTCAGCGCCGCCGCGTAGCCCCGGGCGTCGCCGAGCGCGCGGAAGGCGTTCGCCGCGCGGACCAGGTGGTGGTGCGCGACCTCCAGCTCCCCGCGGGCCAGCCGGGCGGCACCCAGACCCAGGTCGGTCAGGGCGTGCCCGGACCGGTCCGCCGCCGAGCGGTGCCGCCGCGACAGCTCCAGGTGCTCCACCGCGTCGTCGAGCTGCCCCAGGTCCAGCAGCACCAGGCCCAGGTTCATCCGCGCCTGCGCGGTGCCCCGCCGGCCCCGCTCCGCCACCGCGAGGCTCAGCGCCGTCGCCGCCCCCTGCGGGTCGTGCCGGCGGCGGCGCAGCACCCCCAGCTCGTTGTGCGCCCAGCCGGCGATCTCCGGCCGGTCGTCGGCCGTGGGCGTGGCGAGCACCGTGCGGCACACCTGCGCCCAATCGTCGAGCCGCCCGGCGTGGGCGAGCCACCCGCACAGCGCCACCGCCAGCCGGAACCACCACCGGCGCACCCGCCGGGGCAGGGTCTCCGCCGCGCCCGCCGGCACCCGCACCACGGCCAGCAGCAGCTCCTGGTGCAGGTCGAACCAGCCGTACGGGTCGTCGTCCAGCGCCAGCGTCGGCTCCCGGTCCGGCGGCGAGCCGACCACGGCCAGGCTCGCCGCGTGCCGCTCGGCCCGCCGCGCCAGGTGCCGGGTGAGTCGCGCCTGCGCGGCGACCCGCCGCCGCGCAGGCTCCGCGTGCCGCAGGTGCATCCGGGCGTACGGGGCCAGCAGCGGGCGCACCTCGTAGCGGTCGCCGGGAGCGCCGGTGACGAACCCGCCAGTGGCCAGCTCGTGCAGCAGGGCGGCCACCCGGTCCGGGCGGCGACCGTCGAGCGCCGCGAGCGTCGGCCGGTCCAGCGGCACCGGGCTGAGCGACATCAGTCGCCACAACCGCCGGGCCTCGCCGCCCAGCGCGTGGTACGCGGTGTCCCGCGCGGTCACCAGCAGGGTCGCCGGGGAGGCGGCGACGTGCTGGTGCGGGGGAGTGTCGACGGCGCGGCGCAGCGCGTCGAGCACGTCGCCGTGCCGCCACCCGTGCTGGGCCGTACGCCGACCCAGCTCCGCGACCGTGCGGGGCTGGCGCCCGCAGAGCTCGACGAGGGCGCGTACCGCCGGGTCGGTGCGCGGGTCCGGGCGGTGCGGTCGGGCGACGGGCGCGGTGGCGCCGGCGGCCGCGAACAGCTCGACGGCGTCGTCGGCGTCCGGCTCGACGAGCCCGTGCGCCACCACCCCGTCCAGCGCGGCCAGCGCCCCCGTGCCGGCCAGCAGCAGGCGGCACGTGCGTGCCGTCGGCGGCAGCAGCGGTCGCACCTGGGCCGGGTCGTCCACGTTGTCCAGCACCACGAGGATCGCCCGGCCGTCGAGCTGGCCGCTCAGCTCGTCGGCGGCGTCGGCGAGGTCGTCGGTGCGCCCCGACGCCGGCGGCCGGGTGCCGAGGATCCGGGCCAGCGCGGTCAGCACCTGCCGGGCGTCGAGCGGACGGCCGCCCCGGCGCAGGTCCAGGTAGTACTGGCCGTCGGGGAAGTCGTCCCGGCACAGGTTGGCGGCCTGGACCGCGCAGGCCGACGTGCCGACGGCCCGCCGTCCGACCACCGCGACCGCGTGCTCCTTGCGCAACAGCTCGATGATCGCGTCGACGTGCCCGGCGCGCCCGGTGAACCCGGCCGGCCACGGCAGGGTGGGCGTGCCGGCGGCCGGCGTCGCCTCGGTGTCGTCCGGCCCCGCGGCCTGCTGCCGCTGGCGGCGCCACTCCACGACCATCGCGGCGGCGAGGCCGAGCACGATCACCCCGGCGCTGGCGGAGCCGAGCTGGGCGACGGAGAGCTCGGAGAGCAGGTTGCCGGTGACGTTGCCGAGCACCGCGCTGACCGTTCCGCCGACCACGCCGCCGATCGCGAGCAGCAGGCTCAGCCGTCGGGGGCGGCGCCCCGTCACCGCACGCCCCCGGCGACCAGGCCGGCGACCAGCTGGCGGCGGGCCAGCACCACCAGCAGCACCGGCAGGATCGAGGCGATCACCGAGCCGGCGGCAAGCGCCCCGCTGTTGGCCGCGAAGCCCCGGGTCTGCCCGGCGAGGAACAGCCCCAGCGGCAGCGCGCCCGGCCCGCTGAACAGCAGACCCACCACCAGGTCGTTCCACACCTGCACGAACTCCAGCACCGCGACCGCCACCACCGCCGGGCGGTTGTGCCGGGCGAGCAGCCGCAGGGTGCCCCACCAGTGCCGCCCGCCCACCCGGGCCGCCCGCACCTGCTCGGCGGGCAGGTCCGCGAACGCGTTACGCAGCACCAGCACGGCGAACGGCACGCCCAGCGCGACGTGCACCAGCGCCAGGCCGCGCGCCGTGCCCGAGGAGAGCACCACGCCGAGCACCTCGTTGACCGGCCCGGCGATCACCTGCACCGGCACGATGCTGGCGGCCATCAGCAGCAGCCCGGTGGCCTGGGCGGGCGGCCCGGTCAGCCACGCCAGCGGGTACGCGGCGAGCAGCGCGACGCCCAGCACCACGGCGGTGACCACGGTCGCCAGCACCAGCGTGAAGCCCAGCGTGCGCCACAGCTCGGCGCCGGTGAGCAGCTCCCGATAGGAGTCGAGGCTGGGTGGGCTCCACCACCAGCCCCGGGCCGCCGCGTCCACCGTGCCGTGCAGCGAGGTGGCGAGCAGCACCCCGAGGGGCACCAGCCAGGCGACCGCCGCGCCGGCCACCAGCAGCCGGGTCGTCCGGCGCGGTGCCGGCGCCGCCGGCTCGGGCGCGACGGGCACCGGGTCCCGGGGCGGCGGCCACGCCTGCCGCACGAACAGCGCCGCGACCAGCAGGCCGGCGGCCACCGCCGCCAGCCACACCACCCCGAGCGCGGCGCCCTCGCCGGTGGTGGCGCCGTTGGAGGTCTGCCAGACCCGCAGCGCGAGCACCGACGCCTCGTCGCGCACCGAGCCGGGCGTCATCACCAGGATCAGGTCGAACGTCCTGGCGGTGCCGAGCGCCGCCAGGGTGAACACCACCGCCACGGTGCGCAGCAGCAGCGGCCGCCACTGCGCGTCCCAGAGCACGTCGCGGCGGTTGCCGCCGTAGGCGCGTACCGCGTCGGCGAGGCTGGGCGGCACCGCGTCGAGGGCGGCCCGGAACACCAGCACGGCCAGCCCGACCCACGCCCACACGAACGCCGACATCAGCGCCACCGTCACCAGGCGGGGGCCGAGCAGTTGCGGGGCGTCGGCCGCGGACCGGCCGGTCAGCGTCGCGGCGACCAGCGTGGCCAGCCCGCGCTCCGGGTCCGGGTCGTACATCAGCCGGAAGGTGACCCCGGTGACCACCAGCGGCAGCGCGGTCGGCACCACCAGGATGAGGCGGACCAGCCCGCCCTCCTGCGAGCGGCGCGAGGCGGCGGCGAGCAGGTAGCCCAGCACCGTGACCACCGCAGGCACCAGCAGCGCCCAGAGCAGCGTGCGTCCCACCACGGCGCCGGTGCCGGGCGCGGCCAGCGCGGTGCGGAAGTGCTCCGCGCCCACCCACCGGCCGTCGGTGGTGACGCTGGCGTGCAGCGTACGCAGCACCGGCCACGCCACCAGCCCGCCGAGCAGCAGCAGGGCGGGCAGCAGCAGCGCCGAGGTGGCGCCGGCCGCCGGATAGGCCCGCCCGCGCCGGGGCGGCCCGACGTCGTCGAGGACCGCCAGCTCGCCCAGTACGCGGCTCACCGGCCGCCCCCGCTCAAGCGGGCCGCCGCCGCCAGTTGCCCGACGGCCCGGCGGGCGGCCCGGCCAGCGGGGACCTTGTCGGTGACGTCGGCGAAGAAGTCCTGCATGATCCGCCAGATGCCCACCCCGTCGGAGCCGGTGAACGGGCCCGGCAGCCGGTCGGACAGGTCGAAACGCACGGCCCCGGCCGTACGCAGCTCGGCGGCGAGGCGGCGGCGGACGGGATCGCGGTAGTCCGCCAGCGGCACGGTGACGTTGGGGGAGAGGTAGCCGCCGGCGCGCAACCACGGCCCGAACGCCGACCCGCCGCTGAGCCAACGCACCAGCTCCGCCCCGCCGGCCGAGCCGGCGAACGCCACGGCGGCGTCGCCGCCGACGATCAGCGGGCTGTCGGCCAGCCGGGAGCCGGGGAAACGGAAGGTCTCCGGCTGCTCCGGGCCCCGGCGGAACCGGCGGCTGACGTCGTCGACGAAGTCGGCCCCGAAGAGCATCGTCGCCCGCCGGTGGTGCACCACCTGGATGGCCGACTCCTCGTACTGGGTGAGCAGGGCCCGGCGGCCGCCACCGGGGAACGCGCCGTCGACGCTCCACAGCTCCGCCAGCCGGTCCAGCGCCGTGTGCACCGACGGGCTGCGCCAGTCGGCCTCGCCGCGGGCCAGCGCCTCGTAGTAGCCGGGCGGCGCCACGTCGGCGAGCACGTTCTCGAACCAGTCGGTGAGCACCCAGCCGTCGGCCGCACCGATGGCCAGCGGGGCCGGGCCGTCGCCCGCGCGGGCCCGCGCGCCGAGGTGCCGGGTGAGCGTCACGAGCTGGTCCCAGGTGCGCGGCGGCGCGGGGAGCATCGACGGGAAGTACCAGAACAGCGACTTGTGGGCCGCCTTCACCCAGACGCCGTAGCGGCGCCCGTCGGCGGAGAGCAGGTCGGCCATGCCGGGCGGGAGGGCGTAGCTGGGGGCCGGGCTCAGCTCGCGCAGCCAGCCGCGGCGGGCGTACTCGACGACCAGCCCCGACGTGGGCAGGATCGCCACGTCGGGGCTGGTGCCGGCCAGCTGGCGGGCACGCAGGAACGCGTCGATGTCGTTGCCGGCGCTGACCACCTGCACGCCGGTGTCGTAGCCGGCCAGGACCTCGCGGAAACGGGCCAGCTCGCTGCCGTTCCACACGACGGCGACCTGGACCGCCGGCGGCGCCCCCGAGCAGCCCGCGACGGCCGTCGCGGTGGCCCCGGCGGCGGCCCGCAGCAGCGTACGGCGGCCCAGCCGCGCCGCCGGCACGATCCGACCCGCCGGCGTCATCCGCCCACCTCGGCGGCGACCGGCACGTCGGGCAGCGCGCCCGGCTCGGCCGTGCAGACCAGCACCGCCACCCCCGGGGTGTCCGGTGGGGTCAGCCGGCCGAGCAGCTCGGTCAGCCGTCCACCCCCGGCCGGCCCGGTCGGCAGGTCGATCACCAGCGCCTCGGGCAGGCAGACCACGGCGCGGGCGAGCGCCACCCGGAACCGCTGCGCCTCCGACAGCAGGTGCGGTCGCAGCCCCAGCGTCGGGGCCAGCTCCAGCCGGTCGACCACCGTCGCCGTCCACGCGTCGGCCACCTCGCGTACCCGTTCCCGGCGACGCTGGCCGTAGGCGATGTTGCGCCGCACGGTCAGGTGCGGCAGCAGCGCGCCGCCCGCCGGCACGTAGGCGATGCGGCGCTGCGGCGGCGGCAGGGCGGTGACCTCGCGGTCGCCCACCAGGACCCGCCCGGCGACCGGCGCGGCCAGCCCGCTCACCACCCGGGCGACGGCGGTGCCGACGGGTGGGGCCGCGACCAGTGCGGCCGTGGCGCCGGCGGGGACATCGAGGTCCACGGCGGCGGCGTCCGGCCCGGCGACGAGTGCGCACAGTCGTAACGTGGCCATCACCTCCGGTGACCGGACGGTCGCCCCCAGGGTCGCACAACCGGGCGACAATCGGCGCCCCGCCACCGTCCGCTGTTGAGGGGCACCGGGGCTCAGCCCGGCATCCGCCCACCGGATGGGAGCGCGTAGAGGTCGGCGGCGGTCGCGGCGAGCCGCTCGCGCAGTGCCGCCGGGGCCACGGTCGTCGCCCGGTCAGCCGGCCGCGCGTGGCGGGAGCCCGAGGCGCCGGCACGCCTCCCGGTACATGCGCACCACCTCCTGGCGGATCTGCGCGCGTTCGGTCAGCCGCTGGGCGAACGGCACCCGCACCGGGACCTCGACGTCGTCCACGGTCACGGCGAACTCCATGCCCCCGTCGTCCAGGCCGGTTGCCCGGGCCCGGATGGCCGCGGGGTGACCGCCGAGCGCGCGGCAGATGAGCAACGAGTCCGCGGCGTGGTCGTCGTTCATGTGCCGGCAGACAGCGGCGACCACGTCGGCGCCGAACGGGGCGCTCACGCGGACGCCTCGGCGTCGGTGGCCGGCGCGAGGTGCGACAGGGCGGCGAGGACCTCGGTGTTGTGCCGGTACGCCACGAGCACCTCGGCCCGCAGCGCGGCCCGTCCCGCCTCGCCGAGCGGGAGGTCGTCCAGCCTGGCCCGGTAGGCGTCCTTGTACACCTTCGGACTCGGGATCCGGTCGAACCGGTAGAACGCCGCCCCGGCGTCCCCGGTCAGCCCGTAGTGCCGGGCGAGCGAGCGTCCGATGTGTAGGCCGCCGGAGAGGTCGCCGAGGTAGCGGGTGTAGTGGTGGGCGATGAACCGCTCCGGTGCGCCGGCCCGCAGCGCGGCGAGGCGAGCGGCGTAGGCGACCGTCGCCGGGGTCGGCTCGATCCGCCGGCGCCAGCCGGGCCCGAGCAGGAACTCCAGGTCCGCGGCGAGGGCGGGCAGCCGGGTCAGCGCGTCGTCGACGAACGGGCCGGCGAGCGGGTCGTGGCGCATCGCCTCGGCGGCGCCCTCCAGCGCCTCGTAGATCACGTGGTGCTGCATCACGAGCGCGGCGTAGGCGTCGCGGTCCAGGTCGCCCGCGACCAGGGCGGAGACGTACCGCTGGGACTCCGCGCCCTGGTGGGCCTCCTTGCTGGCGGCCCGCAGTTCGGCCGAGAACGGGGTGCTGGTCGGGCTCAACTCTCCTCCAGGGTGACGCAAGCCGGACCGCTCGCCGCCGTCGGGAACGATCAACGGTAGCGGGGTGCGGGGTCCGGCACGACCTCGCGTCCCGGCGGGCTCAGGTCGGCGGGGGAGCGGTGCCCCGGTAGATCGCCGCCAGCCAGACGTCACGCAGGACGTCGACGACGTCGGCCTCGGCCACCGCCGGCCCGTCGCCGGCGAACGTGGCGTACCAGACGCGCTCGTTCATGGAGTTGAGTGCGATGGCGAGGTCGCGGGCGGGTATGCCGTCGGGGGCCGCCCCGCGCCGCCGCTCGGCCTCGATCGCGGTCTCGATGGCGTGCACCCAGCGTGCCAGCACGGCGGCCCAGAGCCGGCGCACCTCGGCGTTGGTGCCGCGTACCTGCGCGCAGGCCAGCACCACCGCCCGGTGCGCGCCGAACGTCTCGTGGAAGCGGTGGATCAGCTCCCGCCAGCGTGCCCGGGGATCCTCGGCCAGCCGCTCCAGCACGTCGCCGGCGGCGGCGTCGGCCTCCTCGGTGACCCGGTCCAGCAGCGTGAGCAGCACCGCGTCCTTGGACGGGAAGTAGAAGTAGAAGGTGGGCCGGGAGATGCCCGCGCCGCGCGCCAGGTCGTCGATGGAGATGTCGGCGAAGGCCCGCTCCCGCAGCAGCCGCTCGGCGGTGGCCAGGATGGCCGACTCCCGTTCGTCACCGGCGGAGCGCGCCGCGCGCCGTCCGCGCCCGGTGGCGCTCCCGGCGGCCGTACGGGCGGGTGTCATGCCCGGTGACTCTACACCGGATCAACACCCTGTCGATCCAACTCGACAGGGTGTTGACGCGCCTCGACGGCCGTGGCTAGTGTCCGGTGTCACACGGCGGACGGGAGACGAGATGGCCACCGACCACGTCGACGTGCTCATCGTCGGGGCCGGCCTGTCCGGCGTCGGCGCCGCCTGTCACCTGCGCCGCCGCTGCCCCGACAAGACGTACGCGGTGCTGGAGTCCCGCGACGCGATCGGCGGCACCTGGGACCTGTTCCGCTATCCCGGCGTCCGGTCGGACTCCGACATGTTTACCCTCGGCTACTCCTTCAAGCCGTGGACCGACCCGAAGGCCATCGCCGACGGCGACGCCATCCGCGACTACGTCCGCCGCACCGCCGACGAGTACGGCGTCGCCGACCACATCCGCTTCCGCCACCGCGTGCTGCGGGCCGACTGGGACAGCGCCAGCGCCCGCTGGACGGTGCACGCCCACCGCGACGACACCGGCGAGACGGTCGTGCTGACCTGCTCCTTCCTGTTCACCTGCGCGGGCTACTACCGCTACGACGCCGGCTACACCCCTGCGCTGCCGGGCGCCGAGCGTTTCGCCGGGCGGATCGTGCACCCGCAGCACTGGCCCGACGACCTCGACCACACCGGCAAGCGGGTGGTGGTGATCGGCAGCGGCGCCACCGCCGTGACCCTGGTGCCGGCGATGGCCGAGCGGGCCGCCCACGTCACGATGCTCCAGCGCTCACCCACGTACGTCCTGGCGTTGCCCTCGCGCGACGTGCTCGCCGACGCGCTGCGGCGCTGGCTGCCGGCGAAGGCCGCGTATCCGGTGGTGCGGTGGAAGAACGTCCTGCTCTCCACCGCCAACTTCCAGCTCAGCCGGCGCGCGCCCGCCCTGGTCCGGCGGCTGCTGCTGCGCGCCGCCCGGGGCCGGCTGCCGGCCGGCTACGACGTCGCCCGGCACTTCTCGCCCCGCTACGACCCGTGGGACCAGCGGCTGTGCGTGGTGCCCGACGGCGACCTGTTCGCGGCACTGGCGCGGGGGCGCGCGTCGGTGGTCACCGACACCATCGAGACGTTCACCGAGCGGGGCGTCCGCCTCGCCTCCGGCGAGGAACTGGCCGCGGACGTCGTGGTCACGGCCACCGGGCTCAACCTGCTCGCCCTCGGCGGCATGACACTGAGCGTGGACGGCGCGCAGGTGGACCTGCCCGGCACCGTCGCCTACAAGGGCATGATGCTCTCCGGGGTGCCGAACTTCGCGATGACCATCGGCTACACCAACGCCTCGTGGACGCTGAAGGCCGACCTGGTCGCCACCTACGTCTGCCGGCTGCTGCGGCACCTGGACCGCACCGGTCAGCAGGTCGTCACCCCGCTGCCACCCCCCGACGGCGAGCGCGAGCCGATCATCGACCTGACGGCCGGCTACGTGCTGCGCAGCGTCGACGTCCTGCCCAAGCAGGGCACCCGGGCGCCCTGGCGGCTGCACCAGAACTATCCCCGGGACGTCCTGCTGATGCGGCACGGCCGGCTCACCGACCCCGGCGTGCGCTTCTCCCGCGCCGGCACACCGCAAAGGAGGACCGTCCGTGCGTAGGTTCGTCTTCACCGGCGGCACAGCCGTGGTGACCGGCGCCGCCAGCGGGATCGGGGAGGCCCTCGCCCACTCGCTCGCCCGCCGGGGCAGCGACCTGGTGCTGCTCGACCGCGACGCCGCCCGGCTCGACGCCGTCGTCGCGGCCGTGCGCGCCGCGTACCCCGACCGGCAGCTCACCGCCCACGTGGTCGACCTGGCCGACGCCGCCGCGACCGCCCGGGTGGCGGAGGAGATCCGGCAGCGGCACCCGGTGGTACGGCTGCTGGTCAACAACGCCGGGGTGGCGCTGGGTGGGCGCTTCGACCAGGTGAGCCTGGACGAGTTCAGCTGGGTCGTCGACGTCAACTTCCGGGCCGTGGTGCAGATGACCCACGCGCTGCTGCCCACCCTGCGGGCCGAGCCGGGCGCGCACCTGGTCAACCTCTCCAGTCTCTTCGGGATCATCGCCCCGGCGGGGCAGACCGCCTACTCGGCCAGCAAGTTCGCCGTCCGGGGCTTCACCGAGGCGCTGCGCCAGGAACTGGCCGGTGAGGGGATCGGGGTGACCTGCGTGCACCCGGGCGGCATCCGCACCCGCATCGCGCAGAACGCCCGTGCGGGCGCCGGCGTGCCCGCCGAGGAGTTCGAGACCGGCCGCCGGCAGTTCGAGCGGCTGCTGACCATCGACCCCGCCACGGCCGCCGAGGTGATCCTGCGGGGCGTGCACCGCCGCCGGGGCCGGGTGCTGATCGGCTGGTCGGCGAAACTGCCCGACCTGCTGGCCCGGGTGGCGCCGGTGTCGTACCAGCGGGTCCTCGCCTTCGGGCTGAACCGGATCGCGGGCGAGTCCACCCGCCGGCTCACCACCGGGCGACCCGCCCCGGCGCAGCGGCAGGCCGAGGCGACCCCGGCGGCCGACCCGGCCGGGGAGCCGGCGTGAGCGCCCCGGCGGGACGCCGGCACGTCACCGTGGACGGCCGGCGGGTGTGTCACCGCGTCGACGGCGACGGGCCACCGGTGCTGCTGCTGCACGGCATCGGCCGCACCCTGCGCGACTTCACCGAGCTGCACGAGCTGCTCGCCGAGCGGTTCCGGGTGCACAGCGTCGACCTGCCCGGCTACGGCGGTTCGTTGCCGATGGCCCGCCCCTGCAACCTGTCGGCGCTGGGCGAGTTCGCCGCCCGCTACCTCGACGCCGTCGGCGTCGAGAAGCCGGTGCACGTGGTCGGCAACTCCCTCGGCGGCGCGGTCGCCATGCGCCTCGCGGCGTCCGAGCCGGCCCGGGTCGGCAGCCTGACGCTGGTCAACAGCGCCGGCTTCGGCCGGGAGGTCACCATCGCGCTGCGGCTGCTGGCGCTGCGCCCGCTGGGCCGGCTGCTGCTGCGCCCCACCCGCTGGGCGGCCCGCCGCGCCGAGCGGTCCCTCTTCCACGACCCGGCGCACGCCACCGCCGAACGCGTCGCCCACGCCCTGGCGGTCGCCCGCCAGCCGTACGCCGCCCGGGTCATGCTGGAGACGGCACGCGACCTCGGCACCTTCCGGGGCGTGAGCCCGCGGTGGCGCGAGGAGCTGCTGGCCGAGGTGCAGCGGCTCGACGTGCCCACCCTGGTCGTCTGGGGCGACCGGGACCTGATCCTGCCGGCGACGCACCTCGACGCCGCCCGGTCCCGGCTGCCGAAGGCCCGCACCCACCTGTTCGCCGACTGCGGTCACATGCCGCAGATCGAGTGCGCGGCCGAGTTCCACCGCCTGCTCGTCGACTTCTGGGCCGAGGCCGGCGCGGACGCCGCCGGCAGGTGAGCCGGCGGCGGGACGGGGAAGGCGGGCGGGGTGCCTGAGCTGACCCTGTTCCTCGGCGGCGACGTGATGACCGGCCGGGGCGTGGACGCGATCCTGCCCGCGCCCGGTCCGCCCGAGCTGCGCGAACCGGCGGTACGCGACGCCCGCGACTACGTCGACCTGGCCCGCGCCGCCAACGGGCCGGTCCCGCGCCCGGCGCCCCCGGCCTGGCCGTGGGGCGAGGCGCTCGACCTGCTCGACGAGGTGCGGCCCGACGCGCGCGTGGTCAACCTGGAGACCGCGGTGACCGGCCGGGGCGAGCACGCACCGGGCAAGGCGATCCACTACCGGATGCACCCGGGAAACCTCGGCTGCCTCGCGGCGGCCCGGCTCGACGTCTGCGCCCTGGCCAACAACCACAGCCTCGACTTCGGCACGGTGGGGCTCACCGACACCCTCGACGCGCTCGCCGCCGCCGGCATCGCCACGGCGGGCGCCGGCCGGGACGCGGCCTCGGCCTGGCGACCCGCCCGGGTGCCCCTCGGCACGGGCGGACGGCTGCTCGTCTGGTCGGTGGCCGCGCCGTCGAGCGGGGTGCCCCCGCCCTGGGCGGCCACCACCGGGGCGCCTGGGGTGGCGTACCTGCCGGAGGTCTCGGTCGCCTCGGCGGACGCGCTGGCGGCACGGATCGCCGCCGTGGCCGGGCCCGGGGACCGGGTGCTGGTCTCCGTGCACTGGGGCACCAACTGGGGGTACGACGTGCCGGCCGCGCACGTCGACTTCGCCCACCGGCTCGTCGATGCCGGCGTGGACGTGGTGCACGGCCACTCGTCGCACCATCCGCGCCCCGTCGAGGTGTACCGCGAACGGCTGGTCCTCTACGGCTGCGGCGACCTTCTCGACGACTACGAGGGCATCGGCGGACGGGAGGCGTACCGGCCTTGGCTGCGGCTGCTGTGGCTGCCGACCCTCGACGCGGCCACCGGTGCGCTGCAGCGACTGCGGGCGGCACCGGTGCGGATGCGCCGGCTGCGGCTGGCGCGGGCCGCGCCCGACGAGGCCCGCTGGCTCGCGGAGCTGCTCGGCGGCTTCGGCCCGCCGTTCGCGCCCGGGTTCGCTGTCGACGACGGCCTGCTGGCCCTGCGAGCGCGCTGACGGGTGGCGCACGCCACCTCCGGCGGGGGCGCGGGGGTGCGCCGGCGCGACGGGATCCACGATAGATACATGACGCATCCCTCCTCGCCGGGCCGGACGGCCACGCCCTCGGCCGCCGAGCGGGCCTACCGGCACCTCAAGCGCGAGATCCTGGAGCAGATCCACCCGGGCGGCTCGCTGGTCAGCGAGGGGGAGATCGCCGAGGCCACCGGGGTCTCCCGCACCCCCGTCCGGGAGGCGCTGCTGCGCCTGGAGGTGGAGGGACTGGTCCGGCTCTATCCGAAGCGGGGCGCGCTGATCCGCCCGGTCTCCGCCCGCGAGATCAACGACGTGATCGAGGCGCGGCGGCTGGTCGAGCTGCACGCCGCCGAGCGGGTCTGGCCCCGGCGCGCGGCGCTGCGCGGCGACCTCGCCGCCCGGCTGGCCGAGATGCGCGCCGCGCACGCCGCCGGCGACCTCGCCGCACTCATGCAGGCCGACCGGGCCTTCCACGCGACCGTGGTGGAGGCGGCCGACAACGAGATCCTCGCCGAGCTGTACCAGCGGCTGCGCGACCGGCAGCTGCGGATGGGCGAGGCCAGCTTCCGGCTCTCGCCCGGCTGGGCCGAGACGGCGCTCACCGAGCACGCCGAGCAGGTCGCGGCGCTCGACTCCGACGACCCCCGGCGGTGGCTCGCCGCCGTCGCCGCGCACATCGACAACGCCGCGGACGTGCTGCGGACCCTGCGGTGAGGATGCTGACCGCACCGGTCTCCTCGCGCCGGTCGGCGGGCGGCCTCGTCTGGGGCGTCGCCGTGGCCGCGTACGTGGCCGCCGTGTTCCACCGCAGCTCGCTCGGCGTCACCGGCGTCGACGCGACGCACCGCTTCGACGTCAACGCCTCGGCGCTGGCCACCTTCTCCGTCGCCCAGCTCGCCGTGTACGCGGCGATGCAGGTACCGGTCGGCGTGCTGCTCGACCGGTTCGGGTCCCGCCGGCTGCTCATCGCAGGCGGCGCCCTCATGGTGGCCGGCCAGCTCTGCTTCGCCTTCGCCACCGACGTGCCCCTGGCGATCGCCGCCCGCGTGCTGATCGGGCTCGGCGACGCGATGACCTTCATCAGCGTGCTGCGCATCGTGGCGCTGTGGTTCCCGGGGCGGCGCTACGCGATGATGACCCAGCTCACCGGCACCCTCGGCCAGCTCGGGGCGATCCTTGGCGCCGTACCGCTGGTGGCGCTGCTGCACTCGGCGGGCTGGACCCCCGCCTTCGTGACCGCCGCGGCGGTCGGGGCGAGCGTGCTGCTGATGATCGTCGTCGCCGTCCGGGACACCCCGGGCGGGCCGGTCCCGGCCGGCGCGGCGCCCACCCTCGCCGGCGTCCGCCGGGAGCTGGCCGCCGCGTGGGCTGCGCCGGGCACCCGCCTGGGGCTCTGGACGCACTTCGTCACCCAGTTCTCCGGCGCCGTGTTCGCCCTGCTCTGGGGGTACCCGTTCCTCGTGCAGGGGCAGGGGCTCAGCCCGACCACGGCGGCGTCGCTGCTCACCCTGATGACGGCCGCCATGCTGCTGACCGGGCCGGTGGTCGCGCACCTGTGCGCCCGGCACCCGTTCCACCGCTCGGTGCTCGTCTTCGCGACCACCGGCGCCACCGCCGCGGTCTGGGCCGTCGTGCTCGCCTGGCCGGGACGCGCGCCGGGCTGGCTGCTGGTCGTGCTGGTCCTGGTGCTCGCCGTCAACGGCCCGGCCTCGCTCATCGGGTTCGACTACGCGCGCAGCTTCAACCCGGTCAACCGGATCGGCAGCGCCACCGGGGTCGTCAACGTCGGCGGCTTCGTCGCCTCGATCGTGCTGGTGCTGGCCGTCGGCGTCGTGCTCGACCTGGCCACCCCGGCCGAGCGGGCCACCCCGGACCTGGCCGCCTTCCGGTGGGCCTTCGCCGTGCAGTACCTCCTCTGGGCACTCGGCGCGGTCCAGGTGCTGCGCTACCGCAACGCCGCCCGCCGCGACCTGGCCGCGCGGACACCCGCCGCGACGCCAAGCTGACCCGTCGCACCGGCTGCGGGACGCCGACCGCCCTCCCGGCGTGGGCGCGTGACGCGGCGCGGGCGTGTTCGCCGGTCGCCGGCGCGGGACGTCAGCGGCGCCGGCGGCCGTGGGTGAAATCGTCCAGCACCAGGGTCAGGCCGGCCCCGAGCAGCCAGACGTCCTTGGCCAGGCCGATGCCCTGCTGGGTGGGCCGGAGCCTGCCCGCCTCGCGCATCCCCGGCGTGCGCAGGTAGAGCTGCACCAGACCCGCGCCGAACGCGGCCAGCCCCAGCCCCGCCAGCGCCGACGGCACGAACGGCGCGAGCAGCGCGGCGCCCAGGGCGATCTCGGCCCGCGAGAGCAGCCGGGCGAACCGGTCCGGGTCGAGCCTGCCGAGCTGCGGCACGGCCCCGACGGCCATTCCGTGCACGCCCTGCGCGGCCTCGCCCTCCAGCGACCGCTTGCCCAACCCCGAGTTGAGGACGAACGCGCCGATGCTGACCCGCAGCGGCAGATGGCTGACCCTCATGGCGCACTCCCGTCCGACTGTCGAACCGTGCCCCCGCCTACCCCTCGCCGCCCGCGATAACCGCCCGGCGGCCCCGGTCGTCCGCGACGATCGGGGGTAGTTTCGGCCCGAGGGACGTGATCGAGGTGCCGCGTCAGCGCACCGACGGACGGCGGCGCGACGCGTCGGCGTGGAGCAGGAGGAAGCGTGAGCCAGGAGGTCAGGGGAGTCATCTCCCGCAGCAAGGGCGCGCCGGTCGAGGTGACCACGATCGTGCTGCCCGACCCGGGTCCGGGCGAGGCGATCGTGCGGATCCAGTCCTGCGGGGTCTGCCACACCGACCTGCACTACCGCGAGGGCGGCATCAACGACGACTACCCGTTCCTGCTCGGGCACGAGGCCGCCGGCGTCGTCGAGCAGGTCGGGCCGGGCGTCGACGGCGTCGCGCCGGGCGACTTCGTGGTGCTCAACTGGCGGGCCGTCTGCGGGGAGTGCCGGGCCTGCCGCCGGGGCCGCCCGTGGTACTGCTTCGCCACCCACAACGCGGCGCAGAAGATGACCCTCACCGACGGCACCGAGCTCACGCCGGCGCTGGGCATCGGCGCCTTCGCCGAGAAGACCCTGGTCCACGCCGGGCAGTGCACCAAGGTCGATCCGGCGGCCCGGCCCGCCGCCGTCGGTCTGCTCGGCTGCGGCGTGATGGCCGGTCTCGGGGCCGCCATGAACACCGGCGGGGTCACCCGGGGCGACTCGGTGGCCGTGATCGGCTGCGGCGGCGTCGGGGACGCGGCGGTGGCCGGCGCGGCGCTGGCCGGCGCGACGACGATCGTCGCCGTGGACACCGACCCCCGCAAGCTCGACTGGGCCCGGAAGTTCGGCGCCACCCACACCGTCAACGCCCGCGAGGACGACCCGGTCGAGGCGATCCGCGCCGCCACCGGCGGCTTCGGCGCCGACGTCGTGATCGACGCGGTCGGTCGCCCCGAGACCTGGAAGCAGGCCTTCTACGCCCGCGACCTCGCCGGCACCGTCGTGCTGGTGGGCGTACCGACGCCGGAGATGACCGTCGAGGTGCCGCTGCTCGACGTCTTCGGCCGGGGCGGCGCGTTGAAGTCCAGCTGGTACGGCGACTGCCTGCCCAGCCGCGACTTCCCCATGCTCACCGAGCTCTACCTTCAGGGCCGGCTCGACCTGGACGCCTTCGTCACCGAGGAGATCGCCCTGGCGCAGGTCGAGGAGGCGTTCGCCCGGATGCACCGGGGCGACGTGCTGCGCTCGGTGGTGGTGCTCTGATGGCCGCGCGCGTCGACCACGCCGTCACCTCCGGCACGTTCTCCCTCGACGGCCAGACCTTCGACGTGGACAACAACGTATGGGTCGTCGGCGACGACACCGAGTGCGTCGTCGTCGACGCTCCGCACGACGTCGACGCGATACTGGCCGCCGTCGGCGACCGGCGGGTGCGGGCGATCCTCGCCACCCACGCGCACGACGACCACGTCCGGGTGGCCCCGGCGCTGGCCCGGGCCACCGGCGCCCCGGTGCTGCTGCACCCGGCCGACCGGGTGCTGTGGGACATGGTGCACCCCGACGAGGCGCCGGGCGCGGACCTGCGCGACGGGCAGGTCGTCGAGGTGGCCGGCACCGCGCTGACCGTGCTGCACACGCCCGGGCACAGCCCCGGCGGGTGCAGCTTCCACGCGCCGCAGCTCGGCGTCGTCTTCACCGGCGACACGCTCTTCGCCGGCGGGCCGGGGGCGACGGGACGCTCGTACAGCGACTTCGGCACCATCGTCGCCTCGATCCGGGACCGGCTGCTCACGCTCCCACCGGAGACGGTCGTGCACACCGGGCACGGGGAGAGCACGACCGTCGCGGCGGAGGCTCCACACCTCGACGAGTGGCTGGCCCGCGGCCACTGAGCGGGCCGGCGGTCGTCCCGGGCAGTCGCCGTACGGGCTGCCCGGGACCGCTCGACGGCTACCTGCCGGGCCGGGTCACGCCGGGCGGCGCACGTACATCCGGATGGTCGTGCCGGCGGCGGTCGTGTGTACGCGTACCAGGTCGCACAGCGCCTGCACGATCACCAGCCCCCGGCCGCCGATGCCGTCCGCCGCCGGGGTCAGCCGCCCGGTCAGCGGGTCGGTCAGCGAACCGTCGTCGTGGATCTCGCAGACCAGGTGCTCGGCCGTCCGCCACACGCGCAGCACACCGGCGCCGCCGGCGTGCGCGACGCTGTTGGTCGCCAGCTCGGTCACCGCGATCTGGAGGTCGGCCAGCCGGTCCGCGTCCAGCCCCGCGGCCTCCCCGTGCCCTGCCACGAACCGGCGCACGGCGGAGAGCGTGTCCAGCTCGTACGCCAGCGCCGCGACCGGCTCCGTCGGGCTCGACAGGGGCTCGTTGTAGCGGGCCACCACCTCCGCCGGGGCGTAACGCGGGCTTGGCCGTCGCCCGGCGTCGTCGACGAGCACGGGGTGCGTGGCGTACGCGTCGGCCAGCACGTCGGCGTCGAGCCCGGTGGTGTCGTACGGGCAGAGGATGGTCGCGTCGCGGCCGGCGAAGGCCATGTTGATCAGTGCCTCGTGCTGGGCGCACGCCGGGTACTCCGTGTCGCTGCGCCCGGCCCAGATCGGCTCGCCGATGATGCGCACCCGCCGGCCGGCGTGCTGTTCGATGAACGCCTGCAACACCCACGGGATGATCCGGCCCGGGTTCCGGCCGGCCTGCGTCATGTCCGCCCAGCGCACGGCGTCGGCGGGGCCGACCTCGGCGCGGACCCGCCACAGGTTGGCGCCCGGCATCGCGACCAGCACCGGCTCCCCGGCGGCGAGACCGTCGGTGATGAACGGGACCGTGCCGGCGAGCAGGGCCCGCGGACCGTCGTAGAAGAACCCCTCGTGCACGAAGGCGCCCTGCTCGACCACGGCACCACCAGTCATTCGTCGCCTTCCGCTTGGCGCCTCCCACTGTAATCGTCGGTCCAGATGCCGGCCCACCGGGTGAAACGTCGGCGTCGCCGCGCCGCCCACCCGACTGCGCCCAAGGCCGTGACCGGGTCGACGCGAGCGTGCCGGCCAGGACACCACCGAAGAAAAAAAGGGGGTGCGTCCCCGCCCGCGCATGGGAGACATTCGTCGCCGTGCGACCCACCGCTGAACCGGCCGCCGCGCAGGCGGCACCGGCACTCACCCCCGCCCAGAGCGCCGCCCTCGCGTACGTCCGCGCGGTGGCGCTGCGTGACCGTCCCGCCGCCCTGGCCGCCATCGCCCGCGCGCTCGCCGGCTCCGGCGTCACCCACGGTCCGGAACTGTTGATCGCGGCGGTCGGCCGGCACGGACGGCTCACCCTCAACTTCCACCCCGACCGGCTGCTCGCCGACGGGCGTACGGTCGCCGAGGCCCTCGCCGCCGAGGGCGTCTACCGCAGCCAGTTCGAGACCGGTATCTCCAACGGCGGCCTGACCGCCTTCCCCGGCGGTGACCGGGACCGCTGGGAGGAGTCCCTCTTCGGCGGCGCCTACCAGGCACCCGGCGTACCCCTCGCGGACCGGCCGAAGTACGGCGGCCTCAACCTGCTCGACCATCCCGACGGCGCGTGCCCCCGGTTCGGCTCCTGTCACCTGCGGCTGCGTCCGCAGGTGCTCGCGCGGGCCACGTTCTGCTTCGGCGACAGCCACCTCGGGCCCCGGGACCTGGGCACCGTCGACGTCTTCGAGCCGGTGCTGGCGGCCCTGCTGGCCGCCACCGACGACACCGGGATCAGCCTCGGCGTGCCGGGCGACGTGGTGAGCCTGGCCCAGAGCCTGCTGCGCCGCCGGGAGGACGCCGCGTGGGCCCCCGGCGCGGCGGGGCGCGCGCTCGACGACTACATCGAGGCCCAGATCCACGGCGAGCTGAGCCTCGCCCGCGACGTGGAGGCGATGGTCGTCGACCCGTCCTTCCGGGGCACCGAGGCCGGGGACATCCTCGCCGCGCTCGCCCGACGGCACGGCTTCGCCCTGCACTGGCACGCCGGCTTCGCGCTTCCCGTCGACCGGATCGACGCCGACTTCCGGGGCCCGGCCATCCCGCCGCTGGCCGCCCGGGTGCACGCCGAGTTCGCCCGGCCGGGGGATCTGGTCGACGCCGCCCTGATCGGCCGGGCGGCGGCCTCGGTGGTCAGGGAGCCGTCCCGCTGGGCCGACCGTGGGCCGACGCAGGTGACCCTCCAGCACCTCAAGCAGCTCTGGCACGTCCTGGTCCGCTTCGGCGCCCCGCGCGACGCCTAGGAACGCCACACACCAGCCGCTTTGCCGGGCGCCTGCGGCTCGTCCCGGACAGGTCGATTGGTGCCTCTCCGTCCGCTCCGCGTAGTGACCCCGGTCGCAGCCGACCACGACCGGCGCATATCCGGAATGACCGACAGGCCCGGCTGGTTGTGTCCCCCGTACCGCCGGAGCCGAAACCCGTCCGGCGCGGAAGTTTCCCCTCCAGGAGTGCTCATCCAGGGAGCGCTTCGCCTGACCGAAAGGGCAACCATCGTGAAGTACGACTTCACTCGATGGCTCCCGGCCATCGCGAAGGACTCGACGGACTCGAACCGCAAGATCGCGCTGAGCGTGGTGGGTGTCGCCGCCCTCGGTGGTCTCGCCTTCGGGCCGACGGCCGTGGCCGCGCCGGTCACGTCCGCGCCCCACGAGGGTGCCGTGGCGGCGATCGAGCAGGCCACCGGCAAGAGCCGGCCGGGCGCGGCCGAGGAGTCGGCACTGACCACGGGCGGTACGACCACCAAGCCCTCCGCCGACAAGCCCAGCCGCGAGAAGCTCATCCCGCACGGCGTGCAGGGCGCCCAGTCGCGCATCCCGCTCGACGACGCGCAGCTCGCCAACGCCAAGGCCATCATCGAGGAGGCCAAGGAGAGCGGTGTGGGTGAGCGGGGTGCCGTCATCGGCATCGCCACGTCGCTTCAGGAGTCGAAGCTCTACAACCTCGGCCACCTGGGCGTGTACAACGACCACGACTCGCAGGGCCTGTTCCAGCAGCGCCCGTCGTCGGGTTGGGGCTCGCCCGAGCAGATCACCGACCCCGAGTACGCCTCGGAGGCCTTCTACCGGGCGCTCAAGAACGTGGGCGGCTGGCAGGACCTGCCGCTGACCTCCGCCGCGCAGACCGTGCAGGTCTCGGCCTACCCCTTCGCGTACGCGCAGTGGGAGGAGCAGGCGGCGGACATCGTGTCCCAGCTCTGGTGACGACGATCGCGTGATACCGGCCGGTCCCGCGTCTCGGGGCCGGCCGGTCGCGTCCATGCCGACGACGCCCCGCATCCGGGCCGGACCGCCGCCCGGCCGCAGCCGGCGCAGCGTCTCGTCGTGGTGGCCAACGCGAGCCCCTGTCGAGCTGCCCCGTCCACGAGACCGCCTTCCAGGTCCGGGCCCGCGACGCTAGCCGGCCACCGTTTCTGTGTCCCGTGAGATCTTGGTAGGAATGTGCCCCTCCAGGGCGCGAAACTACCAAGATCTCGTCGGCCACGATCACACCTACCTGCGTCGCGTGTCCGGTTGTGGCGCAAGCGTGCGGGACTGCGGCTGGCTGTGCTCGTCTGGTCCGGGATGGCTAACGGTGCCCGGTTTGAGGGTGTGGTCGGGGGCATCGTGGGGGCGGAATCGTGGCCGGGGCGGGGTCGTTACACCCTGCGTACGACCGAGCAAGGCCACACGCCGAGGCCACACGCCAAGGCCACACCGCCCGCCCCGACGGGGTGGCGAGCCGGCCCCGACGGGCAAGCGCCAAGGCGATGCCGCCCCGCCGGGATGGCGGGCCCGCCCCGACGGGGTGGCGGGACCGGGGTCCCGGAATGATGGCGGGCCGGTGGTCGTTACACATGGTCCGGCCGACGTGAGGGCAACCCCCCGCCCCCGCGAAACAGTCCGGGTCCTTCCGACCCGCACAGGTCGGACATCCGGCCGACACGGCCGATCTGTTCTTTCCTCCAGCGCGACGCGGGAGACCTTTCCTCCGGTACGACGCCGGAGAAATCTCCTCCGGTTCGACTGGAGATCCCCTGAGTTCCTTGGGCGCCGGACGGTGCTTGCACCCGCGTGAAGCCGATCCCCCTCGGCGTTGTGGGTGCCGACCCCCGAATGGAGCATCTGCGATGAACACGATCATTCGTAACAGCGTTCTCGGTATCGCCGGTCTCGCGTTCGCCGGTGGTGTGGCCGCCGGTCCGATGACCGACACCGCCCACACCAGCGCCCCGAGCGTGGACACGACGGCTGTCGCCGTCGCGGTGCAGGCTGACAAGCCGGACATGGGCAAGCTGGTGCCGCATGGTGTGCAGGGTGCCCAGTCGCGTATCGACCTCTCGGACGAGCAGGTCGGCAACGTCAAGGCCATCATCGCGGCGACGAAGAAGGCCGGCATGGACGAGCGGGCCGCGGTGGTGTCGATCGCGACGGCGTTGCAGGAGTCGAAGTTGGAGAACCTGGGTCACCTGGGTGACCGCAACGACCATGATTCGCAGGGCCTGTTCCAGCAGCGTCCGTCCAGTGGTTGGGGCACGGTGGAGCAGATCACCGACCCGGAGTACTCGACGACGGCGTTCCTGAAGGGTCTGAAGCAGGTCGACGGGTGGCAGGACATGCCGCTGACCGAGGCGGCGCAGACGGTGCAGGTGTCGGCGTACCCGGACCACTACGCGCAGTGGGAGCAGATGGCCGCCGACCTGGTCGCCGAGCACTGGAACAGCTGACCTGAGCAGTGTGAACGACTGCCGCTGGCCGGTACCCCACCCGGGGTGCCGGCCAGACGCATGCCCGGAGCCGGGGAGGCGCGGAGCCGGCGGCCGTCGTCACGCCGGTCAGGGCGGCGGCTGTCGTGACGCCGGTCAGGGGCGGCGGCCGTCGTGACGGCGGTGGCCGAGGGTGACGTCGACCAGGGCCGCCACCAGCGCGAGGGCGATCACCCCGGCGGCCAGCAGCAGCGAGTGCCGGAACGCGAGCGGGAAGTCCCCGTCGCTGGCGGCCAGCGAGGAGAAGAAGACCGAGCCGACGGCGGCGATGCCGGCGGCGGAACCGATCCGCTGGCCGGTCTGGAGCATGCCCGCCCCGCTGCCCGCCTGCCGCACCGGCACCTGGGACAGCGTCAGGGTCTGGTTCGGTGCGATCACCAGGCCGCTGCCCAGCCCGGCGACCAGCAGGGGGGCGGCGGTCAGCCACGGCACGGGTACGCCGCTGGGGGCCAGGTCGAGCACGACGACGACCGCCCCGAGCCCGACCACCACGGTGAGCAGCCCGACCGCGACGAGTGGGCGCCCGAAGCGGTCGACGATCCGGCCTCCGAGCGCCGACGCGGCGGCCGAGCCCAGCGCGAACGGGGTGATGGCCAGGCCGGCGACCAGCGCGCTGTAGCCGAGGCCGTTCTGGAGGTAGAGCGTGAAGATGAAGAAGATCGCGGTGAACCCGCCGAAGTAGACCAGCGCGATCAGCGAACCCAGGGCGTACGACCGGAAGCCGAACAGCCCCAGGTCGAACAGCGGTTCCTGGCGTCGGGCGTACCACCGTTCCCACACGGCGAAGCCGGCCAGGGTGAGCAGCCCCACGGGCACGAGCAGCCACCTCGCCGGGTTCCGCCACTCCTGCTGCACCAGCGGCAACAGCACGAGCAGCACTCCGGCGCCGAGCAGCAGCACCCCGACGGGGTCCAGCCGCCGGTGGTCGCGTGGGCCGGCCGGTCGGGCGGGGAGCAGCCGCCAGCCGAGGACCACCGCCAGGACGCCCACCGGCACGTTGACGAAGAACACCCACCGCCAGCCGTGCTCCTCGCCGCCGACGGCGATCAGCAGGCCACCGAGCAGCGGGCCGACGGCCGTGGAGATGCCGATGGTGGCGCCGAGCAGCCCGAACGGTCGGCCCCGCTCGGGGCCCTGGAAGAGCTCCTGGATCAGCCCGGTGACCTGCGGGTTGACCACTCCGGCGGCGGCGCCCTGGAGCAACCGGGCCGCGATCAGCCAGGCGGGGGAGGGCGACAGCCCGGCCAGCGCGCTGGCCAGCGTGAACAGGGCGATCCCGAAGACGAACGCGGTACGCCGGCCGCGTGCGTCGCCGAAGCGGCCGGCGGAGACCAGCACCAGCCCGAACGTCAGCGCGTACCCGGACAGCACCCACTGTAGGTCGCTGGGGGAGGCGCCGAGCGAACGGTCCATCGACGGTACGGCAACGTTGACGATGCTCACGTCGAGCAGCGTCATGAAGGCGGCGACCAGCCCGACCCCGAGGGCCTGCCAGCGCCGCCGGTCGTCCGGGGACGCGGCGGGTTCGGCCGGTGGCGTACCCGCCGGGCTCATCGTGCCTCCCGTAAACCAGTGAACGGGCATCGCTGAGCGCTACCCCGGTCCCCGGGAGGCGAACCATCACGTGGCGGGCGACGGCTCACGCCATCTGGCGGGCACAGAACCGGGGTCCGAAGTCCAGCCCGGCCATGGGGGAGTCCTCCCGGTGCAACAGGTTCTTCTCGGTGAGCTGGTGCAGCGGCTCGCGCAACTGCTCCGCGGTGAGGCCGGCCTCCTCGGCGATGAGGTCCGGGTACGGCACCTGCCCTCGGGCCTCCAGCGCCGCGACCGCGTCGTACACCCGTTCCTCGACATCCGACAGTTGCACCTGCCGCATGGCCCTTCCTCCTTCGCCTGGCCCGCCTCCGTGCGGGCGGTTGCGCCGCGCGGTTACCCGGTGGACGTCCGAAGATGCCCACCCGATCGGGCGGTGCCGCCGGTCGCGCCGACGCTGCCCGCGCGCCGCGGCTTGCCCTAGGCTGCACCAGTGATCGTCTGGGATCTCGCCGTCGTCGGCGCCGGCCCCGCCGGGCTCACCGCCGCCCGTGCCGCCGCCCGCGCCGGCCTGCGCACGCTGGTCGTCGAGCGCGCCGCACACCCGCGCTACAAGACCTGCGGGGGCGGCCTGATCGGCACGTCCCTGGCGGCGGTGGCCGGCCGGATCGAGGTGCCGGCGCACGACCGGGTCGACCGGGTGACGTTCACCCGGGACGGGCGGCGTGGGTTCACCCGCCACCATCGCGGCGGGCCGCTGGTGAGCATGGTGCGCCGGGAGGAGTTCGACGACCGGCTGCGCGCCGCCGCGGTCGCCGCCGGCGCCGAGGTCCGTGAGCGGGTCGCGGTCCGCGCCGTCGAGCAGGACCCCGACGTCGTACGCCTCAGGCTCGCCGACGGGGACACGGTGCACGCGCGGGCGGTGATCGGGGCGGACGGTTCCTCGGGCGTGACCGCACGGCACGTGGGGGCCCGTTACCGGCAGGTGGACCTGGGGCTGGAGCTGGAACTGCCCGTGCCGCCGCGGGAGCAGGCCCGTTGGCGGGGCCGCCTCCTGCTGGACTGGGGTCGGCTGCCGGGCTCGTACGCCTGGGTCTTCCCGAAGGGCGACCGGCTGACGGTCGGCGTGATCGCGGCCCGGGGTGAGGGGGAGCGGACCAGGGCCTACCTGCGGGGGTTCGTCGAGCGGCTGGGCCTGGCCACGGTGTCGCCGGCGCACGACTCCGGTCACCTGACGCGCTGCCGGACGGAGGACTCGCCGCTGCGCCGGGGCCGGGTGCTGGTCGCGGGCGACGCGGCCGGGCTGCTGGAGCCGTGGAGCCGGGAGGGGATCAGCTACGCGCTGCGTTCCGGCGCGCTGGCCGGCGCGGCGGTCGCGTCCGGTGACCTGGCGGGGTACGAGCGCGCGGTCGACCGGGACCTGGTGCCGTCGATGCGCGCCGGGCATCGGCTGCTCGACGTGTTCGCCCGGCGGCCGGAGGTCTTCCACGCGTTGTTGGCCACCCCGCCGGGCTGGCGGATGTTCGTGCGGTTCTGTCAGGGCCGGGCGAGCTTCGACGAGACGCTGGACCGCGCCCCGGTCCGGGCGGCCCTGGCGCTGCTGGACCGGTAGGGCAGGGTGCCGGCGCAAGGCACCTCGGTGGCGAGCACGTGGCCCGGAGCCTGCCCATCCGTTTCACCCAGGATCCTAGGATGCTTTAGCGGTGGTGTGCGACGCCACCACCGCACAGAATGATGACGTCGAAGGAGAGCAGCCATGGCAGAGGACCACTCCGGGACGTCGTTCACCGACGACGAGTACCACTTCCTGCGGCACGTGCGCTTCGGCGAGCTGCCGCCCGCGGTTCGCCCGGAGGAGCGGACCGCGCTGACCGAGACCGACCCGCGGCGCGACCAGCCGGATCCGGGTGACGAGCGCGACCGGTGGGACCTGCGGCACGGGGCCTGACCGACCGCCACGGGAGCTGAAACGTTCGTCCTCCGCTCGAAGCCGGTCCACCGACGACGGGGGACCGCCGACGACGGGGGACCGCCGACGCCGCCGCGCCGGGTGAAAACCGGGCGGAGTCGTTGCGTCGGCGCTGCTAAGGTTGCCGCCATGGCACGAGGTATCTGGTCGCAGAAGGTCCGCTCCGCCCGCTGACGGCGGCGCCTTCCCTCTGCTGAGTCCGCGCTCGCCGTTCCGGTTCCCGCCGGGCGGCCGCCTGCTGCTGCCCGGCTCCACCACGAGCTGCGGAGCACCGTTGAACCTCACCCCGAACCCCGAAGCCATCTCCCTGCCCGTCACCGCGGGCGGCGTCGCACACGTCCGCGCCGACGGCGTCACCGTCGTCCGGGGGTCCCGCCGGGTCCTGACCAACGTGTCGGTGACCGTCTCCGCCCGCTCGCGGGTCGCCGTCGTCGGCGAGAACGGCCGCGGCAAGACGACGCTGCTGCACGTTCTCGCCGGCCTGATCGCCCCCGACGAGGGCACCGTGCACCGGGCGGGCACGATCGGTTTGGCCCGCCAGGAGCTGGCCGTGCGCGACGGTGCGACCGTCGGCACCCTGACCTCGGAGGCGCTGGCCGCGTCGTTCGCGGCCCTCGCCGCGTTGGACGAGGCGTCCCGGGCCCTGGCGGCCGGCGATCCCGGTGGCGGCGACCGCTACGCCGCCGCGCTCGACGTCGCCACCGGCCTCGACGCGTGGGACGCCGAGCGCCGCGTCGACGTCGCGCTCGAGGCCCTGGGTGCCTGCACGGACCGCCGGCGTGCGCTGTCGACGCTTTCGGTCGGGCAGCGCTACCGGGTGCGGCTGGCCTGCCTGCTCGGCGCGCGCCACGACGTGCTGCTGCTCGACGAGCCGACCAACCACCTCGACGCCGACGGGTTGGACTTCCTGACCCGCAGGCTGCGCGAGCACGGCGGCGGCTTCGCCGTCGTCAGCCACGATCGGGCGCTGCTGCGTGACGTCGCGGACCGGTTCCTGGACCTCGACCCGACCCGCGACCGGACGCCGCGCCTGTACGCCGGCGGCTACGACGCCTGGCAGGACGCCCGGCGGCGTGACCGCGAATCGTGGGAGCAGGACTACGACGAGCAGCAGGCCGAGCATCGCCGGCTGACCGACGCGGTGGCGAAGGCCCGCGACCGGCTCTCCACCGGCTGGCGGCCGGACAAGGGAACCGGCAAGCACCAGCGCCAGTCGCGCGCGCCGGGCGTCGTGCAGGCGCTGAACCGGCAGCAGGACGCCCTGCGGGCACACCGGATCGACGTGCCGGAGCCGCCGCCGACGTTGCGGTGGCCCGACCTGGGCGTCCGCCCGGGGGCGCCACAGGTGCGGGCGTACGGCGTGGTCGTCGACGGGCGCCTGGCGGGTCCCGTCGACCTCAGCCTCGACGGCGGTGGCCGGCTGCTGGTCACCGGCGCGAACGGCGCCGGAAAGTCCACGCTGCTCGCGGTGCTGGCCGGGGTGCTCGAACCCACGGCCGGGCAGGTGTGGAGGGCGACCGAGGCACGGATCGCCCTGATCACCCAGGAGACCGCCGAGCACGACCCCGGCCTCACCGCGCGTGAGGTGCAGGCCCGTCACGTGGGGCGGCTGGTGGCCCGCGGGGTGCTCCGCGACGCCGAGACGGTCGGGCTCGGGGCGCTGGGGCTGCTGGACTCCGAGGCGATGCGTACGCCGGTCGGGCGGATGTCGCAGGGGCAGCAGCGGCGCCTCGACCTGGCGTTGGCGTTGGCCGGGCGGCCCGGCCTGATCCTGCTCGACGAGCCGACCAACCACCTGTCGTCGGCGCTGGTGGACGAGCTGACGGCGGCGATCCGCGAGACGAGCGCCGCCGTGGTGGTGGCCACGCACGACCGGCAGTTGCTGCGGGACCTCGCCGACTGGCCGTGCCTGGAGATCGGGGGTCGGATCGACGGCCGCGACCCACGCTGATCCGGCTTCATCCGCCCGGACGCCCGGACGGGCCGTGGGCGATCCGCCCACGGCCCGTCCGGCGCTGGATCAGAACACTGGTACGCCCTCGCGTACCAGCCGCCAGTTCGGCTGGTGGAAGTCGGCCGGGTCGATGGTGCCCCTGGCCTGCGCCCAGTCGATCAGCAGCTGGCGGATCTCCTGCTGCTCGTTGTAGACCTGGGTCTTGACGATGCCGGGGAAGTTGCCGCCGCCGCTGCGCCGGTAGTTGTTGACCGCCACCACGAACTGCGCGTTGTCCGCCACCGGCGTGTCGGTGCCGGGCAGCACCAGGCGGGTGAGGCGTTGGCCCACCAGCTTGGAGATGTCGATGTCGTAGTCCAGGCCGGAGACGACGTCGTAGTTGTAGTCCGGCACGGCCGGGTCGCTGATCGTCGCCGGGTCGACCGGGGCGCCCGGGGCGAGGGTCCGGAAGTACTTCGCCGAGTACTCCAGGTAGGTGCGTACCTCGGCACCGCTGAGCACGACGGCTTCGAGGGTGTTGTCGAAGACGTACAGCCCGGCCACGTCGCGGATCTTCACGTCGCCCGCGGGGAAGACCGCGGTGCGGCTGAACGGCGCCGCGATCGACAGCACCGGCAGGTCCGCGTACGAGGTGCCGGCCAGCGCCTGACCGACGACCTCGGTCTGGACGTGGTTGATGAAGTCCAGGATCGGGGTGTCCTTGTAGCGGCTCTCGGCCGCCGACAGCTCCACGGTGGAGCGGGCGACGACCTGGTTGACGTACGCCACGGTCTTCTGGTGCTGTGCCCGCACGGCCGCGAGGACCTTCGGGTCCTCGACCACCGTGTTGGTGTTCAACAGGGCGGCGGTCTTCTTGGTGATCTTCCAGCTACCCCGCTCGCGGGTGAGCGTGAAGTCCATCCGGCTCAGCCGCTGGCCCCACTTCGACGGCTCGGTGAGCAGCACCTGCTCGCCGGTGCGCTCGTTGGTCACGAACTTCTCGGCGACCTCGGCGTGGGCGTGGCCGAACAGGATCGCGTCGATGCCGGGGACCCGCTGGGCGATCAGCGCCGTCGGGTTCTCGATCGGCAGCTCGGGGCCGTAGCTGGAGGTGCCGCTGTCGCCGCCGTGGGCGGAGACCAGCACGATGTCGGCGCCGCGCGCCCGCATGATCGGCACGTACTTCGCCGCGGTGGCGATCATGTCGTCGAACCGCAGCTTGCCCTCGACGTTGGCCCGGTCCCAGATCGCGCTGCCCGGGTTGGTCAGGCCGAGGATGCCGACGCGCAGCGGCGGCGCGGCGAAGCCGACGGAGACCTTCTTGATGACGTACGGCAGGAAGGCCGGCTTGCCGGTGGCGGCGTTGACGGCGTTGGCGGCCAGCGCCGGGAAGCCCAGCTGCGAGATCCACTTCGCCAGCAGCGGCAGCCCGTAGTTGAACTCGTGGTTGCCGAGCGTCACGGCGTCGTAGCCGAGCACGTTCATCGCGTTGGCCATCGGGTGCGTCTCACCGGTGCTGGTGATCGGCTCCTGCTTGGCGTAGAAGGTCGCCAGCGGGGTGCCCTGGATGGTGTCGCCGGCGTCGAGCACCAGCGTCGCCTTGCCGCGCCGCTCGGCGCGGATCTGCTTGACCAGCGCGGCCAGCTTGGCGACGCCGACGTCGTTGTGCTTGCTGTCGTCGTACTCGGCGTCGGAGTAGTAGTCCCAGTTGAAGACGTTGCCGTGGGTGTCCGAGGTGCCGAGGATCGTGAGGTCCCAGGTCCTCGACCGGGCCGCGCCGGCCGCCTGGGCGGGGGTGGCGGCGATCAGCGGGACGCTCGCCGCCGCGGCCGCGGCGGCGAGCACCGTCCGACGCGACGGGCCGGAGGGAGAGGTCATGAGGTGCCCTTCCATGGGGGTTCGCGACGCCCGGTGAGCGCCGAGCGCACCATAAACGAGGCATCGCCACTGCTGCCACAGCCGCCCCGGGTGTTTCATCCCACCCCCGCGTGCGGGCCCACCGGTGTAACACCGGGACCGCCGTTTCCGCTCGCCGCCGCAGGGTAGGGCGGTGGGAGACCCACACCCGACCGGTGCGCGAGGAGACGTCGGTGACCGAGGACCAGCACACCCAGCAGGACCCCACGAGCCAGTACGGCCAGCAGGAGGGACAACCGAAGCAGCAGCAGACGCCGCCCGGCTCGACTCAGGAGATGACCCCGAAGCCGGATCACGGCGAGGAGTCGTACCGCGGCAGCGGCAAGCTCGAGGGGCGGCGGGCGGTCATCACCGGTGGCGACTCCGGCATCGGTCGCGCCATCGCCATCGCGTACGCCCGGGAGGGCGCCGACGTGCTCATCTCCTACCTGGGCGAGGAGGAGGACGCCGACGCCCGGGAGACCGTCCGGCTCGTCGAGGAGGCCGGCCGCAGGGGCATCGCGGTACGCGGCGACATCACCGACCAGCGGCACTGCCAGGAGTTGATCGAGCGGGCCGTACGCGACCTCGGCGGCATCGACATCCTGGTCAACAACGCGGCCTACCAGATGGCGCAGGAGGACGGCATCCTCGGCATCAGCGACGAGCAGTTCGACCGCGTGCTGAAGACCAACCTGTACGCGATGTTCTGGCTCTGCCGGGCGGCCGTGCCGCACCTGCCCGAGGGTTCGGCGATCATCAACACGTCGTCGATCCAGGCGTTCGACCCGTCGCCGCAGCTGCTGGACTACGCCACCACCAAGTCGGGGATCGCCAACTTCACCAAGGCGCTCGCCGCCGACCTGGCCGGGCGGGGGATCCGGGTGAACGCGGTGGCGCCCGGTCCGATCTGGACGCCGCTCATCCCGGCCACCATGCCGCAGGAGAAGGTCGAGAAGTTCGGCCAGGACACCCCGGAGGGCCGCCCGGGCCAGCCGGCCGAGCTGGCCCCGGCGTACGTCTTCTTCGCCTCCCAGGAGTCCAGCTACGTCACCGGCGAGATCCTCGGCGTGACGGGCGGCCGCCCCACGAAGTAACCCCGTCACACCCCGCGGCCCCGCGTCCCCGACCCGCCCTTCGCCCGCGCCCCTTGACCTGGTGTCCCTCGGCCCGCCGCCTGGCCCTGGCCAGTGCCGATCATGCAGTTGTGGTGCCTGACGAAAGGTGCGAACCGTCGCCTCCCGCCCACCACGACTGCGTGATCGACGAGGGTGGGCAGGGGGTCAGCGGGGCCAGGGGGTCAGGCGGGTGCGGACCTGGGCTATGGCGGCGGGGTCCAGGCCGTAACGGGCGAAGCGGCGGTCCGGCAGCCGGTCCAGGTAGCGGCCGGCCGCCCGCACGTCCTCGTCGTCCAGGGCCGGGTCGAGTTGGCGGGCCAACTCCAGCAACTCCGCCACGCCGTGGTGCTCGAGAGCGGCCGCGACGTCGATGTAGTCCCGGACCTCCCGCCGGTTGACCAGGGCGGCGGTCTTGTTCGCCATCAGGTCCCGCACGTCCATCACGGGCCCGAGATCCATGACCACCGGACTGCGGTGCCGGTCCAGGCGGGCCAGGCTGAGCCGGATGAGTCGCCCGTCCCGGCTCACCACGAAGTCCCGCAGGTCCCGGTCGAAGCCCTCGAACAGCTCGGCCAACTCGCTGTCCGGGTCGGCGTCGGTCACCTCGAACCCGGCCCGTTCCAGTGCCGCCCGCACCACGTCCGCCGCCGCGGCGGCGGCCCCCTCCACATCCGCGAAGAGATCCACGTCCTCCGTCGGGCGGGTCACCAGCCCGTGCGCGGCCCACGCCACCCCGCCGCCGAGCACGAACCGGTACGGCCCCGCGGCGGACAGCGCCACCCGGGCCACCTCGCGGTAGAACTCGTGCGGGTGCGCGCTGCTCACGCCGTACGCAGCCCCCGGTGGCGGCTCTCCCACGCCTGGCGTACGCCCCGGGGCAGGTTGAGCAGCCGCCACACCCGGCGCAGCGTGCGCCCGTCGATGAGCAGCCGGAGGTCCTCCGCGCGGGTGGTCTCGCGCAGCACGTTCTCGTACATCCAGAGCAGTTCGTCCGGATCGCCCAGGTCGAAGGTGCGGTCCGCGTTCCACATCAGCCGCACCGGCAGCTCCACCACACCACGGGTGGGGCCGGTCAGCTCAGCGAGCGTGCGGGCCACCACGGCGGGCCGGCCCGGGCGGGCCAGGTGGGCCGCGCGGGTCGGAGCGGGGGAGAGGGCCTGCATGCTGTCAGGGTAACCCCAGGTCGGGCCGCTGGGGATCGCGGTTTCGCCGACGTCGCCGCGTGGCGGGCGCGGCCGGGACGGTTTTTGCGTTCCTCGGCGTCGGTGAGCGCAGGTCGCCGTGGCTGGGTGCGAGGTGATCGTGGCGGTGGTTGCTCGGTGTCGGATGGCTGCGGGCCAACACCCCGGCTGCCCAATCTCGGCCCGCCCGCCGGCCTCCCTTTCAGATCTTGGCGAGAAACGGCCCCTCCGAGGGCCGTCTCCTTCCAAGATCTCCACCGTTCACCTACCGACCCGTCCGGGGTGGGTGTCCGGTTTCGTGGCGGCTGCCCGGTGCGACCGTGGCTGAGCAGGTGCCCCGGATCGTCGTCGGGGCGCATCACGGCGCGGATGCCCGGTCCCGGCGTGTGATCGGGGGCATCGTGGGGGCGGAATCGTGGCGGGGGTGGGGTCGTTACACCCGGCGTACGACCGAGCAGGAAAGGCCACGCCGCCCCGACGGGATGGTGGGCCGGGGCCCGGAATGATGGCGGGCCGGTGGTCGTTACACATGGTCCGGCCGGCGTGAGGGCAACCCCCGCCCTACGCAGTCGACGGGAGGGCCCCCAGCCCCGCGAAACAGCCCCGGCCCTTCCGACCCGCACAGCTCGGACATTCGGCCGACACGGCTGATCTGATCATCCTTCCGTGCGACGACCGGAGATCCCTCCGGTTGCGCTGGAGATTTCCCCTTGAGTTTCCTGGGCGCCGGACGGTGCTTGCATCCGCGTAGCCGAATCCCCCTTCGGTGCGGGTGCCAACCCCCGAATGGAGCGTTTCTGATGAACACGTTCATCCGTAACAGCGTTCTCGGTATCGCCGGTCTGGCCTTCGCCGGTGGTGTGGCCGCCGGTCCGATGACCGACACCGCCCACACCAGCGCCCCGACCGTGGACACCACGGCCATCGCCGTCGCCGCCGTGCAGGCTGACAAGCCGGACATGGGCAAGCTGGTGCCGCATGGTGTGCAGGGTGCGCAGTCGCGCATCGACCTGTCCGACGAGCAGGTCGGCAACGTGAAGGCGATCATCGCGGCGACGAAGAAGGCCGGCATGGACGAGCGCGCGGCGGTGGTGTCGATCGCGACGGCGTTGCAGGAGTCGAAGTTGGAGAACCTGGGTCACCTGGGTGACCGCAACGACCATGATTCGCAGGGTCTGTTCCAGCAGCGTCCGTCCAGTGGTTGGGGCACGGTGGAGCAGATCACCGACCCGGAGTACTCGACGACGGCGTTCCTGAAGGGTCTGAAGCAGGTCGACGGGTGGCAGGACATGCCGCTGACCGAGGCGGCGCAGACGGTGCAGGTGTCGGCGTACCCGGACCACTACGCCCAGTGGGAGCAGCAGGCCGCCGACCTGGTCGCCGAGCACTGGAACAGCTGACACACACGCACACAGACTTTCCACCACAAGGGGGATCGCTGGTCGGCACCCGAACCCGGGGTGCCGGCCAGCGGCACATCCACCGCAGGTGCACCTTGGCGGGCCCTGGCACATCGCGCGCGGGTGTGGCGGGGCGCGTCGGCGCGTCCTCGTGGAAGGTCTACTGTCCGTGGAGCGACAGTTACTTGTGATCACCTTCATGCTTGTGGTGATCTCAGCGCGATGACGTGAGTGAATCGCGGTGGGGGTCGATGTGAACTGTGGCCGCACGTCCGGTTGCCGTTGTCCGTTGCGTCTCGGCATCTGATCTGATGGCGTTCGACGCCGAGCGCTACGACCGCGAGGTCATCAAGCCACTGCGGGGCAGACACGGACGGCTACCCGCTGGCGACCTCGCCGCCCGCTACGCGGTGCAGCCCGAGTGGAGCCCGCAACAGCTTGTCGCCCACCTCGCGGAACTACGCGGGTTCTGGCGCGAACGGGCCACCGGCCCGGACAGCCGGGCCGAGGTCTGCCGGCTGCTGATCTCGGCGGACGACAAGCTCCGGCGCGAGACCGGCGACCTGATGAACGATCCCACCTGGTGGCGGGAGCAGGCGGGCGTGACCGGGGACTCGCCGCGGAGCGTGCCGGCCACCCCCGCACCGCAACAGGAGGAGCCCGTCCAGCCCGCCCGGTCGGCCGGGCCGCCCACCAGCGACTGGCGTGTCTGGTCCTGGCGGAGAGAGGCGCACGACTTCATCCAGGCCCGGCTCGACACCCCGATCGGCGGTGACCGTAGGCGGCAGCCCGCCGGCGGCGTCGACGATCGGCGGCACGACCGGGTGGGCGAGGCGGACGGCGGCGCGCCCGCCCAGCGCCGCCCCGGCCGGGCCGCGCAACCGGGGATCGCCGTCGGACAGGCGGACCTCACCGTCGGGGTGCTCGGCGGGTCGGGCGACCGGTGCCGGGTGCGGCTGTCGTGGCCGGCCGCGGGCGGCGATCGGGTACGGATCCGCTGGGCGGCGACGCCTCCGCCATGGCGGGCCGGGGCCGTCCTGCCCGTCTCCGCGCTGTCCGCCTTCGGCGCCGAGGTGGTTGGCGTACGGCAGGAACGCGACGGCGAGGTCAGCGTCGTGGCCGAGGTCCCGGTCGGCTACCACCTCTATGTGCCGTTCCTGGTCGAGGGCGACCAGGCCACCGTGGGGCGCCTGGTCGCCCTCGGCGTGGCCGAACCGGTGCGGCGACTGCGGGCCGAGCGCCGGGGCGACGACGCGGTCTTGTCGTGGATCTGGCCGGCGGGGGCGCGGCTGGCGCTGGTGGAGTGGACCTCGCCGACGGGCACCGAACGCGGCCAGGTGAGCCGTGCCGGCTACGCCAGTGCCAACGGCTTCCGCATCCCCGCCGCTGCGGACCCGTGCGTCGTACGAGTCGCGATCCTCGCCTCCGTCGTCGCCGACGAGGTGCGCTCACCGGTCCGTGAGGTGGCACTGCCGCCCCGGCCGGTGCGTGTCTCGTACACCCTGGCCCGGCACTGGCGCTGGCATCTCGGTCGCCGGGAGATCAGTGTCCGCCTGCGGGCGGCGACCGACGTCACGGACCTCGTCGTCACGGTGGTGCTCGGCGCGGAGCCCACGATGCCGCCCTCGCCCGTGGCCGGCACCGTCCTCGCCGAGGTCGTTGGCGTCGAGCTGCACCGAGAGCAGACCAGGGAACTCACCGTCGTGGTGCCCGAGCTGCCTCGGCTTCACCACCCCTACTGGATCCGGTGTTTCGTGCGTGGCGCCGTGCCGATCGCGGTTTCCGTTCCTCCCGTCGAGTCGATGAGGGTGTCGTAAGTGGCCGAGGTGGCGTGTCCGTTCTGCTATCAGCGCATCGACGGGTCGACGCTGTGGTTCCAGTGTCTGGGCAAGGGTGACGCCGACCACCGGGGGTGTGAGCCGGGCCCCGACGCCACCCGCCGCAACATGACCGGGTTCACGGAGATCATGCGACCCGTCTTCCCGCCGCCCCGTCACCAGCGGCTGCGGCCGGTGCGGGTGGCGTGGTGCCCGAACTGCGGTGGCAGGACGGGCATCCGCGCCTGCCCCTCCTGCCACACCCCGGTGCCACCGAACTTCGGGGAGACGGCCAGCCCGATGATCGCCATGTTCGGCGGCAAGGGCACCGGCAAGACGGTCTACCTGACTGTCCTCGCCAACGAGCTGCGTTCCTCGGACCTGCGCCGCAGGTTCGCCGCCGACATCCGGATGACCGGGGACGGGCAGGGCGGTTTCAAGTCCCCGCTGGAGTGGCTCGAACAGAACGTGGACCGGATGTTCACCGAGCACAAGCTCTTCGAGGCCACCGCCGCAGCGGTGAACGGCCGGCAGAACCCCCTGGTCTTCGAGTGGCGGGGTGAGCATCGACGATGGGGCCGGCCCCCGGTCTACCGCACCAGCTACCTGTCCTTCCACGACACGGCGGGCGAGGACGTCGGGACCCTCAGCGGCGCCAACGACCTGGCGTACGTCGGCGCCGCGGACGGCCTGATCCTGCTGCTCGACCCGTTCATGCTGCCCGGGGCCCGCGAGAAACTCCGGCTTCCGCCGTCGGCGATCCGGTCGACGGAGGACACCATCGCGGTGGTCGACCGGCTGACCCAGAGCCTGCGCGCCAGCAACGGGGTGCGTGGCAGCGAGCGGATCAGCAAACCGGTGGCCGTCGCGTTCGCCAAGATGGACGCGTTCTACGAGGAGCTGGGGCCGGAGCACCCGTTGCGCCAGGAACCCCCGCGAGGGCCGGCGTACGACGAACAGCTGGGCCGGGCCACCCACGAGCAGGTCGCCGCGCTGCTGCGGGGCTGGCAGGGCGACGACATCGAGCAGCACCTGCGGATGAACTACAAGACCTTCCGCTACTTCTTCGTCTCGGCACTCGGTGCCGAGCCCGACTACGACAACGCCCTGGTGGAGGAGCGCGGGGTGCGTCCGTACCGCGTCGACGAGCCGCTGCTCTGGCTGCTCAGCCTGCCCCGCTTCGGCGTCGTACCCCGGCAGGGCTGAATGACCGGGCGGTTCGAGAGCCTCATCTACACCGACTGCCGCCAGGGCCAGGGGCTGCGCGGCACGCCGGGGCTGCAGTTCCAGGCCCGTTCCGCGGGCGCGGACCGCAGCGCCGAGGCAGTCGTGCAGCGCAATCTGCTCTACGAACCCCCACCTCGGTGGATGCGGGAGCGTCGCCCGGTGAGCGAGTACCCGGTGTCGTTCGCCCACGTCTACGACGGGCTGTTCGCCACGGCCTCCGGGGTCTACCTGGGCCGGGAGAGCGTGGGCGGTCGGGAGGGCAACCAGCTCACCCACGCCATCGTGACCGACGACCCCGCCGCGTACGGGCTGGTGCGCCCGGCGCAGCTCTTCGGGGCGCCGTTCTGGACCGTCGAGCCGGCGCCCGACACGCGGTGCCCGCGGTTGGAGCCGGGCTGGCAGCCGGGTTCGTTCGGCGCGGCGGAGGCCCGGGCGTTCGTGCACGCCGCCTCCGACGGTGCCGACCTGCTGACGGCGCTGCTGTCGACGTTGCGCCCGCCAGCGGACGAGCCGAGCCGCCGGGTGCTCTTCGTCGCCCGCGAGCCCGCGGAGGTGCTGCGCTGGGTGACTGCGGCGACGCTGCTGTTGCCGCAGCGCGAGGCCCTGCGGATCGGGTTCAAGGTCTTCACCCTCAACCCCGCGTACGCGCCCCAGCGGATCCTCGCCGTGCACCCCGACTGGGGTGGCGCCGGCGCGACCCTCGACAACGACCAGGGCTATGTGGTGTTCGACCTGGTCCGGCACGTTTGGAGCCGGGTGGTGGAGACCCGGGCGGCGCGGCGGTGGGCCGAGCTGTTCCTCGCCGAGGACCCGCTGGACGTGGTGGACGCGGTGGAGGTCGCCGCCGCGTCCGGCGTGGACGGCGAGGGATCGGCCGACGTGGCCCTCGCCGCCGTCCTGCGGCGTCTCCCCCCGCGGGAGCAGGTGGCCGGGCTGGTGCGCTGGCTGAGGAAGGGACCGCCACCGCTGGTACGGCGCTACGGCGCAGGCATCGTCGACCTGCTCGTGGAGGCCGCGCCGCGGTGGCCCGTCGACGTCCTGCGCGGCCTCGACGACGTCAGCCGGGCGGCCACCTTCCCGCACCGGGGCGCGACCGTGCGCCTGGCGCTGATCGACGCGGAACTGCGGGAGGCGTTGGCCTCGGGCACTGTCCACGAGCGGGCCGCGCCGTCCATCGACGGGTGGACGCGGGCGGACGAGGCGAGGGCGCTCGGCCCGATCAGCGAGGCGCTACGCGCGGCCGAGCCGCGCCGATTCGAGGCGCTGCTCCGGTTGTGCGGGCGATTCGGGCTCAAGCCGCCGCTCGGCGGGTTGCAGCCGGGCCTGGAGCGGTTCGTCCTCGACTGGGCCGACCATCCTGACCGGGCGTACCGGACCGAGGCGTGGGCCTGCGCCGAGGGCGTCGAGCGGCTGCTGCGCCGGGAACTCGGCCAGCGCCTCGCCGCCGAACCGGACATCGCCTACGAGCTCGGCGACCAGTGGTGGGACGTGCTGCTGCGGGAGCCGATGCGGCTCGACGAGCCGTTGGACGCGGCGGTGGTGGAGGCCGCCCTGCGTCACCTGCCGCCGGTGCAGCAGCTGGACCTGATCGAGCAGTGCCTCCGCACCGCCGTGGACGCCGATCGGCCCGCCGCGCTGGTGAACCGTACCGCCGCCGTCATCTGGACGCACCGCCCGGTGGACCTGGCCGAGGCGCACCTGCTGCGGCGGCTGCTGCCCCGCAACGCGCCTCTGGACCCCCGGATCTTCGCCGAGCTGGGGGCGGTGCTCGTGGGGTACCCGCCGCATTCGGAGTACCTGGAGGCGGCGCTGGTGCTGATGGCGCACGGCCTGTGGTCACCGCCGCCGGAGGTGGCCCGCGCCATCCACGGTCACCGTGCGCTGACCGTGGCGCTCGAGCAGTTGGCGTCCCCTCGGCCCGACATCGACGAGCTGACCCTGGCGCTGCGCCACGTGCCGGCGCGGCTCGTGGCCGCCCGGGTGCGGGAGTTGTGTGACGCGCTGGCGGCAGCGCCGGCGGCCGCGGCCTTCGCCGTGCTCGTCCACGCGCCGCAGCTCACCGAGCCCTGCTCCCGGAAGATCCGCGGTGAGCTGATGGGCAACTCGAACCCGGCGCACGTCGCCCTCGCCTTCGTGCTGGTGCACATCGAACGGCAGTCGGCGACCATGGCCGCGATGGTCCAGCCGGGCACCCACGCGGACCTCGACCGGATGGTGCGTACCGCAGTGATCCGCTGTTCGCAGAAGCGGCTCGACGACATGACGGCGCAGGTGGAGGCAATGGGACCGATGTGGCTGGCGCGGTGGCGGACCCTGGTGCGCGACAACCGTCGCGGCCTGCTGCGCCGCCTGCGACCCGGCGGACGGGGGTGACCGGTGTCCGCCCCGGCCGTTGTCGTACTGGTGGTGCTCGGCTGCCTCGTGTCGATCGCGTACATCCTGGCCGCGGTGACGGTCGCGCCGGTCGTCGTCTACTGCCTCCTGGCGGGCCTGCTGGCCGGTGCCGTCCTCGGGTTGGCCGAGGCGACGCGGGTGCTCGGCGCTCTGGTGGACCCCCCGCGGGTGCGCACGCCGCATGACGAGTTCCGCGCCCGACCGGCTGGCCCGCTGCGGTCGTACCGGCGCGACTACGCCTGGCCCCACTACGCCGTGCGGCAGGCCGGCTACGACCTGCGGCACGTCGTCGAGCGCTGCTATGAGCGCGTCATCGGCTGGTGGCGGGCCGGCTGGCGGGCCCTGCCCCGGCTGCCTCGCTACCACGTGCGGGCGCTCGAAGCGCTCGACGGCGTCGCCGAGACGGAGACCAACCCCAGCCGGGCATGGTCGGTGGCGCTGGCCTGGCCGTTGCTCGCCGTGCCCTGCGCGGCCCTCGTCGGGGTCACCGTGGGGACGCTGGCCGTGTTGGTGCTGCTGGCCGTGGTCGTCGCCGTGGTGACCGCGACGTCCTGGCTCCTCGGTGCGGCGGCGGCCGGAGCGCTGCGGGCCGCCGACTGGCGGTGGCGTGCCGCCTGGCGGACGGATACCTGCTGCCCCCGGTGCTACTTCCTGGTGGAGCTGCCGGTGTTCGTCTGTCCGGGCGGCCACGCCGACCTGGCGCCGGCCCCGCCCGGGTCGTGGCGGCACCGGCTGCTACGGCCCGACAGCCAGGGCCTGTGGCGGCGCCGGTGCGGCTGCGGGGTGTCCCTGCCGGCTCGACAGTCGTCGGCGGGAGCGCGGCTGAGCGCGAGGTGCCCCAAGTGCGACAGCCCGCTCGCCGCCGGTACCGGCCGGGCCACGGAGATCCGGGTCGCGGTGTTCGGGGCCCCCGACGCCGGCAAGACGACGCTCGTCGACGCCGTGGTGGACCGGCTGTCCGTGCGCTTCCCGCCGGACAGGTGCGCGGTCGACCGGCCCGTTCCCGGCGGCCGGGACAGCACCCGGGTGGTCGGCGTCGCCCTGCAGGCACAGCGTGCGCCCCAGCGGGTGCAGGTGTTCGACGCCCCCGGGCGCAGCCTCGTGGACCGCGAGGTCTGCGCGTCGTACGGCTTCCTGGACGAGACCCGCAACTTCATGTTCGTCCTGGACCCGCTGTCGCTGCCAGCGCTACGTCGGCGGGTGGCGGAGGCGCCTGCCCACCTCGTCCCCGCCGTCCGGGTCGCCCGGCACGACGTGGCGGACTCGTACGAGGCCGTGGTCGTCGGCCTGCGGCACCGGGGCGTCGCCACGGAACGGTGCCGACTGGCCTTCGTGGTGTCCAAAGCGGACCTGCTCGGGCTGCTCCCCGGTGTCGTCGCGCCGGCGGACGACTCGGCGGCCGTGCGACGTTGGTTGGCCGGCCACGGCCTCGACCACCTCCTGACGGCCGTCGGGCGGGACTTCGCCGAGGTGCGCTTCTTCCTGCACGGCACGGTTGACCCTCCGCCGTCGGATCCGTTGCTGTGGTTGCTGCGCGGTGAGCGCGTCCTGCGTCGGGAGGTGGCCGGTGCGCTCCGCTGACCTGCCCGACTCCTACCGTTCGTTCCGGCTGGTCGTCCTCGCCTTGACCCTCCTGGTCATGGCGGGCCTGGTGGCGTGGGCGCTGCGCGACGGCGTGCCGCAGGCGGTGGCCGGTTGGGCCGCGGAGGTGCGGCGCGACTCCTGGAGCGTGTGGACGCTCTTCGGCTAGTTCTCGGTTCGCCGGGCCGCGCCGCCCTCGGTGAGCCGTCGTGCCTGCACCCGGTGCCCGTTCGCGGCCGTCCCGTCGCCGGCGCGTTCCCACAGCCCGGCGAGGTCCGCGTGGGTGCGCGCCAACCGGGCGCGTACGGTGGCGTCGCCGGTGTCGTCGCGGAACACCCGGCTCAGCACCGCGCAGCTCTCGGTGAGCGCCTCGATCGCGGCGCCGACGTCGTCGGTCTCGGCGAGCAGCCCGGCCTGGTGCCCCAGCACGGCGGCCAGGTCGGCGGCGTACCGGGCCGGATCGGCGGTGGCGAGCTGCCGGTGCAGGACGACCACCTCACGCAGCGCCGCGGCGGCCTCGGCGTGCCGTTCGAGGTCGTACAGCTGCACCGCCTGGCAGTGCAGCGCCGTCGCCAGACCGGCGAGGGCGTCGAGGCCACTCTCGGCCGCCAGTACGCGGTGCAGGCGTACCGCCTCGTCGCCGACCGACAGGGCGAGCTGGGGCGATCCGACCTCGTCCAGGTCCATGGCCTGCCGCAGCAGCCCCCGGGCCAACGCCGGTACGTGCGCCGTGTCCGCGGCGGCGAGCCGGCGGCGCAGGCGGACGCTCTCGTCCTGCGCCGCCAGGGCGGCGGTGCCGTGGCGTTCGCGGCGGTGCAGGGTGGCCAGCGTGTCGAGCGCCTCGGTCAGCCGGGCGAGGTCGGGAAGCCCGCCGTGGGTGCCGGCGCCCGCCGGGCCGGCGCTGCCGGCGTCGGCCAGGGTGCGGGCGTGAGCCACAGCCGTCGTCGCGGCGGCCAGTCCCTCGCCGCAGCGGCCCAGCTCGCCCAGGAGCCGCGCCCGCCGGATCTCGGCGTCGCAGAGCGGCGCGAGACGGCCGCCGGGCACACTGGCGTGAAGCTGCTCGTGGTACGCCACGGCCCGGTTCGTCGCGCTGAGCGCCTGCACGGTCAGGTCGGCCCGGTGCAGGGCGACGGCGTGTGCGTCCAGGGCCGACGTCAGGCGTTCCAGGGCGTTGCGCGTGGCCGGGGCGCCGCTACGGTCGAGTGCCCGTACCCGCAGGTCGATCTCCTCGGCCAGCGCGGCGAGCACGTCACCGTCCGACCCGCCGTCGGCCAGCCGCCGCCGGTGCTGGGTCAGCGCCTCCGCCAGCCACGGCAGGTACTGGTCGGCCTCCCCGAGCCGGCGGATGCCCTCGACGAGCCGGGCCGAGAGGGCCACCGGCTGGTCGGCGAAGAGGACCCCGGGGTCGGCGAGCCCGCTGGCGACGGCCCGGAGCATCGGCAGGGCGGCCCGTGGGTCCTGCACCAGCAGGCGCAGGCGCTCCACCAGGGCGGGTGGCAGGATCGACGTGCGGGAGCGCGTCTGCTGCAGCAGGGTGAGCAGCAGCGCCGGCTGGTCCTGGACGACCTGCCAGAGCGGGGCGGCCAGGGCGGGATGCCGGTGGCAGGCCGGCCCGAGCACCGTCACGGCCCGTCGCGCCTGCTCGGGGGTGCAGTGCGGCAGGACGTCCGTGACCAGCGCCGGGTTGTCGAGCGCGGCGGCGGTGCCGAGGGCGAGCCGAACCTCGTCCGGCTCGACGGGTCCCCAGTACGCACCGTCGTCGCCCGGATAGAGCTCGTGCAGCCAGTTCGCCAGGCGGTGCAGGATGGTCCGGTCGGGTGCCTCCCGGTGGCGGATCCGGCGCACCACGTCCTGGGCATCGGCGGCGGTGCGTGCGCCGTACAGGGCGGCCGCCGCCAGGTACTCGTCGAGGTGGCCCGCCTGGGCGTACGAGATCCGCGCGGACACTGCGGTGGCCTCCCCGTACCGGCGTTCCCGGGCGAGCAGCACCGCCACGACGTCCGGCACGGAGAAGGGCGGAGGCGGCCCCGGCGTGCCCCGCAGCAGGATCCGCAGCGCCGCCAGATGCAGCGCGACCGGCCTGGAGAACCGTTCGTGGCCGACATCGGGAAGGCGCGTCAACCGGGCGCGGTGCTGCCAGCGATCGTCGCCGGTGTCGGCGTCCAGCGCCGCGGCGATGCCGGCCAAGGCGTCGCGCAGCGCCTCCTGCCGCTCGCGTCCGGGCGGCCAGGGGGCCCGCAGCTGTTGGACGGTCGCCTTGCTGACCAGCCCCGCCGGGTCGGCGCGGCGCAGTTCCTGCCACCAATCGCCGGCGGAACGGGCGAGCAGGAGCAGGCGGCCCGGCGCGTCGCCGCGGGTGGCCCGGTCGAGCTCCTCCAGCACCTCGTCGGGTCGGGTCTCGGCGCGGTCGACCACGACCAGCCCGCCGTCGTCCGGCCCCGGGTCGAGGCCCGACTGCGGCGGCGCGCCCCGCCAGCGCGTACGACGCCCGGCCACCAGCTCGCGGGCCAGGCGCGTCTTGCCCTGGCCGGGACCGCCGACGAGCACCCGCACCGCTGCGCCCTTCGCCGCGCACCACCGTTCCAGCTCGGCCAGCTCCGCCGCGCGGCCGCTGAAGGGCACCACCCGGCGGTGCGGGGAGAACAGGTCGGGACCGCTGCCCGTGGGCGGGCCTGCCGTCTCGTCGCTCGGGGACCCGGCCCGGGGTTCGCGCACGAGGGGCGACGAGCCGTCCGGCGCAGCGGGAGAGGGACCGTCCGTTCCGGGGGGCGCGGGGTCGTCCGGCGGCGGCACGTCGGCGGGCCCGGCCGCCACCGGTTCGACGTGCCGCGCCGGGCGGGCCGTGACCCGGTCCAGCCTGGCCCGCCCGATGGTGTTGATCACCGCGAAGGGCGTGTCGTCGGGTCCCAGCCCGGGCCGGCCGGGGCTCGGGGTCAGCGCCGTGAAGTGCTCGCGTGCGACACCCACCCGCGCCTGCACGGACCGGGACAGGTGCTCCAGCAGTTCCCCGGCCCGGACCAGGTCGGGGCGCGCCAGCGTGTCGAGCAGCAGCGGCTGGACCCCGTCGACGAACCGGTAGCGCCCGGCCCGGGCGTCGACCACCCTCAGCAGGCCGCTGAGCAGCACCTCCGCCAGCTGCGACGGCGGGGCCGGGCGGAACATCGCGTGCTGGATGTAGCGGATCACCGGCAGCACCGGCTCGGTCATCGCGACGTACCCGGCCAGCCGGAACGCCTCGGGGGACGCCGACGAGCGGAAGCGCCGGACCCGCTGGGCCGGGCTGGGCGCCGCACCCTCGCGCCCGGGCGAGGTCCTCAGCCGGTCCCCGGTGACCACCGTGACCGCGCTGGTCACGGCGGGCGCGCCGGCGAGCAGCCGGGCCCAGCGGCCGATCCAGCGCGGCGACACCTCCAACACCGGTACCACCGTGCCGCCCTGCACGCGCATGCCGTCGAAGGCGCTGAACCGCAGGTCGGTGTTCGGTGTGCCCGGTCTCGGCGCGCTGAGCAGTCCCGCCACCGTCCGCCCGCCGGTACGCGACCACATCCGCTCGGGCAGCGGCTGGAGGATGGACACCGGCCCGTGTCGTGCCCAGCGGCGCAGAAGGGCGCCGGCGGCGCCGGTGTGCCAGATCTGGTCGACGCAGTCGCTGACGATGATCACCACGCGGCGCCCGCTCGGGTCGATCAGTTCCGCCGGGCGTCGCGCCTCGCCCCGCCAGCTCGACAGGGCGGCGGTGCCGTCACCCGCGCCGCGGTGCAGCCGCCACCGGCTGACCTGCCGGAAGATGCCCGACGCGGCCAGTGTCTCGACGACGCCGGTCGCGAGGTCGCGCCACAGCGTCATCGACTCCGTCCGGTCCACCACCACGGCGACGTCCAGCCACCGTTCGAGCGAGGGTTTCGTCACCGCCGGCCACGGCCGGTCGACCAGCGTGTGTTCGGCGACGGTGCGTACCGTGGCGTCCTCGTCGAGGACATCGACCCGGGGGCAGGGCACCCGCCGCAGCAGCGGACGCAGCGCCCGCTGGAAGCCCAGCCGGTCGGGCAGCGCGGCCGAGCGGGGCACGGCCACCTCCGCCGCCGTCACCCTGCCCGGTTCGGCCGGCGGCACGTACAGGCTGGTGGGCGTCGGCGCGGACGCCGGCGGCGGCAGCGACTCGGCCGGGGGCTCGGGTGCGTCGGCGGGAGGTGGCCGGTCGGGCACCGGATGGCCGGCCGGTGCGGGCGCGGTGGGCGTCTGCGCGTCCGGCTGTGGTCGGGCGGTCGGGATGCGGGCCCGCAGGTGGTCGGCCAGCCAGAGCGCCTCCGCCAACTCCCGGGGCGTGGGGTCGCCACCGGCGGCCACGATCGCCGCGCGGAGCCGGTCAATCGTCATCGGACTGGCGGGACAGGCTGGCCATCACCTTGTCGGCGAGTTGCAGCCGGTCGACGCCGCCGGACCGGCCGGCCTGGTCGGTCAGGTAGATGGCGTTGAGCAGTTGGTCGGTGGCGAGGTCGCGAGGTTCCCGGCGGGCGAGGAAGCTGTCGATCAGGTCGGTGCTGTCGTCGGCGAGGTCGTCGAGGTGCGCGCCGACGATGCGGGCCAGCTTGTCGCCGTCGGGTTGCAGCAGCGTGACCTGGACACACCGGCGCAGGAAGGCGGGCGGGAACTCCCGTTCGTCGTTGCTGGTCATGACGATGAGGGGGAACGCCCGGCAGCGCACCCGACCCGCGTGGATGGGGACCCGTTCGGTGCTGTCGGCGGCCATCACCAGCGCGTCGGGGGAGTGGTCCGCCTGCCGGACCAGCTCGGGGATCTCGTACGCGCCGTCCTCGAAGATCGTGAGCAGGTCGTTGGGCAGGTCGAGGTCACCCTTGTCGATCTCGTCGATCAACAGCACCCGGGGTTTCTCGGCGGGGAGCAGGGCGGTGCCGAGCGGGCCGAGGCGGATGAAGCGGCCGATGTCCTCGCCGTCCTCAGTCACCCCACCCCGGTTCCCGGCCGCCCCGCCCTGGTTGTTGTGGTAGAGCCGCGCCAGGGGGTCGTACTGGTAGAGGCCGTCCTTGACGGTGACCCGGCTGGTGATGTTCCACCTCAGCGGACGGCCGAGCCTGAGTTCGTGGGCTATCGCCGCCGCCAGGGTCGACTTGCCGGTGCCGGGTCGGCCGGTCACCAGCAGCGGACGTCGCAGGTAGAGGGCGGCGTTGACCAGCTCGACGGTGTCCTGGTCCGGCCGGTACCTCTCGCCCCGCCGCACGTCGGCGGCGGTCTCGGCGACCAGCGGTGCGGTGGGTGTGGCGGCCTCGTCGAACGAGCGCCACGGCGGCGGCGCGGGCAGCCGTTCGATGCCGTCGTGCGGGCCGCCCGTCCCCTTGTAGATCCACCAGCCCGGCGTCTCGGACACGTCCGCTCCTCACTTGGCGAAGCTCAACTGGACCGGCCGCCGCCGTGGGTCGTCCCACAGCAGGGTGACCTCCCGGCCGCAGTGGTCGTGCTCGTCGTCGACCGCACCGGCCTCGACCCGCAGGTCACGGATGCGCAGCGGCAACTCGTCGCTGCGGATGTCGCCCAGCCGGGCCGCCATCGCGGTGCGGAACCGTACGCCGGCGCAGCCCCCGTGCCCCGTGGAGTGGTCGTGGCAGGCGGCACGTGGCCACAGCAACACCGGCAGCCCGCTGGCCACGGCCGAACTGATCCGCTCCGGCGTCGCCCAGGAGCCGGCCAGGCCGAGGACGCCCCGGCGCTCGCTCATGCGCAGCCACGCCTGGAACGACCCCAGCTTCCGCTCGGGCTCGGCGCAGTCGAGCCACTCCAGCATCGCGTCGAGGCGCCGGGTGTCGGCCCGCAACCGTTCGGCCCGATCCTGGATCTTCCTCGGGTGCGGATGGTCGAACCAGTCCAGCGCGCGCACCACGACGGGCCTGCTCCAGCCCAGGGGCACGTGCTCCAGGTCGTCGAGGGCACGCCAGTCGTCGACGGGCCAGGCGAGGTGCCCGAGGGGCAGTACGAACTCCACCGTGATCGAGTCATAGGTCGCGTGGGGGATCGCCTGGTACGCGGCGGGCAGCGACCGCTCGACGGTGTCCTTGACCTCGTCCTCCGTGACGGTCTGCTCGAGGATTCGTTCGTCCATGCCACCGTCCGGGTCGGTGGCGGTCCAGATGGTGACGTGGTACGACCGGCGGACGCCCGCCGTCGGCGCGATGCGGACGACCACCCATCCCGGCCGGGGGGCCGGGCCCGGCGCCGCGGCCGGGATGGGCGCGGCGCCCGCGCCCCAGCCGTGCTGGCCGACCCATTCGTGCAGGAGGGCCGCGCGTTGCGGTGACTCCTGGCCGATCCGGCGCAGCAGCGTGATCACGAGGTCGACGACCTCCTCGCGGGGAAACGTGGTGCCGACGGCGAGCCACTCGACGGCGGCCAGCACGTTGCTCAGCACCGCGGGCGGCTGAGGGAAGAGCGGCCCACGCTGGCGCAGCACCTCCAGCAGCAGCCGGTGCGTCTCCGCGAGTTCCAGGCCGTGCAGGATCGCGTGCAACTCCCGGTACGCCTTCGCGCCGAACGGGCCGAGGCAGATGCGGTCGAGCAGCGGCGGCCAGTGCCGGCCGATCTCGTCCAGCGGCAGCAGCATGCCGGTGCGCATCTCGGGGTCCCGGTCGGCGGCGGTCATCATGCCGACCACCTCGTCGGTGCCCTGCAGGTAGGCCGCCGAGCCGCTGTAGCCACGGTCCAGCCGTGGCCCTCTCGGCCCGATGGCGTCGGTCTGGCAGGTCCCGTTGGCCAGCCGGGCGCCCACTGCCGTGAAGTGGGCGATCTGGCCGGTGTCGCGGTAGCTGTCGGGGAAGCCGAGTGCGCTCAGTCGCTGTCCGGCGTAGATCTGCACCCCGTTCCACGGCGCGAGCCGGGCCGGTTCCAGGTCGACCGGGTCGGTCAGGCGGATCACCGCGATGTCGCCCTCGTCGGCCACGCCCCGAACCCAGGGCCCCCGGAACACCACCTCGCCCGGCAGCCCTCGCTTGTCGGCGAGCAGAAACGACACCGCCGCGTTCTTCGCGTCGCCCACCACGTGCGCACAGGTCAGCACGTGGTGGGCGTCGATCAGGAATCCGCTGCCACCGCGCCCGGACGCGTCGGTGACGTCGATGCGGGCGTGCCACCGCGGGCTCGCGCTCACCGTTCGGCGACCTCGCCATCCTGGGTGCCGGACCAGGTGAGCTTGACGGTGAGGTGCGCGTCCACGCCGGTCTTGGCGATGACGGCGCCGGCCTGCGCGTTGACGTTGACCCCGAACTCGATTTCGATGTCGTTCGGCCGGTGGACGCTGTCGCGGAAGGTGGCCAGCGCCTTCTGCGCCGCCAGGTTGATCTCCCGCAGGCCGGACTCGAACCGCTTGCGCGCCTCGATCATCTCGTCGCCGAGCCCGGCCTCGCCGAAGCCGGCCTCCCGCCGGTCGACCTCGAAGACGACCTCGGCGCCGTCCTCCGTTCGGACGCGCATCAGCTCAGTTGCCATCGAAGCCCTTCCCGTCGGCCGAAGATCCTGCTGAGCATCGACCACCGTGGACCCCGCCGCTGTCGGCTCTCCGACTGAAAGGACCCTCGTTTTTTCCGTTGCCGCGTGCAGGCACCGGGCAGATCGGGGGCTCGGGTCGCGGGCGCGCGCGGGCTGCCCTAGTGTTCGAGGGGTCGACGGTGTCAGGGCCGCGGGAGGGGGGTCGCGGATGGGTCTGCGGACCTTCATCCAGGGCTGGCCGGTCTACCGGCAACTCACCGGCACCGACCCGCTGGGCCGGGGCGCCGCGGCGCAGTCGGGCCGGTCGGCGGAGCTGACTCCCCGCACCGAAGCCGCCGACAGCGTGGCCCGCTCGGTCTGCCCCTACTGCGCGGTGGGCTGCGGCCAGCGCGTCTTCGTGAAGGACGGCGCGGTCACCCAGATCGAGGGCGACCCGGACAGCCCGATCTCCCGGGGCCGGCTGTGCCCGAAGGGGTCGGCCAGCAAGAGCCTCGTGACCAGCCCGCTGCGGCAGACGAAGGTCCGCTACCGGCGGCCGTACGCCACCGAGTGGGAGGACCTGGAGCTCGACGTCGCGCTCGACATGATCGCCGACCGGATCCTCGCCGCCCGCGCGGAGACCTGGGAGGACGTGGACGCCCAGGGCCGGCCGTTGAACCGTACGTTGGGCATCTCCAGCCTGGGCGGCGCGACGCTGGACAACGAGGAGAACTACCTCATCAAGAAGCTGTTCACGGCGATGGGGGCGCTCCAGATCGAGAACCAGGCGCGCATTTGACACTCCGCCACCGTCCCCGGTCTGGGGGCCAGCTTCGGTCGCGGTGGCGCGACGGACTTCCAGCAGGACGTCGCCAACGCTGACGTCGTCATCATCCAGGGCTCGAACATGGCCGAGGCCCATCCGGTGGGCTTCCAGTGGGTGCTGGAGGCCAAGCGGCGCGGCGCCAAGGTGTTCCACGTCGATCCGCGGTTCACCCGCACCAGCGCGCTGGCCGACACGTACCTGCCGATCCGCGCGGGCTCCGACATCGCGCTGCTCGGTGGCGTGGTGCGGCACATCCTGGAGAACGAGCTGGACTTCCGGGAGTACGTGCTGGCGTACACGAACGCCGCGACGATCGTCAGCGCGCGCTTCGTCGACACCGAGGACGGCGACGGCTTCTTCTCCGGCTTCGACCCGGAGACGGGCAGCTACGTCCAGGACTCCTGGCAGTACGCGGGCCACGAGTCGGACTCCGGCAGCGGGCACACCGCCAAGGAGCGCGACACCGCCGCGGGGCTGCGTCACGAGTCGCACGGCGCCCAGGTCGGCGGGCAGGTCGAGCGGGACGAGACGTTGCAGCATCCGCGCTGCGTCTACCAGATCCTCAAGCGGCACTTCGCCCGCTACACCCCGGAGATGGTGGAGCGGGTGTGCGGCATCCCCCGGGAGAAGTTCCTGGAACTGGCCGAGGCGTGGACGGCCAACTCGGGTCGGGAGCGCACCGGCGTGCTGATCTACTCGGTAGGGTGGACGCAGCACAGCGTCGGCGTGCAGTACATCCGTACGGGCGCGATCATCCAGCTGCTGCTGGGCAACATGGGCCGCCCCGGCGGGGGCATCCTGGCGCTGCGGGGGCACGCCAGCATCCAGGGCTCCACCGACATCCCGACGCTGTTCAACCTGCTGCCCGGCTACCTGCCGATGCCGCACCACGCCGACCATCCCACCTTCGACGAGTGGGTGGACAGGATCCGCCACCCGGGTCGGAAGGGCTTTTGGGGCAATGCCCGCGCCTACGCGGCGAGCCTGCTGAAGGCGTACTGGGGGGACGCGGCGACGCCCGAGAACGACTTCTGCTACGGGTACATGCCCCGGATGACCGGCGACCACGGGACGTACCAGCAGGTGCTGAACATGATCGACGGGAAGGTGCGGGGCTACTTCCTGCTCGGCCAGAACCCGGCGGTCGGCTCGGCGCACGGCCGGGCGCAGCGCCTCGGCATGGCCAACCTGGACTGGCTGGTGGTCCGCGACCTGTTCATGATCGAGAGCGCCACCTTCTGGCGCAACAGCCCCGAGGTCGCCACCGGCGAGATCGTGCCGGAGCGGTGCGGGACGGAGGTGTTCTTCCTGCCGGCCGCCTCGCACGTGGAGAAGGAGGGCACCTTCACCCAGACCCAGCGGCTGTTGCAGTGGCGGGAGAAGGCCGTGGACCCGCCGGGCGACGCACGCTCCGAGCTGTGGTTCTTCTACCACCTGGGGCTGCGGCTGCGGAAGAAGCTGGCCGGCTCCGACCTGCCGCGCGACCGGGCGCTGCTCGACCTGGCCTGGGACTATCCGACGCACGGCCCGCACGCCGAGCCGAGCGCCGAGGCGGTGCTGCGCGAGATCAACGGCTACGAGGTGGCGACCGGTCGCCCGCTGTCCGCGTTCGCCGAGGCCCGCGACGACGGTTCCACCGCCGTCGGTTGTTGGATCTACTCCGGGGTGTACGCCGAGGGCGTCAACCAGGCGGCGCGGCGCAGGTCGCGCCACGAGCAGGACTGGGTGGCGGCCGAGTGGGGCTGGGCGTGGCCGGCGAACCGGCGCACCCTCTACAACCGCGCCTCGGCCGACCCGCAGGGCCGGCCGTGGAGCGAGCGCAAGCGCTACGTCTGGTGGGATCCGGACGCCGGGGAGTGGACCGGCTACGACGTGCCGGACTTCGAGCGGACCAAGCCGCCGACGTACCGGCCGCCCGAGGGCGCGTCCGGCCCGGAGGGGATCGCCGGCGACGACCCGTTCGTCATGCAGGGCGACGGCAAGGGCTGGCTGTACGCGCCCAGCGGCGTGCTCGACGGCCCGCTGCCGACGCACTACGAGCCGGCCGAGTCGCCGGTGCGCAACCCGTTCTACCGGCAGCAGGCCAACCCCACCCGCAAGGTGTACGCGCATCCGGTGAACTCGGTGAACCCGAGCCCGCCGCAGGAGCACAGTCAGGTCTTCCCGTACGTGTTCACGGTCAGCCGGCTCACCGAGCACCACACGGCGGGCGGGATGAGCCGTACGGTGCGGCCCTTGGCGGAGCTGCAACCGGAGATGTTCGTCGAGGTGTCCCCGGAACTGGCGGCGGAGGCGGGGCTGGCGCACCTGGGCTGGGCGCACCTGGTCAGCGGTCGGGCGGTGATCGAGGCGAAGGTGCTCATCACCGACCGGCTCACCCCGTTGCGCGTGGACGGCCGGGTGATCCACCAGATGTGGCTGCCGTACCACTTCGGGTTCGAGGGCCTGGTGACCGGCGACTCGGCCAACGACCTGTTCGGGATCACCCTGGACCCGAACGTGCTGATCCAGGAGAGCAAGATCGGTACCTGTGACGTGCGGCCGGGGCGGCGGCCCACCGGCCCGGCCCTGCTGGGCCTGGTGGCCGACTACCAGCGGCGGGCGGGCATCGTCCCCGGCCATCCGGCCCCGACGCTCACCCCGGGGGCGCTCGCCCCGCCGGCCGCCGCCGACGGTGCCGGGGAGGGCCGTGATGCTTCCTGACCCGCACAGCCTGTCCGGGCCGCTGGATCCCGCCCCCGAGGCGGGCTGGACCGACGCGCCGCCCCGGATGGGGTTCTTCACCGACACGAGCGTCTGCATCGGCTGCAAGGCGTGCGAGGTGGCCTGCAAGGAGTGGAACGACGTCCCCGGCTCGGGGCTGGACCTGCTGGGCATGTCGTACGACAACACCGGCGCGTTGACCGCGAACTCGTGGCGGCACGTGGCGTTCGTCGAGCAGCCCCGCCCGGCCGGGACCCAGGACCCGCCGGGCCGGACCGACGGGCCGGAGTTCCTGGGGATGCCGGGGGCGCAGCCGCCGGGGCGCGCCGGGGGCGCGGAGGGGCGCACCGACTTCCGGTGGCTGATGATGTCCGACGTCTGCAAGCACTGCACCCACGCGGCCTGCCTCGACGTGTGCCCGACCGGCTCGCTGTTCCGCACCGAGTTCGGCACGGTGGTGGTGCAGGAGGACATCTGCAACGGCTGCGGCTACTGCATCTCCGCCTGCCCGTACGGCGTCATCGACCAGCGCAAGGGCGACGGCCGGGCGTGGAAGTGCACGCTGTGCTACGACCGGATCGGCGCTGGCGGGACCCCCGCCTGCGCGCAGGCGTGCCCGACCGAGTCGATCCAGTACGGGCCCCTCGACGAGTTGCGGGAACGCGCGGCGGCCCGGGTGGCGACGCTGCACGAGCGGGGCGTGCCCGAGGCGCGGCTCTACGGGCACGACCCGGGCGACGGGGTGGGCGGCGACGGCGCGTTCTTCCTACTGCTCGACGAGCCCGAGGTGTACGGGCTGCCGCCGGACCCGGTGGTCACCACGCGGGACCTGCCGAAGATGTGGAAGCGGGCCGGCGTGGCGGCGCTGGCGATGGCGGCGGCGGCCGTGGCCGCGTTCGTGGGAGGTTCCTCGTGAGTCCGGAGCGTGGTGGGCGCAGGCGGCGCGGCGGCGAGGAGCTGCGCGTCCCGGAGGCCGAGTTCACCTCCTACTACGGCCGGCCGATCCTCAAGGCGCCGGTCTGGAAGTGGGACATCGCCGCGTACCTGTTCACCGGCGGGCTGGCCGCCGGCTCGTCGCTGCTCGCCGCGGGCGGGCAGCTCACCGGCCGGCCCGCGCTGCGCCGCGCCGGCCGGGTCACCTCGCTGGCGGCCGTCACCGCCAGCACCGTCTTCCTGATCAGGGACCTGGGCCGGCCCGCCCGGTTCCACCACATGCTGCGGGTGGCCAAGCCCACCTCGCCCATGTCCGTGGGCACCTGGATCCTCGGCGCGTTCGGCCCGGCAGCCGGCGTCGCGGCGGTCGCCGAGGGCGCGGCGTGGCTGCCCGAGCGGGGGCTGTCCGGCCTCGCCCGCCGGGTGCTGCCACCCGTGGGGCACGCCGCCGGGCTGGCCGCCGCGGCGACCGCGCCGGCGCTCGCCACCTACACGGGGGTGCTGCTGGCCGACACGGCCGTGCCGTCGTGGCACGAGGCGTACCCGGAACTGCCGGTCATCTTCGCGGGCAGCGCCCTGGCCAGCGGCGCGGGAGTCGGGCTGATCGCCGCGCCCGCCGCGCAGGCCGGGCCCGCCCGGCGGATGGCGGTGGCGGGCGCGGCCCTGGAGCTGTACGGCGCGCACCGCGTGGAGACCCGGCTCGGGCTGCTCAGCGAGCCCTACCGCACCGCGTCCGCCGGTCGCCTGCTGCGCGCCGGGCGGGCCCTGACCGCCGTCGGGGTGGCCGGCGCGCTGCTGGGCCGGCGCAGCCGCACGCTCTCCGCGTTGTCCGGGGCGGCCCTGCTGGGCGCCTCGGTGGCGACCCGGTTCGGCATCTTCCACGGCGGCGTCGCCTCGGCGAAGGACCCGAAGTACACGGTGGTGCCGCAGCGCGAGCGCCTCCAGCGGCGGCGCGCCGCCGAGGGCTGACGCCGCCCACGCCCGCCCGCCGGGCCTGTGGTTCACTGCTGCGTGGAGGCGTTCAGGCGGCTGGTGCCCCTCCCGGTCTTCAAAACCGGTGTGGTCCGGGATCCGGGCCAGGCGGGTTCGATTCCCGTCCGTCTCCGCCATGCTGCGGAAGAGGGACCATGGGGGACGTCGCGGCCGATCCGCGCCGGCGGGTGCCGCGCACCGACGCGCTGCTCGCCGACCCCCGGCTGGCCGCCGCGGCGGTCACCGTCGGCCGGGAGCGGGTCAAGGCCGCCGTCCACCGCGCCCAGGAGCGGGCCCGCCGTGGCGAGATCACCCCCGAGGCGGTACGCGACGCCGCGCTGGCCGCCCTGCCCGCGTCGACGCCCCGGGCGGTGCTCAACGCCACCGGGGTGGTGCTGCACACCAACCTGGGACGCGCCGCGCTGTCGCCCGCCGCCGTCGCGGCGGTGGCCGCGGCCACCGGGCACACGGACGTCGAGCTGGACCTGCGCACCGGACGGCGGGCCCGGCGCGGACGCGACGCCCTCGACGCCCTCGCGGCGGCGGTGCCCGACGCGGGCGCGGTGCACGTGGTCAACAACGGCGCCGCCGCGCTGGTGCTCGCCGCCACCGCCCTGGCCGCCGACGCCGAGATCGTCGTGAGCCGGGGCGAGCTGGTGGAGATCGGCGACGGGTTCCGCCTGCCCGACCTGCTGGAGAGCACCGGCGCCCGGCTGCGCGAGGTCGGCACCACCAACCGCAGCACCCTCGACGACTACGCCGCCGCGCTCGGCCCCCGTACCGGCTTCGTGCTCAAGGTGCACCCGTCGAACTTCCAGGTCACCGGCTTCACCTCCGCCGTGCCCGTACGGGCGCTGGCCACCCTCGGCGTCCCCGTGGTCGCCGACATCGGCTCCGGGCTGCTCGCGCCCGATGCGCTGCTGCCCGCCGAGCCGGACGCCGCGTCCACCCTGCGGGCCGGCGCGGCGCTGGTCACCGCCAGCGGCGACAAGCTGCTCGGCGGCCCACAGACCGGCCTGCTGCTCGGCGCCGCCGACCTGGTCGAGCGGCTGCGCCGCCACCCCCTGGCCCGGGCGCTGCGCGTGGACAAGCTGACCCTCGCCGCGCTGGCCGCCACCCTCGGCGACCCGACCACCCCCACCCGGACCGCGCTGCACGCCGACCCGGGTGCGCTGCGCGAGCGCACCGAGCGGCTGCGTGACGCGCTCGCCGCCGACGGGTGCGAGGCGCAGGTGGTGCCCGCCGGGGCGGTCGTCGGCGGCGGTGGCGCGCCCGGCGTCGAGCTGCCCTCCTGGGCGCTCGCCCTGCCCGAGCACTATGCGGGGCCGCTGCGCCTCGGCGACCCGCCGGTGCTGGGCCGGGTCATACGGGGACGGCTGCTGCTGGACCTGCGCTGCGTGCCCGTCGACGCCGACGCGGCGCTGCGCGCCGCCGTGCTGCGCGTACCCGGGCGGGGCTGAGCCGTGTTCGTGGTGGCCACCGCCGGGCACGTCGACCACGGCAAGTCGACGCTGGTGCGGGCGCTGACGGGGATGGAACCGGACCGGTGGGCCGAGGAACGCCGCCGGGGCATGACCATCGACCTCGGCTTCGCCTGGAGCACGCTGCCCTCGGGCGCGACGGTCGCGTTCGTCGACGTGCCGGGCCACGAGCGGTTCGTGCCGAACATGCTCGCCGGCGTCGGCCCGGTGCCCGCCGCGCTGATCGTCGTCGCCGCCGACGAGGGCTGGATGCCGCAGTCCGCCGAGCACCTGGCGGCGCTGGACGCGCTCGGGGTGGCGTACGGGCTGCTGGTGGTGACCCGCGCGGACCTGGCGGACCCGGGGCCGGCGACGGCGCAGGCCCGGGCGGAGCTGGTCGCCACCTCCCTCGGCGGCCTCGACGCGGTCGCCGTCAGCGCGGTCACCGGCGCCGGTCTGCCGCAGCTGCGCGCGGCGCTGGACCGGCTCGCCGCCCGGCTGCCCGGCGCGCCCACCGACGCCCCGGTGCGGCTGTGGGTGGACCGCGCCTTCACCGTCCGGGGCGCCGGCACGGTGGTGACCGGCACCCTCGGCGCCGGACGGCTGCGGGTGGGCGACGAGCTGGAGCTGGCGGGCAGTGCGGAGACGGTGCGGGTACGCGGCCTGCACTCCCTCGGCGTGGCGCGGCCCGAGGTCGCCGCGGTCGCGCGGGTGGCGGTGAACCTGCGCGGCACGCCCCGCGACCGCCTCGGGCGCGGCGACGCGCTGCTCACCCCCGGCCGGTTCCACCGCACGGACCTGCTGGACGTGAGGCTGGCCGGCGATGCGGCCGGGGCCCTGCCGGCCACCCTGACCCTGCACATCGGCGCGGCGGCCGTGCCGGCCCGGGTCCGGCCGCTCGGCGCCGACACGGCCCGGCTGCGGCTGGCCCGGCCGCTGCCGCTGCTGGTCGGGGACCGGGCGCTGCTGCGTGATCCGGGCCGGCACCACGTCGCGGGCGGGGTGACCGTGCTGGACGTCGCGCCGCCGCCGCTGACCCGCCGGGGCGCGGCGGCGGCCCGCGCGGCCGTACTGGCCACCATGGACGGCCGCCCCGACCTGGCCGGCGAGCTGCGCCGGCGGCGGCTGGCGCGGGCCGGCGACCTTCTTCGCACCGGCGTCGAGGTGACCGGCCGGCCGGTCACCGGCGACTGGTTGGCCGACCCGGAGCACTGGCGGGTCCTCGGCGCCCGGCTGGTCGAGGAGGTCGCCCGGCACGCCCGGGAGCATCCGCTGGAGCCGGGTGTGCCGCTCGAGCTGCTGCGTCAGCGCCTCGACCTGCCCGAGCGGGCGCTGGTCGAGGCGCTGGTGCGGCCGCCGCTGCGGCTGCGCGCCGGCCGGGTCACCGCGTCGGCGGCCGACGCGCTGCCGGAACCGGTGGCCCGGGCCGTGGCCCAGGTCCGCGCCGAGTACGCCGACCGCCCGTTCCGGGCCCCCGAGGCCGAGCACCTCGCCGACCTGGGGCTGGGTCCCCGGGAGATCGGCGCGGCCGTACGCGCGGGGGCGCTGCTGCGGCTGGCCGAGAACGTGGTGCTGCTGCCCGGCGCGGCCGACGACGCCGTACGGGTGCTGGCCGGGCTGCCCCAGCCGTTCACGCTCAGCGCCGCCCGGCGGGCGCTGGACACCACCCGCCGGGTCGCGGTGCCGCTGCTGGAGCTGCTGGACCGCCGCGGCGTGACCCGGCGGCTGCCCGACGACGCGCGGATCGTGGTCACGGCCGGGTCCTGAAGCCGCCCCGGCGGGGCGGGCGGTCGCCTAGCGTGACGCCATGGACCCTTCCGCGGTCTGGCGGGACAGGCAGCACAAGTGGCGGATCGAGGCGTACCGGGCGCCGGACCTGCGTTTCGCGATCTTCGCGACCAACGGCACCACCGAGTCCGCGCCGCTGTGGCTGTTCGGGATGTCGGCGCTGGCCCGGTGGCTGATGACGCACAAGATCTCCCTCGACGACCTGGAGGTCGACTGACATGGGGGCGCAGTTGGGTCAGCTCGCGCTGGTGGCGGTGCTGGTGCTGATCAACGCCGCCCTGTCGGGCAGCGAGATGGCGTTGGTGACGCTGCGCGAGGGGCAGGTGCGGCAGTTGGGCCGGCGCAGCCGCTCGGGGGAGCGGCTGGCGCGGCTGGTGCGCGACCCCAACCGGTATCTCGCCACCATCCAGCTCGGGATCACCCTCGCCGGGTTCCTCGCCTCCGCCGCGGCCGCGGTGTCCCTGGCCGAGCCGCTGGTCGGGCCGCTGAGCTTCCTCGGCGGCGCCGCGCGGGGCGTCGCGATCGTCCTGGTCACCGTGCTGCTGACGTTCGTCACCCTGGTCGTGGGCGAGCTGGCCCCCAAGCGGCTGGCGATGCAGCGCGCCGAGCGCTGGGGGCTGCTCAGCGCCGGCCCGCTGGACCTGCTGGCCCGGCTGTCCCGGCCGGCGGTCTGGCTGCTGAGCAAGGCCACCGACGTGGTGGTGCGGCTGGCCGGCGGGGATCCACGGGCCAGCCGTACGGAGATGACCGAGGACGAGCTGCGGGAGATGCTGGTCAGCCAGCGGGGCCTGTCCGCGCAGCAGCGGGAGATCCTCATCGGCGCGTTCGACATCGCCGGCCGTACGCTGCGGGAGATCCTGGTGCCCCGGCTGGCCGTGACGACGCTGCCCGCCACGCTGTCGGCCGCCGACGGGCTGCGCCGGCTCGCCGCCGCCGGCCGCTCCCGCGCCCCGGTCGTCGGGCCGGGCGGGCTCGACGAGGTGCGCGGCGTGGTGCACATCCGCGAACTCGTCGGCGCGGACGGGGCGACCGTCGCCGGCCGGGCCCGCCCGCCGCTGCTGCTGCCGGGCACCCTGCCCGTCTCCGACGCGCTGCGGGAGCTGCGGGCGTGCCACCAGCAACTCGCCCTCGTCGTCGACGAGCACGGCGGCGTCGACGGCATCATCACGATGGAGGACCTGCTGGAGGAGGTCGTCGGGGAGCTGTACGACGAGACCGACCGGGACGTGACCGGGGCGACCCGGGAGCCGGACGGCTCGCTGCTGGTGCCCGGCGACTTTCCGCTGCACGACCTGGCCGACGTCGGCGTACGCCTGCACTTCCGGCCGTCGCGGGAGTACACGACGGTGGCCGGGCTGGTGCTGGCCGGGCTGGGGCACCTGCCGAGCGGCCCGGGGGAGACCGTGCACCTGCCGGGGCTGACCGTCGAGGTGGTGGAGGTGTCCGACCGGGTGATCCGCCGGGTGCGGCTGCGCGGCTTCCCCGCCGGCCCTGACCCGGTCGGGTGACGGCGGGCCGAACCACCACGAACGGAGCGGAGCCGGACGTACCGTCCGGTACGTGAAGGACCGAGGGATGCGGACGTTCGTCACCGTGCTGGCCGGGCTCGCGGTGATCTACTTCGGCACCACCGGCCGCAGCGAGGAGGACGGCCGAGGCGTGTCCGGGGGGCTCGTCGTGCTCGCGCTGCTGGCGGCGCTGCTGGTGTGGCACCTGACGAAGCCGGGCGACAAGACGGCGAAGTAGGCCCTCACGCGGCGGCGGCGCGGGTCACCTCACCGGCGGACTCCTCGCCGAGGGCCACCCGGACCAGCGCCGAGGCGAGCCGGCCGAAGTCGGCGGGGGCGACCAGCGCGGCCAGCCGCTCCGCCGAGCCGGGCAGGCCGAGGCGTTTCGCGCCGGCCAGGGCCCGCCGGTCGGCGAACGGGCGCAGGTCCGGCCAGACCACCTGCGCCTCGCGCAGGAAGATGTCCGCGCCGGTGGGGCCGATGCCGGGGAACTCGGTCAGCAGGCGGCGCAGTCCGGCCGGCTCGCCGCCGGCCTCGCGGTGCAACCGGCGCAGGTCGCCGCGCCAGCGCTCCCGGCACAGCCGCGCGCCGGTGCCGAGCATGGTCGAGGTCCGCTCGTCGTAGCGGCGGTAGTGGCCCCGGCCCAGCGCGTCGACCCGGTCCTGCCAGCTCGCCGCCTCCATCGCCTGCGGGGTCCGCAGGCGAGCGGCGAACAGTTCCCGCGCGGCCGCCACGGCCACGCCCGCCCGGATCCGGGTGCTCAGCAGCGTGGCGAGCACCAGCAGCTGGTAGAGCGGGGCGGGCCGGTCGGCGAGCGTGATGCCCGCCTCCTCCGCGTACGTGCGGCCCCGCCGGTCCAGCAGGATCCGCGCCACCTTCCGGTCGTCGCCCATCCCTCGGATGTACCCGCCCTGCGCCCGGCCACCCCTGCGAGCGTCGGCCCCGGCGGGCATGCCGCAGGGGTGGACGGGTAACCGACGCCGGACCCGGTCGAACCCGGAAGGAGAGACCCGTGGTGAATCCGCAGCAGGAGGAGTTCCGCCGCAACAACAAGGGCGCCACCAGCCAGGACAGCAAGGGCCCGAACCCCGCGGGGCACCCGCGCAACCGCGGCTCGTCGCACGGCGACGAGGGTCGGCCGGTGCCCCGCGGGCAGGTGTCGCCGTACGGGCCGGCCGCCGAGCCGGTCGCCGACGACGAGAGCGCCCCGGGCTAGCGGCCCCGGCGCGAGGCGGGCGGTCGCAGCCGGTTCCAGGTGGCTGCGGCCGCCACGCCGTACGCGAGGTGCGGCACGAGGTCGGCCAGCCAGTCCCCGCGTCGCCACGTACGCGGATCGGTCACGCCGAGCACCGTCATCGACCCGTCGGACATCGTCATCACGCCGCCACCGAGCACCCCGGCGGCCAGCGGCAGCGGCATCCGGCGGCCCCGGGAGAGCAGGGCGTAGCCGATCCCCGCCGCGACACCGATGCCGTAGCCGAGCAGCGGGCCGAGGCCCGAGCGGCGGTTGGCCGCCCGGTCCCCGGGCCCCAGGTCCACGTGCGCCACCTGGGCCAGCCGTCCGGCGCTGCGCTCCGGGGTGCTGCTCGCCGGACGCGCCCGTACGACCATGTCCAGGTAGCTGACCACGTTCAGGGCGGTGCTGCCGACCGCGCCGGCGATCGCCCCGTCGGCCAGGCCGCCCGCCCTCACTTCGGGTCGCCCGGTTCGCGCTCGCCCTTGGGGCCGTAGACCCGCTCGCCGCGCACGACGCCCCGCTGCCCGCGGTCGGACTGCAGGATCCGGTTGGCCACGTCGTTGGCCTTGTCGTCGGGCACCCGTCGTCCCGAATCGTCCATCGCGTTGCGGATGCGTGCCCGCTGCTTGTCGTACGCGTTACTGCCCGGCCGTGGTCCTGGCATCGCTGCCTCCTCCGGTCGTCGTCGCCGTTGGCGTACCGCGGTCGTCTACCCGCCTGCGCCGCGACCAACCCCACGACCGGTTCGGCGCGGTGGGGCGGGCTCAGCGGGGCGCGCGGACCACCGCGACGGGACAGTCGGCGTGGTGCAGCATCGACTGGCTCACCGAGCCCAGCAGCAGCCCGGTCAGCTCCCCGCGGCCCTGCCGGCCGACCACCAGCAGCTGTGCCCGCCGGGACGCCTCGGCCAGCACGGTGGTGGGGCGGCCCCGGGAGGTCTCCCGGCTGACCGACACGTCCGGCCACCGTTGCGTCAGCCCGGCCAGCGTCTCGGCGACCACCCGATCCTCCTCGGAACGCAGCTCGGTGTCGTCGTACACCAGGGGCAGCATGTCCCCGGGGCCGGTGGATGCCGGATGCCGGTAGGCGTGCAACGCGACCAGCGGCGCGCCGCGCATGGACGCCTCCTCGATCGCGAACTCCGCGGCGAGCCGGGCGGTCTCGGAGCCGTCGACCCCCACGACCACGGGCCCGTCGGGGTGGTCGGTGCCCCGGGCGACCAGTACCGGGCAGTCGGCGTACGCGGCGACCTGCACCGCGACCGACCCGACCACCAGGGCGGAGAAGCCGCCGAGCCCCCGGTCGCCCAGCACGATCATCGCGGCGGCCGGGGACTCGCCGAGCAGCACCGCGGCAGCCTCACCGTCGATGATCTCGCCGGAGATCCGCAACCCGGGCACCGTGGCCTCGGCCTCGTCCGTGGCGGCGGTGACGACCTGTTCCGCCTGCTCCCGCAGGCCGGCGCCGGGCGGTCCGCCGGCGGGGGCGTCGACCGGGACGCGCAGCAGGGGCCAGATGAAGCCGTGCACGATCCGCAGCGGCCGGTGCCGGCGGGCCGCCTCGACGGCGGCCAGCCGTACGGCACGCAGCGCCGATTCCGAGCCGTCCACGCCGACGACCACCGCCGCGCCGTTCGCCGAGTTCACCGCCCACCTCCCGCCGGTTCCCGGCCAGTATCGCGGCCGGCCGCCTGTCGGCGGGCCGATACCGCGCAGGCCGAGTGGTCGGTACGCTGTCCACGCCCACCGGGGAGGGAGCGTCGTCGATGGTTGAGCCCGACCAGCCGAGCACCGCGCGCATGATCGATTTCTGGCTCGGCGGGGAGCACCACTTCCCGGTCGACGTGGCGGCCGCCCGTGCCTTCGAGCACGCGTACGGGCCGTGCGCGCCGGTCTTCCGCGAGCTGCGCGCCTTCCTCGGCCGGGCGGTGCGCACGATGGCCGCGCGGGGGGTGGACGGCTTCCTCGTCTTCGGCGCCGGGGTGCCCAGCATGGGCAACGTGCACGAGGTCGCCCCGGAGGCCACCGTGCTCTACACCGACGTCGACCCGGTGACCATCCGCCTCGGTCAGCGCCTGCTGGCCGGCAGCGACCGGGCCGGCTACGGCTACGGCGACGCCACCGACATCGGCACGGTCGACCGCGCCCAGCTGCACCGCTTCGTGCCGGGGTGGGGGAGGAGGCCGGTCGGGGTGGTCTTCCTCGGCCTGGCCGCGTTCCTGGACGACGAGACGCTGGCGCGCACCCTCGACGAGCTCTACCAGGCCACCGCGCCCGGCAGCCTGCTCGCCGTCGATTTCGACACCGAGGAGCTGGCCGGTCACCCGGAGGCCCTGGCGATGATGGGTCCGACGTTCCGGATGCGCGCGCCGGCCGCGTTCGCGCGGCTACTGGGCCGCTGGACGCCCACCGACGACGGCATCGTGCCGATCAGCCGGTGGCGCCCGGACGGCCCGCCGGCGCAGGTGCCGGACGCCTTCCACGGCGGGCTCGCCGTCCGCTCGCCGGGCTGACCGCCTCGCCCGGCGGACCGGGTTCCAGGACGCTTACCGTCCGCTCGCCGGGCTGACCGCCTCGCCCGGCGGGCCGGGTTCCAGGACGGCGGAGGCGGTACCGGCCGCCCGCCGCAGCACGCACGCGCCGGCGCCGCCCCGGGTGGTGCCGGCGCCCCGTGTCGTGGCCGTCGACGCGCCCCGGCGGGCCCGCCCGCCGGGAGGCCGGGGCGCGGGCCTCCGTATGATGCTTGCCCTACGGCAAGCTTTTCGGAGGATGATCATGTTGGAGGCACCGGGCCAGGTCTCGCGTGCGCTTCGCGCGGCCCCGCCCGACCAGGTGGTGGAGGCGGCGGACCGGGCCATCCGGTCCGCTCTGGGCGCCACGCGAACGGACGTGTTCATCGCCGACTACCGGATCACCGGGCTCTGGCCGGTGCTGGACACGGACCTCGCCGACGGCGGGGAGTTCCTCGCCTGCCACACCATGGCACAGCGCTGCTTCAGCAGCCAGCAGCCGGTGACCGACGCCATGGACGAGGGCCGGTGGTGGCTCTACCTGCCGCTGTCGGTGTGGGGGGAGCGGCTCGGGGTGCTCCTGGTCGAGCTGCCCGACCCGCCTGGTCCGGACGTCGTCGAGCGGGCCGCGGACGTCGCCGGTGAGCTGGCCGTCGTGCTGCGCGCGGCGGACCGGGAGACCGACCGGTACCGCCGGGTCCGCCGGCGGGAGCGGCTCAGCATGGCGGCGGAGATGCAGTGGGAGCTGCTGCCGGGACGCGGCGTGAGCCACGCGGCGTTCGATCTCGCCGGCCAGCTGGAGCCGGCGTACACCGTCGGCGGGGACCACTTCGACTGGTCCGTGGACGACGACCGGCTCACGGTGACGGTGCTCAACGGCGCCGGCATCGGGCTGGCGGCGGCGCTGCTGACCGCCGTCACCGTGAACGCGCTGCGCAACGCGCGGCGTTCCGGGGGGAGCCTCGTCGAGCAGGCCGAGCTGGCCTCCGACACGGTCTTCTACCAGCACCGTGGTCGCCGCTACGTGGCCACGCTCCTGCTCGAACTGGACACCGTCACCGGTCGGGTGCGGGCGGTGGATGCCGGCTCCCCGCACCTGTTGCGGCTGCGCGGCGGGACCGTGACGCCCATCCACCTGGAGCAGCAGCTGCCGCTGGGCATGTTCGCCGAGGCCCGCTACGACGTCCAGGAGTTCGATCTGGAGCCGGGGGACCGGCTCTTCGTGGTCAGCGACGGCGTGTGGGCCGCCGACCCCGGTGACCGCGGGACGTACGGCGAGCGGGCGATGGCGCGGGCGATGCGGTCCACGCGGCTGCAACCGCCGGCGGAGGCGGTTGGTACGGTGATGCGCGAACTGCACGCCTGGCACGCGGATGTCGATTTGCGTGACGATGCTGTCGTCGTCTGCCTGGACTGGCGTGGCTCCGCCGGGCGGGGCGACGGGTGAGAGCCGTCGTCGCGACGGCAGCACACGAGCGGGACGATCGCAGGGGACACCTGGTGGAACGACCTCTGAATCTCGCCGCGGCGATCGACGCCGCCGCGGAGGCGCTCGTCGGTGTGCTCGACTCGGCGGTGTCCCGGCACCAGATGGCCGTCTCCCCGACGCAGTTGCGCGTGCTGTCGCTGATCACCGGCCGACCGGAGACCAACGTCAACGGCCTGGCCGAGCTGCTGGACGTCGTACCCTCCTCGGCGAGCCGGCTCTGCGACCGGCTGGAGGCGACGGGCCTGCTGCGCCGGGTCGCCGACCCCCGCGACCGGCGGGAGGTGCGGCTGGTCCCCACCGCCGACGCCGAGCAGCTGCTGCACGAGCTCCAGGAGCGCCGCCACCGTGCCGTGCAGGCCGTGCTGGACCGGATGCCGGGTCGGGCGCAGCACGAGCTGCTGCTGGCGCTGCTGGCCTTCGAGCGCGCGGCCACCGCCGTGCCGACCGAGGTGCCGGCCGACGCCTCCGCCCGCACCGCCTGACGCCCGGCCCGGGCGGTTCTCCGGCAGCCTGTACGTTCCATCGCTCCACTAGTGTCCTAGGATGCCTTACAGGTGGTGACCCACCGCACAAAGGCAACCGAACACCGGCGGACGAGCAGCCTGAGCCGGAGGGCGGCGGCGACGGCCCGATATAGTGGCAGCGCAATCAGCCGGCCCGTGATCATGACGATCGCGGGCCGAGTCAGGTGAAGGTCCCGTCGGGGGGCCACAGGGGACGCCGGCGTGAGCCGGCCCGACAGCGCCCACGTTCTCCGCGCTCGGCCGGGCGGCGGAGCGTGTCGCGGAGGAGGTCCGGTGTCGCGTCCGCCGGCTCGGGAAGATCACCCGGAGGCCACCGCCGCCACGAGCGGGGCGGCCATCGGCGACCGGGTCCTCACGCTGCCGAACGTCATCAGCTTCGTCCGCCTGCTCGGCGTGCCGCTCTTCCTCTACCTGCTGCTCGTGGCGCGTGCCGACGTGGCGGCGGTCGTGGTGCTGGCCATCGGCGGCACCACCGACTGGGTGGACGGCTGGGTCGCGCGCCGGATGCACCAGGTCAGTCGGTTGGGGGAGCTGCTCGACCCGCTGGCCGACCGGCTCTACATCCTCGCCACGCTGCTCGCGTTCACCGCCCGCGACGTGGTGCCCTGGCAGTTCACCGCGGCGTTGCTGGCCCGGGAACTGCTCCTGCTGGGTTCGCTGGCGGTGCTGCGCCGCCACGGCTACGGTCCGCCGCCGGTGCACTACGTGGGCAAGACCGCGACGTTCCTGTTGCTGGCCGCTTTCCCGGTCTTGCTGCTCGCCGCGGCGGTGCCGGGCGCGGCGAGCGCCGCGGGGGCGATCGGTTGGGGCCTGGCCTGGTGGGGCCTGGTGCTCTACTGGGTGGCGGGCGCGCTCTACGTGGTGCAGGCCGCCCGGCTGGTCCGGGCGGTTCGGGCCGGGGGAGTGACGGCATGACGGGTACGCCGGGCGACGGTCGGGGCCGTCCCGACCGGGTGTACGCACCCGACTTCCTGACGGAGTTGTTCCGCAACCCGTTGGATCCCGGGTACGCCGACGCGGCGGCCCGGCGCCGGGAGCGGCAGACGCCGCCGGCGCAGTGGCGGCGCTGGTCGGCGCGCTCCGTGACCCTGGTGGTGGCGCTGCTGCTGGGTTTCCTGTTCGCGGTGGCGTACCGGCAGACGCTGGAGGCCGAGCCGGGGCGCAGCCAGGCCCGGTCCGGCCTGGTCGAGCAGATCAAGCAGCGGGAGACCGAGACGGACCGGTTGTCGGTGCGGGCCGACGAGTTGCGGGCGGAGGTGGCGCGGCAGCGGGCGGCGGCGCTGGGTGGCTCGGAGGCGGCGCGGTTGCACAATCTGGAGGCGGGTACCGGCCTGGGGCGGGTGCGCGGTGACGGCGTGGTGGTGCGCCTGGCGGACGCCCCGCAGAACCAGGACGCGGTGACCGGCGCGGACGTGGGGCCGTCCCGGGTGATCTACAGCGATCTTCAGGGTGTGGCCAACGACCTGTGGGCGGCGGGGGCGGAGGCGATCGCGATCAACGGTCAGCGGTTGACGGCGATGTCGACGATCCGTTCGGCGGGGCAGGCGATCCTGGTGGACTTCCGGCCGGTGACGGGCCCGTACGAGGTGTCGGCGATCGGCCCGGGGTCGATGCGGGACCGCTACGAGGACAGCCGCAGCGCGTTGACGATGCGCAAGGTGGCTGAGGACACGGGGTTGTCGTTCGGTGTGCGGGAGGCCGAGGACCTCACCCTGCCGGCGGCTCCGGACCCGCGGCTACGCTACGCGCAGCCCTCGGTGAGTCCGACGCCGTCGCCGTCGGGGGTCGACGGTTCCGTCAGTCCTGGGCCGACCGGTTCGAGGACGTCTCCCAGCCCCTCCGGAGGTGGTCGATGATCGCGGTGCTGGCCCTGCTGGCCGGTGTGGTGCTGGGGGTGTGGCTCGACCCCACGGTTCCCACGGCGTTGCAGCCGTACCTGCCGATCGCGGTGGTGGCCGCGCTGGACGCGGTGTTCGGCGGGGTGCGGGCGAAGCTCGACCGGATCTTCGACGACAAGCAGTTCGTGGTGTCGTTCATCTCGAACGTGCTGGTGGCGGGTCTGATCGTGTACCTGGGTGACCAGTTGGGGGTGGGCGGTCAGCTCTCCACCGGTGTGGTGGTGGTGCTCGGGGTGCGGATCTTCGGGAACGTGGCGGCGATCCGTCGGCACCTGTTCCGGGCGTAGGTTTGGTGGCGATGAGCAGCGACGAGCACACGGAGACGGGCACGGGCTGGCCGCAGCCGGCGGGTCCGGGGCGGCCGGGGGGTCCGGCGGGGGAGCCCGATCCGCGGCCGGAGGCGCCGGATCCGGACGAGTTGAGCCCGTTGGTGCCGGAGCGGTCGGCGCCGTCGGTGGAGCCTTCCGTGCGGGAGCCTGAGGACGGGGCGACGGTGGATCTGAGCCGGGCGGCCGGTGCGGGTGAGGTCGAGCAGCCGGCGGCTGCCGGGCCGGCGCCGCGGCGGCGGATGAGTTCGGCCGGGGTGATGATCGCGGCGTTGTTGGCGTTGCTGGGGTTCACGTTGGTGGTGCAGTTCAAGACGACGTCGACGGATCCGACGGTGGCGGCGACGCGGCAGGAGGATCTGGTGCGGATCCTGTACGACCTGAATTCGCGGGAGGTTCGGCTGCGGCAGGACATCGCGACGTTGGAGGAGAGCCAGCGGCAGTTGCGGTCGGGTCAGCAGGGTCGGCAGGCGGCGTTGGAGGAGGCGACGCGGCGGGCCGACGAGTTGGGCATCCTGGCGGGGACGTTGCCGGCGACGGGGCCGGGGTTGTCGGTGCGGTTCGAGGCGGGTGAGAAGTCGATCTCGGCGTCGCGGGTGCTGGACGCGGTGCAGGAGTTGCGGGGCGCGGGCGCGGAGGCGATGCAGATCTCCGGTGGTGACCGGGCGACGGTGCGGATCATCGCCTCGACGTTCTTCCTGGACGGGGAGGGCGGGGCGTTGGTGGTGGACGGGCGTCGGTTGACGGGTCCGTTCACGATCACGGTGATCGGTGATCCGGCGACGATGCGTACGGCCTTGAACATTCCTGGCGGGGTGGTGGCGTCGGTGACGGGTGACGGCGGTAAGTTGATCGTTGAGGATCGTGAGGTTGCCGAGGTTTCGGCGCTGCACGCGCCGATCAAGCTGGAACACGCCCGTCCGGTCTCCTGACCGGCGCGGCTCGCACCGGGTTTCCGGTGCGCCGATGGATGAAGGACGCGTCTGGTGATTCCTGAGGATCTGCGGTATACCGCCGAGCACGAGTGGGTGGCGGGTGACGGCGGTGGCACTGTCCGGGTCGGCATCACGCACTTCGCGCAGGACGCCCTGGGTGACATCGTGTACGTCCAGCTGCCCGAGGCGGGCGCGGTGGTGGCGGCCGGTGAGTCGTTGGGTGAGATCGAGTCGACCAAGAGCGTGTCGGAGATCTACGCCCCGCTCAGCGGTACGGTGTCGGCGCGCAACGAGGCGCTCGGCGACACCCCTGAGGTGATCAACACGGATCCGTACGGTGCGGGTTGGTTGGTGGAGATCGCCTTGGACGATCCGGCGGCGGTCGACGGCCTGTTGTCCGCGGACGCGTATCGTGAGCTCACCGAGAGCTGAGCGCGTCCCTTCCGGGCGTGGTGGGTGTTCCGCGCGTCCGGTTGCCCTGCATTTCGGCGCTGGCTAGGCTCGCCCAGTCGACCGAGAATCCAATAGTTCAGCGTTGCGGAATTGCCTTTCCGGGCACGGGGAGCCAGCCGCCGGGTGTGGTAGTGCCCGGCGGCCAGACCCGCCATTACCCGACGCCGACCGAACAGATCCGTGAGGTGGTCCCATGACGCGCCCAGACGACGAGTTCCCCCCACTCGACGTCACTTCGACGCTCAATCTCGGTTCGCTCGACGAAGTGCTGGAGGGGCCGGACACCGATGTGGTGCCGAGCCGGATGTCCGGTTCGTTGCCGCCGGGTATGGCGCTGCTGGTGGTTCGCCGGGGTCCGAACGCGGGTGCCCGGTTCCTGTTGGATCACGATGTGACGACCAGCGGTCGTCACCCGGACAGTGACATCTTCTTGGACGACGTGACGGTGTCGCGGCGGCATGCGGAGTTCCACCGTGACGGTGGGACGTTCACGGTGCGGGACGTGGGAAGTCTGAACGGCACGTACGTGAACCGGGAGCGGGTCGAGGCGGCCACGTTGAGCAATGGTGACGAGGTGCAGATCGGCAAGTTCCGGGTGGTGTTCATCGCCGGTCCGCGTCCCGAGGAGGGGGCCGGCCGGGGGTGAACGAGCCTGCGGCCTCCACGCCGCCCGAGGCGGCCCGCGCCCGTCCGCTGATGAGCATCGGCGAGGTGCTGGGTCAGCTGCGGGTTGATTTCCCGGACGTGACCATTTCGAAGTTGCGGTTCCTCGAGGCCGAGGGTCTGGTGGAGCCGCAGCGGACGGCTGCGGGTTACCGGAAGTACAGCTGGGACGATGTGGCGCGGTTGCGGTTCGTGTTGACCGCGCAGCGGGACCAGTATCTGCCCTTGCGGGTGATCCGTGATCAGTTGGCGCAGTGGGACGCGTCCGGGGAGTCGCCGGGTCGGCAGCGGCCGACGTTGGTGGCGGTGGGTCCGGACGGTGAGGTTCCGGGGCGGGTGTCGGAGGAGCCGGCCGGGTCGTCGCAGGTGCGGCTCGGCCGGTTGGATCTGGTGGCGCGCAGTGGGATCGACGAGTCGACGCTGGGCGAGTTGGAGCGCCTTGGTGTGGTGGTGTCGGATCCGCCGGGTTGGTACGACGACGATGCGTTGATCATTGCGCGTGCGGTGGCGGGTCTGGCGGCGTACGGGTTGGAGCCGCGGCATCTGCGGGCGTTCCGGACGGCGGCGGATCGGGAGGTCGGTCTGTTCGCGCAGTTGGTGGCGCCGTTGGCGCGGCAGAGTGATCCGGCGGCGCGGGCGCGGGCTGCGGAGACGGCGCGGGAGTTGGTGGCGTTGTCGCAGCAGTTGCATGCGGCGTTGGTGCGGGTGGGGTTGCGCTCGACGTTGGGTCGGTGATCCGGTGGGGCGTGCGGAAAGATCTTCCCCGGGAAGCGTGTCGTAGGCTTGCCGGGGTAACCCCTTTCTGGCGCGGGCGTGGTGCGGGTAGCGCATGGGACGGCCGTGTCGCGGTCCGTGTACCGTGCAGGGAAGGGCGCGGTGCGGCGTAGGTGACAACGACACGGAGGCGGCGGTGCGCGAGCTGAGCGTGGTCGGAGTTCGGGTGGAGCTGCCCAACAACCAGCCGATCGTCCTGCTCAGGGAGGTCGAGGGGGACCGCTATCTGCCGATCTGGATCGGTGCGGTCGAGGCGACGGCGATCGCCTATGAGCAGCAGGGGGTCAAGCCGGCCCGGCCGCTGACCCATGATCTTCTGCGGGACGTGTTGGCGGCGTTGAAGGCGCCGTTGCAGGCGGTGGAGATCACGGAGCTGAAGGAGAACGTCTTCTACGCGGATCTGTTGCTCGGTGACGGGGTGCGGGTGTCGGCCCGGCCGAGTGATTCCATCGCGTTGGCGTTGCGGGTCGGTGCGCCGATTCGTTGTGCCGAGGAGGTCCTCAGCGAGGCGGGGATCGTGATCCCGGACGAGCAGGAGGACGAGGTGGAGAAGTTCCGCGAGTTCCTGGACCAGGTGCGTCCGGAGGATTTCGCCGGCTGATTCCGGTCTTTCGCGCGGGTGGACAAGCTTGTCGGGCGCGGCGTCGTCCGTCACGTTCAGTGACGGTACGGTGCTGTGGATGATCGTCGTTGTCGTGTGTCGCGGCGTGTCGCAACGGTTCCTGCGGGGCAATTTCTCAAGGCGGCTATAGGGTTGCCGTGTCGAGGGGTGCACGTCCCGGAAGCGACGTGTCACCGCACTGGCGGGGAGGTTGTCCGGATGCACGAGCCGCGAGATCCCGATCCGGGTATGGAGCTGGACGAGCCGGGTGTGGCGCCGCCGGGTTGGGCGACCGAGGGTGACGGTGCCGTGGGGTACCGGGGTGTGACGGCCTGCCATGCGGTGGGGATCAGCTACCGCCAGTTGGATTACTGGGCCCGCACGGGGTTGGTGGTGCCGAGTGTGCGCGACGCTTCGGGTTCGGGCACGCAGCGGTTGTATTCGTTCCGGGACCTGGTGGTCCTGAAGGTGGTGAAGCGGCTGCTGGACGCCGGGGTGTCGTTGCAGAACATCCGTAAGGCGATCGAGGCGCTGCGCTCCCGGGGGGTGGAGGATCTCGCGGGCATCACGTTGATCTCCGATGGCACGACCGTGTACGAGTGCCGGTCGCCGGAGGAGGTGGTCGATCTGTTGCAGGGTGGCCAGGGCGTGTTCGGCATCGCGATCGGTGGGGCGTTCAAGGAGATTCAGGGTTCCTTGTCGCACCTGCCGTCGGAGCCGGCGACGTCGGTGGAGGCGCCGGTGGCGGCTGATCCGGTGGGTGACGAGTTGGCGGCACGTCGGGCGCGTCGTCGGGCTGGTTGACGGGCCCGGGGCGGTCTTCTGTGGGCGGCTGCCGGGCCCGGGTGGGTGGCGCCTGACGGTCCGGTGTGTGGTGTACGCCACGTCGTGACCTGTCGCCTTGTTGACACTCTTGCCGATCATGGCAATCCTGTCTGCGTCGTTGCGCCTGTCACGCACGGATGTCGCCGCCCGTCGGGTGTGGGCGGTCGTGGGTCGGTGCACGGAACACGACGCAGGCAGCGGCGGTGACGCCTGCCCGACGATCGGATTGAACCGAAGTGCAGACCGACCTGGATGCCGTGGGCGGGGGTTGCCCCGTGTCGCACGCGTCCGCTTCGCCGATGGGGGCGCTGACGGCGGAGGCGGTGGGGGATCCGACGGCGGAGGCGGTGGAGTTCCTGCACCTGTACCACGAGGAGCGCCGGCTGCCGGGGGTGGCGGCGCGGGTGGCGGGGGTGCGGGAGGAAATCGCGGTGACCGGCACGTACCGGCACACCGGCGACGAGTTGACCTACGGGGCGAAGGTGGCGTGGCGGCAGTCGGCGCGCTGCGTGGGGCGGGCCCGGTGGGCGGGGTTGAAGGTCCGTGACCGGCGTGACGTGACGACCGTGGCGGGGATGGCGCGGGAGTTGGCGCAGCATCTGGCGGTGGCGGACAACGGTGGGCGGATCCGGTCGGTGATGACGGTGTTCGCGCCCGACCGGCCGGGGGTGGGTCCGCGGGCGCGGATCTGGAACGACCAGTTGATCCGCTACTGCGGGCACCGGTTGGACGACGGGTCGGTGCTGGGCGATGCGGCGCAGGTGGCGATGACGGACGCGGTGCGGCGCCTGGGGTGGCGGCCGCCGGCGGTGCCGGGGCGCTTCGATCTGCTGCCGTGGGTGCTCGAGACGGCGTACGAGGATCCGACGTTGGTGCCGGCGCCCCGGGAGTTGGTGCGGGAGGTGGCGCTGGCGCATCCGGCGTACCCGTGGTTCGCGCGGTTGCGGTTGCGGTGGCACGCGCTGCCGGTGATCAGCACGATGCGGCTGCGGGTGGGTGGGGTCGACTACAGCTGCGCCCCGTTCAACGGGCACTACCTGGGCGACGAGATCGGCACCCGGAACATGGGCGACGGGGACCGCTACGACCAGTTGCTGCCGGTGGCGCGCGGGTTGGGGTTGGACACGTCGCGTGAGGACACGCTGTGGCGTGAGCACGCGGCCCTGGTCATCAATCAGGCGGTGTTGCACTCGTTCCGCTCGGCGGGGGTACGGGTGTCGGATCCGCACACGGAGTCGGAGCTGTTCATGCGGTTCTGCGCGCAGGAGGAGCGGGCGGGTCGGCCGGTGCACGGCGACTGGTCGTGGCTCAACGGCAGTGTGGGGTGGGCGGCGTTGCACGCGGTGCATCACCGCTACTACGACCCGCGGGTGCCGAATCCGAACCTGTGGCAGACCGGTCGCGCGTATGGTGCCGCGGGTGTCGTGTCGGCGACGTTGCGGCAGCGGCACGACGTGGCAGGCCGAGGGGAGGGCTGAGGCATGGACGTGGTGGCGTTGCGCCAGAGTTGGGCTCAGCTGTGTGTGGCGGGGGCGGAGGCGGCGAGGTACTTCTACGCGACGTTGTTCCTGATCGCGCCCGAGACGCGGGCGATGTTCCCGACGAACATGGAGTACCAGCAGGACAAGTTGCTGGCGGCGTTGGGGCACATCGTCACGCACGTCGACGACGAGCGGGAGGTGACGGCGTTCGCGCGGCGGCTGGGTGCCGATCACCGGCGGTTCGAGGGCGAGGACCGGCAGGGCCGGATGGTGCCGTTGGGGGAGGGGCACTACATCCGGGTGGGGCAGGCGTTGCTGGCCACGTTGGAGCGGTTCCTCGGTCCTCGGTGGACGCCGCAGCTGCGGGCGGAGTGGGCGGCGGCGTACGAGTTGGTGGCGCGGTTGATGCTCGCCGGTGCGGCGGAGGCGGAGCGGACGTCGCCGCCGTACTGGGAGGCGGAGGTGCTGGCGGCGCAGCGGCGGCGCGCCGACGTGTGTGTGTTCACGGTCCGCCCGAACTATCTGTGCGAGTACCTGCCGGGGCAGTCGTTGCCGGTGCAGGTGCCGCAGCTGCGGGCGTGGCGGTATCTGTCGCCGGCGAATGCGCCGCGCGCGGACGGGACGATCGAGTTCCATGTGCGGGCGACGGGTCGCTTCTCCACGCATCTGGTGCGCAGGCTGCGTGAGGGTGACCGGGTGTTGCTGGGCTCGCCCGTGGGGACGGCGTTGTCGTCGTACGACCGGTCTCCGGGGTTGGCGTTGCTGTTGGTGGCGGGGGGTACGGGGTTGGCGCCGCTGCGGGCGGTGGTGGAGGCGTTGCGGCAGGGCTCGGATCGGACGACGACGCTGGTGGTGGGTGCGCGGACCCCGGACGACCTGTACGACGACGCGGCGCTGCGGGAGTTGGCGTCGGCGTCGGCGCAGCCGTGGCGTTCGGCGTGGCTGCGGTACGTGCCGACGGTGGAGTCGGGTTGGCAGTGGCAGGGGGCGGTGGGCACGGCCGCCGAGACGGCGGTGCGGTTGGGTCCGTGGCCGGACACCGAGGTGTTGGTGTGTGGCAGCCCGGAGATGACCAGGGCGACGGTGGCCGCTCTGACGGCGTCGGGGGTGCCGGCGCAGCGGATCCTGGTGGAGGGGTACGACCATTCGCTCTATCCGCCACTGGCGGGCGCGGCTGCCGCCGTGCGGGACGACTTCGGTGGGACGGGGGTGCGATGAGCGTCGAGCATGGCGACCTCGCCGATGCGCGTGGTGAGCTGGCCCGGGCGGTGGGTGCGTTGGAGGTGCGTCGGTTCCGGGGCAGCCGGTGGTTGTCCGCCGACGAGGTGGTCGACCTGACGCGTTCGGCCGACGAGCGGGTGGCGTTGCTGGGTGGTGAGGTGGACCGGCTGCGGCGGGAGAACGAGGGCCTGGTGCAGCAGGTGGAGATGCTGCGGCACGGCGCGTTGCCCAGCACCGCCGCGCGGGGCCCGGATCCGATGGTGATCGAGTTGGCGATGCGGGCGCAGGACGAGGCGAACCGGACGATCGGTGAGGCCAGCGCGGAGGGCGCGGAGATCATCGCTGACGCGCGGCGGCAGGCCGACGAGATCATCGCGCAGGCGCAGGGCGTTGTCGGTTCGTCGCGGGGTGAGCAGGTGCGGCAGTTGGAGGAGCGGCACGCTGCCCTGGTGGCGGCGGTGGCGTCGGCGCAGCAGCATCTGAGCCGGTGGCAGGCGTACCTGTCGGAGCAGTCGGAGCAGTTGCGCGCCGACGCGGCGGCTGCCGGTGCGGTGAACGCGCACCTGCGGGCCGTGCTCGGCGAGTAGCCGCGCCGGTCCCGTCCGGCGGGTCAGCGTCGGTCGGTGGGGGCACCGCGTCGCCGTCCCCGCCGTGCCGTTGCCACAACTGCCGTCAGCGTCGGTCGACGGCGGCGACGGCGTCGGCGATGGGGGTGTCGCCGCCGACGACCTCCAGGATCGTGCCGGCGCTGTGCGGGTGGTAGAGCAGGGCGACGAGGACCCGGGCGACGTCGGTGCGGGTGACGGCGCCCGCCGGTGCCTGCCGGGCGAGGGTGATGCGCCCGGTGGGCGGGTCGTCGGTGAGGCGGCCGGGGCGCAGGATCGTCCAGTCCAGGTCGCGGCCGGTCAGGTCGTCCTCGGCGGCCTTCTTCGCCCGCAGGTACGTGGCGAACACCTCGTCGGTGCCGGCGGGCGCTTCGCTCTCCACGCCCATGGACGACACCAGCAGGTAGCGGCGGACGTCGGCGCGTTGCGTGGCGTCGGCGAGCAGGACGGCGCCGGCCCGGTCGACGGTGTCCTTGCGGCCGGCGCCGCTGCCGGGGCCGGCGCCGGCGGCGAAGACGACGGCGTCGGCGCCGTGCAGGTGCTCGGCGAGTTCGTCGACGCCGACGTGTTCGAGGTCGGCGACGACGGGGTGGGCGCCGGCGGCGCGCAGCGCGGCGGCGTGGTCGGGGTTGCGGATCAGGCCGACGGCGGTGTCGCCCCGACCGGCGAGTTCGCGGTGGGCGAGCTGGGCGATCTTGCCGTGGCCTCCGGCGATGACGACGCGCATACTGCCAACCTAGCCGCCGCTTCGGCCCGGCGCGGCCGGTCGGCCCGGGTGGCGGCGCGGGGCGTGGCCGGGCGGCGGGGTGGCGGCGCGGGGTGTGCACCGGCGGGACGGTGGCCGGCGTTCGCCGAGGGGCACCTGCCTGAGGCAGCATGGACGGGTGACGGAGACGGTCGACGCGCTGGCCGGGCTGGTGGCCGGCGGCGGTGTCGTGGTGTTGAGCGGGGCGGGGCTGTCCACCGAGTCGGGCATCCCCGACTACCGGGGGCCCAGTGGCGCGGCGCGGCGGCACACCCCGATGACGTACCAGGTGTTCACGCGTGACCCCCTGGCGCGGCGGCGCTACTGGGCGCGCAGCCACCTGGGGTGGCGGATGATCGCGCGGGCGACGCCGAACGAGGGGCACCGGGCGGTGGCGCGGCTGCAACGCGGCGGGCTGGTCGACGGGATCATCACCCAGAACGTGGACGGGTTGCACACCGCTGCGGGCAGCGCGCAGGTGGTGGAGCTGCACGGCCGCCTCGACGAGGTGGTGTGCCTGGACTGCGGCAACCAGACGTCGCGGGAGGAGCTGGACCGGCGGCTGCGGGAGGTGAACCCGGGCTTCGACGCGCGGGTGACGGCGGTCAACCCGGACGGTGACGTGGATCTCGCCGACGAGCAGGTGGCCGGGTTCCGTACGGTCGGCTGCACGTTCTGTCGGGGAGGCATGTTGAAGCCGGACGTGGTGTTCTTCGGTGAGACGGTGCCCGCGGCGCGGGTGGCCCGCTGTTTCGAGCTGGTGGCGCGGGCGCGGCTGCTGCTGGTGCTGGGGTCGTCGTTGACGGTGATGTCGGGTCGCCGGTTCGTGGTGGCGGCGGCGAAGTCGGGCATTCCGGTGGTGATCGTCAACCAGGGGCCGACCCGGGGTGACGGGTACGCGGCGTTGACGGTCGACGCGCCGTTGGGTCGGCTGCTGCCGGCGCTGGCCGACCGGGCGGTCGGCGGTGTGCCGGTGGGCTGACCGGCAGGGGCGGCAGCGGCCTGTCGGGGTGTGGAGCAGCGGGCGCTGGTAGCGTTGACCATGCCGGTAGCACCCACGTGGGAGAGACCGCCCAGCAGCATCTCAGGCGGCGCCGAAGGGGCAAATCCTCCCCGGAACCTCTCAGGCAAAAGGACCTCGTGGGCAGGCACTGTGGAGCGCCTCGTGGGCGCGACAGAGGGGGAGGCCGACCTGTCGACCTCGCCCCGGGAGTGCCGCCCATGACCGCAGAGCAGTTCGCCGCCCGCCACATCGGTCCCGATCCGCACGACGAGCGCCGGATGCTGGAGGCCGTCGGTTACGGCTCGGTCGAAGAGCTGATGGACGCGGCGATCCCCGAGGTGATCCGCTGGCACGGCACCCTGGACCTGCCGGAGCCGGCCAGCGAGCACGACGCCCTCGCCGAGTTGCGGGCGTTGGCGGCCCGCAACACCGTCGTGGTGTCGATGATCGGGCTGGGCTACCACGGCACGCACACCCCGGCGGTGATCCGCCGCAACGTGCTGGAGGATCCGGCCTGGTACACGGCGTACACGCCGTACCAGCCGGAGATCAGCCAGGGGCGGCTGGAGGCGTTGCTGAACTTCCAGACGATGGTCACCGACCTGACCGGGTTGGCCACCGCGAACGCGTCGATGCTCGACGAGGGCACCGCCGCGGCCGAGGCGATGACTCTCGCGCACCGGGCGTCGAAGAGCAAGAGCGCGGTGTACGTGGTCGACGCGGACACCCTGCCGCAGACCATCGCGGTGATCGCCAGCCGGGCCGAGCCGCTCGGTATCGACGTGCGGGTCGTCGACACCGGGCGTGACGAGTTGCCGGCGGAGTTCTTCGGCCTGCACCTTCAGTACCCGGGGGCGTCGGGGGCGGTACGCGATCAGGCGGGTCTGGTCGAGGCGGCGCACGCCGTGGGGGCGCTGGTGACCGTGGCGGCGGATCTGCTGGCGCTGACGCTGCTGCGCCCGCCGGGGGAGATCGGCGCCGACATCGCCGCCGGCACGACGCAGCGTTTCGGTGTGCCGATGGGCTTCGGTGGGCCGCACGCCGGCTACCTGGCGGTGCGGGCGGGGCTGGAGCGGATGCTGCCCGGCCGCCTGGTGGGGGTGTCGCGTGACGCGGACGGCAACCCGGCGTACCGGCTGGCGTTGCAGACCCGGGAGCAGCACATCCGCCGTGAGAAGGCGACCAGCAACATCTGCACGGCGCAGGTGCTGCTGGCGGTGATGGCCGGCATGTACGCCGTCTACCACGGTCCGGACGGGCTGCGGGAGGTCGCCCGCCGTACGCATGACAGGGCGGTGCGGTTGGCGGCGGCGCTGCGGGGCCTGGACGGCGTGGAGGTGGTGCACGAGGCGTTCTTCGACACGGTCCTGGCGCGGGTGCCGGGCCAGGCGGGGGCGGTCGTGGCCGACGCCGCCGCGCGGGGCGTGAACCTGCGCCTGGTCGACGCCGACCACGTGGGGGTGTCGTGCGACGAGACGACCACGCCAGCGCACCTGCGGACGGTGTGCGACGCGTTCGCGGCCGTCCTCGGCGGGCGGGCCGGGGGCGTGGCGGCGGTGTGGGACGCGCCGGTCGGGGGCGTGTTGCCGGCGGCGCTGACCCGTACGTCGGACTTCCTCACCCACCCGGTGTTCCGCAGCCACCACTCGGAGACGGCGATGCTGCGTTACCTGCGGCGGCTGTCGGACTTCGACTACGCCCTGGACCGGGGGATGATCCCGCTCGGGTCGTGCACGATGAAGCTCAACGCCACCACCGAGATGGAGCCGGTGAGCTGGCCGGAGTTCGCCCACATCCACCCGTTCGCGCCGGACGCGCAGACCTCCGGATACCGGGAGATGATCTCCCAGTTGGAGGGGTGGCTGGCGGAGGTGACCGGCTACGACGTGGTCAGTGTGCAGCCCAACGCCGGTTCGCAGGGCGAGCTGGCGGGCCTGTTGGCGATCCGGGCCTACCACCGCGACCGGGGTGAGGGGCACCGCGACGTGTGCCTGATCCCGTCGTCGGCGCACGGCACCAACGCGGCCAGCGCGGTGATGGCCGGCATGCGGGTCGTCGTGGTGGGCTGCGACGACGGGGGCAACATCGACCTGGTGGACCTCGACGCGAAGATCGACAAGCATCGGGACGCCCTCGCGGCGATCATGGTGACGTATCCGTCGACGCACGGGGTGTACGAGACGGGCATCGCGTCGCTGTGCGCGAAGGTCCACGACGCCGGCGGGCAGGTGTACGTCGACGGGGCGAACCTCAACGCGCTGGTCGGTTTCGCCAAGCCGGGCAAGTTCGGGGCGGACGTGTCGCACCTGAACCTGCACAAGACGTTCTGCATCCCGCACGGTGGCGGGGGCCCGGGGGTGGGTCCGGTGGCGGTGCGGGCGCACCTGGCGCCGTTCCTGCCGGGCGACCCGTTGGGCGCGCACGTCGACGGCCGGCCGGCGATCTCGGCGGCCCGCCACGGGTCGGCGGGGATCCTGCCGATCCCGTGGGCGTACCTGCGGATGATGGGCGCGGCGGGGCTGGTGCGGGCCACGGGTGTGGCGGTGCTGGCGGCGAACTACGTGGCGGCGCGGCTGCGCGGGCACTTCCCGGTGCTGTACGTGGGCAACAAGGGCCTGGTGGCGCACGAGTGCATCCTGGACCTGCGGCCGTTGACGAAGGCGACGGGGGTGAGCGTGGACGACGTGGCGAAGCGGCTGATCGACTACGGCTTCCACGCGCCGACGATGTCGTTCCCGGTGGCGGGGACGCTGATGGTGGAGCCGACCGAGAGTGAGGACCTGGCCGAGCTGGACCGGTTCTGCGATGCGATGATCGCCATCCGGGAGGAGATCGACAAGGTGGGGTCGGGGCAGTGGCCGGCGGGCGACAATCCCCTCGCCAACGCCCCGCACACGGCGGCGATGGTGTCCGCGGACGAGTGGCCGCACGCGTATGCGCGGTCGGTGGGCGCGTATCCGGGCGGGGTGGAGCGCGCCGGGAAGTACTGGCCGCCGGTGCGGCGCATCGACGGCGCGTACGGCGACCGGAACCTGGTGTGTTCGTGCCCGGCGCCGGAGGCGTTCGAGAGCTGACGTCGCGTGACGCCGGGGCGGTCGTGGTTGCCGCCCCGGCGGGTGCGCCGACCTGGGCCGGGGGGTGTCCCGACCGGGGGACCAGCCTGGATCGACGCGTTGATATTGCGTTACGCAGCGTGACAGGTCAGGCGACGAGGGCGTGTCGGGCGGGGCCGCGGTGGGGTGCGATGCTGCTGCCGTCGGGGAGGAGCTCGCCGGTGTCCTCGAACACGATGACACCGTTGCAGAGCAGGCTCCAGCCCTGCTCAGGGAAGCAGGCGAGGACCCGGGCGGCTTCCCGGTCGGTCGCTTCGGCGGAGGGGCAGGTGGGTTGGTGCTGGCACATCGGGATCTCCGGACTGTGGGGGCACTGTGTCATGGTTCACATGACCAGTGACGCACAGTACCAAGCAAAAGCGGTCAGCATCGAGCAGGTGTACGCGTGGATTCGCTGAAATCCACTGAACGGATGAGGGTGGATGGGCCGGACGGCGTGGAAACGCTCCCAGGGTTAGGGGTCGACGTGCCCGGGGCGCCGGCCGACTGCCGCCGTACGCTCGTCGAGCGGGCCCGCTGGCAGTGGTGGCCCGCCGACGGCGGGGACCCGGCGGCGCGGGTCGAGGAGTTCCTCGCCTCGTCCGGCCTGCCGCTGCACGAGCTGGCCCGCCCCGCGCCCCGCCACGACCCGGCCGGGGTGTGCGGCGCCGCCCTCTACGTCTCCGCCGCCGCCGGCGCGGCCCTGATCGGCGCGCCCCCGGGCGCCACCAACCCCGCCCCGACGCTGCCGGAGGTCGCCGTGGTCGTCTACGGCCACGACCCGGCCGCGGTGGCGTCGAGCCGCCCGGTCGCGGCGGGCGCCACGGCACCCGACGCGCACTGGTGGCGCGGCGAGTGGGCGCAGAGCTGGACGCCGCGCCAGCACGCCGACGCCGTCACGGCGGTGCGCGCCGCGATCGGTCGCGGCGACGTCTACCAGGTCAACCTCGTCGGCCACGCCGCTGCCCGCTACCGCGGCGACCCGCTGCCGGCCCTGCGTCGGTTGGCCGCGCTGCCCGGCGCCCGCTACGGCGGCACCCTCACCGGTGCGGGCTGGGCGATCGGCTGCGCCAGCCCGGAGACCCTGGTGGAGCTGGCCGACGGTCGGCTGATCACCCGGCCGATCAAGGGCACCCGGCCGGCCACGGCCGCCGGCCGCGCGGCGCTGCTCGCCTCGGCGAAGGAACGCGCCGAGCACGTGATGATCGTCGACCTGGAGCGCAACGACCTGGCCCGCGTCGCCCGCACCGGCAGCGTGCGCGTTGACGAGCTGTTCGCCGTACGCCGTTGGTGCGACCTGTGGCAGGCCGAGTCGACGGTGTCCGCGGCGGTCGCCGACGGGCTCGGTCTGGCGGACCTGCTGCGCGCGCTGTGTCCCGGCGGCTCGGTCACCGGCGCCCCGAAGCTCGCCGCCCTGGAGCACGTCGCCGCGCTGGAGCCTGTGGGTCGGGGCGCCAGCATGGGCGCGCTCGGCTGGGTCGCCCCGGGCCGCATCGACCTGGGGTTGACGATCCGCACCGCCGCCGTCGACGGCGAGCGGGTGCACGTCTGGGCGGGCGGGGGCATCACGTGGGGCAGCGAGCCCGACGCCGAGGTCGCCGAGGCCGCCGCGAAGGCCGCCCCGGTGCGCGCCGCCCTCGGCGAGCGCTGAGCGCGGCGCGCACCGGGGCAGCGTGACCCTGAGCGTGCACCGCCGTGTGGTGCTGCACCGTCGGTGCGGGGCACGTTGCAAGAACGGTGCCGGCGGCGTTCGGCCCGCTCGGCCTGCCGATCACCACGCTGGCCGACGTGACGGAATTGTGGCGGTCTTCGCCGTCTCCCAGGTGCCGGCGCCCAAGCGGCTGCTCGACGCCGGCACGCTGGCGTTCTCCTGGCCGGGGCTGTACGTCGTCACGGCCGTCCGCGACCCGTCACCGGTGACGACGCCTGGATGGTGCCGTAGCGCGGTTTCAGCACGGAGAGCGGCCCATCCCCTACCGACAATTTATTTTGTCTTGACAGGAGTTGCTGTCGGTAGGAGGCTTTCGGGGCGCGGCGCCCGCCCGGGCCCACCACCGCGCCCGCGCCCCGCCGCGTCGCGGGCCCTTCAGGGAGGACAGTCATGCTGATCAGCGTCCACGCCTTCGTCAGCCTCGACGGCGTCATGCAGGGGCCGGGCGGGGCCGAGGAGGACACCAGCAACGGCTTCACGCGCGGGGGCTGGCTCGTGCCGCACAGCGGCGACGGTCAGCTCGACGCCGTCGACGGGTGGTTCCGGCAGGCCGACGCCTTCCTGCTGGGACGCCGCACCTTCGAGATGATGCGCGGCTACTGGCCGCAGGTCACCGACCCCGACAACCTCGTCGCCACCGCGCTGAACACCTGGCCGAAGTACGTCGCCAGCAACACCCTCGCCGACGCCGACGCGGCCTGGGGCGACACCACCGTCCTGCGCGGCGACGTCGTCGCGCAGGTGCGGCGCCTCAGCCAGCAGCCGGGCGGCGAACTTCAGGTGCACGGCAGCTGGCAGCTCGCGCGCACCCTGCACGACGCGGGGCTCGTCGACACGTACCGGCTGCTGCAGTTCCCCGTCGTCGTCGGCGCCGGCAAGCGCCTGTTCGCCGACGGCGCGGCCCCGGCCTCGTACCGGATCACCGACTCGTCGGTGGTCGACGGGGGCGCGGGGGCCGTCGGGCTGACCCTGCGCCGCACCGGGTTCGGTGCCACCGACGTCGGCGAGTTCGTCGTGCGCGACGGCCGGGAGGCCGTGGCGTAGCGCCGCCGGCGTCAGCGGCGCTCGGCGAAGTCGTCCAGCGCCGCCACGACCCGCTCCGCCATGCCGTTGCCCGCCCCGTGCCCGGCGGCGTCCAGCAACTCCAGGCGGGCGTCGGGCCACGCCTGCGCCAGCTGCCACGCCACGTCCGGCGGGCTGCTGATGTCGAGTTTGCCGTGCAGCAGCACCCCGGGGATGCCGGCCAGCCGGCCCGCCTCGCGCAGCAGTTGCCCCTCGGGCAGGAAACACCCGTGCCGCCAGTAGTGGGTGACCAGCCGGGCGGAGACCATCCGGAACACCGGGTCGTCGTAGCGGGGGTCGGGCCGGTGCCCCGGCACGGTGGCGACGTGGGTGTCCTCCCACGCGCACCACTGCCGCGCCGCCCGCTCGCGCACCGCCGGGTCCGGGTCGGCCAACAGTCGGGCGTACGCGTCGGCCAGGTCGCCGTCGCGCTCGGCCGGCGGCACCCCGTCGCGGAAACGCGCCCACTCGGCCGGGAACACCCGCCCCATGTCCCGGGTGATCCACCCGATCTCCCGTCGGGTGCCGGCGGTCACGCTGAACAGCACCAGCTCGCTGACGCGCTGCGGGTGCCGCTGCGCGTACGCCAGGGCCAGGGCGGCGCCCCAGGACGCGCCGAGCACCAGCCAGCGCTGCACGCCGAGGTGCGCGCGCAGGCGTTCGATGTCGGCGATCAGGTGCTCGGTGGTGTTGGTGGACAGGTCCACGCCGTGATCGGCGGCGTGCGGGGTGCTGCGCTCGCAGCCGCGCTGGTCGAACAGCGTCACCCGGTAGCGGGCCGGGTCGAACAGGTCCCGCCAGCCGGGCTCGCAGCCGGAACCGGGCCCGCCGTGCAGCACCACGGCGGGCTTGCCGTCGGGGTTGCCGCAGGTCTCCCAGTAGACGAGCTGCCCGTCGCCGACGTCGAGCATCCCGTGCGCGTACGGCTCGATCCGTGGGTAGCGCCCGCTCATCGCCCGCCTCTTTCGTCACCGACCAATCTGACAGCGCTGTCACATTAGCCGGGATCGCGGCCTGTCGGCACGGGGGTGGCGTCCGCGCCTCGGTGCGTGTGCAGCAGGGCCGCCGCCCGGCCGGCCGCCACCGCCACGGCCGAGCGCAGCGCGTCGACGTCGACGTCCGGGCCGGGCGGCAGCAGCGGCAGCGTGGGACCGCCGGCCACCGGCCCCGGCCCCGGCGGCAGCGGCGGGAGCGCCCCGGCGTACGCCTCGGCGGCGGCCGTGCCCGCCTCGGTGCTCCGCTTCGACGACGCCGGCCCGTCCCCGGTCGCCGCGACCGTCGGAGCCGACGCGTCGGCTCCGGGTGCGGCGGCGCCGGCGGGCACCAGCGTGCGCGCCTCGCGGCCGCGGATCAGCAGCAGCAGGGTCGGGTCGGTGTCCAGCAGCCAGGACACCTGGTGGCACAGGGCGGCGGCGTGCCGGCACGGGTGGTCCCACTCGGGGCAGTCGCACTCCGGGGTGAGCTCGCCCAACCCGGGCAGCAGCGGCACCCCGCTCGCCTCGGCCAGGTCCCGGGGCAGCTGCCCGGCCAGCAGCGCCGCCTGGTGTCCGGCGCGGGCGGCCACCTCGCCGGCCAGCCGTGCCCAGTCGTCGTCCCCGAGCGCCGCGACGCGGATGCGGGTGTCGTACGCCTGCTCGGCGTCGCCGTCGTGCACGGCCGCGGCGAGCCGGCCGGGGCTGACGGTGATCGGCCCGACGTGCCCGGCGGTGGCCAGCCGGCGCCCGGCGCGCAGCGGCCCGGCGTCCAGGGCGTCGGCCTCCCACGCCCGGTTCCACGCCGTCGCCCACCAGGTACGGGGCCGGCGGCCCCGCCCGGGCGCGAAGGCGGGAAAGCCGCGCGCGGTCACCGGTCACCGCCGAGGGTCACCAGGTCGGCCAGTTCGGTGTCGCTGAGCGCGGCCAGCGCCGCCGGCCCGGCGTCGAGGACCGCCTCGGCGAGTTCCCGCTTGCCGGCGAGCAGAGCGGCGACGCGGTCCTCGACGGTGCCCTCGGCGATCAGCCGGTGCACCTGCACCGGCCGGGTCTGTCCGATCCGGTACGCCCGGTCGGTGGCCTGGTCCTCCACGGCCGGGTTCCACCACCGGTCGTAGTGCACGACGTGGTCGGCGCGGGTGAGGTTCAGGCCGGTGCCGGCGGCGCGCAGCGACAGCAGGAACACCGGGGCCTCCCCGGCGTCGAAGCGACGGACCAGCTCGTCGCGGGCGGCGACGGGCAGCCCACCGTGCAGCAGCAGCGCCCCGACGCCCCGGTCGCTCAGGTGCCGGTGCAGCAGCCGGGCCATCGCCACGTACTGGGTGAAGACCAGCACCGCGCCACCGGCGGGCAGGATCGCCTCGAGCAGCTCGTCGAGCAGGTCCAGCTTGCCGGAGCGCCCCGCCAGCCTCGGCGCGCTCTCGCGCAGGTACTGCGCGGGGTGGTTGCAGATCTGCTTGAGCGCGGTGAGCAGCTTGACCACCAGCGCGTGCCGGGCGATGCCGTCGGCGTCGGCGATCGCGTCGAGCAGTTCGGCGACGCAGGCCTGGTAGAGGGCGGCCTGCTCGGCGGTGAGGGCGACCGGCTGGTCGGTCTCGGTCTTGGCGGGCAGTTCGGGGGCGATACCGGGGTCGCTCTTGCGGCGGCGCAGCAGGAACGGCCCGAGAAGTCGGGCCAGTTCCCGGCCCGCCTCGGGGTCCCGGTCGACCTGCACCGGCCCGATCCAGCGGGCGCGGAACTCGCTGAGGGTGCCGAGCAGCCCGGGCGTGGTCCAGTCCAGGATCGCCCACAGGTCCGTGAGGTCGTTCTCCACGGGGGTGCCGGTCAACGCGACCCGGGCGGCGGCGGGGATCGCGCGCAGCGCCCTCGCGGTCTCCGCGTACGGGTTCTTGACGTGTTGGGCCTCGTCGGCGACGAGCAGCGGCCACCGTCGGGCGGCGAGCCGGTCGGCGTCGCGGCGCAGCGTCGCCCAGGTGGTGAGCACGAACCCGCCGTCGAGGCCGTCGAGGCTGCGGTGGGGCCCGTGGAAGCGGCGTACGGCGGTGCCGGGGGCGAAGCGGCGGATCTCGCGTTCCCAGTTGCCCAGCAGCGACGCCGGGCACAGCACGAGCGTCGGGCCGGCGGTGGCCGGGTCGCCCTGGCGGTGCAGGTGCAGGGCGATCAGCGTGACGGTCTTGCCCAGCCCCATGTCGTCGGCGAGGCAGCCGCCGAGACCGAGGGAGGTCAGTCCGGCCAGCCAACGCAGCCCGTGGCGCTGGTAGTCGCGCAGCGTCGCGGCCAACCCGGCCGGTACGGCCACCGGGGGCGCGGCGTCGCCGTCGGTGAGCCGCCGGGCGGCCTCGGCCAGCCAGCCCTCGGTGTGCACGTCGACGCGTTCGCCGTCGACGTGCGTGGCGCCGGTCAGCGCGGCGCGCAGGGCGGGCATCGCCGTCAGCGACCCGGCGTGCGGCTGCCGGGCGCGGCGGGCCAGCTCGGGAGGCACCAGCACCCACCGCTCGCGCAGCCGCACGACGGGCCGGTGCGCCTCGGCGAGCCGGGCCAGTTCGGCACCGGTGAGCACGCTGCCGTCAAGGTGCAGCCGCCAGTGCAGCGCCACGTCGCCGGGTGCGGCGAGCAGGCCGGGGCCGCGGCTCGGGGCGCGCAGCACCGCCGAGGCGGTGAGGCCACGGTCGAGTCCGGCCGGCCAGTGCACGTCGACGCCGTCGGCGGCGAGCCGGGCCGCCGCGCCGGTGGCCAGGTCGACGACCTGCGCGTCGCTGGGCGTGAGCGCGTCGGGCACGGCGGTGTCCAGCAGTTGCGCCAGGGGTGGCCACACCCGCGCGGCGTGGCGCAGGGCCAGCAGGGTGGCGTCGCGGCAGGCGGGCGGGAAGCCGGGTACGCCGGCGCGCCACAGCGCGGCGGCGTCGGTGAGCAGTCCCGGCGCGGTGCGGCGGTGCACCTGCGCCACCAGCCGCCACGGCGCGTCGGGGCTGTCGCGGTGCTCGAGGCGCAGCGACAGCCGTACCGCCGCGTCGGTGTCGGCGGCGACGCGGGCGGCCCAGTCGCGCAGCCGCCCGACGGGGGTGGGGGCGGGCGCCGACCACGCCCCGGTGGCCGCGTCGTCGCGGGGCAGGGTGTCGGCGACGGCGTCGAGGAAGTCGCGCAGCAGCCGCGCCGGATCGGGCAGCCACGTCGGGTCGCGCCCGGGCACGGGGGTGGCGCGGGCCGTGGCGGGCATCGCGGCGGCGAGGCGTGCCTGCCGGGCCTCGTCGTCGGCGGTGAGCGGCCCGACCCGCCAGGTGTCGTGCCCGGCGGCGGTGACGGCGGGCAGCAGCAGGCCGCGGGCGGCCAGGTGCAGGGCCTCGCGGGCCGCTGCGGCCCAGAACGCCGCCGCCGGGTCGGTGGCCGCCGCGGCCAGCAGCAGCGGTACGCCGGCGGCCACGCCCAGCCGTCGCGCGGGCACGGTCCCCGGGTGCCCGTGCGGTGGCGTCGCCAGGGTCGCCGTCACCGCCTCGCCGGGCCCGTCGGGCGGGGCGTCGGCGTCCGGTGACCAGACGAGCAGCGTCCCGGCGCGGGGCGGATCGGCGGGGCTGAACGTGACGGCGTGGCAGCCGATCGGCACGGGCGTCCTCGTTTCGGGTCGGTGGTCGCGCTGCCCGCCGCGGCGCGGGTCGTCGCGTCCGCCCGGGTGCGACGGCGACACCGCGGCGCGGCATGCGGCGCGTGGGCGGCGGATCGCGTCGGTCACCGGCCGAGCCTGCGGTAGCGGCGTACCGCCAGGGGCACGAACACGGCGATCAGCAGCAGCGGCCACGCCACGGCGAGCGCGACGGCGTGCTGCGCGGGGAACGTGTCGCCGCCCGCGCCGGGGTTGGCGAACAGGTGCCGGCAGGCCGCGACGGTCGCCGACAGCGGGTTCCACGCGGCGACGGCGGCGAGCCAGCCGGGCATGGTGTCGGGGGAGACGAACGCGTTGGAGGTGAACCCGAGCGGCCAGACGAGGATCTGCAGCATCACCACCGACTCGGGTCTGCGCAGCACCAGCGCCAGGTGGATGCCGACCCAGATCAGGGCGAAGCGCAGCAGCAGGAGCAGCCCGACGGCGCCCAGCGCGGCCGGGACGCCGGAGCGCCACTGCCAGCCGACGGCGACGCCGCAGGCGAGCATGACGGCCAGGCCGGCGGCGCTGTGCAGCAGGTCCGCGGTGGCCCGGCCGGCGAGCACCGCCGAGGACGCCATCGGCAGCGACCGGAACCGGTCGGTGACGCCGCGCGCGGCGTCGGTGGCCACGGCCGCGTACGTCGACTCGATGCCGAACAGCATCGTCATGGCGAACATGCCGGGCAGCAGGAACTCGCGGTAGTCGCCGCCGCCGGGCACGCTCATCGCGCCGCCGAACAGGTAGCCGAACATCAGCACCATCAGCACCGGGAAGAGCAGTCCGACGACGAACTGGCCGGGTTGGCGCCGCCAGTGCGCCACCGCCCGGCCGGTGAGGGTGACGCCGTCGGCGACGGCCCAGCGCAGGCGCCGCGGCACGGGCCGCACGCTCGTCGCGCTCATGCGCTCACCTTCTCCCCGTCGGGGCGGGCGGTGGGGGAGTCGCCGCCGGTGAGCCGCAGGAACACCTCGTCGAGGGTGGGACGGCGCACCGCGACGTCGGCGGCGGCCAGGCCGGCGTCGTGCAGGGCCCGCAGCACGGCGCCCAGCGCGGCCACCCGCCCGGTGACGGCGACGCTGAGGCGCAGGCCCACCGCGTCGACGACGGGGGTCGCCGCGACGGCGGCGCCGACGACGCGTACGGCCCGGTCCAGGTCGTCGGCGCGGGTCAGCACGACGTCGACGCGGTCGCCACCGAGCGCGGTCTTCAGCTGCTCCGGGGTGCCGTCGGCGACGACCCGGCCGCCGTCGACGACCCGGACGGTGTGGGCGAGCTGGTCGGCCTCCTCCAGGTACTGCGTAGTCAGCAGCACGGTGGTGCCGTCGGCGACGAGCCCGCGTACGGCGTCCCACACCTGGGCGCGGGCGCGCGGGTCGAGGCCGGTGGTGGGCTCGTCGAGGAAGAGCACCGGCGGGTCGAGGATCAGGCTCGCCGCCAGGTCGAGGCGGCGGCGCATCCCGCCGGAGTAGGTGCCCACGGGCCGGTCGGCGGCGTCGGTCAGGTCGAAGCGGGCCAGCAGGTCGGCGGCCCGGGCGCGGGCCCGCGCGCTGCCGAGGTGGTGCAGCCGACCGAACAGCACCAGGTTCTGCCGGCCACTGAGCACCTCGTCGAGCGCGGCGTGCTGGCCGACCAGACCGATGCGGGCGCGCACCCGCTCGGGCTGGCGCAGCACGTCGGCGCCAGCCACCCGCGCCGCGCCGGCGTCGGGCCGCAGCAGGGTGCTCAGCACCCGTACGGCCGTGGTCTTGCCCGCCCCGTTCGGGCCGAGCAGCCCGCAGACGGTGCCGGCGGGCACGGTGAGATCCAGCCCGGCGAGGGCCTGCGTGTCGCCGTAGCGCTTGCGTAGTCCCTCGGCCTCGATCGCCGTTGAGTCGTCGTGCATCGCGCCCCCGTCCGTTCGTCTCGTACGCCGTACCGTACACCATACGGTACGGCGCACGCTAAGGTGCCGGGATGACGACCGAGTACAGCGGCACCGGCGACCCGGCACGCAGCCTCGCCCTGCTCTGGCGCACCCGCGAACGCACCAGCCGCAAGGGCCGACCCGACCTGTCCGTGGACCGCATCGTGCGCGCCGCCATCGAGGTGGCCGACGCCGAGGGCCTCGCCGCCCTGTCCATGCGCCGCGTCGCCGAACGACTCGGCGTGGGCACCATGTCCCTCTACACCTACGTGCCCGGCAAGGGCGAACTGCTCGACGTCATGCTCGACACCGTCTACGGCGAGACCGCCCGCCCCGACGACGTGCCCGGCGGCTGGCGCGGCCGACTCACCCACATCGCCCGCGAGTCCTGGGCGCTCTACCTGCGCCACCCCTGGCTGCTGCAGGTCGCCACCACCCGCCCCCCGCTGGGCCCCAACGTCATCGCCCGCTACGAGTACGAGCTGCGCGCCGTCGACGGCATCGGCCTGACCGACCTGGAGATGGACGCCGTCGTCACCCTCGTCTCCGGCTACGTGCACGGCACCGTACGCAGCGCCGTGGAGGCCGCCCAGGCCGCCGCGCACACCGGCATGACCGAGCAGCAGTGGTGGCAGGCCCACGCCCCCTACCTGGAGAAGGCCCTCGACCCGCGCCGCTACCCCCTGGCCGCGCGCGTCGGCACCGCAGCCGGCCAGGAGTACCAGGCCGCCGCCGACCCCCACGGCGCGTTCGAATTCGGCCTGGCCCGCATCCTCGACGGCATCGAGGTGCTCGTCGCCGCCCGCCCGGACGCCACCGCCGCGACCGACGACCGATAACCTTGCCGGCATGACCATGCGTCCCATCAGGATCATCGGTGACCCCGTGCTGCGCACCCCCAGCGAGCCCGTCACCAGCTTCGACACCGAGCTGCGCGCCCTGGTCACGGACCTGATGGACACCCTGCTCGGCGCACCCGGGCGCGCCGGCGTCGCCGCCCCCCAGATCGGCGTCAACGCCCAGGTGTTCGTCTACGACGCCGACGGCGAGCGCGGCCACCTGGTCAACCCGACGCTGGAGCTGTCGGAGGAACTCCAGGACGACGACGAGGGCTGCCTGTCGATCCCCGGGCTCTACTTCCCGACCCCGCGCGCCCTGCACGCCACCGCCCACGGCTTCGACCAGCACGGCGAGCCGCTGACCATCTCGGGCAGCGGCTTCCTCGCCCGGGCCCTGCAACACGAGACCGACCACCTCGCCGGGCGCCTCTACGTCGACACGCTGCGCGGCGACACCCGCCGCAAGGCGCTGCGGGAGATCCGCGCCGGGCGTTTCGACTCACCCAGCCGCCACGGCTGAGCCCTCGCCCACCGGCCGCCGACGTTCGGTGACCACGATCCGTGCCGGCCGGCCGACGGGTGACCGCCGGCCGGCCGTCACCCCCCCCCGTGGTTGCCGGCGGGTCACCGCTGGTGGGCGTGCAGCGCGTACTCGCCGTAGTCGGCCACCCGGGTGAAGCCCAGGCGCCCGTAGAGCCGCACCGCCGCCGCGTTGTCCGCCTTCACGTTGAGCGTGACGTGGGTGACGCGCTCGCGCAGCCGCCGGCACAGGGTGGTCACCGCCGCGGCGGCCAGCCCTCGCCCGCGCCACCGGGGATGGGTGGTCACGTTGCCCAGCGCCGCGACCCTGTACGCCGGGGAGAACACGTGCACCCCGGCGACCGCCACCAGCTCGCCGCCGTCGCGCACCCCCACGTACTGGCCGGTGTCGAGCATCCGGGGATCGAACCAGTTGCCCGGGTAGGCGACCTCGCAGAGGCGGTGCAGCGCCGGCAGGTCGCCGGCGTGCAGCACCGTACCCGCCGCGACCTGCCCGTCCAGCCGCGCCGGATCCGTCAACGCCATCCGGTGGTGCGGGCCGGCCGCATCCATCCGGAACGCCCCCGCCAGGGCCGGCTCCACGCCGGGGGACAGGTGCGCCCACAGGTGGGCCGGCAGCACCGGCGCCACCTCGCGCAGCAGCGCCGCCAGCCGCCCGGCCCGGCGCGGCGGCGCGAACGCCAGCAGCGTGGGCGTCTCGGCGCCGTGGTAGAGCAACGCCACCTCCTCGTCGCGGCGGAACCAGGAGGTGTACGGCCAGAAGAAGTCGTCCAGGTCGCCGAGCTGGTACGCGTGCAGCACCGGGTCCCGCCCGAGCAGCGCGGCGAGGACGGCGCGGTCGTGTTCGGCGCGTACCGGCATCCGGCGATGATCACACACCGGCCCCGCTGCGCCGACGCGCGCCCGGCGCGCGCAGGGCGGGTCAGCAGCCCGTGTCCGCCTCGGCGGGAAGGTGCTCGTGCGCCCACCGGCCCAGCGCGTCCAGCACCGGCAGCAGTGCCGCGCCCGGCCCGGTGAGCTCGTAGCTCACGCCCAGCGGGGGACCCTGCCGGACCGTGCGGCTGACCAGCCCGACCCGCACCAGCTCGCCCAGCCGGTCCGACAGCACCGACTCGCTGATCCCGGGCAGGGCGCGGGTCAGCTCGGCGAACCCGGCGGGCCCGTCGGCGAGGGTGCTCAGCAGCATGCCGTTCCACCGCTTGCCCAGAAACGCGAAGGCCCGGGTCACGCCCCCGTCACACGTGCGGGGCGTGTCGCCCGCCTCCGGCCTGACCGTCATGACCCCAGGATACGGGGGACATCACCCGAACAAGGGACTACTAAAAAGCTAGCTGCTACCGTTACCGAAGCAAGCCAGCCGACTCCATGGAGACGCCCCGATGACCGACGTCCACCCGCCCCTGATCAACCTGGACCCCGAGGCCCAGGCGCTGCTGTTCACCGACGCCCGCACCGCCAACACCTTCACCGACGAACCCGTCACCGACGAACACCTGCGCGCCATCCACGAACTCGCCAAGTACCCGCCCACCGCCGCCAACACCCAGCCCCTGCGCATCCTCTACGTACGCCCCGGCGAAGCCCGCACCCGCCTCGTCACCCACATGAGCGAAGGCAACCAGGCCAAGACCGCCGCCGCCCCCATGGTCGCCGTACTCGCCGCTGACACCGACTTCCACGAGCACATCCCGCGGGTGTTCCCCATCCGCCCCCAGATGCGCGACGACCTCGCCGGCAACCCCGACGCCCGCGAGCGCATGGCCCGTTTCAACGCCACCCTCCAGATCGGCTACTACCTGCTCGCCGTACGCGCCGCCGGCCTCGCCGCCGGACCCATGGCCGGCTTCGACGCCGCCGCCGTCGACCGCGAGTTCTTCACCGACAGCACCTGGAAGACCCTGCTCGTGGTCAACATCGGCCGCCCCGGCGACAACGCCTGGTTCCCGCGCCTGCCCCGCCTCGACTACACCGACGTCGTCCGGCACGCCTGAACGACCAACGACCAGTGGGTGGCGACCGGTCAGGCCGCCACCCACTGGTCGAAACCCAACTTGCCGACCAACGCCACCACCACCACCAACAACACGACCCGCACGAAACCCGAGCCACGCCGCAACGCCATCCGCGCCCCCAACGCCGCCCCCGCGATGTTGCACACCGCCATCGCCGCCCCCAGCAGCCACCACACGTGCCCCGTCGCCGCGAACACGGCCAACGCCCCCAGGTTCGTGCCCACGTTCACGACCTTCGCCATCGCCGAACCGTGCACGAAGTCCGCCCCCACCAACGCCGTGAAGGCCACCACCAGAAACGTCCCCGTACCCGGGCCCACCAACCCGTCGTACAACCCGATACCCACCCCCGCCACGAGCACCGCCACACCCACCCGCACCCGCGTACGCCGATGCGGCTGCGCCACCACACCCAACCGCGGCCGCAACACCACGAACGCCGCCACCGACACCAACACCACCAACACCACCGGCCGGTACGCCGACGCCGGCACCGCACCCGCCAACGCCGCACCCACCCCCGCACAACACATCGCCAACCCCGCCGCCGGCCCCGCCACCGCCCAATCGATCTTCGTACGCCGCGCGTACGTCACCGCCGCCGTCGCCGTCCCCGCGATCGCCGTCAACTTGTTCGTACCCAACGCCGACGCCACCGGCATCCCCGGCGCCGCCACCAGCAACACCGGCAACAACAGCAACCCACCACCACCCACCACCGCGTCGATCCAACCGGCCACAGCGGCCGCGGCGAGCAGAGTCGTCAACGACAGGGGATCCACATCCACGGGCCGCCATTCTTCCCACCACCACCCACCCACCGACCCACCCTGTGGCCAGCCTCACCAGCGACGACACTCACCGACCCCGCACCCGCCGCAACCACACACCCACCGCCGACAACGCCACGAACAACAGCACCGAGCACAACAACACCTTCAACACCGGGCAACCCTCCCACCGACACGTAGGGTGCAAGCGTGCGCCTGGCCACCTTCAACCTGCTACACGGCCGGTCCCTCGCCGACGGAATCGTCGACCCCGACCGACTCACCGCCGCCGTCACCGCCCTCGACGCCGACGTCCTCGCCCTGCAGGAAGTCGACCGCGACCAGAGCCGCAGCGGCAACCTCGACCTCACCGCCATCGCCGCGCGCGCCCTCCACGCCGACGAACACCGCTTCGCCGCCGCCGTCGTCGGCACCCCCGGCGAACAATTCCGCCCCCTCACCCACGACGACGACGGACACGGCGAACCCTGCTACGGCGTCGGCCTCGTCACCCGCCACCGCGTCCGCACCTGGCAGGTCACCCGACTGCGCCCCGCCCCCGTACGCTCACCCGTCTACGTCCCCGGCCCCCGCGGCGGACTCATCCTCCTGCGCGACGAACCCCGCGTCGTCCTCGCCGCAGTCCTCGACACCCCACACGGCCAACTCACCGTCGCCGCCACCCACCTGTCCTTCGTCCCCGGCTGGAACGCCCACCAACTGCGCCAGACCGTCCGCGCCCTACGTACCCTGCCCGCCCCACGCGTCCTCCTCGGCGACCTCAACCTGCCCGCCGGCCCCGCCCGACTCCTCACCGGCTGGCACCCCCTCGGCCGCCGCCCCACCTACCCCGCCGGACAACCCCGCGTCCAACTCGACCACATCCTCGCCGACCGCCACGGCCTCGACCGCCTACCACCCGTCACCGCCGTACACACCCCGCTGTCCACCATCTCCGACCACCGCCCCCTCCTGGTCGACCTCGGCTGAACACCCGCCCCGCCAGCGGGTGATTCCGGCAGGTTGAACCGGCACCACTCGGGCAGGTCCTTCGGGCACCACTTGCCGTCGTGGTTTATCGGCGTTCATTGATGGTTAGCTTCTTTGGGCACCACTCGGGGCCTAAACGCCGAGGCGCTGCCGGATCGGGGAGTTGGGGACGGTTCTTGTCGCGAGTTGGTCGCGGAGCATCGTGGGGCGCACTCACGGTTGGGGTTCGCCCTGCGGTTGGTTTCGCTGCCAGCTACCGGCGAGCCAGCCGGGCTAAATTATCGACACCGCTGTGTCGTTCACATCGTTGGCTGGATGTAGTCGAGCTTCAGGCAGGGGCGAGCCACTGGGTCACTTTGTCGGTGAGGACCACCTCGTAGGGGAGGCCTCGCAGGTCTTGCGCGGTCACGCTCAGGCCGCGGGCCCGGCCGAGGTCGGCCAGCCACGACCAGGGGTGGTCCTCGGTGTCGTCCTCGTCGTCGGGAAGCACGGTGTTCAGCACATTTTGGGTGATGCTGTCTCGGGTCTCGCCGACCGGGGCAGTGTCGGTGCGTGGGTCGTCGGTTGATCTCCAGCCGATGGTGAAACCGCGATCGTTGTGCAGGATCACGCGCCGGCCATCTTCGAGCGTGACGAACTCACTGACGGAGAAGCCCTGTGAGTTCGTGTCGTCGGGGCGCTGCGGCCTCAGATCGCAGATGGCGCCGAGGCCGACGGCCCGGCCGGGCTCGACAGGGGGGAGATCCGTCCGGTCGTCGATGGCGTCCGGGTGCGCGCTCCAACCGCCTTCCACGCTGCCCACCTCCCTGCTGTCGAGCCCTTCGTGACCGTCTTGGGTATTTCTCGGACGAACCGCGCAGCCCTAGCCACTGATTACGGCATGACCAGCGTATTCGCGTCCCACCGCGACTGGCTGAGACACGGCCGTTGGTTTCCGATCGGTGAGGGGGTCAGGGGCTACACGAGAGGTTCTTGATGGCCGAGTAGGTGTAGCCGGATGGATCGACGACTCCGTTGAGGTCGACGTCGACGAAGCCGCGCCAGCCGACTGTCGAGCTGTTCGCGCAGGCCTTCCTCGCGTTGGCGCGGTTGCCGGAGCCGCCTCCCGCGGAGTAGTCACCCGATCCGGAGGCGACAGAGATCCACCCGCATCCAGTGGAGCCACAGAAGTAGGCCTGCAGGTGCACCTCGACGTTCGCCGTGCTGGGGCATGTGCCGGAGATCTTCAGCCACCACCCGTGCACGGAAGTGTCACCACCTGAGGGGTGCGGGTCGTCAACGGCCTGCCGGTACGTGCAGGAGCAGGCCTTGATGTCGCCCGACTCCGCCTGCGGAGCGACGTCGCCATCAGGGTAGGGAGCGAAGTGGCCGGACGACGCGCCGGACGATGACGCAGGCGGGGACGCCTGCGCGGTGGCGGGCAGCGCGCCGACGGTCATCAGGGCAGCGCAGACGACAGCCACCGACGTGCGCCGTAAGCGCCGGCAACCTGTCGATCAAAACCGCAGTCCTCAGGCTGGTACCAAGTTCAGATGTCGATCTTCGGCACCGACGAGCTGAGATTCAGGGACCGAACGCCACTGCTGGTGCCCGAAGAACCTGCCCGGGTGGCGCCGAATCGAGGTGCCGGAATCAAGCGGGGGAGCGGACACCCTCACCATCGGTGGCGTCACCGTCACCACACTCAGCGTTGACACCGCCCCGACGCATCGGCGAAGGTCTCTGGCGTGACGGCACCCACCCCAGGCCCGACGAGCCACACCACCGAACACCACCAGTACGTCATCATCGGAGCCGGACCAGCCGGCCTCCAACTCAGCTACTACCTCCAACAGGCCGGCTGCGACTACGTCACCCTCGAACGCGCCCCCGCACCCGCCGCCTTCTTCCGCCGCTTCCCCCGCCACCGCCGCCTCATCTCCCTCAACAAGGTCCACACCACCAGCACCGACCCCGAGATCCGACTGCGCTGGGACTGGAACTCCCTGCTGCACGAACCCGCCGACCTGCCCTTCGCCAAATACAGCAGCGAATACTTCCCCCACGCCGACGACATGGTCCGCTACCTCACCGACTTCCAGCGCTACCACCAGCTCGCCGTACGCTTCGACACCCCCGCCCACCGCATCGAACGCCTCGACGACGGCTTCCTCGTCCACACCCCCGACCGCGTCCTGCACTGCCGCTGCCTCATCGTCGCCACCGGCTGGGGACGACCCCACATCCCCGACATCCGCGGCATCCAACACGCCACCGGCTACGAGGACATGCACACCGACCCCGCCCACTACGCCGGGCAACGCGTCCTCATCCTCGGCAAGGGCAACTCCGCCTTCGAAACCGCCTCGGCGATCCTCGGACACGCCGCCATGATCCACCTCGCCAGCCCACGCCCCCTACGCCTGGCCTGGAACACCAAACACCCCGGAGACGTCCGCGGCCACCACGGCGCCGTCCTCGACAGCTACCAGTTCAAGACCCTGCACTCCGTACTCGACTGCGTCATCGACGAGATCCGCCCCCTCGACAACCGCTACCAGGTACACCTCACCTACACCCACGCCGACGGCGAAACCGCCGTCATGGAGTACGACACCGTCCTGCGCTGCACCGGCTTCACCATGGACACCACCCCCTTCGACCCCACCAGCCAACCCGCCATGGTCCCCAGCGGCCGCATGCCCGCCACCACCGCCGACTGGCAATCCACCAACATCGACGGCCTCTACTTCGCCGGCACCCTCGCCCAGGACCGCGACTTCAAGAAAGCCTCCTCCGCCTTCATCGACGGATTCCGCTACAACCTGCGCACCCTCACCGCACTGCTCCGCGAACGCTACGACGGCGTACCCCTGCCACACACCCTCGTCGACCGCGACCCCGACACCCTCACCACCCTCGTCCTCGACCGCGTCAACTGGAGCTCCGCACTGTGGACCCAGTTCGAATTCCTCTGCGACGCCCTCGTCGTCGAACCCCACGGACAGCTACGCCACTACATCGACCTGCCCGAAGACCACATCCGCACCCGCCTCCGCCACCACCCGCACTACTACACCGTCGGCCTGCGCTGGGGCCGCGACGACCACGGCGACGTCTTCGCCATCCAACGCCACCCCCAACCCGACCGCGCCGCCGAAAGCGCCTTCATCCACCCCGTCATCCGCCGCTACCACCGCGACACCCTCGTCGACGAACTCCACCTCCTCGAAGACCTGCTCGCCGAATGGCGCCGCCCCGACCGCCACGTGACACCCCTGCGCGACTTCTTCACCCGCGAACTGCACCGCGACCACTGACCCCCACCGCGGCACACCGCGCACACCCCCGCCAACGCCACCAACACCTACGCCGGCTGCAACTCGTCCACCACCGTCTGCGCCACCAGAAAATCCACCACATCCGTCAACCGACCCCGACGACCCGCCGCCCCCCGCTGCCGCACCGCCCCACCGCCCACCACCAGCAACCGCTCCGACCAGCCCCGCACCAACTCCTCATCCCCGCACGCCCGCAACACCGGCCCCAACCAGTCCACCACCTCACCCAACACCTCCCGCGCCGAACGCAACCGACCCGACCCCACCTCCAACAACGAACCCTCCAACCCGTCACGCGCCGCCCGCCAGTACGCCGCCCGCAACCACTCACCGGCAACCTCCGGACCGTGGTCACCCCGCTCCACCGCCTCCGACGCCCGCACCACCAACGCCCGCACCAACGCCGCCACCAACGCCGACTCCTGCGCCGACACCGGCACGTCCGCCACCCGCACCTCCAACGTCGGATGCGTCACCGACGGCCGGACGTCCCAGAACAACGTCCCCGCATCCACGATCGCCCCCGCCGCCGACAACATCTCCACCACCGCCTCGTAATGAGCCACCGACGTGAACCGCGGCGGCGGCCCCGCCACCGGCCACCGCGGCCACACCATCGACCGCCAACTCGCATAACCCGAATCCCGCCCCTCCCAGAACGGCGAATTCGCCGTCAACGCAATCAACAACGGCAGATACACCCGCAAATGATTGCTCACCAGCAACGCCCGCTCCCGATCCGGCAACTCCACATGCACGTGCACCGCACAGATCGCCAACTCGTCGTGCAGCCCCCGAAACGTCGCCGTACCCCGATCCGGCCGCGGCCCCCGCCGCACCGGCGGCGACGTCGCCCCCGGCAACACCGGCGTACCGGTCGCCACGATCCGCAACCCCTCCGCCTCCGCACACTCCGCCACCACCCGACGAGCCCACACCAACTGCTCCAGCAACCCCCGCACCGACGACGTCGGATCCGTCCGCGTCTCCACATGCAACGTCGTGATCTCACCCGACACCCGCGAACCCAACCGCGCCACCGCCCGCCCCACCACCGCGTCCGCCCCCGCCACCACACCCCGACTCACCGGATCCACCAGCAGGAACTCCTCCTCCACCCCCAACCGCGGAACCGACGCCCCCAACTCCCCACCCACCCGCTCCGGCACCACAGCCTCCACTCACGACACCCGACACGAACAGGCCGACAGGGTAGCCCGGACCAGTGACCAACGGGACACCCACAGTCAACACACCGACGACACCACACCACCCACCGGGACACCCCACCCCCGACCCCTGTGGCAAGCTGACCCCACACGCGACTGGCGGCCAGAGGATGGGCACCAAACCATCGGGGAGCTGCACGCGCGGAGGTCGACCGCCTGGGCCCCGCCGGCAGAGGAGCACCATGCCCACCGCCCGACTCCTGCCCGGCACCCCCGTCGCCGACCGCATCCTCACCGACGTCGCCGCCAGCGTCACCGCCCTACGCGCCGCCGGCACCACCCCCGGCCTCGCCACCATCCTCGTCGGCGACGACGACGCCAGCGCCGGCTACATCCGCATCAAGCAACGCCAGGCCACCCAACTCGGCTTCACCTCGCCCCACGTACACCTGCCCGCCACCGCCACCCAGGCCGACCTGCACCACGCCATCGCCGAATTCAACACCGCACCCGACGTGCACGGCCTGCTCATCCAGCACCCCATCCCCGCACACCTCGACTACGACCGGGCGCTGCAAACCATGGACCCGGACCTCGACGTCGACGGCATGCACCCCCTCAACATGGGACGCCTCGCCCTCGGCCTGCCCGGACCCCTGCCCTGCACACCCGCCGGCATCGAAGCCCTGCTCGCCTTCCACGACATCCCCGTCGCCGGCCGCGACGTCGTCATCCTCGGCCGCGGCGCCACCCTCGGCCGCCCCCTCGCCCTACTGCTCACCCAGAAACGACCCACCGCCAACGCCGCCGTCACCGTCGTGCACACCGGCGTCCCCGACTGGGCCACCCACACCCGCCGCGCCGACATCCTCATCGCCGCCGCCGGCGTCCCCGGCATCATCCGACCCGAACACGTCCGCCCCGGCGCCGTCGTCATCGGCGGCGGCGTCCGCTACGAAGGCCGACGCCTCCTACCCGACGTCGACGAATCCTGCGCCGACGTCGCCGGCGCCATCACCCCCCGCGTCGGCGGAGTCGGCCCCACCACCGTCGCCATGCTCTTCCGCAACGCCCTCGACGCCGCCCGCCGCGCCACCGGCCACGCCTGACCACCCCGGCCCGGGCGTCGAGAGCCTCGACGCCCGGGCCACCCCCGACACGGCCCCACACTTGGGTAGCTGTCCCAGGACCACAAATACTTGATCTTGATGCGGTTCCATTTGGTCGGGCGCTTGGATGACTGGTCCCGCCCGCCAACATGGACCATGGTCTTGGCTTATGGGGGCGACGGTGGAGGTGGGCCGGTGACGTTCGTCGCGCTGCACGCCGACCGCGGCCGGGTGGACGCCACGCTCGATGACCTCGGGTGCGGATGGGTGTGGTCGGAGATCCACCGACGGCGGCCGCGTGTGCGTCTGTGCTGCCAACAGTGCGACCACCCCGTGCACGCCAAGGTGTCTTCGGGCGGCCTGCGGTTCTTCGCGCACGACCCGGAGCGCCGCCCGGACTGCCCGGCGGCGCGCGAGACGATGGAGCACCATCTGCTGAAGCTGGAGTTGGCCACCGCGGTGCGGTCGACCGGATGGCGTGCCGAGTTGGAGGCGACCCGGCCGGGCGCGCAGTGGCGCGCCGACGTGCTGGCGGTCTCGCCCGACGGCTGTCGCACGATGGCGTGGGAGGTCCAACTCAGCTCGATTACCGCTGAGGAGATCGCCGAGTCAACGAACTGCGGCGGCGCGGGTTCTCCGACGCCGAGATCGTGGCCAGTGGCCTGGCCGCGACCAGCCGCGGCGGGCAGTTGGTCGACCGGTTCCGCAACCGGGTGATGGTCGGGGTGCGAGACCACCGTGCTGCCGGGGCACCGGTCGTCGGCTGGGTCGGCTACGCCCCGCCCGGCGCGGCGACCGACGCGGCGCCGGTGCTGCACAGCCCCACCACGGCGGTATACCGGCCGGCGGACTGCCTCATCGGCCTGGCGGAGCAGCCCGAGCGGGACGGCCGGGCCGTCGTGGCCCGCAGCGCGCTGGAGGCCATCGCCTTGGCCGAACGCGCCGACGAGCTGGGTGAGGACGCGCCGCTGGTGGTGGCGCCCGCCGGGCCCACGCTGACCGGCTCGCAGGTCGCCGCGCTCACCGCGCACACCGACACGGCGGCCGGCGTCACCGTCGTGCTCGAAAACGAGCACGACCGGCAGGCCGAACGGGCCTACCAACTGCTCGCCCCCGCCGTGGCCCGCCACCCGAGCAGGCCAGGGCCGCTCGGGTACGCCTACTCCGGCGCCAGCGCCGTCGTGGAGTCCCACCCCTTGGTGGAGGCTGCGGTCACCAGCCGGGTCGCCCGGGCCGCCCGAGGGTTCGTCACGCCGAAGGGGCGGGCGGTGGCCGCCGACTCCATCCGCGCCATGCTCGACGGGCAGCCCGCCGATCTCGTCGACCGGTGGGCCTCGTACGCCGCTGAACGGCTGGGTGTGCCCGTCATGCCCACGCCACCGGCACCTGCGACCACGACCCCGGACACCGCCGTCGACGCGCCGGCACCGGTGATGCTCAGCGGCGCCGCCGCCACGAACGGCCCTCCATCCGCTCCTGGTGACCAGCCGCCCACAGCAGCACCGGAGCAGCAGCGAGCAGAGACGGAGACGCGGGATGAACCGGTACGGGGCTCAGGCCCAGAGGCACTGGCAGACGTACCTGCCCCAGCGGTACGCGACCATCGCCGACCCGAACAGCTTCTTCTCGACTTTGGGGGAGGAAGCAGCGACGGCGATCGAGCAGCGGGCCCGGGAGCTGGCCGGGCCGGACCAGCCGGACGAGGGCTACCTCGGCAAGCTGGGCCGGCTGAACGCGGCGCAGCGGACGGCGGAGGAGGAGATCCTGCCCGAGCTGATCCTGATCGACCCGGCGACGGACGGCCCGCCGGGCGAGACGCCGAGCGCGTCGACGACGTCGGCGAGCCCGGCGTGGACGCCGCTGGTGGAGGACCCGAACGACCCGTGGTGGCAGCGGGTCGCGCAGGAAGAGGCCGACCAAAACGACGAACCGGTGCCGCCGACCCGGTAGCCGATCCGGTCGACGACGTCGGCGCGGCCGGCCCCGATCCCACCGGGCCGGCCGCCGACGACTCGACGCCCGACGACCCGGCGCCCGACGCCGCGGTGGTGGTTGATGCCACGGAATCGTTCCGGCCGAGCGGCCAGCAGGACCTGGTGCCCGTCGGCGAGATGGCCAAGCTCCGAGCGAACCTGGCCGCTCTGCGAACCCTGCGGGAGGTGCAGGCCGCCGGTCGGCCGGCGACCGCCCAGGAGCAGACCGTTCTGGCTCGCTGGTCCGGGTGGGGTGCGGTGGCGGGGGTGTTCGAGGCCCGCACCAACCACCCCAACTACGCCCGCTTCGCCGAGCAGCGAGCCGAGTTGCGGGAGCTGCTGTCGCCAGCGGAGTTCGCCGCGGCGGAACGCACCGTGCTCAACGCGCACTACACCGACGTCGCCTATGTGCAGGGGATCTGGGACGCGGTGCGGGAGCTGGGCTTCGACGGCGGCGCGGTGTTGGAGCCGGGCTGCGGGTCCGGCAACTTCATCGGCCTAGCCCCGCAGCAGGCACGGATGGTTGGCGTGGAGCTGGACCCGGTGACTGCCGGCATCGCTGCCGCCCTGTACCCGCACGCGGAGATCCGCACCGAGAGCTTCGCTGAGACACGGGCCCCATCCGGGGCGTTCGACCTGGCGGTGGGCAACGTGCCGTTCGCGCGGCTGCCCCTGGTCGACCGACGGCACAACCCGGGCCGGCACTCGCTGCACAACCACTTCATCATCAAGAGCCTGCACCTGACCCGGCCCGGTGGACTGGTCGCGGTGCTGACCTCCCGCTTCACGATGGACGCCCGGCACCCGGCGGCCCGGCGGGAGATGGCCGAGCTGGCCGACCTGGTCGCCGCGGTGCGTCTGCCCTCGGGCGCGCACCAGGCCACCGCCGGCACGCAGGCCATCACCGACCTGCTGATCCTGCGGCGCCGCGAGCCGGACCGTGAGCCTGCTCCGATGACCTGGGAGCAGACCCGCCCCCTGGACCTCGACACGGACGCCGAGCAGCCCGAGCACGTCAACGGCTACTTCCTCGATCGGCCGGAGCGGGTGCTCGGGGAAATGGTGCTGGGGCGCGGCATGAACCGCGACGGCGAGCTGATCGTGCGCGCGGGCGCCGACACGGCCGAGGACCTGGCGCGGGTACTGCGCGACATCGTCGCCGAGGCCCACCGCGAAGGGCTGGCCATGACGCCCCGCAACGACGCCGACCGGCTGGCCGAACCGCTGGCGGTGCTCGCGCCGACCGACCGCGCCGAGGGCCACATCGAGGCCCTGGACGACCGCACCTTCACCACGGTCGCCGATGGTCAGGTCGTGCCCCACGAGGTGCCCGCCACGCAGGCCGCCGAGCTGCGGGCGCTGCTCGGGCTGCGTGACACCGTGACCGCCCTGCTGTCCGCTGAGGCGGCCACCCTCGACGACGGTGACGAGCACGGCGGCCCGGCCGCCGAGGGCACGCCCGCCGCGCTGCGCGCACAGCTCAACGACCGCTACGACGCCTACGTGGCCACCTACGGGCCGCTCAACCGGTACACTCGGCGCCCGACCGGCCGCACGGACCCGGAGACCGGCGAGCCGAAGATGGCCCGGATCAACCCGCCAATGGGCAAGTTCCGGCAGACCGACCCGCACGCCGCCACCGTGTTCGCCCTCGAACACTTCGACGATCCGACCCAGCGCGCCACCAAGGCCGACATCGTCACCCGGCGCGTCATCCTGCCCCGGGCACCGCAGCTCGGCGCCGACACCCCGCAGGACGCGCTGGCGATCTGCGTCGACATCCACGGCGAGGTCCGGTTGCCGGAGGTGGCCCGGCTGCTGGGTGTCAGCGAGCCGGAAGCCCGCGCCGCGCTGGGCGAACTGGTCTTCGACGAACCCGACACGGGTCGGCTCGTGGAGGCCCCGGAGTACCTGTCGGGCAACGTGCGCGTCAAGCTGCGTGCCGCCCAGGCCGCCGCCGAGGAAGACCCGCGTTTCGAGGCCAACGTGCGGGCGCTGCACCGTGTCGTGCCCCGCGACCTCGGGCCGGGCGAGATCGACGCGGCGTTCGGTGCGCCGTTCCTGCCCGCCGCCCTCGTCGAGCAGTTCCTGCGGGAGACGCTGCGGGACCCGGGGCTGCGGGTGGAGCACGTCGGCGGATCCGACTGGCGCGTCCGCGGCTTGCGCGCCGGCGTGCTGGCCTGCTCGACCTGGGGCACGTCGGGCATGGCCGCGCCGGACCTAGCGCAGCGGCTGCTGACCAAGACCCCGATCCGGGTGTTCGTGGAGGTGGAAGAGGGCAAGCGGGCCCTCGACGTGGAGGCCACCGCAGCGGCGCAGGCCAAGGCGATCGAGCTGGAGGAACGCTTCGGCGCCTGGGTGTGGGAGGACCCGGACCGGGCCGCCGAGGTCGCCACCCGCTACAACGAGATGTTCAACGCCACCGTGCCGCGCTCCTACGTCGGGGTGACCCGGTCGCTGCCGGGCATCGCGGTGGGCTTCGTGCCCCGCCCACACCAGGTGGAGGCGGTGGCCCGCATCGTCGCCGAACCGGCGGTCGGGCTGTTCCACGCCGTCGGCGCCGGCAAGACCGCCGTGATGGCCATCTCCGCGATGGAGCAGCGCCGCCTCGGCCTGGTCAACAAGCCGGCGATCGTGGTGCCCAACCACATGCTGGAGCAGTTCACCCGCGAGTTCCTTCAGATCTACCCCCGGGCCCGGCTGCTGGCCGCCGGCCGCGACGACATGAGCACCCAGCGGCGGCGCCGCTTCGTCGCCCGGGCCGCGACCGGCGACTGGGACGCGATCATCATGGCCGCCTCGTTCTTCGAGCGGCTGTCGCTGTCCCCGGACGAGCAGCGCGCCTTCCTCGACGAAGAGCTGGCGGAGCTGCGCGAGAAGATCGTGCGCGCCGGTGAGCAGGCCATCGAGAACGGCGAGAGTCCCCGGCGCAACAGCACCGTCAAGCGGCTTCAGAACACCCTCGCGCGCAAAGAGGAACGGATCAAGGAGAAGCTGAGCAAAGCCCGGGATCCGGGTGTCACGTTCGAGCAGACCGGCATCGACTTCATCTACCGCGACGAGCTGCACGAGCTGAAGAACGACACCATCAACAGCGCCATCCCCGATGCCGGCCACGAAGGCTCCGATCGGGCGGTCGACTTCCGAATGAAGCTGAGCTACCTGCGCCGTAAGCAGGGCCTTCGGGTGGTGTGTGGCGCAACGGCTACCCCGATCGCCAACAGCGTGCGGGAGCTGTACGTGGTGACCCGCCAACTCCGCCCGGACCTGCTGGCGGCGACCGGCACCAGCGACTTCGACACCTGGGCCGCCACCTTCGCCAAGGTCGTCACCGCGATCGAGGTGTCGCCGACCGGGCAGGGCTTCCAGATGCGCGCCCGGCTGGCCAAGTACACCAACGTGCCTGAGCTGTCGCTGATGATGCGGACCTACGGCGACGTCCGCACGCCCGAGGACCTGGCGCTGCCCACGCCGCTGCTGACCCAACGCGACGACGGCGAACGCGCCCCGCACATCGTCACGCTCGACCCGTCACCCGAGCTGGAGGAATTCATCTCCAGCCTCAACGAGCGCGTCGACGACATCCGCAACCGCCGCGTCGAGCCGGAGCAGGACAACATGCTCAAGGTCTCCGGGGAGGCCCGCGCCGCCTCCCTGGACATGCGCCTGATCGGCGGCGAGCAGAACACCCCCGGCAAGATCGACGCCGCCGCCGACCGCATCGCGGCGATCTGGCGCGACACCCGCGACACCGTCTACCTGCTCAACCCCGACGCCGCCACGCCAGTGCCGCACCCCACCCCGGGCGCCCTACAGATCGTCTTCTGCGACCAGTCGACACCCAACCCGGAGAAGTGGAACGTCTACGACGCCCTCGCCGACCTGCTCGTCGAGCGGGGGATGCCCCGGGAGAAGATCCGCTACATCCACGAGGCCGACACCGACGCCAAGAAGGCCAGCCTGTTCAACGCCTGCCGCTCCGGCGACGTCGCCGTACTCATCGGCTCCACCGCCAAGATGGGCGTCGGCACCAACGTCCAGGCCCGCGCGGTCGCGCTGCATCACCTCGACTGCCCGTGGCGGCCGGCTGACGTGACCCAACGCGAGGGCCGCATCCTGCGCCAGGGCAACCAGAACCCCGAGGTCAGCATCTACCGCTACGTCGTCGCCGGCAGCTTCGACGCCTTCTCCTGGCAGACCGTGGCCCGCAAGGGCACCTTCATCGACCAGATCATGCGCGGCACCTCCGCCCGCGAGATCGAGGACGTCAGCGACGAGACGTTGCAGGCGCACCAGATCAAGGCCATCGCCACCGGCAACCCGCTGCTGATGGACCGCGAGCAGGTCGCCCAGGACCTCACCCGCCTGGACCGCGCCGACCGCGCCCACCACAACACCCAGGCGGCGCTGCGCCGACAGATCGGCGACCTCAAGGCGTGGATCGTCAAGGACACCCGCCGCGTCGACGTCCTCGACGACGCGATCAGCAGCCGCCAGGACACCCGCGGCGACAAGTTCGCGGCCACCGTCGCCGGACACCGGTTCACCAAACGCGCCGAGGCCGGCCGGGCCCTGCAACACGCCCTGACCGCCCACTCCCAGGGCCTCGCCTCCACCGACCAGCGCGAAGCTGACGGCGTGGCAGAGCTCGGCGGCTTCCGCGTCGACGCGGTGTTCTGGACCGGCCGCGACGGCATGCTCGTCGCGCTGAAATTCCACGGAATCCCCGACTCCTCCACCACCATCAGCCTCACCGCCGCGATCGAGGGTGATCCGACCGGCCTGGTCCGCCGCCTGGAGAACCAGCTCACCGACCTCGACAGCACCCGGGCCACCGTGCAGGCGCGCATCGCTCAGCAACAGGACGAGATCGACCGGGCCGTCGAGCAACTCGACCAGCCCTTCCCGCGCCGGGCCGAACTGCTGGACACCCGCCGCCGACTGCGCGCCATCAACGCCGTCATCGACCTGATGGCCGCCCCACCACCACCCCCGCCGAGCGGCCCGCCCGCCGTGCCGGTCACCGTCACCGACTGGATGCCGGCCAGCGTGCGCGAGGGCCTGACCCCCGACGAACAGAGCTGGCTCGAACGCCGGGTACAGAACGTCGCTGGCGACAGAGCCGTCCAGCAGGCCGCCCGCACCACCGATCTGCCCGCCTTCGCCGCCACCTTCGACACCGCTCTCAACCACGCGCTGGCCGACCCCGGCAACACGGAGATGGCCGTGGCCGTCATGCTCCGCTGCGACGAGCCGGACTGGCGCCACGCCCTCTACAGCGCCGCCGGGCAGGCCGTGCACGAGGTCGTCCGCGCCGCCCCGCCACCGGCGCCGGCGGCCCCCACCGTGCCCCCGCAGCGTGACGTCGAGCCGGACCAACCGCAGACGGTGAGCCCGATGACGCCGGCCGCCATCGTCGCGGCCACCACCCAGGCGGACCGGGCCCTACTCGATGCCTGCACCAGGCAGGCCGTGCGCGTCGACCACGTCCAGGCCGCCGCTCGATCCGGTGACGAGCCGGCCTTCGCCGCCGCCTTCACCACCGCGATGACCGCGGCTATCGGTCAGCTCGACGACCCTGCCGACGTCGGGCGCCTCACCGAACTCCACGGCAACGAGGCGTTCCGTGGCGGCATGGCCCAACTCGTGTGGAGCAAACTCACTCCGCTGCCACGCGTCAACCAGGGCGCCGTGCCCGACTCGTGACCGGCCGAGGCCGCCGCGGTCGCGGCCACCGCGTTTCCGTCCGCCACCACCGCCGTGCCGTCGCCGGCGTCGACACGGCCCGCAGCATCGGCAGCGCACAGCCCCGTCCCGACAGCGGAACCGGAGTCCGCCCGCTAGGAGGTGGGCGCGGTCAGGGAAGGTGCTGCCGCGCCGCTTCCGGGTCCTCGCGCCGTGGCCGGCGCTGCGGTCCGGGTCGGCTTGCCACCGGTCTATCCCCCGGCCGCTCCCCGAGCGTCGGCCAGACACACCGCACCGTCTGGGTGTCAGCCCGTGAAGCCAACACCTTCTGTCGGTGCACCTCGACCGGTTGGGGCATCGGATCTTGGTCGACTGCTGTTTTACCAGGAGCCTCTTCCTATGTCGGCAGACTTTCCCCGCGCCTACCGTGACCAGGCCCATCACGATGAAAGGCCCCAGTGGTGTCGACGGCGGTTACTGTCGACTGGTTGGCGACGTTGATGTCGCCGTCTTCCCTGTTTTGGTCTCGCGTATCATCTTCGGGATGGCCGTCATCGACCTGGACCAGGCACCCCCGTCGAGACACCGGTCGGGGTGGATTTCGTTTCGGCTCCCACTGGTGATTCTGTCCACAGTCGCCGCCGGATACCTTCCAGTGACTAATGCAACAGACATGGACCTACGCCGGCTTTGCATGAGTCAGGCGAACTCCACGAAAGAGTCCGCAACGCCGGTGCAAGCCTTCCTGGTTGACCCCCACACCGGTAAAAATGTCGCGCAACATCGATGCTGATTATCAATGCTGAATTGGCTCCTCTAGTTTCACGAATGGAAGACCAGAGGAGCCAATTCAACGTGGCTCAGTAGATCGTGACCGAGGTACCCGTCCGGAGGCGGCCGTCGGCATAGGACCAGGTGGCACCCGGACCATAGATTGGACTGCACACCGTTCCGCCGTCTGCCCAGCAGAACTTTGCGGTGTAGCTGCCGCTCTTGCCCCCAATGCGCGAGGGCCAGGATCCATTGAGCGTCCCCGCCGTGCCGTAGAAACCCTGGTGCGCATACGGCGTCGCGCCGGAGTGGTAGCAGGCGTACGAGGTGTTCGTACAGCTATTCGTGTTGCTAATCAGGGTGCTGAATTCGCTGATCGGCTGCGAGGAAACCACTGCACCGGTCTTCGGGTCGATCAAATAGTTCATACCTCCCGGCAGGACTGCCAGATCCGCGGGATTGGCTTGGTACGGTCACGACGGGAATGACTCCTTTCACGGTCTCCGCAATTCCCTTCTCCTACACATTCGATGGAGTGTGGAGCCTGTACGGCCGAGAGTTTCAATCCACGCGGACGACTTTCTGCAAGGACATTAAGGCCACGTGGGATTACCCACAGGGGTCGTATCATGAGTTTAAGGTTTCCCTTTCAGCGGGCGGGACTATCACCGTTCCCACTGACGGCGTAATGCGCACCTGGTGCTGGTCGAGCGTTCCGACGAACACCACTATGCGCTTCCACTATTACTCTACGGGTAACTCCAGCGGTGACATCGCAAAGGCTTCCGGCAGCGGCTCGGTCCACTACTGAACTGCAGACCTGTTGAGGATGCGCGGAGGCGAATCGCCTCCGCGCATCCTTGCGTCGGCGGGTCGCCGTCAGGGGGCGGATGGCGTCATGATCGACAATCTAGTCAGGTTGGCAAGGTCGGCTGTTGGCGTAAGCTCCACCGTGGTCGCGCCTGCCGCCTTGTCCGCAGACGCTCGGCCGATCGTGACAGCGCCAACCTGATTGCTCTGCTGGGACGGATCCGGCATCAAGACCCGGTTGGTCCGGTAGACCCCACCGTCTGCGGGAACGCCTTCCATGACCAACTTTCCGCCGGTGCCGCGTACGGAACCCGGAACATTGCTGATATTCGTGTACACCTGACCGGCGAATCCGGTGCTGGTAATGAGGTCGACAGTGGCTTCGCCGCGGACGGTATCGGCTTCCGTTACGCGTCCGACCAAGCCCTCGGCAACGACGGCTAGTTGCCCTCGCCGGACTCCCTGATCCTTCGGAAACGCCACGATGATCTGTTGGCCGTTCCTATCGACTACCTCAGCTGGTACGGCCCGCGCATCGCCGTCCACACCGCCCTCACCAGGTACCTCGAACACCTTCGTGAGGCTGGCGAACGGTCGCTTCGGCTTGACGAACCCCGCGATCGTCGTCGTCTGCGCGGTCGCAGCGATCGGGAATTCTTTCACAACAAGGCGACTGGTGGGTGCGTCGGGTTCTTGTATCATTTCATCATCGACTGCGGTACTCGAAACCCGCACCGCTGTCACGCCCGGCATGGCGAGGGCAATAGCATAGGTGCCCCAGGAGTCATTACTAACCACGCCGCCGGATCCGGACAACCGTGGACTGACCAGACTTATCACCTGAGTCTTCACCGGGTCGGGCGCCGGCCGATCAACCCGCATCCGCAAGGCGTCCGCCGCACCGGAATCACCGGTGAAGAACGCCAACCGCGCGTCGCCCTGCTTGTCGTATCCCTGCAGGATGACCACCGTCGAACGCAGGCGTGGATGGCGCGTCGCGACAAGGGCCCGAACATCAGTGTGCGGGCCTGCCGAGTTGGCACGGTCCCAGACGCTGGTGGCCTCACGTACCAGGCCAGCGTCCACGTCTCCCACCGGGGACCAGCCCAGAAACGGCCCATCCGGCGGCGGTGCAGCGAGTTGCGGTGCGGGCCCGAATCCGACAACCCGAAACATCGTGAGCAGCACCGCCACGCACACGGCAGCCGCGGCTCCGGCGGCGATACGTCGCCGCCCGCGACGCCGGTCTGCCCGCCGCATGATCTTGCCTTCATAGCCCTCGGTCGGTACCACCGACTCGGCCAGATCCACCAGACCGTCACGCAACTCGGTCGTGTTATGCATAGCGCACCTCTTGATCAGCAGCAGCGTCGGCCTCAACCCACTGCTTACGCAGAGTCTGCAAACCTCTTGATGAAAGACTCTTGACCGTGCCAACCGAACAACCCAGTACGTGCGCCGTGTCCTGCTCGGACAGGTCCTCGTAGAAGCGCAGTACGACGGCGGCACGCTGTCGTGCTGGCAGCCCGTCCAACGCCCGGCGGAGCAAGTCCCGCTGTTCCACCCCCACGTACTCGTCGCGTGCCTGGCTCTCCATCAGCCGGCCCAAGGGCTGTTCCCACCAGGATCGGCGCCGCCTCCAGGTCACGAAGGTGTTGACTAGGATGCGCCGAACGTAGTGATCGACGCCTTCCGAGCGTTGCAGTCGAGGCCACACCACAACCGTCTTGGCCAACGTCGTCTGGACCAGATCCTCGGCTTTCCCTCGGTCTCCGCACAGCAGGTAGGCGGTCCGGAGCAGCGCTCCGTAACGCGCCCGCACAAAGGCCGTCACCTCCTTGTCCTCGCGATCATGCATCAGCCACCCGCACCCTCAGCTTCAATCTCACGGCCACTACTTACGCTCTCGACCCCAGCAAACGTTGCCGTGACTCCGGGACTTTTTTGACGATCGATTGTCTCGACCCGTGGGTTGGTGCAGGTGACGACCAGCCCGGTTTCCTCGGTCAGCTCCCGGACCGCCACGTCGCCGGGGTGCCGCCCGGCTCGATGTGGCCGGGGTGCCCGTAGTCCTGGCGGAAAAATCAACGGATATCGCTGACCAGGGCAAACGTGTTGGGACGTGGCAGGAGGTGGGCGGATCCCTGAAGGGCCCAGACCAGGGGTTCGCCAGGTGTCTGTAGCCCTGTGACCTGCGGTTCTAGTAATCGCGGAAAAACCAACGGATTTGGCTGACCTGTGACAACGCGGGTCGATGATCGTCGCAGTGATGGTTTCCACTACGTTCACGGCGGTTTTGTCCGGTGGCGTAGGGAGTGTGCGATGGCGACGCGGTTGTTCCCCGATGATCAGATGGAGCGGCTGAAGTCGTACCCGGACATCGGCACGGACGAGTTGATCCGGTTCTTCACGCTCACCGCGGCGGACGCGGCGTTCGTCAGCCCGGGCCGTGGACGCGGTCCGACCGACCGGCTCGGCCTCGCAGTGCAGCTGTGCACGTTGCCGTGGCTCGGGTTCGTGCCGGATGAGGTGCGGTACGCGCCGCCGGCGGTGGTGGCCCGGCTCGCGGGCCGGCTCGGCGTCGACCCGCAGGCCCTGGAGCGTTACGGCGAGCGTCCGCAGACGCGCACGGATCATCTACGCCTGGTCTGTGACTACCTGCGATGGAAGTCCGCGCCGACCGGCGGCATCGAGTTGAAGGAGCTGGAGGAGTTCCTGCTGGGGCGGGCGTTGGAGCATGACTCGCCGACGACGCTGTTCAACCTTGCCTGTGAGTATCTGATTGCGAACCGGACGGTGCGGCCCGGGGTGGTCCGCCTGCTGGAGATGGTGGCCACGGCCAGGACGACGGCCAGGACGGTGACTCATGATCTGCTCGCGCCGTTGCTGACCGGGCAGATGACCGCCGATCTGGACCTGTTGCCAAGGGTGGACGCCGGGTTGGGGATGACCCGGCTGGCGTGGCTGACCAAACCGGCGGTGGACGCTACGGCCACCTCGATCAAGACATCGATCGAGAAGCTGACCTGGGTGCGGGCCATGGACGGGCACCTGATCGACCTGTCGATGCTGGCCGCCGAGCGGCGCCGGTTCCTGGCCACGATCGGCCGCCGCTCGACCGGGCAGGCCCTGGAACGGCGTGACGACGAGCGCCGGTACCCGATCCTGCTGACCCTGGTCGCGCAGTCCGCGGTCGATCTGCTCGACGAGGTGGTGGGTTTGTTCGACCAGGCGGTCTCCGCGCGGGAGGCGCGGGCGAAGGGCCGTACCGAGAAGGCCCTGGCGGAGCGGGGTAAGAGCGGCGAGTCCCGGCAGGCGCTGCTGGACATGATCCTGCCGGTGCTGGCCGACCCGGGCATCCCCGACGAGCAGGTCGGTGGGCTGCTGCGCGGGCAGATCGGGATGGGCCGGATCCGGGAGGCCGCGGCGATGGGCTGGCCAGCGTTGCCGCGCGACAACGGCCAGCTGGCGGAGATGAACGCCTCCTACAACTACCTGCGGCAGTTCGTGCCGCAGGTGCTTGCCGCGATCGACTTTCGCGGCGGGCCCGGTGCTGACGAGCTGATGCAGGCCCTCGCCATGCTGGCCGAACTGTCGCGGACCGGTACCCGCAAGGTCCCGGCGGGGGTGCCCGACGGGTTCGTCCCGGCCCGCTTCCGCGACTACTTGACCCGCGCGCAGCGGCAGAACGATGACGTGTCCTACCGGCATTACTGGGAGCTGTGTGTGCTGCTCGGGGTGCGTGACGGGCTGCGCTCCGGTGACGTGTTCGTGCCCGGCAGCCGCCGATATGCCGATCCCAGTTCGTACCTGTTCACCGAACCGGTGTGGGCGACGCGGCGCGACGAGTTCTGCGCGCTGGTCGGCAAGCCCGCCGACGGTCGGGTCGGACTGGAGCAGGGCCTTGAGGAGCTGCACACCACGCTGGGTGACCTGGAGCGGGTCTTGGCGGATACGGGCCCGGGCGAGGTGGGGTCGGTGCGCCTGGATGAGCAGGGCAACCTGGTCATCCCTCCGTTGTCGGCCGAGGACGTGCCGGCCGAGGCCACCACGATCAAGGAGGAACTGGCCGGGATGCTGCCGTTCGCGCCGATCGCGTCGCTGCTGATCGAGCTGGACCACCGTACCGGATTCCTGTCATGCTTCACCCACGCTGGCGGCCGTAAGCAGGCCATGTCGGGTGACCTCAAACGCAACATCCTCGCGGTGCTGATCGCGAACGCCACCAACCTCGGGCTGGTGAAGATGGCCGAGGCGTGCGGCGTGCCCTACGACGTTCTCGCCTGGACGCAGGAGTGGTACGTGCGGGAGGAGACCCTGCGGGAGGCGAACACGGTGATCGTCAACCATCACCACGGCCTGGCGTTCGCCAAGGTGTTCGGCGGGGGCACGATGTCGTCGTCGGACGGGCAGCGGTTCCCGACCCGGGGGAAGTCGCTGACTGCGCGGGCGATGAACACGTTCTTCGCCGACGAGGGCCTGTCGACCTACACCCACGTCTCAGATCAGCACTCCACGTACGGCACGAAGGTGATCGTGCCGACCACCCGCGAGGCCCACTACGTCCTGGACGACTTCCTCGGTAACGCCACCGATTTGCCGATCGCCGAGCACGCCACGGACACCCACGGCGTCACGTTGATCAACTTCGCGTTGTTCGACCTGGTCGGCAAGGCGCTGACCCCGCGGATCCGGGACCTGGGCAAAGTCACCCTGTGCCGCGACGACACCCCGACGGTGGTCAATGCCTGCTATCCGCACGCCGGGCCGCTGTTGACCGACCGCCTCGATCAGGACTTGATCGTGGACATGTGGCCGGATCTGCTGCGGATGGCGGGGTCGTTGAAGTTCGGGCAGGCTACCGCGTCGCTGATCGTCGGGAAGTGGTCGGCGGCTTCCCGGCAGAACACCCTGGCCATCGCGCTCAAGGAGTGGGGGACGCTGCGGCGCACCATCCATTCGGCGAAGTACCTGTCGGATCCGGTCTACCGGCGCAAGATCGGCCGGCAGCTCAACAAGGGCGAGTCGCTGCACGCGCTGCGCCGCGACCTGCACTACGCCAACCAGGGCAGCATCCGCCGCCGGCACCTGGAGCAGCAGACCGAACAGGCGTGGTGCCTGACCGTGCTGACCAACGCCGTGATCACCTGGACCACCGAGTACTACGCCATGGCCGTCGATCGGCTGCGCGCCGCCGGGCGTGACATCCCGGACGAGCTGCTGGCGCACATCTCGCCGGCGCACAGCGAGAACATCAACTTCTTCGGCACCATCACCGTCGACATTGAGGCGGAGTTGGCCAAACTCGACGAGCGCGGCGTGCGCCCGCTGCGGGGGTTCGGCCCCGGCGGCCAGTAGCCGAGCGTCTGACCCGCCTGCCAGGTGCCTGCCGATGGGGTGTTGATCAAGCCGATGATGACCGAGTGGCGGGCCCGCGCAGGGCGGCCTGGACATCCGTAAGCCTGGGCACGAACTGCGAGAACTCGTCGACGCGATCCTGCACGTCAACCGCACAGGCACCGCCTGGGAATAGCTGCCCACGACTTCCCTCAGTACAAGACCCGTCCACTTGCTGGAGCCGCCGCCGGCGCCACCGAGAAGATCCATGACCCTGCTGCCATCGACAGGCGTCAGACCAGCAAAGAATCATGAACGGCGGTCATTGACAGCGGCCTACTCGCATCAGCAGTATCGAGTAGGTGCGGGACGGGTTCCGTACACAAATTCACATTCGAAACCCTGGGGAGGTGAATCGATGAGTAAAGGATTCCGAAAGAGCGTAATCGCGGGCGTTCTGACGACATGCGCTCTGTCGACCACGATGATCATGGGTCCGGCGCCCGCTCTCGCGGTTGGCGGCGACTGCACCGCGAAAAAGGAGACGAGCGGGTTGAACAACCGAGGCGGCGCGCTCTGCTCGTCGTTGCAGGCCGATTCGAGGGCTCGGCCCAAGCTCGTCCGGGACCTGGGGCCGGACTACACCGGTGCTTACTTCACGGCGCTCAACGTGTGGCGGTACACCGACTGGTACACCTGCTACTCCGGATGCGAAGGGGCGTATGAGATCACGCACGTCTGATTCATGGCAGGATCGCGTGGTGGGCCAGCACTTCCGGCCCATCACACGAGTCCGCTAGGGAGTGCCATGCTCGTGCTTGAGCAGGTGACCGTCAAATATCCGGATGTCACGCCGCTCGATGGCCTCGACCTCACCTTGGCACCCGGTACAACCGCGATTATGGGTCCGAGCGGCAGTGGCAAGAGCACGCTGTTGCGCCTCATCGCTGGAATACAAGCGCCCACATCCGGCGAGGTCCGCATCGACGGCACCGCCGTGGTCACGGCGTCGTGGCGTTCAGCGGGCGATGCCCGAGTGTCCTTTATCCACCAGGACTACCGGTTGGTGCCGTTTCTGACGGTCGAGCAGAACATGTTGCTGGCAGCTGAGCTGAGGGGTGTCAGCCGCTCGCGGGCGGACGTCGGCTCGATGCTCGGCCGCGTAGCGCTGCCCATGCCGATGCGAGAGCGCCTGCCGGCAAAGTTGTCAGGGGGGCAGCAACAGCGGGTGGCGATCGCCCGTGCCCTGATGGCGGGAACCTCGGTCATCCTCGCGGACGAGCCGACCGGGGCGTTGGACGTGGACAACACCGAGCGGATCACGGACATCCTCGTCGATCTTGGACACCGGGAACGACTGGTAGTCGTGGTCGCGACCCACGACCCGGATGTGGCGCGGCGACTGGACCGTCGCTTCGAGCTGTCCCGGGGCAAGCTGGTGCAGTTGGCATGAGCTCTCGCGTCGGTGGCACGGCGCTGACCGTGGCCTTCGTGCGCCACCGGATGGCGCAGGTGGCTGTGCTCACGCTGCTGGGCTTCATGCTGGGCGGCACCGTTATCGGCCTGGCCGTGGCGCGCAGCAGCGCCGAGCAGGCGATCCAGGACTCGGTTCGCGCCGACATCGGGGGAAACCGCTACGCGCTCCAGACCGGTGATTCCGCTGCGAGCAAAGCCATCGCGACCGTACCGGACGCCATGCCAGTGCAAGATCAGACGGGTGACGTGCTCGCAGGTGACCTCTCCGCACCCGTACTGGTCCGCGCCTACACCAAGCCGTCGTTGCAGCTGGGAATCGTCATCCGGGGCACCCGACCCCGGGATGCGGGCGAGCTCCTACTGTCGGAGTCGACCGCGCAGGCCCTGGGGATCGCGATCGGCGACACCGTTCGGGTGCGAACCGGGGACGGCCAGCGGCCGGGCCGGGTCGTGGGCCTGTCAGTGGATCCGGCCAACCGGACGACGAGCACCTTGGTGCAGCTCGTGGCGGAGTCGGCGCAGTTCCGGCCCACCATCTGGCTCAGTGACACTGACTTCTACACCGTGGCGGCGCTGCGGCCTGTCCTCGATCAGCGCACGGCGACCTACCAGTCCGTCGACACCGTTCTCGAGGCATCCGCGCAGAACCGCCCCCAGTTCCTCAGCGCCATGCGGTTCGTCCCGGCCGGCTGTGGCCTGCTGATGGGCATCCTGCTCGTCGCGGCGGGTGTGGTGCTGTCCCGTCGGTGGCGGCTCGACGCCGACGCGCTGATCGCAGCGGGGATGCCGCCCGCCCTGGCATGGCGCAGGATGCTGTCAGTCGTCTGCGCGACGGTGCTGGCCGGCGAGGTCCTCGGCGGCTGCGCCGCGTCCACGGTCCTGCTTCTCTCGCGCGACCCAGTGTCCGCGTGGGTGGGGCAGCAATGGGTGGGGATCGCGATCCCGTGGCAGGAGCCCGTGGCCCTTCTGGGTCTTACCATTCTGTTCGCGCTGTCGGCCGTGCCGTTGACCCGCCTCGCCGCACGCTGGGCGGAACGCCGCATCCCGCGGCCCTCGCAGGGTCGCTGGGCGACCCTGGCGGGAGCACTGGCCGTGGGTCTCGGCCTTGCCGCGTTGGTGCTCCTGACCCGGCTGTCTCTGGGGCCGCACGGAAGCCACGCGGCCGCGCTCGTGCCGTTGGCGGCCGCTGTCGTCGCGTTCGCACTGCCGTCAGTCGTCGCACCGATCCTCTGCTGGGGACTGCCCACGGCTACCAGGACGCTCATGCGGCACCTGCTTGCGGGTTTGCGGCCGGTTGCGGCCACCGGCGCGGTCGTCATGGTGCTCAGCGGGTACTGGTCGGCGCAGAACACCTACGACGCCAACGTCGGCGAAGCCCTGTCGAGCCCGCTCGAACCGGCTGGTTCCTTCGTCGTGAGCGAGATGCCGGACAACTCGATTGAGGCGTTGGCGGCGTTCTACCGATCGCACGGTGGGCGGCAGGTTGTGCGGTATGCGATCCCCGACGAGTCGAAGGCTCAGCTGCGGGTGACGGCGCCGAAGGTCCTTACGTGCATGTCCAGCCAGCGCACTCTCAATCCCACCGAGGTGACCGACTGCTTTCCCCGGGAGTCGGCGGCGCCGCTCAACCGGGTCATGCTCGGAGAACCGGGGTCGGCGCCACGAGCCGATCCGCACTTGCTGGACAACGGCAAGGTCGGGCTGCTGCTGTTCGCCAGCGGGGACGGGACGGCAACTTCGCTCGCCGACACCCGGGCGGAAGCCGACTCGCAGCTTGGCGGCAACCTGCCCGGCCTGGTGGTCGCTCCGGACAGCGCCGTGGCTAAGAAGTTCGGGCTCACCGCGAACGGGACCAGCGAGGTGCTTCTTCCGGACTTCGCCCGATTGTCGCCACGCGACCAGTTCCTCGTCCGAGCGGCGGCCATTCGTCTCGCCCCGAGCGCGCAGTTGGCCAGCGGAACCGACCCGACGGCCTACGACCGGCTGCGCTCCGTCGCCAACACCGCCAGCTTCCTCGGCGCGACCACAGCAGCGTTGATCCTGCTGCTGGGCGGCGTCGCGTTGGTCGTCGCGCACACGTTGACCAGGCGCACGCTCGTCGACATTGGCGCGGTACCCGGCCGAAGGTGGGGGATCGTCGCTCGGTGGACAGCCGTCCCCTTGACGACGGCGGCGCTGGCCATCCCGCTGGCCATATTCACGGCATCTGGCGGGGGCCAGCGCACGGAAGCGTCATACGGAAGCCTGTGGTTTCTGCCGGGCCTCCTCGGTGCAGCCGCCTCCCTGATCGTCGGGGCGGCGTTCCTGCGACCACCCCCGACGGCCGACGAGTAGACGCAAGGTACAGCGCTGGTGGCACGACCGATCAGGGGAACTCGATCCCGGACCGCCGCCCACACTGGCAGCCAGGTCATCGCATATGGCTCGCGCGATGATCGCCTATTGGAAGAAGATCGCCTTGTGCCCACCGCGACATGTCTCGACCGTGTCGCAGTAACGTTCGTTCGCTTTACACCCGGGATCCGGTGATGTTCGCCCAGGTCGCATCTGTAACGGAACCCGTGTCCGCGCCTTCGTAACGCGCTCGGGGGTTCGCGATACAGTCACAGGCATGCGGATCGGCTACGGACGGGTCTCCACCCGCGACCAGAACCCCAACGCCCAGCACGACGCACTCACCGCGGCCGGCTGCGAGCAGATCTTTGTCGACAAGGCGTCCGGCAAACTCGCCCGCCGCCCCGAACTCGACAAGGCGCTCCTGGTCGCGCACCGGCCCGGGGATCAGCTCGTGGTCACCAAACTCGACCGGCTCGGCCGCTCCCTGGAACACCTCATCGAACTTTCCGCCCAGCTGCAGCAGCGCGGCGTCGACCTGGTCGTGCTCGACCAGAAGATCGACACGTCAACCGCAATGGGCCGGATGTTCTTCCAGATCCTCGGCTCCATCGCCGAGTTCGAACACGCCCTCATGTCCGAACGCACCCTCGACGGCCTGGCCGCCGCCCGCGCTCGCGGCCGCACCGGCGGCCAGAAACCCAAGCTCACCCCGCGCCAGGCGAAGATCGCGCGGGAGATGTACGAGGAGACCGGACCCGACGGACGCCGACTGCACACCGTGGAGGAGATCGCCGCTGAGTTCGGCGTCACCCGCCCCACCATCTACCGGCACCTGTCCAAGCTGCCCACCGAGGCCGGCTGAACAGAACGGACACCCACCCCACAGTCCTGCGAGCATCGCGGCTGCTTTCCGTCCACTCGTCCAGCGACTTTGGGGCTGGTGACACCTACCCAAGCAGCACAAGTCAGCGACGCCTCGCGCGAACCGAAGCCGGATCACCCAGATCAACTTTTTGGCCCCTCCTCGCAAGATCGTTACTGACCACCTGTTTGCCCTGGTCAGCGATATCCGTTGATTTTTCCGCTAGGACTACGGGCACCCCAGGAGGCGCAGCGGGTCTGCGACGCCGGCAAGACACTCACCGACGAGCAGCGGGACACCGTGTTCTTCTGGGCCGACGCTACGACCACGCAAACCGGGTTCGATGCCCCCGGCGGCACTCCGGGACCTGCCGGCCATTGGCTGTACAACGCGTGCTCCATCGAGCTACAGCACGGGATCGACCCGCTGCGCGGTTGCAGGATTCGCGCCAGCCTCGCGGTCGCGATGCATGACGCGTTCACCGCCTGCTGGCACTTCAAGTTCCGGCACAACCTGATCCGCCCCGAGACGTACATCAACCAGCACATCGACCCCGACTGGCGGCCGATGCTCATGACGCCGAGCTTCCCCGAGTACCCGTCAGGCCACTCAGTCGTCTCGCACAGTGCCGCACAGCTGCTGGGCGCCGCGATCGGCAACCGACCGTTCACCGACGAGACGTTGACCCATCTTGGCATTCCCGGAACCCGGTTCGCCTCGGCGCCCCAGGCTGCCGAGAACGCTTCGGCTTCCCGCCTGTTCGGCGGCTTGCATTTCCCGATCGGCATCACAAGCGGTGCCCAACTCGGTCAGGAGATCGGCGCGCGGGTGGCGCGTCGACTCAACGTGAAGTAGGTAGCGGCAACGAGAGAGGCCCAGATGATGAAACTTCCGCCGCTTCGACGAATCTTCGTGGTGCTGCTGGCGACCGCGGGGCTGCTTGCCGCCTCCGCACCGGCAAGCGCAAGGCCCGACCCGGGCGGCCTCACCGTCATGGACGGAGGATGCGGCGCCTGGCTCGACAACCCGCACTACTTGGGCGGCGCCGGGGGTGTCATCGTCAAGACTCGATACTCCTGCGACCTCGGCTTCACCATGACCGTCACCGGCGCCCTGAGTTACCTGTACTACTGCGGCGGCACCCAGCCAACCGGCAGTCTGGAATCCGGCTGGACCAACAGCCAGGGCTGCCAGCCGGTGCGCAGCTCCAACTACTCCAGCTTCGCCGTCGGTTCCAATCAGACCGTGACCAGGTACACCCCCGATGTCGGCGAGTCCGGCTCTCCGTACAAGGGCTGGTACATCGCATGCACCCGGTACTACCGCACGGGCGTCACTGGCTCGATCCGCGTCTGGAGCCCGCCAGCGTACGTCAATTGGTAACGTGGTCCCATGGACCCGGCGCCTGAGCAACAGGACAACTGGGTGCCGGACCTGCGTACCCTGCGGTGGGCCGCCGCGCAGGTCGATGCCGAAGGACTCGCCGCAGCGATCGCGCACGACGTCCCGCTACGGACCGGCATCCCAGCCGGCCTGACGCAAGAACTCTGGCGCGCGGCGGCAGACGCGGCGTACGAGGCTACCTGGTGGCCAGTCCTGCAAGCCGCGCAACGCCTTCGGGAAGACCCCAGCCAAACGACCGAGAGTTGAGCGTATTCACTGACCGACTGGGGTGGGCGTCATCGCTGTTCCTCCGTCGGTGCCTCGCTCGTAGTCGATGCGTTGGCCGAGGTCGAGCTGGAACGTGCCGTGCAGGGCCACGTTGGACCAGAACAGCGGGGTCAGGCCGCGCAGATCGTGCTCGGTGAGCCGGGCCGCCCAGTCCGGTTCGGCCAGGACGCGGTCGACCATGCGGGTGTTGACCAGCACGAGCGCGGACTGGAGCAGGTGCAGGGCGAGCATGGAGATCTCCTGAGCCTCGCGGTCGGCGCCGGGCAGCTCGGCCTCGCGGCCGTAGTGGATGGCCACGTTCGCCGAGTTCCACTGTTCGACGACCTGGAGCCCTTCGTGGATTTCGCGGCGCAGCGCGGGGTCGGCGAGGTAGTCGGCGATGAATGCCGTACGGACAGCGCGGCCGAGTTCCTCGATCGCGGCGAGAGTGGGGTGTTTCGGGCCGCGGGTGCTGAACCGGCGCAGAATCTGCTCGGCCTCGGCGGTGCCGAGCTGCAACGCTCGCGCGTACTTGATCATCTGGTCGTATTCGCGGGTGATCAGGTCCCAGTTGATCGCCCGAGTCAGCACCGGCTCCAACCCGGGGTAGCTGGCGCCGTCGTGTGGCCGGTAGAGCCTCGCCGAACCGATGTTCTTGAGCCGGGGCAGCAGCCGGTAGCCGAGCAGGTGGGTGAACGCGAACCCGACCACGGACGCGCCGTGGGTGTCGGTGTAGTTCGCGGTGATCTGCGAGTCGACGTCGGCGGCGTGCCGGATCAGGCCCTCCATCATCGCCGCGACCTCGGATGATGAGCAGGTCTTGAGCTGGGAGTACACGCACACGCTCTTGCGTTCGACGTGCCAGTAGATCATCACGCCGGGGCCGCCGTAGCGGGCGTGCCACTCGGTCATCAGGTTCGACTCCCACGAGCCGAACTTCTTCGAGTCGGACGCGCACGCGGTGCCGGCGCCCCACCAGCGCGGGTCACGCTCGCGCAGCGTCGCCCCGACCACCGCGGCGATGGCCCGCCGCAGGCCGTCGCGGGTGACGAACAGGTGCCTCGTGCGGCGTAGCTGCGCCTCGGTGACGCCGTGGTCGCCGGAGTGCACGATCCGCTTCACGCCGATGTTCGTGCCCAACGCGAACAGCACCAACAACAGCCGCTTACGCAGCTCGCCCGGGGCCAGGTGCTCGCGGGTGGCGATCGACGTGAACTCGGTGTGCAGATCGGTCAGCCAGTCGGCTTCCTTGAGCAGGTCGAGCAGGCTCACCACACCCCACCGGCGGGTCACCTCCGCCTTGACCGCGTCCAGGTTCGCCGGGACCGGCTGGGCCGGCTGCTTCGACACCGAGATCCACACCTGCCCCTTGCGAGTGCCGACCGACGTTCCGGCCGTACCGGCGCGCATCGCGTCCGCCCACCGGGCCAGCGACGTGTCCACCCGCGACCGCAGCGCGGTGACGAACTCGGTCGGGTCGGTCGGCTGGGCGATCGCGGTGTAGTGCACATCGCGGTGCAGGTCGAAATCGACCGGCAGGTCCGTCTCCGGATTACGCCAGGCACGGGCGCCCTCCACCCAGATCTCCCGCCGGCGGACCGCGTCCCGCAGCGCCTGCAACGCGCACAGCTCGTACGGAATCCGCTCGACCCGACCGCGGTCATCGACGACCGCGGGCCGCCAGTCGGCCTTGACCACCCCGTCCAGCGGCACCCGGTCGGCCCGGTCGTAGTGGGTGAGCCGGCCGTCGCGGTCCTTGTAGCGGTGCAGCACCTCCAGGGCGTCCATCACCGGCCGGTACGCCGTGTTGTTGCACCGGAACGTCAACGCGTCCAGCAGCTTCGGCAGCATCGTGCGGTAGTGGTGCGAGTACGAGCTGGCCAGCACCGTACGCACCCGCTGGCGTCGCCGCGACTCGGTCGCCTTCGCCTCGGCCACCAGATCCTTGAGGGTCTGCTCACCGACCGCCGGGTACACCACGTCGCGGACGATCCCGTCCGGGTGGGCCACCGACACCCCGGCCAGCCGGTACAGCACGTTGTCCTTGTCCGCGACCCGGCGGAACTCGGCGATCTGCTCCCGCTCGACCCGCCGCTCCGCCCGCGTGTTGATCACCCGCACCAGGTCGATGAACAACTCGACCAACGAATCGGTGACCTCGGTCTGCCGGCACCAGCACAACACCGCTAGCAGCGTCAGAGACACCTCCGGCGGGTGGTCGCGGCGCAGCGTCGACGGGTACTCCGCCGCCGCCCGCGCCCTCCACCGGGCGACCCGCTTCTCCGCAGTGTCGGCGAACAGCCCGGCCGGAAGCCCGATCGCCCGCACCCGGCGCAGCTTCGTGATCTCACCCAGCAGGGTCTCCAGGCCCAGCTTGCCCGGGTCCGCCTTCAACTCGTTGAAGAAACTCACCCCGCCAACGCCGTCGGCGTCCGCCTCGGCGTCCTGGCCGTCGCCGAGGACCGCCCACAACGCCGCCGTCACGTCAGCGGGCAGCCGGCCCACGGTGTCCTCGCAGAACCGGGCGTCAGCGATCCGGTTCGCCGCCCCGACGATCCGGTCCATCCGGCCCGGCGGCTCCACCTTCTCCGCCCGGCACCGGGCCAACACCGCCTCACGCTGCCGGTCCTCGTTCAACTCGCTCGGGCAGACCTGCTCGGCCAACCACGCGATCATCTTGTCCTCGTCGCCCCGAGAGAACATCCGGAACCCGAACGCGTCACGGATCTGAACCCGATACCGTTCAACGCCGCGCCCCGTCACCTCGAACTCGGCGTCCGGCACGCCGAGCTGCCGCACGAGGTAGTCCACCGCGGCCGGCGGGACCTCGCCGACGTGACGCGGGAACCGGCCCTCGATCTCGAAGAACTTCACCATCACCGCGAAGCTCAACCGGCGGCCGCCGTGCAGCCGCGCCATCAGCTCATGATCAGCATCGACCAGCGTCCACGACGCGATCAGGTCATCGAGTTCCCACTCCCGGCGCACCGCAACACCCTGACAGACGACGATCACCGGTTGACGGCGACCCGGAACCCGACGTCGATACGCTGAACGCCGACCCCAACGCCCGGCGAACACGAAGGACAGACCATGCGCAGGTGGGTACGGTACGAAGCTCCGATCATGGTCTGCGTCGACTTCGGCGACGACGGCTACACCGGCAAAGTCGTCACCGTCGCCCTCGGCGACGACCACGACGACGTCCGCCTCGCCCGCGACCACCGTGGTCACTTCCTGGTCTACGACGACACGATGGAACCCGTCTCCAGCGGTGAGCAGCAGGCGATCCGGGCCATCACCATCGCCGAGTACCGCGAATGGCCCGAACGCCTCGACTGGGAAGAAGGCCCCGACGTCCTGCGCTACCCCGACCTCTACGGACCCGCCGAAGCCGCCGACGACCAGGACGAAGGCGACGACCTCGAACCACTCGACCTCCACGAGCGCGGTGCCGTCCACTGACGCCCGTACCCCAACAGCTAAACCGGCCCCGCCAGCACGAAACAACGCTGCGCGGGGCCGATCCGTCTCCTACGACACCCGAACACCAAGATCAAGTATTTGTGGTCGTGGGGCAGCTACCCAAGCGTGGGGCCGACACCACACCAGGCCCGTCGAAACGCCCCCGGCAGAGCCGGACGCGCTGACCACTCGCCGCCCGAGCCGAACGCACGGCTGCGACCGGCCCGCCGCGTACCGCCGGACCCCGCTCACGACCGCCCGTCGCGCTCCGCCGCCACCAACCCCGCCAACGCCCGATTGGTACGGTTGGACCGCACCGCCGCACGCTGCTGCCCGGCCGTCACCTCGATGTACGTCTGCGACGACGCCAACGACGCGTGACCCAGCAACCGCATGATCTCCGCCGCACTCGCCCCGTCCTCCGCCAACCGCGTCGCGAAGGTGTGCCGCAACGCGTGCAACCGCGCCCCCCGCGGCACCCGGTCGGTGATGCCCGCCCGCCGGTAGCAGGACTCCACCAGATACTGCAACCCGCCCCGGCGCAGCGGCTCACCCTGACGGTCCACCAGCAGCGGCGCGTCCGGCCGCACCGTACGCGACCCGAACCGCCGCACCCGGCTCTCCAGGTAACCCACCAGCACCCCGTCCAGCTCCGGCTCGATCGGCACCACCCTCGGCCGCCCGCCCTTGCCGGCCACGTCGACCCGCCGCTCGCCCGCACGGCCCGTCAGCGATCCCACGCGCAGTGCCAGCAGCTCCGACAGTCGCAGCCCCGCGCAGAGCGCCAACGCCAGCACCGCCAGGTCGCGCTCCGGCCACGGGTCGCGCTGGCGGCCCTCCTGCCGGGCCACCGAGGCGAGCAGCTGCTCCGGGGTGTCCGCGCCACGCAGCGGCTTGGGCTGGGGGAGAGGCGCCCGGGGTCGACCGACCGCCGGCATCGGGTTGCCGGCGACCACCCCGTCAGCGACCAGGAAGGAGAAGAAACTGTTCCAGGTGGACCATGCCCGGTGCACCGACGCGGCCGCCCGGGGAGCGGCATACCGGGCGAATGCCGCGCGCATGACGCGGGCGGTGAGGGCGGCGACGGGGAGCGCGTCGAGGGGGAGGGGAGGGGTGGCCTCCTCGGCCGCGAGGGCGGCGACGGCACGCAGGTCCCGCCGGTACGCCTCCAGCGTGTGGGGGGAGGGCTTGCGGGTGGCGCGGGCCGTCAGGAACTCCTCGATCAGCCGCTGCGCCGATTCGTCCTGTTTGTCATGCATAAGGGATATTATGCAGCATTTTCGGGTTCGCCGGCAACGGTGGGAGAGGGGGGAAGCGTGCGGTGCTACGTACTGACCGGCGCGCCGGGGGCGGGCAAGACGACACTCACCGAGGCGCTGCATCGACGCGGGTGGTCCGTCGTCGCCGAGGCGGCCACCGACGTCATCGCCGCGCAGCAGGCGCGGGGCGTCGCCGAACCGTGGCAGGAGGCGGGCTTCGTCGACGCGGTGGCCCGGCTGCCGCGAGGCGCCCGGGACGCCCGGGACGGTGCGGATCCACGACCGGCCGCCGCTGTGCACGTTGGCCCTCGCGCGGTACCTGGGCCGCCCGCCGGGGCGCGTGCTGGTCGAAGAGGTGCAGCGGGTGCTCCGCGACGGCGCCTACGAGCGGCCGGTCTTCCTGGTCCAGCCCCTGGGCTTCGTGACGCCCAGCGCCGCCCGCCGCATCGGCTACGCCGAGTCGCTGGCGTTCGCCCGCGTGCACGAGGAGATCTATCGCGCGCACGGCCATCGGCTGATCCCGGTGCCGCCCGCGCCGGTGCAGGTGCGGGCGGCACGGGTGGAGACGCACCTGCGGCACCTCGCCGTCCTGCCGCCGGACCGGGCCGAGGGAGTGCCCGATCCGGTCCACTTGACATAATGTACATTATCGAACCGACTGCTTCAGCGCCGATGTCCGCAGAAGAGGGCTCTTCCGGCCGCCGCAGTCGTCCGCATTCGGCGTCCGCGTTCGGTCCGGCGCGTACGCCGCTGGCGTCGTGGGCGCCTCCGTACTGCGCGGAACGCGTCCGCGCAGTCGACGCGCCCACGACGCCAGCACGTGGCACCGTCGGTGGGTCGCTGCCTCGGCGGGACCCCTCGTTCTGACGACGATCAGTGGTGATCCACGCCGACGAGGGATCCCGCCGGCAGCGTGAACCCGCACCCGTCGGGCTGTGGCACTCCCCTGGCGTGTCCTGCGGCGTACGGCCGGCCTGCGGTCCTGGTGCGCCGCGCGGGCCTGCTCTTCGCCGAGGTCGCCCGCTCCTGCTCGGCGTCGCGTCAGGCGCCGACGTAGGCGGCGAGGTGCTTGCCGGTGAGGGTGGAGGCGGTGGTGACGAGGTCGGCGGGGGTGCCCTCGAAGACGATGCGGCCGCCGTCGTGGCCGGCGCCGGGACCGAGGTCGATGATCCAGTCGGCGTGGGCCATGACCGCCTGGTGGTGCTCGATGACGATGACCGACTTGCCGGCCTCGACGAGGCGGTCGAGCAGTGCGAGTAGTTGCTCGACGTCGGCGAGGTGCAGGCCGGTGGTCGGTTCGTCGAGGACGTAGACGCCGCCCTTCTCGGCCATGTGGGTGGCCAGCTTGAGGCGCTGCCGCTCGCCGCCGGAGAGCGTGGTGAGGGGCTGGCCGAGGCTGAGGTAGCCGAGCCCGACGTCGGCGAGGCGGGCCAGGATCGCGTGGGCGGCGGGGATGCGGGCGTCGCCGGAGCCGAAGAACTCCTCGGCCTCGGCGACGGACATGGCGAGCACGTCGGCGATGTTGCGGCCGCCGAGCGTGTAGTCGAGTACGGCGGCCTGGAACCGCTTGCCGCCGCACTCCTCGCAGGTGGTCTCGACGGTCGCCATGACGCCCAGGTCGGTGTAGATGACGCCGGCGCCGTTGCAGGTGGGGCAGGCGCCCTCGGAGTTGGCGCTGAACAGGGCCGGTTTCACGCCGTTGGCCTTGGCGAACGCCTTGCGGATCGGGTCGAGCAGGCCGGTGTAGGTGGCCGGGTTGCTGCGTCGCGAGCCGCGGATGGCGCCCTGGTCGATGACGACCACGCCGTCGCGGCCGGCGACCGAGCCGTGGATCAGTGAGCTCTTGCCGGAGCCGGCGACGCCGGTGATGGCGCAGAGGACGCCGAGTGGGATGTCGACGTCGACGTCGCGCAGGTTGTGTGCGTTGGCGTCGCGGATCTGCAGGGTGCCGGTGGGGGTGCGTACGGTCTTCTTGAGGGTGGCGCGGTCGTCGAGGTGGCGGCCGGTGACGGTGCCGCTCCCCCGCAGTTGTTCCACGCTGCCCTCGAAGCAGACGGTGCCGCCCTGGGTGCCGGCGCCGGGGCCGAGGTCGACGACGTGGTCGGCGATCGTGATGGTCTCGGGTTTGTGTTCGACGACGAGGACGGTGTTGCCCTTGTCGCGTAGTTGCCGCAGCAGGTTGTTCATCCGCTCGATGTCGTGCGGGTGCAGGCCGATGGTGGGTTCGTCGAAGACGTAGGTGACGTCGGTGAGGGACGATCCGAGGTGGCGGATCATCTTGGTGCGTTGTGCCTCTCCCCCGGAGAGGGTGCCGGCGGGTCGGTCGAGTGAGAGGTAGCCCAGGCCGATCTCCTCGAAGCTGTCGAGGAGGTGTTGCAGCCCTTTGAGCAGGGGTGCGACGGATGGTTCGTCGAGGTCGCGTACCCAGGTGGCGAGGTCGCTGATCTGTATGGCGCAGACGTCGGCGATGCTCTTGCCCTTGATCTTCGAGGAGCGGGCTTCGGGGCTGAGGCGGGTGCCGTCGCAGCTGGGGCAGGTCTGGAAGGTGACGGCCCGTTCGACGAAGGCCCGGATGTGGGGCTGCAGGGCGTCGACGTCCTTGGCGAGGAAGGACTTCTGGATCTGCGGGATGAGGCCGGCGTACGTCAGGTTGATGCCGTCGATCTTGATTTTGGTGGGTTCGCGGTGGAGCAGGTCGTGCAGTTCCTTCTTGGTGAACTTGTTGATGGGCTTGTCGGGGTCGAAGTAGCCGCAGCCGCGGAAGATGCGGCCGTACCAGCCGTCCATGCTGTAGCCGGGGATGGTGAGCGCGCCCTCGTTGAGTGACTTGCTGGCGTCGTAGAGGGCGGTCAGGTCGATGTCGTTGACGGTGCCCATGCCCTCGCAGCGTGGGCACATGCCGCCGAGGCGGTGGAAGGTGGCCTTCTCCGCCTTGGTCTTGGTGCCTCGTTCGACGGTGATCGCGCCGCTGGCCGTGACGGTGGGGATGTTGAAGGAGTACGCGTTGGGTGAGCCGATGTGGGGTTGGCCGAGCCGGCTGAACAGGATGCGCAGCATGGCGTTGGCGTCGGTGGCGGTGCCGACGGTGGAGCGCGGGTTGGCGCCCATTCGTTCCTGGTCGACGATGATCGCCGTGGTCAGTCCTTCGAGCAGGTCGACCTCGGGTCGGGTGAGCGACGGCATGAAGCCCTGCACGAAGGCGCTGTAGGTTTCGTTGATCATTCGTTGTGACTCGGCGGCGATGGTGCCGAACACCAGTGAGCTCTTGCCTGAGCCGGAGACGCCGGTGAAGACGGTCAGGCGGCGTTTCGGGATTTCGACGCTGACGTCCTTGAGGTTGTTGACGCGGGCGCCCTGCACGCGGATCAGGTCGTGGGTGTCGGCGACGTGCGGGGTATGCATCCTCGTGGCCGTGCTCATGGTGTCTCCATCTGTTGCGCGGGGGCCGGCTGTGCGGTCTCCGTCGGGCGTCTTCCTCTGCTGGTGGCGGGGGTTCAGCGCAGTTCGTTGATGCGGATCAGGTTGCCTGTGGGATCGCGGAAGGCACAGTCGCGCACGCCGTACGGCTGTTCGGTGGGTTCCTGGACGACGTCGGCGTCGCTGGCCTGTAGCCGGTCGAAGAGGCCGTCGAGGTCGTCGGTGGCCAGGGTGATGGCGCCGTAGCTGCCCTTGGCGATGAGTTCGAGGATGGTCTGGCGTTCGGCGTCGGTGATGCCGGGGTCGGCGGCCGGTGGGTGCAGGACGATGGAGGTGCCGGGCTGGCCGGGTGGGCCGACGGTGAGCCAGCGCATGCCGTCGTATCCGACGTCGTTGCGGACCTCGAAGCCGAGGGTGTCGCGGTAGAAGGTCAGGGCGGCGTCGGCGTCGGTGTGCGGGAGGAAGGCGTAGTGGATGGTGATGTTCATGCCGGTCACGCTAGTTGTGGCTGGGTGGCCCGTGCTTCTCGATTCCTGATCGGTCTGGTGACCTGTCGGGTGATGCACGACGGCAGTTCCCCCGTGGCGTGGGCGGCGCGGGCGCGGTAGGTGCTCGGTGGGACGCCGACGAGTTCGGTGAAGCGGGTGCTGAAGGTGCCCAGGGAGGAGCAGCCGACGGTGAAGCAGACTTCGGTGACGCTGAGGTCGCCGCGACGCAGCAGGGCCATGGCGCGTTCGATGCGTCGGGTCATGAGATAGGCGTACGGGGACTCGCCGTAGGCGAGGCGGAACTGGCGGCTGAGGTGTCCGGCGGACATGTTCACGCCGCGGGCGAGGGCTTCGACGTCGAGTGGCTTGGCGTACTCGCGGTCGATGCGGTCGCGTACGCGGCGCAGTCGGGCGAGGTCGCGCAGGTGCTGGGCTGCGGCGGAGGTGCTGCTCACGTGCAGGATCGTGCCATGTCGCGCCGGGGTTGCCCAGGAGGTTGGCGGTCTGTCGCCCGTGGTTGGTGTGCCGGCCGTCGTCGCGTTCGGTGCCTTCGGGCGGGGTCAGAGGCCGCCGGCGACGCGTAGGACGGTGCCGGTGGTGTAGGTGGCGTCGGGGCCGAGCAGCCAGGCGATGGCGGCGGCGACCTCGTCGGGTTCGCCGGGGCGGCCCAGTGGGATGCGGGCGGCGGCGCGGTCGGGTCGGTCGGGTTGGCCGGAGAGGGCGTGGATGTCGGTGCGGATGATGCCGGGGGCGACGGCGTTGACGCGGATGCCGCGGGGGGCGAGTTCCTTGGCGAGGCCGGTGGTGAGGGTGTCGGTGGCGGCTTTGACGGCGGCGTAGTGGATGTATTCGCCGGGGCTGCCGAGGGTGGCGGCGACGGAGGAGACGTTGACGATGGCGCCGTGGCGGTCCATGCGGCGGGCGGCCTGCTGGGCGCAGAGGACGTAGCCGATGAGGTTGACGTCGACGACGTCGCGTAGGTCGGTGGGGTCGAGGTCGACGAAGGCGCCGATGGGGCTGGTGATGCCGGCGTTGTTGACCAGGCCGGTGAGGGGGCCGAGGTCGGCGGCGGCGTCGAACAGGGTGGTGACCTGGTCGGGGTCTCGGGTGTCGGCGGGGACGGCGAGGCCGCGTACGCCGGTAGCTTCGATGGCGGCGAGCACGGCGGTGGCGGCGTGGTGGTCGCGGCGGTAGCTGAAGGCGACGTGGTGTCCGGCGTGGGCGAGGCGGCGGGCGGTGGCGGCGCCGATGCCGCGGCTGCCGCCGGTGATGACGGTGACCGGTGTCAATGTGTCTCTCCCCTGTGGTGGCTGCGGGGCCGACGCTACCGCCGGGCGGTGCGGGGCGCCGCCGGTGGGTCGGCGCATAGGCTCGGGCGCATCGGTGGTCGGCGACGTGGAGGTGCGCGGTGGCGGGTGTGGGTGTCGGGGACGTGGTGGACGACTTCGAGTTGCCGGACGAGACGGGTACGCCGCGGCGGTTGTCGGAGTTCCTGGCCGCCGGTCCGGTGGTGGTGTTCTTCTATCCGGCGGCGATGACGCGGGGGTGCACGGCGGAGAGCTGCCACTTCCGGGATCTGGCGGCCGAGTTCGCGGCGGTGGGTGCGACCCGGGTGGGGATCAGCCGTGATCCGGTGGCGAAGCAGGCGGAGTTCTCCCGGCGGCACGGGTTCGACTATCCGTTGCTGTCGGACTCCGAGGGCGTGGTGGCGGAGCGGTTCGGGGTACGGCGGCGGTTACCGTTGGGCGCGCTGAGCACGCGACGGATGACGTTCGTGATCGGCGCCGACCGGCGGGTGGTCGAGGTGGTGCGCAGCGAGCTGAACATGAACGACCACGCGGACGCGGCGCTGCGGGCGCTGGGGGGTTGATCTTCCGGTTGTCGGGGCGGGCTGGTATCAAGGCAGGCACTGAACAGGTGTACGAGGGAAGAGGTTGCTGATGGGTGCTGCTGGCCAGGGTTTGTCCACTGACGAGGTGCAGAGCATCCGGGAGGCGTTGGCGGCGGGCCGCAAGCCGAAGGTGGTGTTCACCGCCTCGGCGGGTCAGATCGCCGGGCAGGTGGGTCAGGTGGTGCAGCTGACCGACCCCGAGGTCTCCGACGAGTACGTGGTGGTCCGCTTCGGACGCGACGAGTTGCCCTTCTCCCCCGCCGACGTGGCGGTGGCTCCGCGCGGCGCCGGGCGCAGGGCGGCCGAGCCGCAGTCGGAGGCGCCGGAGCCGGAGCCGGCGGCGCCTGCGGAGCCGGAGTTCGTGTTGGACCGGGTGCCGCAGCAGCGGCGGGAGGAGCCGAAGGTGGAGACGGTGGAGGCGAAGCCGGCACCGGCGCGCAAGGCGGTGAAGGCCGTGAAGCCGAAGGGGCCGGCGGGGCTGACGGTGACGCTGGCGTACGCCGACGGTGAGTGGACGGTGGCGGCGCAGCAGGGCAGCAAGTCCCTCGCGAAGCCGTACGTGGTGAAGCCGGCGGAGGCGCTGCGGATGGTGGCGCTGGTCGACGTGCCGGGCGTGCACGAGGCGGTGGAGCAGATCATGGCCGTCGAGCGGGCCGAGGCCGAGCAGCAGGCGGAGAAGCTGCGCGCGGAGCTGGCGGAGATCGAGGCGCGCCTGGCGGAGCTGCGCGAGGCGCGTTGACGGTGTGGCCCCGGCGGCCGACGCGGGCGGGGAGGTCCGTGTCGGCCGCCGGGGCCGTTTCCGGTGGGAGGGGGCCACCGGTGGGAGGGGTCAGTGCCGCGGGATGTGGGCCACCCCGATGCGCTTGCGGAACACCCAGTAGGTCCAGCCCTGGTAGGCCAGCACGATCGGGGTGAACACCACCGCCACCCAGGTCATGATCTTCAGGGTGTAGGGGGTGGAGGCGGCGTTGGTGGCGGTCAGCGTCCCGGCGGCGTCCGCGGTGGAGGGCAGCACGTTCGGAAACAGCGCCGCGAACAGCGTCGCCACGGCCAGCGCGATGGCCACGGCGGTGCCGGTGAACGCCCAGCCCTCCCGGCGGACCCGGGCGGCGGCCAGGCCGCCGAGCAGCGCCAGGGCCGCGCCGGCGGCGAACACGACGGCGGCGGTGCTGGAGCGGATGGTCAGCGTCCAGCTCAGGAACGCCACCGCGAGCACGGCGGCGGCCACGCCCAGGCGCACCGCGAGGGCGCCGGCGCGCTCGCGTACCTCGCCGACGGTCTTGAGGGCGATGAACACGGCGCCGTGGGTGAGGAACAGGGCCGCCGTGGTCGCGCCGCCGAGCAGGGCGTACGGGTTGAGCAGGTCGAGCAGGCCGCCGATGTACTCGTGTTCGGCGTCGAGCGGCACGCCGCGCAGGATGTTGGCGAACGCGACGCCCCACAGCACGGCGGGCACCACCGAGCCGACGAAGATGGCGGTGTCCCAGCGGCGCTTCCAGGACGCCTCGGGCCGCTTGTGGCGGTACTCGAAGGCGACGCCGCGGATGATCAGGGCGAGCAGGATCAGCAGCAGCGGCAGGTAGAAGCCGGAGAACAGGGTGGCGTACCACTCGGGGAACGCGGCGAACATGGCGCCGCCGGCGGTGATGAGCCAGACCTCGTTGCCGTCCCAGACGGGCCCGATGGTGTTGATCAGGACGCGGCGTTCCCGGTCGTTGCGGCCGAGCACGGGCAGCAGCATGCCGACGCCGAAGTCGAAGCCCTCGAGGATGAAGTACCCGGTGAACAGGACCGCGACGAGCAGGAACCAGATGGTGGTGAGTTCCACGGTGTGTCTCCGGTGTTCAGTAGGCGAACGCGAGCGGGCGCTCGGCGTCGTCGTGGGTGTCGTCGATCTCGGGGTCCGGGGTCAGGTCGGGTACGCCGGCCTTGGCGTAGCGCAGCAGCAGCTTGACCTCGACGACGGCGAGGGCGGCGTAGATGAGGGTGAAGGCGGTGAACGAGGTGAGCACCTCGGTCAGCGAGACGCTGCGGGACACGCCGTCGCGGGTGAGCATCTCGCCGAAGACGATCCACGGCTGGCGGCCCATCTCGGTGAAGATCCAGCCGAAGGAGTTCGCTGCCAGCGGCAGCAGGGGCATGACCAGGCCGGCGCGCAGCAGCCACTTGCTGGTGGGGGTGCGGCCCTTGCGCTGGCTCCAGAGCACCAGCAGGGCGATGGCGGCGGCGGCCATCCCGAAGCCGATCATGAAGCGGAAGCTCCAGTAGGTGACCGGGATGATCGGGGTGTAGCTGCCGGCGCCGTACTGGGCGGCGTACTGGGCCTGTAGGTCGTTGATGCCCTGCACGGTGCCGTTGGGGTCGCCGGTGCCCAGCCAGGACAGCAGGTGCGGGATCTTGAGGGCGAACAGTTCGCGGCTGCCGTCGAGGCTGCCGACGGTCAGGACGGAGAACGAGGCGGGGCTCTCGGTGGTGTAGAGGCCCTCGGCGGCGGCCATCTTCATGGGCTGGACCTCGGTCATGATCTTGCCCTGGATGTCGCCGGTGAGGGCGACGGCGGCGGCGGAGACCAGGGTGACCCAGGAGCCGAACTTCGCGGCGAAGCGGTAGGCGGGGGTGTCGGCGGAGTCGCGGTTGCGTACCAGGTGCCACATGGCGACGGCGACCAGCAGGGATCCGGCCACCAGGAACGCGCCGGCGATGGTGTGCGGGAAGGTGATCATGGCGACCTTGTTGGTCAGCACGGCCACGAAGTCGGTGAGTTCGGCGCGGCCGGTCTCGGGGTTGATCCGGTAGCCGACCGGGTTCTGCATGAACGAGTTCGCCGCGAGGATGAAGTAGGCGCTGAGGTTGGTGCCGATCGCCGCGGCCCAGATGCTGGCCAGGTGCAGCCGCTTGGGCAGCCGGTCCCAGCCGAAGATCCACAGGCCGATGAAGGTCGACTCCAGGAAGAACGCGACCAGCGCCTCGATCGCCAGGGGGGCGCCGAAGATGTCGCCGACGAAGCGGGAGTAGTCGCTCCAGTTCATGCCGAACTGGAACTCCTGCACGATGCCGGTCACCACGCCCATGGCGAAGTTGATCAGGAAGAGCTTGCCGTAGAACTTGGTGAGCTTCAGGTACTTCTCGTCGCCGGTGCGGTGCCACATCGTCTGGAGGATCGCCACCAGTACGGACAGGCCGATGGTCAGCGGCACGAAGAGAAAGTGGTAGACGGTGGTGACACCGAACTGCCAGCGGGCGACGTCCAACGCGTCCACCAGTAACCCCCAGGCTTTGCATACTACGAGACGTAGTAAATACTACTGCGCGTCGTAGAGGATGCGGCAGGGGCGGGGGGCCCGAAGCGACCCGGGACCAATGACCCTGATCACCTCGGCCGGACGGCCCGCCGACGCGCATCACGTACGCCACCCGCACCACGCGGGCCGCCGCCCGCGTGCGACCATTGCGCGCTGATGGACACCACCCGCCCGACCTGGCAGCCGCCCCTGATCTGGCGTGCCGCACAGCTGCTCGCCCGCGTCGTCGTCGCGCTCCTGGCCCGCCTCGAGGTCAGCGGCGACGTGCCCGAGGCGCTGCGCCGGGGCCCGCTGATCCTGGCCGCCAACCACATCAGCCCGTTCGACCCCGTCGTGCTCGCCGCCGCCTGCCGCGCCCGGGGGGTCTCCCCCCGGATCATGGCCACCGGCGGACTGTTCCGCACCCCCGTCATCGGCGCCGCGATGCGCCGCGCCGGGCACCTGCGTGTCGACCGGGGCACCGCCGCCGTCGGGCGTGCCCTCGACGACGCCTCGGCGGCGGTCTCCGGCGGCTCCGTGATCCTGGTCTACCCGGAGGGCCGCATCGGCCTGGACCCCGGCATGTGGCCCGAACGCGGCAAGACCGGCACCGCCCGCCTCGCCCTGGCCTGCGGCGCCCCGGTCATCCCCGTCGCCCAGTGGGGCTGCCACGAGGTGGTGCCCTACCGCGCTCCCAAGGGCCTACTGGGGGGCATCGCCCGTTCCCTGGTGCGCCGTCCCGTCGTGCGGGTGCACTTCGGCGACCCGGTGGACCTCGCCGACCTGACGCCGGCAGCCCCGGGCGCCGCCCTGCGCGCCACCGACCGGATCATCGACGCCATCACCGATTCGCTGGCGCCGCTGCGGCCCGACGAGCCCGACAGGCCCCGCCACGTCGACCCGGGTCGCCCGGTCGACACCAGCCGCTCCCAGCGCCGCAGGAGAGCCTGATCCCCGGGCGTGGGCACAGTGGCGAGGTGATCCGCCTGCGGGTGCCGCTGCTCGTCTTCGCCCTGCTCGTCCTCGTCTGCGCAGGCGGGTACGCCGCCCTGCGCTCGGCGTACCACGACGCGAAGGACCGCCGGGATCTCAGCGACCTGACCCGCTCCTCCCCCTGGCCCGCCGAGGAGCTGCTGGTCCCCGACGACCTGCCCCGCTCCGGCGTTGTCGGCTGGCTGGACCGGCTCGGTCTCGACATCGCCTACGACCTGCGCACCCGCGACGGCCGTGAGGTGCCCGTGGTGTGGCAGCAGCACCAACCGGCCCCCGACGGGTCGCTGGCCGACGGGGTCGACTGCGGCGTCCGGACGATCCACGTCTGCACCGACGCCGGCGACGGTCTCACCCTCGTCGTGACCCGGGACACCGACAACAGCGACCCCGCCACCGCGCTGTACCTCTTCGCCGGTGACCAGGTGCTCAGCGTCAGCGTGCAAGGGCCGGATCCGGTGACCGTCGACGACCTGCGTGCTCCGCTCACCCGCACCCACCACCCCTCCGACGGCGAGCTGCTCGCCCTGCTGCGCCGGCCCGGCCACCAGACGGACTGGAGTTGACCCGGTCCCGCCGCCGGCCGGTCACGCGCCGGCCACCGCGCCCGGGCATACTCCCCGCGTGAACCACGCCTACCTGGACGGGCCCGCACCGCTGGCGTTCGCCCACCGCGGCGGCGCCGCCGAGGGCGACGAGAACACCGCGGCGGCGTTCGCCCGGGCGGTCGGGCTCGGCTACCGCTACGTCGAGACCGACGTGCACGGCACCGCCGACGGCGTCGCGGTGGTCTTCCACGACGCCACGCTGAGCCGGGTCACCGGCGAGGCGGGGCGCATCGCCGAGCTGCGCTGGGCCGACCTGGCCTCGGTACGCGTCGGCGGCGCCGCCGTGGTCCCCCGCCTCGACGAGGTCCTCGACGCCTGGCCGCAGGTGCGGTTCAACATCGACGTCAAGGCCGACGGCGGTGTGGAGGCGACCGTGTCCACCATCGCCCGCGCCGACGCCGGCGACCGGGTGCTGCTCGCCTCCTTCAGCGACGCGCGGCTGGCCCGGCTGCGCGCCCTGACCCAGGGCCGCGTCGCCAGCAGCCTCGGCATGCGCGAAGTGGCCCGGCTGCGGATGGCGTCGCTGACCGGCCGGCCGCTGCGCCTGCCCCCGTCGGTGGTCGCCGCGCAGGTGCCGGTGCGCTACGGACGCCTGCCCGTGGTGGACCGCCGGTTCCTGCGTCACGCCCACCGACTCGGCCTGCACGTGCACGTCTGGACGATCGACGAACCTGCCGAGATGCACGAGTTACTTGATCTTGGAGTGGATGGCATCATGACCGATCACGTCGGCGTGCTGCGCGACGTCTACCGCAGCCGCGGCCACTGGGCCGCCTGACCCGTTCGAAGGACCCCGATGGCCGAGACCGTCACCCCCGCGGTGGACGACACCCCCGCCCCGACGAGCACCCGCCGCGAACGCAGCGGCTGGTACTTCTACGACTGGGCGATGTCCGCCTTCTCCACCACCGTGATCACCGTGTTCCTCGGCCCGTTCCTGACCACCGTCACGAAACTCGCCGCCGGCTGCGAACTGGGCGCGGACGATTGCACCGGCCACGTCTACCCGCTGGGCATCAAGGTCGCCGCCGGCTCGTACTTTCCGTACCTGGTGTCGCTGTCGGTGTTCCTCACCGTGTTCGCCCTGCCGGTCGTCGGCGCGATCGCCGACCGGTCGGCGCACAAGAAGCGGCTGCTCGCCGCCGCCGCGTTCACCGGCGCCGCCGCCACCGTCGGCATGCTCTTCGTCACCGGCGACCGGTACCTGCTCGGCGGCGCGCTGTTCATGATCGCCAACATCGCCTTCGGCGCCGGGGTGGTGGTCTACAACTCCTTCCTGCCGCAGCTCGGCGGCCCCGACGACCGCGACGGCATCTCCAGCCGCGGCTGGGCGCTGGGCTACCTGGGCGGCGGCCTGCTGCTGGCGCTCAACCTCGTCGCGGTCAGCATGCTCGGCGAGGAGGGCAACCACCAGCGCACCCTCGACCTGGCCCGCTGGTCGATCGTGTCCGCCGGGCTGTGGTGGGCGGTGTTCACCCTGATCCCGCTGCGCTGGCTGCGCGAGCACCCCACCGCCGCCGCGCTGGCCGGCGGCAACCCGGTCACCGACGGGTTCCGGCAGCTCGGCCGCACCCTGCGCGAGATCAAGGCGTACCCGCTGACGCTGTTCTTCCTGCTGGCGTTCCTGGTCTACAACGACGGCATCCAGACCGTCATCGCCCTGGCCAGCCAGTACGGCACCGAGGAGCTCAAGCTCGGGCAGAGCACCCTGATCGTCACCATCCTGCTGGTGCAGTTCCTCGCCTTCGGCGGCGCGCTGCTGCTCGGCGCCCTCGCCAAGCGCATCGGCGCCTGGAAGACCGTGCTGATCAGCCTGGTGCTGTGGACCGGGGTGATCCTCGGCGCGTTCCGGCTGCCCGCCGAGGCGCCGCTGCCGTTCATGATCCTCGGTGCCGCCATCGGCCTGGTGCTCGGCGGCAGCCAGGCCCTGAGCCGGTCGCTGTTCAGCCAGCTCATCCCCGCCGGCAAGGAGGGCGAGTACTACGGCTTCTACGAGATCAGCGACAAGGGCACCAGCTGGCTCGGGCCGCTGGCGTTCGGCATCGTGTTCCAGCTCACCAACTCCTACCGGGTGGGCCTGGTGTCCCTGCTGATCTTCTTCGTCGTCGGGTTCCTGCTGCTGCTGGCCGTGCCGATGCGCCGGGCGATCCTCGCCGCCGGCAACACCCCGCCCCGGGTGCTCTGAGGCCCGCGCCCGTCCGCGCCGGCCGGATCGGGGGACGTCGATCGGCTAGGCTGCCCGACCGTGACCCACCACGCCGCCGCCCCGACCTGCCTGGCGCGCCCGCCGCTGGGCCCCGACGACTCCCCCGCCGGGTGCGCCGCGGCGCGGGGCGTGGACGGGCGCCCGCTGCACGCCGCGGCGTTGAAGTTCTTCTGGGGGCCCATGGACTGCGGCAAGTCCACGATGGCGTTGCAGATGAACCACAACCACTCCCGGCAGGGCCGCCGCGGCCTCGTCACCACCCGCATCGACCGCTCGCTCGGCCCGCAGGTCACCACCCGCATCGGCCTGGCCCACGAGGCCGTCGAGGTCACCGACGAGCTGGACCTGCGTACGCTGGTGCGCGACACCTGGGCCGAGGGCGTACGCGTCGACTACCTGATCTGCGACGAGGCGTCGTTCTACAACCTGGAGCACATCGAGCAGATGGCCGAGCTGGTCGACAGCTACGACGTCGACGTGTACGCGTTCGGGCTGGCCACCGACTTCCGCTCGTGCCTGTTCCCCGCCGCGCAACGGCTGTTCGAGCTCGCCGACGAGGTCGCCCGCATCCAGGTCGAGGTGCTCTGCTGGTGCGGCCGTGAAGGGCTGCTCAACGCCCGGGTGGTCGACGGCCGGGTGGTCCGTGAGGGCCTGCAGGTCGTCATCGGCGACACCGTGGACAGCGCCGAGGTGCGCTACCAGGTGCTCTGCCGCCGGCACTACCGCGCGGGCGAGCTCGGGCCCCGCTGACGCTCAGTACGGGTCGCCGCACACCCGCCAGTCGCCGTCCTCGCGTACGACCGACAGCTTGCGCTCCTCGGTGAGACCGCTGTCGCGGGTCAGGCGCACCGTCACCGTGCCGCGCGGGCGCCCACCGCGGGTCGCCACCGACACGTCGACGATCTCGTAGCCCTTGACCACCGGCGGCGTACGCAGCCAGCTGGTGAACCCGATCGGGCTCCACCGGCTGCGCGCGTCGGCGCAGAGCCGGTCGTACGCGCCGTCGGTGTCGCCCGCCGCCACCGACCGCAGGAATCCGTCGGCGGTCTCCCGCACCGGGCCGCTGGCCTGCGTGACCACCTGCACGTTCCAGGCGCCCAGCCCCGCCACCCCGACGCAGCACAGCAGCACGGTCACGCCCGCGAACACCAACCCGGTACGCACCGGGCGACGCCGCCGGGCCGGCCGGTTCCACGGCTGCTCAGCGCCCACCCGTCGACCGTAGAGAACCGGTGGCCCCGCCCGCAGGAAAGTCGGCCCGCTCGCCGGCGCCGCCGCCTGGTCACGCCTCGATGAGCCCGGCCCGGATGGCGTAGCGGGTCAGCTCCAGCCGGTCCCTGAGGCCGAGCTTCTGCAACAGGTTGGCCCGGTGCCGTTCGACGGTCTTGACGCTGATGAACAGCAGACGGGCGATCTCCTTGGAGGAGTGCCCCTCGGCGACGAGCTTGAGGATCTCCTCCTCGCGTTCGGTGATGGTCCTGGCCGGCAGGCTCTCGCCCCGGGCGCTGCGCTCCAGGTAGGTGCGGATGAGGGCGTTGATGGCACCGGGATACAGGAACGGCTCGTCGCGTACGGCGGCGCGGCACGCCTCCACCAGGTCGCGGTCGGCCACGGACTTGAGCACGTAGCCGTTCGCGCCGACCTTGAGGGCCTCGAAGAAGTACTGCTCGTTGTCGTACATCGTCAGGATGAGGATGCGCAGGCCCGGCTGCTGTCGCGACAGCTCCCGGGCGGCCTGCAGACCGGTCAGCCGGGGCATGGCGATGTCGAGGATCGCCAGGTCGGGCCGCTCGCTGTGGGCCAGGGCGATGGCCTCCGCGCCGTCGCCGGCCTCGGCCACGACCGTCAGGTCCGGCTCGCTGTCGAGGATGAGGCGTACGCCCCGACGCACCAGGGCGTGGTCGTCGGCGAGCAGGATGCGGGTGGTCACGACCGGTGCTCCCGGCCGCCGAGGGGCACCCGCAGCCGCACCTCGGTGCCGCCGTCGGGGCCGGGCGCCACGCTGAGCTGGGCGCCGATGAGCAGGGCGCGCTCGCGCATGCCCCGTACGCCGGCACCCTCGGCGGCGTCGCCGACGCCCCGGCCGTCGTCGCGGACGCGCAGCTGCACGTGGCCCGGCTGACGGGCCAGCGACAGCTCGACGGTGGTGGCCCGGGCGTGGCGCACGGTGTTGGTCAGGGCCTCCTGCGCCACCCGGTAGATCACCAGCTCGGCCTCGCCGTCGAGGGCGGGCAGGTCCGCGTCGAGGTGCTGGCGCACGGACAGGTCCGTGTGGCCGGTGACCTCCGTGACGAGGGCCTTCAGGGCACTGGTCAGGCCGAGTTCCTCCAGTACGCCGGGGCGCAGCCGGCGCGCGATGCGGCGGATCTCGTCGAGGCTGTCGCGGGTGGTCTCCTGCACCTGGGCGAGCTGGGCGCGGACCGGTTCGGGCGCGTGCCGGGCGACCTGCTTGAGTTCGAGCAGGACCGCGGTCAGCGTCTGACCGACCTCGTCGTGCAGTTCCTGGGCGACGCGGCGGCGCTCGGCCTCCTGGGCGGACAGGGCGCTGGCGGCGCTGGTGGCCCGCTCCGCCTCCAACCGGTCGATCATCGCGTTGAAGGCGCGGATCAGGTCCGCGATGCCGGCCTGCCCGGCCGGCACCGGGCGGGGCTCGGGCTGAAGCAGGTCGAGCGTGGTCATGGCCCGGGTCAGCCGGTGCAGCGGCGCGAGGCCGACGCGCAGCAGCGCGGCGTTGGCCACCAGCATCGCGGCCAGGCCCACGGTCAGGACCACCGCCTCGGTGAGCAGGACGGGGGTGGACACCGTGACCGGGCCGAGCAGCAGCAACGTGGCGGCGACGAGCACGGCGGCGTTGAGCAGGAAGATCCGCCAGAACAGCGACACGGCGGCTCCTCTCCTCGCGGCCCGTCCCTGACGCCGGGCGGCGTCGGCGGTTTCCCGCGGCTCGTCACGCCACCCACGGGCCCGCCCCGCGGCGGTGATCACCCTCATCATCCTCAGCCTGTCGGCCGGGGCGCGTGCGGTAAATGCGTGCCCGCACCCATTATCCGTCGCGCCACCGCCGGCAGGACCGCCGGCAGGGACCTGCCAGCACGGCAAATGGGTGTCAGCCCCGATGTCGACCCGCCCGGCGGCGATGACCATGAACGTGAGCCCGGGGCCCGGAGCAGCCCCGGGCTCCACTTCCCCTGCCCGGCTCCCGCTACCGCATCGTCACCATGATCATGACCGCGCCGATCGCCCGGGTGTCCCTGTGGCCGCGCTGATTCGCCGCGTAGCCGCCGTCGCGTTGTGCGACCCGACAGGAGGAGAGAGATGCAGATAGAACGAGTGCCGCTGCCCGGCGTCGGCGTCGGCTACACCGTGCACACCGAGCAAGGCCAGGTGCTCGGGATCGTCTGCCACCGTGGCGGCCGACGCGACGTCGTCGTCTACGCGCCCGGCGACCCGGACACCGTGGAACGGTCCGTGACCCTGAGCCCGGCGGAGGCGCAGGAGGTGGCGGAGCTGCTGCACCCGATCGCCACCGTCGACCACGTCACCCACCTGCAGCGGCACCGGGAGGCGATCAGCGTCGCCGAGCTGCCCGTCACGGCCGCGTCGCCCTACGACGGGCGGACCCTGGCCGAGGCCGTCGCGCGTACCCACGGGGTCAGCGTCATCGCCGTCGTGCGCGACGGGCGGACGACCACCGCTCCGGGGCTCGGGCACGTCCTCGTCCACGGCGACGTCCTGGTCGTCGCCGGGGCCCAGCCGAGCATCGGCGCGCTGAGCCGCGCGCTGGTCCACGCCGAGCTGTAGGCCGCGAGCAACCGACGCGGGGCCGGGCGCCTCAGCCGCGGCGGCGGGCTCGGGCCGCCCAGATGGCGTACGCGGGGTCGCGGTCGAGGTTGTGCCGGTCGCGGTCGTAGCGGCGGGTGGTGCGCGGGTCGGCGTGGCCCATCGCGTCCTGCACGTCCTCCAGGGGCACCCCCTCGGCGCGGGCGGTGGTGGCGAACGCGTGCCGCAGCGAGTGCGGCGACAGCCTCGCCCACGCCGCGATGCCGGCCGAGCGGGCCAGCCGGCGCACCAGCCGGAACATGGCGTGCCGGTCCAGCCGGGCCCCGCTGGCGGTGACCAGCAGCGGACCCGTTAGCTCGTGCACCGCCACGCCCTGCGCGGCGGCCCGCTGGGCCAGGTACGCGTCGAGGGCGTACGCGGTGCCGGGGGTCAGGGCGCGCCGGCGCAACTTGCCGCCCTTGCCGACGAACCGCACGCTGCGGTGGCCTCGCTCCGCGCCGAGGTCGGCCAGGTCGAGCGAGACCAGCTCGCCCACCCGCAGCCCGAGGTCGGCCAGCAACGCGACCGCCGCCCGGTTGCGGGCGGCGGTCGGCCCGGTGTCGGCCTCGGCGGCGGCGAGCAGCGCGTCGACCTCCTCGGGGGTGAGGCCGACCGTCGCGGAGTGGTCCCGGTCGATGCGGGGGCGGTCGGCCCCGGCGACCGGGTTGGCCTCGACGGCGCGCAGCTTGACCAGGAAGTCGTACCAACTCGACAGGGCCGAGAGCCGGCGGGCGACGGTGGCCGGGGTCAGCGGCTTGCCGGTACGCGCGCCGAGGGTGGCCTCCAGGGCCCGGGCGTACTCGTTGACGTGCAGGAAGTTCGCGTGCAGCGGGTCCAGCTCGCGGGCGGCGCACCAGGCGAGCCAGCCGGCGACGTCGCGCCGGTACGCGTCGCGGGTGTGCTCGGACAGCCGCCGGTTGCGCAGCCACGCCTCGGTGAAGTCGACGGGTCCCCCGGGCAGGGCCAGCGGGGTGGGCCGGCTTGGCCGCGCCGGAGCGTTCGGGGAGAACATGTGAAAAAGGTTCTCAGCTTCGGGTCGGGAACGACAGGAGGCGCGCCCTACGCGATCGTAGCCACCGCCGGTTGTTCGACGAGGCGCCGGTCGGTCAGCCGCCACCGCCGGTCGACCCCGACCGCCTCGGCGAACCAGGCGTCGTGGCTGACCATCACCAGGGTGCCCCGGTACTGCCGCAGCGCCTCCTCCACCACGTCGAGGGCGTCGAAGTCGAGGTAGTTCGTCGGCTCGTCGAGCAGCAGCACCTCGGCCGGGCTGTTCACCAGCACCGCGAGCAGCAGTCGACGCAGCTCACCGGCGGAGAGCACCCGCAGCGGCGCGTCCCACTGCTCCGGGCCGAACAGGTGGGCGTCGAGCAGCCGTTCGGCGTCGTCGACGTACACCGGCACCCGGGAGCGGAAGAAGTCACGCACGCTGACGTCGGTACGCAGCGCGTCGTGGGTCTGCGGCAGCACGGCGACCGGTCCGGCGGCGACGACCTCGCCCCCGGCGGGGTGGTCCTCGCCCGCGAGGACCCGCAGCAGGCTGGTCTTTCCGGTGCCGTTCGCGCCGGTGAGCAGGATCCGCTCGCCCGCGCGGACGCTCACATCGACGCGGTCGAGCAGCACCCGGTCGGCCACGCGCAGCGTCAGGCCCCGCGAGCGCAGCACCTCGCGCCCGCCGGTGGACTCCTGCGGAAACGCCAGCGTCAGCGGCGGGCGGGTGCGGGGCTCGGCGAGCCAGCGGATCGAGTCCATCTGCCGGCGCAGCCGCCGCTCGCGGGCCTTGGCCTTCTTCGCCACCTTCTTGGCATAGCGGCGCTGCTGGTCGGCGCCGAGGCCGCTGCGCACGGACTCCTCGACCCCGCGGGCCTGTTGCTTGGTGCGGTCGATGTCGGCCAGCCAGCGCCGGTGGTCCTTCTGCTGGGCCTCGTAGTCCAGCAGTAGCCGCTGCCAGCGGCGGGTCTTCTCCGCCCGGTAGTCGGTGTAGCCGCCGGTGTAGGTCTGCGGCGTCTCGTGGATGCCGTCCAGCTCGACGATCCGGGTCACCGTACGGTCCAGCAACGCCCGGTCGTGGCTGACGAGCAGCACCGCGCCGGGAAAGGCCGCCAGCCAGTCGCCGAGCCAGCCGATGCCGTCGGCGTCGAGGTGGTTGGTCGGCTCGTCGAGCACCAGCAGGTCCGGGGCGTGCAGCAGCACCCGGGCGAGGGTGAGCCGGGCCTGCTCGCCCCCGCTGATGCGGCGCAGCGGGGTGTCGTCGTGCAGGTGGTCGATGTCGAGTCGCTGGCGGACCTCCGTCAGCCGGGCCTGCGCCCGCCAGCCGTCGAGCGTCGCCCACCGCTCCTGCGCGTCGCCGTACGCGGCGAGCACCGTGTCGTCGCCGTCGGCCATCCGCCGTTCCAGCTCACGCAGCCGCGCGGCCAGCGGATGCAGCTCGCCGAGACCGGCGACGAGGAACTGCCCGACGGTGGCGTCCGGGTCCGGCACCTGCTGGGCGAAGTAGCCGACCCGTAGGCCGGGGGCCAGGGCCACGTGCCCGCCGGACGGCGGCTCCTCGCCGATGAGCACCCGCAACAGGGTGGACTTGCCCACCCCGTTCGGGCCCACGAGACCGACCCGGTCGCCGGCGTTGAGGACCAGCTCGACGTCGGTGAACAGCGGCTCGGTGTCGTAGTGCTTGCTGACGGACACGACCTTCAACATGGGTGATCCTCCGCGGGACGACGGGCGGGGCCGTCGACGCCCGGGTGGGCGGACGGCCGGGGCCGGCGGCGGCGGGGCGCTGCCCTGCCGCGTCCTGCGGGATCACATCGTCGGTCGGCTCCTGGCGGCTCGGCTGCACGATCGTCGTCGAGTCTGGCACGGGCCCCGGACGCCCGCCATCGGTTTACCGCCGTCGCGCACTCGTCGCCTGCCGCAGCGGAAACACGACGGGGGCGGGTGGCCGCACCGGCCGTCCCGCCCCCGTCCCGCCCGGGATCAGGCGTTGATCTCCTTGCGGCCGTTGCCGTTGGCGGTGGCCGTCACGGTCACCCGGCGGGGCTTCGCCCGCTCCGCGACGGGGATCCGCAGGGTCAGCACACCGTTGTCGTAGCCGGCCTCCAGCTTGTCGGTGTCGAGGGTGTCGCCGAGGAACAGCCGCCGGGTGAAGGTGCCCATCGGGCGTTCGGCGGCGACGAGCTCGACGTTCTCGCCGGCCGGCCGGCGACGCTCGGCGCGTACGGTCAGCACGTTGCGCTCGACGGTGCAGTCGATGCTGTCCGGGTCGACGCCGGGCAGGTCGAACGCCGCGTAGAACCAGTCGCCGTCGCGGTAGGCGTCCAGGGGCATGACCGCGGGGCGCGCGGCGGTGCCGAAGAACTGCTCGGTGATCCGGTCGATCTCACGGAACGGGTCGGTACGCATCAGCATGGTCCTGCCTCCTCGGTTCTCCTGGCCGAAGGTCCGTCTAGTTGAGCCGAGTCGACTCAACTTCCTCTTCAGTATTTAGCGCGTCGCGGCCGTGTCGTCAACTCAGCAGCTTCTCGAACCAGTGCTCGGCGTAGACGCCGTCGTTGTACGCCGGGATCTCCCGGTAACCGTGTCGGGCGTACAGGGCGCGGGCCTCCACCAGGTCGCCCCGGGTGTCCAGGCGGATCCGGTCGGCCCCGGCGGCCCGGGCCAGCGACGCCACGGCGGCGAGCAGTGCCGCCCCGCCCCCGTGACCGCGGTGCGCGGGCCGCACGTACACCCGGGTCAGCTCCGCCCAGCCCGGCCGGAACCGCAGCCCGGCGCAGCCGGCGGGAGCGCCGTCGCGGTACGCGACGAGCAGGATCCCCGTCGGTGCGGCCAGGTCGTCGCTCGGGTCCTCGGCCATCGCCGCCGCGACCTCGCCCGGCCTGGCCGGACGGCCGTGGTAGCGGCGGACCATCTCCTCGAAGTACGCCTCGAGCAGGGCCCTGGCCTCGGGTCGGTCGGGACGCGTCGGCACCGACGCCCAGTCTGTCGTGGTCACCTCAACCGCCGATGCGCCAGTAGACGCCCCGCTCCCGGGCCAGCAACTGCTCGTCGATCAGGTACCGGCGCAGCGTCACGTGGTCGGAGCCGCCGCCCTCGCACCAGCGCCGCAGCACCTCGTCCACCTCGCGCTCCGGGTAGCGCACCCCGGGCTCGAAGGACCTCGCCAGGTGCGCCAGCACCACCCGCCGCCGGCCGCGCTGCGCCGGCAGACCGGTCAGCGTGTCGCCGCGCACGAAGGTGCGCAGCATCCGGTCCGTGGGATCGTCGGCCGGTCGGGGCGCCGACGGCGTACGGGCCGCCTCCCGCAGCCGGTCGGCGTCCACCCGCAGGTCGCCGTCGCCGCCGGTCACCAGGCCCGCGTCGACGAGCCGACGGATCGCGGTGAGCACCTGCCGCGCCGGCAGACCCGTCCGGTCGACCACCGCCGGGGCGTCGACGCCGCCCAACACGATCGCCGCGAACACCCGTCGCCGTACGTCGTCGGCGAGTGCTCCCGCCAGAGCCTGCGCTGTCATGCCGGCCACCCTGCCAGCCGGCGTACGCGCACCGCACGTCATTTCCGCCCGCGCGGCCCGGTCACCGACGGATCAGCCCACGGGCCCGGGCGACGGCGACGGCGGCGGTACGCGAGTCGACGCCCAGCTTGCCGTAGACGTGCACCAGGTGCGTCTTGACCGTGGCCTGGCTCAGGTGCAGCCGCCGGCTGATCTGCTGGTTGGACAGGCCGTCGGCGACGAGTTGCAGCACCTCCGTCTCGCGGCGGCTCAACGCGGTGCCGGGGGCACGCACCCGACCCATCAGGCGACGGGCGACGGCAGGGGCGAGGGCGGAACGGCCGGCGGCGGCGGCGCGCACGGCCGCGGCGAGTTCCTCGGGCGGGGCGTCCTTGAGCAGGTAACCGATCGCACCGGCCTCCACGGCGGCGAGGATGTCGGCATCGGTGTCGTAGGTGGTCAGCACCAGCACGACAGGGCCGCCGGGGCGGGCGGTGATGGCGGCGGTCGCCTCGGCGCCGTCCATCCCCGCGCCGAAGCGCAGATCCATGAGCACCACGTCGACCCGCTCCCCCTCGGCGAGCGCGACGGCCCGCTCCGCGGTCGCGGCCTCGGCGACCACCTCGAAGTCCGGCTCGGTGGCCAGGACGGCGCGCAGCCCGGCACGCACGACCGGATGGTCGTCGGCCAGCAACAGGCGGATCCGACCGCTCACGAACCCGCCGCCTCGGTGCCCGCACGCGCGAGGCCGACGGCCAGCCGGGCACCGCACCCGGGCGCCGACTCCACGACCAGACTGCCGCCCAGTTCCTCGGCCCGGGCCCGCATCGCGGCCAGCCCGAACCCGCCGTCGCCGCCCGGCCGGTAGACGGCCGCGCCCACGTCGAAGCCGCACCCGTCGTCGACCACGTCGAGGACGACGTCGCTCCCGCCGTAGCGCAGCGTCACGTCGGCGCGCCTCGCCCCGGCATGGCGCACGGTGTTGGCCAACGCGGACTGCGCGATCCGCAGCAGCGCCACCTCGTGGCCGGTCGGCAGACGCACCGGCGTCCCGTCGACACGCAGACGTACGGCCAGCCCGGACGCGGCGGCGGTCGCGTCGCACAGTCGCCGCAGCGCCGCCGGCAGCGAAGCGCCGTCGAGACCCGGAGGGGCCAGGGCGCGCACGAACCGGCGCGCCTCGACCAGGTTGTCCTGCGCCGTGCGGCGGGCCTGCTCGACGTGGCCCGCCGCCACGTCGAGCCGGTCGGGGAACCCGCGCTGGGCGGCACGCAGCAGCAGTTGGATGCTCGACAACCCCTGGGCGAGGGTGTCGTGGATCTCGCGGGCCAGGCGTTCACGCTCGGCGAGGACCCCGGCGGCGTGCTCGGCGGCGGCCAGCTCGGTGCGGGTGGCCCTCAGCTGCTCGATCAGCCGCCGCCGGCGCTCGCTCTCCCGGTACAACGCCTGGTAGCCGAGGACCGTGCCCACCGACACCGCGGCGCCGATGGCCGGACCGATCACCGCGCCCGGCGTGAGCGCCCCCTGGTGGCCGGCGACACCGGCGACCGCCGCCACGGTCGTCGCCGCCACCGCCACGATCCCCCAGCGCACGGGCAGCAGGTGCAGGTGCAGCAGGAACAGCGGGAACGCGAACCACACCCCGTCCGGGGTCAGGGCCAGCAGCACCAGCCACCCGCCGGTCAGCACCGCCAGCCAGGCCAGCGCGGCAGGTCGGGACCGGCGCACCAGCGGCAGCGCCGCCCCGACGGCGTAGACGACGGCCAGCGCCACGGCTGCGGCGAGCACGGCGGCACGCCGCGGGCCCGGCCCGGTGACGGCCCGCACGGCGGCCACCGCGAGAAGGAGCCCGACCAGCAGGTGCAGGCAGACGCGCAGCACCCGCAGCGGCCGAGCGAGCGATTCCGGGTTCACGATGCCTCCAGGCTAGGACGCCGACGGCCGCCGCCATCAACCAAAAGGTTGATCCCGACGTACGCAGTTCGACGCCCCGAACCCGATCGGCGGCGCGATGGCGCCGGCCGCCATCCGGACGACGGTTGGTGCCGGGCCGCCACCGCGGCTTCAGGCCCCTACCGGAAGGCTGATGCGATCGTGTTCGTCGCGTGGAGAGATCTACGGTTCGCCAAGGGCCGCTTCGCCCTGATGGGAACGGTCGTGACGCTGATGACGCTGCTGGTGGTCCTGCTGTCCGGGCTGACCGCCGGCCTGGGACGCGGCAGCACCTCGGCGATCACCGACCTGCCCGCCGACCACCTGGTGTTCTCCGCCCCGGCCGACGGGCAGAAGCTCTCGTTCACCGAGTCCACCGTCAGCCGCGAGCAGTGGCTGCGCTGGCAGGACGTGCCGGGGGTGAGCGCCGCCGCGCCACTCGGCATCGCCACCACCCGCGTCGACGCGGGCGAGCGCAGCGCCGCGCTGTCCGTGTTCGGCGTCCCGCCCGGCTCGGGCCTGGCACCCGCCACCCTCGCCACCGGACGAGCCGTGCTGTCGCGCGGCGCGGCCGACGCGCTGCACGCCCGCCCCGGACAGATCGTGTCCGTCGGCGCGCACCGGCTGACCGTCGCCGCGGTAACCGGCGACGCCTCTCACAGCCACACCCCGGTGATCTGGACCGACCTGCGCGACTGGCAGGCCCTGGCGCCCGGCGCCGACGGCGACGCCGCGACGGTCGTCGCGCTGCGCACCACCGACGACGCCGACCTGGCCGCCGCCGACCGACAGCTGCACACCCGTACGGTCACCCGCACGAAGGCGCTGTCCGCGATCGGCTCCTACACCGCCGAGAACGGGTCGCTGCAACTGATGCGCGGGATGCTGTTCGGGATCTCCGCCCTGGTCGTCGGCGCGTTCTTCACCGTGTGGACCATCCAGCGCGCCCCCGACGTCGCCGTACTGAAGGCGCTCGGCGCCACCACCGGCCACCTGCTGCGCGACGCCCTCGGGCAGGCCCTGGTGCTGCTGCTGGCCGGCACCGCCGCCGGCACCGCGCTCGCGGTCGCGCTCGGCGCCGCGGCGGCCGGCACGGTGCCGTTCGCGCTCACCGCCGGATCGGTGCTGTTCCCGGCCGCCGTGACGATCGCGCTCGGCGCGGCCGGCGCCGCCCTGTCCATCCGCCGCATCACCTCCGTCGACCCGCTGATCGCCCTGGGGAGCGCCCGATGAGCCTCGCACTCGCCGACGTCACGCTGACCTACCCCGACGGCGACGCCCGGCTGACCGCGCTCGACCGGGTCAGCCTGCGCGTGCCGGCGGGCACCACCACCGCCGTCATCGGCCCCTCCGGCTCCGGCAAGTCGAGCCTGCTGGCGGTGGCCGCCACCCTGATCACCCCCGACTCGGGAACGGTGCTCGTCGCCGGCACCGACACCGCGGGGCTCGGCCGCGCGGGCACGACGGCGCTGCGGCGGGAGAAAATCGGAATCGTCTTCCAGCAACCCAACCTCATCGCCTCGCTGACCGCCGCCGAACAGTTGCAGGTGATCGCCCACCTCGCTGGCGGTTCCCGCCGCGCCGGGCGCACCCGCGCCGCGGAGCTGCTGGCGGCGGTGGGGCTCACCGGCCAGGCCGACCGTCGCCCACACCAGCTCTCCGGAGGGCAGCGCCAACGGGTCAACATCGCCCGCGCCCTCATGAACGACCCGGCGGTGCTGCTGGTCGACGAACCCACCAGCGCGCTGGACCACGAGCGCGGCGCGGCGATCGTCGAGCTGGTCACCGACCTCACCCGCCAGCGCGGCACCGCCACCGTCCTGGTCACCCACGACCGGGAGCACCTGCACCGCGTCGACGCGGTCGCCGAGATGATCGACGGCCGGCTACGCCTGCCGACCCCGGAGCGCCGGGCCGCGTTCCTTGGTGACCCGCATCCGGCCTGAACGCCCGGGCGGCGGCCGCCCCGCAGCTCCGGCGCTGCACGACGACCCCCGGTGCGGCAGAGTGACACCGACGGCCGGCGAGCGAGGAAGGGCGGTTGCGCGTGGAGGGTCCGACCGGGGTGGTGTTCCCGAAGAGCGACGCGGGACGCAGTACGTCCGCGCTCGGCCGGGCGGTCGTCGCCGACGCCCTGCGCGCCGTCGACCCGGTCGGCGCGCGCTCGGCGGAGCACGAGACGAACTGGCGCCACGGCTACCTCGGGCACTTCAGACGGCTCGTCGAAGCCGGGCTGCTCTCCCGCGACGCCGCGGTGACGATCGCCCGCGACGGGCTCGCCGCACTGCACCGCCGGATGGCCGTGGTGCACCCCGACGGCACCGAGACCGGCCTCGGCGAGGTGTTCGACGCGCCCACCGGGGCCGAGCCGCTGCGCACGGCCACCGTCGCCGGCACCGGCGAGGTCGAGCGCGAGTTGTCCCTGCCGTACCGGGGCCGGCGGCTGCGCGGCGACGAACTGCGCCGCCGGCTCGACGCGTGGGTGGGCGCCGGCGTCGTCGAACCGTCCTGCGCCGAGGCGGTACGCGCCGTCATGGCCAACCCGGACTGGCTCGACCTGCGCGACCAGCGCGTCGTGGTGCTCGGCGCGGGCGCGGAGATGGGCCCGCTGCCGTCCGTGCTGCGCTGGGGCGGCGACGTCGTCGCGGTCGACCTGCCGCGCCCGGAGATCTGGCGGCGCCTGCTGGACACGACGCGCCGTGGCGGGGGCCGGCTGCACCTTCCCGTCCCCGCCGGCACCGACCCCGACGCCGGCACGCTGGTCGAGCACGCCGGCGCCGACCTGCTGCACCACCTTCCGCAGGTCACCGACTGGCTGCTCGGCGTCGACGGCCGGCTCGTGCTGGGCAACTACGTCTACGCCGACGGCGCGACCAACGTCCGCCTCGCCACGGCCGTCGACGCCCTCACCCTGCGGCTACAGCAGCGCCGCGACGACGTGGCGCTGGCATTCCTGGCCACCCCCACCGACGTCTTCGCCGTCCCCGGCGACGCCGTGCGCCACGCCGAACGCGGCTACGCGGCGCGCGGTGTCGTCCGCCGGTCGCTGCGGGTCGCCTCCGGCGGCAGGCTCCTGCACCGCAACTACCCGCCGGGCGCCGACCCCGGGATCAACGACAGCCTCGTGCCCCAGCAGGGCCCCAACTACGCGCTGGCGAAACGCCTTCAGCGGTGGCGGGCCACGGTGGCCCGCGACGCCGGGGCGACCGTGTCGTTCACCGTCGCCCCGCCCACCCGCACCCGCTCGGTGCTGCGCAACCGCGCGCTGGCCGCCGCGTACGCCGGCGCACACCGCTTCGGCATCGAGGTGTTCGACCCGGCGACCAGCAACACGCTGATGGCCGCGCTGCTGGTGCACCACCTGCGTACGGGCGGCCCGGCGATGGCGCATCCCTGGCAGGACGAGGCGTACGGCGCGGCGCACGGCGGACTGTGGCGGGTGCCGTACGCTCCGCGCAGCGCCCTGGGCCTCGCCGTCCTGCTCGGCCTCGGCGGCGCGCGGACCTGACCCGCCCCGGGCCGTCCTCCGAGCGACGCCGGCGGCCCCTCAGCTCAGCCGAGCTGAAGACGGTCGGCCAGGCCGGCCCGGGTGAACGCGTCGACCACGTCGTCGCGCCCCTCGGTGAAGTGGGCCCAGCTGTCCACGTGCACGGGCACGACCCGCCGCGCGCCCAGGATGCGGGCGGCCTCGGCGGCCTGGGCGCTGTCGAGGGTGAGCAGCGCGCCGTCGAACATGGGGGTACGCACGGCCCCGGCGAACAGCACGGCGGTGTCGACCGGCCCGAAGCGCTCGGCGATCTGCCGGACCAGATCCAGCGAGGCGTTGTCGCCGCTGACGTAGACCGTGGGCAGGTCGGCGGCGGTCAGGACGAACCCGACGACCTCACCGGTGAGCGGCTCGCAGCCCTCCGGGCCGTGCCGGGCGGGCACGCCCGTCACGGTCACGGTCCCACCGCCGGGGCGGTCCAGCTCGACGGACTCCCACGCCGCCAGGCCCCGGGCGGTGCCGCCGAGGCGACCCGCCCCGCTGGGGGTCGTGACGGTCAGGGCCACGTCGGCCAGCAGGGCACGACCGGCGTGGTCGAGGTTGTCGGGGTGCTGGTCGTGGGAGAGCAGCACCCCGTCGACGGGTCCGAGATCGGCCGGGCCGGCGGTGGCGGGGGCCGTCTTGGTGAGGACCATGCCGGGGCCCAGGGGATAGTCGCCGGGGGCGTCGAAGGTCGGGTCGGTCAGGAACCTGAGCCCGCCGTACTCGATGAGGGTGGTCGGGCCGCCGAAGACGCGGACGGGGACGGTCGTCGTGCTGGTGTCGGTCACCACGGTTCCTCACGGTTGGGGAATGCCTTATCCGTGAGGAACCGTAATCGGCTCTCACGGATAAACGCAAGATGTACCATGAGAACGTGACGGAGTCCGCGACCACCGAGGCCATCGGCCCCGCCGCGCTGCTACCGGCGCCGGGCGCGGAGCGGCACGTCGCGCTGGACTTCGCCAACAGCGCCCCGACGCTGCCCGGTGGCCAGTCCCTGGATCTCCTCGGCACCCCCGAAGCCGCCGCGCGGTGGCTGGCCGAACGTCACCTCGCCCCGCCCGAAGCGGAGCTGCGGGAGGTGTGCGCGCAGCGGTTGCGCGCGCTGCGCGATCAGATCCGAGCCCTGATCGCCTCCCGGATCGACGCGCGACCCGCCCCCGCCGGCGCCCTGCGTGCGGTCAACGACGCCCTGACCACCGCTCCCGCCGCCGAGTTGCTGCACTGGGATGAGGCACGCGGCCTGCACCGCGCCCCGGCGCACCCCGTCACGCAGATCGTCGACCACGCCATGGCGGTCCTGGCGGCCGACGCGGCCGACCTGCTCAGCGGCCCCCACGCCGACCGCCTCGCCGCCTGCGGCTCCGCCCCCTGCACCCGCTACCTGCTGCGCACCCACGCCCGCCGGCACTGGTGCTCGGTCCGCTGCGGCGATCGCGCCCGCGCGGCCCGCGCCTACGCCCGCCGCACCCGCACCGAGGCGCCCTGACCCGGGCGGCTCTTCGGCAGGCCCCCACCGCTCATCGCCGGCCCCGGTGACGCCGACGAGGCCCTTGAGGACCATTGGCGCTGGATCCGGCGCTAAGGCTCGGGTCTGTTGATGGCGGTGGGTGTGCCGTACGTTGATCGGTCGTGCCGAGCAGATTCTTAACTGATGACCAAATCGCGCAGTTCGGCCGGTTCGCGGCTGCGCCGCCTGGTCAGGAGGCGTTGGAGCGGTTCTTCTTCCTCGACGACGCTGACCGGGAGTTGGTGGTGACCCGTCGTGGCGCTCACAACCGGTTGGGGTTCGCGTCGCAGTTGGTGACGGTCCGGTTCCTGGGGGCGTTCCTGTCGGATCCGTTGGATGTGCCGCTGGTGGTGCTGGACTACGTCGCAGCGCAGGTCGGTGTGGGTGACCCGTCGTGTGTGAAGCGGTACACGGAGCGGGAGAAGACCCGGCTGGAGCATCAGTGGGAGATCGCGCAGGTGGACGGCTTTGTGTCGTTCGCCTCGGCGCAGGAGTCGCTGGTGCAGTGGCTGGATCGGCGGTCGTGGACGACGGGCGACGGCCCGAAGGCGTTGTTCTTCGCGGCGGTGGCCTGGCTGCGTGAGCGGAAGGTGCTGCTGCCGGCGGTGACGCCGCTTATGAGGTTGGTGGCCGAGGTCCGGCAGGCGGCGGAGACGCGGTTGTTCGACCAACTGGCGGGGGCGGTGTCGGCTGAGCAGGCAAGGCTGTTGGAGTCGGTGTTGCAGGTGCCGGAGGGTCAGCGGCGCTCGCAGTTGGACCTGTGGCGCCGTGGTGAGCGGTCCACGACGGGCCGGGGCATGGTGGCGGCGTTGACGCGGGTGTCGTCGATCGCCGGGTTGGGGATGCGCCGTGTGGATGTGGCGGTGGTGCCGACCCGGCGGGTGATTGAGTTGGCCCGGCGGCGAAGGCACCGAAGCTGGCCCGGCATCCGTACCGGCGCAGGTTGGCGACGTTGTTGGCGACGGTGCGGTGGCTTGAGGTGACGGCCACCGACGACGCGTTGGAGTTGTTCGACGTGTTCATGTCGAACGAGTTGATCGGGCGGGCGTCGAAGGCAGCGAACAAGGAGAAGCTGCGTCGGCAGCCGGGGTACGCGCGGCACGCCGCGGACGCTCGGGCGAACCCGAAGTACTTCGCCCGCAGGCGGGGCGTGACCTGGCTGAACATGGTCTCGGATCAGGCGATCGGGTTGGCCGGCAAGGTGCTGTCCGGCACCCCGCGCGACACCCTGAACGTCGTCGACCTGGTCTACAACCCCGACGGCGGCCCGGGGCCGGAGGTGCTGATCACCGACGCCGGGTCGTACTCCGACGTGGTCTTCGGGATCGTCACCTTGCTGGGCTTCGACTACCGGCCGGTGCTCGCGGACCTACCGGATACGAAACTGTGGCGCGTCGATGCCCGCGCCGACTACGGCGTGCTGGACAAGACAGCGCGGGGCCGGGTCGACCTGGACAAGATCCGCCGGCACTGGCCGGACGTGTTGCGGGTGATCGCGTCGGTGCACACCCGGGAGATCTCCGCGCACGACGTGATCAGGGTGTTGCAGCACGACGGACGGCTCACCGACCTCGGCGAGGCGGTCGCGCACTACGGCCGGATCTTCAAGACCCTGCATGTGCTGACGTTCGCCGACGACCCGGACTACCGCCGGCACCTCAAGGGAATGCGCAACCTTCAGGAGGGCCGCCACAGCGTCGGCCGGCACGTCCTCCACGGCCGCAAGGGCGAGCTACACCAGGCGTACCACGCCGGGATGGAGGACCAGCTCGGCGCGCTCGGCCTGGTCCTGAACTGCATCACCCTGTGGAACACCCTCTACTTGAACCACGCCCTGGACGCGCTACGCAGCCAGGAGTACCCGGTGCTGGAGGCCGACGCCGTCCGCCTCTCGGCGTACCAGTACAAACACATCAACGTGCACGGCCACTACTCGTTCGCCCTGCCCGACCTGGACGGCGCCCGCCGGCCGCTGCGCGACCCCGACGCCTTCGAGGAGTAGCGCCTGACCGTCGCGCCGCGTTGACCGCGCCGCCGGCGCCGGCGCCGGCGAGCTACGTAAGCGGGTCGGTATGGCCCTCGCCGAAGCCGAGATGGGCTGAAGACGCAGCCGACCCGGCCCCGGGGAGCGAGGAAGAACGGAACGAAGATCGGCGCTAAGGCGGAAGCGCCACCGCGAGGCCGCGCAGGGGTGAAACTCCGTGCAGATCGCCCGGTGGCGACCGATGGCGCTGGCGGAAGTTGCGGGATCTGATTTCGGTTGCGGCCTTGCATGCCTGGAACATGTAGGAGTGTCCGCTGATAGGTGCAATATTTCCCGCGATTTCATTGATCAATTGAGCAACGTCGCCGGCCTCGAATTCACTTGACGTGAATAGGCATTGACGCTGCGTTGCCGCCTGGGTAGCGTCGTCGGGGTCGCTGACAATCACTGAAGTGAATGCCAAGACGAGGGAGAGTTGAGTGAGACGATCACTCTATTCTGTTGGTGCTGGTGTGGTGATGTCCCTGGCGTTGGCCGCTCCCGCCGCAGCGGCTCCGGTGCAGCCGTTCACCGAGACCACCGCCTGCGACAGCGGTCGTGTGTGCATGTGGGAGGACCCGTTCAAGGCTGGTAACCGGTACGTGCACTCCACGCAGACGACGTTCGAGATCCCCGGATGGGACGGCGACAACGAGATCAGTTCGGTCTGGAACCGCACTGGTCAGAAGCTGACGATTTTCGACAACGACGGTTACACCGGCACGCGAATCTGCCTGAACGCTGGCGAATATGTCGCGGAGTTGGGGCCGGAGCGCGCCTTCGACAATGAGGCGGAGAGTTACAAGCTCGCCAACAACTGTCTCTGATCGATCACAGCGACGCGCGGCGAGGGTGCTGGCCATAGATTCGTATGGCTGGCATCCTCGGCGTCGTGAGCAACTTCGGGGGTGGTCTTCAGGATGGGCATCGGTGTGGGTGCTGACGTCGTCTCGAGCGACGGCCTGACCTACACGGTCGGCCAGACGGTCGCCGTGCGCGAGGCCAGCGTATGTGTGGCAAGGGGCGAGGTCGTCGCGATCACGGGCCCGTCCGGCTCGGGCAAATCCACTCTGCTGTTCCTGCTCGCGGGAGTGTTGAGCCCGGACAAGGGGTCGGTGCATCTCAACGGCGTCGACCTCGGCGCGGTCAGTGACCGCGCACGAGCCGGTTTGCGGCTGCGCCAGTGCGGCTTCGTGATGCAGTTCGGGGACCTGATACCGGAGCTGACGCTGGCCGAGAATGTGGAGCTGCCGTTGCGCCTGACCGGCGTCTCCGCCCGCAAGGCCCGCGCGACCGCGGACGGACTGCTGGCTCGCCTCGGCCTCGACGGTGAGCGGAATCGCACGCCGTCGCGGGTATCCGGTGGGCAGGCCCAGCGGGCCGCCATCGCGCGGGCGCTCGTGCATCAGCCGAGTGTTGTCTTCGCTGACGAGCCGACCGGCGCGCTGGACTCCCACTCAGCCGCGCAGTCGCTGTCAGCGCTGCTCGACCTGGCTCGCGCTGGCGGCAGCGCTCTCATCCTGGTCACCCACGCCGCCGAGGTCGCCGCCACGGCAGACCGGGTCCTGACGATGCGAGATGGCGTGCTGCAGGCATGAGCTACCTCCCGTTCGTGCGGTTGGGGTTGCGGCTGTGCCGCGGCGGCGGCCCCGCTGGATTGGTCCGTCTGGTGCTGCAGGCAGCAGCGGTCGCCTTCGGCGCGTTCGTGCTCCTGGCCACCCTCGCCGCTCCAGGTGTCGCCGAGCGGCAGGACGGCCGCATCGGTGATCGAGAGCCCGTCCTGGCGGCATCAGCCGGCACGGCGGGGTGTTTCAAGCTACGCACCGTCGAGGACAACGTCGGCTCCCGCCCGTTACGCCGTGTCGCCGTGTGGAACGCCACCGCGCAGTCGCCTCGGCCGCCCGGCGTACTGGCTTGGCCAGCGGCCGGTGAGATCGTGGTGTCACCCGCCCTGGCAGAGCTCATCGGCGATGACGCGCGCGCTGCCGCGAGGTTCCCGCAGCGTGTCGTCGGCGTCGTTGGCCCCGCGGGCTTGGTTGCGCCGGACGAGCTGTTGGCCTACGTCGGCGTGCCCGCTGCCGAAGCGGATCGGGCGGGCGGCGCGCAGTGCGTCGAACGGATCGGTACGCAGATCAGGCATCGGGGTGCTTCATGGACTGGGGCTGTCGAGGAGGTGCTGCGGCCGGCTGTGCTCGTGCCGGTCGGCATGGCCGTGTTCGTTCTCATTCCTCTGGGCATCTTCCTGGCGGCGTCGGCACGGTTGTCGGCGGCCACCCGGGAACGGCGGCTGGCCGCTCTTCGCCTACTCGGGGCCGACGCCCGCCAGACGCAGGTTGTCAACGCCGTCGAGACCGGGGCGGTGGCGGCCGTCGGCGCCGCGATCGGGACCGCCGGCTGGCTGGCCGCCCGCGGTGGAACCGAACAGTTGAATCTTGGTCACCTGCACTGGTTCGCCGAAGACCTCGCGCTGTCGCCGTTCACTGTCGCGATGACCACAGTGGGGCTGCCGCTGTATGCCGTCGCCGTGGCCACCGGCGCGTTCGCCCGCCTGCGCGGCAATCCCCTCCACGCCTTCCGCAACGCGGCCAGTCGACGGCCGGCGCTGCTGCGGATTGCACCTATCACCTGCGGAGTCGCCCTCCTGGCCGGCGCTGCGGCACTGCCCGCGACAAGGGCCTACTGGGCGCTGTTGGCCTTCGCCGCCGGCCTCGTTCTGACAGCCGTGGGACTGCCGCTGGTCACGCCGCTGCTAGTGCAGACCATGTGGCAGCGCCTCAACCGGCGTCCCGGTCTCCCGCCGGCGCTGCGTATCGCCGGGCGGCGCGCCCTGGCCTCAGACGGCGCTGCGGCCCGCCTCGTCGCGACGGTAGGTGTCACCCTCTTCGCTGCGGGAATCGGCCTCGGCGCTGCGGAGCACGTCCGTCTCGCGGAGTCGTTGGCCACACCGTCCGCGCCAGCCCAGCTCAAGCTCACTCTCGATGGCGCCGTGAACCCCACCGTGCTCGACGCTCTGCGCGCCACCCCGGGCATACGCGGAGCCTCCCAGTACGAATACGCCTCGGCGGAACTGGGCGCTGAGCAGCGGGCCGACGTCATGATCGCCTCCTGCGCCGACGTCCGCGGACTGTTCGACGGCGCGGAAGCATGCAGTCCTGAGCGCGTCTACCGGTTGCACATCAACTCGCCCGACTTCGCCGGCGAGCCGCAACTCCCGGCCGGCACCACTCTGCGCCTGACGCCGGCCGCAGAAACCGACTGTCCCGCGGCGCGGACCGTCGTGGCGCCCGCCGACAAGCTTGAGCTGACCCCGAAGCTGTACGCCGACCGGCCGTACCAACTGCTCATCACCACCGCTGCGAACTGCACCGCAGCGCAGACCACCACCGTTCTCCTGCGCAACGAACCACCCGTCCTGGAACGGGCCCGCCAGATCCTCGCCACACAAGCTCCCGCATCCAACGTTCAAGGCTTCCTCGGCACCACGCAGGGCCTCGGAGGTGCCACCGTCACCGTGATCATCGGCGCGCTGATGGCTATCACCCTCCTGCTGTGCCTCGCCGCACTCGTCGTCGTCGCCGTCGACCGGCTGATCGAACGCCGCCGGCTCACTGCGGCCCTACGGGTCGTTGGAGTGCCCCGCCGGACAGAAGCCGCAGCCGACATGGCAGAAGTGGCCCTTCCGCTGGTCATCTCGGCAGGATTGGCGATGGCGGCGACCGCGGGTGCCGTCCATGTCGCCATCGACATCACCGGGGTCACCACGCGCCGGTTCGGGGAGGTCCTGCTCATACAGGTTGGACTCACCGCAACCGCCGTCGTGCTGCTCACCGCGGTCGTCTACGTCGGCACCCTGCTCAGAACCAGCAGCGAAGACCTGAGGCGCGAGTAACAGCGGGGAGCTCTTGGGAGCTGTCTCGATCCGGCGTTCCAGCGGCAGCCCGAGCGGCTGATGATGATGGAGCCACCGCGTCCCGTAAACGCTCCTTTCCGGGACGACCCATCGAGATCAACTCTGCGAGGCGTTCGCCCAGGACGGCGAGTCCCGAAACCCGTCCCAGAACCGGCGTGTCCAAGCCGGGATTACGGGACGTTTCCGGGACGATCGGCGACATGACCGAAGCCCCCGCCCGCGCCGCCGCCGCGCCGCCACGCCCGCACAACCGGATCCGCGTCGGCTACGCCCGGGTCAGCACCCGCGAGCAAGACCACGACTCTCAACTCGACGACCTCAACGCCGCACACTGCCGCGAGATCATCATCGAGACCGCGAGCACCCGCGGCGACCGCCCCAAACTGCGCGCCGCCCTGGACGCCCTGCGCCCCGGCGACACCCTCGTCATCCACCGCCCTGACCGGGTCGCCCGCTCCATGAAGGAACTGCTCGTCTTCCTCGAAGACGAACTCCACGCCCGCGACATCACCCTGGAAATCCTCACCGGCATCTGCGCCGGCGTGCACCGCCCCGGCGGCGCCACCCTCGCCGACCGGCTCCTGTTCGCCGTCGCCGCCCTCGCCGCCGAGATGGAACGCGAACTCATCCGCGACCGCACCCTCGACGGACTACGCGCCGCAGCCGCCGCCGGCCGACACGGCGGACGCCCCACCACCGTCACCGATGACATTCTCGCCATCGCCCGCGCCCGCCAGGCCCGCGGCGAATCCGTCACCACCATCGCCAGACACCTCAGCGTCGGCCGCTCCACCCTCTACCGGGCACTACAACCCCCCGACCAGGCGATTACGGCTTAGCGCCGGATCCACTGCCATTGGTCCCCCAGGGCCGAGTCCGAGCGCGCCGAGTTGGTCTTCCTGCCCGGTGCGGTACGCCTGGTGCAGCTCGCCCTTACGACCGTGGAAGATGTGCCGGGCCAGGTCGTGGCGGCCCTCGTTGAGGTTGCGCATGGCCTTCATCTCACGGCGGTAGGCGGGGTCGTCGACGAAGGTAAGCACGTGCAGGGTCTTGAAGACCTGATGCTCGAAGCGGTCGACGTCGTCCAGGAAAAAGAACCGCTCCAACACCGCCCGCTCCGGCGGCCCGGCGAACCGACCGTAAACGGCCTCCTCACCGGAGGTCAGAAAACTTCTCACGGCCGATCAACGACTACCACCATCGAGAGTTATCGCTCAACCTCGGCTTAGCGTGACTTTCCCGAACGTTGGTCCTCAAGCGCCTCGTGCTGGCCCGCGCGTTCTACCGCAACGCGCCGATCCTGGTCCTGGGCGAGGCCACGTCCGCGCTCGACTCCGAGGCGGAGGCCTCCTCGGCGACCGCTGACCAGCGGATTCACTGTCCTACGGCAGGCTTCAGGCGTATTCCGGCCGGCCCCCAGCAGGGCTCGACCGGCGCCAGATCACACTTCTGTCGCAGGTCTCGATTCCGACACGAGCGGTGCGTCCTCCCGTGCCAGGAGGTAGCGGGCGGCCGCCATCAGCGCCTCGGGCGAGTCCTGAAACGCGCCGAGGCCGATGTTGCACTCGCCGCAGAGCAGGCCACGCACCTGCCGCGAGTTGTGGCAATGGTCCACGACGAGGCGAAACGGTTCGGAGTTCGGTGTCCCGTCAAGTCGTGGCCGGCCTCTGGACCTGACCTTCAGTTCGCTCTCATGACGACCGCAGATGGCGCACCTGAACTCCTGAGCCACACGCCGCGCGTCGTACTCCTGCGGCCTGATCCGGTAGAAGGACCAGAGGTTGTCGGCTCGGATCTTGTCCGGATTGGCTCTGCGGTTCTTGTGGTTGTTGGCGCGGGCGTACTCGCGGCACGAGGCGCACGAGACCAACTCGCGGCCGGCCTTCATGAAGCTCTCGAGCGGTCGGGTCTTCTCGCATCGGTGACACACCTTGGACACGCCACAACAATACTCCATATTGTTGTTACCCAAGAACAGTCATTATGGTGTGCGGGCGATTCGCCCCTTTCGTCCGCACGTATTATCGGATTTTCGTTACCGGTAATTCCGTAATTTATCAGCAGGGCACCCCTCTCGTTCCGGGTGAGCTGAACCAGGCTTACCTCGGTCGTCGGGAGAGCCGGCGGGGCGAGTGGAAGATGCTCGTCCATACTGGTCCGCCATGGACCTGGACGAGTACCAGCGTGGGGCCCTCCGTACGGCCGCCCCACGTGACAGGAAGAACGAACTGCTCCACCTCGTGCTCGGACTGGTCGGCGAGTCCGGTGAGATCGCCGAGAAGTTCAAGAAGTGGGTCCGGGACCTCGACAGCGACGAGTCACGCATCGACCGGGCCGACATCGCCAAGGAACTCGGTGACGTCCTCTGGTACGTGGCGGTGCTCGCCGACTACCTCGATCTCACGTTGGACGACGTCGCGACCGCCAACCTGGCCAAGCTGGCCAGCCGCCAGGGCCGTGGCGTGCTGGGTGGCAGCGGCGACAACCGCTGAGCCCGGGATTGCCCGCGTAGGCAGTGGGTCGGCCGCAGGGCCTGGACCCGACCTGCGGCGGCCTGCTGGTCACCACGCCTGGTCGACGTACCGCCTGGCTACCATGCTGCCATGATCGAGGAACTGGTCCGGGCGGCCGGAGCCGGCGACGACGCCGCGCTCGAGGAACTGATCGAGATTGCCGCCACCGAGCCGACACGCCTCGTCGGACGCCTGAGCCAACTGCTCGACGCGGGCGTACTGTGGCCGCCGACCTTGTATCGCGGCGCGACCGGAGACGTGGTCCGCCGGATCGTCGACGACGTCGACGCCGGCCGCGCGCCGCACCGGCTCAACCACCTGCTGCTCATCCTCGCGCACGCCAGCGACCCGCACGCTGAGCAGGCCCTGCGGAGATGGCAGGAGCAGCCGCCGGCCGGTTCCGACAAACTGCACGTCGGGGCGCTGGCCTACGCCCACCAGGCCGGTTGGACGGTCGCTCCCGACGGCAGCCGCCGGGAGCTGTGCGCACCGACGGCGTACCGGTTGATTCCGAACGAGGTGCCAAGGCCGGCCGACGGCCCTGCCTGCCCGTGGTGCGCCTCCCCGCTGTGGACCATCGCCGACCTCGACACCGACACCCCCGAGGTGGGTAAGGTCCTGGCCCACACCGGCTGGGCCGGCCGGCTGAAGATCGTGACCTGCCACCTGTGCGCCTGTTACACGACGCTGTGCTGCAAGGTCACGCCCGACGGCGAGGCCGTCTGGTGGGCGGGAAACAGCCGCCAGGACTACGCGCCGGTCACCACCGAGCCGGAGGACCCGCCGGCCGTGCTTCCGGCCATCGGCTCCCGCCGGGCCTCACCGTTCGAGGCCAGCGCGTGGGACGAAGGCGGCTCCACCCTGGGCGGCCATCCCGACTGGATCCAGGACGCCGAGCACGTCGACTGCCCCGCCTGCCGGCAGCCGATGGACTATCTCGGCCTGGTCGGCGGGGCCGACGTGGACTTCGGTGAGGGCGCCTACTACCTGCACCTGCACGCGCCCTGCGGCTTCGCGGCGGTGAACTACCAGCAGAGCTGACCGCTGCGGCCCCCGAGCCCGAGCAGAAACCGTGGCCGCTTCGCGATCCCGACACCGCTGCGAGGTGACCGGCGGTCCACATGGTCGACGCGCCGTGTGGCCCGATCTGGGTTGCGGCCCGCGCCACCACTCGGACAAGCTTCCCGGATGCCTGCAGCTCACGCGTATCACGACCAAGCCGGTGACGTCTTCGCGGCACACGCCGCCGACGGTTCGCACAATGCCTACACGGACCGGCCGGCCATGCTCACGCTCGCCAGCGACGTCGCCGGTCTCCGGATCCTGGACGCCGGCTGCGGCGGCGGCCACTACGCGGCCGAGTTGGTGCGCCGGGGAGCCGAGGTGGTGGCGGTGGACGGCAGCGCGGCACTGGTCCGGCACGCCCGGGCCCTGCTCGGCGATCGCGCCGAGATCCAGCAGCACGACCTGGACACTCCGCTGGAATTCGCGGCCGACGCGTCGTTCGACGGGGTCGTCTGCGCGCTGGTGCTGCATCACCTCACCGACCGGGCCGGTTTCCTCGCCGAGGTACGGCGGGTGCTGCGGCCGGGCGGCTGGTTCCTGCTGTCGACGACACATCCGACGTCGGACTGGGGCTACTTCGGCGGATCGTACTTCGACGAGAGCTGGGTCGGGTTTTCTATGGCCGACGGGATCACCATGCGTTTCCAGCGGATGACGCTCGAATCTCTCATGACCGAGGTGCTCGACGCGGGGTTCGTGTTGGAGCGGCTGGTCGAGCCGAGGGCGGTCGAGACGCTGCGCGCCATCAACCCGGAGCGCTACGAGCGACTGACCGGGCGCCCGAGCTTCGTAGCCCTGCGCCTGCGCCGCCCCTGACGACGCCCGTTGCAACTCGTACGCCGCCACGTGCTCCGTGCAGTCGTCCGGGCATGGGCCGGCGGCGGTACGCAACCGTCCTCATCTCCGTCCCCGCCCGGCTGCGGCTGCTGCGTGACCCGCCTCACGCATGTCACAACGCCCGGTCGCCCGGTGTCTTCAGGTCGAAGGCCCCACAAGCGAAGGAGACACCATGACCGGCAACACCGATGTCGTCGTGATCGGCGGCGGATACGCCGGCGTCATGGCGGCCAACCGCCTGACGCAGCGCACCGACGTGCGCGTGACCCTGATCAACCCGCGCCCGACCTTCGTCGAGCGGGTCCGCCTGCACCAGCTGGTGGGCGGGTCCGACGACGCGGTCGTCGACTACACCGACGTCCTGGCCGGGCGCGTACGGCTGGTCGTCGACACCGCGACCCGGATCGACGCCGCCGAGCGCCGCGTGCGGCTGGCGACCGGCGGCACTCTCGGCTACGACTACTTGATCTACGCCGTGGGCAGCGGCAGCGCCGACCCGGACGTGCCCGGAGCCGCCGAGTTCGCGTACCCGATCGCGAGCCTGGAGGACGCGCGGCGGGTGCGGCCTGTCCTCGACGCCGCCCCCGACTCGGCCCCCGTCACGGTGGTCGGCGCGGGCCCGTCGGGCATCGAGACCGCCGCCGAGCTGGCGGAGACGGGCCGCGCAGTGACCCTGGTCTGCGGCGGGGTGCTCGGCCCGTACCTGCATCCTCGTGGCCGACGTGCGGTGGCCCGGCGGTTGGCGAAGCTCGGCGTCACCGTGCTCGAAGGCCCCGACGCGACGGTGACGGCGGTGGCCCGCGACGCCGTGCGGCTCGGTGGCGGCCGCGAGTTGCCCAGCACGGTCACCATCTGGACCGCCGGTTTCGGCGTGCCGGACCTGGCCGGCCGCAGCGGGCTGAGCACCGACGCCCTGGGACGCCTGCGCACCGACGAGACGTTGACGAGTGTGGACGACGCGCGCATCGTGGCGGCCGGAGACTCGGCGGCGCCGTCGGATCTGCCGTTCCGGATGGGCTGCCAGTCGGCGATGCAGCTCGGGCCGCAGGCCGCCGAGACGGTGCTCAGCCGGATCGCGGGCCGGCAACCCGCGCCGGTCGCGGTGGGTTTCGCCGGCCAGTGCATCAGCCTGGGGCGGCGTGCCGCCGTCTTCCAGTTCGCCCGCCGCAACGACGCCGCCGTGAGGTTCCACCTCGGCGGCCGGCCGGGCGCGCGGCTAAAGGAACTCGTGTGCAGGAGCATCGTCTGGCAGCTGTCGTACGAGGCGCGCAAGCCCGGCGCGCGCGCCTGGTGGATCAGCGACGGCACGCGCCAGCATCTGCTCCGGGCCAGGCGGAGCGAGGCGCCCACCAGCGCAGGACAACCGGCCTGACCAGGCATCGTGCGGCCCCCGCCCCGGGGCCGCTCGTGCGGCGGCGCATCCACAGCGGGGGGAGCCGCCGTACGAGGGCGGTCACCGGACGGTCAGGTGCCGCGCTGGTCGAGCGAGCCGTCGGGCCCAGGCGACGGCGAAGCGGCGCGGAGAGCTCGGCGATCGGCTGGTCCGTACCGGCCTTTGTGGACGCTCGGGTCACCCTTCGGCCGATGGCCGCCGCGCCGCGGGCGCGTAGCGTACGGTGTCGAAGCGGTGACCCCGGACCAGTCAGCGTCGATAGGAGCACCATGATCGCGGAGACGGTGGAATGCGCCTACTGCGGACAGCCGAAGTCGGACCGGGTGCGCAAGTGCCCACACTGCGGCAACGGCTGACGATCCGCTACCGCACCCGCACCTGCATGACCTGCCCCTCGGGATCGGTGCGCACCTCGAACGGGCGCTGATCGGCGGTTCCCTCCGCCGACCACGACCTGTCCACCAGTTGCACCACCTGCAACACCTCGATCGTCGCGTACCCGACCGAGGTGAGGTGACCCGCGATCGCCGTGGCGATGCTGGCGGCAGTCGGGGAGGAACGCCTCGCCAGGAAACCGCGTGCGCGCAGCTGAAGCGCCACGGCCTTCAGCACGTCGTAGGTGAAGTTCCCGGTCACACCGGCCAGGACGGCGTCGCGGAGGAAGTCGGTGACGTCAAGAGTGTGGGCCGCATCCGACAGTTCATCCTCGGCAACTCCGTCCAGCACCAGGGAGGAACCGTCGTCCAGGGGCACGAGCAGTTGCGTCATGCACACATGCTGGCAGACCCGCGCACCATGATCGTGGGAAGGATCGCGTGGAGGGTTACCCCGGACGCGGGCGCGTGTGGTGGCTCGGTTTCTGGCAAACCGCCGAGTACGCCCACTGGTGGCTCAGCGCAGACGTACGCCTGCTCGACAGCGCCGGCCCGCTGGCCGTGGGCTCTGTCGCACTCGACCGGCTGGCCGCGCCACTGGCCGCCCTCTCGGCCTCGCTGCCGGGTCTCGTCGCGAAGGAACGGGCAACGCTCGCCGACGTCGACCGCCGCATCGCGCAGGCACTCCCCCAGCACGACGACCCCGCGTCGACGGCTTCCGCCATCGCCAGGCGCATAGAACTCCTCGGCGAGCGGGTCGCTGTCCTCAACGGTGCCGCCCGTCGCTCCTGGACCGGCGCGATGGTCGACCCGGCCGCCAACCTCGCCCTGTTCCGCGAGCTGGGCAGCATCCTGCTGCCGAAGGAGCTTCGCGATCGGATCCGGACGGCGGACGCACACGACACGACGCTCGTCGTAGCGCCGGGTCCCGGCCTGTCGAGCGTGCCGTGGGAGCTTCTCGTCATCGACGACGAGCACGACGTCCGGCTCATCGAACGCGCGAACGTCCTGGGTGGAATCAGCCCGGCCATGCTGGTCAACCTGGCGAGACCGGCGGCACCCTGGACTGGCGACGGCCCGGCCGTACGGGTCGTCGATCCCACTGCGGCCGGAAGCCGGAACGGTGGCGGGCGCATCTACCCCGACGGGGTGCCCGAGGCGTGGCGCCGCCGCAGCGACGACACGGACGCGCTGCTCGGCGCGGGTGCGACGGTGGGCTGCTCGCCCTCGGAACTGGCCGCGGCCCTCCAGTCGCAGGCGTGGTCCCGGCTGGTGTTCGTCGGCCACGCCTCGGCCACGGACCCGGCGATGCCGACCTCCGCTGGCCTGGAACTGGCCGTCGACGGGGAGACCGGGAACTCGCGGCTCACCGCCGGGCAGTGGCTGAGGGAACCCGCGCGGTGGCCCGCCCCACGCCGGGTCGGCTTCGTCGCCTGCCAGTCCGACGACGCCGGGTACACCGAGCAGATCGGTCTCACCCTCGCGGCGATGAATGCGGGTGCGCGCACCGTGATCGCCACCCGTTGGAGCCTGCCGAGCGACGGCTCGGAGCGCCTCGTGGCCGGCGGGGCGCCGATCGGCTCGGCCACGACCGCGCTCGCGCTGGCCGTCGATGCGGCGCTGGAGACGACCGATCCCGTCGGGGCCATCGGCGAGTGGCAGCGTGACCGGCTGCGCTGCTGGCGGACCGCCAGCAGCGCAGCCGCACGCCGCCTGCACGCCCCGTTGGTGTGGTCGGCGTTGGTGAGCTACGACATTCCGGACGCTGCGGTCCGAACGATCCCAGGGGTCGACCACCCCACGCAGCGACGCCTCGAACCCGGGTCACCACGTCCCGACGTCCCCCGGTGGCAACCGGGCGACGACGCCGCCGAGGTGGCGAAGAACAGGTTGGCAGCCGGCGTGGCGGCGTTCGGCCGCGCCGACTGGCCCGAGGCGCGCGAGCACTATCTCGTAGCCCTGGCCGCCTTCGCCGCCCGCAAAGACCTGAAGGGCGTCGCCGACGCCACGACCAACGTCGGCAACGCCGCGTACTTCATGGGTGACCTGGAGGAGGCTGCCGACCGGTACCACACGGCCCTGCCCCTGTACCGGGATCTCGACCTCGATCGGCAGGCGGCCGTCGTCGGGCAGAACCTGGGCAACGTGTCGTTTCAGCGCGGCGAACTCGATGTCGCCGCGCAACAGTACCGGGAGGCCGCCGAAGCCCTGCTCAGAGGCGGGTTTCGTCGGCACGCAGCGGACACGCTGGTGAACCTGGGTGCGGTACTGATCGAACTGGGTCGCCCGCGCCCCGCCCTCGAACACCTCGACCAGGCAGGGGACCTGTACCGGGAGACGTGCGACGAAGGCGAACTGGGCGGCAAGCTCGCCGAACTCGACCAGAACACGGCGTTGGCGCTGGCCGGGGTGAAGTCCTTCGAGCGTGCCCGCGCCCATCTGCTCTCCGCCCTGCGGCACTGGCAGACCGACGATCCGTCGCCGGAGCGGGCCGCGCGCATCAACCACAACCTGGGTCTCGTGGCGTTCCGCGCGGGCGACCTGCCGGAGGCGCAGCTCAGGTACTCCCTCGCCATGAAGCACTTCCACACGGTGGGCAACGAGCACGAGGCGGCCGACGCCAGGCTCGGCCTGGGAACCGTCGCCCGCAACCGGGGCGACGTGGGCGAGGCCCGGGCGAACTTTCGGCAGGCGCAGGAGCACTACCGCAGGACGGGGCAGTGGCTGGCCTACGCCCAGGCCTCGTTCAACGAGGGGCTGACCTATCCGAGTGACAGCGGCCAGAGATTCGACCTGCTGGCAGGCGCGTGGGCGGCAATGCAGTCGATGTCGTGGCGGCTCTCGCACGTCAGCGAGCGGGCCGGCTGGCGCGCCGCCCTCGACCACGCCAACGACGAGGTTCTGGAGTCCGCTCGCCGCAGTGGACGCACGCGTCAGTTCGTCGAGCTGCTCGAGTCGTTGCGGATAGCCGGCACGCTGCGCCGCGCCACGCCGACACGACTGCCTCCGGCGCACCCGTCAGAAGTCGACCGGGACGCCCCGTTCGCCGAACCACTACCGTCGATGACGCTCTCCGCCGGACCGCTCACGCCCTGGGCACCGTCGTCAGCCGCCGACGAGGCGCCCTGCGACGCGCCACCCTGGATCGACTGCGGCTGGCCACCCACCCTGGTCGACGTCGTGGCGCGCGCCGAGGAGATCATCGCCGTCGCCGGGACGACGACACCTCCCCTACGCCGGGGGACGGTGTCGCTGATCCCGTTACTGCACCGACATCCGCCTGCCGACCAGTGACGATCGACCGGTTGCCGGACGGCACGGGTAGGCGATCCGACCAGACCACGGAGGTGGCTCACCCCATGTTCCCACTCAAGCTGGCGCACCAGGCCAAAGGCACGCCTGTGGAGACCCTGCACAAACTCGTCGAGGCGGCAGATCTCGTGATCACCGTGCAGGGCCCCGGCGAACTCGGCGAGATCGTCCGCGACATCGTTGCGGCGGCACCCCGCCTCGCCGAGGACCACGAGGTCAGAGCCGACGGCCTGATCATGAGTCGGGTGGGTCTCTACCGTGTCTTCTGGGGCGCGCTGAGGTGCCCCGGCGGGAGTCTGGCCATCCTGGTCCCGCTCTCGCTGCACGACGGACAGGAGGTCAGCGAGTGGACCCGGCACTTCATGAACGAGGTGCTCGACCCGGTCCGGGGCCTGTCGCGGCAGGGCTACTCCGTCGGCGGTGGCGGTAACGGGATGGTGACCGAACGGGACTTCTGTCACGCCTTCACGCAGGCTCACACCTAGCCCGCAACTGTCGCGGTCAGCGGTGGTCGTTCTCCTTCAGCTCGATCACCCAGGCGCGCCGCTCGGCGATCCTGCCGTCGCGCATGACGAACACCTCGGCCATCGACATGCGCATCTCCTCGCCGGTGTCGCGGCGCACCGAGCCGACGAGCTCGGCCATGACCGTGTCGCCCTGCTCCACCATGCGTACGACCTCCAGGTGGGGCGGCGGCACGAACCCCGGGCCCCTCGATGGCGGCGTCGTAGGCCTCCTTGCCCTTGAGGTGGAAGGCGCCGAACACCGTCCACTCGATGTCGTCGGTGAGGCAGGACAGGATCTGCCCGTGGTCGTTGCTGCGGAAGCCGTCCAGGTAGGTCTCGACGGTCTGCGTGTTGCGTGACATCCGGCGGTGTCCCCCTCGTCCTCGGCGGGCCTGCCCGACGGCAGACCCGCCGAAGCTAACCCCGAGGTGCGACAGGCCCGGACGGGACGCGCCGGCCGGGCGCGCATCTCAGGACGAGGTCTGCCGCGACCGGTTGTTGGCGTGCTTGCGGACCGCGAAGGCGTACGCCTCGGCGAGCAGTTGCCGCACCGTGGCCAGGGTCGCCTCGCCGGGGTTCACCACGCACACCCAGTGCTGCGGCGCGTAGCCGGGATGCGGCAGCACGGTGTCCGTCACCGTGTGGTCGACGCCGCCGTCGGAGCCGTACGGGAACAGCCTCGCGTACGCCGAGCGGGTCAGCCCGACGTTGAGCCGCCACGCATCCGGTCTGCCCAGCGCGGAGGCGTCGTCGTAGTGGTCGCCCGTCACGATCGTCGCGAACGGCAGCTGTCGCTCGGCGGGCAGGTCAGCCGGCGCCGTCGAGGACGGGGATCAGCTGCTCCTCCTCGTACGTCAGGTGGGCCTCCAGCTCGGTGGTGAGGCGCTCGACCTCCCGGCGGGCCTCGGCGGGATCGCCGTCGGGGTCCCCGACGACCTGCTGCAGACGTGCGACCAGCGCCGCGATGCGTTGGTGCTCCTCGCGCAACCGTGCCAGGGCCGGCGCGAGGTCGGGGCGCTGCCCGTCCAGGCGGGCGAACATGCCGTCGTCCTCGTTGCGGTGATGGTGGTGCAGGCCGTGGCAGAAGGTCAGGCAGTTGACCCGTAGCTGCGCGCCCAGACCCGGACCGGAGCGGGCCACCTCGTCGCGGATCAGCGCCAACTCGCGGCGGAACGCGTCGTGGATCAGCTTGAGCGCCGCTCCCCAGGACGCCGCTTCCGGCGGACCGCCCGCCACCTGGTGCAACGCCACCACGGGGATCACGCGCGAGGTCTTCGCCTGGTATGCCGCCCACCCCGGATCGGCCTCCACGGCGCGGGCGAAGATCTCGTCGCGTTCGGCGCCGGTCAGCACCTCCGCGCGGGCCTGGTAGGTGAAGACCCCGTCCTCGACGGTGGCATGCGGGTCGGCGACAAGGTTGTGGTACCAGTCCGGGTGCCTCGGACCGCCCCCGGCCGAGGCGATGACGAGGATGCGTTCCTCGCCGTCGGGCAGATAGCCGACCGGGGTGGTGTGCGGGGCGCCGGAGCGGGCCCCGATGGTGGTGAGCAGGATCAGGCGGGCCCCCTCGAAAGGGCCGCCGACCCGGCCGGAGTTGGCGCGGAACTCGTCGATGATCTGCTGGTTGAAGTCGTTGGGCAATGCTCTGCTCTCTGCTCGGGCAGGAGATGCGGCCACGGTGGATCGCCCGCCCGGCGACCGGTGGCGGCGAGGATGTGGGATACGCCGGCGTACGACCGGCGTGGACGGTGGAAAGGCGCGTGCGGCAGACGACGCGGCGCGGTGGACGTGGCGTCGACACCGGCGGGTGCGGGGCGTCGGCGGGCCGCGGGCCCGCCCCCGGCTCACCTGCCGGCCGGGTGCCCTGTCCGCTCGTGGCCCATGGCCGACCCGGCAGTCACGACTGCGACCCTAGTGCCGCTGCCGGCGGCCGGCAAGCGCCATCGGGTTCCGGGTACGGAGTGGACGAGCTCGGTTGGGCGACCGAGGGTGACCGGCAGAGCTGCTGGACCACCGCCGCGCCCGTGGCGCACGACCTGCTGGCGTACGCCGGCCAGGGTCAGCGGGCGACCCGACGCCGCCAGGGTGGTCGCCAGCCTCGCCGGCGTGGTGCGGCCGGCGGGGCAGGGGGCGCCGGAGCCGTTGCGGCGGCGGTCTCCCGCTCGGCCCGCCAGCGGCGGACCACCTCGTCGGCGTTGACGGGACGCACCGCGACCCGGGGGCCGGTGGGCGTACGCAGCCACGAGAGGATCTGGGCGTTGAGGTCGGCGACGAACGCGCGTACGGAGGCCTCGGTCGGCAGGTCCCGCACCTCGTCGGGTACCCGTTCGATGCGGCGGCGCAGTTGCAGGGGCGTCGGCAGCAGCAGGTCGGTGGGGAGCTTCTCCCGCTCCAGGAAGCTCTTGATCCACCACGACTCGTCGTACGGCTGGCCACGGCCGGGGATCGGCTTGCCCATGCCGGGCAGGTTGTCGAACTCGCCCTGCTCCTGCGCCGCGCGGATACGCGCCTCGACCGTCGCTTCCCAGCTGTCCACCCGCCGACACCTCCCCGGCCCACGGTAACGCGGCCCACCCCGTCGGGGCCGACGGAAGAGGTCAGCGCCCGGGCCCGGGTGGGCATTCCCGGGCGGGCCGGGCCCAGCGGGCGTGCCGGTGGCCGTCACGGGGGAACGGCGGGCGGGCCGGCAGCACCTCCTGGAAGAGGTAGCCGGCCTTCTCCGCGACGCGGCAGGACGCCGGGTTGTCGATCTGGTGCAGCAGGTCGAGTCGGCGCAGGCCGGCGAACCGGTCGAACGCCCACTCGGTGACCGCCGTCAGGGCGTGCGGGGCGACGCCCCGGCCCCGGGCGGGCGCGGCCGTCCAGTAGCCGACCTCGGCGTCCCCGCCGCCCCGCGTGACGTTCTTGACGATCACCTGCGCCACCAGGGTCTCACCGGCCGGGTGCGGCTCGATCACCGCGAAGCTGAACCGGGTGCCGTCGGCCCAGTCCCGGTGTGCCGCGGCCAGGAACCGGCGCGCCTCGGCGACGGTGGTCACCGGCGCCCGGGTCCAGCGTCGCAGCACCGGGTCGCGGTACGCGGCGATCAGGGCGTCGGCGTCGTCGTCGCGCCAGGGTCGCAGCAGCAGTTCCGGCAGGGTCGCGGTGGCCGACGCGCGCAGCATCGGCCCAGTGTGCCCGTTGCCGCGCAAGCGGTGGGGGCGGGCGATCGCACGCCCCCGCGCGCGCACACGGGTCCTCGGCGCGGCGGCGTACGGCGTAGGGTCGGCGCGAGTCGGCGGAACGGGGGGCGACATGGTCGGTACGGGTGCGCTGGTGGGTATCGCGCTGGTGGCGCTGGGGATGGTGCTGACCCCCGGCCCGAACATGGTCTACCTGGTGTCGCGGTCGGTGACCCAGGGTCGACGGGCGGGGCTGGTGTCGCTGCTCGGCGTCGCCGCCGGATTCGGCGTCTACCTGGCCGCCGCGGTCGCCGGCATCGCCACGGTGTTCGTGCTGGTGCCCGCCCTCTACACGGCGGTCAAGCTGGCCGGCGCGGCGTACCTGCTGTGGCTGGCCTGGCAGGCGCTGCGCCCGGGCGGGCAGTCGCCGTTCGCCCCGCAGCCGCTGCCGCCGGACGGGGCGCGGCGGCTGTTCACGATGGGCCTGGTCACCAACCTGCTGAACCCCAAGATCGCGATCCTCTACGTGTCGCTGCTGCCGCAGTTCATCGACCCGGCCCGCGGTCACGTGGCGGCGCAGAGCCTGCTGCTGGGGTCGACCCAGATCGCGGTGGCGCTGACGGTGAACGCGTTGATCGTGCTCAGCGCCGGCTCGCTCGCCGGGTTCTTCGCGCGCCGGCCGCTCTGGCTGCGGGTGCAGCGACTGGTGATGGGCACGGTGTTGGCGGGGCTGGCGGTGCGCATCGCCGCCGACCGCTCCCGCGCCGCCGTCGCCCTGCCCTGACCCCGGGTCCGCCGACGACGGTGCGGCGGACACCCGTGCGCCGGGCCCGTCGGCGAGTGGCGTCGTGAGTCGCTGGCCGAGGGGTCAGCCGTCGGCGCGATCCGGGGCGCCACGGCGGCCGGCGGCGTCGCTCTCCCGGAGCACGGCGGCGCCCCCGGCGGGCAGGTGCACCTGCGCGTCGACCGTCGCGCCGGTGAGCAGGTCGGTCCCGGCCGCCGGGACCCGCTGCGGCCGGTCGGTGTGGTTGAGCAGGAACAGCCAGCTCGCCCCGGCGCCGCGTCGGCGGACCGCCTCCACCCCGGCCGGGACGGTCGGGCAGACGGGTGACGCGCCGGCCGCCCGCGCCGCGTCCGACAACAGTCGTCGGTAGGTGGCGTCGTCGGGTCGGGTGGACAGGTACCAGGCCGTGCCGGCGCCGAAGTGGTGGCGGGTCACCGCCGGCAGCCCGGCGAGCACGCCGTCGGCGTACGTGTCCATCGGCTGGGCGCCGGCGAGGCGTACCGTCTCGGCCCACAGGCGGCCGGTCCCGCCGCCCGACAGGGGCACCGTCTGGGCGTCGGCGAGCGGGTGGAACTCCTCGACCCGTACGCCCAGCACGTCGCGCAGCGCCCCGGGGTGCCCGCCGAGGCGCACGCGGGCGTGTTCGTCGGCGACCCCGCTGAGCCACGTCACCAGCAGGTGGCCGCCGCCGCGCACGTACCGGCCCACCCAGTCGGCGGTGGCGTCGGAGGCCAGGTAGAGCGCCGGCAGCACCAGCAGCCGGTACGCGTCGAGCCGGTCGCCGGGCAGCACCACGTCGCAGCCGTAGCCGGCCCGCCACAGCGCCCGGTGCGCGGCGGCCACCTCGTCGCGGTGGTCGAGCTGCGGCGACGGCATCCCCGGGTGGCCCAGGGCCCAGCCGCTGGCGGCGTCCCAGGCGATCGCGACGTCGGCGTCGACGGTGCCCTCGTTCGCCTCCGAGATCCGCTCCAGCGTCGCGCCGAGGTCGACGGCCTCCCGGAACACGCGGGTGTCCGGGCCGGCGTGGGGCACCAGGGCGGAGTGGAAGCGTTCCGCCCCGCCCGCCGGGGCCCGCCACTGGAAGAACATGACCCCCCGCGAGCCACGCGCGACGTGCGACAGGCTGTGCCGGGTCATCCGGCCGGGTTCCTTGGCGTGCATCCGCCCGCCGGTGTGGATCTGGTTCGGGGCGCTCTCCATCAGCAGCCACGGCGCCGACCGGTCGCCGCCGGCGCCGTGGCGGGCCCAGCCCCGGGCCAGGTCGGCGGCGAGGGCGCTCTGTTCCTCGGCGCCGCCGTCGACCGCGTCCGGGTAGTGGTCGATCGCCACCACGTCCACCTCGGCGGCCCAGCGGGCGTGGTCGACGGGCACCCAGTCGCCGAGGACGTAGTTGGTGGTGACCGGGATCGTCGGGTTGGCGGCGCGCAGCAGGTCGCGCTGCTCGGTGTACGCGGCGAGCAGGGTGTCGGACCAGAAGCGGCGGAAGTCCAGCAGGTGTCCCGGGTTGGCCAGGTACTGCGTGGCGCGCGGGGTGTCGACCTGCGCCCAGTCGGTGTAGCGCTGGCTCCAGAAGCTGGTGGCCCAGGCGGCGTTGAGCGCGTCGAGGTCGCCGTGCCGCTCGGCCAGCCAGCGCCGGAACGCCCGGGCGGTGTGGGCGCAGTGGCAGGTGGTGCCGTACTCGTTGTGCACGTGCCACAGCGCGAGGGCCGGGTGGTGGGCGTAGCGCTCGGCGAGGGCGGCGGCGATTGCCCGGGCGGCGGCGCGGTAGGCGGGCGCGGCGGCGCAGTAGGTGTCCCGGCTGCCGTGGTGCAGGCGTACGCCGTCGGCGGTCACCGGCAGCGCGTCGGGGTGCGCCAGCGAGAACCAGGGCGGGGGTGACGCCGTCGGGGTGGCCAGGGCGACGGAGATGCCGCCGTCGTGCAGCAGGTCCAGCACCTGGTCGAGCCAGTCGAAGGTGTGCCGCCCCGGCTCCGGTTCGAGCCGCGACCAGGCGAACACCCCGACGGTGACCAGGTTGACCCGGGCGCGGCGCATAAGGGCGACGTCCTCGCGCCAGACCTCGACCGGCCACTGCTCGGGGTTGTAGTCGCCGCCGTAGCGCAGCCCACCGGCACCCCACATCGCGCCACCGCCAATTTTGTTGGAGAAGCGTCCAAAATATTGATCGAGTTTTAGCCTGTCAACGGCGATGCAGCGGTGGCGCAGCGAAGGTCATCGTTGACAGTTAGTTGGGAAGCCAAAGAAACTGGCGGGGCCGCCGGAACCAGCCTGGAGGAGACGCCGATGCCCTACCGACCGCCGTTGGTGCCGTACGAGACGTTCGTGGCCGACCCACCCGACCTGCCGGTGCGGGCCCCCGGCGAGGACGGGGCCGCCGTCGTCGGCCGGGCCGAGGTCGTCGCGACCGACCGGCACGGGGTGACGTTCAAGGCCGCGCTCTCCGACGGCGCGAGCATGGCGCTTCGCGTCGACGCCGCCGGCGAGGGGGTCATCCGCGTACGCCTGGCCGACGACCCGCAGGCGCGCAGCCGCAGCGCCCGGGCGCTGCCACTGGTGCACCCCGGCGCCCACCCCGCCACCGTCACCGTCACCGACGCCCACGTCCGCGTCGACGCCGGCGCCGTGGTCGCCGAGATCCGGCTCGACCCGTGGCACCTGCGTTTCCTCGGCCCGGACGGGCGGTTGCTGCTCGACCAGGACCGGGGCACCCGCGACATCAGCGGCCGGCGGCGCACCCTGCCGTTCGGCCGTTCCACCGCCCACGGCGCACCCGTCGCCTGGCACGAGAGCTTCGTCGCCCCCGGCGACGAACGCTTCGTCGGCTTCGGCGAGAAGTTCACCCCGCTGGACAAGCGGGGGCAGCGGGCGCTGATGTGGAACTTCGACGCCTTCGGCGGCGAGTCCGACCGCTCCCACAAGAACGTGCCGTTCTACCTGTCCGACCGGGGCTACGGGGTGCTGGTCGACAGCGGGCTGCCGGTGCAGTTCGACGTCTGCCAGTCCACCCACAGCAGCGTGCAGCTCCTGGTGCCCGACGACCTGCTCGACTACTACGTGCTGGCCGGCCCGACCCCGGCCGAGGTGCTGGACCGCTTCGACCGGCTCACCGGCCGGCCGTACCTGCCGCCGAAGTGGGCGTTCGGCGCCTGGGTCTCCTCCGGCTTCTTCCCCGACTCGCAGGAGCGGGTGCTCGAGCGGGCCCGCCTGCTGCGCGAGCGGGGCATCCCGTGCGACGTGCTGCACCTGGACTGCTACTGGCAGGTCGCCGGCCGATGGTCGGACCTGCGGTGGGACGACGAGGCGTTCCCCGACCCGACGGCGATGCTGCGCACCCTCGCGGGGCAGGGCTTCCGGGTCTGCCTGTGGATGAACCCGTACCTCATGACCGACAGCCCGCTCTACGCCGCGGCGGCCGAGGCCGGCTACTTCCTGCGCCACGCCGACGGCAGCCCGTACGTCGCCGACGTCTGGCACGGCAGCCACCCCGCCAGCGTGATCGTGGACTTCACCAACCCGGCCGCCGTCGAGTGGTTCGCCGGGCTGCTGCGGCCCCTGCTGGAGCAGGGGGTGGCGGTGTTCAAGACCGACTTCGCCGAGGGTGTGCCCGCCGACGCCGTCGCCCACAACGGCATGACCGGCGTCGAGCTGCACAACGTGTACGCGCTGCTGTTCAACGACGTCGTCGCCCGGGTCACCGAGGAGGTCGCCGGGCACCGCACCGTGTGGGCCCGCTCGTCGTACCTGGGCGGGCAGCGGCACAGCGCCCAGTGGAGCGGCGACGTCAACGCCACCTGGCCGGGGCTGGCCAGCACGCTGCGCGGCGGGCTGTCGCACGGGCTGTCCGGCGTGCCGTTCTGGAGCCACGACACGGGCGGCTTCCACGGCACCCCGACGCCGCAGCTCTACGCGCGCTGGACCCAGTTCGGCGCGCTGTCGCCACTGGTGCGTCTGCACGGCACCACCAGCCGCCTGCCGTGGGACTTCCCCGCCGAGACCGAACGCGACGCGGTCGCCGCCCTGCGGCTGCGCTACCGGCTGATGCCGTACCTGTGGTCGGTGGCGGTGCGCGCGGGCGCCGGCGGGGCGCCGATGATGCGCGCCCTGCTGGTGGACACCCCCGACGACCCGACGGCCTGGGCCACGGACCTGCAGTACCGCCTCGGCACCGACCTGCTGGTCGCGCCCGTCACGGACCCGTCCGGCCGGCGCGACGTCTACCTGCCGGTCGGCGACGACTGGATCGACGCGGCCACCGGCGAGCGGCACCCGGGCGGGCGGCACCTGCGGGTGGACGTACCGGCGCACCGGCTGCCGCTCTACGTCCGCCACGGCGCGCTCGTGCCGGTGGTCGCGCCGGGCGACACGGTGGGCGACGGGCCGTTCGCCGACGTCACGATCGTGAGCTGGGGCGCCGTCGACGCCCACGCCGTGCTGCACGACGTCGACGGCGACACCGTCGTGACGGCCGTACGCGACGGCGGCACCCTGCGGGTGGACACCGACGGGCCGCTACGGGTGACGCGCGTCAGCGTGGCCGGCGCGGCCGCCCCCGACCGGCTGCTGCTCAACGGGCAGCCGGTGCCCCCGGCGCCGTTCGACGCGTGGCTGCCCGACCCCACCTGAGGTGCGGCGGCGCCCGACCCGCCACGGGTCGGGCGCCGCACGGGACCACTCAGCCCTTCACCGCGCCGGTGATGACGCCCTTGGTGAAGTGCCGCTGCACGAACGGGTAGACGACCACCGCGGGGATCACGGTCACCACCACCACCGCCATCTTCACCGCCAGCGTCGGCGGGTACGCGGTGACGCCGGGCAGGCTGACCGCCGCCCCGGACACGTTCGGCGACTGCCCGGCGAGGATGTAGCTCTGCAACACCCGCTGGATCGGGAACTTGTCGTTGTCGTCGATGTAGAGCACCGCGTTGAAGTAGGCGTTCCAGTAGCCGACCGCGTAGAAGAGGCCGACGACGGCGATCACCGCCCTGGACAGCGGCAGCACGATGCGCAGCAGGATGTGCAGCTCTCCCGCCCCGTCGATGCGGGCGCTGTCGAGCAGCTCGCCGGGCACGTTCATGAAGAACGCCCGGATCACCACCAGGTTGAACACGCTGATCGCGCTGGGCAGGATCAGCGACCAGATGCTGTCCTTGAGCCCGAGCCCGGTGACCACCAGGTAGCTGGGCACCAGGCCGGGGAAGATCAGGAAGGTCAGCAGGAAGAAGAGGAGCAGCCCCCGGTGCCCCACGGACCCGGGTCGTGACAGTCCGTACGCGGCCAGCACGGTGAGCACCAGGCTCACCGTGGTGCCGAGCACCGTGACGAGGGTGCTGATCCACACCGCCCGGCTGATCTGGCCGCCGCTGAAGATGGTCACGTACGCCGACGGATCGATCTCGCGGGGCACCATCACCATCCCGCCCGCGGCGTCGATCGTGTCCCGCGAGGCGAGGCTGGTCACCAGCACCGCCCACAGTGGCACGAGCACGGCCGCGACGAGCAGCGTGAGCACCACGGCCTTGCCCACGGTGCCGGGCACCGTGGGTGGCTCCTCCCAGGCGGGTCGCCGCGACCGTCGTCGCGGGTGCGGATCCGGGCGCGTCGGCGCCACCGCGGCACCACCGAGTTGCGCGGTCATGGCTTCGCGTACACCCCCTGCTCGCCGAGCCGGTGCGCCACCTTGTTGGCGGTGAGGATGAGCACCAGCCCGATGACGGCCTTGAACAGCCCGGCGGCGGCGCCGAGGCCCCACTGCTGGGTGCTGATCGCCTGGTAGTAGACGAACGTGTCCAGTACCTCCGCGGCCTCCCGGCCGACCGCCTCGCGTTGCAGGATGAACTGCTCGAAGCCGACCGACAGCGCGTCACCCAGGCGCATGATGAGCAGCAGCACGATCACCGGGCGCAGGCCCGGCAGGGTGATGTGCCACAGCCGCCGCCACCGGCCCGCGCCGTCGGCCGCCGCCGCCTCGTAGAGGTTGGGGTCGATCGCGGCGAGCGCGGCGAGGAAGACGATGGCGCCCCAGCCGATGTCCTTCCACACCGCCTCGGCGGTGACCAGCACGATGAAGGTGTCCGGGTTGGTCATGACGTCGAACGGCTGCATGCCGGCCTCGCGCATCTCCTGGGCCAGCAGCCCGGCCCCGCCGAGCATCTGCACGAAGAACGTGACCACGAGCACCCAGCTGAAGAAGTGCGGCAGGTAGACCACGCTCTGCACGAAGCCGCGCAGCCGCGCGGAGACCAGGCTGTTGAGCAGGATGGCCAGTAGGATCGGCAGCGGGAAGAAGAAGACGAGCTGGAACGCGGTGATGGTCAGGGTGTTGCGCACGGCGTCCCAGAACAGCGGGTCGCCGAAGAGCGCCTCGAAGTTGCCGAAGCCGATCCACTCGCTGTACCAGAACGCCTCGACGGGGTCGTCGCCGACGAACGGGTTGTAGTCCTGGAAGGCGATGACGTTGCCCAGCGTCGGCAGGTAGTGGAAGACCAGCAGCAGCGCCGCCGCCGGCGCCGTCATCGCCAGCAGCGGCCAGTCCCGGCGCAGCCGGTCGCGCAGGCCGCGCCGGGCCCGCACCGGGGGCGTACGGCCGGCGGGCGGGGCCGGGCCGTCGGCCGCCGGCGCGTCGGTGCTGACCGGGGCGCTCATCGGCCGTTGTCGGCGAGCGCCTTCTCGTGGAACGCGCGCCCCTCCTCGCCTCCGGCGGCGAGGAACTCCTTGCGGACCTGCGCCAGGTCGCCGACGGGGCGGCGGCCCCGCAGGATGTCACGGATCTTGTCGTCGGTCGGCTGGATGATCTTCGACCAGTTGGCGGGCAGCTCCAGCTTGATGCCGGCGAACAGGTCCTTCTCCATGAGGGCGATGTTCTTCTGGTAGTAGCCCAGGTAGTCGCGTACGTAGTCGGGCGTGTCGCCGCTGCGTACCTTGACCGGGACCCGGCCACCGATGTGGGTGTACTGCGCGCCCAGCTCCTTGCGGCCCAGCTCGGTGGGGATCGGGCTGCCGTCGGCCGCGCGGGTGAAGTGCTTGCCCTCCACGCCGTACTCGCGCAGCTCGAACTCGCGGCTACCGAAGGGCGCGGCGCACCAGTTGAGCACCCGCAGCAGCTCGTCGACGCGCCCGGCGCCCAGGCCCTTCCTGACGAAGGTGTAGAAGACCGGCTTCTCGCTGCCCCAGACGACCGGCTGCGCCCCGGCGACGCCGAAGACCGGCAGCGGCTGCATGTCGAAGCTCGGCAGCTGCTTGACCCGCTCGCCCTGCATGCCCTGCCAGGCGCCGAGGCCGTCCTGGTACATGAGGATCTTGCCGGCCTTGAACAGCTGCTTCTCGTCGGCGCCCTTGCTGGCCACGGTGTCGGGGTGCACGAGCCCGTCGGCGAACAGCTTGGCGGTGAACTCCAGGGCGGCGGCGAAGGCCGGGTTCTCGAACTTGTGCTCCAGGCCGCCGTCGGGCTTCCTGCGCCAGGTCTGCTGGCAGCCGAAGAACTGCTGCACCATCTCGAAGACGCTGCCGAAGGCCCACACCCCCTTGGCGGGGTCGGTGGCCTTGCGGCCGAACTCGTGCAGTTCCTCGGGGGACGTCGGCGCCGCCAGGCCGGCCGAGGCGAGCAGGTCGGCGCGGTGGAACAGGGCGTACGCGAACGGCCCGTCGGTCGGGAACGGCACCGCGTACAGCCGCCCGCCCCAGACCGAGTACTCCCAGGCGCCAGTGGGCAGGGCGGCCAGGTAGGGGTACTTCGCGGCGGCGTCGCCCTTGAGGTGGTCGGTGAGGTCCTCGAACAGCGCGTTGACCGCGTCGGAGAACCGGGCGACCTTGTCGACCTCCCAGTTGGGCGCGCTGAGCAGGTCCGGCACGTCGCGGGCGCCGAGCATCGCGTTGAGCTTGTCGGCGTACGTGCTGCCGTCCTGAAGGCTCGGGTGCACCTCGACGCCCAGCCGGGCGTTGACGGCGGCGAGGTAGGAGTTGCGGCCCACCGTGGGCGGGGCGGGCCCCCACCACGGGCTCATCGTGCGGATCGGCGCGCCACCCCGGCCGGGCTGCTCGGTGACGGCGTCGACGAGGGTGCGAGGGTAGCTGAGGTAGCCGTCGGGGATCGGCCCCTGCCCGGGGATGTCGGGCGGGAGCAGTTGGGCCGGCTCGTGGGTGGGCAGCACCGAGCGGATGGCGTCGGCCTTGGTGGCGCTGCCCCTGCTGCCGGCCTGCTTGCTGCAACCGGCCAGGGTGGCGCCGCCCATCGTCGCGGCGGCGCCGAGGCCCAGCAGGCGCAGCAGGAACCGGCGGTCGGTGGATGCGCCCGGCGGGGACGGCTTCACGGCGCACTCCCTTCGTCTTCGGTGGCGGTATCGCGGACCGCGCGGTGCGGCTAGAATTAGTTGGGGTTCTAGCCGAACAAACTAATCGACGGTGATCCGTCCCACAAGACAGCGGCCCCCGCGACGTACGCGATGATGGGGCGCGCGGCACCACCGGGATCTCGCACCGTCGCCCAGGGAGCGGACAGATCGTGATCAGCAGCCACAACGAACCGCGGCCGAGCGACCTCGGCGACGTCCGGACGGCCAACCGTGCCGTCGTGCTGCGCCACGTCCGCCGGCACGCGCCCTGCTCCCGCGCCGACATCGCGGCGCACACCGGGCTGAACAAGGCCACCGTGTCCAGCCTGGTCGGTGAGCTGGTCGAGCGGCGACTGCTGCGCGAGACCGGGCTGACCGAGAACCGGGTCGGCCGCCCCGCGACGATGCTCGTCCTCGACGGCGCCCCGTACGCGGCGCTGGGCATGCAGATCGGCGCCGACGAGCTGGTGGTGCTCGCCACCGACCTGGCCGGCACCCGGCTGCTCACCTGGCGGCGGGCCTTCGCCGCGCCGTCGTCCTCCCCCGCCGAGACCGTACGCGCGCTGGCGGCCCTGGCCCGACGGGCGATCACCCGACTGACCGGGCAGGGCCGCCGCGTCCTCGGCCTGAGCGTGGGCGTGCCCGGCCTCGTCGACGCCGACGGCGCCGTGCCCCGGGCCACCGCGCTGGGCTGGCGGGACGTGGCCCTCGCCGCCGACCTGCGCGCCGCGCTGCGCGAGCCCGACCTCGCCGTCGACGTCGACACCGACGCCAACCTCGCCGCCCTGGCCGAGCACCGCCACGGCGCGTACGCCGGCACGTCCCACCTCGTGCACCTCACCGGCGGCGCCTCGGTCGGCGCCGGGATCGTCGCCGACGGCCGGCTGCTGCGCGGCGCACGGGGGTTCGCCGGCGAGGTCGGGCACCTCACGCTCGACCCGGCCGGCCCCGGCTGCGCGTGCGGACGGCGCGGCTGCCTGGTCGCGTACGCCGGGCTGCCGGCGGTGGTCGGCCGTCTCCTGCCCGACACCCGGCAGGACGGGCCGGTCACCGACTTCCTGCCCGAGATCCAGCGGATCCAGGCGCTGGCCCGCCAGGACGACCCCACCGTCCTGGCCGGGCTGGCCGACGTCGGCTGCCACGTCGGGCACGCCGCGTCCGTGCTGGCCAACCTGATCAACCCGCAGGCCGTCGTGGTCGGCGGGCACTTCGCGACCCTGGCCCCCTGGCTGCTGCCGGCGGCCCGGGCGGAGTTCGCCGCGCGCACCCACGCCCCGGCCGCCGGCGGCTGCCTGCTCGACGCCTCCACCCTGGGCTCATCGGCCACCGCGCTCGGCGGCGCCACCGCCGCCCTCGCCGTCGTCGAGTCGGGACGACTGCCCGCGGCGTGATGCCCGGGCCCACCGGGCCTTGACCGTCACCGGCCCGGGGTGCCAACCTCGAACCGCCGCCTCGTGGTTCGGGCACCCGGGCGGCATGTCTCGGGCAGTCGTCGAAGCGCTTCACCGCTTCCGGGCCGGCGACCGCCACCCCCTCACACCGCGATGCCGCTCGCGCCACCGATCGTCGAAGCGCTTCGACACGGGCGTCGGGCGGACCCACGGAAGGCGACCCGACCCATGACCCACCACCGCGCCCCCGCCCCGTACGCCCTCGTCGGCGACCTGCTGGGCCGGCTCACCCTGCCGGAGAAGCTCGGCCTGCTGCACCAGTGGCAGGCGGCCGTGCCCCGGCTCGGCCTGCCCCCGTTCCGCACCGGCACCGAGGCGCTGCACGGGGTGGCGTGGCTCGGCGAGGCCACCGTCTTCCCGCAGGCGCTCGGCCTCGCCAGCAGCTGGAACCCCGAGCTGGTCCGGGCCGTCGGCGCCGCCGTCGGCGACGAGGTGCGCGCCAAGCACCACGCCGACCCCGAGCGGGTCGGCCTCAACGTCTGGGCGCCGGTGGTCAACCCGCTGCGCGACCCCCGCTGGGGACGCAACGAGGAGGGCTGGTCCGAGGACCCGTGGCTGACCGGCCGGCTCGCCACCGCGTACGCCGAAGGGCTGCGCGGCGAGCACCCGCAGCGGCTGCGTACGGCGCCGACGGTCAAGCACTTCCTCGGCTACAACAACGAGACCGACCGGGCCACCACCTCCAGCGACCTGTCCCCCCGGGTGCTGCACGAGTACGAGCTGCCCGCCTTCCGCGCCCCGCTGGCCGCCGGCGCCGCCGTGGCCGTGATGGCCTCCTACAACCTGGTCAACGGGGTGCCGGCACACCTGAGCCCGCTCATCGCCGACGAGCTGCGCCGCTGGGCGCCCGAAGAGCTGATGGTGGTCGGCGACGCCGGCGCGGTGGGCAACATCGCCGGGGTGCAGGGCCACCTGCCCGACCACGTCGACGGCTACGCCGCCGCCCTGCGCGCCGGCATCGACAGCTTCACCGAGGACGACGCCGACAGCGCCCCCACCGTCGCGCGGCTCGCCGAGGCGCTCGATCGGGGGCTGATCACCGCGTCCGACGTGGACCGCGCCGTCCGGCGGATCCTCACCGTCCGGGTCCGCCTCGGCGACCTGGACCCGCCGGGTGACGACCCCTTCGCGGGCGTCGCGCCGGACGCCGTCGGCCGGCCCGCGCACCGCGACCTGGCCCGGGAGGCCGCCCGCCAGTCGATCGTGCTGCTGCGCAACGACGGGCTGCTCCCCCTCACCGACCGGACGCTACGGGTGGCCGTGCTCGGCCCGCTGGCCGACGCCGTGCACACCGACTGGTACAGCGGCACCCCGCCGTACGCGGTCACCGCGTACCAGGGGCTCGTCGGGCGGCTGGCCGCCGTCACCACCCACCCCGGCGCCGACCGGATCGCGTTGCGCGTCGGCGGGCGGTACGTCGGCTGCCCGGACAGCCCCGACGGCGGCCCGCTGAGCCTCGGCGCCGACGCCGCCGCGTTCGACGTCTTCGACTGGGGACGCGACGTGGTGGCGCTGCGCGCCGTGGGCAACGGCCGCCACGTCGGGGCCGACGAGGCAGGTCTGCTCGCCAACGACCGGCCGGGGCCGGGCGGCTGGGTGGTCCGGGAGACCTTCCGCCTCCACGAGGGCCCCGGCGGCACCGTGCTGCTGCACCACCTCGCCTCCGGCCGGTACGTCGCCGCCGACGCGCACGGGCGGCTGCGCGCCGACGCCCCGACGCCCGACGACGCGACCCGGTTCACGGTGGACCTGCTGGCCGACGGGGCCGCCGAGGCCGCCGCCCTGGCCGCCGACGCCGACGTGGCGGTGGTGGCGCTGGGCAACCACCCGATGGTCAACGGCCGCGAGACCGAGGACCGCGTCGACCTGGCCCTGCCCGCCGGGCAGGAGGCCCTGCTGCGGGCCGTGCACGCCGCCAACCCGCGCACCGTGCTGGTGCTGACCAGCAGCTACCCGTACGCGGTCGGCTGGGCCGAGGCGCACCTGCCGGCGGTGCTGTGGTCGTCGCACGGCGGCCAGGAGCACGGCACCGCGCTGGGCGACGTCCTGGCGGGCGACGCCGAGCCCGGCGGCCGGCTCACCCAGACCTGGTACGCCGACGCCGCCGAACTGCCCGACCTGCTCGACTACGACGTGATCGGCGCCGACGCCACCTACCTGTACCACCGGGGCGACCCGCTGTACCCGTTCGGCCACGGGCTCAGCTACACCCGCTTCGACTACGCTGGCCTCCGGTTGAGCGCCACCGAGGCCACCGCGGGCGAGGAGGTCGAGGTGAGCGTCGAGGTCACCAACACCGGCGACCGTCCCGGCGAGGAGATCGTGCAGCTCTACACGCGCCAGCGCCGCTCCCGCGTCAAGCAGCCGCTGCGCCAGCTGCGGGACTTCGCCCGGGTCAGCCTCGCCCCCGGGCAGCGGCAGGTGGTGCGGCTGCGGCTGCGTACCGCCGAGCTGAGCTGGTGGGACGACACGCGGGGCCGCCTAGTGGTGGAGGACGCCACCCACACCGTCCTCGTCGGACGCTCCGCGCACGACGTGCGGCTGGTCGGCGCGCTCGCCGTACGCGGCGACGAGACGGCCGACGGCCGGGCGGCGGTGCCGGCGCCGGGGCGGGCGCGGTGAGCGGCTCGCGCGGGCGCCCGTCGCCGGAGCAGCCGACCATCGCCGACGTCGCCCGGCACGCCGGGGTCGCGGCGAGCACCGTGTCGTACGTGCTCAGCGGCAAGCGCGCCATCTCCGCAGTCACCCGCAACCGGGTGCTGGCCAGCATCCGGCTGCTCGGCTACCACCCGCACGCCGGCGCGCGGGCCCTGGCCAGCCGCCGCGCCAACGTGATCGCGCTGGTCCTGCCGCTGCGCGCCGGGATGCAGGTGCCCGTGGTGATGCAGTTCGCCATGGCCGTGGTCACCACCGCCCGCCGCTTCGACCACGACGTGCTGCTGGTCACCTCCGACGAAGGGCCCGCCGGCCTGCGACGCGTCGCCGCCACCGCCCTGGTCGACGGCGTGCTGGTCATGGACGTGGAGCTGGACGACCCCCGGGTGCCGCTGCTGCGGGAGCTGGCCCGGCCCAGCGTCCTGATCGGCCTGCCCGCCGACGCCAGCGGCCTGACCTGTGTGGACCTGGACTTCCACCGGGCCGGGTGGGCGTGCGTCGCGCACCTGGCCGGGCTGGGGCACCGGCGCGTCGCGCTGCTCGGCGCGCCCGCCGCCGTCTACGACCGGGGTACGGGCTTCGCGCACCGCACCCGCGCCGGCGTGGTCGAGGCCGCCGCAGGGCACGGCGTCGACGCGGTGACACTGCCCTGCGAGGAGGGCGCGGTCGCGGTCCGCCGCAGCCTCACCGACCTGCTGCAACGCCACCCCGACGTGTCGGGTCTGATCGTGCAGAACGAGGCCGCCGTGGATCCGGTGCTGGCCACGCTGCCCGACCTGGGCCGGCGGGTGCCGCGGGACGTGTCGGTGGTGGCCGTCTGCCCGGACCGCTTCGCCGAGCAGGCCAGCCCGATGCTCACCGCCGTGCCGGTGCCCGCCGAGGAGATCGGCACGCGGGCCGTGGCGCTGCTGATGGGCAAGCTCGACGGCGAGGCCGTGCCCGAGGTCACCCTGCTGCCGCCCCGGCTGACCGTACGCGACAGCACCGCCGTCCCCGCCCCGACGGCGAGGACCGGCCGGTGACGGGCGGGCCGCCGCCCGCCGTGCACCGCATCGTCGACACCGCCCCCGCCACCCGCTGGGAGGACGCCTTCCTCTCCGGCAACGGCGAGGCCGGCATCATGGTGTACGGCCGGCCGCACGCCGAGCGCATCATCGTCAACCACCACCGCTTCGTCCTGCCCAACGGCACCCGCGACGCCCGCCCGCCCGAACTGGCCGCCCTGCTGCCGCGCGTCCGCGAGCTGATCCTCGCCGGCCGACGGGCGGAGGCCAGCCGGCTGCTCGCCGGCGACGGGGTGCTGCGCTGGACGCAGTCGTTCCATCCCGGCTTCGCCCTCACCATCGACGCCGTGGCGCCCGGCCCGGTCGACGACTACCGGCGGCGTACCGAGTTCGGCACCGGGGAGGTCGTCGTCGAGTGGGCGGGCGGACGGCGGCGCTCGTTCGTCTCGCGGGCCGCCGCGCTGGTGGTCACCCACCTCGACGCGGGCGCCTGCGAGGTGGGCGTCACCGGCGAGCTGCCCGGCCGGCCGGAGTCGGTGCGCTACACCGTCGCCGCGTACCGCCGGGGTGATCTGGTGTTCCTGCGGGTGCGGGGCCGCTACCCCGACGCGGGCGGCGCGTACGGCTTCGAAGGGCTCACCCTGCTGCGCGGCGACGTGGCGGTCGTCGGCGGCGACCGGGTGGTGGTGCGCGGCCCGGCGCTGCTGATGACGGTGCTCGACCGGCCCGACGCACCGCCGTGGCGCACCGGCGAGTTGGCGGAGCGGCTGGCGGCGCACGCCGGCGCCGACTACGAGAGCCTGCTGGCCCGCCACGTGGCGCTGCACGGGCGCGCCTACCGGCGGGTGAGCCTGGACCTGGCGGTGCCGGCCGCGCAGCGGGACCTGCCCGTGGGTGAGCTGCTCGCGGCGCAGGACGCCGACCCGGGCACGCTGTGCCCGGCGCTGCTGGAGCGGTTGTTCCACGCCGGACGGTACCTGCTGCTCAGCTCCAGCGGGGTGCTGCCGCCCCGGCTGACCGGGCTGTGGCTCGGCTCGTGGGACGCCGCCTGGGCCGGCGACTTCACCACCGACGCCAACCTGAGCCTGCAACTGGCCGGCGCGAACGTCGGCGCCCTACCGGAGGTGACCGCCGCGCACGCGAACCTGGTACGCGGGCAGGTCGACGACTGGCGGCGCAACGCACGGGCGATCTACGGCGCCCGGGGCCTGCTGGCGCCCAGCCGCACGGACGGCGAGCACGGGCACCTGTTCCACCTGCACGAGGACTGGCCGTTCGCGGCGTGGCTGCCCGGCGCGCACTGGCTGCTGTACCCGCTGTACGAACACCATCTGGTCACCGGCGCGCCCCTCGGTGAGGTCGCCGGCTGGCTGGTGGAGGTGGCGGACTTCTTCTCCGACGTCCTCACCGTCACCGACGAGGCGGGCACGGTGGTGCTCGTGCCGTCGTACTCGGCGGAGACCGGCCCGTACGACGAGCGGGGGCGGGCGGTGCACGTGGCCGTGAACGCCACGATGGACATCGCGGCCGCCCGGCACGCCCTGCGCACCGCCGCCGAGGTGAGCGGCGTCGACCGGTGGGCGGGGCTGCGGCGGCGGCTGCCCGCGTACCGGGTGGACGGGCGCGGCGCGCTGGCCGAGTGGGCCTGGCCCGGCTATCACGGCGACGACGAGCACCGGCACGTCAGCCACCTCTACCCGGTGTGGCCGCTGGACGAGATCGACCCGGACGACACCCCCGAGCTGGCGCGGGCCGCGCACCGGGCGCTGAGCCTGCGCGGCGACGAGGACCTGTCGGCGCACGGCAGCCTGCACCGGGCGCTGGCCGCCGCCCGCCTGCACGACGGCGCCCTGACCGCCGCGAACCTGCGGAAGATCCTCGGCAACGACATGTTCTTCCGGTCCCTGATGAGCGCGCACAACCCGGGCCTGGTGACGTACAACGCCGATGCCGCGCACGCCCTGCCGGCGGTGCTGATCGAGTCGCTGGTGCAGTCCCGACCGGGGCTGCTGCGGCTGCTGCCGGCCCCGCTGCCGCGACTGGACGCCGGGGTGCTGCGCGGCGTCACCTGCCGGGGCCGTGTCGGCGTCGAGGAGTTGTCCTGGTCGCCGGGGCGGGTGCGGGCCCGTCTGCTCTCCCCCGTCGCGCAGCGGCTGCGGGTGCGCAGCCCGTACGGCGAGCGGGACGTGGACCTGGTGGCGGTGACGCCGGTCGAGGTGGCCTTCGGTGCGCCGGAGCAGCGGGCGGTGGCCGGGCCGGGGTGACCTCTTGCGCCCGGCCGCCGACGGGCGGGCCGCTCAGAGCGCGTCGGGCCGGTCGAGCGCCGAATGCCGTTCGCCGGGCGCGGCGTGCCAGACGGGGGCGTCCTCGCGCAGCGCGGTGTCGATGCGCAGCCGCACCCACTCGTTGACCTCGGGCAGGTCGGTCGGGTCGAACCAGGCCACGTCGATGGACTCGTCGTCGTTGACGCGCGGCTCGCCGCCGACGGCCCGGCACCGGAACCACACGTTCAGGTACTCGCAGACGTCGCCGTTGGGGTAGACGACGGGATGGGTGGCGAGGCCGGCGAGACGCTCGATGCGTACGCGCACGCCGGTTTCCTCGTACACCTCCCGGACGACGGCGTCGGCGGGTTGCTCGCCGGGGTCGATGAGGCCGGCGGGCACCGACCAGAGGCCGTTGTCGGCGCGCCGGGCCAGCAGCACCCGCCCGGCGTCGTCGCGCACGACCGCGCTGACGCCGGGCAGCAGGAGCAGGTCGTGCCCGACGTGGGCGCGCAGCCGGGCGACGTACGGGGAGATGGCCACGTCGGCCACGCTAGCCGGTGCCGATGCCGGCACCGTTGCCGGCATCGGCACCGGCGCGGTGGCGGCGCAGCATCCCGGCGGCCAGCGGCGCGGCGTCCAGGTCACCGGCGGCGACCCGGGCGGCGACGGTACGGCGCACGAGCCGGTCGGCCAGCGCCGGCGCGTGCCGGGCGAGGGCCAGCTCGAGGCGCCCGCGCCGGGTGGTGGCGACGTCCCGGGGCGCGCGTCGGGCGGTGGCGGCACGCAGGATCGCCGCGACGACCCCCGCTACGGGTTCCAGACGCGACACTCCCCGCAGCGACAGCCCGGCGTCGGCGGTGCTGTCGTGGATCGGTGAGGCGACCATGCTCGGGTAGACGACGCTCACCCCGACGTGGGTGCCCACCTCGTGGCGCAGCGCGTCGGCGTAGGCGACCAGGGCCCGCTTGCTGACCCCGTACGCGGCGGCCAGGGGCAGCGGCAGCAGGGCCATCCGGCTGGCGACGAAGACCACCCGGCCGCGGGCGGCCTCCAGGGCGGGCAGCGCGGCGGCGGTGGTCCGCCAGGCGGCGAGCAGGTTCACCTCCAACTGCTGGCGCACCACCTCGTCCGGCGGCAGTTCCGCCGGGGCGGGTCCGCCGACGCCGGCGTTGTTGACCAGCAGGTCCAGCCCGCCGAGGCGCTCCACGGCGGCGGCGACGGTAGGTGCCACGGCGGCGGGGTCGGTCAGGTCGCAGCCGAGCACCGGTACGCCGTCGACGGTGCCGGCCTGGCGGTCGACGCCGACGACCCGTGCCCCGGCGGCGGTGAGCGCGGCGCACAGGTGCCGGCCGAAGGTGCCGCTGGCCCCGGTCACCAGCACCCGGCGGCCCGGCAGGGCGCTCATGCCGCGGCTCCGGTGGCGCGGGCGCGGCGGGCGCCGGCGACCAGTTCCCGTCTCAGCTCGGCCAGGTACGCGTCGAAGTCCACCCGCATGGCGGGCCGGCGCTGTCCCCAGCGGGCGGTGGCAGCGCGCAGCTCGGCCCGGCAGGCGGCGCGCTGCGCGTGCGGCTCGGGCAACGCGTAGCGGCCGGACAGCTGCGCGGCGACCAGTTTGGCCTGCGCCTCGACCAGCGGGAACGCGGCGCCGGTGGACTGCATCAGCCCGACGAACGCCAGCCCGGGCGCGTCGAGGTGGAACACGTGCCGGTACAGCGGCAGGGTGTCCGCCCCGTCGCCGAGCAGCGCGGGGTCGAGGAAGGGGACCTGCACCCGGTAGCCGGTGCACCAGATCACCAGGTCGACCTCGTCGACGCGGCCGTCGGTGAAGGTGACCCGTTCGCCGTCGAAGCCGGCGATGCCGGGGCGGGGCTCGATCTCGCCGTGGGTCAGCCGCGACAGCAGCCCGTCGGACAGCGTCGGGTGGTCCTGGAGGAAGCCGTGGGTGGGGGCGGGCAGGCCGTAGCGGGTGGGCGCGCCGACGGTCGCGGTGAGCAGCCGCTGGGTGATGCGCTGGCGCAGCCGCCACGGCAGCCGCCGGGCGAGGGCGCCGTTGAGGGTGTCCGACGGGCGTCCCAGCAGGTGTTTCGGCACCACCCAGACGCCGCGGCGCAGCGACAGCAGGGTGCGCCGGGCCGCGTACGAGGCGTCCACGGCGATGTCCATCGCGGAGTTGCCGCCGCCGACGACCAGGACCCGCCGGCCGGCGAGCTGTTCGGGCCCCCGGTAGGCGTGGCTGTGCAGCTGCTCGGCGGTGCAGGTGCCCGGCGGGGCGGGGGTGGGCGGTTTCGGCACCCGGTTGTGGCCGTTGGCGACGACGACGGCGTCGACGCTGACGTCGACGCCGCCGTCGGGTCCGGCGGCGTGCACGCTCCAGCGGCCGTCGCCGCCGCGTTCGACCCCCTCGACGGTGTGCCGCAGCCGCACCGCGTCGTGCAGGCCGAAGCGGTCGGCGTAGTCGGTGAGCCAGCCGGCGACGCGGGCGTGGTCGGGGTAGTCCGGCCAGTGCGCCGGCATCGGATGGTCGGCGAACTCGGTGCGCGCCTTGCTGGTGTTCAGGTGCAGGGTCCGGTACGCGGGCGAGCCGGGTGCCCCGTACACCCAGAGGCCGCCGACCCGCTCGGCCGCCTCGAAGCCGACGGCGGGCACGCCGGCGTCGGCGAGCGCCTTGAGGGTGGCCAGTCCGGCCGCGCCCGCGCCGATGACCGCCACGGACGGCTGCGCACCCATCGCCGGCTCCTTCCCGTTAATCCAACGTGCGTTGGATAATGGCCCGGTGCGGGCGGCACGTCAAGGCGTCGCCGGCCCGTACAGCCCGTCGAGGAAGCGGTGCACGAACGCGCGGAACTCCCGCCGCTGCCGCGCCTGCGAACCCCCGCCCGCGGCCAGGGCCACCACGTGCCCGTGCACCGCCCACACCAGGCTGCGCACCGTCACGTGCGGCGCCGGCTCGACCAGCGCCCCGGCCGCCGCGGCGGCGGTGAGCAGGTCCGCGACGAGCCGGTACAGCGGGGCGGCGTAGCGCTCGTCGAGTTCGGCGTGCCGCTGCGGCTCCAGCCAGCGGCGCAGCCACAACGCGGTGGTCTCCGGCCGGTCCTCCAGGAAGTCCACGAACACGTCCACCAGGTCGTGCAGCGCCCGCCGGACCTCGGCCGGCCCGCTGTCGAGCGCCTGCCGGGCGCGCCCCGCCGCCGCCTCGAGCACGTCGCGCTCGGCGGCGAAGACCCGGGCGAAGCAGGCGTCGTAGAGCTGCGCCTTCGTACCCGTGTGGTGCGAGACCGTGGCCACGTCCACGCCGGCCGCCGCCGCGACCTCCCGCAGCCCGACGGCGTCGAAGCCCCGCCGGGCGAACAGCGCGGTCGCGGCGGCGAGCACCACCTCCCGGGTGGGCCGGGTCTCCTCGCGGCGGGGCCGCCCGGGTCGGCGGCGAGGCATGGTCATGGCCGCCATTCTGCCCCTACAATCCAGCATCCGTTGGATTGCGGGCGGCGTGCCCGCAGAGGAGGCCGTCATGACCGGGCTCGACCAGCAGCCGGCCGGCACGCGCAGCGCCACCCTGCCCCGCGGGCCGTTGCTCGGCTTCGCCGCCGGTTCCCTCGGCATGGGCGTCTGGGTGACGGTCCCCGGCCTGCTGCTGCTCTACTTCCTCACCGACGTGCTGGCCGTCGCCCCCTGGCTCGCCGGCCTGGCGCTGCTGCTGCCGAAGGTCGCCGACGTCCTGCTGCACCCTTGGATCGGGCACCGCTGCGACGTCGAGCAGACCCGCCGGGGCGACCGACGGCGGCTGCTGCTGCTCGGCTGCGCCCTGCCGCTGGCCTTCGCCGCCCTGTTCGCCGTGCCCGGCGCGCTCACCGGCGCGCCGGCCGCCGCCTGGGTGGCGCTCGCCTTCGTCGCCGGCAACCTGCTCTTCGCCGCCTACCAGGTCCCCTACCTGGCCACCCCCGCCGACCTGCGCATCGGCTACCACGAACGCACCCGCCTGATGGCCTTCCGGATGGTGGTGCTGACCCTGGGCATCCTCGCCTCCGGGCTGCTGGCGCCGCTGCTCGCCGGCGGGCAGGACGCCACCCGGGGCGGCTACCAGCGGATGGGCGTGCTGCTGGCCGTCGGCATGCTGGCCACCATGCTGGTCGGGGTCGCCGGCATCGGTCGGCTGCGCCGGGCCGCCGCCGCGACGCCCGCACCGCACGCCGGCGGCTGGCGGGGCCTCGCCGTGGCGCTGCGCGATCGGCAGTTCCGGTGGCTGGTCGCCGCCTACCTGGCCATGTCGAGCACCACCCACCTGGTCCTGGCCGGCGTGCCCTACTACGCCGAGTACGAGCTGGGCCGCCCCGGCCTGACCACCGTGCTGGTGGCCGCCTTCGTCGCCCCGGCCCTGCTGGTCACCCCGGCCTGGCTGGTGGCGGCCCGCCGGGTCGGTAAACAACGGGCGCTGCTGGGTGCCCAGGGCGCCTTCGCGGCCGGCTCGCTGGTGCTCGCCGTCGGCCGTCCGGCGGGGCTGCCCGTGCTGGTGGCGGCCGTGGCGGTGCTCGGCGTCGCCTTCGCCGGCATGCAGTTGCTGCCGTTCTCGATGGTGCCCGACGTCATCCGTGCCAGCGGCGGCGCCGCCGGCACCTACACCGGGGTCTGGACGGCCACCGAGGCCACCGGCGCGGCGCTGGGCCCGTGGGCGTACTCGCTGTGCCTGGCCGCGGGCGGGTTCGTCGCCTCCACCGCCGGGGCCGGCGTCACCCAGCCCGACGGCGCGCTGGACGCGATCCGCTGGGGCTTCGGGCTGCTGCCCGCGGCGGCGATGCTCGTCGCGCTGCTGCTGCAACGCCGCTACACCCTGGACCGTACGGCCCGCACGGCCGGCTGAGCGCGTCGACGCCGCACACGGCGGCCACCGTCTGGTGCGTCGGCCAGGTGCGAGGGCGGTCCGGTCGGGCGCTGCGGCGGGGACCGGCGGGGCCGGCAGTAGACTGCGCCCTCGATGGACGCCGAGCCCACCTCCGTTGAGACCCGCCCCTGCGCCCACTGCGGACGCCAGGTGCCGCAGCGTGTCGGCGCCGGCCGGCCGTTCCGCTACTGCCGCGACAACGACGGCGCCTGCCAGCGGGCCTCCCGCAACAGCCGGATGCGGCACCGCAACGCCCCCGGCCTGCCCGGTCAGGTGGCCCGCACCTGGGAGGCGGTGGACCGGCTGGAGCAGGTGGCGGAGACCCTCGTCGACGCCCTGCACGCCGAGCTGTCCCCGGTCGGGGTGGAACGCCAGCTCGCCCAGGCCCGCGCCGACGCGGCCACGCAGGTCGCGGCGGCACAGACCGAGCGCGACGAGGCCCGCCGCGACGCCGAAGACGCCGCCGCGGCCGCCGTCCTGGCCCGCGAGCAGGCCCGCTCCGCCACCGCCGAACGCGACGCCGCCCACACCGAGGCCCGCTCCGCCGCCGAGCGGGCCTCGGCGGCGATCGCCCGCGCCGACCGGGCCGAGGCCGCCCGCGACGAGGCCCGCCGGCAGGCCAGCGCCGCGGAGGCCCTGCGCACCCAGGCCGAACGCGACCGCGACACGGCCCGCCACGAGCTGCGTGCGCTGCGCGTCGACGTCGACGCCGAGCGCCGCCGCGTCACCGAAGTGACCGGCGAGCGCGACGCCGCCCGCGCCGACGCCGACCGGGCGACCCGCGCCGCCACGGAGGCCCTCGACCGCGCGCAGCGCCTGCACGCCGAAGCCGAACAGGCCCGCGAGCGCGCCGAGCAGGCCCGCGCCGAGACTGACGTCGCCCGCACGGCCGCCGCCGAGGCCGACACGGCCCGGCAGCGCGCCGAGGCGACCAGCCGCGACGCCGAGGCCGCCCGGCAGCGCGCCGAGGCGACCGCCGAGCAGGCCCGCGCGCAGGTGGCCGACCTCGCCGGGCACCGCGACACGCTGCGCGCCGAGTTGGCCGCCGCACGCGAGGTTGCGAGCGCCGCCGAGGGCCACGCCGCCGACCTGGCCGTACGGCTACGCGCCGCCGAGACCGACCGCGACGAGGCGCAGCGGCGCGCCGCCCAGCTCGCCGACCAGGTCAGCCACCTCGCCGCCGCCCTGGCCAACCTCGGCGCCCCCGGCCCCGCCCGGCAGGCGCCGTGAGTGAGGCGCACGCCCCGCACCGGCACGGGGTCTGCCCGGTGTCGACGTCGACCCGGTGTTGACCTTGATTTCTTGATCTCGGTTCGGTGCCTCTCCCGGGCCGAGCGCGTCGCCGCGTCCACACGCTGAGCACCGCGCCGCCCGGGGCAGCCGGGCGGGACGTCGGCGGGTCATGATGCCGGGGTGGGAAAGACACATGAGCGCATCGAGGGCCGCCTGCGCACCTTCATCGAGCAGCAGCCGCTGTTCTTCACCGCCACGGCCCCGCTGTCGGCCGACGGCACCATCAACCTGTCGCCGAAAGGGCTGCGCGGCTCGTGGGCGGTGCTCGACGCGCACACGGTGGCCTACCTGGACTTCGCGGGCAGCAACGCCGAAACGATCGCACACCTGCGGGAGAACGGCCGGATCACCCTCATGTGGTGCGCCTTCGAGGGCCCGCCGAACATCGTGCGGGTGCACGGGCGCGGGGAGCCCGTGTTCCGCGACGACGCCCGCTGGCGGGAGCTGACGGGCCACTTCCCCGACATCGACCCCACCGTGCACGGCCTGCGGGCGATCATCGTCGTACGCGCCGAACTGATCCGCGACACCTGCGGCTACGCGGTGCCGTTCATGTCCTACGACGCCGACCGCGACCTGCACGGCCGGCGCTTCGCCCGGGAGGACGACGCGTCGCTGAGCGACTACTTCGCCGGCAAGGACCACGTGGCGCACAGCATCGACGGCCTGCCGGGCCTGCCGCTGCCCCTGCCACCGACCCCGGCGAGCTGAATCGCCCCCGCGCACCTGGTGTCGCCGTCGGCAGGAGCACGCAGCGCCGGTGCTGGCCGGCGCGTCACCGGCCAGCGCGAGCTGCGCCGACGCGGGACGGCTACCATCGCCGTTGGCACCGCGGAGACACCGCAGGACCCGACCCGGCGCGGGACGATCCCGCCGGGCAGCTGGCATGGCCCGCTACCCTTGTGCAGGCCCGCCCGGGCATCCGGGCGGGAATGGCCCGGCGGGAACGGACCGTTACACCGAGTAGACCAGCACCACGAACGAGGGGAAGTCGATCATGGGCGAGCGTATGCTGCGTGGCAGCCGTCTGGGCGCGGTCAGCTACGAATCCGACCGCAACACGGAGCTCGCGCCGCGTCAGACCCGCGAGTACCTCTGCGCCAAGGGCCACCAGTTCGAGGTTCCGTTCGCCGTCGACGCCGAGGTCCCCACGACCTGGGAATGCAAGTTCGACGGCAGCGTGGCCCGGCTAGTCGACGGCAATGAGCCGGAGCAGAAGAAGGCCAAGCCGCCGCGCACCCACTGGGACATGCTGCTGGAGCGGCGCTCCATCGCCGAACTGGAGGACATCCTCGCCGAGCGGCTGCAGGAGGTCCGCACCCGCCGCGGCCGCGCCTGAGCCACACCGCACACGACGGCGCCCCGGAAGCGATGCTTCCGGGGCGCCGTCGTGTGCGACTCAGTTACGGCCGGGCTCCACGATCTCACCCTCGATGGCCCGACCCCCGTCGACGACGACGACGGTCGGCTCGGCCGGCTGCGGCTCCGCCGGCGCGGCCGCGCCCCGACGCACCCGCACCCGCCGCGGCCCGAACAGGTCACCGGCCACCATCGACGACACCCGCCGCTCCGCCGCCCGCTGCACCCCGCCGCGCGCCAACCGGCGCACCGGCGGCACCAGCAACAACACTCCCACCACGCCGCTGAGCAGGCCCGGCAACGCCAGCAGCAGCGCACCGAGCAGCCCGACGAGACCGTCGGTGACCTGCCGGCCCGGCGGCTGCCCGGCCTGCGCGGACGCCTTGAAGCCCCGCCAGGCCCGCATCCCCTCGCGGCGCAGCAGCACCAGCCCGAGCAGCGACGCCGCGAACACCGCCAGCAGCGTCGAACCGAACCCGATCGCCCGTCCCACCGCGACGAACACCACCAGCTCCAGCAACACCGCCGCCAACAGGGCCAACGGCACAAACCTCAGTCCTCGGCGCATCTCACCCCACTCACCATCCGCGGCGCACCGACGCGGGTCACCCGCGCGGGCACCGGCGCCCCGTCCAGCATGACACGCGGCCGCTCAGGGCCACCGGACCTGACCGGTGCGGGTGCCGTGCAGGCCCCGCCGCAACGCCACCCGCCGGTCCTGCACCGCCCACGTCGTGATCCGCCACAGCGCCTCCACCACGATCAGCGGACTCATCTTGCTGCTGCCGCGTTCCCGCTCGGCGAACGTGATCGGCACCTCCACGATGCGCGCCCCCGAACGGTGCGCCAACCGCGACAGCTCCACCTGGAACGAGTAGCCCTGCGAACAGACCGACTCCAGGTCGATGGCGTCCAGGGCCGCCAGCCGGTACACCCGGTAGCCGCCCGTCGCGTCGGACAACGGCATGCCCAACGCCAGCCGCGCGTACAGGTTGCCGCACCGCGACAACAGCAGCCGCCGCAGCGGCCAGTTCACCACCCGCGCCCCGGCGGTCCACCGCGAACCGATCACCACGTCGGCGTCGCGGGCCGCCGCCAGCAGCGCGGGCAGATCCTCGGGGGCGTGCGAACCGTCGGCGTCCATCTCCACCACCGCGTCGAAGCCACGCTCGCGGGCCCACGCGAACCCCGCCAGGTAGGCCGCCCCCAGGCCCTGCTTGCCCTCGCGGTGCAGCACGTGCACCCGGCCGTCGGCGCCCGCCAGGGCGTCGGCGACCGCGCCGGTACCGTCCGGGCTGTTGTCGTCGGCGACCAGGATCTCCACCGCCGGCGCGGCACGACGCACCCGCGCCACGATCCGCGCCACGTTGTCGGCCTCGTTGTAGGTCGGGATCACCACGAGCACCCGACCCACCCCCGGCTGACCGGTGTCCGCCCGGGTACCGGTCGTCTCGCCCACCGTGCTTCCCCTCCGCCGGCGTACCGGCTGGTGTCAGCCGCCGTGGTGCCGGCGGCGCAGCACGACCGCGCCCGCCAGGGCCGCCACGGCCAGGGCGGCCAACGCCACCTCCGGCCACAGCCCGACCCGCGTGGCCAGGGTGCGCCCGTCGTCCAGCCGCAGCTGCCGCACCACGACCGCTCGGGTGTTGAACCCGGTGGCGTCGCTTACCCGCCCGTCCGGGGCAACGAACCCGGACACCCCGACCGTCGAGGCCATCAACGCCGGCCGCCCGTGCTCCACCGCCCGCAACCGCACCATGGCCAACTGCTGACGCGCCTCGGCCACGTCGAACGTGGCGTTGTTGGTCTGCACCACCAGCAACTGCGCCCCACCGGTCACCGTGTCACGCACCACCTCGTCGTAGGCGACCTCGAAACAGATCACGTCGCCGAGCACCGCCGCCCCGCTGTCCAGCACCCCCGGCTCGCTGCCCGGCACGAAATCGGCGCGCACCCGGTCGACCTGCTTGCTGACCATCCGGGCCAGATCACGCATCGGCACGTACTCGGCGAACGGCACCGGATGCCGCTTGGTGTACAGCTGCGCCAGATCCGGGCCACTGCCGGGCCGCCACAGGATGCCCGCGTTACGGACCTGACCGTCGCCCGGGCCACGCAGCACCGCACCCACCAGGACCGGGGCACCGACCGCGTCGGCGGCCTGCGAGATGCGCGCCCCGGCATCGGTGTCGCGCAGCGGGTCGATGTCGCTGGAGTTCTCCGGCCACACCACCAGGTCGGGGCGGGGCCGCACGCCGACGGCCACCTGCCCGGCCAGCTCGATCGTGGCGTCGACGTGGTTGTTCAGCACCGCCTGCCGCTGCGCGTTGAAGTCCAGGCCGAGACGCGGCACGTTGCCCTGCACGATCGCCACCGTCACCGCGTCGCCGCCCCCCACGGCGGCCACCGGCACCAGCAGCCCCACCACGGGCACCGCGACCGCCCCCGCGCTCAACCCGGCCACCGGCACCCACCAGCGCCGCCGCCCGCCCCACGGCCGCCACAGCGCCGCCACCAGCAGCCCACCGGTCAACGCCACCGCGAACGTCACCAGCGGCGCCCCACCCCACGCGGCCAGCCGCAGCAGCGGCGAGTCACCCTGACTGAACGCCAGCCGCCCCCACGGGAACCCGCCGAACGGCGTACGGTCACGCAGCGCCTCCTGCCCCACCCACAACACCCCGGTCACCGCCGGCCAGCTCCACCGCAGCCGGTCCACCAGCGGCGACACGTACGCGCCCGCCGCGCCCAGCAACGCCAGGTAACCGGCCTGCAACAGCGACAAGAGCACCCACGGCAGGTAGCCGGTGTGCAGGTTCGTCCAGCTCAACAGCGGCGCGAACAACGCCACCCCGGTCAGGAAACCCAGCCCCGCCCCGGCGCGCAGCCGACGGCGGTGCGTCGCCGCCGCCAGCAACGCCACCCCCAGCGGCGCCAGCGGCCACAGCCCGTACGGCGGAAACGCCCCCAGCAACGCCAGACCCGCCGCCACCGCCATCGGCGCGGCCACCCGCAACGGCAACGCCTCCGCCCGCCCGGCAGGCCGGTCGTCGTCCCCGGTCGCCGCCGGTCGATTCCCCACGATCACGCGCCGAAGGCTACCCGCCCGTACCGCCGCCGCCCCGCCACGCCCACCCGGCCGCTCTGCCCCCGCCGCCAACGGACACCGGACACAAATCGGGGCGCGGCTCGCGCCGCGCCCCGATGCTCCCAGGCCCTTCCCGGCCGGTGGGGCGAGAATGAGCTGCGCCGACCTTCGGACCGACCCGACGCGGACTGGCTGCCCCCGCCTGGCCGTTGTCTACTGGCCGTGCACCTCACCCTGCCCGTACACCGGTAACCGCGGCCGGTTCGCGCCGCCCCGCCGACCCCCGCCCGCTGGACCTGGCCGCCGCGACGCACTGCTCACATGTCGCTCGGCCAGCGGACGAAGGGACGAAGCGAACAACAGCCGCTTCCCGTAGTAGGACTCAAAGACGGTACGGCGTACACCCCCGCCGCTGTCAACCCACCCGGGCCTGTCGTGTGATGTACCACGGCGTGTCGCGTCGGCGAGTCTCAATCCGTGCCCAGGTGCCGCCGCAGCAACGCCACCGCCGCCACCGGATGCTCCGCCGCCAGCAGCCCACCGGCGGCCAGCACGTAGTCGACGTCGACCACCGGCCGGGCCGCCCGCGGCAACGCCCACCCGCCGGCATGATCCGTCAGCACCGCACCCAGCACCCCCGCCGCGTCCACCGGCGCGGCATGCCGCAACACCCCACCCGAGCCCACCAGCAGCCGCACGTCGCGCAGGTCCCGCCCGGCCCGCTCACCCGTCGCGGCACCCCGCGCGTGCCGCCGCAACGCCACCGTCGCCGCCAACGCCGCGATCCGGGCGTCCACCGCACGGTCCGCCTCCCCTGCGGGCAGGAAACCCGGATCGGCGGCCCGCGCCGCCGCCCCCGCCGCCAGCGCGTCGCGCTCCGCGTCGGTGAGCAACCGCTCCTCCGCCGCCGCCCGCACCACCCCCGGCGCGCTCCACCGCATACCCAGATCGCCCTCGACCGTACGGGCCCGCCACAGCGACCCCGCCACCTCCCGCCCCGGCCCCGTCGCCCGCTCGTCCGGCGTCAACACCGAGTACACGTCCGTGGTGGCGCCCCCCACGTCCACCACCACCAGATCACCACCCAGCGCGTCGGCCAGCACCTCCACCCCGGTCAACACCGCGTCGGGGGTGGCCGCGCGCACCAGCCGCGCGAACCGCGACCCCCGCGACAACCGCTTCCCGCCGATCACGTGCCGCAGGAACACCTCCCGGATGGCCGCCCGCGCCCCCGCCGGCGCCAACACCCCGATGCGCGGCAGCACGTTGTCGGCCACCGTCACCGGCACCCCCGCCGCCGCCAGCACCGCGTGCAGCTCCTCGCGGACGTCGACGTTGCCCGCAAGGACCACCGGCACCCGCCAGCGGGCCCGCGCCAGCCGCGTCGCGTTGTGCGTCAACGTCTCGGCGTCCCCGCCGTCGGTGCCACCCACCAGCAGCACCACGTCCGGGCGGGCCGCCCGCAACCCGGCCAGGTCCGCCGCGCCGAGCCGACCCGCCGCCACGTGCACCACGTTCGCGCCCGCCGACAGGCCCACCCGCCGGCCCGCCTGCGCCGTCACCAGCCGCTCGTATCCGATGACCGCCAACCGCAGCCCACCACCGGCCGACGAACACACGTACCACGGCGCATCCCGCACACCAGGCAACCCGGCGCGGGCCGCCCCGACCGCCGCGTCCAGGCCGTGCAGCACGTCCGTACCCACCGTCGTCGGCGCCGACGACGCACCCACCAACGCGCCGACGTCAAGGTCCACCACCGCCACCTTCGTGTACGTGGACCCGACGTCGGCGCAGACCGCGTACCTCACGCCGCGGGCGGAACGACCACCGTGCCGGTCGCCGTGACCGCCACGACCGGCTCGTCGAGCACCTCCGCCGCCGACTCACCCCGATCCGGACGCCCCCGACACACCACTCGCGCCTCGAAGTCGATCGTGCGGCTACGCGTACCCACCCGGGTCACCGTCGCCGTCACCTCCAACACGTCCCCCGCCTTCATCGGCGCCCGGAACTGCACATCCGAGTACGACGCGAACAACCCCTCGTCACCATCGGTGCGGATACACACCTCCGTGGCCACGTCCCCGAACAACCCCAACGCGTACGCCCCGTCGACCAGGTCGCCCGCGTAGTGGGCGTGCGAATACGGCACATACCGCCGGTGCACCACCGTCAGACCCACCCGGGAATCACTCATGCCTTCGCCTTCTTCTCGATCAACGCGTGCACCAGGAAACTCGCCACCTCACCCGGAGTCGTCCCCCGGCCGAAGATCCGATCCACGCCCAACTCACCGGCCATCGTCTCGTCGAACCGCGGCCCACCCACGATCAGCAGCGGCCGACGCCCCGCCGGCATCGCCTCCCGGAACGCCGCCGACATCTCCCGCGTGTTGTGCAGATGCGCATCCCGCTGCGTCACCACCTGCGACACCAGCACCGCATCCGCCCGCTCCACCCGGGCCGCCTCCACCAACTCCGGCACACTCACCTGCGCCCCCAGGTTGGTGACCTTCAACTCCCGGTAGTACTCCAGACCCTTCTCACCGGCGATGCCCTTGACGTTGAGGATCGCGTCGATGCCGACCGTGTGCGCGTCCGTACCGATGCACGCCCCCACCACCGACAACTTGCGCCGCAACCGCCGCTTCACCACCGCGTTGACCTCCTTGGCGCTCAGCAGCGGAAAGTCACGCTCCACCACCTGCACCGCCGACAGGTCCACCAGATGGTTCACCCGCCCATACACCACGAAGAACGTGAAACCCTCACTCATCGGCTTGGCGTGCACCAGCATCGCCGGATCGATGCCCATCTTGTTCGCCAACTGCACCGCCGCGCCCTCGGCCCGCTTGTCGTGCGGCACCGGCAACGTGAACGACACCTGCACCATGCCGTCGCCCGTGGTGTCCCCGTACGGCCGCACGACCTTCTTCCCGGCGGCCCCGCCGCCGGCCTCCACGGCGCTCACGCACCCGCCCCTTCCAGGATCTCGGTGGCCGGATTGAAGTAGCCGGCCTCGTGCGCGGCCACCCCCGCCAACCCCTTGCCCCGGTCCGCCGGCCGCTTCATGATCCCGAACGTGCCCTCGGCGATCGCCGTCAACAACGACTGCTCACCGATACGCTCCAACAACTCGACCGCCTCCGAGAGCACCCGGTTGGCCCGCTGCTGGATGAACCCACCCGGCGCCGGCACGAAATCCTCGTGCAACCCACCCGCCGCACCCAGCACATACCGCACGTTCTGCAACGCGATGTCCCGGTCCGACAACCACGGCGTCACCACCGCCTCGGTCATCATCCCCACCAGCAGGATCCCCTGCCCCGTCATCGTGCCCACCAGGTTGAAGAACCCGTCCAGCAGATTGCCCCGGAACACGTCACCCGTCATGTGCTTCGTCGGCGGCATCCACTTCAACGGCGCGTCCGGGAACAACTCCCGCGCCAACAACGCGTGCGCCAACTCCAGCCGGAACGACTCCGGCACATCCGGGTTGATCTCGAACGCGTGCCCCAGACCCAACTGCCAGTCCGCCAACCCCGCCTCGTGCGCGAAGAACTCGTTGAGCAACTGCGACACCGTCACCGTGTGCGCCTCGTCCACCGCGTCCGCCGTGGTCAGGTAGTTGTCCTCACCGGTGTTGATGACGATCCCCGCCCGCGCGTGCACCTGCCGCGAGAACCGCTGGTCCACGAACGTACGGATCGGATTGATGTCCCGGAACAGAATCCCGTACATCGAATCGTTCAACATCATGTCGAGCCGCTCCAGGCCCGCCAACGTCGCCATCTCCGGCATGCACAGACCCGACGCGTAGTTCGTCAACCGCACGTAGCGGCCCAACTCCCGCGACGTCTCATCCAACGCCGCCCGCATCAACCGGAAGTTCTCCTGCGTCGCGTACGTGCCCGCGAACCCCTCCCGCGTCGCACCCTCCGGCACGTAGTCCAACAACGACTGCCCCGTCGACCGGATCACCGCGATGACGTCCGCACCCGCCCGCGCCGCCGCCTGCGCCTGCGGAATGTCCTCGTAGATGTCCCCCGTCGCCACGATCAGATAGATCCACGGCCGCTGCTTCGGATCCCCGAACCGCTTCACCAGCCGGTCCCGCTCCGCCCGCCGCCGGTCGATCGCCCGCACCCCCGCACCGACCGCCCGCCGCGCCGCCCGCCGCGCCGCCGTCGCGGCCTTCCCCGTCGGCACCTCGAACCGCACCGACCCCGCCGCCGCCTTCTGCGCCAGCAACGTCACGTCACCGAGCTGCTCCCGGGCCAACGCGTCGAACACCGGCAACGCCACCCCGTGCCCCAACCCCACGTCCGCGACCACCGCGTCCACGAGCCGGTTCACCCACGGAATCCCGTCCGGATCGGCACCGGAAACCCCGGCCAGCCGCAACACCGCCCGCTCCACCGACACCGTCGTGTGGCTACGCGCCAGATCCACCACCGGCTGACCCGCACGGCGCGCCAACTCCCGCGCCCGCGCCACCAACCGCGGATCCAGATCAAGCTTGCCCGTCACACCGTCACCCCACCCTGCCCCGCGACGGCGCCACACGCCGTACCGATGGATCGCTCGCTCACGAAGACCCTTCCTCGAAGATCACGTCACCACGCAACACCGTGCGCCGACACACCGGCAGCGGCGTCGGATCCTGCGGACCACGCGCCTCCGGATCCGCCGCCAACAACACCGGTAGACCCCGCTCCACCCCCGCCGGCGTCGACCACACCGCGAACGTCGCCGGCGCCCCCAACGCCAACACACCCTCGTTGTCCAGCCGCACCGCCCGCCACCCACCACGGGTATGCGCCGCGAACGCCGCCCGCACACTCATCCGCTGCGCCGGGCTGTGATGCCACACCGCCGCCCGCACCGAACCCCACGGATCCAACGGCGTCACCGGCGAATCCGACCCGAACGCCAACGCCACCCCCACCGCGTGCATCGCACCCATCGGATTCGACTCCAACGACCGGTCCAACCCCAGCCGCGACTCGTACATCCGACCCGCACCGCCCCACAACCGGTCGAACGCCGGCTGCATGCTCGCCACGATCCCGTACTCCACGAACCCCGCGATCAACCGCTTGTTCATGATCTCCGCGTGCTCGATGCGGTGCCGCGCCGCCCGCACCCGGTCCGTGCCCAGCTTCTCCGCCGCCCCCGCGAACCCCTCCAACACCGTCGAGATCGCCGCGTCACCGATCGCGTGGAAACCACCCTGCACACCGTGCGCCGCACAGTCCAACAGATGATCCCGCACCTGCTCCGCACTCAGATAACCGTGACCACACCCACCGTCACCGTCCAGGTAGTCCCGCGACACGTGCGCCGTACGCGACCCCAACGCCCCGTCGGCGAACAGATCACCACCCGCACCCACCGCACCCAACTCCCGGGCCCGCGCCGCACCACCCAGCTCACCCCAGTACCCGTACACCTCCGCCACGCCGTCACCCGACAACGCCAACAGACCCGTGAAGTCCTCCTCGTCGGAGATCTCCGGACCACCGCACTCGTGCACCGCCGCGACACCCAACGACGCCGCGTGCCCCAACGCCGCCCGCTGCGCCGCCACCCGCTGCGCCCGCGTCACCGACGCGAACGCCGCCGCCCGCACCACGTGGTGCGCGTCGCGCCGCAACCACCCCGACGCGTCGTACCCCACCGCAAACACCACCTGCGGACACGCCGCCAGCAACGCCTCCGACACCAACGCCGAATGGATCGACGCCTGCGACAGATAGACCCGCCGCCCCCCGGCCGCCCGGTCCACCATCGCCGCGTCCGGCAGCTCCGGCACCGGCCAACTCGACTCGTCCCAGCCGTGCCCCAGCACCACCGCGTCCGACGGCAATCCCGCCGCGAACCCCGCCACCGCGTCCAACAGCTCCGCCGCCGAACGCACCCCCGATAGGTCCAGCCCCGACAACGCCAACCCCGTGTCCGTGGCGTGCACGTGCGCGTCCACGAACGCCGGCGTCACCAACGCCCCGTCCAGATCCACCACCCGGTCGGCGGACGGCGCGTCCGCGTCCACCCCCAGCCAGGAGATCCTGCCGTCGGACACCAGCAGAGCCGTCGCGCTCGGATCGGCCGGGCAGTGCAGCGTCCCGCCGCGGTACAGAGTCGAGGGGTTCGTCATGACCATCAGTCTGCCGCGAGTCGCGCCTCGAACAACGCCCGCACCCCCGGCTCCGACCGCAGCAGACCGAGCGCGAACTCCGCGTGCCCCGGCACGTAACCGTTGCCGACCAGCATCGTCACGTCCGCCGCCAGGCCCTCCGCCCCCAACGCCGCCGCCGCGAAACTCGTCGCCATCGAGAAGAACACCACCGTGCCGCCGTCCGCCGTCGCCAGCACCGCCCCGTGCTCACAGCCCGGCACGTCCACGCACACCACCGTCACGTCCGCCGGCGCCTCCAACGCCGTCGTCACCGCCGTCGACAGCGCCACCGGATCCCGGGCGTCGGCCAACGCCACCGCGTCCGCCAGCCCCACCGCCGTCAGCGCGTCCCGCTCCGCCACCACCGGCACCACCCCGACCGTACGGGCGGCACCCGCCCGCCGCGCCGCCGCCAGCGACAGCGACCCGCTCTTGCCCGCGCCACCGATCACCGCCACCCGCACCGGCGTCGGGTCCCCCGCCCGCTCCCGCTCCACCACGTACCGCGACACCACCCGCGCCGTCAGCGCCGGAGCCCCGCACACGTCCAGCACCGCCAGGGACAGCTGCGGGTCCAGGTCCGCCGGCAGCACCGCCGCGATCGACCGGGCGAACAGGATCGCGTACCCGTCGCACGGCACCTGCTCGCTGCGCCCGTCCCAGCGGGCCAACCCGTCGAGGATCGTCAGCGGCGTCAACGTCAGCGACACCAGGGTCGCCACCCGCTGCCCCACCCGCAGCCCCAGCGGGGAACGCCGCCCCGCCTCCTCCACCGTGCCGATCAGCATCCCGCCCGACCCCGTCACCGGGTTCTGCATCTTGCCCCGCGCGGACACGATCTCAAGCACCTCGGCGCGCACCGCGTCGCCGTCCCCGCCGTGCTTCTCCCACAACTGCCGGAAGCTCGCCGCGTCCAGGTTCAACCGCTCCACCCGGATCCGCACCTCGTTCGGCGCGATCTCCGGACTCGCGTCCAGCCGCCACGCGGCCTGCGGCAGCACCCCCGCCGGTTCGACAACGCGGTGCAGACCCACCGGTGACGTCACGCCGACCTCCCCCTGTCACGCCGCTCGAAGCCCCGGCCAGGGCTCGCGTAGCGGGAAAACTTCCGGCAGACTAATTTCTTCACCGAATATTTTCCAGTAGCCTTCGGGATCGCTGATCAACCCGCACCACATCGAGGAGGGGCCGTGACCCAGACCCAACCGGTGGAGACCCTGCCCCCGCCCCACCCCGCGCCGGTCGCGGTACCCACCGCCGGACAGCCCTACGAATACCGCCGCGCGCCCCTCGTCGAGCCCGACTGGACCCGCTTCCCCGGCTGGCGCCACATCACCCGCGAGCAGTGGGAGAACGCACAGTGGCAGCGCGTCAACTGCGTCAAGAACATCAAGCAGCTGCGCACCGTCCTCGGCGACACGGTCGACGAGACCTTCTACGCCGACCTCGAGGCCGACCAGAAGGCCCTGGCCACCATGTCCATGCTGGTGCCGCCACAGATGATCAACACGATGGTGCCGTTCGCGCCGATGACCACCGAGGCGTTCCTCGCCGACCCCATCCGGCGCTACATGATCCCCGTCGCCTCCGACCGGCGCACCGACTGGCCCTCCCACCCGTACGCCAGCCGCGACTCCCTGCACGAACACGACATGTGGGTCGCCGAGGGCCTCACCCACCGCTACCCCACCAAGGTCCTCGCCGAGCTGCTCTCCACCTGCCCCCAGTACTGCGGGCACTGCACCCGCATGGACCTCGTGGGCAACTCCACCCCCGCCGTCGACAAGCTCAAGCTGACCCTCAAGCCCGTCGACCGCTACGACGCCCACATCGGCTACCTCAAGGCCCACCCCGGCGTCCGTGACGTCGTCGTCTCCGGTGGCGACGTCGCCAACGTGCCGTGGAAGAACCTCGAGTCCTACCTGATGCGGCTGCTGGAGATCGAAACCATCCGCGACATCCGGCTCGCCACCAAGGCCCTCATGGGCCTGCCCCAGCACTGGCTCCAGCCCGACGTCGTCGAGGGCCTCGAACGCGTCGCCCGCACCGCCGCCCGCCGAGGCGTCAACCTCGCCATCCACACCCACGTCAACCACGCCCAGTCGCTCACCCCGCTGGTCGCCAGGGCCGCCCAGACCGCCCTCGACGTGGGCGTACGCGACGTACGCAACCAGGGCGTGCTCATGCGCGGCGTCAACGCCACCGCCCCCGACCTGCTCGACCTCTGCTTCGCCCTCCAGGGCGAGGCGGGCATCCTGCCGTACTACTTCTACATGTGCGACATGATCCCCAACGCCGAGCACTGGCGGGTGCCGGTCTGGCACGCCCAGCAGCTCCAGCACGACATCATGGGCTACCTGCCCGGCTACGCCACGCCGCGCATCGTCTGCGACGTCCCCTTCGTCGGCAAGCGCTGGGTGCACATGCTCACCGAGTACGACCGCGACCGCGGCATCTCGTACTGGACGAAGAACTACCGCACCTCCATCGAGTCCGCCGACGCCGAGGCGCTCAACAAGCGCCACGCCTACTACGACCCGATCGACACCCTGCCCGAGACCGGGCAGCAGTGGTGGGCCGAGCACCGCAACGACTGACCCCGCTCGCGACACCGTCACCCCCGGCGCCGACCACCGGCCCGGGGGTGACGCGTTTCCGGGTCCCCCGGGCCCACCACTCCCCTGGTGGTACACCGGCCCGCTGGCACGCCACGTCCGGCCCGCCTGGACTCCCTCCTCGGTGTCGTCTGTCTTCGTTGATCCGCCCCTCTGCTGTCTGTGCGGTGGCTCGCACACCCGCTAAGGCATCCTAGGACACTAGGTGAAGGATGGGAGCCGGTCGTCTGGTTGACTGGACGGATGGGAGAGCTTCTGCTGATCCGGCACGGCGAGACCACCTGGAGCGCCAGCCGGAGGCACACCTCGTACACCGACCTCCCTCTCACCCCCGACGGCGAGCGGCAGGCCCGCATCCTCGGCCGGTTCCTCGCCGGCCGACGCTTCGCCGCGGTCCTCACCAGTCCCCGCGCCCGGGCGCTGCACACCGCGCGGCTGGCCGGCCTCACCGTCACCGGCACCCTCGACGACCTGGCCGAATGGAACTACGGCGAGTACGAGGGGCGGACCACCGCCGACATCAGCGACGACCACCCGAACTGGTCCATCTGGACCGACGGCTGCCCCGGCGGGGAGTCCCCCAACCAGGTCGGCGAACGCCTCGACCGGGTGCTCGCCCGGGTCCACCCACTGCTCGACCGGGGCACCGTCGCCCTCGTCGGGCACGCCCACAGCCTGCGCGTGCTCGGCGCCCGCTGGGTCGGCCTGCCGCCCTCGGCCGGCGGGCTGCTGCGGCTGGACACCGCCACCGTCAGCGTGCTCGGCCACGAGCACGGCCGACGGGTCATCCTGCGGTGGAACCAGCCGGTTCCCCCGACGCCCGGGAACGCACCCGAACGTGGGACTCGGCACTGATCTTCGGCGGCCGGTTCTCGTACGGCGTCGACAGCACCACCGTCGTACGGGTGGTGACGTTCGCCGCCGTACGGATCTCCTGGAGCAGCCGCTCCAGGTCCGCCGGGCTGGCCACCCGCACCAGCAGGAGGTAGAAGTCCTCCCCCGCCACCGAGTAGCACGAGTCGATCTCCGGCAGGTGGGCCAGCCGCTCCGGCGCGTCGTCGGGCTGCGACGGGTCGAACGGTCGGATCGCCACGAACGCGGTAAGCGGCAGCTCCAAGGCCTCGAAGGAGACGCGGGCGGCGTACCCCTTGATGACGCCGCGCTGCTCCAGGCGGCGCACCCGCTGGTGCACGGCGGAGACCGACAGGCCCACCCGCTCCGCCAGATCGGTGTACGACAGCCGACCGTCAGCGGTCAGCGCGGCGATGATGGCGCGGTCGATCTCCTCCACGGCGTGCAACCTACCGGGAAAACCGCGCCACGGCGACGACGCGGCCCGCCGGCGCGACGCGGCACACGCGCCGGCCGGCGGGACGACGCCCGTCAGCCCTTCGCCAGCGCCCGGGAGATGACCAGCCGCTGGATCTGGTTGGTGCCCTCCACGATCTGGAGCACCTTGGCCTCGCGCATGTAGCGCTCCACCGGGTGGTCGGCCACGTAGCCGGCCCCGCCCAGCACCTGCACCGCGTCGGTGGTCACCCGCATCGCCACGTCGGTGGCGAAAAGCTTCGCCTTCGCCGCCTCGATCGAGTACGGCCGGCCAGCGTCACGCAGCCGGGCCGCGGCCAGCGTCAACGCCCGGGCCGCGGAGATCTGGGTCGCCAGGTCGGCGAGGGTGAACCCCAGCCCCTGGAAGTCGATGATCGCCTTGCCGAACTGCTGGCGTTCCCGGGCGTAGCCGACCGCGTAGTCCAGCGCCGCCTGGGCCAGCCCCACCGCGCAGGCGGCGATGCCGAGGCGCCCCGAGTCGAGCGCGGACATCGCGATGGTGAAGCCCGCCCCCTCCCCGCCGATCAGCCGCTCGGCCGGCACCCGGGCCGAGTCGAAGGCGATCTGCGCCACCGGGGAGGCGCGCAGCCCCATCGTGCGCTCGGCCGCCTGCGGCGCGATGCCCGGCGTGTCGCGGTCGGCCAGCAGGCAGGAGATGCCCTTCGGGCCGGGCCCGCCGGTACGGCAGAAGATGTTGTAGAAGTCCGCCACCTGGGCGTGGGTGATCCACGCCTTGGTGCCGTCGACCAGGTAGGCGTCGCCGTCGCGTACCGCCCTCGTCGTCAGCGCGGCGGCGTCCGAGCCGCCCTGCGGCTCCGACAGGCAGTACGCCCCGAGCAGCTCCCCGCCGACCATGGCGGGCAGCAGCTTGCGCTGCTCGTCGGTGCCGAACTGCGCCAGGGGGTAGCAGGACAGCGTGTGCACGCTGACCGCCTCGGCGACCGCGAGCCAGCGGCTGGCCAGGATCTCCAGCACCTGGAGGTACACCTCGTAGGGCTGGGCGGCGCCGCCGTGCTCCTCGGCGTACGGCAGGCCGAGCAGGCCGGCCCGCCCGAGGGTGCGCAGCACCTCGCGGGGGAACTCCGCGCGTTCCTCGAACCCGGCGGCCCGTGGCGCCAACTCCCGGTCGGCGAGTTCGGTGGCGAGGTCGAGCAGGTCGTGGGCCTCGTCGGTGGGGAGGATCCGGTCGACAGTCATAGCGCGATGAGCTCCGTGGGGGTGGTGTTGAGCCGTTGCACGCCGTCCGGGGCGCAGACGACGATGTCCTCGATACGGGCGCCGTGGCGGCCCGCCAGGTAGATGCCCGGTTCGACGGAGAACGCCATCCCCGCCTCCAGCGGGCGGGCGTTGCCGGCCACCACGTAGGGCTCCTCGTGGCCGTCCAGGCCGATGCCGTGGCCGGTGCGGTGCAGGAAGGCCGCGCCGAACCCCGCGGCGGCGATCGGTTCGCGGGCCGCCGCGTCGACGTCCTCGGCGGTCACCCCGGGGCGGACCGCGGCCACCGCGGCGCGCTGGGCGGCGTGCAGCACCGCGTAGTAGTCGACGAACTCGGCCGGCGCCGGGGCGCCGGCGACGTAGGTGCGGGTGCAGTCGGAGCGGTAGCCCGAGGGCATCGTCCCGCCGATGTCCACGACGACGGGCTCGCCGGCGCCGATCGGCCGGCCGGAGGTGCCGTGGTGCGGGCTGGCGCCGTTCGGGCCGGCGGCGACGATCACGAAGTCCACGCTCACGTGGCCGGCGGCCCGGATCGCCGCGGCGATGTCGGCGCCCACCTCCGCCTCGGTGCGCCCCGGCCGCAGCCACTCCCCCATCCGCCGGTGCACGGCGTCGATCGCCGCGCCCGCCTCGGCCAGCGCCGCGACCTCGGCCGGGGACTTTCGCAGGCGCATCTCGCGCAGCACCTCGGAGGCCAGCCGCTGGGCGGCGCCGGGCAGCGCCGCGCGCAGGGCCAGGACCTGCTCGGCCCACATCCGGTCGGCCAGCCCGACCGCCGCCACCGGTCCGCCGAGGGCGGCGACGAGCAGCGGGTACGGGTCGGTGCCGTCGGCGTGGTCGACGATGCGTACGCCGGTGGCGGGTGCCGGGGACGCCTCGGCGGCCGGCCGCTCCAGGGTGGGCACGATCAGGGTCGGCTCCCCCTGCGCGGGCAGCACCAGGCAGGTGAGCCGCTCCCCCTCGTGGGCGTCGTAGCCGGTCAGGTAGCGCAGGTCGGAGCCGGGGGTGAGCAGCAGCGCGTCCAGGCCGGCGGCGGCGGTGGCGCGCTGGGCGTCGGCCAGCCGTCGGGGCGGATACAACTCGTCGGATGCCACCCGGTCAGCTTAACGGTCGTTCGGGGGGCCGCCCCAGCCCGCCCGGCTGCGGGGAGCACTCTCCGATCCATCTAGCGGCGTCGTTGACGCCACAGTTAACACTCCTTAGGATTTGGCTGCCTCGAGGATGTCCGCCCGTCCCACCCGTTCGCCCGCTTTCCGGCGCCGGTCGCCGACGCGGGCGGCACGGCCGCCGCAACCCGCCCACGGGAAGGCCCCCGATGCCCTCATCGCTGCCCCGCCTCAGGTCGGCCCTCGCCGCCGGCCTGACCCCCGCCCCCGCGCAGGCCGCCGCGCTGCCCGACGGCTTCCGCAGCGTGGGTTACCTGCCGTCGTGGACCGGCGACGTCAACGCCGTGCAGTACGGCAAGCTCACCCACGTCAACTACGCATTCGTGCTGCCCAACGGCGACGGCACGCTGCGTCCGGTGGAGAACCCCGCCAAGCTCTCCCAGCTGGTCTCCCGCGGCCACGCCAGCAACGTCAAGGTGTCGATCGCGATCGGCGGCTGGAACAACGGCGACGACTCCGCCTTCGAGGCGCTCGCCACGAACGCCGGCAGCCGCACGACGTTCGTCAACAACGTCGTCGCCTTCGTCAACCAGTACGGCCTCGACGGCGTCGACATGGACTGGGAGTACCCCGACCCGGGCGCCTCGGCCACCAACTACACGGCGCTGATGCAGCAGCTGGCCGGCGCCCTGCACAGCCGGGGCAAGCTGCTCACCGCCGCCGTCGTCTCCGAGGGCTGGTACGCCGAGGGCGTGCAGCCCGCCGTGTTCGGCCACGTGGACTGGCTCAACATCATGGCGTACGACGGCGGCAGCCCACACGCCAACTACGACTGGTCGATCAACGCCGTCAACTACTGGAAGTCCCGGGGCCTGCCCGCCCGCAAGGCGGTGCTCGGCGTGCCGTTCTACAGCCGGCCCGGCTACCACACCTACGCCTCGCTGGTCGCCATGGACCCGGCCAACGCCAACCGCGACTGCACCACGGTCGGCGGGACCCAGCAGTGCTACAACGGCGTCCCCACCGTCAGGCGCAAGACCCAGTGGGCCATGGCCAACGCCGGCGGCATGATGAACTGGGAACTCAGCCAGGACACCACCGGGGCCACCTCCCTGGTCAGCGCCATCTACGACGTCGCCACCGGCGGCAGCATCCCGCCGCCCGCCGGGCGGACCGGCCCGATCACCGGGATCGGCGGCAAGTGCGTCGACGTGGCCGCCGCGAACACCGCCAACGGCACCGCCGTGCAGCTCTACGCCTGCAACGGCACGAACGCCCAGAGCTGGACGGTGGGCACCGACGGCACGCTGCGCGCCCTCGGCAAGTGCGCCGACGTGGCCAGCGGCTCCACCGCCAACGGCGCCAAGGTGCAGCTGTGGGAATGCAACGGCACCGGCGCCCAGGTCTGGCAGGCCCAGTCCAACGGCACGCTACGCAACCCGCAGGCCGGCAAGTGCCTCGACGCCACCGGCGACAGCTCCGCCGACGGCACCCGATTGCAGATCTGGGACTGCTTCGGCGGCGCCAACCAGGTCGGGCGGCTGCCCGCCTGAGCGGCGCGCGGGGCACCGCCACCGCCCCGGCGGGACGGGGCCCGCCACCGCCCTCGACGGGGCGGCCGCGCCGCCGTCGGCGCGGCCGCCCGGCGTCAGTCGGCGCCGTCCGCCACCGGCGGCAGCGCGGCGGCGAGCCGGCGGACCCGGTGCGCGTGGGTCAGCACGTCCACGCTGTCGACGTACTGGTCGACCGCGCCGAGCGGCACACGCGCGCGCAGGGCCGGGTCGATGATGGCGGCGCGTAGCGCGGCGGCGAGGCGACCCGCGTCCAGGACCAGGAACGGCCGGGCGTGAAACGGCCGGGGCCGGGCGCGCACCGGCGCCGCCAGGCCGGTGCCGTCGGTCCAGGCGGCGACCGCCGCCAGCGCCCGGACCAGCCCGTCCTCCCGCTCCCGCCAGTCCGCCGGGCCGAGCGCGTCGGCCAGGGCCGCGACGACGGGCGCCGCGTCCGGCAGCCGGGCGAACACCGTGCCGAGCCACTTGTCGTACGGGGGCCAGCGGCGGTGCAGCAGCAGGCCGAGCCGCATCAGGTCCCGGGCCAGCCCGGCGGCGACCACCCGGCTGCCCAGCTCGTCGCCGCTCTCCGCGCAGCGGCCGGGCAGGTGCTCGGCCTGCGCGACGCGGGTCCACGCGGCGGCGAGCACGTGCCGCCACACGTCGTCCGGATACCACGCCAGGGCCGCCCGGGCCACGGTCAGCGCGCCGTCGAGGCCGTCGTGGAAGATCGCGCCGCCGGTCACCTCGGCCAGCCGCTGCGTCGGGGTGGCCAGCCAGTCGGCCGTGCCGACGCCGCCGGCCGGGTCGAAGCCCAGCCGGTCGTGCCACCAGCCGCCCAGCTCGTGGACCGTGACGCCGTGGCGGCTGCCCGCCCGGTCGGCCACCCCGAGCCGCCCGTGCCCGGTGAACCGGGTCGGCCAGCCGAGAAACTCCGCCGGCAGGTCCGCGTCCAGCGCCGCGCGCAGGGCCGGGATGCGCGCCGCGTCCGGCGCGGCGACGAAGAGCTGCCCCCGCGGGCCCCAGTCGTGGTCGGTGGAGCGCGGGGTGTCCAGGCCGAGCAGTTCCGAGCCGCCGTCGAGCAGACCGGCCGCGTACGGCAGGTCGGAAAGGCGACGACGCAGGATCGGCGCCAGCACCTCGTCGTGGAACCGGCGGCCCAGCGTCAGGCCGGCAACGAACGTCACACCGGCAAGTCTGCGCCCGGGGGCGGCGCTCCCGCAGCCCGGTTCCGCCGCCGCCGGCCGTACCCGCCGATAGGCTGGGCGCGGACGGGTCGCCGACGGGAAGGAGCGACCGCCGTGGCAGCGACGGAACCCGAGCGCGCCGCGACCCGACGCCGCCAGCTGCTCTGGGCGGGCGTCCTCGCGGTGGCGGGCCTGGTCCTGCTGCTCGTCGGCCTGACCGTCGCCGACGGCACGGCGGCCTGGCTCGAGGTGGCGGCCGCGATCGTGCTGCTGCTGGTCAGCTACGGGCTTCAGCACGTGGCCCGCCGCGAGGCGCTATACCGCGACGACGACCGTCCCTGATCCGCCGCGCCGTGCCCCCTGATCGTCGGGGGGGTGTGCCAGGCTGTCGGGCGTGGCACACCGACCCCCGATCCTGCTCATCGACGCGCCCAGTCTCTACTTCCGGGCCTACTTCGGCATTCCCGAGTCGGCGGCCCGCGCCGCCGACGGCAGCCCCGTCAACGCGGTGCGCGGCTTCCTCGACATGCTGGCGAGCCTGATCCGCACCCGTCGGCCCGACCGGATGGTCTGCGCGATGGACCACGACTGGCGGCCCGACTGGCGGGTGGCGCTGCTGCCGTCCTACAAGGCGCACCGGGTGGCCCCCGAGGGCGGCGAGGTGGTGCCCGACACGCTCAGCCCGCAGGTCCCGCTGATCCTGGAGGTGCTCGACGCCGTCGGGATCACCCACGTCGGCGCGGCCGGCTACGAGGCCGACGACGTGCTCGGCACCCTCTCGGTGACGCAGCCGGCGCCGGTCGAGGTGGTCTCCGGCGACCGGGACCTGTTCCAGCTCGTCGACGACGCCCGCCCCGTGCGGCTGCTCTACGTCGGGCGGGGCGTGGCCAAGCTGGACGACTGCGACGACGCCGCGGTGCGCGCCCGCTACGGGGTGCCGGCGAACCGGTACGCCGACTTCGCCGCCCTGCGGGGCGATCCCAGCGACGGGCTGCCCGGAGTGGCGGGCGTGGGCGAGAAGACGGCCGCCCGGCTGGTCGAGCGCTACGGCGACGTGGCGGGCATCCTGGCCGCCCTGGACGACCCGGGCTCGGGCTTCGCCCCCGGGCTGCGCACCAAGCTCGCCGCCGCGCGGGACTACCTGGCGGTCGCGCCGAAGGTGGTCCGGGTCGCCCTCGACGTGCCGCTGCCCGAGCTGCCCACCGCGCTGCCGACCGCCCCGGCCGACCCCGAGCGGCTGCTGGAGCTGGCGGGCGAGTGGAACCTGGCCGGCTCGGCGCGCCGCCTCGTCGACGCCCTCGCGCAGCGGGCCTAGCACCCCGACGGGGCCGGAGCCCGGCGCTCAGCGTGGCGGGTCGTTCCGGCGCGACGGGAACGGGGTGCCGGGGCTGCCGAGCGTGGAGCGGGCCCGCAGCCCCACCGGGTCCGGTGCCGCCACCGCCGTGGCCTCGGCCGGCTCCCTCTCCCGCAGGCTGCCGACGTACGCCGCGGCGGCCCGGTCCTCGGCGGTGGGGGCGGCCAGCAGCGCGTAGACCAGCCCCACCACGCCGAACACCACCGCGAGGACGATCGGCACGAGCAGGGTGCTGACGCCGGCGCCGGTCACCTCGCCCTGCCGGGTGTGCGGGTGCACCGACATGGCGCTCATCCCGGTGAAGTGCATGCCGTTGACCGCGACGCCCATCAGCAGCGCCGAGCCGACGATCGCCAGCCATCGCCGGACGGTCATCGCCAGCCAGAGTGCCACGGTGGCCGCGACCACCGCGATCACGACGGACAGCACGACGCGCGTCGTGTCGTAGTCGATCCGGCCGTTGAGCCGCATGGCGGCCATGCCGGTGTAGTGCATCGCGGCGACCCCCGCGCCGGTGAACAGGCCCCCGGCGACAAGCCGTACGGCGGAGAACCGCCCGGTGCCGACGATGGCCAGACCGATGCCGACCGCGACCACGGCGATGAGGGCGCTGGCCACGGTGATCGGCACGTCGTACCGGATCCGGGTGCCTTCGACGGCGAAGCCGAGCATCGCCATGAAGTGCATGGTCCAGATGGCCGTACCGCCGATGGCCCAGGCCGCCAGGGTGCCCCACCAGGCGCGTTGGCCGGCGCTGCCCGCGGTGCGGATCCGGCTCGCGCAGATCAGCCCCAGGGCCGAGCCCAGCACCGAGAGCGCGTAGCTGAGAGCGGGGGTGATCCACCCGTACTCAAAGTGATTTATCTCCGCCATCGCGGCCTTCCTCGGATCGATTACCGGCGCGTAACCGCGCGCCGCAGCAATGATCGAGGATGCTCCCACCAGGCAAGACGGCACCCCCCGCACAACTCGGGGGGTGCCGTCGTAATGACTGTGCGATGCGTCGATTCCGATCGCCGGTTACCGACGGTGACGATCAGGCGGTGGCGTGGTAGGCCAGCACGCCCCGGTTCACGGCGCCGATCGCCTGCCGGGCGGTCGACCTGAGTTCCGTCGAGGCGCCGCCCGAGTCGGCGAGCTGGCCGAGCAGGTCGACCACCTGCCGCGCCCACCGGACGAAGTCGCCGGCCGGCATCTCACCGTCGATCTCGTGGCCGCTGCCGAGGACCTTCGCGAGCGCCTCGCCGCGGGCCCAGCGGTAGACCGGCCAGGCGAAGCCGAGGTCGGGCTCCCGGGTGCCGGTGAGGCCGCGGGCCGCCTCGTCGGCCTCGATCTCGCTCCACAGCTTGAGCGTCTCGTCGACCGCTTCGGCCACCGGGCCGCGCGGCAGCGACGCCCGCTCGTCGACGTCGCGGCGGGCCTCGAAGACCACCACCGAGACCGCCGCCGCCAGTTCGGCCGGGGAGAGCCCGTCCCACACCCCGCGTCGCAGGCACTCGGCGACCAGCAGGTCGGCCTCGGTCCAGATCCGGCCGAGCATCCGGCCGGCATCGGTCACCGTCCCGTCGGGCGTCAGGTAGCCCCGGGCGGTGAGCAGGGCCACGATCCGGTCGAACGTGCGGGCCAGCGACCCCGTCCGGCCGGCCACCCGCTGGCGCAGCTCCTCGGTGTCCTTCTCCAGGCGGCGGCGCCGCTCCGCCCAGCGGGCGTGCTCCTCGCGGTCGGGGCAGGCGTGGCAGGGGTGCCGGCGCAGCTCGGTGCGCAGCTGGCTGAGCCGGTGGTCCTCGCCGACCGCCTGCCGGGAGCGGCCACCCCGCCGGCCGCCGTGGCGGTCCAGCCCCGTGCCGCTGACCTCGGCGGCCAGGTCCCGCCGGGCCGCCGGGGACCGGTGGTTGAAGTGCTTCGGCACCCGGATGCGCGCCAGCACCTCGGCGGGGGTCGAGAAGTCGCCGGGGCTGACTCGGCCCGCCCAACGGTCCTGGGTGAGCACCAGCGGCCGGGGCTCACCGAAGCCGCCGGTCGCCGGGTCGAGCACGACGGCCAGGCCGGCCCGCCGACCCGACGGCACGCGGATCACGTCGCCGACCCGCAGCCGCTCCAGCGAGGCCACCGCGGCGGCCTTGCGCTGGCTCTGCCCCTGCCGGGCGATGGCCCGCTCCCGGTCGCCGATCGCCACCCGCAGCGCGAAGTACTCGTCGAAGTCGCCGTGGTGGCAGGCCGCCTCCGCGCCGTACGCCTCGATGGTCTCGCTGTTGCGCTGCACCTGACGGGCCAGGCCGACCACGGAGCGGTCTGCCTGGAACTGGGCGAACGAGGACTCCAGCAGCGCGCGGGCCGGCTCGGCGCCGACGGTGCCGACCAGGTTGACCGCCATGTTGTACGACGGCCGGAAGCTGGACCGCAGCGGGTAGGTGCGGGTGGAGGCGAGACCGGCCACGTGCCGGGGGTCGGTCTCCGGGGACCAGACGACGACGGCGTGCCCCTCGACGTCGATGCCCCGCCGGCCGGCCCGGCCGGTGAGCTGCGTGTATTCCCCCGGCGTCAGGTCGACGTGCGCCTCGCCGTTGTACTTCACCAGGCGCTCCAGCACGACGCATCGGGCCGGCATGTTGATGCCCAGGGCGAGCGTCTCGGTGGCGAAGACCGCCTTGACCAGGCCCCGGACGAAGAGCTCCTCCACGACCTCCTTGAACACCGGCAGCATGCCGGCGTGGTGGGCGGCCAGCCCGCGCTCCAGCCCGTCGAGCCACTCCCAGTAGCCGAGGACGGTCAGGTCCTCGCCGGGAATGGCGGTCACCCGCGACTCGACGACGCGGCGGATCTCCGCCCGCTCGTCGGGAGAGGTCAGCCGCAGGCCGGCGGCGAGGCACTGCTGCACGGCGGCGGCGCAGCCGGCGCGGCTGAAGATGAACAGGATGGCCGGCAGCAGCCCCTCGCGGTCGAGCCGATCGACGATGTCGGGGCGCATCGGGCCGCGCCAGCGGGGCCCGCGCCGCCCGGCGCCGGGGCCGGCGCTGCGGCCCTCGCCGAGCTCCAGTCGGCGCATGGTGTCGCGGGTGTAGCGCAGCAGCTCGGGGTGCACGTCGTGCTTGCGGGCGGCGTCGGCGTCGTGGAACAGGTCGAACATGCGCTTGCCGACCAGCATGTGCTGCCACAGCGGCACCGGGCGGTGCTCGCTGACCACCACGGCCGTCTCGCCGCGCACGGTGACCAGCCAGTCGGCGAACTCCTCGGCGTTGGACACGGTGGCCGACAGGGAGACCAGCGTGACCGAGGCGGGCAGGTGGATGATCACCTCTTCCCACACCCCGCCGCGGAAGCGGTCGGCGAGGTAGTGCACCTCGTCCATCACCACGTACGCCAGGCCGTCGAGGGTGGCCGAGCCGGCGTAGAGCATGTTGCGCAGCACCTCGGTGGTCATCACCACCACCGGGGCGTCGCCGTTGATGGCGTTGTCGCCCGTGAGCAGCCCGACCTGCGCGGCGCCGTAGCGGTCGACCAGGTCGTGGTACTTCTGGTTCGACAGGGCCTTGATCGGGGTGGTGTAGAAGCACTTGCGCCGGCGGGGCGGGGCCGCCTCGGCACCGGTCGCCGTCGCGTCGCCGTCGGCGGGCGCCGGGGTGCCGCGCAGCGCCAGGTGCACGGCGAACTCGCCGACCACGGTCTTGCCGGCACCGGTCGGGGCGCACACCAGCACGCCGCTGCCGCGCTCCAGTGCCTGGCAGGCCTCCCGCTGGAAGTCGTCGAGATCGAACCCCAGGTCGAGGGCGAACTCGTTGAGTGCCGGGAACTGTGAGGCCTGCGCGGCCCGGCGGCGCGCCGCGGCGTACCGCTCGGCGGGGCTCGACATGTCTCCAAGATTAATGCGTGGTGCCGACAGCCACCGGACAAGGCCAACCGGCAGTCGGGTCGGGGGCGGTCGGTAGGGTGCACGACGTGCCGGATCATGCCGAACCGCCCCACGCCCCGCGCGGCGCCGACGACGCCGTCCGTCCGGATCCGTCCCGCCGGCCGGTGGAGGCGGTCCTGCTCGACTTCCACGGCACCCTGGCCCAGGTGGAGGAGCCCCGGGAGTGGGTCCTCGCCGCCGCGGCCGCCTGCGGGGTGACGCTGGAGCGGATGCGGGCCACCGCGCTGGCCGACCGGTTGCTGACCGCCGGCCGGGCGGGCGGGCCGCTGCCGACCCGGGTGCCGCCCCGGCTGACCGAGCTCTGGGCCGACCGGGATCTCTACCCGCACGCCCACCGGGGCGCCTACACGGGGCTCGCCGAGACCGTGGACGCGGGCATCGAGGGCTTCGCCGAGGCGCTCTACGAGCGGGTGCTGGTGCCCGAGGGTTGGGTGCCCTACCCGGACACCGCCCCGACCCTGGCCGCGCTGCGCGCCGGGGGCGTACGGGTCGCGGTGGTCAGCAACATCGGTTTCGACATCCGGCCGCACTTCGAGGCGTGGGGGCTGGCCGGGCTCGTCGACGCGTTCGTGCTGTCGTACGAGGTGGGGCGCTGCAAGCCCGACCCGGGCATCTTCCTGCGCGCCTGCGGGATGCTCGGCGTCGACCCGGAGCGGACGCTGATGGTCGGTGACACCCCGGCCGACGCGGGCGCCGTGGCGGCCGGGTGCGCGGCGCTGGTGCTGCCGACCGCCGAGGCGGGCCGGGCCAACGGCCTGGGTGCCGTGCTGGACCTGGCCGGGGTCGGCGAGCAGAGCTAACAGGACGTCGACAGCACCGTTAACACGCGGTGCTAACGCGAAAACGTTATCGTCGCTGTCATGATCACCGAGACGTCGCCCCGGGACCGGATCGTCCGGGCCGCCGCAGCGCTGCTCGCCGAGGGAGGCCGCGCGGCGGTCTCCACCCGGGCGGTCGGGCGGGCGGCGGGAGTGCAGGCGCCCACGATCTACCGCCAGTTCGGCGACATGCGGGGGCTGCTGGACGCGGCGGCCAGCTACGGGTTCGCCGCGTACCTGCACGCCCAGGCGGCCGGCGACCTCGCCGGCGACCCCGTCGACGACCTGCGCCGGGGCTGGGACCTGCACGTCGGCTTCGGGGTGACCAACCCGGCGTTCCACGCCCTCATGTACGCCGACCCACGCCCCGGCGAGACCCCGACCGCGACCCGGGTCGCCGCCGACATCCTGCGCCAGCTCGTGCAGCGGGTCGCCGAGACGGGCCGGCTGCGCACGGGCGTCGACGAGGCGACCGAGATGCTGCACGCCACCGCGTGCGGGGTGACCCTCAGCCTGATCCGGACCCCGCCCCCGCAGCGCGATCCGGCCCTGTCGACCCGTACCCGGGAGGCGGTGCTCGCCGCACTGGTCAGCGACTCCGCCGCCGCCCGGGCGACCTCCCGGGCCGACCGTCCGCTCCGGCACGCGGTGGCGCTGCGCGCCGCCCTGGACACGCTCACCACGGACCTCACCACCGCCGAACGCACCCTGCTGGCCGAATGGCTGGACCGCATGACCAGATCCACCCCCTGACCCACGCGTCGATCATGCGCTTCTGGTGCCGGTCTCAGCCGCATCCGCATCCACGGCGTGTGCGGGGCACCGCGACCTCCATGACCGACGCCGTTCGGGCGGGGACGACGCCGGGAGAGCACGCGGCGGGTCAGCGGAGGAGGTGCAGGGCGGCGGGGGCGGCCGTGACGGTCAGTGGGAGGGCCAGGGCGCGCTCGCCGTCGGCGTACGTGGTGATGCCCTCGGCGCTCAGCTCTACCGTACGGGCGCGGTAGCTGCGCACCAGCGGGTGCGCCACATGGGTGCCCCGGTAGATGCGCGGCTTCACCCGCATCAGGGTGCGCCGGTCGAAGCCGCCGCCCACCACCACGTCGAGCAGGCCGTCGGTCGGGTCCGCGTCCGGGCAGATCCGCATGCCACCGCCGTAGCTGGCGCAGTTGCCCACCGCCACCAGCACGGCGTCCACCTCGTGTGCCACCCCGTCGAGGCGCAGCGTGTAGCGGCGCGGGCGCAGCCGGGCCAGCTCCACCAGGATCGCCAGGTCGTAGCGGCGCGGACCGCTCGGCCAGCGCATCCGGTTGGCGCGCTCGTTGACGATCGCGTCGAAGCCGGCGGCGAGCACCGCCCCGTACCAGCGCTGCGTGCCGTCGGCCCCCGTCATCCGGGCCAGGTCCACCGGGCGGGTGCAGCCGTCGCGCAGGGCCGCGGCGATGACGTCGGCGGCGGCGAGCGGGTCGGCCGGGAAGCCGGTGTCGGCCGCGAAGTCGTTGCCGGTGCCGGCGGGCACCGGACCGAACGGGACGGCGGTGCCGGCGACCGCCTGCACCGCGCGGTGCACGGTCCCGTCGCCGCCGACCACGACCAGGGCCGACGCGCCGTCGCGCACGGCCGCGCGGCAGGCCGCCTCGGCCTCGTCGGCGGTGCCGGCGCGCAGCGGGCGTACGGGCCGGCCGGCGGCCGCGAGCCGGTGCAGGACCTGCGGCAGCAACCCTCGGTACCGGCCCCGGCCCGCGGTCGGGTTGGCCAGGACGGCGACGGGCCCGTCGCCGGCGACGGAGGGGTGATCGTCTGCGGTCACGGCGAGCACCGTACCGCCCCCGGCCGGGTGGGGGCACCGCCCACCGTGCCGCCGCTCACCCGCCGACTGGGCACCTCACGACCCGGACGCAACTGACTTTTGTCATGGCCGACCGTGCGGCACGCATTCGTCGTCATGACTGAACGCACTGGAACCGCCATGGCCCGAACGGACAGACTCATATCCGTCGGCAGGCCGAGCACATCGGCCGAACGACAGAGGCATCGACCGAACAGCGGAGGGAGTCGTCACGGTGGACGAGCGTTACGACAGCTACTGCGCCGCCGACCGGCTCTTCTACGATTCCCTCGGCAGCGCGGTCGAGCAGCCCACGTTCGCGGCGGCGCAGCGAGCCGTACCCGACGGCTGGCGCTCCGAGCCGCTCGACGACTGGCTGATCTACGCCCCCGACGGCGGCACGCTGCCCCAGCAGGGCTGGAAGATCCACGTGTCGGCGACGCTGGGCAACGCCGAGCGGGTGCTCGACATCGTCTGGGACTACTGCGTACCGCGGGGCCTGTCCTTCAAGTTCCTCCGCGGCCCGCGCACCCTGCTGCTGCGCAACTCCAAGTACGCCTCCCGGGCGGCCAGCGGCAAGTTCGTCACGGTCTACCCCCGCGACGACGCGGAGCTGGAGCTGGTCTGCAAGGAGCTCGACGAGCTGCTCGCCGGCGAGCCGGGCCCGTACATCCTCAGCGACCTGCGCCACGGCGCCGGCCCGGTGCACGTGCGCTACGGCGGCTTCGCCGCCCGCTACTGCCACTCCCCCGACGGCCAGGTGGTCCCGGCGATCGAGGACGACACGGGCACGCTGGTGCCCGACCGGCGCGACCCCGTGTTCCACGTGCCGTCCTGGGTGACCCTGCCCGACTTCCTCGCCCCGCACCTGGCCGCCCGCAACGCCACCAGCACCGACGAGGTGCCGTACCGGATCGAGAAGGTCATCCACTTCTCCAACGGCGGCGGTCTCTACGTCGGGCGGGACGTGCGCACCGACACCCAGGTCGTGCTGAAGGAGGCCCGGCCGCACGCCGGCCTCGACGCCGACGGCACCGACGCCGTCGCCCGCCTGGCCCGGGAGGCCGACGCGCTGCGCCGCCTCGCCGACCTGCCCCAGGTGCCCCGGGTGCACGACGAGTTCACCCTCGGCGAGCACCGGTTCCTCGCGCTGGAGTTCGTCGAGGGCCGCGCGCTGAACAAGGTGCTGGTCGACCGGTACCCGCTGATCGACGCCGACGCCACGGACGCCGACCGTGCCGAGTACACCCGGTGGGCGCTGGACGTGCACCGGCAGGTCGAGGAGGTCGTCACGGCGATCCACGACCGCGGCCTGGTCTACGGCGACCTGCACCTGTTCAACGTCATGGTCCGCCCGGACGACCGGATCGCGCTGGTCGACTTCGAGGTCGCCGCGCCGATCGACGGTCACCGCCGGCCTGGCCTGCGCAACCAGGGCTTCGCCGCACCCCGGGACCGCACCGGTCCCGCCGTCGACCGGTACGCCCTGGCCTGCCTGCGGCTGGCGCTGTTCCTGCCGCTGACCCAGCTCGTCCGGCTCGGGCCGGACAAGGCCGCGCACCTGGCCGACGTGATCGCCGCGCACTTCCCGGTGCCGAGGGACCTCCTCGACGCCGCCGTACGGGAGATCACCGGCACCGAGGCGGCGGACGCCGGGCCGGCCCCCGACCTCAGCGTCGACGTCGGGCCGGCCCACCGGGACCGCCTCGCCCGGGCGATCCTCGCCAGCGCGACACCCCAGCGGGACGACCGGCTCTTCCCCGGTGACATCGAGCAGTTCCGCAGCGGCGGGCTCAACCTCGCCCACGGCGCGGCCGGCGTCCTGTACGCCCTGCACGTCAGCGGCGCCGGGCAATGGCCGGAACACGAGCGGTGGCTGGTCCGCCACGCCACCGCGCCCGCCTCCGGCACCCGGTGCGGCTTCTACGACGGCCTGCACGGCGTGGCGTACGCACTGGAGGCGCTCGGCCGCCGGCAGGACGCCCTCGACGTGCTCGACATCTGCCTGCGCCAGCCGCTCGACGGCCTGGACCACAGCCTCTCCAGCGGCCTCTCCGGCATCGCGCTCAACCTGGCCGAGCTGGCCGGGCGCACCGGCGAGCCGGCCCTGCGCGACGCGGCCTGGCGGGTCGCCGAGCGGGTGGTCGACCAGCTCGCCGACGACCCGGGGCCGGACATCAGCGGTGGACGCAACCCGTACGCCGGGCTGCTGCGCGGCAGGACCGGGCCGGCGCTGCTGCTGGTGCGGCTGCACGAGCTGACCGGCGAGCAGTCCCTGCTGGACCACGCCGCCACGGCCCTGCGCCAGGACCTGCGCCGCTGCGTGGTACGCCCCGACGGCGCGCTGGAGGTCAACGAGGGCTGGCGCACCATGCCCTACCTCGGGCAGGGCAGCGTCGGCATCGGGCTGGTGCTCGACGAGTACCTGCGCCACCGCGCCGACGAGCGTTTCGCCGAGGCCAGCGCCGGCGTACGCCGCGCCGCCCGGTCCCCGTTCTACGCGCAGTCCGGCCTCTTCGCCGGGCGGGCCGGGATCGTGGCCTACCTGGCGGCGTACCCCGACGATCCGCAGCGCCGCCGCGAACGCGACGCCCAGGTGGCCCGGCTGGCCTGGCACGCCCTGCCCTACGGCGACGGCACCGCGTTCCCGGGCGAGCAGCTGCTGCGGCTGTCCATGGACCTCGGCACCGGCACCGCCGGCGTGCTGCTGGCCCTGGCCGCCGCACGGCCCGACGACCCGGTGAGCCTGCCGTTCCTCGCGCCCCTGGCGGGCGCCCCCGACTCCCTCGCCTCGGCGAGGGCGACCGACCCGACCGACCAGCACGGAAGGAGGTGACACGACATGGCGCTTCTGGACCTCCAGGGCCTCGAGATGGCCCCCGCCGACCGCACCGGCGGCGGAAGCCGGGCGAGCCTGCTGCTCTGCGGCGACAGCTCGCTGTCCGTCACGACCTGCAACTGAACCGAACGCCTTCACCGGCGACATGCAGGGCACGACCATCCGACCGACCAGCACACAAGGAGATGATCGACATGGCGCTTCTCGACCTTCAGGGCATGGAGATGGCCCCCGCCGACCGCACCGGCGGCGGCAGCCGCGCGAGCCTGCTGCTCTGCGGCGACAGCTCGCTGTCCGTCACGACCTGCAACTGATCAGGTCATCACGCGAGGCCCTGGGCGGATGGACGTGTCCGCCCAGGGCCGCACGTCTTCTGCGGGAGGACCGATGCGGACGCCGACCGGCTCCGACCGGCTGCTGCGCCGGGTGGTCCGCGACGGCGGCGGATGGACGGTCCTGCTCGGCGCGGTGGCGCTCACCGGCGCCGCCGCCGAACTCGCCCTGCCCGCCGCGCTCGGGCTCGCGGTCGACGCCGCCGTCGCCGGCGACGGTGGCGCCTGGTGGCCGGCCGCCGCCTGCGGCCTGATCGCCGTCCTCATGCTCACCGACATCCTCGGCGACGTGGCCAGCGGATACGGCGCGGCCCGGGCAACCGCGCGGCTTCGCCGGCGCCTGCTGCGTCACCTCTTCGCCTGCGACGTGCGCACCGTCCGCCGCCATCCGGTGGGCGACCTGGTCGGCCGACTCGTCGGGCAGGCCGCCGACGCCGGGCAGGCGGGCACCGCCGTGGTACTGGGCGTCGTCGCGCTGCTTCCTCCGGTCGGCAGCGTCGTGGCGCTCACCCTGCTCGAACCGCTGCTCGGCCTCACCCTCCTCGGCGGGCTGGCCCTGCTCACGCTGCTCATGCGCGCCTTCGTCACGGACGCCTCCGCCGCCGTGGCCGGCTACCAGCGGGTGCTGGGGGACATCGCCGGCCGGCTGCTGGAGGCTCTCGGCGGTGCCCGCACCATCGCCGCCGCCGCGACCGTCGACCGGGAACGCGACCGGGTGCTCGCGGCCCTGCCGGAACTGCGCGGGTACGGCCTGCTCAGCTGGCGGTTGCTGGCCAGGGCGAGCGCCCGCACCGCCGCCGTCGGCCCGCTGCTCCAGGTGGCCGTCGTGGCCGTCGGCGGGTACGCGCTGACCGTCGGCTGGCTCACCCCCGGCCAGCTCGTCGCCGCCGTGCAGTACGCGGCCCTCGGCGCCGGGCTCGGCGCGATGCTGGCCACCCTGAACCGGCTGGTGCGCAGCCGCGCGGCGGCCAGCCGGATCGCCGAACCGCTGGCCCACCCGGTACGCCCCGACGGCACCGAGCCGCTGCCGCCCGGGCGGGGGGAACTGCGGCTGCGCGGGGTGGGCGTACGCGCCGACGACGGGCGAACGGTCCTCGACGGGATCGACCTGACCGTACCGGCGGGCGCCACGCTGGCCGTCGTCGGCCGCTCCGGCGCCGGCAAGTCGACCCTCGCCGCGGTGGCCGGCCGGCTGCACGACCCGGACAGCGGCGAGGTGCTGCTGGACGGGGTGCCGCTGCGCCGGCTCGCCCCGCCCGCGCTGCGCCGGGCCGTCGGCCACGCCTTCGACCGGCCCGTCCTGGTCGGCGAGACGGTGCACGACGCGATCGGGCTCGGCCTGCCCGCCACGGCGGCACGACCGCCCGCCGACGCCGCACCGGCCACCCCTGCGGTGCTGGCCGCGGCGCGCGCGGCGCAGGTCGCCGACGTCGTCGCCCGGCTGCCCGAGGGCTTCCGCACCCGGCTGGCGGACGCGCCGTTCTCCGGCGGCGAGACGCAGCGCCTCGGGCTGGCCCGCGCGTTCCCCGCCGAGCGGCTGCTCATCCTCGACGACGCCACGTCCAGCCTCGACACCGCCACCGAGCACCGCATCGCCCGCGCCGTGGCGACCGGCGCCGGCGGCCGTACCCGACTCGTGGTGACCCACCGCGCCGCGACGGCGGCGGCGGCCGACCTGGTGGCGTGGCTCGACGGCGGGCGGCTGCGGGCCGTGGCGCCACACCGGCGGCTCTGGTCCGACCCGGCCTACCGGGCGGTCTTCGCGCCCGGCGGGGACGCCCGATGAGCGGCCCCGGCGTACGCCGGACCACCTGGGCGGCGCTGCGGGCCCGCCGCCGGGCGCTGGGCCGGCTGGCCGCCTGGTCGGCCGTCGAGGCCCTGCCGGCGCTGCTCGGCGGCGCGCTCGTGGCCCGGGCCGTGGACCGGGGCTTCCTGGCCGGCCAGTTCGGCACCGGGCTGGCCTGGCTGGCCGGGCTCGCCGCGGCGGTACTGGTCGGCGCGGCGGCCAGCGGCCGGGTGTACCGCAGCCTCGGGGCCGTGGTCGAGCCGTTCCGCGACGACCTCGCCGCCCGGGTGGTGTGGGGGGCGCTGCGCGACGCCACCCGGGCCGGCGGCCGGGCGGACAGCGCATCCGTGGCCCGGCTGACCCATCAGGTCGAGGTGGTCCGGGACACCTTCGGCGGGCTGCTGCTGGTGGTCCGCGGGTTCCTGTTCACCGCCGGCGCGGCGCTGCTCGGCCTGTTCGCCCTGGCCCCACCGCTGGCGGGCGCGGTGGCCGCCCCGCTGCTGGTGGGGCTGGCCGTGTTCGCCGCGTCGCTGCCGGCCATGGTGGCGCACCAGCGGGCGCAGGTGAGCGCCGGCGAGCGGCTCGGCCGCTCGGCCGCGTCGGCGCTGGCCGGGCACCGCGACGTCGTGGCCTGCGGCGCGCAGGAGCGCGTGGTGTCCGACGTGGACCGGCGGGTCACGGCGCAGGCCGACGCGGAGCGGACGCTGGCCCGGATGGCGGCGCTGCGCAGCCTCAGCCTCGGGGTGGGCGGCTGGCTGCCCGTCGTGGTGCTGGTGCTGGCCGCGCCGTGGCTGGTCCGGCAGGGGCTCAGCGCCGGGGCCGTGCTGGGCGCGCTGGTCTACGTCACCACCGGGCTGCAACCGGCCCTGCACGCCGTGGTGCAGGGCGTCGGCGGGGGCGGTCTGCGCTACGCCGTCACCCTGGACCGGATCCTGCGCACCAGCCCGCCCCCGGGGCCCGCTCCCCTGCCGTCCACCCGCCCGGCGGCCGACGGCGCCCCGGCCACCGACGGCGACGCCGGGCCGGCGACCCGCTCCGACGCCGCGTCGTCTCCCCCCGCCGCCGGCCCGGCGCCCCGCACCGGCCCGGCCGGGGAAGCCGGCAGCGTGCCGCCGGCGGTCGCGCTGCGGGGGCTGACCTTCCGGTACGGCCCGCACGCCCGCCCCGTCCTGACCGACCTCACCCTGACCGTGGCGGCCGGCGAACACGTGGCCGTGGTGGGGCCGAGCGGCGCCGGCAAGTCCACCCTGGCCGCCCTGGTCTCCGGGCTCGTGCCACCGGAGTCCGGCACGGTCCACCTGGCCGGCGTGCCGACCGCCGGCACCGCGCCGCAGGAACTGGCCCGGCTGCGGGTCCTCCTGCCGCAGGAGGCGTACGTGCGCACCGGTTCCCTCGGCGACAACCTGCGCTACCTGCACCCCGGGGTGGACGACGCGACGGTCCTGGCCGCCGTACGCACCCTCGGCGCCGGTCCCCTGCTGAGCCGCCTCGGTGGCCTCGACGCCGACCTCGACCCCGCCGCCCTCTCCGCCGGGGAGCGCCAACTCGTCGCCGCGGTCCGGGCCTACCTGGCCCCCGCGCCGCTGGTGATCCTCGACGAGGCGACGTGTCACCTGGACCCGACCCTGGAGGCGACCGTCGAGCACGCCTTCGCCCACCGGGGCGGCACCCTGGTGGTGATCGCGCACCGGATCAGCTCGGCGACCCGCGCCCGCCGGGTGGTGGTCTTCGACGGCGACCGGCCCCTCGTCGGCACCCACGACGACCTGCTGCTCCGCTCGCCCGTCTACCGTGAGCTGGTCGGGCACTGGGAGGACGTGGCACCGCCGGCCCGCGTGCCGCTCGGCCGGCCCTGAGCACCCGCCGACGCCACCGTTCTCGATCCAGGCGCGGGTGCGACGGCGATCCGGTCGCGGGTGCCGGGGCGGTCGTCAGATCCAGCCGGCCTCGCGGGCGACCCGCACGGCCTCCACCCTCGTGCGCGCGCCCGCCTTGCGGGCTATCCGGCCCAGGTGGTTGCGTACGGTCCCCGGGGCGAGCCCGAGCGTCCGGGCGACCTCCACGACCGGCGCCCCGGCCGCGGTCAGGTCGAGGATCTCGGTCTCCCGCGAGGTGAGCGGGCTGTCGCGGCTCAGTGCCGCCATCACCAGGTCGGCGTCGACCACCGACTCGCTGCGGGCCAGCCGCCGGATGCCGTCCACCACCCGGTGCGGGGAGACGTCGCTACCGAGGATCCCGACGGTGCGCCCCGGCACGAAGACCCGGTGCAGGCTGCGTGCCCGGCGTCGGTCGGCCAGCACCAGCAGCGGGCACCTCCCCGCCACCCCCGCCTCGCCGATGAGGTCGAGGTCCACGACCGCGACGTCGGGACGCTGCGTCCGGACCGCCGGCGGCAGGTCGTCGCCCCGGTCCAGTTCGGCCACCACGCTGATGTCCGCCTCGGCGGCGAGGACGAGCGACAGTGCGCCACGGACCAGGGCACCGTCGAGAGCGAGCAGCGTACGGATCACCGTCGATCCTCCGGAAACGTCGTCAGACAGATCACGGACCGTCAGAATTCAAACACGTTACGGCGCTCTCCGCTCGGCGAGCGCGGCGACCGTCCAAGCCGGACGAAGGACGCGGCGACGCTGGCGCCCGGGGCGGGCCCGCTACAGCCAGCCGTCGCGTCGGGCGCGCCACACCGCCTCCATCCGGTTGCGCGCGCCGGTCTTGCGCATGACCGCCGACAGGTGGTTGCGTACCGTCCCGTGCGCCAGGTAGAGCCGGCGGGCGATCTCCTTGAGCGGCAGGCCCTCCGCGGCGACGCGCAGCACCTCCACCTCGCGGCGCGTCAGCGGGCTCGACGCGGGCCGTAGCGCCGTCACGGCGGCGTCCGCGTCGATGACCTTCCCGCCGGCCGCGAGTTCCCGTACGGCGCCGACCAGCGCCTCCAACGAGGCGTCCTTGCCGACCAGGCCCCGTACGCCGGCGGCCAGCAGGTCCCCGATGAGCTGCTGGCTCCACCGCCGCCCCATGGCGAGCACGGCGGTGTCGGGCATGGCATCGGTGATGTGGGCGACGACCTGGACCGGGTGCGGGGCGTCCGGCGCCAGGTCCACCAGTACCACGTCCGGCCGGTGCCGGCGCACCAGGGCGGGCAGGTCCTCCACCCCGGTCACCTCGGCGGCGACCTCGATGTCCTCCTCGCTCGACAGTGCCGCGCACAGGGCGGTGCGCAGCAGTCCCATCTCCTCGACAACGACGACGCGGATCAACGCGTTAGCTCCGATCTGGGGTGCGGGGGCGGCGGTCGGTCCCGTTGACGGGACCCGGCAGGCCGGCCGGAGGGAACGACTGGATCAAGTAGCGCGACAGACGGCGATCGGACGGTCAGGGGCGTTCGGGCGGCCCGGCGCGCCGGGATGCGGCCGGAGGGGCCGGACGACCGCGCGGGTGGGCCGCCGGGCCTCAGCCGGGGCGGGCACTCACCCCGGGAAACCGGTCGCCCGGGGCGAGCAGCGGCCCGCCGTCAGTCCTCGTCGAGCGCACGACGGACCGGGCGACGGACACGCCGCACCCCCGCAGCCGGGAGGTGGTCTCGACCCCGGCCACGGGTGGACGACGAAACGTCGGGCGACGCACTGGACAGCGACCTCCCTCGTCGGGCACGTCGACACATCGTAAAGATCTGCTTACCCGATTGCAGCTCGTGGATGCCTCGTGACGGATTGCCGACTGCGGGCTGACGGCTGGCGCGGCATGCGTTAAGGGCGCCAACGGAACAAGCCCCCCGGCGAGGGAGGGCTTGGTCCGTGCGGCACGAGGACGACCGGCGGTCAGGTCATGTCGTCGTAGCGGCGGTCGATCGGCGCCGGCGCGGCGACCGGCTCCGGGGCGGTGATCGGCGCGCTCGCGTCCACCCGCTGCCCGGCCTCCACCGGCTCGGGGTCGAGCGTCAGCGGCGAGACCTCGTCGTCGTCGATGCCGGCGTAGATCTCCTTGCCACGTCCCTTGCGCTTGTCGTTGATGAACGCGACACCGACCGCCGCGAAGTAGAGCGCGCAGAGACAGAGCGCCAGCGCGGTCATCCCGAACGGGTCGGGGGTCGGCGTGACCACGGCGGAGAACGCGAAGAACACGAACACCGCGACCCGCCACCAACTGAGCAGCCGCTTCGCGCTGGCGATGCCGACGAAGTTCAGCATCAACACCAGCAGCGGAAACTCGAACGCCACTCCGAACAGCAGAATCAGGTTGGTGACGAACGAGACGTAACGGGTGATGTCCAGGGTCGTGTTGATGTCGCTGCCGGAGATGTCCAGCAGGAACTCCAGACCCTTCGCGGTCACGAAGTACGCCAGCACCGCGCCGGCGGCGAACAGCGGCGCCGCCAGCGCGGTGAAGAGGTACGCGTAGCGCCGCTCGTGCCGGTGCAGGCCGGGCGCGATGAACGCCCAGAGCTGGTAGAGCCAGACCGGCGCGGCGATGATCAGCCCGACCCAGAGCCCGATCTTCAGGTTGAGCAGGAACAGGTCGGCCGGGCCGAGCTGGACGAAGTCGCAGGCGCCGTTGGTCGTCCGTGCCTGCGGCAGATCGCAGTAGGGCCGCTTCAGCACGTTCAGCACCGGCCCGGCGAGCCAGATGCCGAAGCCGAAGCCGACTAGGATCGCCAGCGACGCCTTGAACAGCCGGTTGCGCAGCTCGCGAATGTGCTCGATGAGCGTCATCGAGCCGTCGGCGGCCCGCACGAAGCTGCTCGGGCCGCGCTTCTTTAGGGCGAAGGCCACGGTCTCGGGCCCTTCGGTCAGTTGTCGCGGACGCGCTGCACCGGGTCGTTGACCGGGGGTGCGTACGGCTGCTGCTGCGGGGTGACGTGCGGCTGCTGGCCGGGGGGCGGCGGCGCGTACGGCTGGCCCTGGACGGTCTGCGGCGGGAGCGGCTGGTAGCCGGACTGCGCGTCGGCCTTCTCCGCGAGGTCGCGGTCGTCGTCGTGCAGGCTCTTGGTCTCGGCCTTGATGATCCGCAGCGACCGGCCCAGCGAACGGGCCGCGTCAGGGAGCCGCTTCGCGCCGAAGAGCAGGATCAGCACGACCACGAGTACGGCGATGTGCCACGGCTTGAGGGCACCCATGGGAAGCTCCAGTCGCTCTGTGTCGTCGTGAGGGGTGTACCGCAGCCCATCGTACGTGCGCCGACGGCCGTTGCCACCCGCCGGGTGATGGTGGTTCGTCCCGGCCGGTGAAGTCTTGACCAACACGGAGCGTCCCGTCAACCACCTGCCGCCGGATCGTTCCTGCGTGCAACCGGGCCGCTTCGCGCAGGAACCGGGCACAGAACGATCAGCCGCCGCGTTTCGCCTTGATCACGGCCATCCGCCGCTGGGCGGTGTCGAGCTGCTCCTGGAGGGCCTCCGCCCGCGCCTGGAGGGTCTCGGCGGTCGCCCGCAGCGCCTCCGCCTCGCCCGCCCGGCGTTGCAGGGCCACGGCCGCGCGACGCAGTCGGGGCAGCCGCGTCAGCACCGGCCGCAGGGCCAGGACGAACACGACGAGCGCGAACAGCACCACCGCGAGCACGATCCACTTCACCACGGCGGCCAGCCTACTGGGTGCCCACGGTCACCGCCGGGTCGGCCGGCGACACCGCCCGCGCCGTGGCCGCGACGCCCGCCGGCCCGCGCGGCGAGGCGTACGCGTCGAGGGCCGCGACCGCCGCGGCCCGGACCTGCTCGGCCAGCTCGACCGGCGCGACCACCGCCACGTCCGGACCCAGACCCAGCACGAAGCGGCGGGCCCAGCCCAGGTCGGTGACCCGCAGCGAGACCAGCCAGTGGTCGCCGTCACCGGCCTCGACCCGCTCGCACGGGTAGTACTCGGTCAGCCACCGCTCGCCCCGACCGATGCGCAGCGTGATCAGCGGCAGGTCGGGCGACGGGCGGAACACGCCTTCGGTGAGGTCGTGCGGGCGGGCCTGCGGCGGCACGACGGCCCGCTCGTCCAGCTCGGTGACCGCGTCGATGCGGTCGGCCCGGAACAGCCGCACCGCCTCCGCCCGGCGGCACCACGCCTCCACGTACGCCCGCCCGCCGACCATGAGCATGCGCAGCGGGTCGACGACCCGCTCGGTGGTCTCGTCCCGCGCGGCCGTGTAGTAGGTGATGCGCAGCGCCCGGCCGCTCTCGACGGCCGACCGCAGCTCCTCCACCCGTCGGGTGTCGGCGGGCAGCCGGACCTCGACCGGCGCCGCCACCAGGTCACCGGCCGCGTGCTCGATCTTCGCCAGGGCCCGCTCGACGGCCTCCCGGTTGGTCACCCCGGGCGTCTCGGCAAGCATCCGCAGCGCCACCACCAACGCGAGGGCCTCGTCGGGGGTGAGCCGCAGCGGCCGGTCGATGCCGGCGTCGTAGGTGATCGTCACCCGGTCGCCGTCGAAGGCCATGTCGATCAGGTCACCCGGGCCGTAGCCGGGCAACCCGCACACCCACAGCAGCTCCAGGTCCTCGCGCAGCTGCCGCTCGGTGACGCCCAGGTCCCCCGCCGCCTCGGCTAGCTCGATGCCGGGCCGGGCCAGCAGGTAGGGCACCAGGTTCAGCAGCCGGGCCAGCCGGTCGGCCGACGCGCGGGAGCCGCCCCGGGCGGCCGGGCGGGTCACCGGACACCCCCGGCGACCGCGAGGTCCTCGTGCCGCGCGGCGATTTCCTTGAGTCGCTGGATCACCGCGTCACGCACCTCGGGGGGATCGAGCACCCGCACGTCCGGACCGTAGCCGACGAGCTGCCCGGCGAGGACGTCCACGTCGGCGTACGGCAGCACCAGCCGGTCGCCGTCGGGCCCGGCGGTGACGCCGACCGCCCAGCGGCGCAGCCCGGCGGCGCGCCCGGCGGCGACCAGCACGGTGGCCCGTCCGGTGCGTTCCGTCGGCCCCGACCAGCGGGCCACGTGGCTGATCAGGTCGACCCCGGCCGGCGGCTCGTAGCCCCCCGGGGCGCCGGTCGCCCGGACCGTGCCGACCACCCGGGACAGCCGGAAGCAGCGCGTCGCCGCGCGGTCGAGGTCGTGCCCGACCACGTACCAGCGGCCCCGCCAGCAGACCACGCCCCACGGCTGGAGGCGGCGACGGGTCGGGTCGTCGCGGTCGGGGACCCGGTAGTCGAAGCTGACCTCGCGCCGGTCCCGGGCGGCCGCGGTGAGCGGCGCGAACGCCGGGTCCACCGTCACCATCGGCTCCAGGCCCAGCGTGGCCTGCGGATCCACGTCGACGCCGGCGGCACGCAGCTTCGCCAGCCCCGAGGAGGCGGCGGCGGCCAGGCCGGCGTGCTGCCACAGCCGGGCGGCGATGCCGACGGCGGCGGCCTCGTCCGGTTCGAGGGGGATGTCGGGCAGCGCGTACTCCCGGTGGGCGATCCGGTAGCCGGGCTCCGCGTCGAAGACGCTGGCCGTCCCGGTCTCCAGCGGCACGCCCAGCTCACGCAGCTCGGCCTTGTCCCGCTCGAACTTACGCTGGAATGCCTCGTGGTCACGCGCGTCGTCCGGATCGTGCTCGTAGCCGGGCACGGTCGCGGCGATCTGCGCGGCGGTCAGGAACCGTCGCGTGGACAGCAGGCAGATAACCAGGTTGACCAGGCGTTCGGTGCGGGTCCGCGACACGCGGTAGACGCTAGCAGCCCACGCGCCGCGCCCGTGCACCCACGCGGGCAGGACGTGGGGCGCGTCGCGACCGGCCGGCCCCGCCGTACGCCGGGCGGCGGGCGCCGGGCGGCGGGCCGGCGACGAGCGGGAGTCGGACGGCTCCGGCGGCTGACCCGCCCCGGGCGCGCCCGCCACGGGCGGCGACGCTAGCGTGCCGGGCATGGTGCGATGGCGGTCGGGAACGGTGACGGCGCTGCGGCGGCAGTGGACCGGGGCGGTGGAACTGGACGTCGACCTGCCCGACGGCGCCACCGTACGGGCCCTGGCCTATCCCGCGCTCGTCGGCCGGCCCGAGCCCGGCGACCGGGTCCTGCTCAACGCCGGCGCGCTGCTGATGGGCCTCGGCACCGGCGGGTACGCCCTGGTGGTCGCGCTGCCCGACCGGCTGCCGCCGGACCCGCCGCAGGCCCTCGACAGTCGCGACGCCGGCCACCTGGTCAAGGCCCGCTACACCCCGTTGCAGCCGATCCTGCTCGGCGTCGACGAGGAGGCCTCGCCGCACCGGGAGGTCATGGCCGCCGCCGACGACCTGGCCGGCCTGCCCGTCGTCACCGCCGACCTGCACTCCGCGCTGCCGGCGATCCTGGCCGGCATCCACGCCGACGCCCCCGCCGCCCGGGTGGCGTACCTGCTGACGGACGGCGGCGCCCTGCCGGCCTGGTTCTCCCGCACCCTCGCCGGGCTGCGCGAGCACCTCGTCGGCACGGTCACCGTCGGCCAGTCCTTCGGCGGGGACCTGGAGGCGGGCACCGTGCACAGCGGGTTGCTGGCCGCCCGGCACGTCCTGGGCGCCGACGTCGCGATCGTCGCCCAGGGGCCGGGCAACCTGGGCACCGGCACCCGGTGGGGCTTCTCGGGGGTGGCCGTCGGCGAGGCCGTCAACGCCGTCGCCACGCTGGGCGGGCGCCCGGTCGGCTCGCTGCGGATCTCCGACGCCGACCCCCGGCCCCGGCACCGGGGCGTGTCGCACCACAGCCTCACCGCGTACGGCCGGGTGGCCCTCGCCCCCGCCGAGCTGGTGGTGCCCGACGGCCTGGCCCCGGCGCTGGCCGGCGAGGTGGACGCGGCGCTGGCGCCGCTGGCGGCGCGGCACACCCTCGTCCGGGTGCCGACCGACGGGCTCGACGCCGCGCTGCGGGCCGCGCCCGTCGCGCTGTCCACCATGGGCCGGGGCCTCGACGCCGACCACGCCTACTTCCTGGCCGCCGCCGCGGCCGGCCGGCACGCCGCGCGCCTGCTGACCTGAGCTGCCCGACGCCCCGCCCCGCGACGCTGCTCCACGCGCGCGGGGGCGGGCGGCTCGACGGCGGACGGATCGCCCGACCCGCCCGACGGACCGGCCTCGACGGCGCGCCGGGGCGGGCCCGACGGCGCTGCGGTCAGCTCGTGCCGTAGCCGTAGCGCACGATGTGCTCGGCGGTCCGCTCGTAGACCCCCGGGTCCTCCGGGGCCAGCGTGCCCAGCCCGTCGACGTACCGGTTGAACATGCAGAACGCCGCCGCGATCAGGACCGTGTCGTGGATCTCCAGATCCGTCGCGCCGGCGACCCGGGCGGCCTTGACCAGCTCCGCCGTCACGTCACGGCCGCTGCGCTGCACCGCGCCGGCGATCTCCAGCAGCGCCCGCAGCTTGTCGCTGACCTCGGCGGTCGCCGGATCGGCGCGCACCTGGTCGACCAGCCGCATGCCCGAGGGGAGCTGCGCCGCCGCGAACGCCGAGTGCGACGCGCAGCAGAACCGGCACTCGTTGAGCCCCGACACGTACGCCGCGATCAGCTCCCGCTCGCCGGGCGTCAGCGTCGGGTGCGGGGCGCGCAGCAGCGTCTCCGCGAGCTCGTTGAGCGGCTTGGCCGTCTCGGGGCGGAACCGCATCGGACCGTTGATGCCCGGATGTGCCCGCTCGTCGAGACCAAGGTCGATGTGTGCCATGCCGCCACCCTCCCTGCCGCGACCACGCGGCGTGCGCGGCCGGTCACCGGAAACGCCGAACGGCACCACGGTTCCAGTTCCATCGGGGGCGCACAACTTCGAGATTGCGGCGTCGCCGCGCCGGTACGACCACGGGCCGCAGCCGCGCCCGGTCGGCTACCGCCGGGTGTCGGCGTCGCCGCGCCGGCAGCGGCTCAGACCAGGAAGATCAGGGCCAGCCAGGCGCCCACGATCAGCACCAGCGCGAGCGCCAGCACCCAGGTGGGCACCGTGTACTCGCCGCGCCGGTTGCGCTCGATCTCGGCGCGGATCTTCTCGCGGCGGCGCTCGGCCCAGTTCTGCCGCTGGCGGCCGCTCTCGGGAGGTTCGGAAGTCGTCATCGCGCGGTCAGCCTACCGGCCCCGGCCCGGACGGCGCTCAGCACCACCCGGGCCGGCATCGGCGTCACATGCTGGCGATCAGCCGCTCCACCCGCTCGTCGTACGCCCGGAACGGGTCCTTGCAGAGCACGGTGCGCTGCGCCTGGTCGTTGAGCTTCAGGTGCACCCAGTCGACGGTGAAGTCGCGCCGCTTCTCCTGGGCGTGCCGGATGAACTCCCCGCGCAGGCGGGCCCGCGTCGTCTGCGGCGGCGTCTCCTTGGCCTCGAAGATCTCCGGGTCAGTCGCCACCCGGTCCACCTCCCCGCGCCGCTCCAGCAGCCCGTAGAGGCCCCGGCCGCGACGCAGGTCGTGGTAGGCGAGGTCCAGCTGGGCCACCCGCGGGTGCGACAGCGGCAGGTCGTGCTTGCGCTGGTAGCGCTCGATGAGCCGCAGCTTCGTCACCCAGTCGATCTCGCGCGACACCGGCTCCAGGTCGCCGGTCTCCACCGCGCGCAGCACCCGGCCCCACAGCTCCACCACCCGCTTGGCGGTCTGGTCGCCGCCGCGCCGCTCCACGAACTCGGTCGCCTTGGCCAGGTATTCCTGCTGGATCTCCAGCGCGCTGACCTCCTTGCCGGAGGAGAGCCGCACCTTGCGCCGCCCCGTGATGTCGTGCGAGACCTCGCGGATCGCCCGGATCGGGTTCTCCAGCGTCAGGTCACGCATCACCACCCCCGACTCGATCATCCGCAGCACGATGTCGGCGGTGCCGACCTTGAGCAGCGTGGTGACCTCGTTCATGTTGGAGTCGCCGACGATCACGTGCAGCCGGCGGTAGCGCTCCGCGTCGGCGTGCGGCTCGTCGCGGGTGTTGATGATCGGCCGGCTGCGGGTCGTCGCCGACGAGACGCCCTCCCAGATGTGCTCGGCCCGCTGCGACAGGCAGTAGACCGCCCCGCGCGGCGTCTGCAACACCTTGCCCGCCCCGCAGATCAGCTGCCGGGTGACCAGGAACGGGATCAGGACGTCGGCCAGCCGGCCGAACTCCCCGTGCCGCGACACCAGGTAGTTCTCGTGGCAGCCGTACGAGTTGCCGGCCGAGTCGGTGTTGTTCTTGAACAGGTAGATCTCGCCCGCGATGCCCTCGTCGTGCAGCCGCTTCTCCGCGTCGACGAGCAGACCCTCCAGGATCCGTTCGCCGGCCCGGTCGTGCGCGACCAGGTCCACCACCGAGTCGCACTCGGGGGTGGCGTACTCCGGGTGCGAGCCGACGTCCAGGTAGAGCCGGGCGCCGTTGCGCAGGAAGACGTTGCTGGACCGGCCCCAGGACACCACGCGGCGGAAGAGGTACCGGGCGACTTCGTCGGGGGACAGCCGCCGCTGCCCACGGTAGGTGCAGGTGACGCCGTACTCGGTCTCGAGGCCGAAGATTCGCCGCTCCATGATGAGACATTAGCCGCCCGAGGCCCCAGATGGGCAGCGCACACCGCGCACGTCTCACACCGGGCGCCCGCCGGCCGTCCCGGGCAGCCCGCCGCGCGGCCGATCACCCGGGCTCGCTCCCGATTCCCGTACGCCCAGGCGTCCCAGGTGGACGCTGACCGCCGAAAGTCCCTGGGCGGCCGGGCACAGGGCGCCCAGGCGGCGGAGGCCCCGTACTGCGGCCTGCGCAGACCCCCTTGGACACCCGGCGCTGGCAGTCGCCGACCCGGCCGGGCGCAGATCCGCACCGGGGCGGCGCGGACGGCGGAGCATGCGAGGCCCCTACCGCCGGCTCCTTGTCGGCCCGGGGGCGGAACGCGGGCGAGGCGGAGCACGGGTCGGGCGGCGGGCGCGGATCCGGGCGAGCGGTCGTTCCGGGGGTGTCGACGCCCCGACCGTCCGCCCGCCCGGCACGTGCCTCCGCTACGCCTCGGGGGCCTCCTGGCCCTCCAGGTCCGCCGAGCCGGCCGACGTGGTGGGCTTCCTCGCCTCCTGACTCGGCGAGGTCGGCGTCTCCGGACGGGCCGACACCGGCTCCTCGGCCTTGTCGCCGTCGAGCAGCGCGGTCAGCGCGGCCCCGGTGATGCGGCGGAACGTCCGCCCCACCCGGCGCCGGTCCAGGACGGCCACCTCCAGTTGGTTGGCGGCGATGGTGCGGGCGGCGCCGCCCTCTCCCCCGACGCTGCTCAGCGCCTGCATCGCGACCTTGACCGCCTCGCCCAGCGACATGTCCGGACGGTGGTGCGACTTGAGCACGCCGGTGATCGCCTCGGCCTGCCCACCCATGGCCATCCGGCCCGGCTCGTCGTTGACGGAGCCGTCGTAGGTGAGCCGGTAGAGCTCGTCGTCCTCGGCGGTGGTGCCGACCTCGGCCACGCAGATCTCCACCTCGAACGGCTTCGACTGCTCGGTGAAGATGGCACCCAGGGTCTGCGCGAACGCGTTCGCCAGGGCCCGGCCGGTGACGTCACGCCGGTCGTAGCTCAGGCCGTTCAGGTCGGCCATCCGCACCCCGGCACGGCGCAGGTTCTCGAACTCGTTGTAGCGGCCGACGGCGGCGAAGCCGATCCGGTCGTAGATCTCACTGACCTTGTGCAGGGCGCTGGAGAGGTTCTCGGCGACGAAGAGCACCCCACCCTCGTAGCTCAGGACCACCGCGCTGCGGCCCCGGGCGATGCCCTTGCGGGCCAGCTCGGAGCGGTCGCGCATGATCTGCTCGGGCGAGGCGTAGAACTGCATGGCCACGGCGGCGGTTCTCCTTAGGGAGCTGTGCTGACGGCTGCTGACTGCTGCGGGCGGGAGCGGATCAACCGCCCGGGTTCTCCATCCGGCCGGAGACCACGCTCTCGGCGATCGCCGACATCTCCTCGTCGGTGAGCCGGTGGGTGCCCTCCGCCGTCGCCGTCATGACCACCGGGTAGATCCGTCGGATCAGGTCCGGGCCGCCGGTCGCGGTGTCGTCGTCGGCCGCGTCGTAGAGCGCCTCCACCGCGAGCCGGACCGCCTCGTCGATGGAGAGCCCCGGCTGGAAGCGCTTCTTCAGCGCCGACCGGGCAAACAGCGAGCCGGAGCCGATCGCGTCGTAGCCGGTCTCCTCGTAGGGGCCGCCGGTGACGTCGAAGCTGAAGATGCGCCCGGCGCGCGCCGGGTCCTTCGCGGCCAGGTCGAACCCGGCGAAGAGCGGGATCACCGCGAGACCCTGCATCGCGGCGCCCAGGTTGCCGCGGATCATCGAGGCGAGGCGGTTGGCCTTGCCGTCGAGCGAGAGCATCGCGCCCTCGATCTTCTCGTAGTGCTCCAGCTCCACCTGGAACAGTCGCATCAGCTCGATGCCGATCCCCGCCGTGCCGGCGATGCCGACCAGGGAGTACGCGTCGGCCGGGTGCACCTTCTCGATGTCGCGCTGGGCGATCAGGTTGCCCATGGTGGCCCGTCGGTCGCCGGCCATCACGACGCCGCCGGCCGCCGAGATCGCCACGATGGTCGTCGCGTGCGGCGCCATGTCGGCGGCCATACCCGGCGGCAGGGGCCGGCGGCCGGGCAGCATCTCGGGGGCCACCTTGCTCAGGAACGAGGTGAAGGAGGACGTCCCCGCGTTGGTGAACACATCTGGTAGACGCCCGGATGGATCAAAACCCGCTGCCACGTGGTTCCTCTCAGATATGTGATCGCCTCCGCCAGCCGCGACTGATCGTCACGGAACTGGCCGAGACCACCGTTGCAGTTGAAGCACAATATCCCGCGCACCCACCCGGTGCGATGATCGTGGTCCAGATGTTGGGGGTCCGGCGTGCCACAGATCGCGCAGACCCCGCCCTGCTCGCCCAGGAGCTGCCGGAACTCCCTCTCCCCGATGCCGTGGGCCGCCGCAGGTGGTACTTGCGCGTACCGCGACAGAGCCGCTCAACCGTCGACGGCGGCTCGCCGTGGAGCGGGCCGCCGCGCAGGATCCGCAGTGGTACGCAAGCCCGTCAGCCCGCCGCCGGTTGCGATGGAACTCGGCGACGGGCAGCAAGCGGCTGCGCTGGGAGCACACCTTGTCCGACGCCAGAGGCGAATCGAACATAAGTGCTATTGCCCCCCTTTCTGCACGTAACCGCGCACGAATTCCTCGGCGTTCTCCTCCAGCACGGAGTCGATCTCGTCGAGCAGGTCGTCGACGTCCTCGGTGATTTCGGCGTGCCGCTCCGCCACCTCCGGGTTCGCCTCGGTGGTGACGTCCTCGATCTCCTCGCCCTGACGCGACTTGCCCGACTGCGACTGCCCGCCGCTGTCACGAGTGGCCATTGCTGCCTCCTCCACGATCGCCCTGCGATCAACTTACCTCGCGCAGGCGACGAAAAGCCCGCCGCGCGCCGGCTTCGGCACACGGCGGGCAATCGGCGACGACGCCTCAGCCGCCGGTGAGGGTCTCCAACAGGTCCTTCGCGCTGGGGCAGCGGTCGAAGAGCGCGCCCACGTGCTTGCGGGTGCCGCGCTCCGGCTCCATCATCGGCACCCGCACGAGCGACTCCCGGCCGACGTCGAAGATGACCGAGTCCCAGCTGGCCGCGACGACCTCCGAGGCGTACTGGGCCAGGCAACGGCCGCGGAAGTAGGCCCGGGTGTCCTCCGGCGGCTCGGTCATCGCCGTACGCGTCTGCTCGTCGTCGAGCAGCGTCTTCATCGCGCCCCGGGAGACCAGCCGGTGGTAGAGGCCCTTCTCCGGGCGGACGTCGGAGTACTGGAGGTCGACCAGCTGGAGCTTGTGCGAACCCCAGCCGAGCTGCTCGCGCTCCCGGTAGCCCTCCAGCAGCCGCAGCTTGGCCACCCAGTCCAGCTCGTCGGCGCAGAGCATGACGTCGCGGCCCAGCCTGTCCAGGACGCGCTCCCAGCGGGCGAGCACGTCGAGGGTCTGCTCGTCGGCGTCGGTGCCGTAGCGGTCGTCCACGAAGGACCGGACCCGCTCGTAGTAGGCCCACTGCACGTCCAGGGCGGTGAGCCGCCGCCCGTCGCGCAGCCGCATCCGGTGCGTCAGGGACGGGTCGTGGCTGACGGCGCGCAGCTCGCTGACCGGGTCGGCGATGCCGAGGTCGGGGCCGAGCGCCTTCTCCTCGATCATGGTGAGGATCAGCGCCGTGGTGCCGACCTTGAGGTACGTGGAGATCTCCGACAGGTTCGCGTCGCCGATGATGACGTGCAGCCGGCGGTACTTGTCGGCGTCGGCGTGCGGCTCGTCGCGGGTGTTGATGATCGGCCGCTTGAGGGTGGTCTCCAGGCCGACCTCGACCTCGAAGAAGTCCGCACGCTGGGAGATCTGGAAGCCCGTCTGCCCGCCGTCCTGGCCGATGCCGACCCGCCCGGCGCCGCAGACGATCTGCCGGGTCACGAAGAACGGCGTCAGGTACGCGACGATGTCGGCGAACGGCGTCTGCCGGCGCATCAGGTAGTTCTCGTGCGAGCCGTAGCTGGCACCCTTGTTGTCGGTGTTGTTCTTGTAGAGGTGGATCGGCTGGGTGCCGGGGATGGTGGCGGCGCGGCGGGCCGCCTCGGCCATCACCCGCTCCCCCGCCTTGTCCCAGCGCACCACGTCCAGCGGGTTGGTCACCTCCGGCGTGGAGTATTCCGGGTGGGCGTGGTCGACGTAGAGCCGCGCCCCGTTGGTGAGTATCACGTTGGCCAGCCCGAGGTCCTCGTCGGCGAGTGCCTCGGCCGGGTCGTAGGCGGCGCCCGAGTAGGTGAAGCCGCGCGCGTCCCGCAGCGGCGACTCCTCCTCGTAGTCCCAGCGGGCGCGGCCGCCCCGGTTGAGTTCCGGGCGCGCCCCGTAGGCGTTGACCACCTGCGAGGAGGTGACCATGGGGTTGGCCCCGGCCTGGCCGGGAACGGAGATGCCGTACTCGACCTCGGTGCCCATGATCCGTCTTACGCTCATCGACCTACCCGCTTCGCTCGCCCGACCCGGTCCCCCGTCACGTCGAGCGTAGTCGGCCGCGCGGCGGAAGGGGGCGCGGCGGACCGGGGCGACGGGGCACGGAGGCGGGCACGGACGGCACGGGGCCCGTGACGCGTCGCGTCACGGGCCCCGTGCGGGTGTCCGTCAGAGGTACTGGCCGGTGTTGCTGGCGGTTTCGATGGACCGCCCGGCCTCGGTGCCCTTGCCGCCGGAGACGAGCGTGCGGATGTAGACGATCCGCTCGCCCTTCTTGCCGGAGATGCGGGCCCAGTCGTCGGGGTTGGTGGTGTTGGGCAGGTCCTCGTTCTCGCGGAACTCGTCGACGCAGGCGTCGAGGAGGTGCTGGAGGCGTAGGCCCTTGCGTCCGGAGGTGAGGAACTCCTTGATGGCCATCTTCTTGCCCCGGTCGACGATGTTCTGGATCATCGCGCCGGAGTTGAAGTCCTTGAAGTAGAGGACTTCCTTGTCGCCGTTGGCGTAGGTGACCTCGAGGAAGCGGTTCTCCTCGGTCTCCGAGTACATCCGCAGCACGACCGCGTCGATCATCGCCGCGACGGTGGCCTGGGGGTCGCCGCCGTGCTCGGCCAGGTCGTCCGGGTGCAGCGGCAGCCCGGAGAGGATGTACTTGGAGAAGATGTCCTTGGCCGCCTCGGCGTCCGGTCGCTCGATCTTGATCTTCACGTCGAGTCGGCCGGGGCGCAGGATCGCCGGGTCGATCATGTCTTCCCGGTTGGAGGCGCCGATGACGATGACGTTCTCGAGCCCCTCGACACCGTCGATCTCGCTGAGCAGCTGCGGGACGATGGTGTTCTCCACGTCGGAGGAGACGCCGGAGCCGCGGGTCCGGAAGATCGAGTCCATCTCGTCGAAGAACACGATCACCGGGGTGCCCTCGCCGGCCTTCTCGCGGGCCCGCTGGAAGATCAGCCGGATGTGCCGCTCGGTCTCGCCGACGTACTTGTTGAGCAGCTCCGGGCCCTTGATGTTGAGGAAGAAGCTGGTGTGCTTCTCCTTGCCCTCCCGCTCGGCGATCTTCTTCGCCAGCGAGTTGGCCACCGCCTTGGCGATCAGCGTCTTGCCGCAGCCGGGCGGACCGTAGAGCAGGATGCCCTTCGGCGGGCGGAGCTGGTGCTCGCGGAACAGGTCGGCGTGCAGGAAGGGCAGTTCCACCGCGTCGCGGATCTGCTCGATCTGCGAGTGGAGGCCACCGATGTCGGTGTAGTCGACGTCGGGCACCTCCTCCAGGACCAGTTCCTCGACCTCGCTCTTCGGGATCCGCTCGTACGCGTACGCCGAGCGGGGCTCGATCATGAGCGAGTCGCCGGCCCTGATCGGCGAGCCGATCAGGGTGTCGGCGAGGTGCACGATGCGCTCCTCGTCGGAGTGCGAGACCACCAGGGCCCGGTCGCCCGGAGCGCCGTCGGGACCCGCGAGGATCTCCTTGAGCATCGCCACCTCGCCGACCCGCTCGAAACCGAACGCGTCGACGATGTTGAGTGCGTCGTTGAGCAGGACCTCCTGGCCGCGCCGCAGCTCGGCGACGTCCAGCGAGGGTGAGACGGCGACGCGGAGCTTGCGCCCGCCGGTGAAGACATCCACCGTGCCGTCATCGTGCCGCGCGAGGAAGACGCCATAACCACTCGGCGGTTGCGCGAGGCGGTCGATCTCCTCCTTGAGCGTCACGATCTGCGCGCGAGCCTCCTTGAGGGTGCTCACGAGCCGGTCGTTGTTCTCGGTCAGCCGCGCCAACTGTGCCTGGGTGGCCGCCAGCCGCTCTTCGAGCTGCCGGACGTGTCGGGGGCTTTCGGTCAACTTGCGCCGCACCAGAGCGAGTTCCTCTTGAAGGAACGCGACCTGCGTGGAGAGATCGTGGGCCTCCTTCTCCCACCGTGCGGCGCGCGAGTCCGCGTCGTCGCTGCGTGCCACGTCCCACCTCCCCGGGGGGCTTGAACGTTCTGCCCTAACACTAGCCGCTATGAGGCCGATTCGGTCCCACGCAACGCCCTCGTCACCGAACCTTGATCGCGAAGGGTGGCCCCGGGGGCCGGTCCGGGCGTTCGGGTACCGTCGGTGCGTGGGTCGGGAAAACATGGGGGGTGCGCCGTGGCGGAGGTCGTGACGGATCAGCTGCAGGTCTGGGTTGACCAGGATCTCTGCACGGGCGACGGGCTCTGCGTGCAGTACGCGCCCGAGGTCTTCGAGTTCGACGTCGACGGGCTCGCCTACGTCAAGGGCTCCGACGGTGAGCTGCGGACGGCGCCGGGCAGCCGGGTCGACGTGCCGGAGCACCTGCGCCTCGAGGTCATCGACTCGGCGAAGGAGTGCCCGGGCGAGTGCATCCACGTGGTGCGCGGCAGCGACGGCGTCGAGGTGGCCGGCCCGGAGGCCGAGGAGGACTGACGGCGGCGTCCTCCCGCGCCACCGGGCACGCCGAGGACGACCGGACCGGGTGTCGACCGGACCGTGCGGCCGACCCCGAGGGCGACGCCCAGGCGTACGGCTCAGAGCATCGGGCGGCCGACCACCGAGGCGACCAGGCGGGCGAACTCCTCCAGCCGGGCGATCTGCCCCGCGCCGCCGTCGTCGAGGGTCTTGCCGAAGCGCAGCGCGTCGTGCCGGGCCCCGCCCACCGCCTCGTCGCTGGGCGGGGCCTCGTCGAGCGAGGTGAGCAGCAGGTAGACGTCGATGCTGTCGACCCGGATCCCGCCGTCGTCGTCGCGGGTCAGCCGGCGCCGGCAGCCGACCTCGGTCACCGTGGAGATCGGCACCACCCGCAGCGACGAGGTCATCGACCCCGGTGGCCCCTCCCCCGGCGGCACGTCCTCACCGTGCCAGAGGACGAGCCGGCTGCCGTCGCAGACCACGACCTCCTGCCACACCCCGTTGACCTCGTTGACGAAGCGTTCCAGGGTGAAGCCGAGCACCGACGCGCCGCGCAGCACCCCGCCGAGCGCCTCCAGCGCGACGTCGGGATCCCGCAGGTACGCCCGGGCCGCCGATTCGAGGTCCTGGTAGGGCGACCAGTCCGGGAACACCGCCGGCAGGTCGCCCTGGCCGAAGCCGGGCCGGCTCATTCCACCTCCCCGTGCCCGGCCCGCCGGCACGCGCCGACGGGCGGGATCCGTCCGTTCACTCCTCGTCGCCCCGCCGCACCGTCACGGCCGTTCCGCGTCCTCGGTCGCCGCCTGCCGGGCCTGCCGGGCGGCCTCCGCCTCGCGAAGCGCCTGGCGGCGTTCGGCGTACGCCTCGGCGCCCTTGCTGGGCTTGCGGCGCCGCGGCGGCGCGGTGACGCCGGGGGCGAGCTTACGCGCGGAGACCAGGAACGCGGTGTGCGCGATCATGCGGTGGTCCGGTCGCACGGCCAGACCCTCGGCGTGCCAGTCGCGCACCAGCGACTCCCAGGCCCGCGGCTCGGTCCAGCCGCCGCGCTCGCGCAGCGCCTCGACCAGCTCGGACAGCTGCGGGGTGGTGGCGACATAGCCGATGAACACGCCGCCGGGCACGAGGGCCCGCTCGACCATGTCGAGGGTCTCCCACGGGGTGAGCATGTCGAGGATGATCCGGTCGAAGCCGGTCTCGGCGCAGCCGGCGACGTCGCCGACGTGCAGGTGCCACGCGGGGTGCGGTCCGTTGAAGAACGCCTCGACGTTGCGCCGGGCGATCTGGGCGAAGTCCTCGCGCACCTCGAACGAGTGCAGCTCGCCCCCGGTGCCGACCGCGCGCAGCAGCGAGCAGGACAGCGCGCCGGAGCCAGCGCCGGCCTCCAGGACCTTGGCCCCGGGGAAGATGTCGCCCATGGCGACGATCTGGGCGGAGTCCTTCGGGTAGATCACCTGGGCGCCGCGCGGCATGGAGAGCACGTAGTCCGACAGCAGCGGGCGCAGGGCCAGGAAGGCGGTGCCGCCGCCGGTGGTGGTGACCACGCTGCCGTCGGGCAGGCCGATGAGCGCGTCGTGCTCCAGGATGCCACGGTGGGTGTGGAACGCCTTGCCGGGCTCCAGGGTGACCGTGTGCATCCGCCCCTTGGGGTCGGTCAGCTGCACCCGGTCGCCGGGCCGGAACGGGCCACGGTGCACGGGGGGCAGCGCCGGGGTGTCGGCGGGCACCGGGACGCCCGGGTCGGCCGGGGTGACGGGGGGAGTTGCGGTCACGTGTTCATCTTCCGTTGAGGTTCGAGGAGCTGAGCCAGATCCGCGATGTGCAGAACGCCCACGACATCTTCGCCTGAGGTCACCACGTACTGCGCGCCCGGGTGGGTCTGCACGGTCTCCATGACGCGCTCCCCGTCGAGCCCGACCGGCATCGTCGGCAGGTTGGCCAGGGAGCGGGCGACCGCGTCGACGGCCAGCCACGGGCGGCGTTCCGCGGGTACGGCCTGCGCGGCGGCCGGGTCGACCAGGGCGACCGGCCGCCCGGCGGTGTCGGCGACCACGAGGGCGGCGCCGGGGGTGCCGCCCTCGGCGCGGCGGCGGTGCGCCTCGGCCAGCGGCGTGCCGGTGGGCACGGCGAACACGGGCCGGGCCAGCCGGAACAGGTCGATCAGCGGGAAGCGGCGGCTGATCCGGGCCATCCGGATCGACTGGCCGGCGCCGCGCCACAGCGTGAACGCGACGAGCAGCATCAGCGGCAGCGCCAGTGGGGCCAGGTCACGGGTGAGGGTGAGCAGGACGACCAGCGCGGCGGTGCCGACGGCGACGGCGCGCCCCACCCAGCCGGCGACCTCGGTGCCGCGGTGCCGGTCGCCGGTCGCCGCCCAGACCGCGGCCCGCAGCGCCCGGCCGCCGTCGAGCGGCAGCCCGGGCAGGCTGTTGAACAGCGCGACGATGACGTTGCTCACGGCCAGCTGGAACGCGAGCTGGTTGGCCAGGGTGCGGTCGGGCAGGGCGAGGGTGGCGGCGACCGCGAGGGCGCCGAGCACGGCGGAGACGGCCGGGCCGGCGAGCGACACCAGCAGGTCGATCCGCGGTGTCGGGGCGTCGCGGTCCATCTCGGTGTAGCCGCCGAGCAGCTCCAGGGTGATCCCGCGCACACCGATGCCGTAGCGGCGGGCGGTGAGGGCGTGGCCGAGCTCGTGCAGCAGCACCGAGCCGAGCAGGGAGACCACGAAGCCGAAGCCGATGAGGTAGCCGGCGAGCTGGGACAGGTCGAGCTGCCGGCGGGCGAACTCGGCGTACAGCACGGTGACCAGCAGGGTGAGCAGCACCATCGAGCCGTTGAGGTGCAGCGGCACCCCGAACACCCGGCCCACGCTCAGGCCGCCCCGGGCGTCGGGCCGGCGGCGCGGTCGCCTCGTCTGCTCCATCGGCTCGATGCTACGCGGCGGAGATCATGCGCCGGCGCGGCGACGGGACCACGCGCCGGTGCGGCGAGGCGATCATGCACCGGTGCGGCGACGGTGGTGGTGTCACACCGGTGCCCTAACCTTCGGGCATGACGGCGCAACCGGTGACCACGCAGCAGTCCTCGACCCCGGCCGACGTCCCGGCGACCGTGCGGGCCTCGCTGTCGCCGTCGCGGGCGGCGGATTTCAAGACCTGCCCGCTGCTCTACCGGTTCCGCAGCATCGACCGGCTGCCCGAGCGGCCGACCGTCGAGCAGGCCCGGGGCACGCTGGTGCACGCGGTGCTGGAGCGGCTGTTCGACCTGCCGGCCACCGGGCGCACCCCGGCGGCGGCCGGCGACCTGGTCGGCCCGCAGTGGGACCGGTTGGTCACCGAGCAGCCGGAGCTGGCGGCGCTGTTCGCCGACGGCGACTCCCCCGCCGCGGCCGAGTTCCTCCGCTCCGCCGCCGCGCTGCTGGAGGGCTACTTCGCGGTGGAGGATCCGCGCCGGCTGGAGCCGGCCGAGCGGGAGAGCCTGATCTCGGCGGTGGTCGACGAGGAGCTGCTGATCCGGGGCTACGTCGACCGGCTCGACGTGGCGCCCGACGGGGCGCTGCGGGTGGTCGACTACAAGACCGGCGGCGCGCCGCGAGAGGCGTTCGAGGCCAGGGCGTTGTTCCAGCTCAAGTTCTACGCGCTGGTGCTCTGGCGCACCCGGGGTGTGGTTCCCCGGGTGCTGCGGCTGCTCTACCTCAAGGACGCGGAGGTCTGCGACTACGCCCCCGACGCCGACGAGCTGCTGCGCTTCGAGCGCACGGTGGTGGCGTTGTGGCGGGCCATCGAGCAGGCGACCGCGCAGCAGGACTTCCGCCCCCGGCCGAGCCGGCTGTGCGACTGGTGCAGCCACCAGGCGCTCTGCCCGACCTACGGGGGCACGCCGCCGCCGTTTCCGACCCTGGCGGCGCCGGATCCGCTGCGTGACGCCCGGTCGCACCCGACGCCCCCGGGCGCCGACGAGTGACCCGAGGCCCCCACCCGGCCGGCGCCGACAGGGATGAGGGGCTCTCCTCCTGACGGAGGAGGCCGACCTCACCGCCGGCGACGATCAATCGGGCGGGTTGGCGGATAGCGTCGCGGTATGACTTCGGCCCCCCGGGCGTGGCTGCGCCGGCACCCCCTCGCCGCGGACGCGCTCCTCGCCGGGGGGCTCGTCGTGGCGGAGGTGGTGCTCACCGCGCTGACTCCCCGCGAGTTCTGGCCGGGGCGGCTGCTGGCGGCGCTGGGCTGGAGCGTGGTGTGCGCCGTGCCGGTGGCGTGGCGGCGGGTGGCCCCGTGGGCGGCGGTCGCGCTGGCGGTGGCGACGCTGGCGGTGCCCCTGCTGCTCGGCCCCGCGCCGGCCACCCAGGGCATGACCTTCATGGTGCTCACCTACACGGCGGCCACCGTCGGACCACCGCGTACGGCGGCCGTGGCGGCACTGGCGCTGTGGGTGCCGGTCTGCGTCACCAGCGTCCTCGCCCCGCCGCCCGACGAGTTGCTGGCCAACGTCAGTCCCACCTACCTGGTGCTGAACAACCTGCTGGTCGGCGTCGTGTCGTACTCGGTGGGGCGTGCCGTGCACGCCCGCCGGGCCTCGACGGAGGCGCTGCGGGAGCGGGCCCGGGCGGCCGAGGAGAACCAGCGCTCGCTGGCCGAACGGGCCGTCGCTGACGAACGCCGGCGCATCGCCCGGGAGCTGCACGACGTCGTCGCCCACCACGTCAGCGTGATGGGGGTGCTGGCCACGGGCGCGCGCCGCGTACTGCCGAAGGACCCGGCCGCGGCCGACGGGGCGATCGCCACCATCGAGCAGACCAGCCGGGAGACGCTGCGGGAGATGCGCCGACTGCTCGACGTGTTGCGTACCGACGCCGAGCCGGCCGCCGACCTGGCTCCCCAGCCGGGCCTCGCCGGCATCGGGGCGCTGGTGGAGCAGGTGCGCGAGGCCGGCCTGCCGGTGACCCTGCGGGTGGAGGGCACGCCGGCGGTGCTGGAGGAGGGGGTGGCGCTGACCCTCTACCGGATCACCCAGGAGGCGCTGACGAACACGCTCAAGCACGCCGGTGCGGCCACCGCCCAGGTGCTGCTGAGCTTCGACGGGGGCACGGTCGACGTGGAGATCACCGACACCGGGCGCGGACCCGGGCCGGACGGCGACCGCATCGGGCACGGCCTGGTCGGCATGCGGGAGCGGGTCGCCCTCTACGGTGGTGTCCTGCGCACCGGGGCCCGCCCGGGCGGGGGCTTCCGGGTGTCGGCGCGGATCCCGGTGGAGCCGCGGGGCGCGGCGGCGTGACCGGGGAATCGGGACGGGGGAATCGGATGACCGACACGACGGTACCGGCACGGCCGGTACGCATCCTGCTCGCCGACGACCAGCCGCTGCTGCGTACGGGCTTCCGGATGGTGCTGGGCACGGAGGACGACCTGGACATCGTGGCCGAGGCCGCCGACGGCCTGGAGGCGGTGGAGCTGTCCCGCCGGCTGCTGCCCGACGTGGTGCTGATGGACATCCGGATGCCGCGGATGGACGGGGTCGCCGCGACCCGGGCGATCGTCGACGCCCGCCTGCCGGTGCGGGTGCTGATCCTGACCACCTTCGACCTGGACGAGTACGTGGTGGGGGCGCTGCGGGCCGGGGCGAGCGGCTTCCTGGCCAAGGACGTGCCGGCCGACGACCTGGTGGCCGCGATCCGCACGGTGGCCGCCGGGGACGCGGTGGTGGCGCCGCGGATCCTGCGGCGTCTGCTGGACCGCTTCGCCGACGTGCTGCCCGATCCCGCGGCCGCGCCGCCGCGGACGCTGAGCGCGTTGACCGAGCGCGAGCGGGAGGTGCTCGTGCACGTGGCCCGGGGGCTGTCCAACGCCGAGATCGCCCGGGCGTTGTCGGTCAGCGAGACCACCATCAAGACCCACGTCGGGCACGTGCTGACGAAGCTCGGGCTTCGCGACCGGGTGCAGGCCGTGGTGCTGGCGTACGAGTCGGGTCTGGTGCGCCCGCGCGCGTAGCGCCTCGTCGCCGACGGCGTGTGGGGCGTACCGCCGAGTGCGCCGCGCACGACGGCGCGGTTGTCGCCGTCACCTACCGTGACCGCAGGGGTCGTCGCGTGGTTGACCCTGACGCGGCGTCACTGTGCAGGATCGGTCCGGGCCGGTGGGAAGGCCCTCGACCGGCCGCCGACTCAGGGGCAACCCTGAGTCGGCGGTGGGGGGCACCCGCAGCGCGAAATCCGCCCCGGCTCCGACCGGAGTCGGACGGATCGCGGCGGGCGGGCACAGATGATGGGACTGCCGTGCCGGACCAGCGGGGGCGGCGCGGATCGAAGACAGACGGAAGAGGTAGATGACGTGACCGCGACGGTAGGCCAGCAGGCGCAGGCCGCGGCCCGGGCGAACGACGTGTGGAAGGTGTACGGCAGCGGCGAGGCGCAGGTCGTCGCGCTGCGGGGGGTCAGCGCGGAGTTCGAGCGCGGCCGGTTCACGGCGATCATGGGGCCTTCGGGCTCGGGCAAGTCGACGTTGATGCACTGCCTGGCGGGCCTGGACTCGGTGACCCGTGGCACGGTGTCGATCGGCGACACGAAGGTCACCGGGCTGGGCGACGCGGGCCTGACGAAGCTGCGCCGCGACAAGGTCGGCTTCATCTTCCAGCAGTTCAACCTGCTGCCGACGTTGACGGCCAAGGAGAACATCCTGCTGCCGTTGTCGATCGCCGGGCGCAAGCCGGATCCGGCCTGGTACGACACCGTGATCGCCACGGTCGGGCTGCGGGACCGCCTGGACCACCGGCCGGCGCAGCTCTCCGGCGGCCAGCAGCAGCGCGTGGCGTGCGCCCGCGCGCTGGTCGCCCGCCCCGAGGTGATCTTCGCCGACGAGCCGACGGGCAACCTGGACTCGCGGGCCGGCGCGGAGGTGCTCAACTTCCTGCGCAACTCCGTACGCGAGCACGGCCAGACCATCGTCATGGTCACCCACGACCCGACCGCCGCCGCGTACGCCGACCGGGTGGTCTTCCTCGCCGACGGGCAGATCGTCTCGGAGTTGATCGAGCCGACCGCCGAGACGGTGCTGGACACCATGAAGAAGCTGGACACCCCCGCCGAGGTGGGGCGCTGATGTTCCGCGCGACCCTCAAGAGCCTGCTGGCCCGCAAGGTCCGGCTGATCCTCTCCGGCCTGGCCGTGGTGCTGGGCGTCATGTTCGTCTCCGGCGCGTTCGTGCTCACCGACACCCTCGGCCGCTCGTTCGACGCGATCTTCGCCGACGCGTACGAGGGGGTGGACGTCAACGTCGCCGCCAAGCCGAAGATCGACGTCGGCGAGACCGACGGCATGCCGGTGGTGCCCGAGCCGGTGCCGGCGGCCACCCTGGACAGGGTGCGGGCGGTGCCGGGCGTGGCCGAGGCCACCGGCGTGGTCGGCGTCGACGGGGCGCGGCTGATCGGCAGCAACGGCAAGGTGGTGGCCTCGTTCGGCCCGCCGCAGCTCGGCGAGAACTGGACCGGCGAGAGCGACCTGGTGCGACTGCGCGAGGGGCGGGCTCCGCAGGCCGACGACGAGATCGTCATCAACAGGGCGCTCGCGACGGCCGGCAAGGTGAAGGTCGGCGACCGGGTCGGCGTGCTGACCCTCCGGCCGAAGCAGGAGTTCACCATCGTCGGCGTGTTCGGCTACAGCGGCGACCGGGACTCCATCGGCGGCGCCAACGAGATCATGTTCACGACGCCGGTCGCGCAGAAGCTGATGCTCGGCGCGCCCGACACCTTCAGCAACATCTCGGTCACCGCCGCGGACGGGGTGTCGGACGAGGCGCTGCGCGACGCCGTTGCCGCCGCGGTGGGCGCCGGCTTCGAGGTCAAGACCGGTGCGCAACTGTCGGAGGACGCGGCGGCCGGCATGAAGGAGGCGCTGTCCTTCTTCAACCGGATCCTGCTCGGCTTCGCGGCGGTGGCGCTGCTGGTGGGCACCTTCCTGATCCTCAACACCTTCTCGATCATCGTGGCGCAGCGCACCCGGGAGTTGGCGCTGATGCGCGCCGTCGGGGCGAGCGGACGCCAGATCATCGGCTCGGTGGTGCTGGAGGCCGTCGCGGTGGGGCTGGTCGCCTCGGTGCTGGGCCTCGGCGCGGGCATCGGCATCGGCGCGCTGCTGGCGTACCTGTTCAGCACCTTCGCCGGCGGGCTGACCCTGGCGGGGATCGGCGTACCCCTCTCCGCCGTCATCGGCGCGTTCGCCGTCGGCCTCGTGATCACCGTGGTGGCGGCGCTGCTGCCGGCGCTGCGGGCGTCGCGGATCCCGCCGATCGCGGCGATGCAGGACGTGGCCACCCCCGACCGGCCGCTGACCAAGATCACCGTGGCCGGGGCGGTCGTCACGGCCGTGGGCGGCGCGCTGCTGGCCCTCGGGCTCACCGGCAACGCCGGGGGCAGCACCCTGGCCACCATCCTCGGCGGGGTGCTGTTCGCCTTCATCGGCGTGGCCCTGCTGACGCCGCTGATCAGCCGGCCGGTGGTGAGCCTGCTCGGCGCGATCTTCGCCTGGTCGGTGCCGGGCAAGCTGGGGCGGCTCAACTCGGGGCGCAACCCGCGCCGCACCGCCATCACCGCCGCCGCGCTGATGGTCGGCATCGCCCTGGTCACCGGGGTGACGGTGATCCTGGACTCGGCGAAGAGCAGCATCGGCGGGCTCGCCCAGGACAGCCTGAAGGCGGAACTGGTGATCGCCGGGGCGCAGAGCGGCCCCCGCCCGCCGAGCTTCGACCCGGCGGTGCTGGAGAAGGCCGCCGCGATCCCCGGGGTGCGCCTGGTCGACGGCGAGTACGGCGACCTGGCGATGGTCGGCGGCGAGCGCACCTGGGTGGCCGCCAGCAGTGACGTCGCCGCGCTGCGGCAGATCTTCGGCGCCGAGCCCACCGCCGGCGACATCGACCGGCTGGCGCCGGACGCGATGCTGGTCAGCTCGGACACGGCGACGGCCCGCGGCCTCTCGGTCGGCTCGAAGGTGCCGGTGCAGACCTCGCGGGGCGAGGCGCGCACCTACACGGTGACCGGCATCTACGCCAGCTCCCAGCTGACGAACCCGGTGGTGCTGCCGGCGGAGGCGGCACGCGACTTCACCATCCCGCAGCCGATCCAGGGCTTCATCCAGCTGGCGCCGGGCACCCGGGTGGCCGACGTGCAGCCGCAGATCGAGGCGCTGCTCGCCGACTCCCCCGAGGTGTCGGTGGCCGACCGGGAGGCGTTCATCGAGCAGCAGACCGGCCAGCTGGACGGGCTGCTCACGATGATCCAGATCCTGCTGGCGCTGGCCATCGTGATCGCCGTGCTCGGCATCATCAACACCCTGGCGCTGTCGGTGCTGGAGCGCACCCGGGAACTGGGGCTGCTGCGGGCCATCGGCCTGCGGCGGGCGCAGACCATGCGGATGATCACCGTGGAGGCGGTGGTGATCTCGGTGTTCGGCGCGCTGCTCGGCGTGGTCGTCGGCGCCGGCCTCGGCGCGGCCGTGGTCGAGGCGCTGCGCGACGAGGGGATCACCGACCTGGTGCTGCCCTGGACGCAGATGGGGATCTTCCTGGGCCTCGCCGCGATCGTGGGGGTGGTCGCGGCGGCACTGCCGGCGGTGCGGGCCGCCCGGATCAACGTGCTGGGCGCCATCGCCCACGACTGATCCCGACGCGCGACGAGGGCCCCGCCGGTGGGGCCCTCGTCGTCTCAGCCGACGGGCGGCGGCGCGCCGAGCAGGGCCGCCAGCAGCTCCAGGTCCGCGCCGGTCAGGCTCTCCAACTGGTGTACGCCGTCCAGCGGCCCGATCGGCACCTCCGCCGGTACGGCCAGCACCGCCGCGCCGGCGGCGAGCGCGCTGGCCACCCCCGTCGGCGAGTCCTCGATCGCCACGCAACGGGCGATCGGCACGCCGAGCAGCCGGGCGGCGGTGAGGTACGGCTCGGGGTGCGGCTTGGCGGCGTCGACCTCGTCGCCGCAGACGATGGCGTCGAAGCTGTCGCGTCCGAGGGTGTCCAACGCCACCTCGACCAGCGGCCGGCCGCTGGAGGTCACCAGCGCGGTCGGGATGCCCGCCGTCCGGACGGCCCGCAGCAGGTTCAGCGCGCCGGGACGCCAGCGCAGGCCGGTGCGGAACAGCTCCAGGATGCGGGCGTTGATCCACGCCGCGCTGGCCTCGGGATCGCGCCCCGGCTGGTCCAGGTCGTCGTGCAGGATGCGCATCGACGCGGCCATGCTGGAGCCGATCATCGCCTTGCGGGCGGGATCGGAGAGGGTGCCGCCGTACTCGGCCGCCAGCTCGTGCAGCGCGACGTCCCACAGCTTCTCACTGTCGACCAGGGTGCCGTCCATGTCGAAGAGCACGGCGGCCAGGTGGTGGCTGTTCAGCGGGTCCTCCCTCGGGTGGCTACCCGGGGATCCTCTCAGCCGGCACGGCGCCGGCACGCGCCCAGGTGTCGCGGGGTGACCTGGCCGACGGGTTGCGCCCACACGCGAGACTCGGGGACAACCGGTCGCCGGCACGGCGGCCCCTCGCGCGGAGGTCGCCATGCGCGTCCGATCCCTGGTCTCCCGGTGCACCGTGGTCCTGCTCGCCGCCGCCGTCGCGATCTGGCCGGCGGGGCCGGCCGCCGCGGCGAGCCTGCCGCTGGACCGCTGCTACGACCTGGAGACCCCCCAGCACGAGGATGAGCGGGACTGGTTCGCGCCGGGCAACGTGCACACCACGTGGCCCTCGCCGGTGGGCATGGTCGACCGGGACGTGTTCCGGGCGTCGGCCATAGGCACGATCCGCATCGACCACTGGGGCACCCGCAAGTCCATCTCCGGCGAGCTGCCGTTGGCCGGCAGCGGCTGGCCGGCGCCCGACGCCCCCCGGTACGCGCTGATCGCCAAGGTGACGTCGGGGTCCATGCTGGTGCTGCGCAACGGGCTGACCTACACCACGGGCCGGTGGTTCCCGGTCGGCGCCGACAGCGGCTGCATGCTCTACTCGAACGGCGGTGCGCCGTCGCGGCTCATCTTCTCCTTCAACGACCCGAACCTCGGCGACAACGGCGGCGGCGCGTCGGTGTGGGTACGGCAGTGGTGGAACTGACTGCGCCCCGGCGGTCTCAGCCGAGGTCGCAGGCGGCGAGGGACTTCTCGTAGCCGCGGAAGAACGACTCGGTGCGTTGCTCGGCGGTGCCGTGCGCGCCCTCGGCGAACCACGGCTGGTCGGGGGCGTCCCCGACGGCCAGCAGCCCCTCGCGGAACTCCTCCAGGTCGCCGTCGGCGAGCCGCAGCGCCTTCGCGCGTACCGAGTCGCCGAGGTAGGCCCCGGCCATGCAGTCCGCCTGCAACTCCTGCTGGATGGTGTAGGAGTAGCGGATGCCGAGCCGGGCCTGGATGCCGTGCGCGTACTCGTGGCCGAGCAGGTAGAACACGAAGGCGTCGCCGACCTGCCGGAACGCGGCCACCGACCAGTTCACGTCGTAGGCGATGAAGTCGCCCGCCGAGCAGTAGACGGCGTTGTTGCGCGGCAGCGGCTGCCCGCCGCAGGAGACCTCCCCGGCCCGCTGGTACGGGATGATCCGGCGGATCGGGCGGAACCGCTGCCCCGAGGCCCGGAACTGGGCGGCCCAGTACCGCTCGGCGATGCTCTGCGCGTCGGCGACGTCCTGCCGGAACTCCGCGACGCTGGTGGTGCCGTCGGCCCGGGTCTGCTCGGCACCCGGCGAGGACCCGCCGCCGGGGCGCGGCGGCTCGGGCTGCTGTCCCTCGGGTTCGGACACCCCGCCGACCACGCACCCGGCCGCCGCGACGAGGGCCACCAGCAGGCCGGCCAGCGAGCTTCGCGGTCGGCGTCCCACGCGCGTCGTCACAGTGCCCTCCCCGGCGTCGGCGTCGCGGCGTGCAGTACCCCCGTGGTAGGTCCCTCATGCCCGGACACGGACGCACCCGGCGGCGGGACCGCGCCGGTTCACCGGTCAGGGGCTCGCGGCGAGGAAGACGAAGGCGGCGAGCAGCACCAGGTGCACGCCGCCCTGGAGCACGGTGGCCCGGCCCGGCACCACGGTCAGCACGCTCGTGACGACGGTGAGGGCGAGCAGGGTCACCTGGGTGCCGCCGAGACCGAGCAGCAGCGGGCCCTCCAACCAGATCGACGCGAGCGCTATCGCCGGGATGGTCAGCCCGATGCTGGCCATGGCCGAGCCCAGGGCCAGGTTCAGGCTGATCTGCACCCGGTCGCGGCGGGCGGCCCGGGCGGCGGCGAGCGTCTCGGGCAGCAGCACCAGCAGCGCGATGACCACCCCTACGAAGGACGGGGGCAGGTTCGCCCCGGCCACGGCCGACTCGATCGCCGGGGAGACCGACTTGGCGTCGCCCACCACGGCGACCAGCGCCACCAGCAGCAGTCCCAGGCTGAGCAGGGCGGCCCGGTCGGACGGCGGCTCGGCGTGCCCCTCGGTGCCGAGCACCCGCCCCTGGCTGTTGACGGGCAGGAAGTAGTCGCGGTGGCGGCCGGTCTGCACCATGACGAACAGGCCGTAGAGGGCGAGCGAGACCACGGCGGCGAAGGCGAGCTGCGCCGGGGTGAACTGCGGTCCCGGCCGGCTGGTGGTGAAGGTCGGCACCACGAGGCTCAGCGCGGCGAGAGTGGTCACGGTGGCCAGCGCCCCGCCGGTGCCCTCGGAGTTGAACACCGCCACCCGTCGGCGCAGCGCCCCGATCAGCAGCGACAGCCCTAGGATGCCGTTGCAGGTGATCATCACGGCGGCGAAGACGGTGTCGCGCGCGAGGGACTGCGTCTTCTCGCCACCGCTGATCATGAGCGTGACGATCAGGGCCACCTCGATGACGGTGACGGCCACGGCGAGCACGAGCGAGCCGTACGGCTCCCCCACCTTGTGGGCCACCACCTCGGCGTGGTGCACGGCGGCCAGCACCGCGCCCGCCAGCAGCAGAGCCACGACCACCACGACGGGACCGGAGAGGTCACGCCCCCAGGTCATGATCAAGACCAGGATCGCCAGCAGCGGGACGGACACGTTCCAGTCGGTCAGACGTGAGCGAAACGGCGCGGCCATGCCCCAACCTTCGCAGAGCAGCCGGCCGGCTGAACACAGACCGACGCGACGGGGTGCGACCCGGGGCCACCGCCCCGGTCAGAGACGTCAGGTCGCGTCCGGCAGCCACACCTCGAGTACGGCGGGATCGGCGATCGCCTGCCGCACCTGCGTCCGCTCCGGCGCGGTCAGCGGCAGCGCCGCGAGTCGGGCGCCCCAGTCAGGCACCAGCTCCGGCTTCTCCAGCGCGAGCGACAGCTCGATCAACCCGGCCAGCGCCAACGCCTGCTCCACCCTCGGGTTCAGTGGGCCGGCAGGGACTTGCGCACGGGCACGACGCCGACCCCGGTCGGTGCCGCGCGGACCGGCCCGGGCAGGCGTAGGCTGGGGGCATCCCGGAAACGACGGCATCCCACTCCTGAGGGGCCCGCCACGCCGGCTCCGCCCGAGGGCACGCGACGTCCCGACCCGATCCGACGGTCATCCGGCCCGCCTCGATCACCGCGTCCTTCGCGGTGGCACGACGCACCATCTCCGGGAAGTCCCTCTCACCTGCCAGCGGCCGAGGGTGCCGTTGACCCGCGCGACGCTCGCGGTCGACACCACGGTGACCGGCACCGCCCGTACCGCACCGCGAGGGCGCCCCGGAGCGGGGCAACCGACGATCCGACCGGGCGAGTCGGCGCACCGGACGTCCGCCCGGCGCAGGACGCGACCTTGACGCACGACCCCACCGCTACGCCGCGGTCACGGCGATGAGGAATCCGACATGACGCCACCGACCCACGCTCTCGATCTCCCATCGCCGCCGTCGACGCCGCGCCTGCGGATCGAACCGACCCGCACCACGCGTACGCTGCTCGACGGCGGCTGGTGGCCCCGCTCGACGGATCCGCTCGCCGAGCTGCCCGGCCTCGTCCTCGCCATCGACCTGCTGCACGGGCCGATCGTCCGGCTGGTCCTCAACGCCGACGTCTGGGACGGCAACCCGCGCCGCCTGGCCGTCGACGGCAGGGTGGTGCGGGTCGGCTACTTCGCCAGCCAGCCCGCCACCCTGCTGACCGCGATCTGCCTCAACGACGACCGGGTCGACCTGCTGGTCGTCCCGCCGCAGACCCCGGTCGGCCTGGCCGAGGCGGCGATGGCGCTCGCCGTCACCGCCGGCAACCTGGTGCGTTCACCGAACCTGCTCGCCGCCGCGGGCACGACGTCCGCCGCGCGGACCGGCAGCGCCGACAGGCACACCTGGGAGGGCGAGGGCGGCCGTCTCCGCACCGACCCCGACGCCCCTTCCCGCCCGGCCGACGCCGGACCGGCCGGGATGCCCGCCCCGACAGCGCCCCCCAGGCAGCGGCGCACCGGCGACCTTCCCACCATCACCACCAAGGAGCAGACCATGACAGTTTCCCGGCACACGATCGTCGCCGCGCTGCGTCGGCGCGACCAGCACACCAGGGCCGACTGGGTCGAACGGGAACTGCCGGCGCAGGTCGACACCACCCGGCACGCCGGGCTGCTCGCGACCCTGCGTCTCGACCTCGCCGAACTGGACGGGTCGACGACACGGTGAGAGTGGCCCTGCTGGGCCCGGTGGCCTGGCGGACGCCGCCGCGCCACTACGGCCCGTGGGAACAGGTGACCGGCCTCCTGGCCGAAGGCCTCGTCGCGCGGGGTGTGGACGTGACGCTCTTCGCCACGTTGGATTCGCTCACCTCCGCCGCCCTGGACGGGGTGTGCCCGCGCGGCTACGCCGAGGATCAGGGCATGGACGGACGGGTCTGGGAGGCGATGCACGTCTCCCACGCGTTGGCCCGCTCCGCCGAGTTCGACCTCGTGCACAGTCACCTGGACTGGCTGCCGCTGGCCTTCGCCGCGCACTGCGACGCCCCGCTGCTGACCACCGTGCACGGCTTCTCCGGGGTGGGGATCCTGCCGGCGTACGAGAAGGGCCGCTCGGCATACGTCTCCATCTCCGACGCCGACCGGGTCCGTGGGCTCGACTACCTCGCCACCGTGTACCACGGGGTCGACCTGGACGGGCTGCCGTTCACCCCCGATCCCGGCCCCGGCCTGGTGGCTTTCGGTCGGATCCACCCCGACAAGGGCACCCACACCGCCATCGAGATCGCCCGGCGGGCCGGCCGGCCGCTGACCATCTGCGGCATCGTGCAGGACGAGCGGTACTTCAGCGAGGAGGTGGCGCCGCACGTCGACGGCGAGCGGGTCACCTTCCTCGGCGCCGTGGGCCCACGCCGCCGCGCCGAGGTCCTGGGCGGCGCCGCCGCCCTGCTGCACCCCGTCGCCTTCGACGAACCGTTCGGCCTGTCGGTGGTGGAGTCGATGGCGTGCGGGACACCGGTCGTGGCGTACGCCCGTGGGTCGATGCCCGAGGTGGTCGACGACGGGGTGACGGGGCTGCTCGTGCGGACCGCCGAGCAGGCCGTCGAGGCGGTCGGTCGGGTGACGTCGATCGACCGCGCCGCCTGCCGGGCCCGGGCCCGGCAGCGCTTCGGCGCCGACCGGATGGTCACCGACTACCTCGCCGTCTACGACGACCTCGCCCGTCGCCCCGAACGCTGACGTCCTCCACGCGCCCAGGTCCACCACAAGTCCGGCTCCCACTCGACCCCGGTTCGCCGCCGGCCCCACCCCGCTGACGCGGCGGTCGCCGGTGAACCCGTCCGTCGGCCGTCCACGTCGGCCGACGCGCGCCGTTACCTCGTGAGGCCCGCCCCGTCCCTCGGTGGCGGCCGACAACCGGAAGGCACGGCACCCGATGTCCACCCGTTACGGCTTCCTGAGCACCCACCCGCCGACCCGGTGCGGGCTGGCCACCTTCAACTCGGCCCTCGCCGCCCATCTCACCGCCGGCGGACCGCCCGGCGGCGTCGTACGGGTCACCGCCCCCGGCGACGCCCCGCGCCCGGAACCGGGCGTCGTGCACACCTGGTCCGCGCGGAACGCGGCCGGCTGGCGGGGCGCCGCCGCGGCGCTCAACGCCTTCGACGTGGCCGTCGTGCAGCACGAGTACGGCATCTACCCGGGACCCGACGGCGAGGACGTCCTGCCGGTGCTGCGGCGGCTCACCGTGCCGAGCATCGTGGTCCTGCACACCGTGCTCCGTCAGCCCTCGGCCCGGCAGAAGACGCTGCTGGAGCAGATCGTGGCCGCCGCCGGCGCGGTCGTCACGATGACCGGCACCGCCCACGACCGGCTGCTCGTCGGCTACGCCGTCGACCCCGCGAAGGTGTCGGTGATCCCGCACGGCGCCGCCGATCCCGTGGGCGCGCCCACCCTGCGGCGCACCCGCCCGCACCTGCTCACCTGGGGACTGCTCGGGCCGGGCAAGGGGATCGAGTGGGCGTTGCGGGCGCTGGCCCGGTTGCAGGACCTGGACCCGACCCCCACGTACACCGTCGCCGGCCGGACCCATCCGAAGGTGATCGAGCACCAGGGCGAGGCGTACCGGGCCGGCCTGCACCGCCTCGGCGCCGAGCTCGGCGTCGCGCACGGCGTGGATTACCAGGCCGCGTACCAGGACCAGGCCACGCTCGGCGCGCTGATCCGCTCCGCCGACGTGGTCGTGCTGCCCTACGACTCGACCGAACAGGTGACCTCCGGCGTCCTGACCGAAGCGGTGGCCGCTGGCGTCCCCGTCGTCGCCACGCCCTTCCCGCACGCCGTCGAGCTGCTCACCGGCGGCCCCGGGCTGGTCGTACCCCATCGGGACCCGGCGGCACTGGCGGGCGCGATCCGGCGGATCCTCACCGAACCCGGCCTGTCCGCGAGCCTCGCCGGTCGCTCCCGACCGATCGCGGCGGACCTGCGCTGGCCGTCGGTGGCGGCGCGGTACGAGGCCCTCGCCGGGCGGCTCGTCGCCGGCCGGTCGCCCACCGTGACCCCGGCAGCTGCGTGACCACGTCGGGCGACCGGTCCGGCGCCGGCATGCCGGTACCCGCGCCGAGCTTCACCCACCTGGCCCGGCTCAGTGACGACACCGGCCTCTTCGAGCACGCCCGGCACGCCATCGTCCGTCGGGAACACGGCTACTGCACCGACGACGTCGCCCGGGGTCTGCTGGTCGCCAGCCGGGAGCCGGAACCGTCGGCGCAGGTGCTCGGGCTGGCCGAGTGCTACCTGGCCTTCCTCACCCACGCCCAGGACGGTCGCGGCGCCTTCCACAACCGCCTCGGCCACGACCGGCGCTGGACCGACCAGCCCGGTCTCGGTGACTGGTGGGGGCGGGCGCTGTGGGGGCTGGGGACGGCCGCCGCCCGCAACCCCGCCGACTGGATCCGCACCGAGGCGCTCGTGGCCTTCAGCCGCGGCGCGGCCCGGCGGTCGGCCGCGCCGCACGCCATGGCCTTCGCCGGGCTGGGCGCCGCCGAGGTGCTGCGCCGCCACCCCGGGCACGCCGTGGCGGGGGCGCTGCTCGACGACGCCGCCGGGGCGGTCGGTGCCGCCGACCCCGATCCGCGCTGGCCGTGGCCGCAGCAGCGGCTCAGCTATGCCAGCGCCGCCCTCGCGGAGGTCGTCATCGCCGCCGGCCACCTGCGCGGGAACGCCGCACTGCTCGCCGACGGGCTGCGGATGTTGACCTGGCTGTGCGAGGTGCAGGTGCGCGACGGGCGGCTCTCGGTCGTACCCGTCGGCGGCTGGCGGCGCGACGGAGCCCGTCCGCGGCACGACCAACAGCCCATCGAGGTCGCCGCCCTCGCCGACGCGTGCGCGACCGCCGCCACGATCACCGGCGACCCGGCCTGGCGGATCGCGCTCGGGCGGGCCGTCGGATGGTTCCTGGGTCACAACGACCTCGGCATGGCCATGTGGGACCCGGCGACCGGCGGCGGCTACGACGGGCTCACCCCGCACGGCCCCAACTTCAACCAGGGCGCCGAGTCGACCCTGGCGCTGATCTCCACCCTCCAGCACGCCCGGCAGCGGTCGTGACCGGGATCCTGGCCACCCGCCAGAGCCGCACGCTCGCTCCCGATCCCCGGCGGGTCGTCGTCAAGCTCTTCGTCCCGGGAGAGGACGCCGCGGTCGCGCACACCCGCGCGCACGACCTCGTCGACCGGATCGCGAGCCTCGACCCGGACCAGACGCGGCTCCTGCTCCGGCGGACCCTGCGCGACTTCGGCGACCGGCACCGCGACCTGGAGGGCACCTTCCGGCACCACTACGAGCTCGTCCGGCACCGGGTCGAACGCAGCCGGCAGCTCTCCCCCACCGCGCGGCTGCTGGTCGGCGCCTACTTCAGCCACGAGTACGCCGTCGAGGCCGCGGCGCTGTGCAATCCGTCCATGGTGGCCCATCCCGACCAGTCCGGGCTGCGCCCGGGGCAGCTGCGGGTGGCGGTCAGCCTGCGCCAGATCGGAGAGGGTCACCTCTCCTCCATCGGGTTCGCCAGCGCCGTGCTGGGGCCCGGGAGCCGCCTCGCCGTGGGAAGACGGTCGGGACCGCTGGTGAGCGGCCGGCGCAGCCACGTCCACCACCGACGGGACCTGCTCGCCGCCGGGCTACGCGAGGAGGGCTGGGACAACGAGGTCTGCGCCACCGTGCTGGCGGCCCTGCCGGAGCGGTACGACGAGGCCGGCCTGGAACGGACACTGGCCGCGCTGCCACCCGATCTGCTGTACCGCCATACCACCACGGACACCCTGGAGCAGCTGCGCCGGCTCTCCGCGGCCAGCTACGCCGTCGCCTTCCCGGCCGACACCCTCCTGCACGAGCGGGTGCTCTGGCCGGCCACCGCGGCGGAGAGCAGCGGCATGGAGGACGCCCGCTTCGTCAGGTTCGTCGACGACGCCGGCACCCCGACGTACCAGGCGACGTACACCGCGTACGACGGTCGACGCATCGCCGCCCGGAGGTTGGCCAGCGACGATCTGACCCGGTTCCGGATCGACCCGATGCGCGGGCCGGGCGCCCGGAACAAGGGGATGGCGCTCTTTCCCCGGACCGTCGACGGTCGGCACCTGGCGCTCTGCCGCTCCGACGGCGAGACCATCGGCCTGACCGTCCTGGCCGACGACGGGACCTGGCAGGCGCCGGTGCCACTGCACGGGCCGCGCCGCGGCTGGGAGCTCATCCAGGTCGGCAACTGCGGATCGCCCGTCGAGACGGCGTCGGGCTGGCTGGTGCTCACCCACGGCGTCGGGCCGATGCGCCGCTACGCCATCGGGGCCCTGCTGCTCGACCTGCACCGGCCGGAGCGGGTGCTCGCGGAACTGCCCGGGCCGCTGCTGGCCCCCGACGACACCGAGCGCGAAGGATACGTGCCGAACGTCGTCTACTCCTGCGGCGGCCTGCTCCACGACGGGCTGCTCTGGCTGCCGTACGGGGCCAGCGACGCCCGGGTCGGCTTCGCCACCGTACCCCTCGACGCGCTCGTCGAGGCGATGGTCGACCACCGCTCCGGCTGAGAGCCCGGCGGGCGCGGCACCGCCCGACGGACCTGCCGGCCGGGGACCTCATCGACCTCGGGCCGGTCGATCTCACGAAGCCGTCACCCGACGGCACCTTTGTGGAAGGTGCCGTCGGGTGACGGAAGACTCGTGCCCTAGCGGTGCGGGCCCCGGCGGCCGATGACCGGCCGCCGGGGCCCACCCCGTCAGGCCTAGGAGGTCCTGCGGCGGTAGAGGAAGAGCAGGCTCGCGCCGGTGGCGACGGCGAGGCTGCCGAGGCCCGTCAGCACGGGGACCAGCGCGCCACCGCCGCTACCACCGGTCACCGGCAGCTGCGTGCGGCTCGGGGTCGGGAACCCGGTCGGGGTTCCCGTGGGCTGTCCGGTCGGAGAGCCGGTGGGGCTTCCGGTGGGCTGTCCGGTCGGGGTGCCGGTCGGCGTGCCCGTCGGAGTGCCGGTAGGGGTACCGGTCGGCGTGCCCGTCGGAGTGCCGGTGGGCTGGCCCGTCGGCGTGCCCGTGGGGGTGGTGGTCGGGCTTCCTGTCGGCTGGAGGCAGACGGGGGCGTTGATGGTGTTGGTGTCGAGGGTGACGGCGCCGGTCCGGGCCAGGGCCCGGCCCTGCAGGGTCGCGCCGGTGTTCATGCTGATCGAGGTCTGGGCCAGGATGTTGCCCATGAACCGGGTTCCGGTGCCGAGCGTCGCCGAGCTGCCCACCTGCCAGTAGACGTTGCAGGGCGAGGCGCCGTTGATGAACACGACGCTGCTGTTGGAGGCGGTGATGAGGGTGGAGGCGATCTGGAAGATGAACACCGCCGCCGGGTCGCCCTGGCTGTTGAGCGTCAGCTGGCCGGTCAGTTGCGCGGCGCCGATGCGGTACACCCCCGGGGTGAGCGTGGCGCCGCCGAGTTCCGACGGCCGGTTGGTGAAGGGAGTCCGGCCGGCGGCGTCGTTGTACGCGGTGGTCAGGTCGTCCTTGGCCTGCAGTGCGACGGCGTCACCGAGGTGGATCTCGCCGCCGACGACGCCGGGCGGGAAGCCGGGCGCGGTGTTGCCGGGGTGGACGCCGAGGCTCTGCGCCAGGAAGCTCGGACCGGTGTTGGTCACGGTGGAGCCGGCCAGTACGGAGAAGTTCGCCGCTGTGCCCAGGCCGACCGGCGCCTCAGCGGCGCTGGCACCGGTGCCACTGACGATCAGCACGACGACGGCCGCGCTGGCGGCGGCGACGGCCGCGAGCGCCGGCATTGCCGCGCGCCGGAGATGACGGATTCGGGTGACTGTCACGATGAGGCCCTCTCATGGTGCGTCTCCGGCCGGCGCTGTCGGAACAGCGGGCCGGGAGCCACACAAGTGCAAATATTGGTAGATCGGACTTTTGCATATTCATGGGCTCAATGCTCCCATAAGTTTAGAAATCGTCGCCACGCATCGACCGGCGGGACGCCAGGCCGACCAGTGAGCGCAGACCCGCAACGATCCTCACGTCGACCGGACGCGCCCTCTCCTGAGCCCGATCCCGCAGCCGGCCGCGCTCCATTCGAAACGGCGCTTCGTGGACCGGCACAGGCGGAAGCCGACCAGAGCGGTGGCGGCGCGATCCGCCGGACCGCAGGGCCATGCCCCCAGCCGTTCTCCGTCCTCGCCTGTTCGACGTGCCGGACAGCCGCGAGCAGTCGCTGCGCCGCCTCGCCGCGTTGGACCACGACGATCCCGGTCGCGCGAGGCTCCGGGCCCGGATCATCGAGAACGGCCTGCCGATGGCTGGCCCACCGGTACGCCGGACGCGGCGAGCCGTACGACGACCTGGCGCAGGTTGCGGCGCTGGCCCTGGTCAGAGCGGTCGACGGGTTCGACGTCGAGCGAGGCGTTCCCTTCTCCGGCTACGCGGTCCCGAGCATTTTCGGTGCCCTGCGTCGGCACTTCCGCGACACCACGTGGGCGATGCGGGTACCGCGCCGGGCCCAGGAGCTGAACGGCAGGATGCGCGCCGTCACGGCGGAGTTGACACAGTCGCGGGGCCACCATCCGAGTGCCGCCGAACTTGCCGACCACCTTGAGGTGCGCGTCGAGGAGATCCAGGCCACCGCCCTCGCGGCGCAGGCCTACCGGCTGATGTCGCTCGACGCGCCGCGTCACGAAACCGACGACCTCGGGACGCTCGCGCTCATCGGTGCCGTCGACCCCGCCTTCGCCCGGGTGGACGATCACCTCGTTCTGCGGTCGCTCCTGGCAGACCTTCCGCCGCGGGAGCGTCGGATCCTGACGCTGCGGTTCCACGGCCAGCTGACCCAGAAGCTGATCGCCGAGCGGTGCGAGCTGTCGCAGATGCACGTGTCACGGCTGCTGAAGCAGTCCCTTGCCCGGCTCCGTGCCGGCATGCCGCGCGGACCGTCCCCGGCCCGCAGCGCATCCCCGGCCCGCAGCGCATCCCCGACCCGAATGCCCCGACCGTGTCGAATGCGCCGAATCGCCACCCACCGCCCCTGCGCTGTCTCCACGATGGGAACGAGGTCGGATTCCAACCGAGAGGGGTAGTGCGGCATGAGACGTCGACGTAGCAGAAGGGTCCCGCTGATGCAGGCGGCGGCGATGTCCCTGGCAGCGGTGGTGGCGGCGGCGGCCGTCGTACGGGCTCGGCGCCGTCGCGCCGTGGGCGACACGATGGGCGGCGATCTTCCTGCCCTGCGCGACGGCGCGTTCGCCGACGCGAGCACGGTCGGGATGCCGGTGCCCGGCGGCGCTGCCGGCCGGGACAAGCAGACGGCGTCATCGGCAGCCGCAGCGCGGTGAGGACGGGGAGCGCCGCCCCGCGACCAGGCAGGCACCGCGCCGGCCCGGCGTGACCAGGCGGCGCCCGCCCGACGGCCCTGGACGAACGCGCCCCGGCGCGACGTGCCGAACTGCTCGTGGAAGTGACGGCGGATGAGTGACCCGTCCAGCGGCGCCCGGGCGGAGTTGACCGCCACGGTAGACGCGCCGGCTCCGGCGCCGCGATGGTCGGCGGCGCGGGCGCAATGGCGCTGTTCCGGACGGGAACGCTCGTCGCCGCGCTCGTCCTGGTCCTCGCCGGGTTCATGCCGGCGTGGGTGGCCACGCTCGTCGTCGCGGTGGCTCTCTCCGCGATGGCCGGGCTGCTCGTGCTGTTCGGAAAGAAGCAGGTGAAGCAGACGATGCCCGTCAAGCCGGAGTCGACGCTGCACAGCGTGCGCGGGCGCGGAGCCGGTGCGGCAGACGGCCAGGGAGGGACGAGGGCGATGACCCCGAACGCGAGCAGCGACCCGGATCGCACCCGTGCGGACATCGAAGCGACGCTGGGCGGGATTGGATCGGTCGCCCGCCGACACCCTCTCCTGGTCGTGGTCGTCGCCACCACCGTTGGTCTCGTCGTGACGATGCGTCAGAACGAGCGTCGACCATGAGCGACGCCACCCTCGACACCCAACGCCACGGTGGCAGCCAGTACGCGGAGCTGTCGCGCGTGATCCGGCGCGCGGGCCTGCTCGATCGCCGGCGTCGTTACTACGCGCTGCGCATCGGCGCCCTCGGCGGGTGCTACGTCGGCGCGTGGACGCTGTTCGGGTGGCTCGGTGAGTCGTGGTGGCAACTGGGCGTCGCAGCCGCCCTGGCGGTGGTCTTCGCGCAGGCCGGGTTCATCGGTCACGACGCCGGTCACCGCCAGATCTTCCGTACCCGCCGCGCCAACGACCTGGTCGGCCTGGTGCACGGCAATCTCCTGATCGGCCTCAGTTACGGCTGGTGGATCGACAAGCACAACCGCCATCACGCGCACCCCAACACCGAGGGGCACGACCCGGACATCGTCGTCCGGCCGCTGTCGTTCACCCGGGAGCAGGCGCGGGGGCAGCGCGGGCCGGGCGCGGTGGTGGTCCGGTACCAGGCGTACCTGTTCTTTCCGCTGCTGCTGCTGGAGGGCCTGCACCTGCACGCCAACAGCGTCAAGGCGGTCGTCGGCCCGGGTCGGCTCAGGCGACGCCCCGTGGAGGCCGCGCTGCTGGCCCTGCACGTCGTCGGATACCTCGGGGCCGTGCTGCTCGTGCTGAGCCCGGCGCAGGCCGTCGCGTTCGTCCTCGTCAACCAGGGCCTGCTCGGGCTCTACCTCGGCAGCGCCTTCGCGCCCAACCACAAGGGCATGCCGATCCTCGCCGCCGACGACCGGCTCGACTACCTCCGACGCCAGGTGCTCACCTCCCGCAACGTGCGCGGCAACTGGTTCATCGACGCCCTGCTCGGCGGCCTGAACTATCAGATCGAGCACCACCTCTTCCCCAGCATGCCGCGCCCCAACCTCCGGCACGCCCGGCCACTGGTCCGCCAGTTCTGCGCCGACCACGACGTTCCCTACCACGAGACCAGCCTGACGCGTTCGTGGCGCCAGGTGCTGGGGCACCTGCACGGGGTCGGATCGGGTCGACGGGCCGACGACGCCGGCCTGGGCTGAGGCACGGACGCCTGCCGGGTCCCGCCGCGCCGGACGTCGCCGGCGAGGGCCCCGACTCGCCGGCGGGTCGGGGACGCCGATCACGCACACGCGTGGGGTCGGGTCCACCGCCTGTTCCTCGGGCCGCGTTGCCGAGGGTGTGTCCCGGGCCGGTCGACGGGCGCGGGATGCGCCGACATCCGTGCGGTGACGTACAGTTCCGGGTCGGACTTGGCGTGGGCCGGGAAGACACGGCGCGGAAACGGGACGAGACAGCGACGGCATGGCGGCGGACAAAATTACCGAAACCGGTCAAGACGGCATCGACCAGGGCCGGCTGGAGATCTGTCTCAGCGTCTTCGAGGCGTTGGAGGACCTTCCTCCCGATCACCCCGACGTGGTGCGCGTGCAGCGGGCCACGGCGAGGCTCTACAAGGTGATCAAGCAGCGCCGGCGCGAGGAGCGGCGCGACGCGATCGCGGCGGCGGACCGCGCGGTGACGGCCGCCACCGCCACCGGCGCCCCGGGCCGGATCGACGACGAGACCCAGGGGATCCCGCTCGCCTCCCCCACCGAGGGCACCACGGCCGGCTTCCTGCACAACCCGCGCGGCTGCTACGTCTGCAAGCAGCGCTACCACGAGGTGGACGCCTTCTACCACCAGCTCTGCCCGACCTGCGCGGCACTCAACCGGGAGCGCCGCGACGCCCGCACCAACCTGACCGGGCGGCGGGCGCTGCTCACCGGCGGCCGAGCCAAGATCGGCATGTACATCGCGCTGCGGCTGCTGCGCGACGGCGCGCACACCACGGTCACCACCCGGTTCCCGCACGACGCGGTGCGCCGGTTCGCGGCGATGCCCGACAGCGCGGAGTGGCTGCACCGGCTGCGGGTCGTCGGGATCGACCTGCGCGATCCCGCCCAGGTGATCGCGCTCGCCGACTCGGTCAGCAGCCAGGGCCCGCTCGACATCCTGATCAACAACGCGGCGCAGACCGTGCGGCGCAGCCCCGGGGCGTACGCGCAGCTCGTCGCCGCGGAGGCCGCGGCCCTGCCGGACGGTCCCCTGCCGGAGATCGTCACGTTCGCCAAGCCGGCCGGCGGGAGCGACCCGGCGGGCAGCCTGACCGCCGGGCCGCAGTCGACCCCGCTCACCCCGTACGCGCTCACGGCGCTCGCGCTGACCAGCGGCTCCGCCTCGCCGGAACGGATCGCGGCGGCCACCGCCATCGACGCCGGCGGCCTGGTGCCGGACCTCGACCCGGTCAACAGCTGGGTGCAGCGGGTGCAGGAGGTGGACCCGGTGGAGCTGCTGGAAGTGCAGCTGTGCAACGTGACGGCCCCGTTCGTGCTGGTCAGCCGCCTGCGGGCGGCGATGGCCGCGGCACCGGCGCGCCGCAAGTACGTCGTGAACGTCTCGGCGATGGAGGGCCAGTTCGGCCGCGGCTACAAGGGCCCGGGGCACCCGCACACCAACATGGCCAAGGCGGCGCTGAACATGCTGACCCGCACCAGCGCCCAGGAGATGCTGACCGACGGCATCCTGATGACCAGCGTCGACACCGGCTGGATCACCGACGAGCGTCCGCACCCGACGAAGATGCGGCTGGCGGACGCCGGCTTCCACGCCCCGCTGGACCTGGTCGACGGCGCGGCCCGGGTGTACGACCCGATCGTCCGTGGCGAGCAGGGCGAGGACCTGTACGGCTGCTTCCTGAAGGACTACGCGCCCTGCGCCTGGTGACCGGCACGCCCATCGATCGACACTATTGCCAACCGTCGATCCGCTGTGTAAAAGTTCTTCACTGATTTCATCCTCGTGTAAAAATTCTTCGAGGGAGACCGGATGAAGAGGACCACCACCTGGCTGATGAGCCTCGCCACCACGGCGGCGCTCACCACCGCGCTCGGATCGGCGGCCGCGGCGGAGTCGACGCCGGCCCCACCGCCGCAGCCGCAGCCCGTGGCGGTGTCGGCCGTCGGTCCGCAGCCCGGCACCTTCGTCGGTAAGGGCTTCGACACCTGCGCCGCCCCGTCGCAGTCGGCGATGAACGCCTGGCGGGCCAGCTCGCCGTATCGCGCGGTGGGCATCTACATCAGCGGTGCCAGCCGCACCTGCGCACAGCCCAACCTGACGGCGACCTGGGTCAGCAACCAGACCGCCAACGGCTGGCGGCTCATCCCCATCGAACTCGGCTACCAGGCGCCCTGCGGCACCCGCGCGCCGAAGATGTCCGCCGACCCCGCCACCGCGCGCTCGCAGGGCCGCACCGCCGCCGACAGCGCCGCCAACGCCGCGCAGGCGTTGGGCATCGGCGCCGGCAGCACCATCTACAACGACATCGAGCACTACCCGACCACCACGGCGTGCCGCGCCGCGGTGCTGTCGTTCCTGTCCGGCTGGGTCGACCGGTTGCACACCCGGGGCTACCTGGCCGGCATGTACTCCAGCGGATCCTCAGGGATCCGGGACGTCTGCCTGGAGTACAACAACGCGAGCTACACCAGGCTGGACCAGATCTGGATCGCCTGGTGGAACGGCGTGGCCGACACCGACGCCGGGAGCTACTGCTCCGACGCCTACTACGCCAACCACCAGCGGCTGCACCAGTACGCCGGCGACGTGACGGAGACCTGGGGCGGCGTGACGATGAAGATCGACCGCAACTACCTGGACGTCAGCACGTCCCAGCAGCCACCCCCGCAGCAGTGGAGCACCACCGTCGACAACACCACGTCGGGCCGGTTCACGGCGAGCACCAACTGGAGCACGTCGGCGTACTCCGGCAGCCGGTTCGGCACGGACTACCGCTTCGCGAACCCGACGTCGGCCAGCGACGTCGCCTGGTACCGGGCGAACATCCCGGAGACGGGGGCGTACGAGATCTCGGTCTGGTACCCGGCCGATCCCGGGTACAACGGCCAGACGCCGTACATCGTCGCCACCGCCTCGGGCAACCGGACGGTGCCGGTCGACCAGCGCGTCAACGGCGGTCGGTGGGTGTCGATCGGCGTGTTCACCCTCGCGGCCGGCGACGCCAACAAGGTCGGGGTGAGCCGCTGGACCAGTGGCAGCGGCTACGTGGTCGCCGACGCCGTACGCATCACCCGCGCGTGAGCGGAGTGCTACCCGGATCGACGCGTCGGTCCGGGTAGCACTCACCCAGCTCGATCTCGGCCCGTACGGCGAACTCGCGCAGCTTCGTCATCGCCTCGTCCGGCCCACCGGTGGCCTGCACCATCGCCGACTGGGCCAGGACGATCAGCGCCTCGACGGCCTCCTGCGGGCGGGGGTTGACCAGGGCCGCCACCTGGACCATGTCGTCGTCGAAGTAGGCCAGCAGGATCCGGCTCGCCAGCCCGATGGTCCGGGCGGTGTCCCGCGACAGATCACTCGCCTCGCCTGACGTCACGTTCCGCTCCTCCCCACGACACCGAGCGCCCCCGGCAGGAGCCCGGCCCGACCGCTGCCGGACATCCGCGCCGGTGCGGGCATCCCCACTCTGCACGGTGCACGCCACCGCCCCGGCGCGCGGCGGGGTGCCGCTGGCGGGCCGGGTTCCGCCGTCGGCGGGCGGGGCTGGGACGGTGCGGAGAAATCGATTGCCTGCCCTATAGGATCTCAGGCGGACACTCTCGGACGGCGGGTCGCGACGCACGGTGGCGCTCGCGCGTGTGGCCGCCTCCGGGGCCGACGCGGGACCGAGCGTACGACACCGACAGGGGCGGCCACATGACGACCATCTACGACGTGGCTCGGGTGGCCGAGGTCTCGGCGTCGACGGTGTCCAGGGTGCTCAACGGCCACTCGTCGGTGGATCCGGACCTGGCGGCGCGGGTACGCCAGGCGATGCTCGACCTGGACTACCGGCCCAACGCGGTGGCCCGCAGCCTGCGCCGGCAGCGCACCAGCCTCTGGGCGGTCATCATCTCCGACATCGGCAACCCGTTCTTCACCTCGCTGGTGCGCGGCATCGAGGACGTGGCGCAGGAGGCCGGCTTCTCCGTCGTGCTCTGCAACGGCGACGAGGACCCCGACAAGGAGACCCGCTACGTGACGGCGGCCCTGGCCGAACGCATGGCCGGGGTGATCATCTCGCCGTCGGGACCGGCCCTGATCAACCGGCTCACCGAGGCCGGGATGCCGGTCGTGGCCATCGACCGGCAGCCCCACGGGGTGGCCGTGGACACCGTCCTGGTCGACAACGTCCACGGCGCCGAGACGGCCACCGCCCACCTGGTCGACGGCGGCTACCGACGGATCGCCTGCATCACGGGGCCGCGCCGGATCTCCACCGCCGTGCAACGGCTGCGCGGCTACCAGCAGGCCCTGCGCGCGGCCGGCCGGAGCGTGCCGGAGGACATGGTCCGCTACGCCGACTTCCGCGAGGACGGCGGCTACCGGGCCATGGCGTCCCTGCTGGGCGCGGCCGAGCCGCCGGACGCGGTCTTCGTCACCAACAACCTGATGACCGTGGGCGCGATAAAGTGCCTGGTCGACAGGGGTGTCGCCGTGCCCGCCCGGTGCGGCGTGGTGGGGTTCGACGACATCCCCTGGGCCCACCTGGTGCGCCCCTCGCTGAGCACGGTCGCGCAGCCCACGTACGACCTGGGGCGGGCCGCGGCCTCGCTGCTCACCGAGCGGATCGCCAACCCCGCGAAGGCCGCCTCGACCGTCACCCTGCGGACCACCCTGCGGGTACGCGAGAGCTCGGTCCGCCCGCCGGGTGAGCCGGGCGGGCAGCCCACCGCCGAGCGGGGCGGGCTGCCCGCCCGAGCCCGCTGAACCCGCGCCGCCGGGCGCCCGGGATCACAGCGACACGTCGCCGCACAGGTGCACCCGCACCCCGAGCGCGTCGAGCATCGCGGCCTTGACCCGCAGGGCGCGGTCGGCGGCGTCGGCGTCGTCGGCGTAGACCACGTTGACGTGGTTGGCCCTGTGCCGGGCCATCAACTGGTCGCGGCCCACGCCGTGCAGGACGGCGTGCATGATCGGCCACTGCGGGGTGGTGGCCCGCAGCCGACGCTGCGTCTCGGCGGCCGGCAGCTCCACCACGGTGCCCCGGCCCAGGTCGGCGTGCAGCACGCCGTCCATGATGAAGATCCGCGACCAGACGATCTCGCCCGGTCGGGAGACACCGCTGAGGGTGCCGCCGCCCAGCGGGAAGTACATCGGCGGCTGCCGCATGCTGTACGACCGGTCGTAGCCGCCGTTGTGCGAGGCGGGCACCGAGCCGGAGATCTCGAACACCCAGACGAAGTCCGGCCCGTACGACTCGCCCCAGCGGATGTCGTGCAGGGTGGTGGCCGGGTCCATCCCCATCGCGGTCCAGATCCGGTTCGTGACCAGCGAATCCACCGCGACGCCCTCGTCGACCTCGTTGAAGTGCGGCAGGGCACGTCCCGCATACAGCTCGCGCGAGCCGTCCCGGCTGGTCACCGGCGGCCGGGACACGTCGTTGAGCAGCCCCTCGGCCAGGTCGCTCGCCGGCACCGTGTCCTTGAGCCCCTGCTGGTACTGGATGCCGACCGCGTCCAGGCCGAAGTCGTCGGCGATGCGCAGCGCGGCGACGTACATCTTGAACTGGCTGAGCAGTTGGGCGTCGGTCAGTTCGGTGGCCTCGTCCGTGCCGGTGTGGAAGGTCATCCCGGCGGCGTCGAGCCACGCCCGCACCGCCTGCGCCTCCTCGTCGGACACCCGCGACATCTCCGCCACCAGCGCGCTCTGCGACAGCCGTTCCTTGTAGACGCCGAGCGGGTTGAGCAACTCGTCGTCGATGATCGCGTTGTACATGCCCATGCAGCCCTCGTCGAAGACGCCGATGACGGCCGGCCGGCGCCGGAGCTGCCGGGCCAGCGCCACGCCGAGCGCGACCTCGGGGTCGAACGGCAGCGGCGGCAGGTCCCGTACGTGGCTCTCGTCGTGGACCACCTCGCCGGTCTCCAGCCAGGCCTTCAGTCCGTCGCGGGCCCACTCGTCGGTGAAGTCCTCGCTCCACAGCGCCGAGTACCGCACGCCCGCCTTGGTGAGGCTGCCGGCGAGGTTCAGCAGGCCCACCAGGCCCGGAAACTCGCCGCTCCAGTTCGCCACGAGCAGGATCGGGCCCCGGTGGGCGCGCAGCCCGGCCAGCACGTGGTGGCTGTACTGCCACACCGCCTCCACGACGACGAGCGGGGCGTCGAGGGGGATCTGCTGGAAGACCTCGATGCCGGCGCGCTGGCTGTCGATGAAGCCGTGACCGGCGCGGTCGTCGACCGGGTGGGCCCGCCGGGTCTGCCAGCCCAGGGCGGCGACGGCGGCCGCGAGGTCCGACTCGAGGCGTTGCTGGGTCGGCCAACCGGTGACGTTCGCGGCGGGCCGCAGGTCGCCGCTGGCGACGGTGTAGACCGTCCGGGGGGCGGCGGCCGGCGGCTCGACCAGCACCGGCATGGTGTAGTTGCTCACGGGTTGACTTCCTCCATCGGCTCGTCGGTTCCTGGCTGGGGCGGGGTCGCGAGGCGCGCCTGGCGGGCCGCCAACGCGTGGGCCACGGACTTCGATCCGGCGTACAGCTGCCGGTACAGCCCGTACAGCTCGTCGTAGTCGGCGGCGAGCGCGGCTCGCGGCTCACGGACCTCCCGGATCGGGTTCCAGCGGTGGATGTCGACCGGCTGCACCGTCCCGGCGGCGAGGTACGCGGCACCGTAGCTGGCGCCGATGGTGATCGACGGGACGTGCTGCGCCCGGCCGGTGACGTCCGAGACGATCTGCGTCCAGAGCTCGCCCCGGGTGCCACCGCCCACCGCCACGACGCGCCGGATGTCGCCGCCGGCCGCCTCGATGGTCTCGATGTTGTGGCGCACCGCCAGCCCGGTCGCCTCCAGCGCCGCGCGGTAGATGTCGCCGCGCCCGTGCGAGAGCGTCAGGCCGGCGATCACGCCACGGGCGTCGGGGTCGAGGATGGGGGTCCGCTCCCCGGCGAAGTACGGCAGCATCAGCAGCCCCCGCGCGCCCGGCCCGGACCGCTCGGCCAGGCGGAGCAGCTCGGGGTAGTCGGCGGCGTCGAACAGCTCCCGCAGCCATCCGGTTATCGCCCCGGAGGTCGCCATGCCGCCGGCCAGGTTGCGGGTGCCCGGCAGCGCGCCGACGGTGCCCCACAGCGACGGGCTGGTGAGCCCGTGCGGCACCGTGTGCACGAGGAACATCGTGGTGCCGTACATGAGCATCAGGTCGCCGACGCCCTGGGCGCCCACGCTGAGCGCCTCGGACCAGGCGTCGATCGTCCCGGTCACGACCGGGGTGCCCGGTGCCAGCCCGGTCACCGCGGCGGCCCCGTCGGTGACGGTCCCGGCCACGTCGCCGGGCCAGCGCAGCTCGGGCAGCTCCAGCGCCGGGGCGATCTCGTCGGCCCACGGCCGGAGCCAGGTCTGGGCCGCGCTGTCGTACAGCGGGGTGCACTGGCTGGCCGAGTGCTGGTCGAGCAGGTAGCCGCCGGTCAGCTGGTGCACCAGCCAGGAACTCGGCATGAACAGCCGCCGGGCCCGGGCGAACAGCTCCGGCTCGGCGTCGGCGACCCAGGCGACCTTCGCCCCCGCCGCCTGGGTCGACAGCGCCGAGCCGCACCGGCGCAGGATCTCGTCGGCGCCGAAGCGCTCGGTGAGCCGGGCGATCTGCGGCGTGCAGCGGGTGTCCACGCCGTAGAGGATGGCCGGCCGCAGGGGCGTGCCGGCGGCGTCGGTGAGCAGCACGCACGGCCCCATGCCGCTGGCCCCGACCGACACCACGTGGGCGTCGCGCGGGGCCAGCAGCTCACGGGTGAGGCCGACGAACTCGTCCCACCAGATGCGGCCGTCCATCTCCACCCAGCCCGGTCGCGGCCGGTCCACCCGGTGCTCCCGCACCGCGCAGCGCAGCACGCGCCCGGACAGGTCCACCAGGACGCCCTTGCTGCTGGACGTGCCGATGTCGACGCCGAGCACCGCGGCCACCGTCATGCCAGCCATCCCCCGATCTCCAGGTCCGGTCCCGGCCCGTCGGGCCGTGCCGGGTCGGTGCTCAGGCGACGCCGCCGAGCTTCGCGTACGTCTCGGCGGCGTTGTCCTTCGTGACGCGCATCGTGTCGAGGGTGGTGGTACGCGGGACGTCCTCGGCGCAGTCGACGAGGATCCTGCGGGCCAGGTCGACGGCCTCCCGGCCACCCGTGGCGTACTGGAAGGTCGCCGCGAGCCGGCCCTGCTCGACGGCCTTGATGCCGCCCGACGGCACCGGAAGCGCGTCGATGCCGGTGAACTTCACCTTCGTGTGCAGCCCGGCCGCCTTCGCCGCCAGGTACGCGCCCTCGGCCATCGGGTCGTTGTGGGCGTAGACGGCCACGGCGTCGGGGTGGGCCTTGAGCAGCGCGTCGGCCACCGACTGGCCCTTCTCCCGCAGCCAGTCCCCCGGCTGGCTGGCGACGACCTCGATCTTCGGGTTGGCCGCGATGCCCTCCCGGAAGCCCTGGGCGCGTTCCGCCGCCGGCGTGGAACCGGGCAGCCCGGCGATCTCGATGACCTTGCCACCGTCGGGCAGCAGCGTCGTGGCGTAGAACTCGCCGGCGGCCCTGCCGATCGCGACGTTGTCCCCGCCGATGAAGGCCGTGTACGCCTCGCCCTCCACCTTGCGGTCGAGCACGATGACCGGGACCCCCCGGTCGTACGCCTTGCGCACCACGGCGGTCAGCGGCTTGGCCTCGTTCGGCGAGATGATCAGCAGGTCGATCTTCTGGGTGAGGAAGTTCTCCACGTCGGCGACCTGTTTGCTGTTGTCCTGCGCGGCGTCGGAGACCACCACGCTGAACCCGGGGACGGACTTCGCCGCCGTCTGCACGTCGTTGTTCATGACCTGCCGGTAGGGCTCGGCGTTGTTGGCCTGCGACATGCCGATCAGGAAGTCCTTGCCGGTGCCGCAGTTCCTGGCGGCGGCGTCGCGGCCGTCGGACGGCTTCTCCACGCTGCACGCGCTGGAGGCGGCGAGCGCGCCGGTGCACAGCAGGGCGAGAAGGACGGTACGGGTGCGCATGATGACGCTCCTTGTTCGGTGGCGGTTCAGACGATGCTGCGGCGGAGCTTCTGCAGCCCGGCGGCGGCCACGATCACCAGTCCCTTGATCAGTAGCTGCACGTTGGCGTCGATGTTGTTGAGCGCGAGGATGTTGTTGAGGATGCCGAGCAGCAGCGCCCCGGCGAGGGTGCCGCCCATCGAGCCGGTGCCCCCGGCGAGGCTGGTGCCGCCGATGACCACGGCGGCGATGGCATCGAGTTCGTAACCGGCGCCGTCGTTGGGGCTGCCCTGGTTGAGCTGTCCGGCGTGGATGACGCCGGCGACGGCGGCGAGCAGGCCCGCGATGGCGAAGACCGCGACCTTGACGCGCAGCACGGGTACGCCGGAGAGGCGGGCGGCCTTCTCGTTGCCGCCGATGGCGTAGACGTGGCGGGCGAACGCGGTCTTGCGCAGCACGACGATGGCGGCCACGCCGATGCCGAGGAACAGCACCGCGGGGACGGGCACCACGCCGTTGATGGTGCCGTTGAGGATCTCGAACGCCGGGGGCGCCTCCTGCGGGCCGTCGCCGTAGGCGATCGGGATGCCGAGCCCGCCCGACCAGATCCGGGCGAGGCCACGCGCGACCTGGAGTCCGGCGAGGGTGACGATGAACGACTGGATGCCGAGCCGGGCCGTCGCGTAGCCCTGCAACGCGCCGAAGAGGGCGCCGATCAGCAGGACGACGGTGACCGCCGGGAGGATGCCGAGCCCCGAGTCGACCATCAGCGTCGCGGTGCCGACGGCGGACAGGCCGAGGATGGCGCCGACGGAGAGGTCGATGCCGCCGAGCAGGACGACGAACGTCATGCCGACCGCGATGATCCCGATCTCGGAGACCGCGCGGACGATGTTGCCGAGGTTCTCCGTGGACAGGAACAGGATCTCGCCGTCGCGACGGGGCGAGACGGCGATGGCCAGCACGAACACCACCAGTAGCGCGAAGAGGCTCTGCACGGCGAAGAGCCGCTCGACGAGCTCGCCCCGGCCGCCGGGGCGGTGCCACCACCGGTCGCCGCCATCGGCCGTGCCGCCGCCGGCCGGCACCGGCGTGCCGGACCCCTTCTCCGGTGCGCCCAGGTGGGTCATCGGTCGTCTCCTCCGGCGGACGCGCCGCCCATCGCCGCGGTCAGGATGTCCTCGCCGGTGCACCCGTCGGCCGGCAGTTCGGCGACGGCCCGCCCGCGCCGCAGGACCACGATCCGGTCGCAGACGCCGGTCAGCTCGGGCAGCTCCGACGAGGCGAGCAGGATGCCCATGCCGTCGTCGGCTAGCCGGCGCAGCAGCCGGTAGATCTCCGCCTTGGCGCCGACGTCGACGCCCCGGGTCGGCTCGTCGAGCAGCAACAGGCGGGGGCGGGTCAGCAGGTGCCGGGCGAAGACGACCTTCTGCTGGTTGCCGCCGGAGAGCGAGCCGACCGGCGCGGCGGCCGACGACGTCCTGATCGCCAGGGCGGCGACCTGCTGGCGTACGGCGTCGCGCTCGCGCGCGGCGCGGACGAAGCCGGCGGTGGTGAGCCGGCGCAGGGCGGCCAGCACGATGCTGCGGCCGACGGGGTGTTCGAGGACCAGGGCGCAGTGGCGACGGTCCTCCGGCACGAAGCCGACGCCGGCGCGCAGCGCGGCGCGGGGGCCGCGCGGGGCGTACGGGCGGCCGGCCAGCCGGACCTGGCCGCTGCGGCGACCGGGCGGGCCGGCGCCGTACAGCGTCTCCAGCAGCTCGGTGCGGCCCGCCCCCATCAGGCCCGCCAGGCCGACGATCTCCCCGGCGCGGACGGTCAGGCTGACGCCGGCGGGTTCGCAGCGCCCGGGGCGGGTGCCGCGGGGCCGTACGGCGAGGTCGTCGACCTGGAGCACCGGGGGCTCGGCGGGGCGCTCGGCGTCGGCGGGTCCGACGTCGAACAGCGCCTGCGCCGGGCGGCCGACCATCAGCGTGATGATCCGCTGCCGGTCGGCGCGGTCCGGGCGCAGCGTGCCGGCCACCTCGCCGTTGCGCAGGACGGTGGCCCGGTCGGCGATGTGCTCGATCTCCTCGAGCCGGTGGGAGATGTAGACGACGGCCACGCCGCGCTCGCGCAGCGCGCGGATGGTGGACATCAGCCGCCGCACCTCGGCGTCGGCGAGCGCGGCGGTCGGCTCGTCCATGATGAGCACGCGGGCGTCGAGGGAGAGCGCCTTGGCGATCTCGACGAGCTGCTGCTCGCCGACGCGCAGCGACCCGACGGGCCGGCGCGGGTCGATCTCGGCGCCGAGGGGGCCCAGCCAGTCGCGGGCGGTGCGGGTCATGGCGCGCCGGTCGAGCGTCCGCAGCCGGGTGCGCGGCTCCCGGCCGAGTACGAGGTTCTCGGCGACGGAGAGCGCCGGCACGAGGTCGAGTTCCTGGTGGATGGTGGCGATGCCGGCGGCCTGGGCGGCGGCGGGGCCGGCGAAGCGTACGGGGTCGCCGCCGATCGAGATCCGCCCGTCGTGGTCGGTGACGACGCCGGACAGGATGTTGATCAGGGTGGACTTGCCGGCCCCGTTCTCCCCCAGCAGGGCGTGCACCTCGCCGGCGCGCAGGACGAGGTCCACGCCGCGCAGGGCGTGCACGCCGCCGAAACGCTTCGCGATGCCGGACATGGCGACGACGACCTGGTCGCTCATGCGGGCCTCCGAGAGAGATCGGAAATCGATTTCTGGCAACATAGAGGAGCGTCGAAGTGGTGTCAACGCCCCCTCAGGGCACCGCGTTGACCGCCGCGTGCACGGTCTCGGCGAACGCGGTGTCCCGCCCCACCCCGCTGGCGGCGAACCGCCACGTCCCGCCCGGGTACGACCCCGTCGGCCACGCCATCCCCCCGTTGCGCCACAGCGGCTGCCAGGCCGCCATCGCGTGACCGGCGTCGTACCAGGTGTTGTCGCCGCGCCACGCCGAGGCCCAGCGGTGCGCGGCCACGAGGGACAGGTTCGCCCCGGAGGTCATCGACCACGTCGGCATCCCGGTCACATCACCGGTCGGACGGGCCGCCACGGCGAGGTCGCCCACCGACGGCAGGGCGCCGTCGACGTTGAACGCGACCTCCCACACCGGCGCCGTCGTCGGGCCGGTCACCGACCAGGTGACGTCGCTCTGCAACGCCGGCCCGGTCCAGCGCGGCGCCACCGTCAGCAGCCAGTCGGCGGTGACCGGCTCGTCGCCCATGCGCATGCCGACCAGGTGGATCCGGGAGCCGTCGGCGGAGACGTCCACCCGCGCCGGCGGGCCCGCCCGGTCGGTGACGTCGAAGCGTCCGACCGCCAGGTAGGGCCCTGTCCCCCGGTGCGACGAGTCCAGCGCCGGCCGGTACGCCCCGGCGCCGGCCGGGTCGACCGCCAGCGACGCGATGCGGGTGTGCGGCCAGGTGCGTACGTCGGCGCGCAGGAAGCCGGTGCTCACCTGGTAGCCCCGGGCGACGACCTGGGTGGACCAGGTCAGCGGGGCGAGCCACAGCCCGCCCTGGCCCCAGCCGGCGTGGCTGAGGTACCAGGTGTCGCCGTCCACCACGACCTCGGCGGCGTGCGCGTCGAGCACGGTCACCTTCTCCGCCCCCTCGAAGCGCAGGGGGTCCCGGCTGCGGTAGACCGCCGTGCGCCGGTACGCCGCGCCGTAGTCGGTGCCGTCGCAGCAGACGAAGAGGTACCACCAGTCCCCCCGGCGCACCACGAACGGCGACTCCGTCTGCCCGGCCGCCCGGCCGGTGTGCGGCGACGCGTACGCCACGCCCCGCCCGCTCCACGTGCGCAGGTCGGTGCTGGTGCGGTAGGCCACGACGTGGTTGCCGCCCTGCGGGTTCGAGGTGGCCGTGTAGTACATGACCCAGCGGTCGCCGACGCGGGTCACCATCGGGTCGCGTGCCTCCCAGCCGTCGGTGAACAGCGGGTTGGCGGGGCTGCGGGTCCAGGTGAACAGGTCGGTCGAGGTGGCCAGGTGCATGCGGTAGTTCGCGTAGTCGGGGCTGCCGGCCGCGTAGAACATGTAGTAGGTGCCCTGGTCGTGGACGACGTGGGGCGCCCAGATCCACTGTTCGCCCCGCGCCGGGTCGGCCGTCAGCGCCGGTCGTTGCTTCGTCCACGGCCCGGTGGGCGTGGGCGCCGTGGCGTGGCCGAAGCTCTTCTCGTCCTGCGGCGCGCCCGGCTCGGCGTGGGCGATGGCGAAGGCGTGCCACAGGCCGGTCCGCTGGTCGCGCACGATCGTGTGGTCGTTGTAGTACCACGCCGTCGGCTCCCCCACGCCCGGGTCGTAGACCCGGGTCAGCGGCCCGCGCGCCGGCGTCTCGCCCACCGTCTCGTACGCCGTCGTGGTGACCGCCGCCAGCGGGCCGACGCGGCGCAGGGTGAGCGTGTCCAGGCCCGCGAAGAACCCGGTCGAGGAAGCGGAGCGGCCGGTCACCGTCACCGTCAGCCGGTGGCTGCCGGCGGCGAGCGAGGCCGATCCCAGCGGCACCGCCTCGACGCGCCGCACGGTGGGGGCGTAGCCGTCGAAGAGCTGACCGACGGCCACCCCGTCGACGGCGAAGCGCAGGGTGCCGTAGTCGGCGGCGCGGGTGAGCACCGCGCCGATGTCGTACTGCCCGGCCGGCACCGACGGCAGCGTCACGGTGACCGAGTCCCCCGCCCGGGCGCCCCGCAGCCACAGCTGGCGGCCGGCCGACCAGGCGACCCCGCAGCAGTTCGACTGCGCCTCGACCGGGGCGGTGGCCGACACCACCGCCAGCGACTCCGCCTCGGCCCGTACGACGTCCTCGGCGGCGGCCGGCACGGCCGGCACGGTCAGCAGCGCGGCGCCGAGCAGGAGCACCGCGAGCATCCGGGGCACGCGCATCACGACACGCTCGGGCGGGGCAGGTCGGTGCCGGGCGCGAACTGGTCGTGCCACCTGACCCCGGCGCCGAAGCCGCCGCCGGTCGACAGCGCCACGTACGTGTCCGCTCTGGTCCCCCGGGTGTACGTCACCAGGTCCGCCCTTCCGTCGCCGTTGAAGTCGCCGATGCCGGGCAGTTCGTCGCCCACCGAGAACCAGTCGTGCCACCTGGCGGCCTGCGGGACGAACCGCGTCCCGTCGGAGAGGGAGACGAACACGTCGCCGGTGGTGCCGCGGGTGAACGTCACCACGTCGTCGCGCCCGTCGCCGTCGACGTCACCCAGCGCCGGCAGCTGGTCGCCGAGCGCCACCGAGTCGTGCCACTTCCAGCCGTCCTCGACGAACCGGGTGCCGTCGGAGAGGGAGACGAACGCGTCGCCGGTGGCGCCCCGGGTGAACGTCACCACGTCGTCGCGGCCGTCGCCGTCGACGTCGCCCACCGCCGGCAGCTCGTTGCCGAGGGCGAAGTGGTCGTGCCACTTGACGCCCGGGCCGAAGCCGCTGCCGGTCGACAGCGCCACGTACACGTCGCCCGCCGCACCCCGGGTGAAGGTGATGATGTCCGCGCGCCCGTCGCCGTTCACGTCGCCGACTGCGGGGATCTCCGTGCCGGTGGCGAAGAAGTCGTGCCACTTGACCCCGGCGGCGTACGTCGTGCCGGTGGACAGCCCCACGTAGACGTCGGCGCTGTCGCCCCGGGTGAACGTGACGATGTCCGCGCGGCCGTCGCCGTCGACGTCGCCGGTGAGCGGGATCTCCTCGCCGACGGCGAAGAAGTCGTTCCACCTCCGGCCGTCCGGCACGAACCGGGTGCCGTCCGACAGGGACGTGGTCACGTCGGCGGTGTCGCCCCGGGTGAACGCGACGGCGTCGTCGCGGCGGTCGCCGTCGGCGTCGCTGGTGTTGCGCGTACGGGTGGTGGCCGACACCTCGGCCGACGGCGCGGAGGCGTTGCCGGCGCCGTCGACCGCGACGACCCGGTAGTGGCGGGTCTGCCCGGCCGGCAGCGGGCCGTGCCGGAAGGTGGTCGCGCGGGTCGTGCCGACCAGGTTGGTCGGGGTGATCGCGACGCCGGGGTTGCGCGAGGCGTAGACCCGGTAGCCGGCGACGCCCACGTCGTCGGGCGAGGGCGACCAGGACAGGCCGATGGCGTGCACCCGCCCGCCCGCCAGGCCGAGGCCGGCGACCGCGCCCGGCGCGGTGGTGTCGAGGAAGGGGGCGACCATGCTGTCGGCCTCGTAGCGGGCCGCCGTCCACGCCGGGGCGCCGGCGGCCGGGGTCAGGGTGAGCGTGACCGTCGACCGGCCGGCGGTCAGCGCGGCCGGGAGGACGAACTCGTCGGCCGACCAGCGCTGCCGGTCGTTGCCCAGCGGCTGCCGCCACACCCCGGCCGGCCGGCCGTCGACCGAGACGGCGACCTGCTGGTACGCGGCGGCCTGGTCGCCGTGCCGGCGCAGCCGTACGCCCTGGTTGCCGGGGTCGACGGCGAGCCGGAAGCTGACGGCGCCGCCGCCGGCGCGGACCTGGCCGGCGACGGGGACGTTGTCGTCGTCGCCCTCGTACGGCGCGGTCAGCGGGTACTGGGTCCCGGAGTCGGTGTACGCGTGCCCGGCGCGACTGGCGGCGTCGCCGGTGACCAGCGTGTCGGTACGGCGCAGGGCGACCGTCGGCTGGGTGTAGAGGAAGGCCGTCGAGGCGTAGTCGGCCGGCATGTCGTTCGCCGGGCCGTGCTCGATGCCGAAGCGCAGCGCCGTGGCGTAGGGCACCGAGTCGCCGATCATCAGCCGGTACATGGCGTCGCACTCGTCGACGCAGCCGCCGGAGCGCAACAGGTGGGCGGTGTTGCCGGTGAAGACGCCGCTGTACTCCCCCCGGTTGAAGTACCACCCGGACTCGTAGAAGTCCTCGGTGCCGGTGCCGTAGATCTGCGGCGTGGGCGAGCCGTCGACGTGGATGCGCTCGTCGCCCTCCAGGTAGTTGCGGGTGTTGCCGCCGGTGATGTGCCCACGGGCGGTCTGCGACACCCCGACGAAGCGTCCCCGGCCGGCCTGGTCGGCCACGATCCAGTCGCTGCCCCCCACGGTCTCCGCACGGCGCGACCGGGTGGTGAAGTAGCCGGCTACGCCGTCGGCGGCGAGCGCCGAGGCCCAGGCGGCCCCCGGCGCGCTGGTCACCTCCGCCTGGACGCCGGTGACGGCGGCGCCGGTGGTGTTGGCCACCGACACGGTGGCGGTGGAACGGAACGGCATCGGCCACCAGGCGCTGTACCAGCCGCCCGGCGCGGAGTCCATGGCGAACATCAGCGAACGCACGGAGCGCTCGCCGAGCCCGGCGCCGAAGAACTCGCCCACCGGGCTGTCGACGGTGGCGCGCCCGTCGAAGGTGATCCGCAGCCGCAGGCCCGACAGCGTCGACGCGGTGGCGGCGGCGTCGGGCAGGCGCAGCCGCAGCGCCGTGACGGCGGCGGGACCGGTGAGCGTGGCGAGCGTCGCCTGCCCACCCGCGGGGACGTCGACGCGGGCGGTCCTGGTGCTCGCGCCGGGCTGGCTCGGCTTCGGGTCGCGCTGGCCGGCGGCGCGCAGCTTCTCGACCACGTCGGTGGCGGGGTCGGCGGGGTCGAACCTGGACACCCCGACGGCGTCGGCGAACGTGCGGTAGGTGACGTGGTGGAACAGCGGGTTGAACTGGGTGGTGATCCGCATGGACTCGCGGTACGGCATGGGCACCTTGACCGTGACCCCGCCGGAGGTCTGGTCGGCGTTCGTCACCAACGGCCACACGAACGGGTGGCCGAGGCCGCCGTCGACCAGGCGCTGGAGGCTGGTGTCCACGACCGTCACGCCGTCGAGCTCGACGCGGATCCAGCCGGTGGCGCTGACGTTGCCGTCGTCGCGGGTGAACCAGATCGACTGCACCTCGCCGGCTCCGCGGTCCTCGGCGATGACGCAGCCGCCGGACTGGCGCAGGCACGAGTGGGTGCCGACGAAGCCGTCGTCGTTCGAGCCGTCGCGGGCGAAGCTGGAGAACTGCCGGGTGCGGCTGCCGGCGGCCAGCTCGGGCAGCCGGTCGAGGCGGCGGTACACGTCCCAGCCGACCGGGCCCTTGTCGTCGGCCACGGCGAGCGCCCCGGCGCCGCGCGGGGCCGGGGCGGGCTCGGCGGCCACCGCCGCCGTCGGGGGGATCATGCTCGCCAGCGCCACGGCCAGCGCCAGCCAGCGGCGTACGTGGGGCTTCATGGATGTCCCTCCAGGATGACCGGCGGAGCGGCGGGAAATCGATTGCTCGGCAGTTAACCGGGGGACATCGCGGGATGTCAATACTTTACCGGCACCGCTCAGTTGCCGAAGGAAGATTCCAGCACGCATTGACAGTCGTCGGGGTCCTGACGATACTCCTCGGCAATCGATTTCCCACCGACGAGGAGGTGTCCACGCGGCGGCGCACCCGTCAGCCCCGGCGGCCCTCCCGGCGGCAGCGCGCCTCCGTGGCGGATCCGCTCGCCGCACCCGCTGACACCCCTCAGAGGAGCATCGTGAGACGTACCCCCCTCGCCCTGCTGGTCGGCCTCTGCACCGCGCTGGCGTCGGTCGTGGCGACCGCGCCGGCCCAGGCCGACGCTCCGGTCGGCACGCTGGCCTGTTCCTCCATCCCCGCCAACCACGACCCCGCGATCACCGTGATCGTCTACCGGGTCGCGCGCGCCCACAACGTCAACGACAAGGTCATGCTCTCCGCGTTCGAGGCCGGCTGGGTCGAGTCGCACATGAACAACCTGCCGTGCGGCGACAAGTCCTCACTCGGGGTGTTCCAGCAACGGTGGGACTACGGCTGGGGCACGCCGGAGCAGATCATGGACCCGGTCTACGCCAGCACCCAGTACGTCACCCGCGCGATCGTCTGCGACCGGAACAACCCCCGCTACACCGCCGGCCAGGTCGCCCAGTGCGTGCAGCGCTCCGGCTTCCCCGACCGCTACGACCAGGTGGCGACCAAGGCACGAGCCCTGCTCAACGAGGCGGCGCGTACGCACGCCATCGCCGGTGGCTCCGCCACGGACGTCAACGGCGACGGCCGCGACGACATCGTCACCTTCACCCAGAACGCCCTCGCCGACGTCTACGTGAGCACCTCCACGGGCGCCGGCTTCGCCGGGACCTCGGTGAAGTGGAACGACTTCTTCTCCATCGGCGGCGAGACGGCCTCGACCGGCGACGTCGACGGCGACGGCAGGGACGACGTCGTCACCTTCGCGCACGGCAACACCGGCGACGTGTACGTGGCGCTGTCGAACGGCACCAGCTTCGGCGGCGGCCAGAAGTGGCACGACTGGTTCGCCCCCGGCGCGGAGATCGGCGCCGTCGGCGACGTCAACGGCGACGGACGCGCCGACCTCGTCGCCTTCACCCACAACGCCGCCGGCGACGTCTACGTGGCGCTGTCCACCGGATCGTCGTTCGCGGGCACGGCGGTGAAGTGGCACGAGTACTTCTCCATCACCGGCGAGTACCCGGCCCTCGGCGACGTCAACGGCGACGGCCGCGACGACATCATCACCTTCACCCAGGGCCCCAACACCGCCTCGGACGTCATCGTCGCCCTCTCCACCGGCACCGGATTCGGCGCGCCGCAGAAGTGGCACGACCTGTTCGCCGTGGGCGCCGAACTGCCACGCGTCGGCGACGTCAACGGCGACGGCCGCGACGACATCGTCACGTTCACCTGCGACGCCAACGCCGACGTCTACGCCGCCACCTCCACCGGCACGTCGTTCGCCGGCACCACCGTCAAGTGGCACGACTTCTTCTGCCTGGGCGGCGAGTTCCCCTACCTGGCCGACGCCAACGGCGACGGCAAGGACGACATCGTCGTGTTCACCAAGGGCGCCACCAACGACGTCCACGTCGCCCTCTCCACCGGCACCACCTTCGGTGCCAGCGCCAAGTGGCACGACTACTTCGGCCTCAACGGCGAGACCACCCTGTGACCCGCGGACGGGAGACCACCATGAGACCCAGCAGACTCCCCTGGCGCACGGGCGCCGCCGCCGTCCTCGCGGCGACGCTGCTGAGCCCCGCCGCGCCGGCCACCGCCGCGCCCGCCAGCCCGCTGGATGCGGCCTTCACCCGGGCGGCCGGCGAGTTCGACGTACCCAGGGACCTGCTGGTCGCCGTCGGTTACGGCGAGACCCGGCTGGACGGGCACGAGGGGCAGCCCAGTCAGGCCAACGGCTACGGCGTCATGCACCTGGTCAGCAACCCCCGCCAGCGCAGCCTGGAGCGGGCGGCCGAACTGACCGGGCAGCCGGTGACCGCCCTGAAGTCGCAGACCTCGGCCAACATCAGGGGCGGCGCGGCCCTGCTGCGGGACATCGCCGACGCCGAGCGCCTCACGGCCGCCGACCGCGACCGCGTCGCCGCCTGGTATCCGGTGGTCGCGCGGTACGCGCACGCCGCCGACGACGCCACCGCCCGCCTGTACGCCGACCACGTCTACGACCTGCTCCGCGACGGCATCACCACCGCCTCCGTACGGGTGACGCCCCAGCGGGTGCGGCCGGAACTCGGCCGGTACGCCCGCGTCGCCCCCGCCGGCACGGCCGCACCGGCCGCCCTCGCCGCGGCGGTGCCCGAGTACGCGCCGGCCCGGTGGATCTCGGCGTACGGCGGCAACTACGCGACGGGCCGCTCCTCGCGGATCACCACGGTGGTGGTGCACGTGACCCAGGGCTCGTACGCCGGCACGATCAGCTGGTTCCAGAACCCGTCGGCGGGGGTGAGCGCGCACTACGTCGTGAAGTCGAGCAACGGCGAGATCACCCAGATGGTGCGCGAGGGCGACACCGCCTACCACGCGCGCTCGGCCAACCCGTACTCCGTGGGCATCGAGCACGAGGGCTACGTCGATAACCCGAGTTGGTTCACCGAGAGCATGTACCGCTCGTCGGCGGCGCTGACCCGCTACCTGTGTGACAAGTACGGCCTGCCGAAGAACCGCACCGCGATCAAGGGCCACCACGAGATGCCGGGCAACGACCACACCGATCCCGGTCCCCACTGGAACTGGAACCACTACGTCTCCCTGGTCAACGCCGGTGGCGGATCCGGTGGTCGGTATCTGGCGGGTTCGCCCACGGACTTCACCGGCGACGGCAAGGACGACATCGTCGCCTTCACCCACGGCAACCTCAACGACGTCTACGTCTCCACCTCCACCGGCACCACCTTCGCCGGCACCTCCAACAAATGGAACGACTTCTTCGGCCTCAACGGCGAAACCCTCCTCACCGGAGACTTCAACGGCGACGGACGCGACGACATCGTCGCCTTCACCCACGGCACCCTCGCCGACGTCTACGTCTCCACCTCCACCGGCACCAGCTTCAACGCCAGCCAAAAATGGCACGACTGGTTCGCCCCCCACAACGAAGTCGCCGCCATCGGCGACGTCAACGGCGACGGCAAAGACGACATCATCACCTTCACCCACGACAACAACGCCGACGTCTACGTCGCCCTCTCCACCGGCACCAGCTTCACCGGCACCGCCGTCAAATGGCACGACTACTTCTCCATCCCCGGCGAACACCCCGCCCTCGGCGACGTCAACGGCGACGGCCGCGACGACATCATCACCTTCACCCAAGGCCCCAACACCGCCGCCGACGTCATCATCGCCCTCTCCAACGGATCCTCGTTCGGCACCCCCCAGAAATGGCACGACCTCTTCGCCGTCGGCAACGAAAAACCCCGCGTCGGCGACATCAACGGCGACGGCAAAGACGACATCGTCACCTTCACCTGCGACACCAACGCCGACGTCTACGCCGCCACCTCCACCGGCACATCATTCGCCGGCACCACCATCAAATGGCACGACTACTTCTGCCTCAACAACGAATTCCCCTACCTCGCCGACGCCAACGGCGACGGCAAAGACGACATCATCGTCTTCACCAAGAACACCACCAACGACGTCTACGTAGGACTCTCCACCGGCACCACCTTCAACCCCAGCACCAAATGGCACGACTACTTCGGCCTCAACGGCGAAACCACCCTCTGAGACGTCCCACGTAGACAAGGAAAGCTCCGCGCCGACTTCATAGTCCCTTCGGCGCGGCCCCACCCCCGATGGAGGAATCATGGACAACATCCCTGCCGTCCGTCAGTCCCTCAGTCGCCGGCGGCTGCTGACCGGTGCCGCGGGCGTCGCCGCGGCCGGCGCCCTGGGCGGCGCCTTCGCCGCCCAGGGTCCGGCCGCCGCCGCCGGCGACGGCCACGGCCTGCGCATCCTCCGGCACGAGAACTACGGCCGGCTGCAGTACTACCGGTTCGTCACCGACGCCATCGAGTGGGACCCGGCGGTCAACGTCCTGCTCCCCGACGGCTACCACACCAGCGGCAAGCGCTACCCGGTGCTGTACCTGCTGCACGGCGGCGGATCGGACTTCCGGGAGTTCCACCTGCACCACAACATCATCAACCTGACCGCCGGCAGGGAACTCATCGTCGTCATGCCGGACGCCTCCACCGGGTGGTACTCGAACCCGGTCAGCAGCAACGCCGGGCCCCGCAACTGGGAGACGTTCCACATGGCACAGCTGCTGCCGTGGATCGACTCGAACTTCCGCACGTTCGCCGAGTACGACGGCCGCGCCGTGGCCGGCTTCTCGATGGGCGGGTTCGGCGCCCTCAAGTACACCGCCAAGTACTACGGGCACTTCTGCTCGGTCAGCTCGCACTCCGGCCCCGCCAGCCTGCGCCGGGACTTCGGGCTCGTCGTGCACTGGGCCAACGCGACCTCCGCCGCCATGGACCTCGGCGGCGGCACGGTGTACGGCGTGCCGCTGTGGGACGAGGCGCGGGTCAGCGCCGACAACCCGATCCAACGCATCGAGAGCTACCGCCACAAGCGCATCTTCCTGGTCGCCGGCAACTCGCCGGCACCGCTGGACTTCTGGGACCGGATCAACGAGGAGCAGGTGCTCGCCGGTCAGCGGGAGTTCCGGGCGGCCCTGGCACGGGCCGGCATCCCGCACGAGGGGCGGGAGGTGTCCGGCGGTCACGTCTTCCGGCAGAACGTCTTCGTCGACGACCTCAACGGGATGCTCGCGCGCCTGCGCCGCGCCGGCTGATTCCCGGCTGACGACGCGCCGCCCTCGTACCACGGCGGCGCGTCGTCGGCTCCGCCCTCCCCACCGCTGCCGGGTCGGTGCGTTCCGGCCCGGCAGCCGGTCCTTCCCGCGCGCGACGAGCCCCGCCCGGGCCCTGGCGGTGCGCGCCCCACCCGTCCGACTCTTCCCTGACCGGAGTCACCCATGTCACGGCATTCGAGGAGCAGGGTGCGTCGCATCCTGGTCTCCCTGCTCACCCTGGTGGTCGGCGTACTGACCGGGGCGGTGGTCATCTCGTCCCCCGCACTCGCCGCGCCCAACTTCAAGGCCCCGTTCCCGTGCGGGCAGCGGTGGACGTACGGGCACCACAGCGCCGAGGTCCGGCTGGCCCTGGACTTCGTACGGGCCGACGGAGGATCCACCGCCGGCACGCCGCAGCTCGCCTCCGCGGCCGGTGTCGCCCGCCGGTACTCGCAGCCCAGCGGCGCCGGCAACTACATCGTCATCGACCACGGCGGCGGGTGGACCACCTACTACTTCCACCTCAGCTCCTACTCCGTGCCCGACGGGGCGTACGTGCAGCAGGGCCAGCAGATCGGCACCACGGGCAGCACCGGCAACTCGTCCGGCGCGCACATCCACTACGAGCAACTCTACAACGGCGTCGGGCAGACGATCGTGATCAACGGGACGTCACTGGCGCCGTATCCCGGCCAGTACAACCAGAAGTACCTGGTCAGCGACAACTGCGGCCCGTCGCCGTCGGGTGGTCGGTATCTGGCGGGTTCGCCCACGGACTTCACCGGCGACGGCAAGGACGACATCGTCGCCTTCACCCACGGCAACCTCAACGACGTCTACGTCTCCACCTCCACCGGCACCACCTTCGCCGGCACCTCCAACAAATGGAACGACTTCTTCGGCCTCAACGGCGAAACCCTCCTCACCGGAGACTTCAACGGCGACGGACGCGACGACATCGTCGCCTTCACCCACGGCACCCTCGCCGACGTCTACGTCTCCACCTCCACCGGCACCAGCTTCAACGCCAGCCAAAAATGGCACGACTGGTTCGCCCCCCACAACGAAGTCGCCGCCATCGGCGACGTCAACGGCGACGGCAAAGACGACATCATCACCTTCACCCACGACAACAACGCCGACGTCTACGTCGCCCTCTCCACCGGCACCAGCTTCACCGGCACCGCCGTCAAATGGCACGACTACTTCTCCATCCCCGGCGAACACCCCGCCCTCGGCGACGTCAACGGCGACGGCCGCGACGACATCATCACCTTCACCCAAGGCCCCAACACCGCCGCCGACGTCATCATCGCCCTCTCCAACGGATCCTCGTTCGGCACCCCCCAGAAATGGCACGACCTCTTCGCCGTCGGCAACGAAAAACCCCGCGTCGGCGACATCAACGGCGACGGCAAAGACGACATCGTCACCTTCACCTGCGACACCAACGCCGACGTCTACGCCGCCACCTCCACCGGCACATCATTCGCCGGCACCACCATCAAATGGCACGACTACTTCTGCCTCAACAACGAATTCCCCTACCTCGCCGACGCCAACGGCGACGGCAAAGACGACATCATCGTCTTCACCAAGAACACCACCAACGACGTCTACGTAGGACTCTCCACCGGCACCACCTTCAACCCCAGCACCAAATGGCACGACTACTTCGGCCTCAACGGCGAAACCACCCTCTGAGTCAGGCGCCCCGGCGGTCCCGCCGGGAGCGCCGTGAGGCGAAGGGCGCCGCGTGAAGCTGCGGGCCCCGCTCCCTTGCCGGGGAGAGCGGGGCCCGCAGCCGTCTCAGCAGTGCCGAGTCGAGGTCCGGCGGTGGGACGGAACATCAGTTCCAGCTCGAGCACCACGGGACGAAAGCCTGAATGGGCACCTGGGCGGCGCTGACCCAGCCGGTCTTCCAGCCGGCGGTGGTGTTCGCGGTGATCTTGAACCAGCGGTTGGTGGAGGGCTCGCCGGCCCACTCGCCGTCGCGCCAGCACCACGTCCGGTCCCACTGGTCGCCCACGACCGATCCCTTGACGCCGTTGGCGCCGAGCCCGTCCGGACACTGGATCTGCCGTACCGATCCGCAGACGCGGACGTTGGTGTGGTTCAGGACGTAGCTGACGTCGCCGGCGGCGGCCTGCGCCTGCTGGGGTACGGCGAGACCGGCCACGGTGGCGGCGGCGACACTGAGCGAGGCGAGCCAGCGGTTTCGGGTGGTCGGATTGGTTGCGCGCATGGGGTCCACCGTCCTGTCCGGGAGGGAGGCGTCGACCTGCTGGTCGCCGCGCACTTCACGGTAGGAGCCGACGCGGCCTCCCGGCGGGCGTCTTGCACGCGGCGGTGTCGGCTGCAAGAGGTCGCATCCCGCCGGGGTTCATCGCGTGACGCGCCCTCCCGGAAGCGGACGCGGCGACCTGCTCAGCGGGCGCGACGGTTGGCCCGCAGCGCGCCCAGGAGCACGCCGGGCGTGGCCAGCGTTCTCGGGTGGGCGCGAAGGGAGACCACCTCGTTGAAGCATCGCGCCGTCGGCACGTCCGTGACGGTCGCCTGGACGATCTGCCTGCTGACCCAACTGGAGAGCCGGTAGCCGCGCGGGTAGGGCCCGTCGACGTGCGGCAGCGCCAGGTCGGCGGAGGTCGACATCGACCACGCCACGTCGACGACCACCTTCTGAAGGGCGAAGAACCGGCGCGCGGGCACCCTCGGATCGGGACGCGACCGCAGGTACGTCGACAGGCACGCCGCGTGCAGGGCAGCCGCCGTGATCCCCTGCCCGTACACCGGGTTGAACGACGCGACGGCGTCACCGACGCTGACGAGCCCGGCCGGGAGCCGCCGCAGCGCGTGGAAGTCACGCCGCCGGCTGTCGGCGTGGCGGTAGGTCCGGACGTCGCCGAGCATCTCGTTCCCGGCCATCTCGCCGAACTCCGGCGGGAACTGCTCCCGCAGCCGGCGTACGAAGTCGTCCGCGGTGCGCCCTGGGCGGTTGTCGCCGTAGCCGGCCATCATGGCCATCCAGCGCCCGTCCTCGACGGCGAAGTACGCGGCACCGGCCACGTCCGGCGGCGTCCCCGGAGTGTGCAACGCCATCACCACCGTGGCCCGCGGGTCGGTCTCCCGGCGCCGGAACAGGGCGGTCGCGTAGTTGAGGTTCACGGTCATCCGCCGCAGGGCGGGCCGCTGCCAGCCGGCCTGCTCCAACCAGTCGGAGAGCCTGCTCGATCGTCCCATGGCGTCGACCACGAGGTCACCCGACTCGACGCCCGTCACCCCGCCGGCCTCGCAGCGGACCCCGGTGGCCGCGCCACCCTCGCAGACGAGACCCGTGGCGCGGGCGGTGACCGTCTTGACGTTGGGCAGTCGCAGCACCCGCTGGCGGATCAGCCCTTCCAGCAGGGGCCGGGTGCCGGCCAGGCTGTCGGCGTCGTCGGGCACGACGACCTTGAGGCGGCCGTCGAGGTAGCTGCGCCGGGCCGCGGGTGGCGCCTCGACCGCCCCCTGGGCCAGGGCCTGCTCGCGGAAGCCGGGGAACAGGCGCTCGAGCAGGAGGAAGCCGCCGGGCAGCAGCGCGTGCAACTGCGTCCCCTGTGGAACGCCCAGTCGCCCGGCGGTCCCCTGTGGGTCGTCGCGATCGATGATCACGACACTCTCCGCGTAGTCGGACAGCACCCGGGCCGCCAGCAGCCCGGCGACACTGCCGCCGACCACGACGGCCCTGCCGACGACGGGGGACGCCTGGTCGGGGGGCCGCACCGCGTTCAGTCCGGCGAGGACCCGGGCCGGGGACAGGGACATGACGCCCTCCAAGGGGTACGAGGTGTGTGCCTTCCCGCCTGCCTGCCCGGGACCGGCGCGAGGCGGACCGGCGGGAGGACCGGTCGGCGCGACGTCCGACAATCGTCGCACAGGCGTCGGGCGCGAGCGGGGACCCGAGGGATGCCCGCTGTGCGTACCCGGGCGGATCAGCACTCGATGACGTTGACGGCCAGTCCGCCGCGCGCCGTCTCCTTGTACTTGACCTTCATGTCCGCGCCGGTCTCGCGCATCGTCTTGATGACCTTGTCCAACGAGACGTGGTGCACCCCGTCACCACGCAACGCCAACCGGGCAGCCGTGATCGCCTTGATGCTAGCCACCGCGTTGCGCTCGATGCAGGGGATCTGCACCAGACCACCAACCGGATCACAGGTCAACCCAAGATTGTGTTCCATGCCGATCTCGGCGGCGTTCTCCACCTGCTCGGGGGTGCCGCCCAGCGCCTCGGCCAGCCCCGCGGCGGCCATCGAACAGGCCGAACCCACCTCGCCCTGACAACCCACCTCCGCACCCGAGATCGACGCGTTCTCCTTGAACAACACCCCGATCGCGCCCGCCGCCAACAGGAACCGCACCACCCCCTCCTCGCAGGCACCCGGCACGAAACGGGTGTAGTAATGCAGCACCGCCGGAATGATCCCGGCAGCCCCGTTCGTCGGCGCCGTCACCACCCGACCGCCAGCCGCGTTCTCCTCATTCACCGCGAGGGCGAACAGCGTCACCCAGTCCATCGCCCGCAGCGGATCAGCCGCATCGGACTCCGTCTCCAGGCTGCGGCGCAGCTCGGCGGCGCGGCGGCGGACCTTCAGACCACCGGGCAGCACCCCGTCCCGGGAGCAGCCCCGCTCGACGCACTCCCGCATCACCCGCCAGATCCCCAACAGACCGGCACGCACCTCACCCTCACCACGCCAGGAGAGCTCGTTGGCGAGCATCACCTCACTGATCGACAGCCCCGTCGACGCGGTCACGCCGAGCAGCTGCGCACCGGTCAGGAACGGATACCGCACCCGCGTGCCGTCGGGCTTGATCCGATCCGCCCCCGCCGCCGCCTCGTCCACCACGAACCCACCACCCACCGAGTAGTACGTCCGCACCCGCAACTCCGCGCCCGCGTCGTCGTACGCGACGAACGCCATCCCGTTCGGGTGGTACGGCAACGACCGACGCCGGTGCAACACCAGATCCCGGTCCACATCGAAATCAACCTCGTGCGCGTCGAGCAGACTCAGCCGCCCCTCGACGCGCACCCGCCCCACCCGCGCCTCCACCGCGTCCGTGTCGACCGACTCCGGAACCTCACCGGCCAACCCCAGCAACACCGCCCGATCACTGCCGTGACCATGCCCCGTCGCGCCCAGCGACCCGAACAACTCCGCCCGCACCCGAGCCGTCCCAGCCAACAACCCATCGGCCTTCAACCCCGCGACGAACGTACGGGCCGCCCGCATCGGCCCCACCGTATGGGAGCTGGACGGCCCGATACCGACACTGAACAGATCGAACACACTGATCATGGCTGTACTTCCTGTCGCGTCGGCCGCACCTGGCGGCTCAATTGGCGGAACCGGGCGTGAACGAGCGGGCCAGCAGCAGCAGGTTCGTGGGCTTCTCGGCGAGTCGCCGCATGAAGTACGCGTACCAGTCGCGGCCGTACGGCAGGTAGACCCGCATCCGGTTCCCGCCCGACGCCAGTCGCAGCTGCTCGTTCTCGCGGATGCCGTACAGCATCTGGAACTCGAAGTCCTCGACGCTGCGCCCGCCCAGCCGCGCCAGGTGCAGGGTGTGCTCGATGAGCTTCGGGTCGTGGGTGGCGACCATCGGATACCCCTGTCCCTCCATGAGGATGCGCAGGCACCGCCGGAACTCGTCGTCGACCTGGCGCTTCCGGACGTACGCCACCGAGGCGGGCTCGGCGTAGGCGCCCTTCACCAGGCGGACCCGGCTGCCCGCGTGGGCGAGCCGGCGGCAGTCGGCCGCCGTACGCCGCAGGCACGCCTGGAGGGCGACCCCGACGCACGGGAACTCCGCCCGCAGCTCGCCGAGCAGGGTGAGGGTCGCGTCGACGGTCGTGTGGTCCTCCATGTCGATGGTGACGCTCGACCCGACGGCCGCGGCGGCGGCGCAGACGTCGCGCGTGAGCCGCAGGGCGTGCCCGTACCCGTCACCCGGCAGCGACCCACCGAGCGCCGAGACCTTCAGTGAGACCTCGGCGGTCGCGGCCAGGTCCGCGGCGTGCAGCGACCACAGCAGGGCGAGGTACGTGTCGCGGGTGGCCTCGGCCTGCGCGAGCGCCGTGGTCCCCTCGCCGAGGAGGTCGATCGTGACCTGGAGGCCCACCCCGGCGAGCCGGCGGGCCACCGCGACCACCTCACGATCCTCCTCGCCCGCGACGAACCGGCGGACGATTCCCCGGGTCAGGGACGAGCGCGAGACCAGTGCGCGCATGCGCTCGTTCTCCGCGGCCAGGAGCAGGAGCTTGTTCGGCATGGAACGCCTTTCCGGAGGGCCGGGTCGCGACGCCGTCGCCGGACGGCGGCGAGCGGGTTGGTGCCGCCGGGGTGCGGTGCACGCACGCGTCCCCGGCGGATGGTTCACGGGTGGGCCGTGGGGCCCGCAGCCGCCGCGTCGGCCAGGTAGGCGCGGTACTCGTCGGCCGTCACTTGGTGGACTCCACCTCGCCGCAGACCTCGCCCGCGCTCAGGTGGGTGCCCGGTTCGGGCGGCTCGGCGTAGATGACGTCGCCGAGGGCGGCGGCGGAGTGCCGCGTACCGCGTCGGCGGGGCTGAGGGCGCCGGACGCGACCGACCCGGACCGACCTGCAGCGAAGAGGCCGGCGCGTTCGTGTACCGCGCGGTGCCCGGCGGTCTCGCTGCCGTGGCGCAGCGGCGCGGACCAGCCGGTGAACCGGACGCCGAGTTCGGCGCGCACGGCGTGCAGGGGTGAGCGGAGCAGGATGGTCGGACTGTGCTGCACGGAGGCCTCCCTCGTCCCGACGCGGTCGCGTCGTACGGTCGGTTGCCTCCCGCTCTGTCATCGACCTGAGAGCTTCACCGCCGGTTGGCGGCTTGCACCGTGGGTGAGACGACGGATCGTCTGCTTTCCAGAGTTCGCCTCACCCGAGCGGTAACGGGGCCTGAGAGTTTCTTGGGAGTTTGCTCCTTCGGCGCCCCGACGGACGGTCGGGATCTCTCCCGCGCGGGTTCGAACGGCGTCTATGTAGTTGTGGGTCGCCCGCAGACCCTAGGCGACCGGTCGAGCGGGTGTCAACGACCACGGACGGTCGCCGGACCGGCACGCATATCGACCATCAACGATCCTTTACACGATGTGTGATGTGTGCCATTGTACTGGCCACCCGCAGCGCGGACCCCGCTTGATCGACGGGCGTCAGCGCGCGCAGCCACCTCACACCACCACCCGCCGGCCGCCCGGCCGGACCACGAACGCCAGGAGGCGACCCGTGAGAACCACGAGACCACGACACCGGCGCGGCTGGCTCGCCGCCCCGCTCGCACTGGTACTGGCCCTGGGGCTGGCCCCGATGGCCTCCGCCGGCACCGCAAGCGCGGCGCCGCCGCCCAGGCCGACCGGCGCCGCCCCGACCGACGCCGGTCCCGGCTCCGGTGCCGCCGACGCCCACGTGCGGCGGTCGCCACTACCGGTCAGCGAGCGGGCCCCGCTCCCCTCGTCCCGGGAGGAGCTGCGCCGCGACTACGACCGGCCCGACGACGCGGGGCGGCGCACCGCCCCGTCGATGCGCGGCTCGGCCGCGGCGCCGTGCGCGGTCGGCGACTTCACCGGCCGGACCGGCAACGCGCTGGTGCAGCAGATCAGGGCGGCCACGACCGACTGCGTGAACACCCTGTTCAGCCTCTCCGGCAGCGACGCCGCCCAGGCCTTCCGCGAGGCGCAGATGACCAGCGTGGCGTACGGGCTGCGGGACGACGCCGCCACCTACGACGGCACCAACCGCACGGGCACCGCCCAGCTCGTGCTGTACCTGCGGGCCGGCTACTACGTGCAGTGGAACCACCCCGCCACGGTGGGCTCGTACGGCCCCGGCCTGCGCGCCGCCATCCGCGCCGGGCTGGACACGTTCTTCGCCAACAGCCGCTCCGGCGACGTCAGCGACGCCAACGGCGAGGTGCTGGCCGAGGCGGTCACCCTCATCGACAGCGCGGAGGAGAACGCCCGCTACCTGTACGTGGTGAAGCGGCTGCTGACCGGCTACGACAGCTCGTACGACTCGTCGTGGTGGATGCTCAGCGCCGTCAACAACGTCTACACGGTGCTGTTCCGGGGCCATCAGGTGCCCGAGTTCGTCAGCACGGTCAGCGCCGACCCGAGCGTGCTGGACACCCTGTACGCCTTCGCCTCCGGCAGGCGGGCCCTGCTCGGCACCGACCGGGGTTACCTCGTCTCCAACGCCGGCCGCGAACTGGGCCGCTTCCTCCAGCACCCCGCCCTGCGGTCGAAGGCGCGGCCCCTGGCCCGGGGCCTGCTCGACCTGAGCGCGATCACCGGCCCCACCGCCGCCCTCTGGGTCGGCGTCGCCGAGATGACCGACCACTACGACAAGGCCGAGTGCGCCTACTACGGCACCTGCGACCTCCAGCGGCGGCTGGCGGCCGAGGTCCTGCCGATCACCTACACCTGTGGCAGCACCATCCGCGTCCGGGCCCAGCAGATGACCTCGGCCCAGCTCGACCGGGCGTGCGCGAGCATGCGCAACCAGGACGCCTACTTCCACTCCGTCGCGGCGGACACGGGCCCGGTCGCCAACGACCGCAACACGACCATCGAGGTCGTGGTCTTCGACTCCAGCGCCGACTACCAGACGTACGGCGGGCCGATGTTCGGCATCGACACGAACAACGGCGGCATGTACCTCGAAGGCGACCCGGCGGCCGCCGGCAACCAGGCGCGCTTCATCGCGTACGAGGCGGAGTGGCTGCGACCCACCTTCGAGATCTGGAACCTCAACCACGAGTACACCCACTACCTCGACGGTCGCTTCAACCTGTACGGCGACTTCACCGCCAACATCGCCACCCCGACCATCTGGTGGATCGAGGGCTTCGCCGAGTACGTGTCGTACTCGTACCGGGAGCTGACCTACGGCGCCGCCATCACCGAGGCCGGGAAGAAGACGTACCCGCTGCGTACGCTCTTCGACACCACGTACGGCCACGACACCAACCGCGTCTACCGGTGGGGCTACCTGGCGGTGCGGTACATGCTCCAGTCGCACCGCGGTGACGTCACCACGCTGCTCGGGCACTACCGCGCGGGCAACTGGAACGCCGCCCGTACGCTGCTGACCGGCACCATCGGCAGCCGCTACGACGCCGACTGGTACGCCTGGCTGGGCGCCTGCGCGGCCGGCAACTGCGGCGGCACCAACCCGCCCGCGAACCAGGCCCCGGTCGCGGCGTTCACGTCCACCACCACCGGGCTGAGCGTCACCTTCACCGACCGGTCCACCGACGGCGACGGCAGCATCGCCGCCCGGTCCTGGACCTTCGGCGACGGCACCACCTCGACGGCGACCAACCCCACGAAGACCTACCGCGCCGCCGGCACGTACGCGGTCACCCTCACCGTCACCGACGACAGGGGCGCCACCGCCCGGACCTCCCGCGACGTCACGGTCACCGGCGATCCCGCCGCGCTGCCCGAGTGCACCGGCGGCGACGTACGGACGCTGGGCCGCAACTGCCAACGCGGCAACCTCCAGGCCACCACCGGAAACCTCTCCTACCTCTACCTCCAGGTGCCCGCCGGCACCGCCCGCCTGACGATCACCTCGTCCGGTGGCACCGGCGACGCGGACCTGTACTACAGCCCCAGCGGCTGGGCCACCACGAGCGCGTACACCCACCGGTCGGTCACCAGCGGCAACGGCGAGACGATCACGATCGACAACCCGGCCCCCGGCTACCACTACGTGAGCCTGCACGCCAGGCAGGCGTTCAGCGGGGTCACCGTGAAGTCGGAGTACTGACGACCCGTGCCACGTCCGGCAGTGGTGGCCGCCAACGCTCGCGCGGGCGGCCACCCCCGCTTGGCGGCCGGCGTGCCCGCGTGGCCTTGCGGATCGGCGACGGCCCGGGCCGCAGCGCTCAGTCGTCGGCGGCGATTTCGCCGAGCGTGACCGGCTGCGCCAGCGGACGGGACGCGTACCCGGCCAGGTCGGCCGCGCCCGGCGCCCGGCCCGCCTCCCGGGCCACCAGGCAGGCGGTGGCGTAGCCGCAGACCCGACCCTGGCACCAGCCCATGCCGGCCCTGGTCAGCAGCTTCGCGCCCCGGGCGTCGATGGCGGACAGCTCCCGCACCGCCCGCCGGACCGCCGCGACGGGCACCTCCTCGCACCGGCAGACGAGCGTGTCGTCGGCGCACCAGTCCGGCCAGCCGGCCGGCACGGGGTGGACCGCGTGCAGCGCCGCCGCGAACCGGCGCAGCCGGCGTCGGGCCCGCAGCAGCCGGTCGAGCCGGCGGGCAGGGAAGGGCGGCGGACGGCCGAGGGAGAGCGCGGCGGCGCCCCCGGCGAGCTGCCCCTCCACCAGCGCCAGGCCGGCACCGCCGACGCCGGTGACCTCACCGGCCGCGTACACCCCCGGCACCGAGGTCGCCTGGGCCGCGTCGACGGCCAGCACCAGGCTGCCGTCGCGGTCCAGCCGGGTCGCACAGCCCAGGGCCACGGCCAGCTCCAGCTGCGGGGTGAACCCGAAGCCCACCGCGAGGCCGTCGCACTCCACCCGGGTGCCGGTGCCGGGCAGCACGGTGCCGTCGGGACCGAGCCGGGCAACGGTCACCCCGGTCACGTGGTCGGTGCCGTGCGCGGCCACCACCGCCGTCCGGCGGTGGTAGGGCACGGCGTGCCGCAGCATCCGCCAGCCGTACCGGCCGGCCTCGGTGAGCTTGCCCGCCGCGCCGGCGACCGCGCGCGGGTGGCGGGCGTAGCACGCCGGGTCGTTCGCCTCGTAGACGCCGACGACGGTGCCGCCCGCCGCGGCCAGGCCGGTCGCGACCGGCAGCAGGAACGGTCCCGTCCCCGCCACCACGATCCGCCGCGCGAAGGTCACCCCCTGGCCCTTGAGCATGGCCTGGGCGCCGCCGGCGGTGACCACCCCGGGCAGGTCCCAGCCCGGGAACGGCACGACCCGGTCGTGGGCGCCGGTGGCGACGACCAGCCGGCGCCCGTGCACCACCCCCGAACGGGTGTGCACGGCGAACTGCGGGTCGGCGCGGCCCGCCGGGGGCTCGACGAACCAGACGGCGGCGTCGGCCCGGTGCGCGACCCGGCCGAGCTGCCCGCGCAGCCGGGCGAACGTCGACCAGTCGGGGTGCTCGCCGCCGTCCGCGTCGGCGCGGTGCCGCCAGAACTGCCCGCCCGGGCGTGACCCGGCGTCCAGCAGCGCCACCCGGCAGCCGGCCCGCGCCGCCGAGGCCGCCGCGGCCAGCCCGGCCGGCCCGGCGCCCATCACCACCACGTCGTACGCGGTCACGGCCGCGGCCCGCCGTCGTCGTGGGTCTCGACCACGTCCCCCGGACGGGCGACGACCAGGCAGGCGCGCTGGGACGGCGTCCCGTTGACGCGTACCAGGCAGTCGAAGCAGATCCCGATCCCGCAGAAGATGCCCCGGGGCCGGGCGCCGACCCGGGTGCGCCGCCACGAGCGGATGCCGGCGGCGAGCAGTGCGGCGGCGATCGTCCGCCGTCCGTCGGTGGGGACGGGGCGGCCGTCAAAGGTGAACGTCATGGCGCTCCGGGGCGAATGGTCGTAGGTCCACGTCCGGGCGGCGCCCGGTCAGCAGTGCCGCGACGGCGTGCCCGGTGGCCGGGGCGAGACCGATCCCGGCGCCCTCGTGGCCGGCGGCATGGTAGAGGCCCGGCACCCGGGAATCGGCGCCGATCATCGGGAGGTGGTCGGGGCTGTAGGGCCGGAACCCCCGGTAGGCGCGGATCGCCGACACCCGGCCGAGGACCGGGAAGAGCCGGACCGCTCCCGCCGCCAGCCGGCGCAGCGCCGGCAGCGGGATCGTCGGGTCGAATCCCACCCGCTCCCGGGTGGAGCCGATCAGGATCGTGCCCGCCCTGGTGCCCTCCACCACGGGCGAGACCTCCAGGTCGCCGGAGCTGCGGCCGACGTTGGCGACGTAGCCGGCCGCGTACACCTTGTGCCGCACCAGCGGCGGCAGCGCCTCGGTGACGAGGATGAAGCCGCGCCGGGGCAGGATCGGCAGCTCGACCCCGGCCAGGGCGGCGACCTCGCCGGCCCAGACGCCGGCGGCGTTGACCACCGTCGCGGTGTGCAGCGTGCCCCGGTCGGTCACCACGGCCCGGACCGCTCCGGTGGCGCCGCGGCGCACCCCGACGACCCGGGTCCCCGTCAGCAGCCGCACCCCGGCGGCACGCAGCAGGTGGGCGGCGGCCAGCATCGGCTGCACCTGAATGTCCTGCGGATAGTGCACGCCGCCGGTGAGGTCCCGGGCCAGGTGCGGCTCGAACTCGGCCAACGCCTCGGCGGCCACCTCGTACGCCTCGACCCCGACGGCGCGCTGGCTGGCGGCGAACGCCCGCAACGCGGCGTGTTCGGCCGGCGAGGCGGCCACCACCAGCCCGCCCTTGTGTTCCAGCTCGATGTGTTCCCCGCCGAGGCTCCGTCCGAGCTCCCGCCACAGGGCGACGGAGTGCCGAGCCAGCGCCAGCTCCGGCCCGGGCGGCTTGTCGGAGACCAGGATGTTGCCCTCGCCGGCGCCGGTGGTGCCGGCGGCCACCCCGCCCCGGTCGACCACGGTCACGGCCAGTCCGGCGCGGGCGGCGTAGTAGGCGCACGCGACGCCGACCATGCCCGCCCCGATGACGACGACGTCCGGGCTGGCGGCGGTCATGAGGCGACGCGGTGCATCCACGCCTCGACGTCGTCCGCGTGGCGGGGCAGGTCGGCGGAGAGCATGCGGTAGCCGTCGTCGGTGATCAGCACGTCCTCCTCGATGCGCATGCCCAGCCCGCGCAGCTCGGCGGGGATGAGTTCGTCGTCCGGCTGGAAGTAGAGTCCCGGCTCCACGGTCAGCACGTGACCGGCCGCGAGGCGGCCGTCCAGGTAGGTCTCGGAGCGGGCGGCGGCGCAGTCGTGCACGTCCAGGCCGAGCATGTGGCCCGAGCCGCAGAGGGTCCACCGGCGGTGCAGGCCGCAGTCCTGCGCCAACGACTGCTCCGGCGTGCAGGGCAGTACCCCGAGATCCGCCAGCCCGTGCACCAGCACGGTCATCGCGGCCTCGTGGAAGGCCCGGAAGTGCGCCCCCGGCCGCAGGCACTCCAATGCGGCGTCGTTGGCCCGCCGGCACAGCTCGTACAGGTCGCGCTGCAACGGGCTGAACCGGCCGGAGACCGGCAGGACCCGGGTGATGTCGGCGGTGTACAGCGACCGGGTCTCCGCCCCGGCGTCGAGCAGCAGCAGGTCGCCGTCGCGGACCGGCCCGTCGTTGTCGTTCCAGTGCAGGGTCGCCGCGTGCGCGCCGGCGGCCACGATGGACTGGTAGCCGACGTCGTTGCCCTCCAGCCGGGCGCGCTGCCAGAACACCCCCTCCAGGTACCGCTCGGACGTCCGCATCGCCATCGGCAGCGCCCGCACCACGTCCTCGAAGCCGCGGGTCGTGGTGGCCACCGCCTGCTCCAGCTGGGCGATCTCCCAGGGATCCTTCACCAGGCGCAGCTCGGCCAGCACGGCGGCGAACTCGGCGTCGCCGGCGGTGGCCCCGCCACCGAGCAGCGCGTCGACACCTGCGTCGACGCCGCGCAGCACCCGCGTCGGCGTGTGCGCCCCGGCCAACGCCGGCGCCAGCTCGGCGACGTGGCGGGTCGGCAGGGCCAGCCGGCGGCTGCTCTCGCCGAGGGTGGGACGCCGGCCGGCCCACAGCTCGCCGTAGACCCGGTCCTGGAAGAACTCGCCGTCCTTGCGTCCCGAGCGGGGACGCAGGAACAGCGTGGCGTCCCCGTCGGGTTCGACCACCAGGACGCCGTCGGAGGACTGGTCGCCGGTCAGCCAGGTGTACGCCGAGTGGGGCCGGAAGCGGTGGTTCTGGTCGTTGGAGCGCTGCTGGTAGCCGCCGGCCGGTACCACCAGTCGCTGGCCGGCGAACAGTTCGTGCAGCCGCGCGCGCCGCCGCGCGGCCCAGCCGGCGACCTCGTCGACCGGCAGGTCGTACTGCTCGGTGTCCGCCCAGCCGGACAGCATGAACTCCTCGAGCGCGGGGCTGACGGGCAGGTCGTGGCTGCCGGTACGCAGGTCGCGGGTCACAGCGGCTCCTTGCCGTGGAGGGGTGGGTGGCGTGGGTCAGTGGGGTCGCGGCGGTGCCGCGAAGGTGACGGTGCGGACCGAGGTGTAGAAGTGCAGGGCGGCGGTGCCCTGTTCGCGCGGGCCGTAGCTGGAAGCCTTCTCGCCGCCGAACGGGGCGTGGAAGTCCACTCCGGTCGTCGGCGCGTTGACCCGGATCAGGCCGGTGTCGATCCGCCGGGCGGCGTCGAGCAGCGCGCCGACGTCGTGGCCGTGCACCGAGGTGACGAGCCCGTACCGCACGTCGTTGACCAGGTCGACGGCGCCGGCCAGGTCCGGCACGGACAGGATCGCCGCCAGCGGCCCGAAGGTCTCCTCCCGGGCCACGGGGTGTGCCGGGTCGAGCCCGTCGATCAGCACCGGCGCGACGTAGTAGCCGTCGTCGGCGGCGGTCGGGCCGCCCGTACCGCCGGTGAGCAGCCGCGCCCCGCTGGCCCGCGCGGCCCCGGCGGCGTCGAGGACCCGCTCGCGCGCCGCCGCGTCGATCACCGGGCCGGCGACCACGCTCGTCTCGGCCGGATCGCCGAACCGCAGCGACGTCACGGCGGCCACCAGCGCCTCGGTGAACTCCCGGGCGTCGCCCACCACGACGATCCGCCTGGTCGCGGTGCACTTCTGTCCGGCGTACCCCATCGCGGCGTTGGCCAGCAGCGCGGCGGTCTGCCCGAGGTCCGCGTCGGGCAGCACGACGGCCGCGTTCTGGCCGCCCATCTCCGCCTGGACCGGCAGTCCGGCGCGGGCGGCCGCGACCGCGACCTGCGCGCCGACCGCCGCGGACCCGGTGAACGAGACGACGTCGCTCGCCTCGACGACCGCCTGGCCCGTCGCCGGTCCGCCCGGCACGACGTGCAGCAGCCCGCTCGGCAGCAGGCCCTCGAAGAGCCCGGCCACGGCCTCGCCGCAGGCGAGCGCTTCCGGGGAGGGCTTGAGCAGCACGGCGTTGCCGGTGGCGAGCGCCGGTGCGGCCTTCCACAGTGGGATGGCCAGCGGGAAGTTCCACGGCGTGACCAGCCCGGCGACGCCGCGCGGGCGGCGTTCGGTGAAGAGCAGGCCGGGCTGGTGCGCAGGTAGCGAGGGCGCCAGCACGTCACCGGTCGCGGCGTAGCAGGCCTGCGCGTAGTAGTCCAGGATGGCCGCCCCGCGGTCCACCTCGGCGCGGGCCTCCCCCGCCGGCTTGCCGACCTCGCGGACGATGAGGTCGGCGACCGCGTCGGCCCGCTCGCGCAGCCGGTCCGCCGCCGCGCGCAGGGCCGAGGCACGGCCGGCGGGCCCTTCCCGGCACCAGCCGGCCTGGGCGGTACGCGAGCGCGCGGCCAGTGCGCGCACCTCGTCGGGGGACACCGCGGCGCGCTCGGCGACCACGTCGCCGGGGCACTGCGGAGAACGACTCCGGATCATTTCGGTCACCACAGGAATCCTGCCGGGAAGGGGTCGTCGGGGTCGAGGAAGTGCTGGGCGGTGCCGGTCAGCCAGGCCCGCCCGGTGACCGTCGGCACCACGGCCGGGCGGCCCGCGACGGTGGTCGTGTCGACCAGCCGTCCGACGAACCGGGTGCCGAGCAGGGACTCGTTGACGAAGTCGCGGTCGAGCGGCAGCAGGCCCCGGGCGTGCAGCTGCGCCATCCGCGCCGACGTGCCCGTACCGCAGGGTGACCGGTCGAACCAGCCCGGGTGGATCACCATGGCGTGCCGGGAGTGGCGGGCGTCCGAGCCCTCGCCGGCCAGGTAGACGTGGTGGCAGCCGGAGATCTCCGGCTGCTCGGGATGCACGGGCCGGTCGGTGGCGTCGACCGCCGCCATGATGGCCAGCCCGGCCTCCAGCAGCCGCTGCTTGTGGGCCCGGTCGAGGGTCAGGCCCAACTCGGCGAGGTCCACCACCGCGTAGAAGTTCCCGCCGTAGGCCAGGTCGTAGCGGACCCGGCCCAGTCCGGGGACGTCGACCACGGCGTCCAGCGCGGCGACGAAGGACGGTACGTTGCGGATCGTGACGGCGGTGGCGCGGCCGTCGGCCACCGCGACCGACGCCACCACCAGTCCGGCGGGGGTGTCCAGGCGTACGGTGGTCACCGGCTCGGTGACCTCGACCATCCCGGTCTCGACGAGCACGGTCGCCACGCCGATGGTGCCGTGCCCGCACATCGGCAGGCAGCCGGACACCTCGATGTAGATCACGCCGAAGTCGGCGTCCGGCCGGGTCGGCGGTTGCAGGATCGCCCCCGACATCGCCGAGTGGCCCCGGGGCTCGTACATCAGGAAGGTGCGCAGGTGGTCGAGGTGGGTCATCAGGTGTTCGCGGCGCTGCGCCATGGTGGCGCCGGGGATCACCGGCACCCCGCCGGTCACCACCCGGGTGGGCATCCCCTCCGTGTGCGAGTCGACCACGTGGATGACGCGGTTGGTGCGCATCAGCGGTGACCCGCCGCGAGCAGCCGCTCGGTGGTCTCCCGGATCTCGGCGGCGACGGCCGGGGGCAGGGGCTGGCGCGGCTGGCGGGTGGGGCCGCCCGGCCGGCCGGCCACGTCCATGGAGAGCTTGATCGCCTGGACGAACTCCGAGCGGGAGTCCCAGCGCAGCAGCGGGTGCAGCGTCCGGTACAGCGGCACGGCGGTCGCCGGGTCCCCGGCGACGGCGGCCTGGTAGAGGCGGGCGCAGCTGTCCGGGATGGCGTTCTGGTAGCCGCCGATCCAGCCGACCGCCCCGGCCATCAGCAGTTCGAGGGCCACGTCGTCGGCGCCGGCCAACAGGTCGAGGCCGGGCGCGAGTTCGGCGATCTCGTACGCGCGGCGGACGTCGCCGCTGAACTCCTTGACCGCGACCACGAGCCCCTCCTCGAAGAGCCGGCGCAGCAGGGCAGGGGTGAGGTCGACGCGGGTGTCGAGCGGGTTGTTGTAGGCCACGATCGGCAGGCCGGCCCTGGCCACCTCGCGGTAGTGGGCCAGCACGGCCGCCTCGTCGGCGCGGTACGCGGTGGGCGGCAGCAGCATCACGGCCTGGCAGCCCGCCTCGGCCGCCTGCTCCGCCCAGCGCCGCGCCTCGTCCGCGCCGTACGCCGACACGCCGGGAACCACCGAGAAGCCGGTGGGGGCCGCCTGCACCGCGGTGCGCACGACGGCCTCGCGCTCCTCGGCGCTGAGCACCTGGTACTCCCCCAGCGAGCCGTTCGGGACGACCCCGCGGCAGCCGTTGTCGGCGAGCCACCGGACGTGCGTCGCGTAGGCGTCGAGGTCGACGCTCAGGTCACGGGGGTCGAACGGCAGGGCGGCGGCCGCCAGGACGCCCCGCCATGGAATCTGTTCCACGCCACCTCCAGTAAAATGTTACATGGCACCGTAGCACGGTCGTCGGGACGTCCACCAGATCCGAACGGTGTTCCTCTTGCCGGCACCCACGACCGCACCCGCGACCGTGGTCGGCGTTCCGGCCCGGCGCGACGCGCCCCGGCTAGCGCTCGGGCCGGTCGGCCCAGATGCCGCGCACGTGCCGCAGGTGACCGCGCATCAGGTTCACGACCCCGTCCCGGTCCCCCGCCGCGAACAGGTCCATGAGCTGGACGTGCTCGTCCGCCGAGTCGACCAGCCGGCCGTCCCTGACCAGCGCGTCGAGCCCGTACAGGCGGGTGCGGTTACGCAGGTCGGCGACCGTCTCCACCAGCCGCAGGTTGCCGCCCGCGCGCAGCAGGGTCAGGTGGAACTCGCTGTCCGCCTCGATGTACGCCACCACGTCGCCCCGGCTCGCCGCCTTGACGATGGCCTGCGCGAGCACCCGCAGCTCGCGCAGCTGCTCCGCCGAGAGCCGGCCCACCTGCTCGGCCACCACCGGGATCTCCAGCAGCTCCCGGATCTGCGTGATCTCGTCGAGTTCCCGCTCCGACAGGGACCTGATCCGGAAGCCCTTGTTCTTGACGATCGTGATCAGGCCCTCCTTGGCCAGATCGAGGATCGCCTCGCGCACGGGGGTCGGCGAGACCCCGAACTGCGTCGCCAGCGTGGGCGCCGAATAGATGGTGCCGGGCCTGATCTGGCCCGCCACGATCGCGGCGCGCAGCGCGTGCGCCACCTCCTCGCGCAGGCTCTGCCGCCCCGCGATGGCCGCCAGCGCCAGTACCGGCCCGGCGGCATCGGCGCCGCCCGCCTGCCAGTCGGCTGTCACCACCACGTCACCCCGCTCAGCCCGCGCCGTCACCCGTGGGTCGCTCGTCCGACGCCACGGCCCGCCCGAGCTTACCGGTCGGCCCGGCGCCCGCCGCCATCGTCGGCCGGCGCCGGGCCGCCGGTGCTCAGCGGCCCGCGCCCGCCAGGATCTCGGCGGCCGCCCGCTCGCCGGCCTCGATCGCCCCGTCCAGGTAGCCGGCCCACCGGGTGGCGGTCTCCGTGCCGGCCCAGTGCACCCGCCCCACCGGCCGACGCAGCTCCGGCCCGTACCCGCACCAGGAGCCGGGGGTCGGCGCCCCGCAGAAGCAGCCCCGCGTCCACTCGTCGGCCGACCAGTCGTACTCGACGAACTCCTCGGGCCGTCGGGCCGCCGGACCGACGACGGCGGCCAGGGCGTCCAGCAGTCCCGCCCGGCGCTCCCCCGGGGACATCCGCCGCAGCGCGTTCGCCTCCGGGCCGTAGCTGAACGCGGTCAGCACGCCGCGCGCGGAGTCCGGGGTGCCGTTGTCCACCGTCTCGGTGACCGGCCCGGCGAGGCAGACGGCGACACCGGAGCGGCCGTCCGCGCGCCAGAACGGCTCCGGGTAGACCGCGTGGACCTTGAACGCCGAGCCCATCGGCATCCGCTGGGTGAGCGCGTCGCGCAGGGCCGGCAGGGGCGGGTCGTAGCGGATGCGCCCGGCCAGCGTCGGCGGCACGGCGACCACCACCGCGTCCGCCTCGACGCGGTCGGTGTCGGTGTGCACGACCACGCCGGCGTGGTCCTGCGCGATCGCCCGTACCGGAGCACCCAGCCGCACGGCGTCCGGGCCGAGGGCGGCGGCCAGCGCCTCGGCCAGCACCGGCGGCCCGCCGACGACGCGGTCCTGCTGCGCGCCGCCGGCCATCGCGAGCAGCGCCCGGCTGCCGCCGCCGGAGCGCAGGTAGAAAGCCATCTGGAGCAGGGAGATCTCGTCCGGCCCGGCGGCCAGCAGGCCGCCGGCGAGCAGCCGGCCGAGGTAGCGGGCGGTCGCCGGGTCCGGCGCGGCCGTGCGCAGCCAGCCGGCCAGCGTCGTACGGTCCCACTCCACGGCCTGCGCCGCCGCCCACGGCGCGGCCGGGTCGACCCGCTCGGCGTACGCGTCGAGCAGGTCGAGGACCCTGCCGGCGGCCTCGGGCGCCCCGGCGTGCCGGCCGTCGGGGAACAGCACGGTCGACGGGCCGTACGCGGCGGACGCGAAGGTGCCGATCCCGTACCGGGCGAGGAGCCCGTTGACCCGCTCCTGGGTCGGGCCGACCCACTGGGCCCCCAGATCGAGCTGGGTGCCGTCGGCCAGCCACCGGGTGAGCACCCGCCCGCCCACCCGGTCGCGCGCCTCCAGCACCCGCGCGCGTACGCCGGCGCGGGCGAGCGTGAGCGCGGCGGCCAGCCCGGAGAAACCGGCGCCGACCACGACGACCTCGGTTGCCATGCGACGGCATACCCGTTCGCGTCGCCGCCATGACCCGGCCGCCGGTCCGACGTCCACGCAGGTGGCGCCCGGCGGGGCAGCGCGATCGGCCCGCAGGGGCCATCCTTGTCCGGTGCGGCTGCCGCCCGCCTTGCGACGGCGGGGTGCGGCCGGAGCGTCGGAGCACCGTGAAGGACACGAAGGAGGATGCCGTGCGCTACGTCGACGGCCCGGCGGTCGAATGCGACCTCCACCTGGCAGCCGATCCCGCCCGGGTGTGGGAGCTGGTCACGGACATCGAACTGCCCGCGCGGTTCAGTTCGGAGCTGCTGCGGGTGAGCTGGTTGGACGGCAGCCGGGGGCCGGCCCTCGGAGCCCGGTTCGAGGGGCACAACCAGCATCCCGCGCTGGGCGAGTGGCGCACCATCTCGCACGTCGTGCAGTTCGACCAGCCGCGGGTCTTCGGCTGGGTCGTCACCGACCCGGACAACCGCTTCGGCGGCGGCCCCGTCGACCTCACGCGCCCGGGGGCCACCTGGCAGTACCGCCTCACCCCCGAGGGCGACGGTTGCCGGCTGTCGCACTCGGTGCGCATCGGCCCCACCCGCACCGGGCTGAGCCTGGTCATCGACCAGGCCCCGGAGCACGAGGAGGAGATCATCGAACGCCGGCTGGACGCCCTGCGCGAAGCCATGACCGGCACCCTCGAGGGCATCCGGGGGCTCGCCGAGCAGCCCCGCTGACCTGTCGCGCGGCCACCGCCGGCACGAGCCTCGGCGCCCGGCCACGCTTCGACGATGGACGGCCCGCCGAGCCAGCCGCGGCGGGCCGTCCACTCGGCGACGCCGGCCGCCACCCGCACCGCTGCGGCGCGCACCCGCTCAGTGCGCCGCCAGGACCACCGCATCCGGTTCGAGGCCGGCGAGGCGGGCCGGACGCACCACGACGAGCAGGACCGCCGTCGCCGCCAGCATGCCGCCCGCGACGACGACGGCCATGGCGACCGCGCCGGTGCCGAGCACGCCCACCAGGGGCGCGGCCAGCGCGCCGACGCCGAACTGCACGGCGCCGAGCAGCGCGGAGGCCGTGCCGGCCGCCTCGCCGTGGCGGGACAGGGCCAGGGCCGGAGCGTTCGGCATCGCGAGGCCCGCCGCCGCGAGCACCACCCACAGCGACACGAGCAGGGTGGGCAACCCGCCGATCCCGGTCACGGCGAAGGCCAGCAGCGCCAGGCCGGCCACGCTCCCCGCGCCCAGGGCGACGACGAGGATCCGCTGCGGCGAGTGCCGACGCAGCAGCCGTACGTTGAACTGGGTGGCCGCGATCAGCCCGACGGCACCGGCTCCGAAGGCCAGCCCGAACTGCTGCTCGTCCAGGCCGTACTGCTGTTGCAGGACGAACGACGACCCGGCCACGTACGCGAACAGCGCCGCCATGGCCAGCCCGGCGACCAGGACCAGGCCCACGAACGTACGGTCGCGCAGCAGCGCGCCGTACACGGCCAGCGTCGCGACGGCCCCGCCGCGCCGGCGGCGCTCGGCGGGCAGCGTCTCGCGCAGGCCCAGCGCGGCGACCACGACGAGCACCACGCCGAAGGCGGCCAGGGCGATGAACACTCCACGCCAGTCCGTCCAGCGCAGCAGGCCGCCCCCGAGGGTCGGGGCGAGGATCGGCGCCGCCCCCATGACCAGCAGCAGCCGCGACAGCAGCTTGGCGAAGGCCGCGCCGTCGAACAGGTCGCGGACCACGGCCATGGCGACCACCGAGGCGGCGGCGACGCCGAGGCCCTGCACCACCCGCAGGCCGCCGAGGACGGCGACGCTCGGTGCGACGGCGCAGAGCAGTGACGCCACGACGTACAGCGCGACGCCGGCGATCAGCGGCGCGCGCCGGCCGACGGCGTCGGACAGCGGGCCGATCAGCAACTGGCCGATGGCGAGGCCCGCCAGGGTGCCGGTGAGGGTCAGTTGGACCGCCGCCGACGTGGTCTGGAAGTCGGCGACGATGGCCGGCAGCGCGGGCAGGTACATGTCGATGGTCAGCGGGCCCACCGCAGTCAGCGACCCGAGGACGAGGACGAGCCGCAGGCGTTGCCGGGGGCTCATCAGCTCGCCCGGCGTCGGCCGGGCCGCCGGAGCCTCGCCGGTGTCGACGGTGGCGGTCAACGGATCGTCTCCGGCCGGTCGTCGCGCGGCCGGCCCGTCAGCGGTGTAGGAGTCACACCTGGCTGCAAATCCGGATCCGACGATCCCATTCCCGTCCGACGGCGAGGTAACGCAGTTCACAGCCCACCTGACCACGGTGCGCCACGACCCGGTGACCGACCCCAGTGCCGCGCCGGCCCCCGTCGCGGCGGTAGGGGTTCCGGGGACGCCTGCCGGCCCGGCGTCCCAGCAAATGGAAGATCCCGCCACGCATCAGGAAGAAGCTCCCAGCGGAGGCTGCGTTTCCGCTGGTCAGGCACGTGCTGTCGCGCCACGCGCGAAGGGAGGCGGACCCCTGGGGTTCTGATCCCGGGATGCAAGGGTGGACACTGCCGAAGGTGCCGCGGCGTGGCGGCATGGCACATCATGGGTTTCTACAGGAGGGCTTGGTCGAGTGTTCAAACGTGTCGCCATCGTCAACCGCGGTGAGGCCGCCATGCGGCTCATCCACGCCGTACGGGACATCGCCGCGGAGACCGGGACACGGATCGAGACCGTAGCCCTGCACACCGACGTCGACCGTACGGCCACCTTCGTCCGCGAGGCGGACCTGTCCTACGACCTCGGTCCCGCGTCCGCGCGCCCGTACCTCGACCTGAAGGTGCTGGAGCGCGCGCTGGTCGAGACCGGGGCCGACGCCGCGTGGGTCGGCTGGGGCTTCGTCGCCGAGGACCCGGCGTTCGCGGAGCTGTGCGAGAAGGTCGGTGTCACCTTCGTCGGGCCGAGCCCGGAGGCCATGCGCAAGCTCGGCGACAAGATCGGCGCGAAGCTGATCGCCGAGGAGGTCGGCGTGCCGGTCGCGCCGTGGAGCCGCGGCGCGGTCGAGACCCTCGACGCCGCCCTGGCGGCGGCCGCCGAGATCGGCTACCCGCTGATGCTCAAGGCGACCGCCGGCGGCGGCGGGCGCGGCATCCGTGTCATCACCAGCGAGGCGGAGCTCGCCGACGCCTACGAGCGCACCAGCCAGGAGGCCGCCCGGGCGTTCGGCAGCGGCGTCGTCTTCCTGGAGCGCCTCGTCACCGGCGCCCGCCACGTCGAGGTCCAGGTGATCGCCGACGGCCAGGGCACCGCGTGGGCGCTCGGCGTCCGCGACTGCTCCGTGCAGCGGCGCAACCAGAAGGTCATCGAGGAGTCGGCGTCGCCGGTGCTCGGTCCTGAGCAGACGGCCGAGCTGAAGGCGTCGGCCGAGCGGCTGGCCGTCGCGGTCGCCTACCGGGGCGCGGCGACCGTGGAGTTCCTCTACCACCCCGGCGACCGGCTGTTCGCGTTCCTGGAGGTCAACACCCGCCTTCAGGTCGAGCACCCGATCACCGAGTCCACCACCGGCTTCGACCTGGTCAAGGCGCAGCTGCACGTGGCCTCGGGCGGGCGGCTCGAAGGCGGGCCGCCGGTGGAGCGCGGGCACGCCATCGAGGCCCGGCTCAACGCGGAGGACCCCGACCGCGACTTCGCGCCCTCCCCCGGCCGCATCGCGCGCCTCGACCTGCCCGCCGGCCCGGGCATCCGCGTCGACACCGGCGTCAGCGAGGGCGACACCATCCCCGCCGACTTCGACTCGATGATCGCGAAGATCATCGCGTACGGCCGCGACCGCGACGAGGCGCTCGGCCGGCTGCGCCGCGCGATGGCGCAGACCACGGTGATCATCGAGGGTGGCGCGACGAACAAGAGCTTCGTGCTCGACCTGCTCGACCAGCCGGAGGTGATCGACGCCAGCGCGGACACCGGCTGGATCGACCGTGTCCGGGGCGAGGGCAGGCTCGTCACGCACCGGCACTCCGCCGTCGCGCTGGCGGCCGCCGCCATCGAGGCGTACGAGGAGGAGGAACGCGTCGAGCGCCAGCGGCTGCTGTCGACGGCGTTCGGCGGGCGCCCGCAGGTGCAGCACGAGAGCGGCCGGCCGCTGGACCTCAAGCTTCGCGGCGCCGGCTACCGCGTACGCGTCGCGCGGGTCGGCGCGCACCGCTTCCGCGTCGGCATCGAGGCCGGTGGCGCCGTGCGCACCGCCGACGTCGAGCTGGACCGCTTCGACCGGCACTCCGGGCAGATCGTCGTCAACGGCGCCCGTTACCGCCTGCTCATCGGCACCCACGGGCCGATCCACCTGGTCGAGGTGGACGGCGTGGCGCACCGGGTCAGCCGCGACGAGGGCGGCGTGCTGCGCTCGCCGATGCCGGCGCTGGTCGTCGCGACGCCGCTGCTGGTCGGCGCCGAGGTCGAGGCGGGCGCGCCCGTGCTGGTGCTGGAGAGCATGAAGATGGAGACGGTGCTGCGCGCGCCGTTCCGGGCGCGGCTGCGGGAATGCGTCGTGTCGGTGGGCACCCAGGTCGAGGCGGGCGCGCCGCTGCTGCGGCTGGAGCCGCTCGGCGACGACGCCGAGGCCGCGGAGACCTCGGCCGAGTCCGTCGAGCTGGACCTGCCCGTCGCCGCCGAGGCGGTCCCGGCGCGGGAGCGCGCCACGCGCGGGCAGGAGGACCTGCGCAGCCTGCTGCTGGGCTTCGACGTCGACCCGCACGACGAGCGTCGGCTGCTCGACGACTACCTCGCCGCGCGCCAGGGCGCCACCGAGGCGGGTCACCGGCCGCTGGCCGAGGAGCTCGACCTCATCGAGGTGTTCGCCGACCTCACCGAGCTGAGCCGCAACCGGCCGACGGGCGAGGACGGCGGCGGCCACGTGCCCAGCGCCCGCGAGTACTTCCACACCTACCTGCAGTACCTCGACGTCGAGCGGGCCGGCCTACCGGAGACCTTCCAGGCCAAGCTCGCCAAGGCCCTCGGCCACTACGGCGTCACCGAGCTGGAGCGCTCCCCCGAGCTGGAAGCCGCCGTCTTCCGGATCTTCCTCGCCCTGCAACGCGCGTCCGCCGACGCCACGGTCGTCGCGACGCTGCTGCGCGCCTGGCTGCGGGAGCCGCCGCCGGACGAGTCGCTTCGTGAGCCCGCCGGTCTCGCGCTGGAGCGGCTGGTGGCCGCGACGCAGGTGCGCTTCCCGGTGGTCTCCGACCTCGCGCGCGGCGTCGTGTTCGCCTGGTTCGCCCAGCCGCTGCTGCGCCGCAACCGCGCCCGCGTCTACGCCGACGTCCGCCGGCACCTGCGCCACCTGGACGCGCACCCCGACGCGCCGGACCGGGCGGAGCGCATCGCCGAGATGGTGCGCTCCACCGAGCCGCTGGTGCGGCTGCTCGGCCAGCGGCTCGTCCGCGACCACCTGGACAACGCGGTCATGCTGGAGGTGCTGACCCGGCGCTACTACGGCAACAAGGGCCTCACCGGCGTACGCACCAGCAAGGTCGAGGGCTGCACGTTCGTGGTCGCCGAGCGGGCCGACTCGTGCGTGGTCTCCTCGGCCGTGCGCTTCGAGGCGCTGGGCAGCGCGCTGCGCGGCCTCACGGAGCTGGCGGGCGGCCACGACGCCATCGACGTCGACATCTACCTGGCGTGGGAGGGGCAGCCGGAGGACTTCGACGCGATGGCCGCGGCGCTGCACGAGGTCGTCAACGCGCACCCGCTGCCGAACCAGGTCCGCCGCCTCACCACCACCGTCGCGGGCCGCAGCGGCGCGGTGATGCACCACCACTTCACGTTCCGCCCGTCGACCATGGGGATGAGCGAGGAGCGGCTGATCCGCGGCCTGCACCCGTACATCGCGCAGCGCATGCAGATGGAGCGGCTGAGCAGGTTCGACCTCACCCGGCTGCCGTCGTCGGACGAGGAGGTCTACCTCTACCAGTGCGTCGCGCGGGAGAACCCGTCGGACGACCGCCTCGTCGCGTTCGCGCAGGTGCGCGACCTGGCCGAGCTGCGCGAGCACGACGGCCGGCTGGTGGCGCTGCCGACGGCCGAGGACGTGCTCGCCACCTGTCTCGACTCGATCCGCCGCGCGCAGTCGCGGCGCCCGTCGCGCAAGCGCTTCAGCACCAACCGGATCGTCGTCTACGTCTGGCCGCCGAGCGACCTCACCCGCGCCGAGCTGAAGATGATCGCCCAGCGCGTGCTGCCGACGACCGCGGGCGCCGGGCTGGAGGAGATCCTGTTCATCGCGCGGCAGCGCGACGCCAGGACCGGCGAGCTGACGAAGATCGCCGTACGCATCGCGTTCGACGCCACCGGCGGCACGAAGCTGACCGTCGGCGAGCCGTCGGAGGAGCCGGTCGAGCCGCTCGACGACTACCGGCAGAAGGTGCTGCGCGCGAGCAGCCGCAACGCCGTGTACCCGTACGAGCTGACCGACCTGCTCGGCACCTTCGTCGAGCACGACCTCGACGAGAACCACGCGCTGGTGCCGGTCGACCGGCCGAAGGGGCGCAACAGCGCGGCGATCGTCGCCGGTGTGGTGAGCACCCCGACCCGCCGGCACCCGCAGGGCGTCACCCGGGTCGTGCTGCTCGGCGACCCGACGAAGGCGCTCGGCGCGCTGTCGGAGCCGGAGTGCTGCCGCGTGATCGCCGCGCTGGACCTGGCCGAGCGGATGCAGGTGCCGCTGGAGTGGTACGCGCTGTCCGCGGGCGCCCGGATCTCCATGGAGTCGGGCACCGAGAACATGGACTGGGTGGCCGCGGCGCTCAAGCGGATCGTCGAGTTCACCCAGGACGGCGGCGAGATCAACATCGTGGTAGCGGGCATCACCGTCGGCGCGCAGCCGTACTGGAACGCCGAGGCGACGATGCTCATGCACACCAAGGGCATCCTGGTGATGACGCCGGACTCGGCGATGGTGCTCACCGGCAAGCAGTCGCTCGACTTCTCCGGCGGGGTGTCGGCCGAGGACAACTTCGGCATCGGCGGCTACGACCGGGTGATGGGCCCGAACGGGCAGGCGCAGTACTGGGCGCCGAACCTGGCCGCCGCCCGCGACGTGCTGATGGCCCACTACCAGCACACGTACGTCGTGCCGGGCGAGCAGCGGCCACGGCGGGCGCGTACGAGCGACCCCGTCGACCGCGACATCTCCGGCTTCCCGCACATCGTGGCGGGCAGCGACTTCACCACCGTCGGCGAGATCTTCTCCGCCGGCGCCAACCCGGACCGCAAGAAGCCGTTCGACATCCGGACCGTGATGCGCGCGCTGTCCGACCAGGACCGCCCGGTGCTGGAAAGGTGGGCGGGCATGGCCGACGCGGAGACCGTGGCGGTGCAGGACGTACACCTCGGCGGCATGCCGGTGTGCCTCATCGGCATCGAGTCGCGGGCGGTGCCGCGGCGCGGCTTCCCGCCCACCGACGGCCCGGACACCTACACCGCGGGCACCCTGTTCCCGCGCTCGTCGAAGAAGGCCGCGCGGGCGATCAACGCGGCCAGCGGCAACCGGCCGCTGGTGGTGCTGGCGAACCTGTCCGGCTTCGACGGCTCGCCGGAGTCGATGCGCAACCTGCAACTGGAGTACGGCGCGGAGATCGGCCGGGCCATCGTGAACTTCCGCGGGCCCATCGTGTTCTGCGTGATCTCGCGCTACCACGGGGGCGCGTTCGTGGTCTTCTCCAAGGCGCTGAACCCGAACATGACCGTGCTCGCCCTGGAAGGCTCGTTCGCCTCGGTGCTCGGCGGCGCCCCCGCCGCCGCCGTGGTGTTCTCCGGCGACGTCAACGCCCGTACCGCCGCCGACCCGCGCGTGCGGGAGCTGGAGGCCCGCGTCGCGGCCGCCTCCGGCACCGACCGCGCGGCGCTGACGGCGGAGCTCGACGAGCTGCGCTCCTCGGTACGCGTGGAGAAGCTGGGCGAGGTGGCGGCCGAGTTCGACCGGGTGCACAACATCCAGCGCGCGGTCGAGGTCGGTTCCGTCGACGCCGTCATCCGCGCGGCGGAGCTGCGCCCGCGCGTCATCGAGGCCATCGAGGCCCGCCTGCGCTGAGGTGGCGTGCCGCAGCGACGGCATCCGTCGATGGTCCCCGGCCCGGGCGGGCCGGGGACCATCGCCTCCGCGTCGCGCGGGCGGCGCTGCCCGGTCCACCGGGAGCGGCGGCCGGCCGACCGCCGCTCCCGGTGGACCGGTTCAGAAGACGTACAGGTCCAGGGCGATCCCGTCCGGTCCCCCGGAGTGGCTGACCGCCACCCAGTCGTCCCCGGCGCCGGCGAGCCAACCGGGATACCGGCCCAGCTGGCGGCCGGTCGACACGTCGTGGACGAGCACGACCGGCCGCTGCTCGACCGCGCCGCTGACCGCCACGAGGCGTCGGGTCACGCTCGACCGCCAGCTCGCCGAGCTGCCGGCCAACCCCGGATCCGGCGCGCTCCACCGCGTCGCGCCGGTCGCCGCGTCGAGCAGGGCCAGCTCGCCGCCGTCGGCGGTGCGCCGCACCAGCACCGACCGGTCGTCCCCGTCGACCGGCACACCGGGGGTGGCGGCCTCCCACTGCGTCTTTCCGGTGCGCAGGTCCACCGCCTGGGGCCGGCCGGCGGCGGTGACCGCGACGAGCCGGGTACCGGCCCCGATCATGGTCAGGCCGCTGCGGTCGTGCGCCAGCCGCTTGACACACTCGCCGTCCTCGCGACGCCCGCTGAAGACCTCGCCGGACCAGCCCCCGGCGCCGGTGGCCGCGTCGACGGTGGCGATGTCGACCGTGCACCGCCGGTCGTCGCGGGGCGGATCGTGGTCGGTGGTCACCAGCAGGCCACCGGCGACGAAGCCGTGCCAGGCGCGGCTCGGCAACCGGCCGGCACCGGCTTTGCCGGTGGTGGCCGCGACGGTGGTGTAGGTGCGCCCGTCCAGCCGCACCGCCACGTACCGCCCGGTGGGCGCGGCATGCGGCGCGCGGACGCCGATCGCCTCGTCGGTCACCCGGGCGAACCGGTCGGCGGGCAGCTTCCACAGTTGACGACCGTCGCGCACGTCCCGGGCGACGACCACACACTTCGCGGACCGTCCGGTGCCGACGCACGCCCGGTTGTAGACGTTCTGCTGCTGGACGACGACGTCCTGGGTGTCCTCCGCCCGCCAGCGGGTGGCCCCGGTGGCCGCGTCGAGCACCTCCAGCGGCCCGCCGTTGTTGGCGCTGACGACGATCAGGTCGCCCGCGACCGCGTACCGGTAGCTCACCGGGAACGGGTGACGCCACCGGTCCTGCCCCGTGGAGCGGTCCACCGCGCGCAGTTCCCGCCCGTCGGGCACGACGACGACCTGGCCGAGCTGCGTCAGCGGCTGGTCGATCCGCCGGGCAGTCACCGACCAGACCGGCGGCCGGCTCTCCTGTTCCGCCTGGCCCTCGCTTCCGCGCAGGCTCTCCTGGGTCACCTCGACGCGCGGCGAAGGCCGCTCGGGCGGCTCCGCCCGGGGGCCGGTGCAGGCGGCGAGCCCGACGAGCAGACCCAGGGCTGCCCCTGCCAGGCTCCAACGGGGTGGGCGGTGCGACGGCGCCAACGGTCTCTCCCTCGATCGACGGACGAGCCCCACCCTAGGAACCGCCCGCACGCCCGCCCCTACGAGGTGCGCGATCGGCGGCCGGCCGGGCGCCGGTGGGAGGGCGGGCGGGCAGCGGGAAGGGCCAGTCCCGGCGGAACTGGCCCTTCCCGACGATCAGCGCGGTGCGGTGGTCAGCCGACCGACTTGTTGTAGCTGTCGATGGCGCCCTGCACGCTCGCCGCCGCGTCCTTCATGGCCTGCTCGGCCGGCTTGCTGCCGACGATGGCCGCCTCGAGGCCGTCCTCGGACGCCTTGCGGGCCTGCGGCATCACGCCCAGCAGGCAGCCGGCCGACGCGACCGACGGCGGCAGCGCGTGCAGCTGGTCGACGGCGGTGCGGAACTGGGGGAACTTCGCCATCCAGTCCTTGTCGATCTGCTCGTCGAGCGCCTTGGCGTTGATCGGCACGTACCCGGTGCTGGTGTGCCACTTGGCCTGCTCGACGGGCCCGGAGGCGAACTTCACGAACTCCCAGGCGGCCCGCTTCTCCTTGTCACTGTGGCCAACTCCGTTGATCCACAGCGAGGCGCCACCGATGATCGGTCCGCCCGTGGAGGAGGCGCTCACCTTCGGGTACGGGGCGGTGAGCACGGTGAACTTGCCCTTCGCGGCGTCGACGTAGCCGCGCAGCACGCTGGTGGACTCCAGGTGCATGGCGACGGTGCCCGACTTGAAGGCGGCCTGGGCGTCGTCGGTCTTGCGGCCGGTGTTGGTCGCGTAGCCGCCCTTCACCAGGTCCGTCCACCACTGCGCGACGCGTACGGCCGTCTCCTGGTCGAACTGCACCTTCGTGGCCAGGCCCTTGCGCCCGTTGCCGTTGTCGCAGTACTCCTTGCCGTCGGTGGCGAGCAACTGCTCCACCAGCCAGCCGTAGATGGCGGCGTTGAAGCCGTACTGGACCGTCTTGCCGCTGGCGTCCTTGACGGTGAGCTTCTTCGCCAGCTCGCCGATCTCGGTGAGGTCCTTCGGCGGCTTCGTCGGGTCGAGGCCGGCCCGCTCGAACGCTTCCTTGTTGATGTAGAGCAGGGGCGTCGAGGAGTTGAACGGCATCGACCAGAGCTTGCCGTCGACCGAGTAGTAGCTGGCGATGTTGGGCTCGATGTCGCCGGCGTTGAAGCCGTCCTTCTCGATGAACTTGTGCATCGGCACGACCTGCTTCGAGTCGACCATGAAGCGGCTGCCGATGTCGTAGATCTGCACCAGGGCCGGCGTGCTCTTCTGCTGCACCGACGCCTTGTACTTCGCGATCGTCTCGTCGTAGCTTCCCTGGAAGACCGCCTTGACCTCGACCTTGCCGCCGCTCTGGGCGTTGAAGTCGGCCACCAACTGGTCGACGGCGGTGGCGTTGGCACCCTTCATCGCGTGCCAGAACTCGATCGTGGTCTTGTCCGTGGCCTTCTCCAGCACCTCGGCGCCGGGCGCGTCGAGCGCGCCACTGCCGCCGTCGGTGCCGGAGCCGGAGTCGCCGCAGGCGGTGAGCGCGGCGGCGGCCACGACGGCGACGATCGCCGCCGCGCTACGGCGGAGCCGAGGTCTTCTCATGGGTTCTCCTTTTCGATGGTTCAACGCAGCGCCCCGGCGGTCAGCCCGCGGACGATGTAGCGCTGGCCGAAGATGACGACGGCCAGTGTGGGTAGCAGCGACAACGCGACGCCGGCGAGGACGAGACCCGGCTGCGCCGCCTCGGCGTCGTTGAGCTGGGAGATGCCGATCTGCAGCGTCTGGAACTCGGTGTCGCGGATGAGGATCAGCGGCCAGAAGTACTGGTTCCACGCCGAGAGGAAGACGTAGACCCCGACCGCCGCGATGGAGGGCTTGGACAGCGGCACGATGACCCGCCACAGCAAGCGCCAGTGGCCGCACCCGTCGATCACGGCGGCGTCGCGCAGCTCGGTCGGGAACTGAAGGAACGCCTGCCGCAGCAGGAACGTGCCGAACGCCGAGGCGAGGAACGGCAGCACCAGGCCGAGGTAGGTCAGCCCGCCGCGCGTCAGGCCCCAGTCGGAGATGGCCAGGTAGTTGGGGATGATGATCGCTTCCCACGGCACCATGAGGGTGGCGAGGAAGAGGCTGAACGTCGCCGCCTTCGCCGGCAGGCGGAGGAACGCGAAGGCGTACGCGGCGAAGATGCTGGTGACGACCTGCGCCACCGTGATGACGCCGGCCTGCACGGCGGAGTTGGCGTAGAAGCGGCCGAGCGGCACCGAGCTGAACACGTCGGTGACGTTCTGCCAGTGCAGCGCGCTCGGCACCAGCGCGGGCGGGTAGGTCGCCAGGTCGCCGGGGCCCATCACGGCGCCGACGAAGCCGTAGTAGACCGGGAAGAGCACGGGGATCGCCGCCAGGCCGAGCACGACGTAGACGGCGATCCGCCCGAGGTTGAGCTTTTTCATCGGTAGTGGACCCGCCGTTCGAGGACGCCGAATTGGACGGCCGTGCAGCCGAGCATGATGACCAGCAGCACGACGGCCTGCGCGCTGGCCGCGCCGAAGTCGGAGGAGCCGAAGGCGAACGCCTTCTCGTAGATCGAGTAGACCAGGGTCGTCGTGGCCTGGTCCGGCCCGCCCTTGGTCAGGATGTGGATCTGCCCGAAGCTCTGCAGCGCGTGGATCGTGGAGACCACGACGAGGAAGAACAGCTGCGGGGAGAGCAGCGGCACGGTGATCCGTGTCGCCAGCCGCCAGCCGGTCGCGCCGTCCAGCCGCGCCGCCTCGACCACCTCGGGCGAGATCGCCGAAACCCCGGCGGAGAGCACGAGGATGTTGTAGCCGAAGTTCATCCACACCGTCGCGGCGCAGACGGCGGGCAGCGCGATCGACGGGTCGGTGAGCCAGTTGACCCGGTCGATGCCGAGGGAGCCGAGCAGGCCGTTCGCCACCCCGATCGCCGGGTTGTAGATGACGGCGAAGATGACCGACGCGGTCGCCACCGAGAACGCGAACGGCAGCGCGAACGCGGTGCGCAGCGCCCGTACGCCCCGGATGCGCGCCTCCAGCAGCAGCACCACGAACAGCGCGCCCAGCACGGCCGGCACCACCGAGAAGAGCGTGAACAGCGCCGTCGTGGCCAACACCCCGCCGAACTCCCCGGACAGCATGTCCCGGTAGTGCGCCGCGCCGACGTACTCGGACGCGGCACCGAAGATGTCGTTGCCGTGCACCGACAGGTACAGGGTCCGCCCGAGCGGCCAGAACACGAACAGGGCGAAGACCCCCACCGAGGGCAGCAGCATCAGCCACGCGAGACCGGACTCGCTGAAGCGGGCGCGCCGCACCTGTCGGGCGGTGGAGGGCGTGGATTCGGAGGTCAGGGAGCGTTCGCCCGGTGGCGCGCTGACGGTGGAAGGGGGAGGCACCGCAGCACCCTACCAACGGCATTGAGGGATAGACATCATTTGGGGCGTGATGTGCCGTCAGCGCGGGAGCGGGAGCCGCCGAAGATTCGGCACTTGACGCAAACGGGCGGTCAGGGCGCGACCGAGCCCCTACGGTCGGTTGTCGACAACGTCGCGACCACCGGCCCGAGGAGCCAGATCATGCGGACGATCGTGACCAGTGGGAGGCAAGGGTACGGTGCCCGCTGCCGGCGGGACGCGTCGCGGGCGGTCCGGCCCGCTCCCGCCGTTGCCGAGACCCATCCCTGTGGTGCGTGAGCGTGTCGGCCGGGCACTCCGACGGAGACGGCGACCGCCCCCAGCGTGAGGGCGGACGTGCCGCCCGGGCGCACAACCGTCGAGAGGACGGTTCCCGTCTCGACGATCTCACCGACCGGCTCGACAAGCCGATGGGGATCCTCGGCCTCCTGTTCCTGCTGTTGGTGCTCGTGCAGGCGTTCACCCGCGACGAGCCGCTCAGCACCATCCTCACCATCATCAGTTGGATCCTGTGGGCCGTGTTCGTGGCGGAGTTCGCCCTGCGTGCCTGGCTGTACCGACACCGCGCCCGACAGTTCTGGCAGCGGAACTGGTGGCAGGTGATCTTCCTCGCCGTACCCTTCCTGCGGTTCGCCCGCGCGGCCATCGCGCTTCGCGCCGCCCGGGGAGCCGGAGTGGTCGCCGCCGCCGTACGCGGCTCCCGCTCGGCGGGCCGACTGCTCACCGACCGGCTGGCCTGGCTCGCCGTCGTGACGGTGACGGTCATCCTGGCCGCCGGGCAGTTGCTGACGCTCACCGGCTCCTACCCGACCCACGGGCGGGCCCTGCACGCTGCCGCGCTCACCACCATCACCGGCGTGCCGCTCGGCGCCACCGACACGTTCGCGCAGATACTCGAACTGGTGCTGGCCGTCTATTCCGTGGTGGTGTTCGGCACCCTCGCCGGCGCCGTCGGGGCGTACTTCCTCAGCCACGGGCGCACCGCCGACGAGCCCGTACGGCAGGACCCCGAGCCGGAGCGGTGAGCGGCCCGGAACCTTCAGTGCCGAGCACCGACGCCGATGTCACTGCGCGGGCAGTTCCGGGCCTCGCGCGTTCGTCCATCGTGAGATATCTATAATTCCGCCATGAGTGGTGGTTCCCGGTCGCTGGCCGGCAGACGGGTCCTCGTCACCGGTGGCGCCCGCGGGATCGGTGCCGCGCTGGCCCGTCGGTTGCACCAGCGGGGCGCCAGGGTCGCCGTCGTCGGGTTGGAGCCCGAGTTGCTGGCCGACGTGTCGGCGGCGTGCGGCGACGCCCCGTGGAGCAGCTGCGACGTCCGCTCCCGAGCCCAGGTCGACGCTGCGGTCGAGATGGCGGTGGACCGGCTCGGCGGGCTCGACGTCGTCGTGGCCAACGCCGGGGTCGCCGCCCAACTGCCGCTGGTCGGCGGCGACCCGGACGTGTTCGAGCGGACAAACGGCGTCAACGTCCTCGGCACCTACCACACCCTGCGCGCCGCAGCCCCGCACATCAGCCACCCGAACGGCTACGCGCTGGTGATCGCGTCACTCGCCGCGGCGGTGCACGCGCCGCAGCTCGGTGCGTACCGCGCCCGGCACTGCCGGGCTCGACGCACGACCTCACCGCCTGGGGAATGTCCCCGATGGTGGAACTCGGGGGCGGCTGCGGACAGGTACAGATGTGACAGCTGAGATGCGGGTCCGGATCCGGGCCGGAGACACCGATGCGTTCGGTGAGCTCTTCGATGAGCATGCCGATGCGGTCTATCGGCATGCGGTGTGGAGTGGGGATGATCCGGTTCAGGCCGAGGATGTGGTGTCGCTGACCTTCCTTGAGGCGTGGCGAATTCGCGAATCCTTGCATCCGGATGGAGACAGCCTGCGGCCGTGGCTGCTCGGGATCGCCACCAATGTACTGCGCAATCGCAGGCGGGCTGCGCGCCGGCACCGGGAGGCATTGCGGCGATTGCCCGTACGCGACACCGTCCCGGACTTCGCTGACGAGGTGGTCGCCCGGATGCACGATGCCGGCCAGGTGGCTGCGGTCATGGCGGGACTGCGGGCGCTGCGCCGGGCGGACCGGGAGGTGTTCCTGCTCTGCGTGTGGTCGCAACTGGACTACGCGGCGGCGGCCGAGGCGCTGGGTGTACCCGTCGGGACCGTGCGTTCGCGGCTGTCGCGGGCCCGGACCCGGCTGCGGGTGCTGGCACAGCAGGAGATGGCGCGTACCCGAATGATCCCCGTCGAGCAGGGAGAGTACCGATGAGTGAGCCCACCGCCCCCCAGGTGCCGGCCATGTCGGCGCTGCGCCGGCAGGCACTGCGGCATCATCTGATGAACGAGATCGAGCGGCCGGCCCGGCGGCCACGGCGGATGCTGGTGCTCGCGCCCGCGGCCGGCGTGCTGGCGGTCGCGGTTGCGGCCGGGGCGATCGCCCAGCCGTGGGCGCCAGACAGCGCGCCGCTGATCGTGACGGTAGAGCAGGGCGATCGCAGCGGCGCGACGTTGTTGCTCAACCGGATGGCCGCAGCGGCCGCCGACACGCCAGACCCAACATCCGGCGAGGGAGAGTACGTCTACATCAGGAGCCGGGGTGCGTTCGCCGAACTGGGTGACGGCCCGGCGCGGCTGCAGCCGGTGCACGAACGGGAGATTTGGATCCCGCGGAACGAGCGCGGTGACGGCTTGCTCCGCCAGCCGTTCCTCAACGTACCGATCATCGGTGTGATCCCGGAGCGGGAGACGCTCACGGACGTGACGCCGAACGCGGCACTCGTAGATTTGCCCAGCAATCCGGACGCCCTGTTGGAAAAGCTCTACCGGGAGCGCGACGAGCGTGGCAGAGGCAACAGCCGCGACGGCGCGGCGTTTACCGCGATCGGCGACATCCTGCGTGAGTCGCTGGTACCGCCACAGACGACTGTCGCGCTCTACCAGGCCGCGGCGAAGATTCCGGGGGTCGAGGTGGTCCGCGGGGTCACGGACGCGGCCGGGCGGCGGGGGGTGGCTGTCGCGCACACCGAGCGGAGCCAGCGCAAAGAGTGGATCTTCGATGAACAAACGTACGAATACCTCGGTGAGCGCAGTTACCTCGTGGCGGACACCGCCGACGGGCCGGCGGGGACGGTGCTGGGCACGACTGCGGTGCTGCAGCGAGCCGTGGTGTCGAACCTCGGACAGCGCCCAGAGAGGTAGCTGCCCAGCAAACCGGCGCAATCGATGCTCTTGCGAGCCGCTCACGAATTGCAGGACCGGCTCGCACCATGTTGCGAAACGTCCTACTCGTGGTTTAGATCGCCTTGCCTGGCTCCTTATCCCTGCCCCGGCACAACGCCTCGGCTGCTAGCGTTCGGCGCCATGTGGACCGAGGAGATCGTGGCCGGGCGTCCGGCCTGGCGGCACACCGCATCGGGCGTGGTGTTCCGGGAGGTGCCCGGCGGCACGTTCCGCATGGGTCTGTCCGACGCGGAACTGGAGGCCGTACGCGCCATCGAGCGCAGCGGCGAAGTCGAAGACACGATCGAGCCCTTCTTCGCCGCCGCCAAGGACGCCCAGCCCGTGCGGGAGGTGCGGGTCGCACCGTTCCTGATCGCCCGGCACCCGCTGACGGTCGCGCAGGTCCGGCACTGGCTGCCCGACTACGAGGACGACTACGCCGACGAGGACACGACCACCGCCCGCCTCGAGGACGACCTGGACGACCTGCTCGACGCCCTGCCGTTCCGGCTGCCCAGCGAGGCCGAGTGGGAGTACGCGGCCCGCGCCGGCACCACCACCCTGACGTTCCGCGGTGACGGCAAACCCGACGAGGATCAGGTCCTCGACGACTTCGGCGACGAGGAGCGCACGGCCGCCGGGGAGAACGCCTTCGGCCTGGCCGCGATGGGCTCGGCTGGCGAGATCTGCGCCGACGTGTGGATCCCCGGCTTCGCGGACGCACCGACGGACGCCCGGCCACGCACCGGCGACGGGCCCCGCACCGTACGCGGCGGCGCCGCCGACCTCTACCCGTGGCAGGGCTGCGACGAGTGGCTACTGCTGCTTTCCGCCACCCGGTACGAGCACTCGCAGTTCGCCGCGGTCCGCCCGGTCGCACCGCTGCCGTCCCGGTAGGCCGCCTCCTGGCTGGTCGACGGATTTGCGGAGAAGCCCACAGCCGTACGCCCGTCGACCGCCGCCGTCGGCCTGCGAGCCACGGGCGTCGTTCAGCGCGGCCCTGTCGACGACCCAGTTCAGGCGCCCGTCCGCAATCGTCCTGCGCCGCTCCGCGTGCACGGTGGTCGTCGTGGACGGATGGCGAGTCGCATTCACGACAGGACGAAGCCGCGATGCTCGGCGCACAGCCTCCCACCTGCCCACTACGCTGACCGCCGCCGGCCGATGGACGAGTCGCTGCGGTCCCTCGACGCGCGCCGTCCTGTGCCGCTTTCCCCGCCCACACTTCAGGAGCCGACGATGGACGACGAGATCCAGCTGATCAGTGACGGCGATGGCTTCGCGGTCATCGGGAATCCGGCGGCCGTCGACCGGTTCCTCACCGCTGAGCGGCTGCCGTCGAAGGATCTCGGGCTGAAGCGGCTCCGGTCCGCCCTCGGTGCCGGATCCAGCGTCGCGAGGGCGGGGGCCGAGATCTCCGCCAACTCGGGCCGCTGGGTGAAGTTGACCGAAGAGTCCGCGCGAGCGATGAAGCAGTTCCCCCTCATGAAGGGTTCGGAGTCGGATTTCAGCCGGGCGGTGCTGACCGAGAACGGCAAGATCAAGGGGCTTCTGGAGATCGTCACGACTCCAGGGGCGCTGTTGAGCAACCCGGCGCTGCTGACCGGTGCGGCGGGGCTCATGGCGCAGCTCGCGATGAAGCAGAGCATGGAGGAGATCACCGAGTATCTGGCGTTGATCGACGAGAAGGTCGACGACGTGCTCCGCGCCCAGAAGGATGCCGTGCTGGCGGACATGATCGGGGTGGACCTCGTGATCGGGGAGGCCATGACGATCCGGGACCGGGTGGGCCGGGTCTCCGAGGTCACCTGGTCGAAGGTCCAGGCCACGCCGGTGACGATCGCCCGCACCCAGGCGTACGCGCTGCGTCAGCTCGACGCGCTCGCGGAGAAGATGGAGCGAAAGACCAAGGTCGCCGACCTCGCCAAGACCTGCAGGGAAGCCGAGTTGAGGGTTCAGGAGTGGCTCGCCGTGCTGGCTCGCTGCTTCCAGCTTCAGGACGCGGTCGCCGTGCTCGAACTCGACCGGGTGCTGGACGCGTCTCCGGAGGAGATGGACGAGCATCTGCTCGCGCTCCGGGCGGCACGGCAGAACCGGCTGGAACTCATCTCACGCAGCACCGAGCGGCTGATGGCCCGGATGGACGCGGCTGCCGGCACGGCCAACACGAAGGTGCTGTTGAACCCCACCTCGTCCCGGGCGACGGTGCAGTCGAGGAACCATGTCGCGACCGTCGTCGTCGACTTCCACGGCAGGCTCGGCATCGCGCGCGACCGGCAGTCGCTGGACGCGCGACGGTGGCTGGACGCGGCCGTGGAGGTGCGGGACAAGGTCCTCGATACGGGCGTGGAGGTGCGGGACAAGATGCTCGTGACCGGCACGGAGGGCGTCGACGCCGCCAAGCACTTCGGCGTGGAGACCTTCGGCCGGACCAGGTCGGTGGTGGGCAGGCTCTCCAGCGGAATCGCCGAGCGTACGCAACGCCAGCGCGGGAACGACGAGAAGGGCTGAGTGCGCCGCCGACAACACCCCGAGATGTACGCGAGCCCGCGCAGGCAGCTCGCCGTCAGTCCTCGGCGTCAGACGTCTCCTCGTCGGGCGGCAGCACCGACGCGTCCGGGCGCAGCGGGGCGGGCGTGGGCAGGGCGCCGAGGCCGACACGCTCCAACTCCCTGTGCAGGCTGCCGCGAAGTTCCTTGACCACGTCCTCCCGGGCCTGCCGATAGGCCAACTGGGCAGCCGCACGGGCCGCGTGACCGGCATGCCGGTAGCCGCCCCACCACTGCAACCGCCGATAGGTCCCGTTCTCGTTCCTGATACGTACGACCCAGAAGGTCGAGCCGTGCTTGCGCACCGTCCAGTAGCTGCCGTCGGCGGTGTAGCTCCCGTGTGCCATGCCCCAAACCTAGCCAGCGTCCCCACCTCAGGCCTCAGCCGTCCGTCTACAATGGATCCCTGACGCGCCGGTCGGGCTGAGGGAGCGCTCGTGGGTGCGATGCCGAGGTTGGTCAACACGGCCCACCTTGAGCAGATCGCGGCCATCGCAGGGCCGTCGAGCGCCGCACCGGTCCAGGCCGTAGTCGGCACCGCCAGCGGCACACCACGCAGCGCCACCGGTTGGTAACGTGTCGGCGACGCGGACCGGTCGGCGTCGATGCCCTGGGGAGGGTCAGGCATGTGGGCGGACGAAGCCGCGCTGGACGAGGCGACGCACCGGCTCGACGACTGGGAAGCGTCCATCGCGGACCGGGCGGCCCGAGCCAAGGAGCTGGCTTCGCAGGTACAGACGATGCGGGGCACAGCGACCAACCCTGATCGCACCATCCAGGTCACCGTCGACTCGTCGGGCCTGCTGGTCGACCTGCGGCTGGACGAACGCATCCGACAACACTCCGCAGTGCACACCGCCCGGCAGATCCTGGACACCACCCGGGCCGCGCACGCCGACCTCCTGTCCAGCCTCACCAAGGCAACCACGGGCATCCTCGGCGCCGGGGATCCGACCGCAGCGGCGCTGGTCGAGTCGTACCGCCGCCGGCTGGATCCCGACCAGGGCACACCGGATGCCCGGCGGTGACGGCATCCAGGTCGACCCCGACGGCCTGATCCACCACGCCGCACGCCTCGATCGCCGCGCCGACAGTCTCGACACCGCCCGCCAGGCCGGCCAGCACGTCCGCCTGGGCGCCGAGGCGTACGGGCGGCTCTGCGCGATCATGCCGGCGCTGCTCGACGGCCTTCAGCAGACCCTGGTCCAGGGCATCGGCACGGCGGCCGGCTCGGTACGCGACACGGCCGACCGGCTGAGAACGAGCGCCGACCGCTACCGGGCCTCCGACGCGCGGGCCGAGCAGTCGCTACAGCGGATACGGCACAAGGAGTGACCACCAACCCGCTCGTCGCCACGGCCGCCGAGACCCCGCCCAGCGCCTGGGCCGGCATCTGGATCTGCGAGGACATCGAGCTCATCGCGCAGGGCGTCCGCAACGGCAGCTGGATCGACGGCACCCTCGGCGTCGTCAGTGCCGGCCTGGACGCCCTCGCCTTTGTCTCCGATCCGGTCGGCGTGCTGCTCCAGTACGGCATCGCCTGGCTGATCGAGCACGTCAAGCCGCTCAGCGAGGCACTGGACTGGCTCGCGGGCGACCCGGCGCAGATCACCGCCCACGCCCAGACCTGGCGCAACGTCGCCGCGTCGCTGCGCAAGGAAGCCGCCGACCTGGCCGCCGCCGCCCGCACCGACGTCGCAGGCTGGGGTGGCGGCGGCGGCCCCGCCTACCGCGCCTGGGCCGCCGAGCAGCAGCAGGCCATCGGCGGGCTGGCCCAGGGCGCCGACACCCTCGCTGCCATCACCGAAGGGGCCGCCGGCCTGGTCGCCGCCGTCCGGCTGCTGGTCCGCGACGCCATCGCCACCTGCGTCTCCCGGCTCATCGTGTACGCCGGCGAACTGGTCGTCACCGGCGGGCTCGCCGCGCCGCTGGTGGTGGAGCAGGTGACGACGTTGGTGGCGTCGTGGGCGGCGCGGATCGCACGGCTGCTGCGGGCACTGCTGGCGAGCCTACGGCGGCTGATGCCGGAGGTTCGGCGGCTCGGCGAGCTGATCGAGAAGCTTAAGCAGGCGCTGGGGCGGTTGAGCACAGGTAGTGGTCCGCCAAGTCCCCGAGGTGGCCGCAACCAAAGGCAGGAACTGCTGGCCGAGCTGAGCCAGCAGGGCGTGAAGCACAATCCGGAAAAGATAGTCGCCATCGGCCGAGATCCGAACGGGCAGATCATCTTCCTAGAAACGGGGAACGAGCGTGCTGGCCTTACCCACATCCTGCGACACGCTGGCGATTTCGCGAAGGCCGGCGTACCGGAGGAGAAGGTGCCGAATCTCGTGTTCGCCGCCGTCACCGAGGGGAAGGTGGTCGGGATGCAGCGGACGCGCCCGATCTACGAGGTGATGTTCGAGGGTAGGGTGCACAAGGTCGCCGTCTCCGTCGGCAACAACGGATTCATCGTGGGGGCGAACCCAGTTGGACGCTAGCGCTTCGACCGTGCGGGTCATGGCGGACTACGAGTGTTATCCGACGTGGCTGACTGGAGTCGCCGGGGCCGACAACGTCGATCCCGGCGGGCTGCCGATCTCAGACGAACTGGCGGCGTCGCTGTTGCAGTGGGCACAGACATACGACGGCACGCTGGATCGGGATGATCCAGCCTCGTCCGGATTCCCCGACGCGGACCAAGAGGCGGACTTCTACGCCGCCGGCCACGAGCTGGCCCGACGTCTCGCCGCCGAACTCTCAGGCCGGTACACCGTCGAGTACTTCGACGGACGGTTCGGACGCCTGGTCCCCGCTGGTTCGTAGGACGATCGCGGACTCACGGAGCCAGTCGCGGCGGGGACCGGAGCTGGCGGTTCCTCGGCTACCACTGGGCGTCAGGGCCGGTCCCGCAGCCAGTGCTCGTCCGCCCTCACCGGGGCAGGCGGCGGGAGCAGGCGCCGTCGTGGTCGGCGCGGAGCAGGCAGCGCCGGCCGCCGGGCATCCGCAGGTCACAGAAGATCCGGTGACGTACGTGCTGGTTGTCCTCTTCCGAAACGGTGATCTCCCCTGGGTCGGTCTGCGGCAGCACCAGCAGCCAACGGCTGATCACCCGGGCCAGCCGCTGTGCGGCCGGCAGGTCGGCGGCGGCGACGGGCAGGTGCACGACGTACCGCTGGGTCATGCCTGGCTTCCCCGGTCGGCGCGGGCGCGGGCCTGCTCGGACTGCCAGCGGCGCAGCGCGTCCTTGATGACGGCGGTCTCCCGGCGGCTGGCGGCCAGTGCGGCGTAGACGTTGGCCATGTCGCCGGCGACGCGGTCGAGGAAGTCGTAGACGTCGGCCGGTTCCAGGCCGCGGCGTCCGAGCCCGACCGACTTGAAGCGGCGCTCACGCACCTGCCACGGCAGCAGACTGGTGTACGCCGAGGAGCGGTAGGTCGCTCCCGGTCGTTGGTTGCGGACGCTCATCTGCTGCCTGCCTCTCCCTCGTGGACTGGAAGGGGTGGCCCGTCCGCCCTCCCCGCACGCACGGGCCACCCCGCTCTGCCGCCGCAGCTTCGATCAGCGGTACGACACCAGGGCCTGTGGTCATCCTGTGACGGCGCGCAGCGCCGAAGCAACGTTCCACACCAGAATTCTTCCCAGAGGTATTGACTTTCTTTGCTGCTACCGATAGCTGTTACATGACCACGTGACGCAGTGTTGCGCGACGGAATCAGGGAGTGTTTGGGTGACCGAGGATGTCGGATCGACCGTGCCGCGCCGGCAACTCGGCCGGCTGCTACGCCAGTACCGCACCGAGGCGGGCGTGACCCTCGACGCCGCCGCCGAGGCCCTCGAATACAGCCGGCAGAAGATCTGGCGGATCGAATGCGGCATGGGCCCGGTCCGCGTGCTCGACGTCAAGGCGATGTGCGAGCTGTACGGGGTGTCCGCCGAAATGACCGAGGCGATGCGCGGGCTCGCCACGGAGACGAAGTCCAAGGGCTGGTGGCACGCGTACGGCGACGCGGTCCCGAGCTGGTTCGAGCTGTACGTCGGCCTGGAATCCGCCGCCGCGCACCTCCGCCGGTACGACGAGTCGCTGATCCCCGGAATCCTTCAGACCAAGGAGTACGCCCACGCCCTCTACCGTCTTGGCGGGCGGTTGAGCGACGAAGAACGCGAACGGGCGGTGCAGGTTCGGCTTCAGCGACAGGCACTTCTCGTCCGACGGCTACCGGCGGCACCCCGACTTGATGCCGTGCTGTCGGAGGCGGTGCTCCGGCGGGTTCTCGGCGGTCCCGAGGTGATGAGCCGCCAACTCGACCAGCTCATCAAACTCTCGGGCCTCCCAAACGTGTCGGTCAGGGTGCTGCCGCTGGCAGCGGGGCCTCAGCCCGGCGCGGTAGCCGGGTCCTTCGTCATCCTCGACTTTCCACCGACCAAGGGTGGTCGCGCCGCCCCAGAACCATCCGTCGTCCACAGCGAGTCCCTGACAGGAGCGCTCTACCTCGACAAGCCCGACGAGATGGCCGCCTACGACCGAATCTGGAGGGGCCTGGATGCACTCGCCCTCGGCGAGGCAGAATCGAGAGACATGATCAAGCGGCTCATCGGGGAGATGCGACATGACTGACCTGACCGGCGCCGTCTGGCGCAAGAGCACCCGCAGCGGCGACAACGGCGGCGACTGCGTCGAGGTCGCCACCAACCTCCCTGGCATCGTCGCCGTCCGCGACTCGAAGAACAGCTCGGGGCCAGCATTGACCTTCGCTCCGGATGCCTGGGAGACCTTCGTCAGCAGAGTGAAGGGCGGGCACCTGACGTCCTGAACCAACGCCCACCGAATCACTGCTGTCCGAATGCCACCGCAAGCTACATGATGGCGCTATGACACCGCGGAGTTGGACGACCGACGAACTTCGGCAGGAACTGGCCAAGTATCACCAAGCACTCCTCGCCGCCGGCAACCACAGGCCGTCCACGATCAGCACCTACATTCAACATCCAGAACGCTTCATCGCGTATCTGGAGGGCCGCTACGACCCCCGACAGCCCCAGGGGCGCAACGCTAACGGCCGCTCGTAGGAAGCCGCCCGCCCGGGCATCGGTAGCCGGTGTGCTCGTCGCGGTGACGCATCCACATGACCACGTCGAGGATCCGGAGCAGGGAGATGGTGTCCGGCAGTTCGGCTTGCCGCCGGAGATCGGCGAGCCGTTCGGCGAGGATCCCGTCCCGCTCCCCCAGACGGCCGTGCAGCCAGCGCCAGAAGTCCTTCCTCGTACGGAAGGCGCAGGCGACAACCTCGTCGTAGACCGGTACGAGGTGAGGCCGCTTGCGGGCGAGCAGCTTCCCTGCCACCACCCAGCCGATCCCGTCGGCCTTCCGCAGCAACCGCCACGCCCTGTAGGCGCCTTGCCCCTTCTCGACGAGAGGCAAGGCGCCGGGGTGGCCCAGCGCAACGGTCGTCGGTATCTCGCCCAGTTCCGCCGACACCGCCTCTCCGAGCGCGCCCTGCAACAGGTCCAAGGCGGTGCGCGGCGGCACCCGGACACTGAGCAGCTCGACCGCGATCAGGTCCTCCGCCGTGACGAGGTTGCAGGTCTCCGGCCGGTCGCCACCGCCTCCGAGTCGTTCGAACTGTCCACCAGTGAAAGCCGATTCGCCTGCGTGCCCGAAGTACCGCTTCAGGTCGGTGACGGACTGCGGATCGCTCAGGACCGCGAGGATCTCCGCGAGGGTCAGCGGCTGTTTCATGCCTCCCCCTCAGTCGCGAGGCGTCGCCGGATCTCCTTGAGCGACACCACGTCACCGGCACGGGCGTCCTCCGCAGACCAGAAGTCGAGCCCGTCGGTGGCTCGGCGGGTGGCTGTGATCGAAGGGCCGTGCACCTCGATCTTCACTGCCTCGCCGGCCGCACTCGGGGAGCCGAGGGTCCGCCCGCCGTAGCGGATGCTGCCATCCGCCAGCAGTTCGGCAACGTACTGCTTGCCGAGGTACTTCCCGTAAAGTCTGCTGCCCGGGCGTAACCGACCGGCCCTGATCAGGTCGATCACCTTCAGCGCGCGTTCCCCCTCCGACACCGGCCGCTTGTGCGAACGGCTCTTGGCAGGGCGGACCGGAGTTTGCTGCTGAGGCAGCACGGGGGCCACCGTCGGAGGCACAACGGGCACCGTCTCGACATGTTCCATAGCACCAAGAGGGCTGACAGACGCGACGCCGGTGGAGGCAGCCGACGACGGGAAGTCGAAGGTGGCACGAACGCGGATGAGGCTGGCACGTATCTCGTCCCGAGTAAGTCTCGACAAACGACGGTCCAACATCGTCACCAACTCCGCCGCCGGCTCTCCATCCCCGAACAGTTCGAGCAGCTCACCATGGACCTGTCGGTCGACGAAGTAGCCCTTCCAAAGCTCTTCAATACGGTTGTCCCGCATGTTGTCCTTGCTCAGCAGTGACAGCAACTCCGCAGTGTCGTCGAGGCTGTCCTCCAATCGGACGGCGCGGAACAGCTTGTGCTCGATGGGTACGGGCGCATGGGCGTTGTAGATCCGCCACTCCGCGCCATCAGTCAACGCCACCCACTCGACACCGGCCACCGCGGCGTAGCTGATGGTCTGATTGGCCCACCGTGGATCGTCGAGATTCTCCCCGAGGCCCTTGGCTTCGACGAACAGCCGTGGCGTACGAAGAAGGAGCAGGGCGTAGTCGACGGGGTTGTCCGGGCCGCGTCGCCGGTATTCCCGGTGTACCTCGTCCGGGTCGAACAGGTCCCACCCGAGCGCTCCGATGACGGGTTCGATGAGCCCCGCCTTGGTGTTCTGTTCACCGATGCGCTGGTGTTGACGGCGGAAGCGCGCCACCCGCTCGACGCACTGCTTGAGGGCGTCCTCCAGCTCGACCGTGCTCATCACTCCTCGCTCCGTCCGTTCGTGCCATCGAGCAGGTTCTCGCCCAACCGGTGGAGATGGCTGAGCAGCGCCGCGATCTCGCCAGCGGCGGACGACTCTGGCCCGTACCGGCCGGTGACGTCCCGCAGCAGGCCCGTCAGCTGATGCCGAGCATCTGTCACCTCGCCGAGACCGGCGGCGAGCATGGCGATCTGCTGCCGCAACGGGAACAGTTCCGTCGCGCCCGGAGAACCGACCCTCTGTTCCTCGGCGAGCAGGGCGCGCAGCTCAGCCATTGCGGCGGCAGCCTCGCCCAGTTCCGCCTGGCAGACGGCGGCCTGTTGCCGGCAGTGCCAGATCAGCTCCTGGTCCGGCACCGGTCGCGCGGCCAGGTCGGGGATCAGCCGCTGAAACTCGGGCAGCGCCTGCCGGAACGCGCCAGCGAGCACGTAGAGGTTGGCCAGGTTGACACGCAGCTCCAGGATCCTCGGCTGCTTGGCTGCGCCGTGTGCCTTGCGGATCGGGCGCAGTGCGGTCTCCAGCAGCTCGGCCGCCTGGGTGAACCGCTCCTCCTCTGCCAGCTCCCAGGCCCGCTCCTCGACCTCCGCCAGCTCGTCGGCAGAGGGGACGGGGATGACCTCCGGCGCGCTGCGAGGCCGCACCACGTCGATCTTCGTGGGGGCAAGGGGCGCCCGGGGTGGCAGCGGACCGAAGGGGTACCGGTAGGGCATCGTCGGATCGACCCGCTGGCCGTCCGCCACTGTCGTTGCCCGGTCGGCGGCAAGGTCCGGCTCGACGGCACCGAGCGGCATCAGAATCCCGTACACCTCGGCGGCGGACCCCGGACGGTGCTGCGGATCCTTGGCGAGCATCCGCACCACCAGCTGCGCCAGCACGTCCGGCACGCCGGCGCGGTGGTCCGTCACCGAGGGGACCGGGTCGTTCATGTGCCGATGCAGCATGCCGAGCGGGTTGTCCGCCCGGTAGGGCGGGTTGCCGGTCAGCAGTTCGAACAGCACACAGCCGAGCGCATACAGATCCGCCTTCGGGCCCACCGTACTGTTCAACGCCTGCTCGGGCGCCATGTAGGTGGGCGTGCCGAGGGTGTGGCCGGTGGCGGTCAGTCGGGGTACATCTGCCGGGCCGAGCAGCGCAGCCACCCCGAAGTCGAGGACCTTGACCGAGCCGGTGGGTGTGACCATCAGGTTCTGCGGCTTGAGGTCACGGTGCACCAGCGAGGCCGCGTGCGCCGTCGCCAGGACGGAGCAGATCTGCGCCCCGATCGCCGCGGCCCACGGCACCGAGAGCCAGCCGCGTTCCGCGACCAGGTCGGAGAGGAGCATGCCGGGTACGAGCTGCATGACGATGTAGATGTCGTCGCCCTGAACGCCGACGTCATACACGCTGGGTACCCCGGGATGGTCGAGCCGGGCGGTGACCCGTGCCTCCCGCATGAACCGCTCGACCGCGTTCTCCCGCTCGCCGTCCGGAATGGAGAGCTTGCGGAGGAACTTGATCGCGACGGGCCGGTCGAGCTTCTCGTCGAAGCCGGCCCACACCTCTCCCATGCCACCGCGACCGACCGCGTACGTGAGTTCGTAGCGGTCGGCCACGCGGTCCTGCGCCCGCATCAAACCCCCAGGTCAATCGGTCTACTGGCCTCGTCGTCGATACCGTCAGTGCTTGCCGCCGTACAAGTCGTTGAGTTCGCGGTAGGCGTCGAGCACAGCCGTCGTCTCGTCCGCGAGCTGTTCGCTCGCACCCGACGGTCCCGACATGGGGTCGACCACAAGCTCAGCGAGCGCCTTCTCGGTCCGCTGAAGCGTCTCGTCCAGCTCACGGTCACGGATGAACCGCTCTCCGGCCTCAGCGGCGGCGGTCAGTTGCCCGACGAGCGTCGCCAGTTCGCCGTTGACTTCCTTCCACAGTGCGTCGGCCTGCTGCCGCTGGTGTTTCAAGTCCCGGTACGCGCGGCTCGACTCGTCCGTGGTGTCCTTCTCGTGCCGCCGCAGGTCGTCGCGGACCGCCCGGATGTCCTGCTTGCGCGCCAGGTTCTTGGCACCGTCCCAGAGCGCCTGCGCCAGGAGCTCACCGGCCTCGCTGGGCTCGACGAGCTCGTCGAGTGCAGGGAGCGTCCGACCCACCCGCTCGGCGAGCGTGACCAGTGCCCGGAAGGAGCGCTGTTCCTGCGGCGTGGTCAGCAGTCGGTGGATGTCGGGGAAACTGCGAAGGTCCGGCGTGCGGACTGTGCCCTGCTGCTCGGCCCTGATCGCGCCGACGATGGCTGCGGCGCCAAGAACGAAGGCGACCACGAAGATCACCCCGGCGTACGGCGCTCCTCCCGCCAGGCAGATACCGATCGAGACGACGGCGATCAGGATCATCTGCTGGGTCGCCCGCCGGTTCGCCGCTTCCCGACTCATGGGGGCGTCGGGGCTGACGTCGGTGACGCTGCCCCATTCGTGCACCCGGGCCCGCCCGCTGACCCCCACCTCGGTCAACGCGACCGCAGTGGTCTTCGCGTCACTGGCGATCCACAGGTGGACGTAGTTCTCCGACGACGTCACGAGACGTTGCCTTTCTCCGAGGGGTTCGACTCACCGCTTGTCCGGCGCGGGTGACCGCTCAGGCGATGCCCTTGCGGCGGCGGATCATCTGGTACGCCTGCCGGCGCGCGAACTGGTTGAGCTGCGACCGCAAAGCGTCGTCGTCGAGGTAGCGCTGCATGAGCTTGCCGTTGTCGTCGTGCCGGGACAGGATCACGTCCTCGATCCGCTTGTCGCAGACGACACCGAAGTTGCTCTCGTCGTTGACCATCGCGGCGGCTTCGAGGGTGCCGTCCTCGGCGAGGGCGACGATCTGCTGCTCGACCCAGACCTTGTCCGACTCGCCAAGCCCGATGCCGAACTTGTCGTTGAACGCGTCGATCAGCTCGGACAGGGCCACCTTCTCCGGGTCGTGCTGCCGGCCCGCCGCCCCGCCCACGAAGCCGGGCAGCATCTGCTCGCCCTCGGGCGTCAGCGACGCGTCGTGCTCGCCGGTCTTGCTGACCCGCAGGTGGGTCAGCTGCACCTCGCCGATGTCGACGGACGGATCCTGCCGGCGAGGCAGCCGGTTGAGCAGCGCCCGCCCGTACAGGTAGAGACGTTCCAGGTCCTCGTCGTGGTAGGGCACGACCTGGCTGAGGAACGCGTACATCCGGGTGTAGTCGCGCAGCGCGGACCGGAAGCCGTCGGCGGCCTCCGGGTCGTCGGCAGCGAGGGCCTTGTAGCGATCGACGGCCGGCTCGGTGAAGCGGTAGAGCGCGGCGTGCGCCCGCTGCAGGCCGGTGTCGCTGGTCGCCTTGCGTTCCGCGGCGAGCAGCGCCTCGGCGTACGCCTGCATCTCCGAGTCGACCAGCACCGGATACCCGGTGACCGCGTTCTGCGCCGTGTAGAGCAGGTTCGGGTCGGTGGGGGTGGTGGCGGCGGTCTCGAAGTACGGCTTGAACTGCTCGGCGATGTCGCCGGCCTCGTTGACGAAGTCGAGGACGAAGATGTCGCCCTGGGCCTTGAGCGGGTGGGTCCGGTTGAGCCGGGACAGGGTCTGCACGGCGGCGACGCTCTTGAGGAGCTTGTCGACATACATCGTGGTGAGCAGCGGCTGGTCGAAGCCGGTCTGGTACTTCTCGGCGACGACCAGGATCCGGTACTCGGTGTCCTGCTTGGCCCTCGGCGTGCCAGCGTGCTTGTCGTCGGCGGCGGTGTAGGCGAACTTCTCGGGCAGCTCGCCCTCGCTGAACCCGTTGACCCGCGCCTCGGTGTGCTCGACGCCGTCGACCTCCAGCTCACCCGAGAAGGCGACCAGGGAGTCGCAGCCGACGTAGCCCTGCAGGCCGACGTACTTCTTGATGGCGGTGTGCAGACGGACGGCAGCCTCGCGGGAGCCGGTGACCACCATGGCCTTGGCGCGACCGCCGAGGCGCGGCGCAGTGTGCTTGCGGAAGTGCTCGACGATGATCTCGGCCTTCTGCGCCTGCATCGTCGGGTGCAGGCTGGCGAAGCGGGCAAGCTGCGCGCCGGCCTTCTTCGGGTCGACGTCCGGGTCGTCGGGGTTGGCGTTGGCCAGCTTCCAGTACGACTTGTAGGTCACGTAGTTGCGCAGCACGTCGAGGATGAAGCCCTCCTCGATGGCCTGCCGCATCGAGTACGTGTGGAACGGCTGCGGGTTGCCGGTGACCGGGTGCGGCGTGCCGAACAACTCCAGGGTCTTCGGCTTCGGCGTGGCGGTGAAGGCGAAGTACGATAGCGTCTCGTGCCGGCCCCGGGCCAGCGCGGAGGCGGTGAGCAGGTCACCCGACTCGTCGACGTCGTCGCTGCCGAGCTTGAGCAGCACCTTCTTCAGCGCGGCGGCCGAGTCGCCGGACTGCGACGAGTGCGCCTCGTCGACGATGACGGCGAACCGCTTGCCCTTGAGCCCCTGCACCTTGTCGAGGATGTAGGGGAACTTCTGCATGGTGGTGATGACCACCTTGGCGGTCTCGCCCTGGAGGGCGGCGGCGAGCTGTGCGGAGTCCTTGTCGATCCGCTGCACCACGCCCGGCACGTGCTCGAACTGGAAGACGGTGTCCTGCAACTGCCGGTCCAGCACCACCCGGTCGGTGATGATGATGACCTTGTCGAAGACCGGCTCGTTGGGGCGCAGCCGTTCGTCGTCGACCACGGGCGCGGTGTGCAGGCTGGACAGCCGGTGCGCCAGCCAGGCGATGGTGTTCGACTTGCCCGACCCGGCCGAGTGCATGACCAGGTAGTTGTGGCCGGAACCGTGGCGGGCCGCGTGGTCGGTGAGCTGGGTGACCGCGTGCCACTGGTGGTAGCGCGGGAAGATCAGGCTCCGCGACTCCTTGTCGGTGTGCAGGAACCGCCGCACCAGGTCCATCCAGGTGTCCGGGTGCCAGATCTGCTCCCACAGGTAGGAGCTGCGGTAACCGGACGCGCCGACCGGCGGGTTGCCGGCGCCGCCGGAGACACCCGGCCCGTCCGAGCCGGTGTTGAAGGGCAGAAACCGCGTCTTCTCCCCCGCCAGCTTCGTCGTCACGAAGACCAGGTCGGGATCCACGGCGAAGTGCACGAGAGTACGCCGAGCGAAGAGCAGTTCCTTCGGGTCACGGGTCTTGCGGTACTGCTCCTTGGCGTCCTCGACGGTCTGGCCGGTCAGCGGGTTCTTCAGTTCGGCCGTGGCGAGCGGGATGCCGTTGACGAAGAGCACCAGGTCGAGAGTGTTGTTGTTGCTGGTCGAGTAGGCGAGCTGGCGGGTGACGGTGAGGCGGTTAGCGCGGTAGAGCTTGAGCGCGTCGTCGGTGATGGCATGAGCGGGCTTGAAGTAGGCAAGCCGGATCAGGACGCCCTTGTCCTTGACGCCTCGGCGGAGGACGTCGAGGGGGCCGCGTTCGTCGATCTGCCTGGCGAGATGCTGGGCGAATTGCCGCTGCGCCTCGTCTGGGTTATTGCCGTGGTATGCCAGCAACTTCGCCCACTCGTCCGGCTGGGTAGCGCCAATGAAGGCGAGAAGTTCGGCGGTATCGAGCCCGAGTTGCCGAGCGTAATCGCTCGCGGCGCCGCGCAGCCACCCCGAGCCCAGCAGCGCCGCCTTGATCGCCACCTCGAACATCTGCTCTTGATTTGCCAGGCTCATACGTCAACCCCCCGCGCCGTCGTCACGTCGATCTGACCCGTTACGGCAGCTGTGATCAGCGCCTTCCGCCGCTCATTAAGCAGGGAAACCTGCTGTCGCGCCAACGTTTGGATGCTCCGTGTAATTTTCTCCGCAGCAGACAGGTTTGCGACCAGCCGAGACTGCTGTTCGACAGGTACGTATGGAACCCTAAGATTGCCATACCGCTCGGCGTTGAAATTCTGAATTGTCGCACTGACAGATTCGAGTTGAATCTGCTGCCAGTAGGTGGCCGACTGACAAAAGAAGGCAACATACTCCGGCAGTACCAAATCTTTTCGGAAGCGGGCCCGGATCAGATATCCGGCGAATGCCGCAGGACCCCAATCCGCCTTGTAGAGAAAGGTCTTGCCAACGGTAGCACCGCTTCGGGTGAATAGGAGATCGCCGTCTGCAAGCATGTATCGCCGTGCAATCTCTGGCGGCAACGAAACGAACGTCTCGTCTCTCAGATTCCCATCGGGTGCGACATCCGTCGTCCTGATGTACCGCGGCCAGTTTCGCTCCTGATGCTGCGCCGCTTCTGCGGCTCCATACTCGAGCGGACGCGCTAGCAAGAACTTTAGTCGTGTTGATGTCGCAGCAGGTCCCACTAGCTGCCACTCGATGAGGGACGAGAAACGCTCTCCATTTAGATGGATAGCCCGCTGCCTAGCCTCCACGGCACGATTAACTCGCGAGCACTCAATGTCGAGGAAGTGGGCGATCCGACGCTGCTCCTCCACAGAAGGAGGCGTCGGAACGAGTACCCCATGTGCGGTTTCGCGAGAAAGCCCGGGAACACCTACATCCTGCGATGAACCCTTAAGGTTCACCATTTGCAACACATAGTACAGCCACCGGAGATCCACCGTCGAAGTGCGGCCATCGATTGCATATGCAGTATCGATGACGAAGGCGCCCCGTTGAGCCCAATGGACAGTGCCGTAACTTCCCTTCCTGCCCACCACGATCGCGGGTGCATCAGTGTTCCCCACATGATGGCTGCCGCTAACTCCACCAGAACCATAGACGGGAACTTCGCCGGGGCTGCGCAGTTCAGCTGAAAGAGCGTCACCGTATCGCAGCTGAGCGATGCGCTTCAGAGGAATCAATTCCATTATGAGGTTACCTGACCAAGGAGCGCCCGGATCTCTGCCTCAAGCGCGTTGATCTCTGCGTCAATCTCCGTCAATGGTCTCGGAGAGCCATAGAGGTAGAAGTGACGGGTGAACGGGATCTCATACCCAATTTTGGCCTTGGTCTCGTCGATCCAGGCATCCGGAACGTGGGGCAGCACCTCGCGCTTGAGGTAGGCGTGGATGTCCTCGTCCAGCGGTACGTTCTCATTGTCGCGCAGGTCAGAGTCCGGCAACGGCTTGCCCTTGCGGTCAGTCTGCACCTCCCCCTCAGGGTCGCTGACCGAGAACGCCTCCCACACCGCCTTCTCCACCGCCGCCGGCAGCTTGCCCAGCCCGTTCAGCTTCATGGCGAACTCGGCACGGGTCGCGGACGACGTACCGATGAGCGACTTCGTCGCCGCCAGCAGCGACTCCCGCTCGGCGTACTTGAGCACCGCCTTCGCCTCCGCGAGCAGCGCGACCGTCTCCTCGGTGACCTCGAAGCGCAGCCGCAACGGGCGCTCGACGGTGATCCGCTGGTAGCCGAAGTCGGTGGTCTTGAAGACCTTCACCTTGGCGTGCTGCGGGTGCTCGGGGTCGTCCGCGATGGACAGCGCGTCGACGTACGCTCGGGTCAGCTCGGCGATGTGCTCGTCGGTGAGCATCTTGCGCTTGTCGCCGAGGCTCTTGCGCATCTTGGTCCAGTAGTCGCGGCCGTCAAGCAGCACGACCTTGCGCGCACGGGCCGGGTCCTTGCGGTTGCTGAGGATCCAGAAGTACGTCGAGATGCCGGTGTTGTAGAAGAGCTGGTCGGGCAGGGCGACGATGCCTTCGAGGAGGTCGTTCTCCAGGATCCAGCGACGGATCTCCGACTCGCCCGACCCGGCCGCGCCCGTGAACAGCGGTGAGCCGTTGAAGACGATCGCCAGGCGGCTACCGCCGTCCTCGGGGCGCTTCATCTTCGAGACCATGTGCTGGAGGAAGAGCAGCGAGCCGTCGTTGATCCGGGGCAGGCCGGCGCCGAAGCGGCCGGCGTGGCCGCGCGCGGCCTCCGCCTTGATGTAGTTCTCGACCTTTTTCCACTCCACGCCGAACGGCGGGTTGGCGAGCATGTAGTCGAAGCGCTCGCCCTCGTGGCCGTCCTGGCTGAACGAGTTGCCGTAGGCGATCTTCGTCGGGTCGCCGCCTTTGAGCATCATGTCGGAGCGGCAGATCGCGTACGTCTCGCCGTTGAGCTCCTGCCCGTACACCTCGACGGTGGCGTGCGGGTTGTGCTCCTGGATGTGGTCCTGGGCCTCGCTGAGCATGCCGCCGGTGCCGCAGGCTGGGTCGTAGATCTTGCGGACGATGCCGGGGGTGACCAGGTCGTCCTCGTCGGGGGCGAGCAGCAGGTTGACCATCAGCTTGATGACCTCGCGCGGGGTGAAGTGCTCACCGGCGGTCTCGTTGCTGATTTCGGAGAAGCGTCGGATCAGGTCCTCGAAGACGTAGCCCATCTGGTGGTTGGAGACCACGTCGGGATGCAGGTCGACCTCGCCGAACTTGGCCACGACCTGGTAGAGCAGTCCGGCCTCGGCGAGCCGGCTGATCTGGGTGTCGAAGCCGTACTTGTCCAGCACGTCAACGGCACCTGGCGAAAATCCGCCGATGTAGGCGCGCAGGTTGACTGCTACCTGGTCATGGTCGCCGAACGACGTCTTGAAGGACAGCTTGCTGGTGTTGTAGAACGGCAGCCCAGCAGCCCGACGCAGCACCGGCTCCATGTTCTGCACGCCCGCATCCTTGAGCTGTTGGTAGCGGGCAAGCACCGCGTCCTTCGTCGGCTCCAGCACACAGTCCAGCCGGCGCAGCACGGTCAGGGGCAGGATCACCCGGCCGTACTCGGACTGCTTGTAGTCGCCGCGCAGCAGGTCGGCCACCGACCAGATGAAGTTTGCGAGCTCTTGGTGCTTGGTACTCACCAGGTTCCTTTCGATTGCCTTAAGTGAAGGAGTATGGCCGCTGCCCTGAAGCGGTGCAGTCCCCCACCCGGTGCGGATGAGGAGCCCGTTTCGTCAGCAGGGGCGGCGATTGGTCCCTTACCGGCTCGGTCGCTTACCGCTCGGTCGCTGCTCAGCCTGGAGTGATCCCCGCGCGAGGCCGTCCGCGGTGAGCTGGACCAGCTCGGCCCCCAGCGACGCCGCCTGTCGGATTGCCGACTCGAAGGCGTCGAGGCGTCGGAATGCCTCACCGTGTGCCCGCTGCTCGTCGAGCGGCAGGCGCCGCACCTGGGCCCGCCGGATGTCGAAGCGGAGTGTGCCCGACAGGCTCGACGCCTGCTTCTCGTTGGCCGAGGTGCGCAGTTGTCCGGCGAGGAACCACGGGTCGAGCGCGGCCGGGTTGGGGCGCAGCAGGTAGAGGTTGCGGCCGAGGAGGGCTCCCTCGGCGATGATCACCCGAGGCGTGAGCGTGCGGGCGATCATCGGCACCACGACATCGCCCACCGCCAGGGGGATCTCTTGGCCCAGGCGGTCGTCGGCCTGGCCGGAGGCGTCGACGCCGGCCAGCACGTCCTGCACGGTGAGCATCGGCGGCCCGCCGGTCGATCCGCCACCTTCTGAGGATGAGTTGGCCCGGATGGGGCCGATCAGCTGCAATGCGCCGCTGCGGGCCAGCTCGGCGACCGTGACGAAAAGCGGTGTCGCCCCGTCGGGCGCGGGCGTTACCTGCGGCATCAGCGCCGGCAGGTCGCCGACGATGGCGGCCAGCCGCTCTCTGGTGCGTACCAGATGCTCGCCGCTCTGCTCGCCCCCGACGGCGGGTTGCCGACGGGCGGGGGTGAGGTCGACCTCCTCGTCGAGCAGCTCGATGACCGGCACCGCCCGGGCGAAGCCGGTCTCCTCGACCTCGGCGTCGGGTGCGGCGGTGAAGGTCCGCCAGGCGGCCAGGACCCGCGCCGAGAGTTCAGGTAGGTCGCCCTCTGCGGCGTCGACCAGCAGCGCCCGCGCCGGTGCGGGCGCGTCGGCCGTGGGCCGCCGCAACACCCACAGATGCAGCGGTACGCCGTGCGGCGCGGCCACCCCGCTCGGGAGTGCGATGACGGCGCGCAGCGCGCCGCGGCGCAGCAGCTCGGCGCGGATCCGCCGGCCCGCACGACGCCCGGCAGCCGCCGGCGGCATCAGGATCACGGCGTGCCCGCCGGGGCGCAGGTGGGCCAGCGCGTGCTGCACCCAGGCCAGCTCCGGCTCGGTACGCGGCGGGACGCCGAACTCCCAGCGGGGGTCGTAGCCGAGTTCCTCGTTGCCCCAGTTCGTGACGCCGAACGGCGGGTGGCAGATGACGGCGTCGACGGTGCGGCCGACAAAGGCGTCGGCGCGCAGTGAGTCGCCGGGGCACACCTCGCCGGGCACCTCACGCAGGGCAAGCCACAGCCCGGCCAGCCGGGCGAGGTCGTCGTCGAGCTCCTGCCCGTACGCCGCGACACAGCCGGCCCGGACGGCGGCCCGCAGCGTGGCACCGGACCCGGCGGCAGGGTCGAGGACGGAGCCGCCGCCGACGCCCGACAGCCCGACCATCAGGTCGGCCAGCTCGTCGGGGGTGGCCCAGGGGCGACCCGGGCCGGGCGCGGAGAAGCGCTGCCACAGCTCGTCGAAGGCGACCTGCGGCCCCAGTTCGTCGGCGAGCGCCTCGATTTCCGGTCGCAGGTCGGCGATGACGGGCGTGTCGGTGTGGCCACGGCGCGGTCGTCCGCCGCGCTGCCGGGCGAGCAGCAGCGCGCCGACGGCGGCCAGCCCGGTCGAGGGGGTCTCCCCCGCGGTGGCGAGGTGGCGCCAGAGCCGGTCGACCCGGGACAGCTCGGGGAGCTTGCCCTGCCGGCGCAGCCACTGCTCGACCTCTGTGAGGTCGAACTCGGGGCTGGCCGAGGTGCCACCCACCGGAGTCGGGAAGTCGGGATGGCGTTTCCGCCAGTTGCTGACCGCGGCGCGACCCACCCCGGCGAGCCGGGCGATCTCCGCTGCCGTAATGGTCGGGTTCACCTGCACCTCCGAAGTGTGTCACACCCGTCAAGCGTCATGTCCGTTGACACCGTTCACAGATGGTGCTCTCATTGACGCCGCCACCGTTCACACATCAGGAGGACCTCGATGCGCAAGACCACGACCCTCGCCCTGGCCGCCACCGCCCTCATCGCGCTCGGCTGCGGCGCCGGCTCCACCGACGAGACCAGCAGCTCGGGTGGCGACAGCGCCGCCAAGGTCGAGGAGAAGGCGGCGAAGACCGGCAAGATCGGCCAGCCGGCCCGGGACGGGAAGTTCGAGTTCACGGTGAAGTCGTCCAAGTGCGGCGTCGCCAAGGTCGGCGACAGCGTGCTCGGCGAGAAGGCGCAGGGCCAGTTCTGCCTGGTCACGATCAACGTCAAGAACGTCGGCAAGGAGTCGCAGATGTTCGACGGCAGCAGCCAGAAGGCGTACGCGGCCGACGGCACCGAGTACTCCGCCGACACCGGCGCCGCCATCTACGCCAACAAGAACGCCGAGACGTTCCTCAACGACATCAACCCCGGCAACCAGGTCACCGGTGTCGTGGTCTTCGACATCCCGAAGAACGTCAAGCTCACCAAGCTCGAGCTGCACGACTCGCCGTTCTCCGGCGGCGTCACCGTCGCCCTGAGCTGACTCCTCGCGCCGGGGGCAGGCCCCGCGAAGCCCGCCCTCGGCGCACCACGCATCCCCGCCAACTGCAAACACAGGTCTCTACGCGAGGAGATTGAGATGCGCAGTGCGACGGGCCGGATCTCATCCGGCTCCATCACCCGCCCCGCAGGTCGAAAGGACCGCCGTCGGCCCGGCCCGGAGCAGCCCACCCTGTTCGACGCCCCTGACCCACCCGCCCCGCCCGGTACCTACCCCACCACCATCTATCGCCTTCGAGTTCCCGCCAAACCTGAGGGCCTGCAGGAGGCACTCAACGTTCGCTACCTGACCGAGAACGGCTTCGAGCCATCGCCGGGACAGGTCGCCGGTGCACCCGCGCTGCTGGTGCACGGCACGGTGCCCCGCCTGCGTGCCGAGTGGTGCGACATCCTCGCCCGACTGACCGGCGGGGAAGTCGAACTCGGCTACAGCAGCGGTGGCGGGGCACTACTGCTGGCCGTCGACGACCGTGCGTACGCGCTGACCTACGGGACCCTCGGTCGCCACATGGTCGAGCAGGAGGTGATCGACCGGACGTTCGGCGTGTCGTTCGCCGTACGGGCGCTGGTGCCGAGCGACATCCGGCAGGTCCGCCGGCGGGTCGTAGGTGCCAGCGGGCGGGTCGACCGCAGCTTCGTCCCCACCGGCCAGCCCATCTGGAAGTACGGCATCGACAAGTGGGGCGAGATCGTCGGGCAGGTTTGCGGCTACACGGACAATCCGCGGCTGACCGTCTGCCGGCGCAGCGGCAAGCCCGCCCGGATCGACGGTGGCGACGCCCTGCACATCCACGTCTGTGTCGAGCCCGCCGGGCTCCTCGCGGACCTGCGGGAGATCGAGCGAGTCTGCCAGGAGGAGTCGCCCCTGGCCGACCTGGAGTTCATCACGCAGATCCGACCGGTGCCGCCATCGGACGCGCGCATGCCGGACCTCATCGGCGCCCTGGACGAGCGGTTGGCGCTCGTCGATCCGCCTGCCCTCGGCGTGGCGGTGCCCGGCAACCTGATCAGCGACATCGAACACGCCGCGTCGTACCTGATCCAGGTTCCGAAGTCCGGCCTGGCCCCGACCTTGACCGACGAGCTGGACCTGCCTGCCATCCTCGCCCACACCAACGGCGCGCTGGACGGCGACCGGTGGAACGGACTGCGCAACGGAAGCGTCACGCTCTACGCCGACGCTCGCGGCGCCGAGGCGATGGTGAGGACCCGGGCTGCCCACTGGATCACGGCAGAGGTGGCCGTCGGCACCAGTCACCTGCTGCTCCACGAGGGCGACTGGTATGAGATCGGCGACCGGCACCGAGACTTCCTGCGCCGGGAGATCACCGAGATCCTGGCCCGTCCCTCCGACGTCGCGTTGCCGCCCTGGACCAGGGACCTCAAGGACGAGGACGCCTACAACCGGGCCGCAGCCCACCGTGACCCGAGGCTGGTGCTGCTGGACAAGAAACTGCTCCGGACGGCCCAACACCGGCGCGGCATCGAGGCGTGCGACCTGCTCGGCCCATCCGGCGAACTAATTCACGTCAAGCGTGCGAAGAGCAGCGCCCCGCTGAGCCACCTCTTCGCTCAGGGCATCGTCTCCTACGAGGCGCTGCGCTATCAGGACGACGCGCGCGCCAGGTTCCTCGACGTCGTGCGGCGACAGCCGAACGGGCGTGATCTGAGCCCGGACTTCCGCCCCACCAAGGTCGTCTACGCCATCGCGCTCGACGCCGGCCAGGCGGTCACCGTCGACTCGCTCTTCACCTTCGCCCAGGTCGCGCTCTATCAGGCGATGAAGACGCTGCGGAACGACGGTGTCGAGGTCGAGGTCGTCGGCATCCCGTCCGCCTGATCCGTCCACGACATCAGCTCCACAGCATCCCGCTGACGCAGCCGACCCACCACCGCCCTCGACGAGGAGAGACCATGACCGAGCCCAAGGCCCAGCCGGAACCGCAGCCCGTGCCCCAGACCCACCCCGAGACGACGGACACCGCCGGCCTGCAGCCGACCCCGCGGAAGAAGCCCCAGGTCCGATGGATCATCGCCGGCGTCGCCGTGCTGGTCCTGCTGCTCTGCTTCGGTGGCTGCCGCGCGCTGCTGGCCACGACCAGCGGTGAGGAGCCGGGCGACGGCAAGACCGCCACCTCCGCCGCACCGCAGGCGCACCCCGCCACGTCCGCCCCGACCACCGCCGCCCCAACCACCGCGCCCGCCACGACCGCACCGCCCGCTCCCACCTACGGCACTCCGACGAAGAACGACTTCAAGCTCAAGGTCAAGGTCCTGAGGAAGCAGTGCTTCGGCAGCGCCGGTTGCAACATCACCTACCGAATCGACGTGACGTACATCGGCGATGTCAGCCTGGACCCGTCCAAGACGTACGAGGTGACGTACCAGGTCAAGGGCGCCGAGGATCCGGTCATCAACACCTTCGAGGTGTCGGGCGACTCCGCATCGGTACAGCAGGAGGAGATGGCCAGCACGAAGCGTTCCGGCGACAAACTGACCGCCGTCGTCACCGACGTTTCCGAGTTCTAGGGAGGCGTCGTGCGTCCCGATGAGTTCCTGCGCGCCCTGGACCTGCTCCCCACTCCCCTGCACGAGCGCGCCGTCGCGCTACGCGCCTATGCCCGCGTCACCCGCTGCGAGGACTGTCAGCGCATCGGCGATGCCGTGCGGCTGGCCCTCACCGCCGCCCACTACGACGAGCTCGCCTCGGCCCGGCAGCTCCTCGACACGGCGGAGCAGCAGGCCGGCCGGCACGGGTCGACCTGCCGGTCGCAGCCGGACCAGCAGCACGGTCGCGGTCGGGTCGGTCGCTGGGCGGGGACGTCCGCGCCGCTCGTCGCCGCGACCGACGCGAGCTGGAAGGGACGCGGCGGCGGCATCGGGTACGTCGTCAGCGACGGCCACTGGGGCCTGCGCAGCCGGGGCACCGACCGGCTCGATCCGACGGGCCCGTCTCGCGTGCTGATCAACGAGCTGCGGGCGGTCGACTTCCTGCTGTCCGCGTACGACGAGGCACCGGCCGGCCTGACCGTGCTGCTGGACAGTCTGGCCGCCCTGCGGTACTTGCACCGCTGGCAGGCCGGCGAGGGCGACGTGATGCCGGCCGGCTACAGCCTGCGCCCGCGCAGTTCGTCGGCTCAGCCGACCCTGGTCCGGCTCGCCGAACTGGTGGGCCGGCGGCCGGATCTGTCCTTCGCACACGTGAAGGGGCACAGTGGCCACGCCCTCAACGAGGCCGCCGACGGCCTGTCCCACATGGCCCGCCGTCGGCTCGGCGAGCCCTTCGACGTACGCCCCCGCGCGCACGCCCTGGTCGACGCGTTCCTCCGCGACTGGCACACCACCGTCGCCAGCTGACCACACCGCTGACTTCTCACCCCGGGAGATGATCGTGGTTTCCGCTGCCCAGCCCACCGCCATTCTGTCCACGGGCTCGTCGATCACGTCCTGGGTCGGCCCCGGCTGATCCTTCCGCAGACCAGCACCCCGGCCACCTACCGCCTGCACACCACTTCCCCCGCTCCCCCCGCAGCGGGCCGGCACCCGCGTCGGCCCGCAGGGAGCACGCGCCTGGAGACGACCGATGCCCATCCCCCGCCAGCCCTCCCCCACGACGCCGGCCCTTCCCGCCCGCCGCACCGAGCCCCTGGTCGAGCTGATCTTCGAGCGGCTCGCCGCCGATGACGTGCCCGACCACACCGCCGAGCTGGTGCTCGCCGCGCTGAGTGGCCAGGACGACCTGACCGCCGCGCTCGACGGCGGGACGACCAGCCTGGACCTGGCCGTCCCGACCGACGAGGCGCTGGCGGGGCGGATCTGGCTCTCCTCGGTCACCGTCGCCGGGTTCCGGGGCGTCGGACCGGAACGCACCCTCCAGCTCGACCCCGGCCCGGGCCTCACCCTCGTGGTCGGGCGCAACGGCTCCGGCAAGTCGAGCTTCGCCGAGGCCGTCGAGCTGGCGCTGACCGGCGACAGCGCCCGCTGGGCGGAGCGCAACAGCGTCTGGCGTACGGGCTGGCGCAATCTGCACTCCCCCGACCCGTGCTGGATCGTGGCGCAGCTCCACGTCGACGGGGTCGTGAAGCCGGTGACGGTGACCCGGTCGTGGCCGCTCGGCGCGACGCTCGCCGACGCGGAGGTCACCGTCACCAGCGCGCACGGTCGGCACGCGAGCCTGGCGGAGCTGGGGCTGGCCCGCCCGCTGGAGCTGTACCGGCCGTTCCTCACCGCCGCCGAGCTGGGCCGACTCACCGCCGGCACGCAGAGCCAGCTCTTCGACGCGATCTCCGCGATCCTCGGCCTGGAGGCGATCACCGACGCCGACCAGCGGCTGATGGCCGCCGCCCGGCCCGTCGACGCGGCCATCAAGGGGGTACGCGCCCGGCGCGCCGCGCTCGCCGAGGAGCTGACCGGCGTCGCCGACGACCGGGCCCGCCGGGCGGCCGTACTGCTGAAGGGACGCGGCACCGTCGACCTAGCGGCGCTGGGCGCGATCCTCGACGAACCGGAGGAGGTCGCCGCAGACGGGCCCCTGCTGCTGTGCCGGCGACTGGTCGAGCTGCGCGTGCCGGCCGTGGCGGAGGTGGCGCGGCTGGCGGAACAGCTGCGTGAGGCGTCCGCCGAGGTGCAGCGGCACGACGGCGGGCGGAATCTGGCGGCGCTGCGCAGCGCGGAACTGCTCAGCCTCGCCATCGAGCACCACGAGGACGTCGGCGACGGCCCGTGCCCGGTCTGCGCCACCGGCAGCCTCGACGGGGACTGGCGCAGCGCCGCCGGCGCGTCGCTGGCGCAGCTACGGGACCGCAGTCTCGCCGCCCGGTCGGCGGCGGCGCGGCTGACCGCTCTGCTGCGGCAGGCGCACCACCTGATCGACGACATCGCCGTGCCGGAGGTCGACCCGACGGATTCGCCGCTGGGCGAGCCGCGTGACGTGGCGGAGGCGCCGCTGGACGGGCCGCGCAGTGGGGTGGAGGCGCCGCTGGACGGGCTGCGCACGGCGGTGGCGGCGCTGCGGCGCGTACCCGCGGAGCCGGCCGAACTGGCGGCGCACCTGGACGCGCGGTATCCGGCTGTCGTGGCCGCGGCGGGGGCGGCCCGCGCGTACGCCGAAGGGGTCCTGCGGCAGCGGGACACCGGGTGGCGGCGGGCGGCGGCCGAGCTGCGCGGCTGGGTCGACGCCGCGACGCGGCTGCCCGAGCGGGAGGCGACGTTGGCCCGGGTGAAGGCGGCGCGGGCCTGGTTGAAGTCCACCGCCGCGCGGCTGCGCAACGAGCGGGTGGCGCCGTTCGCGGAGCACTCGCAGCGGATCTGGGCGCAGCTGCGGCAGGAGAGCAACGTCGAGCTGGGCGCGATGACCCTGGAGGGGACGAACACGCGGCGGCGGGTGGCGTTCCCGGTCAGCGTGGACGGCGCCGACAACGGCACCGCGCTCGGGGTGATGAGCCAGGGCGAGATGCACGCGCTCGGGTTGGCGACGTTCCTGCCGCGCGGGTGCGCGCCCGAGAGCCCGTTCCGGTTCATCGTCGTCGACGATCCGGTGCAGAGCATGGACCCGGCCAAGGTGGACGGCCTGGCCCGGGTGCTCGCCGCGCTGGCCGAGCAGCGGCAGGTGGTGGTCTTCACCCACGACACCCGGCTGCCGGACGCGGTGCGCCGCCTGGAGGTGGGCGGGGCCCGGATCGTCGAGGTGACCCGCGCGGAGCGGTCCGTGGTGACGCTGCGGCCCGCCTCCGATCCGGTGACGCGCTACCTCGACGACGCGTACGCGCTGGCGCGCAACGAGGAGCTCGCCGCCGAGGTACGCGGGCCTGTGGTGGCGGAGCTGTGCCGCTCGGCGGTGGAGGCGGCCTGCCACCGCATGGTGTGGCGGCAGCGGGTGGCACGCGGCGTTCCGCACGACGACATCGAGGCGGCCATCGTGGACGCCTCCCGGCGGCTGACCACCACGCTCGCGTTGGCCCTGTTCGACGACGCCGAACGGGGCGGGGACGTGATCGGCTGCCTCAGTCGCCGGTACGGGGCGCGGGCGGTGGCCGCGTACAAGGCGTGTCGGGAGGGCGTGCACGGGTCGTACCTGGCGGACCTGCCGGGCCTGGTCGCGGACGCCCGCCTGCTGACGGAGGCGCTGCGGTGACCGCGCCGACGCCACAGCGCCGCACGGATGGAGCTGCCGCGGTGGCCACCCCGGAACCGCGGCGCTGCCTGGCGGCGGCCGAGGAGCTGCTGCGTGGTGCCGGCGCGTTCGGCGGGGCCGCCGTCGCCGGCGGTTGGTGGCCTCGGGCGTGCGCCTGCCTGATCCGGCTCGCCCTCGAGGGTGGCATCGACGCCTACTGGCGGCGGACCCGGCCGGCGGTGGCCGGGTGCCGGCAGGGCCGGGCGAAGCAGCTGATGCTGCGCGGCCGGCTCGGTCCCGGCGTCGCCGTCGCCCGCCGCGTCGCGTTCGCCTGGGCGACCCTGTCGGCCGCCGCCCACCACCACTGCTACGAGCTGGCGCCGACGGCCGCGGAACTGCGCCGCCTGCACACCGAGGTGAGCACTCTGCTCGCCCGACTCGATGATGACGTGCCCGCAGTCCCGCCAGAGTCCCTGCTCACCGGCAGGTCAGGGTAGTACGGCTACCGCCTGGATCTCGATCAACAGGTGCGGGTGGGGTAGTTGGTGTACGGCGACGGTGGTGCGGGTGGGGCCGGTGGCGTCGAAGTATTCGGCCCAGACCTGGTTGTAGCCGCCGAAGTCGTTCATGTTGACGAGGTAGGTGGTGACCTGCACGAGGTCGCTCAGGTCCGCGCCGACCGTCCGTAGCAGGTCTCGGATGTTGTCGATGACGGCTCGGGTCTGTGCGCGGATGTCGAGGTTGGTGGTGCCGTACTCGTCGACCTGCACGCCGGCGAAGGTGTTGTCCGGGCGGCGGCTGGAGGTGCCGGAGACGAAGACGAAGCCGCCGGCGACCTTGACGTGGGGGAACGCGCCACGTGGTGTGGCTTTGCCGGCGACGACGTGCGCCTGCGTGGTCATGCTGCTGCTCGCAGGGTGGTGGTGCCGAGGTGTTCGACGACGGCGCGGACGTGGGCGCCGGGTTTCAGGGGGACGGCGGCGGTGGCGGCGCCGGCGAGGAACACCCAGCCTTCGCGTAGGCGTACGCCGTGGCGGCCGGCGAGGCGGATGCCTTCGTCGAGTGCGCGGCGGGGGTCGCCGAGGATCGCGGCGGTCGAGCCGACCTGCGCGACGCGTCCGTCGATCTCCAGCAGCACACCCAGGTTGTCCAGGCCGTCGGGGACCGGCGACCAGGCGCCGATGACGAAGGCGGCGGCGGAGGTGTTGTCCGCGATCACGTCCGGCAGGGAGAAGCTGAAGTTCGCGTAGCGGGAGTCGATGACCTCGATCGCGGGTGCGACTGCCCGGACCGCGTCGGTGAAGTCCCCGACCGGCTCGCCGGGTTCGGGGAGGCGGTCGAGCAGGAACGCCACTTCGGGCTCGACGCGGGGGTGGATGAACGCGGTGGGGTCGAGGGTGCCGCCGTCGGGGATGCGCATGGTGTCGGTCAGGCGGCCCCAGATGACCTCGTCCACGCCGACCTGCGCCATCTTCGCCTTGCTGGTCAGGCCCATCTTCAACCCGACCACACGCTCGCCCCGGTCGAGGCGACGCTGGATCAACGCGGTCTGCACCGCGTACGCCGCATCCACGTCCAAGCCGGTCTCGGCGGCCAACTGTGCGATGGCGGTGGCGGTGTCGGCCGCCACGCCGAGGCGTTCGGCGATACCGGCGGTGTCCGGGCCGATCATGAGGTCTCCTTGCCGGCGAGGTCCAGTGCCACGTCCACGATCATGTCCTCCTGCCCGCCGACCATGCGGCGGCGGCCCAGCTCGACCAGGATCGAGCGCACGTCCACCCCGTACTTGTCCGAGGCCCGCTCGGCGTGGCGCAGGAAACTCGAATACACCCCGGCATAGCCGAGGGAGAGGGTTTCGCGGTCGACCTGCACGGGCCGGTCCTGCAACGGCCGCACGATGTCGTCGGCGGCATCCATCAGGGCGAACACGTCACAACCGTGCTCCCAGCCGTGCAACTCCGCGACCGCCACGAACACCTCCAACGGCGCGTTACCCGCCCCGGCACCCTGCCCGGCCAGGGAGGCGTCCACCCGCACCGTGCGCCCGTGCGGCGCCTGCGCCCCGGCCGCAGCATCGCCGAGGATGCGGCCGTGTTCGACGGCGACGACGCTGTTGGCGACGCCGAGGGACAGGTTGTGGTGGGCATGGATACCGATCTGCGTGCTCGGCTCCAACACCTGCCGGTACGCATCCACCCGCTGCGCCACATCCGACATCACCAACCGGCCTCCGGAGTCGGTGACGTAGACGCAGTGCGCCCCGTACGACTCCATCAACTTCGCCTGCCCCGCCAACCCGGCGGGATCGTTCATGTGCGACATCATCAGGAACCCGGAGACGTCCATGCCGTTCTCCCGCGCCCACGCGATGTGCTGCGCCGAAATATCGGCCTCCGTGCAATGCGTCGCGATGCGCACACTCGTCACCCCGAGCGCCTTCGCCGCCTTCAGATCCGCGATCGTGCCGATCCCCGGCAGCAGCAGAGTCGTCAGCTTCGCGTTCGTCATGACCTCGGCCGCCGCCGCGATCCAGTCGGCGTCGCTGGCCGCACCATGGCCGTAGTTCACGCTGGAGCCGGCCAGCCCGTCACCGTGGGCGACCTCGATCGCGGCCACCCCCGCCGCGTCGAGCGCAGCGGCGATGGTGCGGACCTGCTCCACCGTGTAGCGGTGCGCCACGGCGTGCATGCCGTCGCGCAACGTCACGTCCTGGATGTACAGATCAGTCACCGGGTCACCTCCACGACGTCCCGACCCACGCCATCGCCACCAGCGCCGTCATGGCCCGCGCTGTCGCCATCAGCGCCGTCGCGGCCCGCGCTGTCATTGCCGGTCGCTGCCGATCGCAGCCCGACCAGCCGCTCCGCCGTGCGCAGCGCCGCCGACGTCATGATGTCCAGGTTCCCCGCGTACGCCGGCAGATAATGGCCCGCGCCGGAGACCTCCAGGAACACCGACACCTGCAACCCGCGCAGATGCCGACCCAACGACGGCACAAAGGTGTCGACACGGTCGAACTGCACGTCCTGCTTGAGCCGGTATCCGGGCACGTACTCCTGCACCGCCGCCACCATCGCCGCCACCGACCCGGCGATCGCCGCCCGATCCGCGTCGGCGTCCTCACACAGGCAGTACACCGTGTCGCGCATCAACAGCGGCGGATCCGCCGGGTTCAACACGATGATCGCCTTACCCCGCTGCGCGCCACCGACGACCTCGATCGCCCGCGCCGTGGTCTCGGTGAACTCGTCGATGTTCGCCCGCGTACCCGGCCCCGCCGACCGCGACGCGATCGACGCCACGATCTCCCCGTACACCACCGGCGTCACCCGACCCACGGCGGCGACGATCGGCACCGTCGCCTGCCCACCACACGTCACCATGTTCACGTTGCGCTCGCCCAGATGCTCGTCCAGGTTCACCGGCGGCACCACATACGGACCGACCGCCGCCGGCGTCAAATCCACCACCAGCCGACCATGCGCCGCCAACACCGCGTCGTTGCGCCGATGCGCACCCGCCGACGTGGCATCGAACACCAACTCCACCTCCGCGAACTCCGGCATCGCGACGAGGCCGTCGACACCATCGGCGGTGGTCGCCACACCCAACCGGCGCGCCCGCGCCAACCCGTCGGACTCGGGGTCGATGCCCACCATCGCCACCATCCGCAGGCTGTCACTCAACCGCAGCACCTTGATCATCAGATCGGTACCGATGTTGCCCGACCCGATCACCGCCACACCGACGCTCATGCCACATCCCCCTCACCGAAGACCGCAACGGTCGCTAACCCACGCCGCGCACTCACGACGCCGCCCCCGAGAAACAGACGCGCACCGAACCCAGACCCGAGATCCGCGCCTCGTACGCCGCGCCCGCCGTTACCGACACCATCGGGCCGAGCGCCCCGGACAGCACCACGTCACCGACGCGCAGCGGATCACCGGAGCGGGCCATCGTCTGCGCCAGCCACTGCACCGCGTGCAACGGGTTACCCAGGCACGCCGCGCCCGCCCCCACCGACACCGGCTCACCAGCCCGCTCCAGGACCATCCCGCACAACCGCAGGTCCACATCCGCCAGCCGACGCGGCGCGGTACCGAGCACGAACAGACCGCTGGAGGCGTTGTCCGCCACCGTGTCCACGATCGAGATGTCCCAACCCGCCACCCGCGAATCCACGATCTCGATCGCCGGCAACACGTGATCCACCGCCCGAATCACATCCACGCCGGTAATCCGCTCATCCGGCAGATCCGCACCCAGCACGAAGGCCACCTCCGCCTCCACCCGAGGCTGCAACAACCGGTCGAGGTCGACCTCCGCGCCGTCGGGCACCGCCATGTCGTCCAGCAGCACACCGAAGTCCGGCTCGAACACACCGAAGCTCTCCTGCACCGCCCGCGACGTCAACCCGACCTTCGCACCCACCCGCCGATGGCCGGCGTCCAGCCACCCCCGGACCTGGAACTGCTGCACCTGATACGCCGTCTCGACGTCGCCCTCCGGCAGGAGCCGCCCGCGCAGCGGCGGGCACGGCGTGCCGGACTCCCGTGCCTGGCGCAGCTCGCCGGCCGCCAACTCGATGGCGGTCATGTCAGGTCCACGCAGACGTTGGTCAGCTCGGAATAGAAATCCAGGGAGTGCACGCCACCCTCACGCCCGATACCCGACGCCTTCACCCCACCAAACGGCGTCCGCAGATCCCGCAAGAACCACGTGTTCACCCACACGATCCCCGCATCCAACCGCATACCGGCCCGGTGCGCCCGACCCACATCCCGCGTCCACACCGCCGCCGCCAACCCATACTCCGTGCCGTTGGCCAACGCGAACGCCTCCTCCTCATCATCGAACGGCGCCACATGCACCACCGGCCCGAAGACCTCCTCCGTATTCGTCCGCGCACCCGCCCCCAACCCCGTCAACACCGTCGGCTGCACATACGCACCACCATCACGCGCATCACCAAACGCCGGCACCCCACCCCCGGCCAACACCTGCGCACCCTCACCCCGAGCCAGGTCGTAATAGCCCAGCACCTTGTCCCGATGCTGACGCGAAATCAACGGCATGTTCACCGTCGCCTCATCCGCAGGCCACCCGAACCGCAACCCGCCGGCCTCCCGCGCAAGCCGCGCCGTGAACTCCTCGAACACCGGCCGCTGCACATAAATCCGCTCCGTGCAGAGGCAGACTTGACCGCCGTTGGTGAAGCTGGAGCGCACCGAACCGGCCACCGCCACGTCCAGATCCGCGTCGGCAAACACCAGCCCCGCGTTCTTGCCACCCAACTCGAACGACACCGGCCGCACCCCATCAGCCGCCGCCCGCATAATCGTGCTGCCCGTCGACGACTCACCCGTGAACGTAATCGCGTCCACCCCCGGATGCCGGGTCAGGAACTCACCCGCCGAATCCGGGCCAAAACCGTGCACCAGATTGAACACACCCTCCGGCACACCGGCAGCCGCCATCACCTCCGCCAACAACGTCGCCGACGCCGGCGTCTCCTCACTCGGCTTCACCACCACCGCATTGCCACACGCCAACGCCGGAGCGACCTTCCACGTCAGCAACAGCAACGGCAGATTCCACGGCACGACCACCGCCACCACACCCACCGGCTTACGCACCGCATAGTTCAACGCCCGCCCACCCGACGGCGTCACCGTCGTGAACGACTCCGTCGACGCCGTCGCCACAATCTCCGCAAACGCCCGGAAATTCGCCGCACCACGCGGAACATCCAACGTCCGCGCCTGCGAAATCGACTTACCCGTATCCGCCACCTCAGCGGTCACCAGATCATCGAAACGACGCTCCAACTCCTCGGCGACCCGACGCAACACCTCCGCACGTTCCCGCTCCCCCATCCGACCCCACGGCCCCCGCAACGCCCCCCGCGCCGCCGCGACCGCATCGTCCACACACCCCCGATCCGCCTCCACCACCTCGAACACCGGCTCACCCGTCACCGGACTGCGCTTGACGAACCGCCGCCCACCCCCGACGAACTCACCACCGACGAAGTTGCGCAGGGTCGGCGGGTCGGCACCGGGGCGGCCGTCGCGCAGACTCACCGGCCAGGATGACTCGGGCATGGTCAGGTGTCCCTTCCGGTTCAGGTGGTGGGCTCGGGCCGCTCGCTGCCGGGCTCGGCGACGAGCGCGACCACGGCGGCGTCCACGGTGGGTTGGCCGGTCACGGCCGCCGCGGCCTCGTCGGTGACGACCAGGACGGTGGTGCCGACGCCGACGTTCAGGGGGTCGACGGCGACCAGGTCGGGCCCGTCGCCGCGCGGGCGGACCAGGACGAGCCGCCTGCCCTGCAACGCCGGCAGGATGCGGTCGGCCCACACCTTGCCGACGACCTCACCGAGCACCATCGGTTTCTCCCCGCAGGCCGGCGATGACCTCGCGGATGCGGGCCGGTTCGGGCGCGTCCAGCAGGGCCGCCGTGGTCGGGTGGGGCTTGGGGTAGACCTGGGAGCTGCGCAGCTCGCCGTGGGCGCGGATGGCGGCCTCCCCGGCGGAGACGGCCTGGCGTACGGCGGCGAGGGTGCCCCGGACGGCGACCGCGAGGTAGCCGCTGGTGACCCGCTCCACGGCCACGCACCGGACGTCGGCGGTCTTGATCATGGCTTCGATCCCCGCCGAGAGGGCCACCAGGCCGCGGGTCTCGACGATTCCGATCGCGATGTCGGAGGACATGTCTGATTCTCCTTACCCGGTTGTCAGTTGCCGACGAGGTCAGGCTCGGCGGCCAGCGCGCTCACCGCGTCGCAGGGGCTGGCGAAGACGATCGAGCGCACCGAGCGGCTGCGCGTACGGGCGGTCTCCTCGCCGATGTCCACCGCCTCCTCGACGGTGGCGAGGTCGCCGCGCACGGCGACCGCGACGATGCCGCCGCCGAGGCGTACGACCTTGGTCACCTCGACCTCGGTGGCCTTCACCATCGCGTCGACGGCGTCGAAGATCGGGGTGAAACCCTCGGCTTCGACGAAGCCCACGGCCACGTTTCGCATGTCTGCTCCTTGCTCTGGTTGCGGGTCGGCTTCGGTCAGGGACGCTCGGGCAGGTTCCAGGACAGGACGGCGGCGCCGGTGCCCCAGATCGGGCCGTACGCGTGCAGTTGCGCGGGGCCGCTCGCGGCGCCGGTCCCGGCGGCGAACGCGAGGGCCCGGAACTGGCTGTCCGCCTGCGCCTGCCGGGCGTAGTCCTCGCGGATCGCGAGCGCCTCGTCGACCTTGCCGGCGGTGAGCAGGTCGAGTACGCGGGTGTTCCACTGCTCGTGCGCGGGCGCGCCGATGTGGTCCTGGGCGGGTTCGATCCACTGTTGGATCAGCCCGGAGGACAGGCCGCTGACCACGACGACGGCGGCGCGTACGCCGGCGTCGCGGGCGGCGGCGGCACCGGCCCGGCCGACATCGGCGAGGGTGTCGGCGTCGGCGTACAGGTTGCAGGAGACCTGCGCCCAGCGCAGCTTGCGCTCCGGGTCGAGCAGCGCCGAGGTGACGATGGTGCCGGTGTCGATGGGGAAGCCCTCGTAGCGGGTGCGGCGCGCCTGCTTGCCGTCGGCCTGCACCCGGTCGGCCCACCGCTCGCTGAACTCCACGTCGAAGCGCAGGTCGTAGCGGAGCTCCCCGTAGTCGTAGGCGTACCAGTTCTCGTCGACGTGTTCGCCGCGCGGGTTGGGGTCGCACTGGAACTGGTGGCCGAGGACGGTGAACCACTGGGTGGACAGCAGCAGGACGACGTCGGGCTCCAGCCGGCGCAGGCGCTCGCCCACGTCACGTGCGGCCGTGGCCAGCGCCTTCCAGCTCGGTGCGGGTTCCTTCGCGAGCAGGTGGGGCATGCCGGGCAGGAGCGCCCCGGCGACGATTCCGGTCCGGTCAGCCATGGGGGCTCCCCTCGGGCAGCCACTCGACGACGGCGTTTCCGGTGCCGATGATCGTGCCGTAGCCGAGCACGTCTCCGGCGACCTTGGGCCAGCCCATCGCGGCGAGCAGCCAGGTGAGGCTGCCGGCCTTCGTCTCCGACGCGGTGGCCTCGATGTGTTCGGTGATGAGTTCCCGCAGCGGGGCGGTCGGCCCCCGGCGGATCGCTTCGAGCAGCTTCATGTCCCACCGGTACTGGTGGTTGTTGTACGGGTGTTCGCGTTCCATGTCCTCCGGCAGCTCCGGCTCCTCGTGCCAGTGCAGGTGCGACAGGGAGTTGGAGGCGAGCAGCACGGCGCGGCGGCCGGTGGCCTCGACGGCACGGCGGGTGGCCTCGCCGAGCACCTCCATCTCCTCCAGGGACGCGTCGGAGTAGAAGTACGGGTTGTTGTTCGCCGACAGGGAGACCACGGGGATGTCCCAGGCGGGGTTGGCCAGGTGCAGGGCGCCGATGGTGGCGTAGTCGACGCGTACGCGGGGGTCGCGCATCGCGCGGGCGACCAGGCCGAGGTCGCTGGCCTCCTCGACGATGGCCTCGCCGAGTTCGACGTCGGTGCGGAAGTCGTAGCGGTAGCGGAAGAGGTGCGGGAAGATCGGCTCCACGGAGATGCCGCGCGGGTTCGGTGCGCAGTTGACGTGGTGGCCGACCATCGTGATCCAGTGCGGCGCGTGCACGATCAGCACGTCGGGGCGGTGCACCTCCTGGATGCGCTTGCGCAGCCGCTCGTAGGCCCAGCGCAGCGTCTCCCAGCCGCCGGTGGAGCGGGGTTCGTTCTGCGGCGGGTTCTCCGCGTAGATCAGGTGCGGCGGGTGCGGGCTGAGGCAGCCGGCGACGATGCCGGCCCGGGCGGGCGCGGCCTGCGGGGCCGGGGCGCTGCCGGCGCCGGTGCCGCGACCGGCGCGGGGGGTGGTCGTCGCCACCGGCACCCGGAAGACGCGGCTCACGACCGTCCCTCCCCCGCGAGGACCCGCACGTACGCGCGGTGCTCGGCGGTGGCGCCGAGGATCCGCATCCCGTCGTCGTCGAGGGCTATCTCGTCGGCGGCGAGGGCGGCGTCGTGGCGCAGCCAGGCCCGCAGGGGCGCCGGGTGTACGCCGTGCAGCTCGACGAGGCTCTCCTCGGCCAGGCCGCTGCCGGGTGCGACGTACGCGAGCCGGCGCTGGCCGCGCCGCCCGGTGTAGGCGGGCCGCTCGGTGGTGGCCAGGCGCAGCCAGTTCCGCTCGGCGCGCAGCCGCTGGCGCAGCTCGGCGGTGGCGGCGCGGTCGGCCCCGCCGGCGTCGTCGAGGACCACGCCGTAGCGCTGGCGGGCCTCGTCGCCGGTCAGGTAGTCCTGGCGGACGTCCTCGGCGACGGCGTCGGGCGCCCGGTCCAGGGGGTCGCCCCAGCCGCCGCCCCCGGCGGACTCCATCACGAGCACGTCCCCGGCCCGCATGGGGAAGCCGGCGATCTTGCCGGGGGTGTCGAAGTCGACCCGTCGGCCGTCGGCGCGGCGCAGGTGGGTGACCGTCGGCGCGCCGGGGCCGCCGTGGCGCAGCCCGTACGGGGGGACGGTGGTGCGGTCGGTCTGCACCGAGTACGACCCGCCGCTGGCCAGCAGCCGGGTCTCCCGTCGGCTGCCGAGGCCACCCCGGTGGGTACCGTCTCCGCAGGAGCCGGCGCGCAGTTCGCAGGCCTCGACGAGGATGGGGATCTCGGTCTCCAGCCGTTCGACGGACTGGATGGTGGAGATGTCGCCGAGGTCGACCGGGTTCATCGCGCTGGGGCCGTCGGATTCGAGGAATCCGCCGTTGCCGCCGGCCGGGTAGTCGTAGTAGAGGTAGGGCTGACCGGTGTGCTCGTCGACGCCGCCGATGAGGTTCTGGAAGGTGGTGCCGAACTGGTCGGCGGCGATGAGGTCGGGCGCCACCTGGCTCAGCGCCGCCATCACCGCGGAGATGACCCGCTTGCGGACCTCGCTGTGGGCGTTGGCGGGGGCCGGGTAGGCGACGTGCACCACCGTGCCGGGTTCGGTGAGCACCCGCAGGGGCCGGAACGCGCCGTGGTTGACCAGGCCGCCGGGGTCGAGGGCGGACTTGACCGCGATGAACACCCCGGCGACGGTCATCGCCCGCGACGAGTTGACCACGGCGGCGACCTGGGTGGAGGAGCCTCGGAAGTCGGCTTCGATCTCGTCGCCGTCGACGATCAGCCGGCAGCGCACGATCGCGGCGTCGTAGTCGCCGTCGGTGTAGAGGTCGAGGTAGTCCTCGTAGCGGTAGGTGCCGTCGGGCAGCGACCGGATCATGTCGCGCAGCCGCTGCTCGGTGCGGTCCATGTTGGCGGCGACGCAGTCGAGGATCAGCCCGGTGCCCCAGCGGTCGACGAGTTCCCGCAGCCGGCGCTGCGCCGTGTGGCAGGCGGCGATGCTGGACTCGAGGTCGCCGCGGCGTTCCTCGGCCATCCGGACGTTGGCGAAGAGGATGTCGAAGGCGGCCCGGTTGGGTCGGCCGGCCTCGATCAGCCTGATCGGCGGGATCCGCAGCCCTTCCTGGAGGATCTCGGTGGCCTGGCCGGAGACGCTGCCGGGGGTCATGCCGCCGATGTCGGCCCAGTGCATCCGGACGCAGGGGAAGAGGAACATCTGCCCGTCGACGAAGACCGGGCTGATCAGGGTGACGTCGTTGAGGTGGCTGCCGCCCCGGTACGGGTCGTTGACGATGTAGAGGTCTCCGGGGCGCATCTCGGCGGCGAAGTCGGCGAAGATCTCGGCCACCGAGGCCGGCATGGCGATGACGTGTCCCGGCATGTCCCGGCCCTGGGCGACCATCTGCCCGGAGGGGTCGAAGAGTGCGCAGGAGAAGTCCTGGGCGTCGGCGATCACCGGCGAGTGCGCGGTACGGAAGATCGTCTGCCGCATCTCGCGGACGATCGAGATGAGACTCTCGGTGACGACTTCCAGGTCGATCGGATTCACGGTCATGCGGATGCCTCACTGATTCCGGTGTCGGTCCGTGTCTTCCGCCGGAGGGGACCTGGACTGGTCGGGGCGAGTGGACCACCGTGCATTGGACCATCATGTGGTCCTAGAGTTATATTATGAAACCTAGCAGCCGGAAAGGCAGGGAAGCAAGATGTCGTACGCCACTGACCCGACGCCCGACGAGGGCGTCGCCCCCCGCGAGTCGGGCACCCAGGCGCTGGACCGCGCCCTGGGCGTCCTGCTGGCCTTCCGGGGTGACGCCGTCGAGCGCAAGGTCAGCGATGTCAGCCGCGAACTGGGCCTGCACAAGTCCACGGCCAGCCGGCTGTTCCGCGCGCTGGCCGACGCCGGCTTCCTGCAACGCAACGAGGAGAACGGCACCTACCGCCTCGGCGTCGCGGTCTTCGAGCTGGGCGCCCGCTTCCTCGCCGGGATCGACCTGCACGCGCTGGCCCGGCCCCTGCTGCACCAGCTCGCCGAGCGGGAGGGCGAGAGCGTCAACCTCGCCGTCCTGGAGGGCTCCGACGCCATCTCGCTCTACGTCGTGCAGGGCACCCGCAACGTGCAGCTCGTCTCCCGCCTCGGCCGGCGCATCCCCCTGTGGTGCAGCGCGGCCGGCAAGGCACTGCTCGTCGACCACGACGACGACGCCCTGCGCGCCCTGCTCGCCACCGTGCCGTTCACGGCGATGACCAGCAACACCATCACCGACCTGGACACCTTCGTGGCGCACATGGCCACCGTGCGGCGGCAGGGCTGGGCGCTGAACGACCAGGAGAGCGAGCACGGGCTGCGGGTGGTGGCCGCCCCCGTACGCGACCGGCGCGACCGGGTGACCGCCGCGATCAGCATCTCCGGGCCGATCTTCCGCCTGGACGACACCCGCACCCGGGAGCTGACCGACGCCGCCTGCCGTACCGCCGCCGAGCTGTCCCGCCAGCTCGGCCACGGCTTCGGCGACCGGTGGGGCGACTGAGCGCGCCGCCCACGAACCGGTCACCACGGGCCCCCGCCGTCGCGCCGGCACCGCGTCAGGTGCCGGCGGCGGCGCGGTGGGGCGTACGCCGTCAGAACCGCTCCTGGGTGACCTCGGGCAGGACCCGCACGTGCAGCACCGCCGGCCCGGTCACCGGCAGCGCCGCGTCGAGGGCCGCCTCGGCGCCCGCCTCGTCGGTGACCGTCCAGGCCGGTACGCCCAGGGACCGGGCCACCGCCGCCAGGTCCCGGGCCGGGAACCGGGCCAGCGCCGGGTCGACCCCGCGCGGGGCGAACTTGCGCACCTCCGCGCCGTAGCCACCGTCGTCGAGGACCACCAGCAGCACCGGCGCACCGACCCGGGCCAGCGTGTCCAGCTCACCGAGGCCGGTGAGCAGGCTGCCGTCGCCCTCGAAGGCCACCACCGGCCGGTCCGGTCGGCCCACCCCGGCCCCGACGGCGTACGGCAGGCCGACGCCGATGCTGCCGAACTCCCAGGGCGCGATGAACGCGCGGTCCACGGCGGACGAGTCGAGCAGCAGGTTCGGCCAGCCTCCGAACTGCCCCACGCCCACCACGGTGGTGCGCCGGGCGGGCAGCCGCCGGGCGCAGATCCGCATGAACGCCCGGGGGTCGATGCCCGCCGAGCCCTCGACGAACGCGATGCCGTCGAACGGGTCGGCCTCGGCGATCTGCGCGGCCAGCGCGGCACTGCGCCACTCCGGGCGCTCACGCGGCTCGAGCCGGGCCGTCACGGCCCGCGCGGTGACCGCCGCGTCCCCGACGATCCCCAGGTCGACCGGCCAGCGCGCGCCCAGCGCCCGCGCGTCGACGTCGACCGCGACCACCCGCGCCCCGGGGAAGAGCGCGCCGTGGTCGGCCGTCCACCGGTTGAGTCCCGCCCCGAGGGTGACCACCAGGTCCGCCTCGGCCAGCACCCGCCGGGTCAGCGGGCGGGCCAGTCCCCCGGCCACCCCCAGGTGGTACGGGTGGCCGGCGAAGAGCCCGGCGGCCAGCACGGTGGTGGCGAGCACCGCGCCGCACCAGTCGGCGAGCCGGCGTACGTCGTCGGCCGCCGCCTCGGCGCCCCGCCCGGCCAGCAGCACCGGGCGGCGGGCGGCGGCCAGCAGGCCGACCAGTTCGGCGACCGCCGCGTCGGTCGGCGCCGGCGACGCGGGCCGGTACGCGACGACGGCCGGCGCGGGCACGGCCCCGGCGGGCACCGGCTCGTCCTGGAGGTCGATGGGGACGTCGAGGACGACCGGGCCGGGCCGTTCGGCGGCGGCGCGGAACGCCAGGCCGACGTCGCGGGCGGCGGTGGCCGGCGCCACCACGGGCACGAACGCCCCGGCGGTGGCCAGCGCGAACGGCTGCTGCGGGAAGCTCTGCACGTGCAGCGGGTCGCCGGGCGGGGTGTCGCCGGCGATCAGGACCAGCGGCGTGCCGGCCTGCCGGGCGATGGTCAGCGCGGCACCGGCGACCGCCAGGCCGGGACCCTGGGTCACGGTGACGACGCCGCACCGGCCGGTGGCGCGGGCCCAGCCGTCGGCCATCATCACCGCGGCGTTCTCGTTGCGGGCCGCCACGAAGCGGACGCCGTGGCGCTGGACCAGGTCCGCGACCAGGAACATGTTGGCGTCGCCGAGCAGCCCGAAGATGGTGTCGACCCCGTGCGCCACGATGGCGTCGGCGATCGCCTCGCCGGCCCTCACCGGGCATCCCGGGCGAGGTAGTCGCCGGCGGGGCGCAGCGCCACGCTCAGCGCGCCGAGGTAGGAGTCGTTGGCGGCGGCCTCGAACCGGGGCCCGGCCAGGCGGGCCGCCCGCTTGGTCATCGACCGCCCGACGGCGGAGGTGGCCAGCAGCCGCTCGGCGAGCCCGGTCGCCGCGGCGGCGAGCCGCCCCGGGTCCACCACCTCGGTCACCAGGCGCAGGTCGCGCAGCTCGTCGGCGGGGATCCGCTCGCCGAGCAGCAGCCAGCGCTTGGCCAGGTCGGCGCCGACGAGGTCGGCGAGGATCGCCATGCCGCTCCAGGTCAGCGGGATGCCGAAGCCCACCTCCGGGAAGGTCGCGAAGCAGGTGTCGGCGGCCACCCGCAGGTCGCTGGCCAGGCCGAGCACCGCCCCGGAGCCGATGGCCGGGCCGTTGAACGCCGCGACGGTGCTCTGCTCCAGCCGGTACCAGCGTTCGACCAGCTCGGCGGTGCGGCGCTGCACGGACATCGTGGCCCGGGCGTCGAGGGTCGCCAGCTCGTGCAGGTCGGTGCCGGCGCAGAACGCGGTGCCGGCGCCCGTGAGCAGGACGACCTCGGTGCCGTCGTCGCGCGACAGCTCGTGCATCACGTCCTCGAAGCGGGCGAGCATCGCCAGGTCGAAGCTGTTGCGCCGGGCGGGCCGGTTGAGCGTCACCCGGGCGAGTCGGCCGTCGCGGTGCAGCAGCACGGACTCCTCGGCACGGTGGGCGTCGGTCATGGTGACTCCGAGTTGAGTAGGGCGCGGTCGACCAGCGCGGCGGCGTGGCCGACGTACGACAGGGGGTCCAGCAGGCCGGCGAGTTCCGCCGGGGGCAGGGCGGCGGCCACCTCGGGGTCGGCGCGCAGCGCCTCGGCGAACGGGCGGCCCGCATCGAGGCTGTCGCGGACGATCCGCATGACCAGGTGGTGGGCCTGTTCCCGGCCGAGCGGGCCGGCCAGGCGCAGCATCACCGCCTCGGAGAGCACGAGCCCGCCGGTGAGGTCGAGGTTGGCGCGCATCCGGTCGGGGTTGACGCCGAGGTCGCCGAAGACGTCGACCAGTCGCTGCATCGCGCCGCCGAGCAGGATGAAGCACTCCGGCAGCAGCTTCCACAGCGTCATGCCGACGCCCATGTCCCGGTCGTCCTGGGCGACCATGGTCTGCAACGCCAGGGGCACCTGGGCCCGCAGGGTGCCGGCGGCGGCGATCACCGCCTCGCAGCGGATCGGGTTGCGTTTGTGGGGCATCGTGCTGCTGCCGACCTGGGTGGACCGCTGCGACTCGTACGCCTCGCCGACCTCGGTGCGGCCGAGGAAGTAGACCTCCCGGGCCAGCTTCTCGGCGCTGGCCGCGACGAGGCCGAAGACCATCAGGCACTCGGCGAAGCGGTCCTGGGTGGCGTGCCACGGGGTGGCGGCGACGCCGAGCCCCAGGTCGGCGGCGACGGCCTGCTCCAGCGCGAACGCCTGCGGGCCGTAGCCGGCCATCGTGCCGGCCGCGCCGCCCATGCTCGTCACGAGCAGCCGCTGGCGCAGTTGCCGCAGCCGGACGCGGTGGCGTTGCAGCTCGTCCTGCCACACCGCGCAGCGCAGGCCGAAGGTGGTCGGCAGCGCCTGCTGCCCGTGGGTGCGGGCGGCCATCGGGGTGGCGCGGTGGCGCAGCGCCAGCCGGCGCAGCGCGCGTACCAGCTCGTCGATTTGCCGCTGCACGATGTCCAGGCCGTCGCGGGCCCGCAGGACGAAGCCGGTGTCCATCACGTCCTGGGTGGTGGCGCCGAGGTGGACGTAGCGGCCGGCGTCGCCCGGGCAGGCGGCGGTGAGCGCCCGCACCAGCGGCACGAGGGGGTGCACGGTGTCGGCGGCGTCGGCGGCGAGCACCGCCGTGTCGAGCCGCTCGACGCGGGCGGCCTCGGTGATGGCCTGCGCGGCGGCGGACGGGATGACGCCCAGTTTCGCCTGCCCCCGGGCGAGGGCGGCCTCGACGTCGAGCCACGACTGCATGAGCTGCCGGTCGTTGAAGACCCCGCGCATCTCGGCGTTGCCGAAGAAGCTGGTGACGGTGAGCGAGTCCAGGAAACACGAGCCGAGCTGCATCAGCGTTCCTCCCCCGGAGCAACGAGCAGGTCCCGCGCGGCCCGCCGGTCGACCTTCCCCGACGGCAGCAGCGGCAGGTCGGCGACCGTACGGATCAGGGTCGGCACCTTGTGCCGGGCCAGCCGTTGCGTGGCGGTGCGGGTGAGCCGGTCGACGTCGCAGCGCCCGCCGGGGACGGTCACGACCAGGGCCGCGACCTCCTCCCCCCAGCGCGGCGACGGCACGCCGAGGACGCACACCCGGGCCACGGCCGGGTCGTCGGCGAGCACGGCCTCGACCTCGGCGGGGTGCACGTTCTCGCCGCCGCGGATGATCAGTTCCTTGATCCGGCCGGCCAGGGTGAGGACCTTCTCGCCGGTCAGCGCCCCCAGGTCGCCGGTGCGCAGCCAGCCGTCGCTGGTGATCGCGGCGGCGGTGGTGAACGGGTCGTCGGCGTAGCCGCGGGTGACCGACTCTCCGCGTACCAGCAGCTCACCGACCTGCCCGGCGGGCAGCGGGGTGCGGGTGGCCGGGTCGACCACGGTGGCCTCAAGGGCCGGCAGGACGCGTCCGACGGTGCTCCCGGGCGCCCCGCAGGTCCCGTCGCCGGGGTCCAGGCTGATCGTCGGGCCGGCCTCGGTCTGGCCGTAGACGACCGCCACCCGCTCCAGGTCGAGGGCCCGCCGGGTGCGGGTGACCAGCGCCGGGGCGCAGGTGGCGCCGCCGAGGAAGCCGACCCGCAACGACGACAGGTTCCAACGTCCGGGGTCCTGCTCGACGCGGTCGCAGAGCATCGACGCCATGGTGGGTACGGCCTGCACCACCGTGCACGCGTGCCGCTCGATCTGGTCGAGCACCGGCTCGGTGCGGAACCTGCGGGTGGAGACCCACAGCGCGCCGGTCACCAGCGCCAGCATCGCCCCGCTGCCGAGCCCCGCCGCGTGGGCCAGGGGCAGCGGCGAGGCGATCCGGTCGTCGGGGCGCAGCCGGGCCGCCTCGGCCGTCCAGGCCGCGTTGGTCAGCAGGTTGGCCGCACTCAGCGACACCATCTTGGCCGGGCCGGTGGAGCCGGAGGTGAACTGGATGTTGCAGGCGGCGTCCGGGTCGCCGACGGGCGGCGGGACCGGGTCGTCCCAGCCGGGCAGCCCCGCCAGCGCCGCCGCGCCCAGGTCCGCGCCGAGGACGTGCCAGCCGTCCGGGCGCTCGCCCGGCGGCAGCCCCGCCAGGGCTTCGGTGACGGTGGGCGGGCCGGGCCGGTCGCGGACCCGCTCGGCGGCGAAGAGCCGCCGTGGTCGGGCACGGGCCAGCGCCGAGGTCAGCTCGGGCCCGGTGAGGCCGGGGTGCAGGGTGGTCAGGGCGGCGCCCCGCCAGGCCGCGGCGGCCAGCAGCACCAGCCAGGCCAGCCCGTTCTCGGCCCAGACCGCGATCCGGTCGCCACGGCCGACGCCTTGGGCCGCCAGGACGGCCGCCGCCCGGCCGGCGAGGTCGGCGAACTCCCCCGTCGTCACGGGCCGCCCCGGGTCGTCGAAGACGTACAGGGCGCGGTCCGGCTGCCGGGCGGCGCGCTCCAGCACGGTGAGGTCGAGCGCTGGCGGGATCACGGGTCACTCCTTGGTCAGCAGCAGGTTTCCGTGGTCGTCGACCGTGGCGGTCCAGCCGCCGCCGACGACGGTGGTGCTGCCGTTCTCCCGCACGACGGCGGGGCCGGCGACGACGGAGTCGGGGCCCAGGTCGGCGCGGCGCCACACGCTGGCCTCGACCCAGCCGCCGGTGCGGTAGAGGCGGGTCGTGCCGGGCTGCGCCGGGCCGCCGGTCGGGGCGGCGAAGCGTACGGCCGGGCGTGGCCCGAAGGCGGTGAGCCGGCAGTTGACGATCTCGGCGGGGTGGTCGGAGCGGGTGTACGCGTAGCGCTCGGCGTAGGCGGCGTGGAAGGCCGCCACCAGTTCGTCGGCCGTGGCCGGCAGCTCGGGCAGGGCGACGGCGAGGTCGAAGCTCTGCCCCCGGAACCGCATGCCGACCGAGAGGCCGAAGCTGACCTCGTCCGGCTCGACGCCGTCCTCGGCCTTGAGCTGGGCCAGGGCGGCGTCGCGCAGGTCGGCCAGGGCCGCCCGGGCCGCCGCCAGGCCGTCGCCGTCGGCCGGCACCAGGACGGTACGCACGTAGTCGTGGCGGGCCTGGGCGGTGACGAAGCCGAGCGCGGAGAAGTTGCCCGGCACCGGCGGTACGAGGACCCGGCGGATGCCGAGCTCGTCGGCGAGGTCGGTGGCGTGCATCGGGCCGGCGCCCCCGAAGGGCATCAGCACGAAGTCGCGCGGGTCGTGGCCGCACGCCACGGAGATCTCCTTGATGGCGCTGGTCATCTTGACCGTGGCGAGCGTCAGGATGCCGCGCGCCAGCTCCAGCTCGTCGAGACCGAACGTGCCGGCCAGCCCGGCCAGGGCGGCGCGGGCGGCGTCGGGGTCGAGCGGCACCTCCCCGCCCAGGCTCTCGCCCGGGTCGAGGTGGCCGACGAGCAGGTGCGCGTCGGTGGTGGTCGGCTCGGTGCCGCCCCGACCGTAGGCGGCCGGGCCGGGGGTGGAGCCGGCGCTGCGCGGCCCGACGCGCAGCTCCCCGCCCAGGTCGCGCCAGGCGATCGAGCCGCCGCCGGCGCCGATGGTGTTGATCTCGACCTGGAAGGTGCGGTTCGGGTAGCCGGCGATCTTCCCGTCGTTGGTCATCAACGGGGTGCCGTTCTTGATCAGGCAGACGTCCGTGCTGGTGCCGCCGATGTCGCAGGTGATGACGTTCGGATAGCCGGCGAGCGAGGCCACGTGCACGCTGGCGGCGACCCCGCCGGCGGGCCCGGAGAGGGCCAGGTTGATCGGCAGCCGCCCGGCCTCGTCGGTGGAGACGACACCGCCGCTGCTCGTCATGATCGACAGGGGGTGGGCGTATCCGCCGTCGGCGAGGGCGTCACCGAGCCCGCGCAGGTAGTCGGCGACGGTCGCCCGCACGCTGGCGTTGAGCACGGTGGTGGCGAAGCGCTCGTACTCGCCCTGCTCCGGCACCACGTCGGAGGAGACGGTGCAGACCAGGCCGGGGTGCCGCTCCGCCAGCCGCCGCGCCGCGGCCCGCTCGTGCGCGGGATTGCGGTACGAGTGCAGCAGGCAGACCGCCACCGCCCGGGGCCCGGCGGCGGCCACCCGGTCGAGTACCTCGTCCAGCTCGTCGGCGTCCAGCGGCCGTACGACGCTGCCGTCGGCGGCGATGCGCTCGCGCAGCACGTGCCGGTGCCGGCGCGCGACGAGCGGCGGCCGGGCGCTCTCCTTGACGCTGTAGAGGCGGGGCCGGTGCCCGAGGCCCATCTCCAGCACGTCCCGGAAGCCCTCGGTCGCCAGTACGGCCACCGGCTCGCCGGAGCCTTCGAGCAGCGCGTTGGTGACCCGGGTGGTGCCGTGCACGAACCGGTCGACGGTGTCCAGGCTGACGCCGAGCTTGGCCAGTCCCTCGAAGATCGCCGCCGCGGGGTCGTGCGGGGTGGAGAGGGTCTTGGCCTCGGCGAGCCGGGCGGTGGCCGGCTCGTAGACGATGACGTCGGTGAAGGTGCCACCGATGTCGACGCCGATGCAGAGCATGGCGAGCCTTTCGGGTAGGGGTGGATGCGTCGGCGACTAGAACGTCACGCCGTAGCGGCGCAGGGTCCGTCCCGTGACCAGCCGCAGGATCCAGTCGAAGAGGTAGCCGAGCAGGCCCAGGGCGATGATGCCCACGAAGACCCACTCGGTCTTGGCGTAGTTGCGGGCCGTCCAGATCAGCGAGCCGAGGCCGCTCTGGGCGGCGACGATCTCGGCGGAGACGATCGTCAGGAACGAGTTGCCCATCGCCAGCCGGGCCCCGGTGACCACGTGCGGCACCGTCGACGGCAGCACGACCGAGACGAGGCTGCGTACGGGGCCGGCGCCGAGCGCCCGGGCCGCGCGCATCCGGATCTCGTTGACCGACAGCACCCCGGCCAGGGTGTTGAGGGCGACGATGAAGACGGTGGTGTAGAAGATCAGCGCCACCTTCGACGCCTCCCCCGGCCCGAGCCAGATGATCGCCAGGGTGACGAAGGCGATCGGCGGCACGAAGCGGAAGAACTGGATGTACGGGTCGAGCATCAGCCGCAGCCAGGGGATGCAGCCCATCAGCAGACCCATCGGTACGCCGACGAGCACGCCGAGCAGCCAGCCGGTGAGGATGCGGGTCGAGGACGCGCTGACCGAGTCCCACAGGGTTCCGTCGCGGACGAGTTCGACCGCGCCGTCGAGGGTGAGCCGTGGCGAGGGCAGGAAGAAGGCGGTGTAGTTGCGGCTGACCAGGTCCCAGATCAGCACGCCGAGCAGCACCGACAGGATCGACAGCCCGATGCGGGTCAGCCGGGGCCAGCGGTTGCGGCGGGGGCCGGTCGTGGCCGCCGCCCGGGTGCGGTCGGGGACGGTGGGTGCCTCGACGGTCATCGTTCCTCCGTCCGCTCGGGCCGGTCGGCGCCGGGTCGGCCGTCGTGGCCGTCGTCGAGCCCCTGGGCGCGCAGCGTCCGGGCCACCTCGGCGCCGATGTCCTCGCGCAGCTCGCGGAACAGCGCCGCGCAGGCCGGGTCGGTCAGGTCGCGGGGCCGGGGCAGGTCGCAGCGGTAGTCCTTCTTGATCGCCGCCGACGGCCCCGCGGTCATCGTGACGATCCGGTCGCCGAGCAGGATGGCCTCGCCGATGTCGTGGGTGACGAAGACGATCGTGGCGCCGGTCTCGCGCCAGATCCGGTCGAGTTCGACCTGCATCACCAGCCGGGTCTGGGCGTCCAGCGCGCCGAACGGCTCGTCCATCAGCACGACCGAGGGGTCGTTGGCCAGGACCCGGGCCAGCTGGGCCCGTTGGCGCATGCCGCCGGAGAGCTGTTCGGGGAACCGCTCGGCGCTGTGTGCGAGGCCGACCATCGCCAGGTAGCGGTCGACGACCGCGTCGCGCCGGGCCTTCGGCACGCCGCGCATCTGCGGTCCGAAGGCGACGTTCTGGCGTACGGTCAGCCAGGGGAACAACGCCTCGGCGCTCTGGAAGACCACGCCCCGCGACACGTCCGGCCCGGTCACCGCCTCGCCGCCGCAGGTCACCTCGCCGGCCGCCGGGCGGACGAACCCGGCGACCGCGTTGAGCAGCGTGGACTTGCCGCAGCCGCTCGGGCCGAGCAGGCAGACGAGTTCACCGGCGGCGATGTCGAGGCTCGCGCCCCTGACGGCTACGAACTCGCCGAAGCGGATGTCGACGTCGCGGATGCGGATCGGGGAGCCGGCGCGGCTGGCGGGCAGCCCGGCGGACGTGGCGGGGGCGGTGCCGTCGACTGTCACGCCACCCCCTTGACCATGACGGTCGCCGGGTCGGCCTTCTGGGTGACGATCTTGCTGTCCTGCTGGAACTGGGCGATCTCGCCGTAGCGCTTGAGGTCGTCGTCGGTGAAGTCGCGGACCTGGCACTGGACGCCCTCGAGCAGCCCTTGGGCCTCCTTCGCCGGCACCTTGATGGCCTTCTCGGTGACCGTGCCCGCCTTGGCGGGGTCCTTGGTGAGCTGCTCGCACGCCTGGCCGATGGTCTGCACGACCTTCTTGGCGGTCTCCTTGTTGGCCTCGTACCAGGCGCCGTCGACGCCGATCACCAGGTTGTAGACGTAGCCGATGTCGCCGCTGGTCAGCAGGATCTTGCCGCCGTTGGCGACGCCGCGCGAGGGCCACGGCTCCCACATGATGTAGCCGTCCACGTCGCCGCGTTGCAGCAGGGCCGGCATCTCGGCGGGCGAGGCGTTGACGAACTCGACGGACTCCCGGCTGATGCCGCGCGCCGCGAGGACCTTGTTGGTGGCGTACTCGTTGACCGTGCCGGGGACGACGCCGTACTTCTTGATGCCCGCCACGTCGGCGACGCCGGAGCGCGCCACGAGCTTGATGAAGCTGGGCGACTGCGAGAAGACGGCCAGGCCCTTGATGTCGCCCCGGGTGGCCCGGTTGAGCAGGCTCGACTCGGTGCTCGCGGTGACCTGGCCCTGCTTGGCCAGGATCGCGTCGAGGCCGCCGGTGCCCTCCTGGTACTGGGTGACGGTGACGTTCAGGCCGTTGGCCTGGAACAGCTTCTCCTGGTCGGCGAGGTAGATCGGGGAGTACGCCGGGTCGACGCCCACGCCGAAGTTGACCGCCACCGAAGGGGTCGCCTCGCCGCCACCGGATTCGGTCGGGGTCTGGTTCTCCGCGCATGCCGCAACGGCGGCGGTCACCAGCAGGGCTGCTACCGCAGCTCGCAATGCTCGCATTCTCATGGCTACCCCAGATACCTAGCGGCTCATATTATGGTTACCGTTGCTTAATATGGGACGCTACTGCTGGGCGGTGGGCGCAGTCAAGAGATTCGACCTCACCTTCCTGCAACAGACAGTAGCCGTCGACGATCGACGGCCGACGGATCGAATCCGCAGCCACAAATCGGGAGTCCGATGAACACGCTGGACAAACGGGCCGATGCCGGCCGGCCCGAGCCGACGCCGGCCGCGAGGGCGACAACGTCGACCACTCTCCGTAGTCGCGCGCGCGGCGCAGAGGGCCGGGGTGGCCCCGGCGGCCGACCGCGCTGCGGCCGGGCGACGACGCGCCAGGCGTACGCGGGCGATCGGGCGGCGGCGGGCCGATGAGCGCACCGGGACCAGGCGGCCCGCTGCCGACGCTCGTCGGGCTGCACACGTCGTCGCGCCGGGCCTGGACCGCCACCGAGGCGATCCTCTACGCCCTCGGGGTCGGGGCGGGGCAGCGCGACCCGGCCACGGAACTCCGCTTCACCACCGAGAACTCGACCGGCCACCCGCAGCGGGTGCTGCCGACCTTCGCCAGCGTCCTCGCCGCCGATCCGCCGCCCCTGGGCGACCCCACCGCCGTCCGGCACGCGGAGGAGGCGCTCACCCTGTTCCGCCCGCTGCCGCCGGCCGGGCAGGTGCACACCACCGCCACCGTGACCGCGCTGCACGACCAGGGCAGCGGCGCGCTGGTCCAGCAGGTCTCCCGGCTGCGCGACCCGGCGGGCACGACGGTGGCCGTCGTACGCCGGTCCATGTTCGTCATCGGCGCCGGCGGCTTCGGCGGCAGCCGCGCCCGGGCCGCCGGATGGCGCGCGCCGACCGGCCCGCCCGAGCACCGGATCGTCGCCGCCGTCCGCCCGGACCAGGCGCTGCTCTACCGGCTCAGCGGCGACCGCAACCCGCTGCACTCCGATCCGGTCGTCGCCGGTCGCGCCGGGCTGCCCCGCCCGATCCTGCACGGCCTGTGCACCTTCGGCTTCGCCGGCCGGCTCCTGCTGCCCCTCGTCGGCGACGACCCGACCCGCGTACGGCACGTCCGGGCCCGCTTCAACGCGCCGCTGCACCCCGGCGACACCCTGACGGTGCAGGCCTGGCGGCGCCCGTACGGCGTGCTCTTCCGCGTCGGCGACGGGGCGGGGCGGATCGTCCTGGACCGGGGCGTGCTGGCCCTCGCCGCCCGGTGACCGGCCCGTCGTGCTGGCCGAACGGCGCGCGGGCCGGGACGTTCAGCGGCGGCCCGCTGGCCGATCAGTTCACGGCCAGTAACCGCATCGGCGCGGGTGTCGGGTTCGCGTCGCAACCCGGTCGGTTCCCCGCTAGAGGGCGCTGACCTGCGGGCGGAGGGTGTGGGCAGCCGACTTTCCACTCCGAGACGAGGTAGTCATGCCCGTGACTCCGAGCTATCCCGGCGTCTACATCGAGGAAGCCCCGAGCGGCGTCCGACCCGTCATCGGCGTGGCGACCGGGGTGGCCGCCTTCGTCGGATACGTCCGGACCGGCCCGGAGCACCGCGCCGTCCGGGTGAACAGCTTCGGCGAGTTCGAGCGCCGCTTCGGCGGCGTCGACCGCGACTCCGAACTCAGCCTGGCCGTGCAGCAGTTCTTCCGCAACGGCGGCGCCGCCGCGCTCGTCGTACGGGTGCCCCGCGCCGACGCCCGTCCCGCCTCGGTCACCCTGCTCGACAAGGTGGGCGCCGGCCCGAAGTCGGCGCTGGTGCTGGACGCCGCGAGCACCGGAAGCTGGGGCAGCGGGCTGCTGATCGACGTCGACCACGACGACGCGGCCGACCCGAAGACGTTCAACCTGAGCGTCCAGGACCCGGCGACCGGCGCGAGCGAGCACTTCACCGGGCTGTCGTCCGACCCGGCGAGCGCCGCGTACGCCGTCGCCGCGCTCAACGACCCCGACCGTGGCTCCTCGCTCGTGCGGGCCCGGGCCGGGGCGAGCGGCGCGGGCCGGCCGGTGCCCAGCGGCACCCTCGGCGCGGCCGTCGGCGCGCCGACGGTGGACGCCGCGAAGAACTACCGGCTCACCGTGCAGCCGGACCGGCCCACCAAGCCGGACCCGGCGGACCCCACCAGGACCGTCCCGGCCGTCGCCGCCGTGACCGTTACGGCGCTGGAGAAGGGCGAGCGGCTGCCGTCCTCACCCGCCGGCGTGGCCGCGCTGCTGCAACGGAAGATCAACACCGCGCTCGGGGCCGCCGACGGGGCCGCCGGGCTGCGGGTGCGGGTGCTGCCAACCGCCGACGGCGGGCTGCGCGTCCTCGGCGACGTGGACCCGCTGGTGGCCCCGGCGGCCGTCGACGCGGCCTTCACCGTCACGGGCGCGACCGCCTCCGGCGACGTGGCCGACGGCGCGGCGCTGCTCGGCCTGGGCGGCGCCACCACGAACGTCGGCCGGTACACCCCCGTCGGCGCCAAGCGACTCGGCCAGGGCGACCTGGTCACCGGCTCGGACGGCACGCTGCTGCCCGGCGCCGCCGCGCTGATCGGCTCCGAGGCCGCCTACACCGGCATCTACGCCCTGCTCAGGACGGACCTGTTCAACCTGCTCTGCATCCCCGACGCGACCCGCGCCAAGCCCGGCGACCCGACGTCGGTCGACACCGGGGTGGACCCGGAGGCGGTCTGGGCCGCCGCGTACGAGCTGTGCGCCCGGCGCCGGGCGATGCTGCTGGTCGACCCGCCGCCCGGAGTGGACGACCCCGACCGGGCGCTGGACTGGATCAACCAGCTCGGCGTCAAGGGACCCAACGCCGTGGCGCACTTCCCCCGGCTGCGGATCCCCGACCCGACCGACGGCTTCCGGCCGCGTACGGTCGCCCCCGGCGGCACCCTCGCCGGCCTGTACGCCCGCCAGGACACCGAGCGCGGCGTGTGGAAGGCTCCGGCGGGCACGGAGGCGCAGCTGCGCGGGGTGACCAACCTGGTCCACCCGCTCACCGACGCCGAGAACGGCGTGCTCAACCCGCTCGGGCTCAACTGCCTGCGGACGTTCCCGGTCGTCGGCACCGTCAACTGGGGGGCCCGCACCACGGCCGGCGCGGACGTGCTGGCCAGCCAGTGGAAGTACACGCCGGTGCGCCGGCTCGCGCTCTACATCGAGGAGAGCGTCTTCCGGGGTACCCAGTGGGCCGTCTTCGAGCCCAACGACGAGCCGCTCTGGGCCCAGCTGCGGCTGAACCTGACGTCGTTCATGCAGGACCTGTTCCGCAAGGGCGCGTTCGCCGGGCGTACCCCGCGCGAGGCGTACCTGGTGCGGTGCGACGCGGAGACCACCACCGGCGACGACCGGGACCGGGGCGTGGTGAACGTCGTCGTCGGGTTCGCCCCACTCAAACCCGCCGAGTTCGTGATCGTGCGGATCCAGCAGCTCGCCGGCCAGAGCCCGTCCTGAGAGGTGTGAGTCATGGTGCAGTTCGCGGTCAATCCGACGCGCTTCGACCCGTACAAGAACTTCAAGTTCCGGGTGAAGTGGGACGGCCGCTACGTGGCCGGGGTCAGCAAGGTCAGCGCGCTGAAGCGGACCACCGAGGTGGTCAAGCACCGCGACGGCGGCGACCCGTCGACCAGCCGCAAGTCCCCCGGGCGTACGGAGTTCGAGGCCGTCACCCTGGAGCGCGGCCTGACCCACGACGCCGAGTTCGCCCAGTGGGCCGGGCGGATCTGGGCGCTGCACGCCGGCCTCGGCTCGGAGGCGTCGCTGGCCGACTTCCGGCGCGACATCACCATCGAGCTGCTCAACGAGGCCGGGCAGGTCGCCCAGTCGTACCGGCTGTTCCGCTGCTGGGTCTCGGAGTACCAGGCGCTGCCGGAGCTGGACGCCAACGCCAACGCGGTGGCGATCGAGCACATCAAGCTGGAGAACGAGGGCTGGGAACGCGACGAGGCGGTCACCGAGCCGGCCGAACCCCGGCTCGCCTCGTGACCGCCGGGCCGCCGCCCGCCGAGGTGGAGCTGGTCTCCGCCTGGGACCGCGCGCTCGGGCAGCCGGCGCCGCGGCGCCCCCTGCTGCTGCTGGGCCGCGAGGACGCCGACCGGCTGCCGGTGGGCGAGGTGGCGGCCCTGCTGCTGCGTACGGCCCGGTCCTGGACCGGCGACCGGGTGGAGGCCACCCTCGACTGCCCGGCCTGCCCGCAACGGCTCGAGGTCGGTTTCGCCGTGGCCGACCTGCTGGCCGCCGCGCTGGACCCGACCGCCGACTCCGCACGCGGCGGCGCGCGGCACGTCGGCACCGGGGCGTTCACGCTCGACTGGCGGGGACACCGGCTGACCCTGCGGCTGCCCACCCCCGCCGACCTGGCGGCGGCGGCGCGGGCCGGGGACGCGGCGGCGGCCGAGCGGTGGCTGCTGCGGGCGTGCCTGCTCGCCGCCGATCCGCCGCTGGACGATCCCGCCCCCGCCCTGCCGGAGGTGTCGGCCGCGATGGCCGAGCGCGACCCGCTCGGGGTCGTCGCGGTCACCCTGACCTGCCCGGGCTGCGGCACCGCGACCGAGGCGCTGCTCGACGTGCCCGCCTGGGCGTGGCAGGCCGCCGACGCCCGGGTCCGGCGGCTGCTCGGCGAGGTGCACCGGCTGGCCCGCGCGTACGGCTGGTCGGAGGCGCAGGTGCTCGGCCTCGGCCCGCACCGCCGCGCCGCCTACCTGGAGCTGGTCCCGTGACCGGCTACCTGGCGGCGCTGGCCGCCCTCGCCGTCGGCGCCGCGCCCCGGCTGCGGCCCCGCACCCTCGGCCGGTTCGAACCGGAGCAGCCGCAGGCGGGCGACGACGTCGAGGCGTACGACGTGGAGCGGCCGACCCCCACGCCGTCCCGGCCGGCGGCGCGTCCCGCCGTGGCGGGCGCGTCGGGCGCGGTCCGGCCCGGCCCGCCCGCCGCGTCCCCGCCGGTGGCCGCTTCGCCAGCCCCGACAGCCCCCGGCGGCGACCGGTCGGCCGCGCCGGCCGCCGCTCCGGGCACGCCGCCGCCCGCGCCGACCGCGCCGGGCTCCGACCGGCCGGGCGCGCCCGCCACCCGGGCGCCGGTACCGGCGGACGCGGTGCGGCATGCGGCGGAGCGGGACGCCCCGCACCCGCCCCCCGTGCCCCGCCACCAGGTCCCTCCGCCCGCCGCGCCGTCGTCGCCCGCCGCGCCGGCCGTTCCCGGGTCGCCCGCCCTCCCGGCGGCCGTACCGCCGGCCGTACCGGCGTCCACGGTCGCGGTGTCCACGGTCGCGGTGCCCGCGTCACGCGCGCCGCAGTCGCCGCCCGCACGCGCCGTGGCGGTGACCCGCGCCGCCGCCCGGGCGCCCGAAGGCCCCACCGTGCACCTGCACATCGGCCGCATCGACGTGCGGCTCGCCCCGGGGCGGCACACCGCGCCCGCCGCCCCCGCGCCGGTCACCCCGGTCGCGCCGACGCCCGCCGTGGCCCCAGGACCGGCCCCCGAGCTGGAGGCCTACCTGCGCGAGGCGGAGGGACGGTCGCGATGAGCACCGCGTACGCCCTCGCCGCCGTCACCGCCGTGCTGCGCGCCCAGCTGATGGCGTACCTGCGGGCCACCGGCGCGTCGTCGGCCGTCGGCGGGGTCTCGGTCACCGCCGGCCCACCGGACCGGGTGAGCGTGGGCAACCAGGAGGGCAACCAGGTCAACCTGTTCCTCAGCCGGGTCACCCGCAACCCGACCTGGGCCAACCTCGGTCCGCCGCCGCGCAACGGCGCCGGTGACGACGTCGCCGCCGTCCCGCTCGGCGTCGACCTGCACTACGTGGCCAGCGTCTACGGCCACGACCCGCTGACCGGCGAGATCCTCCTCGGGCACCTGCTGGCGATGCTGCACGAGACGCCGGTGCTGACCCGCGCGACGATCCGCCGGTCCCTCGCGCCCGATCCACCGGACGCGACCCTGCCCGCGCCGGTGGCCGAGTCCCGCCTCGCCGAGCAGGTCGAGCAACTGCGGATCAGCGTCGCCAACAGCCCCGGCGGCGAGGAGAGCTTCCGGCTCTGGTCGGCGTTCAGCGCGCCCTACCGCAGCAGCGTCTTCCTCGACGTCTCGGTGGTGCTGATCGACCCCCTGCGGGGAGCCCGCGAGCCCCTGCCGGTGCGGTCGGTCACGGCCGGCACGGTCGACGTGCGCGGCCCCGAGGTCGACGCCGTACGCGCCGACGGGCCGACCGGCACCCCGGTCACCGCCGCCGCGACCCTCGTCGTGACCGGCCGCAACCTGACCGGCCCGGACACCCGCATCCGCGTCGGTACGGCCACCGCCAGCCCCGCCGCCGCGTCGGCCACCGAGCTTCGGGTGCCGCTGTCGGCCTTCGACCGGCCCGTCGCCGCCGGCCTGCGGGGCCTGGTCGTCACCCACTCCGTCGACCTGGGCGACCCGCCCGCGCCCCGGGCGGCGCTCAGCTCCGACGCCGTGCCGGTCACCTACCGGCCGACGATCACCGTCGCCCCCGCCGACGTGGTCGTCGACTCCAGCCGCACCGTGGACTCGGTGGTGCTGCGTACCGGCACGGTCACGGTCACCGTGCAGCCGCAGGTGGAGGCGACGCAGCAGGTCACCCTCTCCCTGACCGGGACGGGCGGCACGATCCTGCCCGCGCCGCCCGGCAACGGCGTCACCGGCGACGCCGGCACCACCGACCGGGTCCGCTTCGCCTTCCGCGACCTGCCCGCCGGGGCGTACCTGGCGCGGCTGCGGGTGGACGGGGTTGACAGCCCGCTGAGCACCGACCCCACCGGGCGGTACACCGGCCCCTCCGTGGTGCTGTGATGCCCGCCGCCCGCGCCGCCGCCCGCTGGCCCGCCCCCGCCGTCGCCGAACGGGCCGACGACGGGCTGGCCGCCGAGGTGGAACGGATCCGGCAGCTGCTCAAGGGCGAGCCCGCCCAGGTCGGCCGCCCGGACGGCGGGCACCTCGACCGGATCGCGGCCGGGTTCGGGCTCACCGGCTTCGAACGCGACGTGCTGGTCGCCGCCGTCGCGGGGGAACTCGGCCTGCTGGACCGCCCGCCCACCTTCGCCTGGTGCCTGGACGCCCTGCCCGGCGGGCACTGGGACGCCCTCGCCCCCGACCGTCCGCTGCGCGCCGCCCGCCTGGTCGAACTCGGCGACGGACCGCTGCCGCACGCCCCGCTACGCCTCGACGAGCGGATCCTGCACGAGGCGCGCGGCGCCGGGCGGCTCGACGAGCGGCTGCGGCCGTACGTCACCGAGCTGCCCGGACCGCCGGCGGGCCTGCCGGGCAGTCGGCGGCGGGCCGCGGCGGACCTCTGCGCCGCCTGGCAGGCCGGCCGCCGGGCCCTGCGGGTCACCGGGCCGGACCGGGCCGACCGCACGGACGTCGTCGCCGCCGCGGCGGCGACGGTGGGCCGCCGCGCCCACCGGCTGGCGGCGGCCGACCTGCCCGGCGCCGTCACCGACCGGGACGCCCTGGCCCGGCTGTGGAACCGCGAGGTGGTGCTCGCCGACCCGGTGCTGGTCGTGGAGCTGACCGGCGACGAACCGCCCGAGCAGACGGGCGTCGTGGCGCACCTGCTGGGGCGACTCATCGGCGACGTCGTCGTCTCCGCGCCGCGCGCCGTCGCGCTCGACGGGGTCGCCGCCGGGCCGGACGTGGACCGGCCCACCCGCGAGGAGCAGCGGGCGCTGTGGCGAGGGCTGCTGCCCGCGCGCCCCGCCGCCGCGCTGGCCCGCGAGTTCGACCTGGGCCACCACGAGATCCTCGCCACCGCCGCCCGCCCCACCACCGACCCGGCGGCGCTCGCCCGGGACCTGGTCCGCGAGCGGATCCGCCGGGACCTCGACGGGGTGGCCGAGCGGATCGCCGTGAAGGCCGGCTGGGACGACCTGGTGCTGCCCGCCCCGGCCCTGGCCCAGCTGCGGCAGCTCACCGCCGCCGCGGCCGGCCGCGCGCTGCTCGCCGAGCGCGGCTTCGGGCGGCGTACCGGGCGAGGGCTCGGGGTCACCGCCCTCTTCGCCGGCCCGAGCGGCACCGGCAAGACCCTGGCCGCCGAGGTCCTCGCCGGCGCGCTCGGCCTGGACCTGCACCGCGTCGACCTGGCCACCGTCGTCAGCAAGTGGATCGGCGAGACCGAGAAGCAGCTGCGCCGCGTCTTCGACGCCGCCGAGCGCGGCGGCACCGTGCTGCTCTTCGACGAGGCCGACGCGCTGTTCGGCCGCCGGTCCGAGGTGAAGGACAGCCACGACCGGTACGCCAACATCGAGGTGTCGTACCTGCTGCAACGCATGGAGCAGTACCGGGGCGTGGCGGTGCTGACGACCAACATGCGTACCGCCATCGACCCCGCGTTCCTGCGTCGGCTGCGGGTGTTGGTGCCCTTCGGGCATCCCGGCCCGGCCGAGCGGGCCGACCTGTGGCGGCGTGCCTTCCCGCCGCAGGTCGCCACCGAGGAGCTCGACCTGCCCCGGCTCGCCGGCCTGGACCTGACCGGCGGCGACATCCACACCGTCGCCCTGCGGGCCGCGCTCGTCGCCGCCGGGGAGCACACGCCCGTCCGGATGCGGCACGTGCTCGACGCCGTGGCCGCCGAGTACGCCAAGCACGACCGGCCCGCCGACCCGGGGCTGTGGTCATGAACATCGAGGTCGACGTCCGCGAGCTCGTCCTCACCGGGGTCGAGGCGCCCGATCCCGCCGCGCTCGGCGACGCGGTGCGCGTACGGCTGGCCCGACTGCTCGCCGAGCGCGGCCTGCCGCCCGCCTCTCCCCCGCCCGGCCCGCTGCCGGCGCCACCGGGAACGGACCTGCCGCAAGCGCTGGCCGAGGCGATCTGGGCGCAGTTGGGCCGGCCCGCCTGCCGGGAGGTGGACCGGTGAGCGAGCGCGAGGAAGCCGTCCGGCCGCAGTCCCCGACCGGCGAGCGGAACGCCGAGCTGGCCGGGCTGACCCGGGCCCTCGTCGAGCGGTACGCCCCCGCGCTGGGCCTGCGGCCCGACGCCGTACGGGTGCACCTCGGCGAGGCCGGACGGCGGGCCGCCAACCACGGCGCGAAGGGGCTCCTCGCCGACGGGGCGCTGCACCTGGCCCCCGGCTACGACCCGACGCGCGCCGCCGGGCGGGCCCTGCTCGCCCACGAACTCGGCCACCTAGCGCAGGCCGCCGCCGCATCGGGCGCGTACCCGGCCAGGCCCTCGGCGGGCAGTGCGGCGCCGGCGTCGACGACGAGCGTGACCGACCCGGAGGCCGAGGCACGGGCGCTGGCCGAGGCGGCGGCGGCCGGGCGGGCGCTCTGGACGCCGACGGCCCGGCTGCCGGCCGACGCGGTCGCCGCCGACACCGGCGCCGTCGCCACCGCTGCCCGCCCCGCGCCGGCCCTCGACGCGGAAACCGGCACCGGAGCGCTGGAGGCGCAGCTCAGTGAGCTGGTCGAGCGCCGGTACCGGGCCGAACGGGCCCGGATCATCGACCTGCTCGACGGCCTGTGGGTCTCCGGCGACGACGTGCGCGGCTGCCTGCGGGTGCTGGACACGTTGCCCTTCCTCGTCGCCCGGAGCCTGGTGCACAGCCTGCCGTCGCCACGGCGCACCGACCTGGGCCGCAACCTCGACGACGGCCACCACCGGCTCTACCCGGGTGCCGCCCTCGCCGCGCTCGGCGGCCAGACGCCCTACCTGCTGCGCCTGCTGGAGGCCGGCAACGTGCGCGGGCTGAGCACCGAGGGGCTCGGTCCCCTCGAGCGGCGTACCGCGCTGGACGTGCTGCGGGCCCTGCGCACCAGCGTCCTGCGGGAACTGCTCACCGGCGACCGCGGGAGGCACTTCCGGAGCCTGCTGACGCAGCTGCCGGAGCGTGGCAGCGACGCCGACGCCCTGCGCGAGCAGATCACGGCGCTGCGCGGGACCGACGCCGAGGCCGGCCGGCTGGACGAGGACACCGACCTGCGTGAGCGGCTGCGCCGCGTCGAGCGGCTGATCGGCCAGCGGCAGGGCAGCCAGGCGCTGGCGCAGTTGGCCGGCCTGGCGCCGGCCCCGCCCACCGCCGGCGGCACGGCCACCGCCGGGGGTCCGGCCGGCAGCGCCACCGCCGGCCCGCCCGAGCCGGGTCCCCGGCTGCGCCACGTGGTCCGCCGGCTCGACGAGGCCGGGCGCATCGACGCCCTGTTGGAGCAGCTGCCGTGGGAGGAGAAGCGGGTGGGCGCGCCCCTCGGCGCGCGGCTGCTCGTCGTGCTGGCCGCCCGGGAGGAACACCAGAACCTCACCCGCGTCGAGGGCCTGCTGTCGTACGGGGTCTTCGACTGGGCGATCCGCGACCACGAGGCGCGCTTCGCGTACCTGCTGCTGCGCAGCCTGCCGCTGGCCGCCCAGGACCGGTGGGTGCGGCTGGAGCAGGGCCGCTGGTTCGCCCGGCTGGAGGAGAACATCCCGGCCGAGGACGTCCTGGGCGGGCGGTACGCCGGGCTCGGCAGCCTCGCCGAGCCGCTCGACCCGGCCCGGGGCGGTGGCGGCCGGGCCGACGCCGACCGGATCGTCGCCGAGATCCACCAGCAGGTGCGGGCCGGGGTGGACGGGCACAACTCGGTGGAGCTGGTCCGCCGGCTGATCGGGCTGGACCGGGGCGCCGCCGTGGCACCGACCCGGCCCGCCGGACCGGGCCGGGAGACGCTCACCTCGGTCGTGCGCCGGCTCGACGCGCTGCGGGACCTCGACCGGATCGTCGAGGCGCTGCCCGACGCGTACCTCACCCACGAGAGCTGGCGGCCGGAGCTGCTGGACCTGTTCGCCCGCCGCGAGCCCGCCCAGCTCGCCCGGCAGGCCCGCCACCTGCTCGACATCGGGCTGCTCGACTGGGGGGTCAATCCCCGCGAGGCGTGGCTCGCCTTCCACCTCGTGCGCAACCTGCCGGCCGCCGAGCAGGGCCGGCTCGCCGCCGAGGACCCGGACCGCTGGGCCCGGATGCAGTCGGCGATGACCCCCGAGATGCGCGCGTCGCTGGCCACCACCGCCATCTCCGGGCCGCGCCGGCTGGAGACCCGCGACGCGCTGCGCGACCGGCTGCGCGACGACCGGCTCTGGAGCGCCGCGCAGGCCACCGAGCTGCGCGCGCTGATCATCCAGCTGTACGCGCTGGACGACCGCCGCTGGGTGTTCCTGCGGTCGCGGGAGGTGCGGGCCGACCGGGTGCCGGCGCTGGCGTCCCTCGTCGAGCAGCTACGCCTGTACCACGAGCGCAACCGGCCATCGTTCGTCCCCGAGCAGCTCGACTCGGGCGGCCTGCCCCGGGTCCTCGGCGAGCTGGGCCGGCTGGTCGCCGTCGGCCTGAAGCTGCTCTTCCTCAGCCGGACCGGTCTGAGCCTGTTCACCGAGGAGGTGACGGTCCGCGACTTCGACCTGCACGAGTTGCAGTGGGTCAGCGGCGACGTCGGCGGGGCGCGGTTGCGCGACCGCGCCCCGGGCGAGCGGTCCAACGAGCTGTCGCTGTCGGTCGACGCCCGGCAGGGCGTCGTACGGGTGCGGCTGCCCCGGCTGGAACTCAGCGGGGTGAACCGGGTGTTCACCGGAAGCTCCCTGCGCACCGGCCGGGTCACCCTGACCGACCTGGACGTCGTGGCGTCCTTCTCCGACCGGGGCTACGAGCGGCCGGTCGGCGCGCAGGCCGGGGTGGGCGGCGTCAGCGCCGCCGACGTGGTCTTCGCCAGCGAGTCGCTGCCCGGCGGGATGCTCGGGCTGACCCGGTTCGGGCTGTCGCGCCTGTTCTTCCGCGCGGGGGCCACCGGCACGGAGGACCTGGACGAGCCGTCGCGGCGCGGCTGGATCGGCATCCCGCTGATCAACCCGCTGATCCACCTGCTGCACAACGTCATCTCGTTCTACGGCGGGCTTCCCTTCCTCTCCAAGATCAGCGACGCGTTGATCGCCCCGTACACGGCCGGTGCGCCGTTCCTGGCCCGGCAGGTCGCCTCGTACACCGCCGGGGAGATCTTCAGCCCGCTGGCGAACGCCACGATCGGCCTGATCACCGACGGCGTCTTCCGGCCGCCCCGCACGGTCGGCGAGCGCGTCGAGGACGCCGCCGGCATGCTGCGCTCGTTGCAGGTCAGCTTCGCCAGCGCCACCGCCGAGGGGCTCTCCTTCGCCGGCATGCAGCAGATCGGCCGGGTCGAGATCGGCCGGACACTGCTCGGGGTGGGCACCAGCCTGCCCGCCCGGCTGCGCGCCGAACAGCGCTCGATCGAGGAGCGGCTCGGCCGCGCCGGCACCTCCGGGCAGCCCGCGCTGCGCGAGCGGCTCGCCGCCGTACGCCGGCAGGTCACCGAGCTGGAGCCGCTGGAGCGGGAGCTGCAACGCCTGGAGGGCCGGCACCGCTGGCACGCCGACTCGCTCAGCGAGGCCGAACGCCGCCGCCTGATCGAGCTGTCGGACCGGCTGCGGTCGAGCGCCGGCGGCACCCTCGACATCGGCGGCATCCGGGTCACCGGGCTGACCGGCCGCGTCGAGGCCGCCGGCGTGGAGATCGCCCCCGTCCACGCCGAGGCGTCGCTGCCCTCCCGCGTCGGGCAGCACCTGCCCGACGACGAGCTGATCGACCGGTTCCGCGCCGAGCGGACCCCGCCGGCCCTCACCACCACGGCCCGCGCCGCCACCGCCTCGGTCGAGGCCGCCGGCGTACGCCTGCTGCCCGGCGCCGACGGCACGCCCGCCCTGCGGCTGACCGCCGCCGAACTGCCCACCCCCGAGCAGGTACGCGAGCAGTTGGCCGCGCTGCCCGACGAGCCCCGCCACGCGCAGCGGCGTGCCGAGCTGACCCGCTGGCTGACCGGCCTGGCGCGGATCCGGGAGCTTCAGGCGCGTCCCGCCGAGCCGGTCGACGCCGCCGACCGGTACGTGCCGGGGCACCGCACCCGCGCCGAGGAGCAGGAGCTGCAACGGCTGCGCGAGCAGGCCCGCCGGTACTTCGGCGTCTCCGTCGGCGGGCTCACCCTCGCCGGGTTCGGCGCCTCGCTCGACCCCGCCACCCTCGGGGTGAGCGTGCGGCTCGCCGAGGCCACCGCCACCGACGTGCGCGCCGGCGCGTACGCCGTGGAGCGGATCGAGGCGCGTCGGCTGCGGTTGCGCGCCGACCTCGACACCGACGGCGGCGGGCTGCTGCCGCCCGAGTTGGCCGGCGCGGCCGCAGAGCAGGGCCTGCCCACCCGGCGTACCGCCCTCGGCTTCGGCGTCGGCGACCTCGCCGTGACCGGGGTGAGCGGGCCCGGCCTGGAGGCCCGCCGGATCGCGTTCACCGCGCCGGCCCGCCTCGACGGGCAGCCCGGCGAGGCCGTCCACGGCCGGGTGGTGCCGCGTGGCGACGACCTGAGCCTGCCCGACCTGGTGGTGGAGCAGACCGAGCTGACCGCGGTCACCCTGCGCTCGCCGGGACGCAGCCTCTACTCGCGCGGCAGCACCCGGATCGGGCGGATGAGCCTCGACGTGCTGATCCGCACGGCCGCCACGGGCTCGGGCCGGCAGACCCGCGGCGCGCTGGTACGCAGCATGGTCATCGACCGCATCGACGCCGACCAGGTCGGCATGGACGTCACCGAGCCGGCGCCCGGCTACTCGGTGGAGGCGGTCTCCGGGGCGCTGGTCGGCGTCCGGCTGCGCGACGTCGACGTCGACCTCACCGGCGCGGAGGCGACCTACTCCGGGCGGCTCACCGTCGGCCAGCTCGACCAGCTGCGCTTCGCCGTGGTCTCCCGCGCCCTGGGGGGACCGCCGACCACGATCACCGGCACGGTGGGCGGGCAGCCCACCGGCCCGGGGGCGGCGGCGGTCACCGTCGACCTCATCCGCGCCGGCGCGCACCAGGTCGACCCGGCCACCGGACGGGTGGTCAGCGACCCCACGGACGCCGTCGCCACCCGCCTCGACGGGCTCACCCTCACCGACACCACCCTGCGTACGCCCGACGGCCGGGTCACCGTACGCCGGGCCGGGGTGAGCGGGCGCATCGTCACCGGGCAGGGCGGCGGGCTACGGTTCGAGGACATCGGCCCGTCCCGGATCGAACTGTCGGCGATCGACTGGCGGGCGGGCGACGGGCGGATCACCTCGCGCGGGCCGACGGTGCTCGACGGGCTCACCGTCACCGGCCGCTGGGACAGCGCCCCCGAACACCGCGACGCCGCCGGACGGCTCGTCCCCGCCACCGCCGAGCTGTTCGTCGAGCGGCTGCACATCGACCGGGTCACCGGCCGCGACCTGCGCTACCGCAGCGGAGTGCTCGACGTCGGGCTCGGCCGGGCCACCCCGGTGCCGGCGGGCGAGCCGGACCTGCCGCCGCTGGAGATCCTCGACGTGGACCTGCGCGGGCTGCGCTGGAGCAGGGCGGCCGGGCTGGTGGCCGGGCGGCTGCGCACCGGGGCGACCCGGGTCGAGATCGCCGGCCAGATCGACGCGGCCCTGCACGTCGACGGCGCGCTGTCGGCCGCGCAGCTCACGCTGGGCTTCGGCCGGGGCGGCCGGGTCGAGGCCCGGGTCGTCGGCGGCGAGGGCCACCTCGGCGTGGGTCCGCGCCCCGGCGAACACGAGCAGCACGTCGGCATCCAGGGCCTGGACACCGGCCTGATCCGCGTCGCGCCGGACCGGATCGAGATCGGCCCGGACGGCTCCCCCGGACTACGCCTGGCGACGGTCGCGGTGGACGCCCTCAACTGGCAGGGCGAGTCGCTCGGCCTGCGCATCGCCCCCGGGGAGGGCGCGCTCACCTTCACCGGCATCACCGCGCGGGCACGCGTCGACCTGCACCCGGCCGGTACCCCGGGCGGCCGGTTCCGGCGGCTGCTGCTGCGCGAGGTGGTGGTGCAGGAGACCCGCGCCAGCGGCCTGCTGGTCGACCTGCGCGACGGCGTCACCATCCGCCTCGACGCCGACCGCGAGGCCGTCCTCGGGGAGCTGCGACTGCGCCCCGGCGCCGGCCAGGAGGGGTTCGTGGTCGAGGCCACCGGCACCGCCGCCGGCATGCGGGTCCTCGGCGGGCTGGACATCGGCGCGATCAGCGCGCCCCGGGTCGGCTTCGACATCGGCACATTTCTGTCGCGCGGCAGCGCCGACTTCGCCGCCGCCGGGCTCACCGTCGACTTCCTCGACCTGGGGGCGCTGCGGGTCAGCCTGCGCGAGCCCGCCCTCACCGCCATCCGCGCGCAGGTCACCGCCGAGTCCGGGCGGGAGCTGCGGCTGCTCGGCGCGCCGGCGGGCCGGCCCGAGTACGGGCTGCGCTTCACCTCGATCGGCTACACCCAGGACCCGGCCACCCCCGGCGGTCCCGCGCCCGGGCGCCGGATCGCGGTACGCGGCGGGGAGATCACCGGCCTCACCTTCACCGACACCGGGCTCGGCCTGCACATCTTCGTCGAGCGGGGCCTGCTCGGCGACCTCACCCACGACCTGGACACCGGCTCCGGCGAGCTGCCCTCGCTGGACATCCGCGACGCGACGTTCAGCCTGGACCTCGCCACCCTCCTCGGCGGCGCCGCCCCGGCCGCACCGGCCCGCACCACCAGCGCCCAGCGGCGGGCCGCCATGGCGACGCAGTGGGACGGGCTGCTGCGGATCCTGCACACCTACAACCTGAGCGAGGTGATCGACAGCCTCGACGGGCACATCGACTTCGACGTCGCCCACGACGGCTTCCTCTACGGCACCCGCGTCTGGGAGGTCCGGCTGTCCCTGCGCGACGGCACCGTGGACTACCGGCGGCTCACCGGGGCGCTGCCGTGGTGGACCCCCGGTCGGTTCGTCGTCGAGGGCGACGCCCTGGTCTACCGGGTGCACGTGCCCACCGTGGGCCCGGAGGGGGCGCCGCCGCCGGACAGCGACGTCGACGTGCTGCGCTGGCAGCTCACCACCGGGGAGGTGCAGCAGGCCCGCACCGAGCACCTGGTCCGGCTGAACCGGTTGCTCCAACCGACCCCCGGCTCCCGCGACGACCTGCTGCACACCATCGCCGACGTCGGCGACGACGAGCCGTCGACCGAGCCGCCCGGCCGGCTGGCCATCCGCAACGTCGACGTGGACCTCTCGGTGCGCAACCCCCGCGAGATCACCCTGCCGCTCGGCACCGGCAACGAGATCGTGCTCGCCCCCGACGCGCTGATGCACCTGACCGTCGGCGGCGGGCTGCGACGGGCCGCGGGCGGGGCCGGGCGCCCCGGCGCGCTGCGCCCGATCGCGCTGGAGAGCGCCACCGTCGCCCGGCTGAACCTGCTCTTCGGCTCCGTCGGCGTCTCCAGCGGCCGGATCCGGATCACCCACCTCACCGACGCCCGGCTCACCTTCGACGGGCTCAGCCCGCAGCTGCTGACCGGACGGATCGACCGCGCCGTCGCCGAGCGCATCCGCTGGCGGCGTACCGCTCCAGGAGGCACCCCGTGACCAGTCCGCTCAGCCCCCGCCTGCTCCGCGCCGGCCTGGTCGTCCTCGACCCGGACAGCGGCCGGACCCGCCGCGTGATCACCCTCCAGTACAACCCGGACGCGCTGACCCGGGGCTTCCAGCTCAAGACCGGTGGCGCGGAGGGCGGCGCGAAGGGCGAGGCGCTGCGGATCACCGGTCCGCCCGTGCAGACCCTCACGCTGGAGGCCGAACTCGACGCCGCCGACCAGCTCGCCGAACGCGACACCGCCGAACTCGGCCTGACCGCACAGTTGGCCGCCCTGGAGTCGCTGGCCTACCCCAGCCTGGCCGCCGTGCAGGACGCCGCGGCGCTGCTGGCCGCCGGGACCCTGGAGGTCGTACCGCCGCCGGCCCCGCTGGTGCTGCTGGCCTTCGGGCGGCGCCGGCTCTGGCCGGTACGCATCACCGAACTGACCATCACGGAGGAGGCGTTCGATCCCATGCTGAACCCGATCCGCGCGAAGATCCGGCTGGGCCTGCGGGTGCTGACCGTCAACGACGTGGGCACCGCCGGACGGGCCGGCGGGCTCGCCATGGCCGCCCACCAGCAGCTCGAACAGCTCGCCGGCCGGGCCCGCGGCGGCCGGCTGGGCGACCTCGGAATCGACCGGCTGCCGTGACCGGGCCCGGCGACACCGACCCGGCCCTGGTGGCCGCCCACAGCCGCGTCGCGGAGACCCTCTTCGCCGCGACCGGCACCGGCGGCGTCGGCGAGCCGTCGCCGGGGGCGGTCCCCCCGGAGAGCCGGTACGCCGGCGTCGGCACCACGACGACCGTCGACCCCGACACCGGTGCGGAGCTGGTCCACCTGCGCCGCCGGTTCGTGCCGCCCGCCGAGCGGCTGGCCACGGCCGGCTGGGAACGGGTCGCTGACGGCGACCGGGTCGACCTGCTGGCCGCCCGTACCCTCGGCGACCCGACGGCCTTCTGGCAGCTGTGCGACGCCAACGGCGCCTTCGACCCGGCCGAGCTGGAACAGCCGGGCCGGGTGGTGCGGGTGGCGCTGCCCGAGGGCTTCCCGGGAGGCGGCGATGCCTAGGGGCGTACGCCTGCAACTGCTGATCGGGCCGCTGACCTTCGGCCCCGCCCCGTACGAGCTGGTGGAGGCGTTGCAGGAGGCGCAGGTGACCCAGAACGCCGGGCAGCGCTCCGGGTTCCAGCTCCGCTTCGCCCTCGGCCGGGGCTCGCTGGCCGAACGGATGCTCGCCGACGGCAGCCTGGACCCGCCGACGCGGGTGCTGCTGGTGCTGCACCTCGACGGCCGTCCGCAGGTGCTCTCCGACGGGGTCGTCACCCGCCACGACGTGGCCCGCAGCAACGACGCCGGCGCCTCCACGCTCACCCTCACCGGCGTCGACGTGAGCCAGATGATGGACCTGATCGACCTGTCGGACCTGCCGATGCCGATGCCGGCGGAGGCCCGGGTGCTGACCCTGCTCGCCCCGTTCGCCGCGTACGGGGTGGTGCCGATGCTGGTGCCCAGCGTGCTGGTCTTCGCGCCGAACCCGACCCAGCGGATCCCGGCGGTACGCGGCACCACCTTCGCGTACGTGTCGCAGCTGGCCGACGAGGTGGGTTACACCTTCTACGTCGAGCCGGGCCCCACCCCCGGCATGAACGTCGCCTACTGGGGGCCGGAGGTCCGCGCGGGCCAGCCCCAGCCGGCGCTGACCGTGAACGCCGACGCCGGCTCCAACGTGGAGTCGCTGTCGTTCTCGTTCGACGGGGTGCAGAAGACCGTCCACCTGCTCACCGCCTTCCCCGAGCAGGTGCGGGTGCCGATCCCGCTGCCGGTGCCGGACGTCACCCCGCTGAACCCGCCGCTGGGCCGCAGGATCCCCGTCCCGCTGTCGTACCGGCGGATGAACGTCGGCCGGTCGAACCCGGCCGGCACCGACGACGCCACCGCCCGGATGGACGTGGTGCAGACCCTCGCCCGGGGCCTGGCCCGCGCTGCCCAGTCGGCGAACGTGATCACCGGCTCCGGCTCGCTGGACGTGCTGCGCTACGGCCGGCTGTTGCAGTGCCGGCGGCTGGTCGGGGTACGCGGCGCCGGCCGCGCCTACGACGGCGAGTACGTGGTGAAGAGCGTGACGACCACCGTCAAGGCGGGCGAGGTCAAGCAGCGCTTCTCCCTCGGCCGCAACGCCCACGTCTCCATCTCCGGGAGGGTCCAGCCATGACGACCAGGTACTACGGCAAGTATCGCGGCACGGTGGTCAGCCACATCGACCCGTTGCAGCAGGGACGCATCCAGGTGACCGTCCCCGACGTCACCCTGCCCCCGTCGACCTGGGCGATGCCCTGCTTCCCGCTCGCCGGGATCCACGCCGGCGTGTTCACGGTGCCGCTGCCCGGCACCGGCGTGTGGGTGGAGTTCGAGCAGGGCGACGCCGACCACCCGATCTGGACGGGCTGCTGGTACGGCTCGAAGGCGGAGATCCCCGCGCTGGTGGCCTCGGCGCCGCCGCCCACCCCGCCGATCGTGTTGCAGACCCCCGGCCAGGCCACCCTGATGATCTCCGACGCGCCCGGCCCTGCCGGCGGCATCCTGCTCAAGACGCTGACCGGCGCGATGATCTCGATCAACGACACCGGGATCGTCATCTCCAACGGCAAGGGCGCCTCGGTCACCCTCATCGGGCCGACCGTGGCCGTCAACCAGACCGCGCTGACGGTGACGTGATGCCGGGCCCGCCGCTGCACGTCGGAGCCGTCGTCTCCTGCCCGCACGCCGGGCCGGTCACCGCGCAGACCGCCAACTCCCGGGTGCTCGTCGACGGGCTGCCGGTGCTCACCGCCGCCGACGCGTACCCGGTCGCCGGCTGCACCTTCCAGGTGCCGGTCGGCGCCGGCACCAAGCCCCAGCCGTGCGTCCGGATCCAGTGGACCGCCCCGGCCGCCCGGGTGCTGGTCAACGGCCAGCCGGCGATGCTCACCACCAGCGTCGGGCTGGGCGTCAGCGCCGAGGGCGTACCGCAGGGCCCGCCCACGGTGAGCGGGTTCCAGGTCCGGGCGGTGGCGTCGTGACGTACCCGGCCTTTCCGTGGCGCCCCGACAACCGGGGCCGCTCGGGGCTGGCCGGCCCCGAGCGGCACGTCGCCGACCTGGTGGAGGCGGTGCTGTTCACCGCGCCCGGCGAGCGGGTCAACCGGCCGGACTTCGGCGCCGGGCTCGGCCAACTGCTCTTCGCCCCCGTCGACGAGGCGGTGGTGGGCGCCGCCGAGTTGCAGGCCCGCAGCGCGCTGCAACGGTGGCTCGGTGAGCTGATCGAGGTCGACGAGGTCCGCGTCGACCTGGCCGAGGCGGCCGTACGGGTGCACGTCGGCTACCGGCTGCGCGCCACCGGCCGCCCGGCGGAGGTACGGATCTCGAGGGGGACCGGATGAGCGTGCGGTGCAGTGACGACGAGCGCCGGGCCGAGGTCGCCCGCCCCGGCAGCGCGTTCAACGGCGTGGACTTCGTCGAGGTGGACGCGGCCGACCAGGAGCTGCTGCGGGTCGGGTTCCTGCACCCGCTGCCCGGCCAGCCGGGCGGCGTGCCGGGCGGGGCGGCGCTGGTCGCCGGCAACGTGGTCGTCGACGGGGGCGTACGGATCACCGGCGTGCGGGTGCTCACCGTCGCCGCCTCCGGCGCGGTGCTCACCGTACGGGTGGACCGGGCCGGCGACTTCTCCCCGTACACCCTGCGGTTGGTGCGTTCGGCGGTCGACGAGCGGGTGCCGCCGGGCTTCGATCCGGTGCTGGCGGCGGCCACCTTCTCCTTCAAGGCGAACTGCCCCAGCGACCTGGACCCGGCCCCCGCCGCGCCGGTCGTGCCCGCGCCCCCGGCCGCGCCCGCGCCGGTCGACTACCTGGCCAAGGACTACGCCGGCTTCCGGCGGCTGCTGCTCGACCGGCTCGCGGCCCTGCCCGGCTGGTCCGAACGCAACCCGGCCGACCCGCTGATCACCGTGGTGGAGGCGCTGGCACACGTCGCCGACCGGCTCTCCTACCGGCAGGACGCCGCCGGCACCGAGGCGTACCTCGGCACCGCCCGCAGCCGGGTCTCGGTGCGCCGGCACGCCCGGCTGCTCGACTACACGGTGCACGACGGCTGCGCCGCCCGCGCCTGGCTGAGCGTGCGGGTCGCCGCCGGCTCCGACGCCGAGGTCCGGGGTGTGCCGGCCGGCACCCCGGTGCTGGCCGCCGACCGGGCCACCCCGGCCCTGCCGCCCGCCGACGCGGCGGCGCTGCTGGCCGACGGCGCCACCGGCTTCGAGACGCTGACCGCGCTCGCCCCCCGCGCCGCCCGCAACGAGATCGCCCTGCACGTCTGGGGCGGCCGCGACTGCCACCTGCCGGCCGGCGCGACCCGGGCCACCCTGGTCGACCTGCCGGCCACCGGGCTGACCGCCGGCGACCTGCTGCTGCTGGAGGAGGTGCTCTCCCCCGCCACCGGGCGGCACGCCGACGCGGACCCGGCGCACCGGCAGGTCGTCCGGCTCGTCGCGGTGCGCCCGGGGACCGATCCGGTGGAAGGGCTGCCGGTGCTGGAGGTGGAGTGGGGCGCGGCCGACCGGCTGACGTTCCCGCTGACCGTCACCGCCTCCGTCGCCGGCACGGGCACCGGCCAGCTCGTCACCTGCGCCGTCGCCCGCGGCAACGTGGTGGCCGTCCAGCACGCCATCGCCGTACGCGGACACCTGCCGCCCGCCGCCGAGGCGCGGTGGCGGCCGGTGCTCACCGCCGAGCCGGTGGCGGCGGCGGCCCCGTTCCCGACGGACACCCCGGCGGCCCAGGCCCTCGACCAGGATCCGCGGGCCGCGCTGCCGCTGATCCGGCTGGAGACCACCGAGGGCAGCTGGCGGCCCCGCCGGGACCTGCTCAACGCCGACCGGTTCGACCAGGGCTTCGTGGCGGAGCGTGAACGCGACGGCCGCGTGGCGCTGCGCTTCGGCGACGACGTGTCGGGCCGCCGACCGCCGGCCGGCACGGTGTTCGAGACGACCTGGTGGCGCGGTGGTGGCGCCGCCGGCAACCTCGGCCACGACGCGCTGACCACTCTGGTCACCGACCGTTCCGGCGTCCTCGGCGTGACCAACCCGCTGCCCGCCGTCGGCGGCACCGACCCGGAGGACGTCGAGCACGCGCGCCAGCACGCGCCCGTCGCCTTCGCCATCCAGGAACGCGCCGTCACCACCGGCGACTGGGTGGCCGCGGCGCTGCGGCTGCCCGAGGTGGCCGGCGCCACCGCCCGGATCCGCTGGACCGGCTCCTGGTGGACGGTGTTCCTCACCCTCGACCTGCTGGGCGGCCACCGACTGGCCGGCGAGCCGGGGCTGGCCCGCCGGCTCGCCGGCCGCCTCGACCGGTTCCGGGTGGCCGGGTACGACCTGCAACTGCGCGACCCGGTGGACCTGCCGGTGGAGCTGCGCCTGTGGGTGTGCGTGGCGCCGGGGGCGTTCCGCTCCGACGTGCGTCGGGCCCTGCTGGAGCTGTTCTCCGACCGGGACCTGCCCGGCGGGCGTCGGGGGTTCTTCCACCCCGACCGGTTCAGCTTCGGTACCCCGCTCTACGTCAGCCAGCTGCTGGCCGCCGCGGTACCGGTCCCGGGCGTCACCGACGTCCGGGTCACCGAGCTGCACCCGGTGGGCGTGGCACCCGGCGGCGAGTTGGCCGCCCGGGTGCTGCGCACCGGCGACACCGAGGTGATCCGCCTCGACAACGACCCGAGCGTGCCGGAGCACGGCATGCTGCACCTCGACCTGGTGGGTGGGCTGTGACGACACGGACGGGCCGGGGGCCCAACCCGCCGGGACGCGGCGGCATCGACTACCGGCTGGGCCGGCAGGCGGACTTCGCCGCCGACATGCTGACCCGCCTCGGCGCCCGGCCGGAGTTGGCGGGGCTGACCACCCGCGAGGCCGACGACCCGGCCGTCGCCCTGCTGCACGCCTGGGCGGGCGCCCTCGACGTGCTCGCGTTCTACCAGGAGCGGATCGCCAACGAGGGCTTCCTCGGCACCGCCACCGAACGCGGCTCGGTGCTGATGCTGGCCCGCGCCATCGGCTACGAGCTGCGCCCCGGCGTCGCCGCCGCCACCTGGCTCTCCTTCACCGTCACGGCCACCCCGGGAGCGCCGGACGGCGTGCCGATCCCCGCCGGCAGCCAGGCGCAGAGCGTCCCGGGCCCCGGCGAGCTGCCCCAGGTGTTCGAGACCGTCGAGCCGCTGCTCGCCCGTCCCGAGCTGAACGCCGTCGGGCTGCGGGTCACCGAGCCCCGCGACCCCCGCCCCGGCGACGACACGCTCCACCTCGCCGGCACCGGTACGGTGCTCGTCCCCGGCAACGCGCTGCTGGTGCTCGGCCCCGACTGGTTCGACGTACGCCGGGTGCGGACCGTCACGGCGGTGCTGCCGCAGGCCGCCACCGCCCTCGACGGCGGCGAGGTGGTGCCCGCGTACACGGTCGTCGGGCTGGACGCGCCGGTGGGCGCGCGGACCCTCGGCGCGGAGCTGCGCCACCAGGTGCCCGGGGTGCAGGTGCACCTGCTGGCGCAGCGGGCGGCGTTGTTCGGCCACCAGGCCCAGCCCTGGTCGGCGCTGCCCGTGGCGCTGCGGGTGGGCGAGCTGAACCCGGGCACGAACCAGGTGCTGCCCGGCGCGTACGCGGACCGCGCGGACAGCTGGGTGGACGCCCCGTTCGCGGCGGCCGTACGCGAGCTGCACCTGGACCAGTCGTACCCGTCCGTCGTCGCCGGCTCGTGGCTGGTGCTGGAGACCGGCGGGACGCCGCAGCTGCGCCGGGTGGACGCGGTGGCGGACCTGCCGGTGGCGGACTTCGGCATCGCCGCCCGCACCACCCGCGTCACCGTCACCGGCGGCGACTCGCACGCCTTCTCCCGCCGTTCGACGACGGTGCTGGGCGACAGCCGGTTGCTCCCCCTGGCCCCGGTGCCACGCACCGCGCCCCTGGCCCGGGTGGCGACGCTGGAGTTGGCCCGCCCGGCGCCCGGGCTGGAGCCCGGCCGGCGGCTGGTGCTCACCGGCGTCGACCCGGCGGGCGCGGCGGTCTGCGAGGTGGTCGTCGTCCAGCGGGTCCGCGACGCCGCCACGGTGGACCTCGAGGCGAACGTCGCGCACACCTACCGGCGCGACAGCGTCCGCGTCCTGGGCAACGTGGCGGAGGCGACCCACGGGGAGAGCCGGGCCGAGGTGCTCGGCGGTGGTGACGCCCGGCAGGCGTTCCAACGGTTCACGCTGCGGCACGCGCCGCTGACACACGTGCCCGCCGCGACCGCCAGCGGGTCGCGCACCACCCTGGCCGTCTGGGTCGACGGGGTGCGCTGGCAGGAGGTGCCGGCGCTGCTCGGTCAGCCCGCCACGGCCCGGGTCTACACGGTGCGCCGGGCCGACGACGGCACCGTCACCGTCACCTTCGGCGACGGTCGCACCGGGGCGCGGCTGCCCAGCGGGCGCGACAACGTGGTGGCCACCTACCGGTCCGGGATCGGCCGGCTGGCCGACCTGGCGCCGGGACGGCTGACCATCCCGCTGTCGCGGCCGCTGGGCCTGATGGAGGTCACCAACCCGGTGCCCGCCGCCGGCGCCGACGACCCGGAGGGCGTGGACCGGGCGCGCCGCAACGCCCCGCTGGCCGTACGCACCCTGGGGCGGGTCGTCTCCCTGCACGACCACGCCGACTTCGCCCGCGCCTTCGCCGGTATCGGCAAGGCCCGCGCCGACCTGGTCTGGGACGGGCAGCGGCAGATCGTCCTGCTCACCGTGGCCGGTCCCGACGGGGCACCGGTCCCGGAGAGCGCGCCGGTGCGCGACGACCTGCTGCGCGCCCTCGACGCCGCCCGCCAGCCCGCCGTGCCGGTACGCATCCTCGGCCACCGCCGCCGCCGGGTCGCGGTGACGGCCCGGCTGCTCGTCGCGCCCGGGCACCGCTTCGCCGCCGTCGCCGCAGCCGCCCGGGCGGCGCTGGTCGCCGGCCTGAGCTTCGACGCCCGCGACTACGCCCAGCCCGTACGCGCCAGCGAGGTGCAGGCCCTGCTGCACGCGGTCCCCGGGGTCGCGGCGGTGGTGCTGGAGCTGCTGCACGAGGCCGGGCAGCCCGCCGTCCGCGCCGAGGTGATCGCCGCCGCGCCGGCGCGCCGCACCGGCGACCTGCTGCTCCCCGCCGACCTGCTCACCGCGGACGCCGGTGACGTCACCCTTCTGGAGGCATCGTGAGGGCCGAGGAGATCTGGGCGCTGCTGCCGGCCGCCCTGCGCAGCCAGGACGAGGCGGCCGGCGGCGTGCTGCGCGCGCTGGTGGAGGTGATGGCGGAGCAGGCCGTCCTGCTCGCCGCCGACGTCGACCAGCTCGCCGACGACTGGTTCGTGGAGACCTGCGCCGAGTGGGTGGTGCCCTACCTCGGTGAGCTGGTGGGTGCGGGCCGGCTGCACCCGCTGGCCGGCGGCACCGGGTTCTCCGACCGGGCCCGGGTGGCCGACACCATCCGGTTCCGGCGGCGCAAGGGCACCACCGCCGCGCTGGAGGAGCTGACCCGGGCGAACACCGGCTGGAGCACCGCCGCCGTCGAGTTCTTCGAACGGCTGGTCGTCACCCAGCACGTCAACCACGTGCGCACCGCGCCGGCCACCGCGGCGATCCGCGACGCCGGGGCCCTCGAACTGGTCGGCGGCCCGTTCGAGCCGGTCTGCCGGACCGTCGACGTGCGGGCCATGGACGCCGGCCAGGGCCGCCCCAACATCCCGAACATCGGCATGTACGTGTGGCCGCTGCCGTCGTACCGGCTGGACCGGGCCACCGCCGCCCCGGTCGCCGACCCGCCGGACGGGCGGTGGTGGATCGACCCGGTCGGGGTGGACCGGCAGCTCACCGGGCCGACGGTCACCGAGCCGGACATCGACCACCGCGCCGACGAGGCCAACGTGCCCGGCCCGCTGCGCCGTCGCCCGCTGCGCGACGAGCTGGCCGCGCTCGCCTCCGCCGCCCCGCCCGCCCCGCAGGAGCTGCGCTGGTTCCGCGAGGACGACCCCTCCCTCGTCGTGTGGATCCAGCCGGCGCCCGGCGACGAGCTGCGGCCCGTACCCCTGGAGCAGCTGCGGATCTGCGACCTGGCCGGCTGGGAGCGGCCGACCGGCAGCCTGGTGCGCGTCGACCCGGTACGCGGCCGGGTCACGGTCGCGCCCGGGCGGCCCGTGCACCGGCTGGCGGTCTCCTGGTGGTACGCCTTCGGCGCCGACGTGGGCGCCGGCCCGTACCCCCGCCGGGGCGACCTGGGCGCGGCCGACGGGCCGGTGGACTGGCAACTCGCGGTGAGCGTGACCGAGCCGCCGCGCCCCGGCGAGGTCGTCGCCTCGCTCTCCGAGGCCGTGACGGCGTGGCACGACTGGCAGGCCGACCACCCCGGCACGGCCGGCCGGATCGTGCTCACCGACAGCCACCGCTACCCGGAGGACCTCCTGGTGCGGGTCGGGCAGGGCAGCCGGCTGAGCCTCCTCGCCGCCCGGTGGCCCCAACCGCCGGACCGGCCACGCCGGCAGGCCGACCTGGACCCGGTCGGCGTCCGGCCCTGCCTGCTCGGCGGCCTGTCGGTCACGGGCACCGGCGCCGGCGAGCGCCCCGGCGAACTGGTCCTCGACGGCCTGCTGGTCTCCGGGGCGGTGAACGTCGCCGCGCCCGCCGCCGGGGAGACCGGCCTGGGCCGGGTCGAGTTGCGGCACTGCACCGTCGGGCCGGCGGCGACCGGCCTCACCGTCGCCGCCGGCAACGACCGCACGCGGGTGGCGGTGCACCGCTGCGTCACCGGCGCGCTGGCCGCCGGCGACGGTCCCGTCACCGTGGTCGACACGCTCGTCCATGGTGGGATCGCCGCCCCGGACGCCGAGGCCGACCTGACCGGGGTGACCGTCCTCGGCGCCACCGACGTGCGGGTGCTAACCGCCACGGACTGCCTGTTCGACCAGCCGGTCAGCGTGGCCCGGCGCCAGCAGGGCCACGTCCGCTTCAGCTACCTGCGGCCCGGGTCGGTCACCCCACGCCGCTACCGCTGCCAGCCGGACCTGGCCCAGCAGGCCCACCCCGGCGACCCCGACGTGGCCACCCGCGTCGGGCCGGCGTTCGCCAGCACCCGCTACGGCGACGCCACCTACGGCCGGCTCGCCGGCACCGCCGCCGCCGAGCTGCACACCGGCGCGGAGTCCGGCGCCGAGATGGGGGCGTTCCGACGCGCGCTGACGCCGCAACGCCTCAACAACCTCGCCCTCGCGCTGGCGGAGTACCTGCCGCTGGGGCGGGTGGCCGCTGCCCTGCCCGTCCTGCCGACCGGAGGAACCACACCATGAAGGGCGACATCAGCCGCGCCACGTTCGACCAGCGGCGGCACGCGACGAGCGTACGCAAGCAGCAGGGCCGGGTGGACCTGGACGCCGACTGGAACGAGCAGCAGGACATCCAGGCGCACCTGCGCGCCACGGCGCTGACCGACGTGGTCGGCGCGGTCGGCGCGCCGCTGGCCGGCGGGGCGTTCGCGCTCACCGGCGGGGCCGACCTCACCCTGTCGGCCGGCCGCTACTACCTCGACGGGGTGCTCTGCGAGAACGACGCGCAGGTCTCCGTCTTCGGCCAGCCCGACCTGCCGGCGGCCGGCCCGTTCGTGCGCCGCCTCGACGGCACCTGGCTGCCCGCCGGCGCCCCGGTGCCCGCCGGGGTGTACGTGGCGTGGTTGCAGGTGTGGCCGCAGCACGTGACGGCCATCGAGGACCCGGCCCTGCGGGAGGTCGCCCTCGGCGGGCCGGACACGGCCACCCGGCTGCGTACCGTCTGGCAGGTGCGGCTGGCGCAGGCCGGGCCGCCGGGCACGCCGGTGGGCTGCGCGGACACCCCGCCCGGCTGGGCCGAGCTGACCGCCGCCTCCACCGGCACCCTCGCCGTACGGGCCGATCCCACCGGCGCCGCCGGGGGCGACTGCGTCATCCCGACCGGCTCGCCGTACACGGGGCTGGACAACCAGTACTACCGGGTGGAGATCCTCTCCGGGGGTGCCCCGGGCACCGCCACGTACGTGTGGTCGCGCGACAACGCCGCGACGGTGGCGACGTGGGAGAGCATCGACGTCGACGTGCTGACCGTGAAGGTCCCCGGCCGCGACGGCAGCGCCGGCTTCGCCAACGGCTCCTGGGTGGAGCTGACCGACGACGGCCGGGAGCAGAACGGCGTGCCCGGCACCCTGGTGCAGGTCGACCGGGTCGAGGGCGACCGGATCGTGATCCGCCCCGCCACCGCCACCGGCAGCCTCGACCGGGCCGCCTTCCCGAGCCGGCCGAGGGTGCGCCGCTGGGACGGGCGGGGCGCCGTGCCGGCCGGCGGGGCCGAACTCGACCTGGAACTCGGCATCAAGATCCGCTTCGCGGCCTCGGGCGGCTACCGCACCGGCGACTGGTGGTCGTTCCCCGCCCGCGCGGCGGTGCACGACGTGGAGTGGCCGCGGGTCGGCACCACGCCCGTGCCGCAGACCCCGCACGGGCCGCGCCGCTCCCACGGTCGCCTGGGCGTCGTCGCGTACGACGGCAGCCAGTGGAGCGTCCTGCGCGACTGCCGGCCGGTCTTCGCCCCGCTGACCGGTCAGCTCGCCCTGAGCCTGCTCGGCGGCGACGGCCAGGAGGCCGTGCCGGTGCCGGCCAGCCCGGCGACCCTGGTGCCGCTCGGCCACGACCTGGTGGCCGGCGTCGCCGTCGGCGGCCGGCCCGTCGCCAAGGCCCGGGTCAGGTTCGGCGTCACCGTCGGCCAGGGCCGGGTGACCTCCGGGTCCACCACCGCCGCCACCGTCACCGTCGAGACGGGCGCCGACGGGCGGGCCCGCTGCGCCTGGCAGCTCGACTCCGCCACCGCCACCCAGGAGGTCACCGCCGTCCTGCTCGACGAGGCCGGGCAGCCCACGGGCCTGCCGCTGACCTTCACCGCCAGCCTGTCGCGCGCCGACCGGGTGTCGTACGACCCGACCGGGCACCCGGCGCTGGCCGGCTCGACCACCGTGCAGGCCGCCATCGACCAGCTCGCCGCCGCCACCACGGGCGGCTGGGCGACGGTGACCGTCCGGCCGGGCATGGACTGGGTGCAGGCGCTGACCACCCTGCCCGCCGGCGACGTGCTGATCTGCTTCGCCCCGGGCCTTTACATCAGCACCACGCCCGTCACCTTCTCCGGGCGGGCCAACATCCGGCTGCTCGGCAGCGGCCCCGCCAGCCGGGTGCGGGTCCAGGGCCACGAGTACGCGCTGATGTTCGTCGACTGCGGCACCGTGTCGGTGGCCCACCTGGCGGTGGAGACCCCCGGCCCGGCGTCCGCCTCGCACCGCCTCGGCCCGGTCACCGCGGTCAACTGCGCCGAGGTCACCGTCGAGCACGCCCAGCTCACCGGGGTGCCCGGCGCGTCACCGCAGAGCACCTGCCTGACCGTGCGCAACGACCACAACGCCCCGCCCGGCCGGGTCCGGGTGCTCGACTCGGACTTCCGCATCGGCCACGGGCAGCAGGGCGTGCTGCTGGTCAACCCCGACCACGCGATCGTCACCCGCTGCCGCTTCTCCTGCCCGCCCCGGCCGGCCTCGCTCACCCTCGCCGAGTTGGTCAAGGACGAGAAGTTCCGCGGCCAGCTGGCCGGCCAGCTCGTGGGCCGGCTCGCCCTCGACCGTCACGACCGGCTGGAGCGCGGCGAGTGGAACACCGTCGTGCGGGTCGGGCAGTGGGGCGTACGGACGAACTCCATCGTCCCGGAGAGCGAGTGGCGGACGCTGACCACGCTGCACCCGCCCACGGCCGAGGACCTGCGCGGCGAGGAGGCCGCCGGGGCGTACATGCTGCGCCTGGTGGACCTGGCCACCCACGATCCCGGCCGGCTGCCGACCTACAAGCGGCAGCTCACGTCACTCAAGGGGCGCCTCGGCGAGAGCGCCGGACGGATCTTCGACACCGACGAGGGCCGCCAGACGCTGCGCGACTACCTGGTCGGCGGCGGGCTGGACGTGCGGCGTTCCGACGACATCGCCCGCGACCGCCGCGAGGTGGCCCTGCCCGCGCCCGGCGCGAGCCTGCGCTTCGACTCGGCACTGAGCCAGGGCGCGTGGGAGGCCGCCGTCGCCGCCTCGCCGCCGTCCCGCCCGGTGCAGACGCCCTCCGCCGCCGCCCGGCACCTGCGCGCCGTCGCCGACCGCATCCTGCTGGAGCCGGCCTTCGGGGAGCGCTACGCCGCCGCGTACCGGCAGGCGCTGACGGCGGCGGCCGAGACGTCGGTGGGCGCCTGCGGGGTGGTGATCGGGGGCGGGACCGCCGTGGGGGACGTCGAGGTCTCCGACTGCCGCTTCGACCAGGTGGCCGAGGGCGTGCACATCGGGGTGTCGTACCGCTCGGGGTCGCCCATCCAGGGCCGCACCATCCGCGTCACCGGCAACGACATCCACCTCTACAAGGCCTGGTGGCGCGGTTCGGGCACGATCCGCGGCATCAAGGTCGGCAACATGCGGCACGTGTTCGTCTCGGACAACCGGATCTCGGTGGCCGCCGGCACGGGGCTCGGCGTCTGGGCGTCGGGGGTCGGCGGGCCGATCCTGACGATCCGGGACAACCTCGCGCAGAACTGCGAGCCCGGGATCGTGTGCGACCCGTCCTGGTGGAGCGCACCGGGCAAGCACCTGTGGTCGGTCACCGACAACGTCTCGACGCACGGGCCGATCCTGCTCGGCAGCGGCGTACGGAACTCGGGCAACGTCAGCTGAGCTGTCGCCTGGGCGACTGCGCGGCCGGCCCCGACCGGCCTACGCTCTCGGTGACTGCCATTCAGCACGGTTGCGGATCGCGGATGTGGTCGAGGGGTTCAAGTCCTCTGGTGGTCACCAACAGTGGCAAGGCGGGTCCTCACGGGCCCGCCTTGTCCCGTTCGGGGCGCGGGGAGCCGGTCGGGGCGCCGTCGCTTCGCGGTCGTCCGGTGCCGCCCCGCTCGGGTGGCCGTCACGCCGGCGACGCGCCGGGCCGGCCGATCGCGTCCAGCCTGCGGCGCAGCAGGGCCCGCTCCGGCTCGGTGCCGGCCAGGGCGAGCGCCTCCCGGTACGCCTCGGCGGCCTCGGCGTGCCGGCCGAGGCGGTGCAGCAGGTCGGCCCGGGCGGCCGGGTACGGGTGGTGGCCCCGCAGCAGCGGCTCGCCGGCCAGCTCGTCCAGCAGCGCCAGGCCCGCCTCCGGGCCGTCGCGCATCGCCACGGCGGCGGCCCGGTTCAGCGCGACGACCGGGGACGGCGCGAGGGCGAGCAGCACGTCGTAGAGCGCGACGATCTGCGGCCAGTCGGTGGTGGCGAGGTCCGCCGCCTCGACGTGCAGGGCGGCGATCGCGGCCTGCACCCCGTACGGGCCGGGCGGGCCGCCGGTCAGCGCGACGGGCACCAGGGCGAGGCCCTCGGCGATCATCGGGCGGTCCCAGCGGCCACGGTCCTGCTCGTCGAGCAGCACCAGCTCGTCGTCGGGGCCGGTGCGGGCGTCGCGGCGGGCGTGGACGAGCAGCATGAGCGCGAGCAGCCCGGCGACCTCCCGCTGGGCGGGCAGCAGCCGGCGCAGGATCCGGGCCAGCCGGACGGCCTCCTCGGCGAGGTCGAGCCGTTGCAGGCGAGGGCCCCCGCTGGCCGCGTAGCCCTCGGTGAAGATCGAGTACACCGCCTGGAGCACCCCCGGCAGCCGTTGCGGCAGCTCGCCCGCCTCGGGGACACGGAACGGGATCCGCGCCTCGTGGATCTTCTTCTTCGCCCGGGTGATCCGCTTGGCCATCGTCTCCGTCGGCACCAGGAAGGCGCGGGCCACCTCGGGCGTGGTCAGACCGGCCAGGTAGCGCAGGGTCAGCGCCCCCCGGTCCTCGGCGGCGAGCGCGGGATGGGCGCAGGTGAAGAAGAGCTGGAGCCGCTCGTCCGGCAGCTCGTCACCCGCCCCGGTGGCGGGGGCGGGGTCCGCGCGGTCCGCCTCCGCCTGGAGGACGGCCAGCCGTACGGCCAGGGCCTGGTCCCGCCGCAGCCGATCGACGGCCCTGCGCCGCGCCGTGGTCATCAGCCAGGCGCCCGGCCGGGGCGGGACGCCGTCGACCGGCCACCGCGCCAACGCCGTCTCGACGGCCTCGGAGGTGACCTCCTCGGCGAGGTCGAGGTCGCCGAAGCAGCGGACGAGGGCCGCCAGCAGTCGGCCGCGTTCCTCGCGGAACACGGCCTCCACGACCGCCGCCGGCGCCTCGTCCGTCCCCCCGTTGCCGGCGGGCGTCACGCCCACCGCGCTCAGCCCGCGAAGTCGGCGACCGGCCGGACCACGACGGAGCCGCCCGCGCGCGCACCGGGGCAGCGCGCCGCCCAGTCGAGCGCGACGTCGAGGTCCGGCACGTCGATCACGTAGAAACCGCCGAGGATCTCGCGGGTCTCGGCGAACGGCCCGTCCGTGACGGTCCGCCTGCCGTCCGGGCCGACCCGGACCGTGGTGGCGGTGACCAGGTCGGCCAGCGACTCGCCGGAGACGAGGATCCCCGCCTCGCGCACCTGCTTGTCGTACGCCATCCAGTCCCCGACCTCGCAGCCGGCGGCGCCGCCGTCCCCGTCGACCGCCCCCGCGTTGATGAGCAACATGTACTTCACGATCCCACTCCCCTTCCGTGTCGCGTCGCCCCTGCCGTTCCGGGCGACGCCGTACGCCATCACTACGGACGGGGCACGGCCGATTGGACATCCCACCCGGAATCTTTCCGCGCCGGGTCCGGCGCGGTCCCGGCTCCCGGGACGATCCCGCCGGTTACGGGCGCGCCCCCTCGTGGGTGGCGTCCGTGCCGGCCTGCGGCAGCAGGTGGCGCAGCCCGGTCAGCTCCAGTACGGCGTGGGCCGGGCTCTGCGGTGTGGCGGTGACGCGCAGGTGCGCGATGATCCGGTCGACCTCGTGCAGGATCCGCACGCCGGTGCTGCTCAGGTGGGTGACGGGGGTGAGGTCGATGGTCAGCGGCAGGCTGCCGCCGCGACTGGCCTGCATGATCGCGGCGCGCAGCGCGGGGCCGGTGGCCAGGTCCACCGGCCCCTGCACCCGCAGCACCCGGCCCGTCGGTGTCTCGACCACGGCGACGGCGAACTCCTCGGCGGCGGTGGCCTGCTTGTGGGGTCCGGCGGCCTGGGCGGCGGCCACGGTGCTCACCGTGGTCTCCTGGCCGATGTGCCGGTACATGCTGACGGTGGTGCCGGTCTCGGTGTGGCGGACCTCCGCCCGGTCGACGAGTCCGCGGATCATCGTCAGCCCACGGCCGCGGCCGCCCGGGTCGGCGACCGGCGGGCGCCACCGTCCCTGGTCGGCGCAGCTGACGTGCACGACGCCCTGGTGGTCCAGCGTGCCGTGCAGCGTGAACGTCCCCGGCGTACCGCTCGGATAGGCGTGGTCGACGGCGTTGGTGACGGCCTCCCCCGCGGCGTGCACGAGGTCGCTGGCGTCGGGAGCGCTGGCCCCGATCCGGGCCAGCCAGTCGCCCAGGTGCCGGCGCATCGGGCGCAGCGCCGCCGTCTCGGCGGGCAGGGTCACGTGCAGGGGCGCGACGGGCTCCGGCAGGAGGTGGGCGGCGAGGAGCGTGGTGTCGTCGCCGAAGCCGCCGCCGGCCAGGGCGAGACGTTCCGTGACCAGGGTGCAGATCCGGTCGGGCAGCCGCTGCGGGACGGTCGTGGCCTCGTGCAGGATCGCCCGCCGGGCCCCCGCCGCGGCGTCGGCCAGGATGCGGGCGCCGTCGTGCAGGTTTCGCCGGGGTCGTTCGATCAGGCCGTCGGTGTAGAGCAGCAGGACGTCGTCGGCCCGCAGCCGGCAGGTGTGGACCGGGGCGGGATCGGCTCCGGTGCCCAACGGCCCGGCGGGCGTCAGCGGCAGGTACCGGCCGTCGCCGTTCGGGCCGACGACCAGGGGCGCGGGGTGCGCGTGACTGGCCACCTCGAGGATGCCCGTGCCCGGGTCGAGGATCGCGAGGCAGGTGGTGGCCGCCCGGGTCGCGTGGGTGCGGGACGCGAAGTCGTCCAGGACGGCCAGCACCCGCGGCAGGTCGCCGCCCGACTGCAACGCCTGCCGGGCGACCGTACGCAGCTGGCCCATGGCGGCCGCGGCGGCGGCGCCGTGCCCGACGACGTCGCCGACGGTCAGCGCGAGCCGCCCGTCGGGCAGGGGAACGGCGTCGAACCAGTCCCCGCCGGCGACGAGGTCGCTGCTCGCGACGAGGTAGTGCGCGGCGACCTGGACGTGCGGCAGGACGGGCAGCATGTCGGGCAGGAGGCTGCGTTGCAGCTCCAGGACCAGGCCGACGGCCTGCCGGTAGCGGCGCTCGGCGGCGGCGGCAGCGGCCTCGGCGGCCTGCCGGGCGGCCACCACGGGGGTCGCGTCGACGGCCTGCACGATCACCCCGCGTACCGAGCCGTCGGGGTTGCGCCAGGGCGCCATGTCGAACGTGTAGAAGGCCTCCGTCAGCCTGCCGTCGCCGCTGCGGTCGGTCAGGACGCGCTGCTCGTAGCCGTGCGAACGGACGCCGTGCAGGGCCTGGTCGAGCAGCTCGAAGATGTGCTGGCCGGCGAGTTCCGGCACCGCCGACCGGAAGGGCTCGCCGAGCAGGCCGCTTCGGTCGCCGACGGCGGCGCGTACGGCCGGGTTCGCGGCCACCACCCGCAGCTCGGGACCCTCGAAGATCCACACGAATCCGGGCAGCTGCTCGAACCCGTCGAGCACCGCCTGCGGATCGCCGGAGGACCAGCGTGTACGCGGATCGACCACAGACGCCTACCCCTTACCCGTGCGCACCACCAGCACCCTGTCATGCCCGCGCCCGCCCCGTCCAATCCACCCCGGGGCGGCGTGGCGGCCCCGCCCGCCGACACGCCACGGGCCGCCGGTCGGGGCGGGCAGGTCCTTGACCCCGCCGGGTGGCTGGCCGTAGGTTCCAGCCCTACATCGACATCGGCAACTAGATGTGCGCTTCCCGCGTCCGTGGCCTTCCGGGACCCCGCACGAAGAGGATGGTCACCATGATCTCCCGCCGCTCCCTGCTCGGCACGGTCGCCGCCGCCGGCGTCGCCACGGCCGTCGCGCCGGTGCTCGCCCCCGGCAAAGCCCAGGCCGCCTCCTGGAAGAAGCGCCTCACCGGCGCCGACATGTACACCAACCACCGGTGGCGGGTCGCGGGCACCGACCTCGGCATCCCGTACGTGCTGGAGAACGGCTCCATCGGCTACCTCTTCGGCGACACGTTCGACACCCCGTGGCCCGAGGGCCCGCCGCTGCCCAACGACTGGCGCTCGCCGGTGATGCTGCGTTCCGCCGTGCACCCCGGCGCCGCCGGCGGGATCGTCTTCGACAGCGCCGCCCGCGTCGCGGGCGACGGTCGGGCCCCGGAGCTGATGCACAACGGCCACCACGGCGTCGGCATCGACGGCCTGCACGAGGTGACCGTCATCCCCAACGACGGCATCAGCTTCCCGGAGACCGGCCGTCAGCTCATCTCCTACATGAGCATCGAACACTGGAATTCCGCCGGCCCCGCCGGCCCGGACTGGAAGTCGCGCTACGCCGGCCTGGCCTACAGCGACAACGGCAACGACTTCCGCCGTCTGTCGCTGAAGTGGTGGAACAACGGCACCAACACCGACCCGTTCCAGATGTGGACGATGCAGCGCGACGGCGACTGGGTGTACGTCTTCTCCGTGCGCGCCGGCCGCCAGCACGGGCCGATGATGCTGCGCCGGGTCCGCTGGGACCGGCTGTTCTACCCCGAGTCGTACGAGGGCTGGGGCTGGAACGGCAGCAACTGGGGCTGGGGCCGCCCCTGCACGCCGATCCTGAACGGCCGCTTCGGCGAGCCCTCGGTGCGGCGGCTCTCCGACGGCACCTGGGTGATGTCGTACCTCAACTGCGCCACCGGCAACATCGTCACCCGCACCGCGGGCGGCCCGGACCACGTCTGGACGGCGGAGAAGATCCAGGTCACCTCCTGGCAGGAACCCGGTCTCTACGGCGGCTTCATCCACCCGTGGTCCAGCCGGCGAGCCAACGACCTGCACCTGATGGTCTCGAAGTGGACCAGGACGCCCGACAACCGCAGCACCGCCTACCACGTCAGCCAGTTCGTCGGGTCGGCGTAGCCAGGCACCGCCTCGTCTGACCGACGGCGCCGGGGAAGATGCCGACAGCATGTTGGTACGATGCCAACATGCAGTCGGTAAAATTGCGCCCCCGGCGGTGGGCATGTTCCTAGCGGTACGCGAACTGCGGTTCGCCAAGGCCCGGTTCGGCCTGATGGGGGCGGTCATCGCGCTCATCGCGGTGCTGGTGGTGCTGCTGTCGGGGCTCTCCACGGGCCTGGTGAACGACGGCGTGTCGGGGCTGCAGCGCAGCCCGGCGACCTCGTTCGCCTTCGCCGACGGGGTGCAGCACGATTCGGCGTTCTCCCGCAGCGTCGTCGACGTCTCCGCGGTCGACTCGTGGAAGGCGCAGCCCGGGGTCGCCGACGCGGCGCCCTTCGGCAACGCGCTGATCAACGCCCGCAGCGGCTCGGGCGTGGAGATCGACCTCGCGTTGTTCGGCGTGCCCACCGACTCGTTCCTCTCCCCGCCGGTGGCCGAGGGCGCCCGGCTGGGCGCCGCAAACGGCATCGTGGTGAGCCGGACCGCCATCGAGGCCGGGCTGCGGGTGGGTGACACGGTGACGGTCGACCGGATCGGCACCCGGCTCACGGTGGTGGGCGCCATGGCCGAGCAGCACACGTTCGGTCACGTCGACGTGGCCTACCTGCCGCTGCGTGTCTGGCAGGAGATCAAGGCCGGCGTCCGCCCCGGCGAACCCGTCCCGGGCGGCACCTACGACGAGATCACCGCCGTGGCGGTGCGGGCCGCCGACGGCGCCGAGGTCGACCTGGCGGCCGGTGACCGGGCCGCCGGCACCGAGAGCCTGTCCCGCACCGAGTCGTACGGCGCCTCGCCCGGATACACCGCCGAGACGTCGACCCTGCGGCTGATCGAGTGGTTCCTCTACGCCATCTCCGCGCTGGTGGTCGGCGCCTTCTTCACCGTGTGGACCATCCAACGCCGCGCGGAGATCGCCGTGCTGCGGGCCATGGGCGCTCCGACGGGATACCTGCTGCGCGACGGGCTGGCCCAGGCCTTCGCGTTGCTGCTGCTCGCCGTCGGCGCGGGCGTCGCGGTCGGCACGGCGGCCGGCAGCCTGGTCGGCAGCGGCATCCCGTTCGCGCTCAGCGCGCCGGCGATCGCGGTGGCCGCCCTCCTCCTGCTCGTCCTCGGCCTGGCCGGAGCGGCCGTGGCCATCGTCCGGATCGCCGCGGTGGATCCGCTGACCGCACTGGGAGCGAACCGGTGACCGACACCGGCCTGGTCATGCGCGGCGTGAGCCTGCGCTTCGGCGACGGCGACGACACCGTACCGGCCCTGGACGGCGTCGACCTGACCGTCGCCCCCGGGCAGTTCGTCGCGGTCGTCGGCCCCTCGGGGGCCGGCAAGTCCAGCCTGCTCGCGGTGGCCGGCGGGCTGACCGTCCCGACGTCGGGCTCGGTCACCCTCGCCGGACGGGACATGACCGTGTCGAGCGCGCGGGCGCGGGCGGCCCTGCGCCGGGAGTTCGTCGGCTTCGTGTTCCAGTCCGGCAACCTCATCCCCGCGCTGACCGCCGTGGACCAGATCCGGTTGCCGGCCCGCTTCGGCGCTCGCGGCTCCCGGCCCCGCGACGCGATGGCCCTGCTCGACGAGGTCGGGATGGCCCACAAGGCGAACCGCCGCCCGCACCAGCTCTCGGGTGGCGAACGGCAACGTGTCGGCATCGCCCGTGCCCTGGTCAACCGGCCGCGACTACTCTTGGTGGACGAGCCGACCGCCGCCCTCGACCGTGCCCGCAGTCACGAGGTGGTGGAGCTGCTGGCCCGCGAGACCAAGGAGAACGACGTCGCCACCGTCATGGTCACCCACGACCACGACGTGCTGCGCCACTGCACGACGGTGTACGAGATGATCGACGGGCGACTGATGCCCGTGGCGTGACGACAGGGGGTTCCGTGCCGAAGATCCAGGCGCCCACGGTGGCCGAGCACCGTGCCCGGCAGCGACGGGCGATCCTGGCGGCGGCCCGGGAACTCCTCGCGGAGAGCGGGGCGCAGGCGCCGAGCCTGGCCGAGGTGGGCAAGCGGACAGGCCTGGCGCGCCCCAGCGTCTACCAGTACTTCAAGTCGCGCGAGGACCTGCTCAACGCCGTCATCGCCGACATGTTCCCGCAGTGGTCGGCGTACGTCACGCAGCAGATGGACCGGGCCACCGACCCGGGCGGGCGGGTGCTGGCCTACGTCGAGGCCAACCTGCGGCTCGTGGCGCAGGGCGAGCACGCGGTCATGCGCGGGCTCGCCGCCAGCGTGCCGGGCGCCGTCCTCGCCGAGGAGAGTCGCGTCCTGCACGACCAGTTGCGTACGCCGCTGGTGGCGGCCCTGGCCGAGCACGGCGCGAGCGACCCGGCCGCCGCGGCGGAACTGGTCCAGGCGGTGGTCTACGCGTCCTCACAGATGATCGAGAACGGCACCCCGGAAGCCGCCGTGCTCGCCCTCACCCGGGAGCTTCTGGGCCCCTACCTACGACAGCAGGGCTGAGCGTCACCGGTGTCCGGCGGCGACCCGGCGGACCATCCGGCGCGCCGACGGGCTCCCGGGCCGCCAGGAACTCGCGGTGCAGCAGCCGGACCGCCGGACCAGTTCACGAACCCGCGCCCCACGTCGCCTCCTCCCACGGCCGGTCGGGCGGCTCACCCGCCGACGGCTGGGGTGGTCGTCGCCGGAACTCCGGCTCCGGGCCCGGTGACGTCGAGGGCGTCGAGCAGACCCAGCAGTCCGGCCAGGACGACGGCCTCGTCGGGTTCCAGCGTGATGCTGCGGGTGGCGTCGGGGTCCTCGTCGTCGGAGTGGACCAGCTCGCGCCGGCCGCCCGCGTGGTGGGTCACCACCCCGACGCGCACTCCGGCGGCGGTGGTGAACATGCGGCGGGTCCCGATGCCGGGCAGCGGGGTCAGTTCGACGTCCATCGGAAACTCCAGGGGATGCGGGGAGGGCCGGGACGGTTCGGTCCCGGCGCGGTGGGGCGGCGCGGTGGGGCGGGCGCAGGCCGTGCGGCCGCCCCACCGCCTCAGCCGGTGAGCAGCAGGCGCAGGCCGGCGAGCGTGGCCAGGTGCGGATCGGCGGGCATCGTGACGACCCGGCCGGTCAGCGCCGCCAGCCGGGCGCCGAGTTCGGGGTGCACCGCCCCGCCGCCGGTGATCAGCAGCCGGCGGCGCCCCGGCCCCACGGGCCGCGCGCCCAGGCGTCGTACCGCGGCGGCGATCAGCGGCACCTGGTCGAGGGCGTTGGGCCCGTCGACGCGCTCGGCGGCCTCGACCGCGCGGTCGGCGATGTGGGCGATCTCGGTGCGACCGAGTCCGATGTCGACGGCCACCACGTCGTCGCCGTCGAGGTCGGCCCGGCAGGCCAGGGCGGCGGCCAGCGGTTCCTCGACCGTGGCGACGCGCCCGCCGAACGCGTGGCGGACCGCCGCGACGAGGAGGTCCTTCTGTCGCAGCGTGGCGGTGGCCGGCACGCCGACCACGACCGGGGAGACGTCGTCGCCGGGCCGTCCGCTGGCCGCGGCCACCACCCGCAGCAGGTGTACGCAGGCGAAGAAGTCGGTCACCACGCCGTGCCGCACCGGCCACGCCAGTTTCACGTCACCGGTGTCGCGCAGCGCGATGGCGGCCCGACCGACGGCCTGGGCGCCGGCCGAGTTCCACGCGACGACGGCCGGCTCGGCGACGACCGTGCCGGACGTCGGCGTCCACAGCCGCACCGTCGAGGTGCCCAGGTCGAGGGCGACGGGATGGCGTAGGCCGAGGCGGGCGTACGCGCCGGGGGCCAGCATGCTCACCACCCCCGTCGCGGGGCGGGCGTGACCCGGGCTCCGTCGCGGACGGAGCGGGGCAGGATGGATCGATCGTGGTGCAGGGTGGGCATGGCGCTCCAAGCCACGGGCCCGCGTCGTGGGACGCGGGAAGGCGGACGGGCTTCAGACGGCGAACGTCAGCCCGGGCGGAGCGCGGTCGGCCGACCACGCGGGCACGCAGCCGGGAACGGCCCGTCGCGTACGCCGGAACACGATGCACAGCCCGACGGCCCGCGCCGCGGAGAGGACCATGACCAGCACGGTCAGCATCAGCAGCGCCGGCAGCGAGACCCGCCTGCCGGCGCGGCGGAGGCCGTGCCGATCCTGCATGCGCCCACCATAGCCGGGCGACCTGCCGGCCAGCCACGCCGCCACCCGACGGGCCGCCGTTCAGCCGACAGGCGGGCGGCGGGCGGCAGCGGGGCGCTGGTGGGCGGGCGACGGTCGTGGCGGGCCCGTCGTCCCGGCGTACCGGGCCGGTCGGCCCTGCCGACGGTGCCGCGGCCGCGCCGAGGATGGGGACCGGACGCGCCACCGGATCCTGGAGATGATCAGCATGTGCAACTACTGCGGCTGCCGGGAGTTCCCCCTGATCGGCCGGCTCTCGACCGAGCACGAGGCGATCGCCAACGCCGCCGGCCGGCTGCGCGACGCGGTACGGGCCGGGGGCACGGACGCGCCGGCGGCGCTCGACGCCCTGCTGGACCTGCTGATCCCGCACACCGCCACGGAGGAGGAGGGGCTCTTCGTCGAACTGCGGGCGGAGGGCAGCCTGGCCGACGCGGTGGAGAAGCTCTGCGCCGAGCACGAGGACATCCACGGTGTGCTCGGCGCCGTCGATCGCCGCGCGCCGGACTGGCCGGCGGTGCTGGCCGCCCTGGACCGGCTGCACCGGCACATCGACAACGAGGAGCACGGGCTCTTCCCGGCCGCGGTGATCGCGCTGCCCATCCCGGCGTGGGACCGGATCACCCCGACGGCCGGCGCCGCGCGGTAGGTCGCGTCGCAGGCCGACACCGCCGCGCGCGGCGGGGACGCCGACCGGCACGGCGCGGAGAACCGGGACCCGGCCGGAACACCTGATGATCTCGGGACCTTCGGCCCGGTTGTCCGGGGCTGCTGATCGCGACGATGGCTCCGGGCCCCCGCCTCCGGTTGCGCTCCGGCGCATTCGCCGCAAATGTGGGGCTCACGGTGATCTACCGGAGGGATGGGCTTCATGTCACGAGCTACCGAGCGAGCCGGGCGGGCGCTGCTGGCGGTCGGCGGCCTGGTGCGCCGGGCCGAGGTGTCCGACGACGGCCGGACGCTGCACCAGATCGGCGGCCGGGAGGCGGACGCCTTCTACCGGGACCGCTGGTCCTACGACAAGGTGGTGCGCTCCACGCACGGCGTCAACTGCACCGGCTCGTGCTCCTGGAAGGTGTACGTCAAGGACGGCATCATCACCTGGGAGCAGCAGCAGACCGACTACCCCAGCGTCGGGCCGGACCGGCCGGAGTACGAGCCGCGCGGTTGTCCCCGGGGCGCCGCCTTCTCCTGGTACACCTACTCCCCCACCCGGGTGCGCTACCCGTACGCCCGGGGTGTGCTGGTGCAGATGTACCGCGAGGCCAAGGCCCGCCTCGGTGACCCGGTCGCCGCGTGGGCGGACATCCAGGCCGACCCGGAGCGCCGCCGCCGCTACCAGAAGGCACGCGGCAAGGGCGGCCTGGTGCGCATCGGCTGGGACGAGGCGCAGGAGATGGTCGCCGCCGCGCACGTGCACACGATCGCCGAGTACGGCCCCGACCGGGTCGCCGGCTTCTCCCCGATCCCGGCGATGTCGATGGTGTCGCACGCCGTCGGCGCCCGGTTCGTGTCGCTGCTCGGCGGGTCGATGCTGTCCTTCTACGACTGGTACGCCGACCTGCCGGTGGCCTCCCCGCAGGTCTTCGGCGACCAGACCGACGTGCCCGAGTCCGGCGACTGGTGGGACGCCTCCTACTTCGTCATGTGGGGCTCCAACGTCCCGGTGACCCGCACCCCCGACGCGCACTGGATGGCCGAGGCGCGCTACCGGGGCCAGAAGGTCGTGGTGGTCAGCCCGGACTTCGCCGACAACGTGAAGTTCGCCGACGAGTGGATGCCCGCCCAGCCGGGCACCGACGGCGCGCTGGCGATGGCGATGGGGCACGTGATCCTCAAGGAGTTCTTCGTCGACCGGCGCACCCCGCGCTTCGTCGACTACGTGCGCCGCTTCACCGACCTGCCGTTCCTGGTGACGCTGGAGCCCGGCGCGGACGGCGCGTACCGGCCGGGCAAGTTCCTGACGGCCGAGGACCTCGGCGAGAGCGGGAAGGAGGCGGCCTTCAAGACGGTGCTCTGGGACTCCGCCACCGACGCGCCCGCCGTGCCGCGTGGCAGCCTCGGGCACCGCTGGGGCGAGCGGGACGGGCAGTGGAACCTCGACCTGGGCGACCTGGAGCCGGCACTGACCTGCCTGGGCGCCGGCGACGCGGTCGAGGTGGAGCTGCCCCGCTTCGACACCGACACCCCGCAGGTGCTGCGCCGAGGCGTGCCGACCCGGACGGTGGACGGCCAGCTGGTGACCAGCGTGTTCGACCTGCTGCTGGCCCAGTACGGGGTGGCCCGCGACGGGCTGCCCGGGCAGTGGCCGGCGGGCTACGACGACGTCGCGTCGCCGTACACGCCGGCGTGGCAGGAGCCGATCACCGGGGTGCCGGCGGCGCAGGTCGCCCGGGTGGCGCGGGAGTTCGCCGACAACGCGGAGCGCTCCGGCGGCCGCTCGATGATCCTGCTCGGCGCCGGCACCAACCACTGGTTCCACTCCGACGCCACCTACCGGGCGATCCTGGCGCTGGTGACGCTCACCGGCTGCCAGGGCGTCAACGGCGGCGGCTGGGCGCACTACGTCGGGCAGGAGAAGTGCCGCCCGGCGACCGGCTGGGCGCAGCTCGCATTCGGCCTGGACTGGGTGCGCCCGCCGCGGCAGATGATCGGCACCGCCTTCTGGTACGTGCACACCGACCAGTGGCGCTACGACACGTACTCCGCCGACGTGGTCTCCTCCCCCGTCGGCACGGGCGCCTTCGCCGGCAAGCACACCATGGACCTGCTGGCCCAGTCGGCGCGCTCGGGCTGGATGCCGTCGATGCCGACGTTCGACCGCAGCCCGCTCGACCTGGCCGACGAGGCCCTGGCCGCCCGCCCCGACGACCCGGGCGGCTGGGTGGCCGAGCAGCTCGGCGAGGGACGGTTGCGCTTCGCCTGCACCGACCCGGACGCGCCGGAGAACTGGCCGCGCGTGCTGACCGTGTGGCGGGCCAACCTGCTCGGCTCGTCGGCGAAGGGCAACGAGTACTTCCTGCGGCACCTGCTCGGCACCGACTCCAACCTGCGCGCGGACGAGGCCCCGGAGGAGCTGCGGCCGAAGGACGTGACCTGGCGGGAGGAGGCGCCGGAGGGCAAGCTCGACCTGCTGCTGTCGCTGGACTTCCGGATGACCTCCACGACGCTCTTCTCCGACGTCGTGCTGCCGGCCGCCACCTGGTACGAGAAGCACGACCTGAGCAGCACCGACATGCATCCCTTCGTGCACGCGTTCACCCCGGCAATCAACCCGCCGTGGCAGACCCGCACCGACTTCGACGCCTTCCACGGCATCGCCCGCGCGTTCTCGACGCTGGCGGAGCGGCACCTCGGCGTACGCAAGGATCTCGTCGCGGCGCCGCTGCTGCACGACACCCCGGACGCGATGGCGACCCCGCACGGCCGGGTGCGCGACTGGGCGGCCGAGGGCGAGACGCCGGTGCCCGGCCGCACGATGCCGAAGCTGCTGGTGGTGGAGCGCGACTACGGCGCGGTCGCCGACAAGCTGGCCGCGCTCGGCCCGCTGATGGACACCCTCGGCACGTCCGGTAAGGGCGTGGCGGTCGACGTCAATCCGGAGGTGGCGTACCTGCGGCGCAAGAACGGCGAGGTGCGCGGCGGGGTGGCCGACGGGCGGCCCTCGCTGGCGACGGACGTGCACGCCTGCGAGGCGATCCTCGCCCTCTCCGGCACCACCAACGGCCGCGTCGCCACCGCCGGCTTCCGCGACGTGGAGAAGCGCACGGGCGTACGCCTGGCGGACCTGGCCGCCGAGCACGAGGGCAAGCAGATCACCTTCGCCGACACCCAGGCCCGCCCGGTGCCGGTGATCACGAGCCCGGAGTGGTCGGGCAGCGAGCACGGCGGTCGCCGCTACTCGCCGTTCACCATCAACACCGAGCGGCTCAAGCCGTGGCACACCCTCACCGGGCGGCAGCACTTCTTCCTCGACCACGACTGGATGCACGAGGCCGGCGAGGCGCTGCCGATCTTCCGGCCGCCGCTGGACATGCACCGCCTCTTCGGCGAGCCGAGGCTCGGCCGCAACGGCGAGCTGGAGATCACCGTCCGGTACCTCACGCCGCACTCGAAGTGGTCGATCCACTCCGAGTACCAGGACAACCTGCTGATGCTGACGCTGTCGCGGGGCGGGCCGACGATGTGGATGAGCGAGGCCGACGCCGCGAAGATCGGCGTACGGGACAACGAGTGGATCGAGGCGGTCAACCGCAACGGCGTCGTGGTCTGCCGGGCCGTGGTCAGCCACAAGATGCCCGAGGGGACGGTCTACATGTACCACGCCCAGGAGCGGGTGATCGACGTGCCGAAGGCCGAGGTCAACGGCCGGCGCGGCGGCATCCACAACTCGCTGACCCGGCTGCTGGTCAAGCCCACCCACCTGATCGGCGGGTACGCCCAGTTGTCGTTCGCGTTCAACTATCTCGGGCCCACGGGCAACCAGCGCGACGAGGTCACCGTGATCCGCCGCCGTTCGCAGGAGGTGCAGTACTGATGCGCGTGATGGCCCAGATGGCGATGGTGATGAACCTCGACAAGTGCATCGGCTGCCACACCTGCTCGGTGACGTGCAAGCAGGCGTGGACCAACCGGTCCGGCGTCGAGTACGTCTGGTTCAACAACGTGGAGACCCGGCCCGGCCAGGGCTACCCGCGCACGTACGAGGACCAGCAGCGGTGGCAGGGCGGCTGGGTGCGGACCCGCTCGGGGAAGCTGAAGCCCCGCTCGGGCGGCCGGTTGAAGAAGATGTTCGGCATCTTCGCCAACCCGAAGCTGCCGTCGATGCAGGACTACTACGAGCCGTGGACGTACGACTACGAGCACCTGATCACCGCGCCGGCGGGTGACGACACGCCCGTCGCCCGGCCGAAGTCCCTGCTCACCGGCCAGGACACGAAGATCACCTGGAGCGCGAACTGGGACGACTCGCTCGCCGGCGGCAACGAGATCGCCGCCGGTGACCCGGTGCTGGCGAAGGTCTCCGACCAGGTGAAGCAGGAGTTCGAGAAGACGTTCATGTTCTTCCTGCCGCGCATCTGCGAGCACTGCCTCAACCCGTCCTGCGCGGCGTCCTGCCCCTCGGGGGCGATCTACAAGCGCGCCGAGGACGGCATCGTGCTGGTCGACCAGGACCGGTGCCGGGGCTGGCGGATGTGCGTGACGGGCTGCCCGTACAAGAAGGTGTACTTCAACCACCGCACCGGCAAGGCCGAGAAGTGCACGTTCTGCTTCCCGCGCATCGAGATCGGCCAGCCGACCATCTGCTCCGAGACCTGCGTGGGCCGCCTGCGCTACCTGGGGCTGATGCTCTACGACGTCGACCGGGTCGCCGAGGCCGCGGCCGTCAAGGACGAGGACGACCTCTACGAAGCGCAGCGCTCGGTCTTCCTCGACCCGCACGACCCGGCCGTGGCCGAGGCCGCGCGCGCCGCCGGCATCCCCGACGACTGGATCGACGCCGCGCGGCGCTCCCCGATCTGGGACCTGATCATGAAGTACGAGGTGGCATTGCCGCTGCATCCGGAGTACCGGACCATGCCGATGGTCTGGTACATCCCGCCGCTGTCGCCGGTGGCCGACGTACTGCGCGACACCGGCCACGACGCGGAGGACGCGGGCAACCTCTTCGGCGCGATCGACGCGCTGCGCATCCCGGTGGAGTACCTCGCCGAGCTGTTCAGCGCCGGGGACCCCGCCCCGGTGCGCGCCGTGCTCAACCGGCTCGCGGCGATGCGCTCGTACCAGCGCCGGATCAACCTGGGCGAGGCGCCCGACGAGTCGATCGCCGCCGCCGTGGGCATGACCGGTGAGCAGATGGACGAGATGTACCGGCTGCTGGCCATCGCCAAGTACGAGCAGCGCTACGTCATCCCGGCGGCGCACGCCGAGGACGCGCACCGGCTGGAGAAGATCGCCACCGAGTGCAGCCTCGACTACGAGGGCGGCCCGGGCATGGGCGGCGGCGGCCCGTACGGGCAGGGTCCCTTCGGGGAGTCGTCGGGCACGCCGGTGCCGGTGCAGGTGGAGACCTTCCACATGCTGCGCGACCGGCAGACCGCGGACGGTTTCACCGATCCCGGCGACGAGCCGCGCCGGGTGAACCTGCTCAACTGGGACGGCAAGGGCACCCCGAGGGGGCTCTTCCCGCCCCGGCCACGCGACGCCGAGCAGGACGGGGAGGGACGATGAGCGGGCCCGTCTGGCGGGCGGTGGCGGCGCGGGCCGCGTCGCTGCTGCTGCGCTATCCCGACGAGGAGGTCATGGCGGCGCTGCCGGTGCTGCGCGCCGCCCTCGACGAACTTCCGGCGGCGGTCGCCGGGCCGCTGCGCGAGGTCGTCGCGTACCGCGAGGGCACCGATCCCGGCCAGCTCCGGTCGACGTACGTCGAGCTGTTCGACTTCCGCCGCCGCTGCTGCCTGCACCTGACGTACTACACCTGCGGGGACACCCGTAAGCGGGGCGAGGCCCTCGTCGGCTTCACCGCCGCGTACAAGCGGGCGGGCCTGGAGGTGGTCGACGGCGAGCTGCCCGACTTCCTGCCCGCGGTGCTCGACCTGTCCGCCGTGGACGACGGCGGGTGGCGGCTGCTGCGCGACAACCGGGTCGGCCTGGACCTGCTGGTGGAGGCGCTGGGCCGGGAGAGGTCGGCGTACCTGCAGGCGGTGGCCGCCGTGCGGGAGATGCTGCCGCCCGCCGGGCCGGCGGAACTCAGCGCCGCCGCCCGGCTGGCCCGCACCGGCCCGCCCGTGGAGCAGGTCGGCCTGGAGCCGTTCGGGCTCGTCGACACCACGACTCTGGGCGGTCGCCGGTGAGCGCGAGGAACGCAGCGCAGCGGAGTACCGCAGTCGCGAACGAAAGAGGTCGCCGGTGAGCGCGAGGAACGCAGCGCAGCGGAGTACCGCAGTCGCGAACGAAAGAGGTCGCCGGTGAGCGCGAGGAACGCAGCGCAGCGGAGTACCGCAGTCGCGAACGAGGAGGGGCACCGATGAACACGCTGCTGTGGGTCGTGTACCCGTACCTGTGCCTGGTGGTGCTGGTCGGTGGGCTGATCTGGCGGCACCGGTACGACAAGTTCGGCTGGACCACCCGGTCCTCGCAGCTCTACGAGAGCACGATCCTGCGGTGGGGCAGCCCGCTGTTCCACTTCGGGGTGCTGATGGTCCTGATCGGACACGTCGGTGGCCTGCTGATCCCCGAGTCGTGGACCGAGGCGGTCGGCATCACCGAGCACGGCTACCACCTGATGGCCGTGTTCGTCGGCACGGTGGCCGGCTTCTGCACCCTGATCGGCCTGGGCATCCTCATCGCCCGCCGGCGGCTCACCGGCCCGGTCTTCGCCGCCACCACCCGCAACGACAAGGCCATGTACGTGGTGCTCGCCGGCGTGATCGTGCTCGGCCTGTGGGCGACCGTACGCGCCAACGTGTCGGGGCCGGGCTACAACTACCGCGAGACGATCTCCCCGTGGTTCCGGTCGCTGTTCTACCTGAGCCCGGACCCGGAGATCATGGCCGGCGTACCGGTGGCCTTCCAGATCCACATCCTGGCGGCGTTCGCCCTATTCGCGTTCTGGCCCTTCACCCGGCTGGTGCACGCGTTCAGCGCGCCGGTGGGCTACGCCACCCGCCCGTACGTCGTCTACCGCAGCCGCGACGACCGGCCCGGGTTGCGGCCGGGTCGCCCCGGCTGGGAGGGCCCGCCGAAGCTGCCCACCTCGCGCGGGGGCCGCAGCCGCTCGGGCCGGTGACGGCCGAACCAGGACGATTCGACGGAGAGCAGCCATGAGCATCCTCCCTGACGGACAGCCGACGCAGGCGACCTCCACCCCGGGTGCGGCCTCCCCCGGCGCTGGCGGCGGACCGGCGCCGGGCAGATCGGGCGCCACCACCCAGCTCGTCCTGGCCACCCTCGGCTTCCTGGTGAACTTCTGGGGGTGGGCGCTGCTGGGGCCGCTCGGCCCGGGCATCAAGGACCGCCTCGACCTCAGCTTCGCCGCGCAGTCCCTGCTGGTGGCCGTACCGGTGGTGGTCGGGTCGCTGGGCCGCATCCCGGTCGGCGCCCTCACCGACCGCTACGGCGCCCGGGTGGTCTTTCCGCTGGTCACGCTCGCCACGATCGTGCCGGTGCTGACCCTCAGCGTGGTCTCCTCCTATCCGGCGCTGATCGTGACGGGTTTCTTCCTGGGCATCGGCGGCACCGCCTTCGCCGTCGGCGTGCCGCTGGTCTCCGGCTGGTACCCGCCCGCGCGGCGCGGGTTCGCGATCGGCGTGTTCGGCATCGGCATGGGCGGCACGGCGATCGCCAACTTCACCACCGTCCGGCTCGCCGACGCCTACGGCTCCCGGGCGCCGTTCCTGCTGGTGGCCGCGATCCTCGCGGGCTACGCGGTGCTGTCGTTCCTGCTGCTGCGCGACGCGCCGGGGCGCGTCCGGCCGACCGGGTCGGCGTGGCGACGCCTCGCCGCGGTGGGCCGGCTGACCGTGACGTGGCAGTTGTGCTTCCTGTACGCGGTCGGCTTCGGCGGGTTCGTGGCCTTCAGCGTGTACCTGCCCGCGTACCTGAGCACCGCCTACGGGCTGGACGCCGCCGACGGCGCCTTGCGCACCGCCGGGTTCGTGGTCCTCGCCGTCCTCGCCCGCCCGCTGGGCGGCTGGCTCTCCGACCGGCTGCACCCGGTGCCCGTCCTGGTCTGGTGCTTCGCGGGGGTGGCCGCGTTCGCGGTGGTGCAGGCGTTCGAGCCCGCCCTGCTGCCCGTGGCGACCGTCGCGCTGCTCGGGATGGCGGTGCTGCTCGGCGCGTCCAGCGGGGCCGTCTTCGCCCTCGTCGGCAGGGTCGCCCCGGCCGATCAGGTGGGCGCGGTCACCGGCCTGGTCGGCGCCGCGGGCGGGCTGGGCGGGTTCGTCCCGCCGCTGGTGATGGGCTGGGTGTACGGCGTGCAGGGGTCGTACGCCATCGGCCTGATGCTGCTCTCCGACGTCGCGCTGGCGGCGGCGGTGTTCACGGCGGTGAAGATGGGCGGCCTGGCCAGGCGCGACGCCTGATCTCCGGTCGACGCCGGCCCGGCACCCTGCCGAGCGTTACGGAAGCACCCCGAAAAATCCGGTCGACGGACACTCACACCGATCGCATGTAGATCGGCGCGGGTGTCCGTCGCGTTGTCCCCCTCTGCGCTGACCTGGCATCCGGGTCGAGTCCACCGGAAGACGACCCTCCTTAGCTATCGTTAGTTTTCCGGAAATTCTTGCTCACCGATGCGATGCGCTGCCATACTCCACATCCACCAGGGTCGATGGTGACGGGCGCGCAGCCCTCGCGGTGCAGCCCCGCCAGCGGCCCCGGCCCGGCACACCCCCACCACCTCGGTCCGCCCTCGACGGTGCGGACCGGCCCCGGAAGGAGCAGGAATGATCGAGAGGTGCCACCGGGACACCCGGCCGAGATCGCGCCCCCGCCTGCACGCGGCCCTCGCCGTCGCCGCAGTGGGACTGCTCGCGGCGGCCGGCGCCACGGTCCTGCCCGGCGCGGCGAGCGCCGGGACCACCCTCGGCGCGTCGGCGGCGGAGCGCGGCCGCTACTTCGGCGCCGCCGTCGCCGCCAACAAGCTCAGCGACAACACCTACGTCACGATCCTCAATCGCGAGTTCAACTCGGTGACGCCCGAGAACGAGATGAAGATCGACGCCACCGAGCCGCAGCAGGGGCAGTTCACCTTCGCCAACGCGGACCGGATCGTCAGCCACGCCCGCAGCCGGGGCATGAGCGTACGGGGCCACACCCTGGCCTGGCACTCGCAGCAACCCGGCTGGATGCAGAACATGAGCGGCAGCGCGCTGCGCCAGGCGATGCTCAACCACGTCACGCAGGTGGCCACCCACTTCCGTGGTCAGGTGGTGGCCTGGGACGTGGTGAACGAGGCGTTCGCCGACGGCAGCAGCGGGGCCCGGCGCGACTCGAACCTCCAGCGCACCGGCAACGACTGGATCGAGGCGGCGTTCCGGGCCGCGCGGGCCGCCGACCCCGGCGCGAAGCTCTGCTACAACGACTACAACACCGACGACTGGAGCCACGCCAAGACCCAGGCCGTCTACGCCATGGTCCGCGACTTCAAGCAGCGTGGCGTGCCCATCGACTGCGTCGGCCTGCAGTCGCACTTCAACAGCGGCTCGCCCTACCCGGGCAACTACCGCACCACGCTGTCCAGCTTCGCGGCGCTCGGCGTCGACGTCCAGATCACCGAGCTGGACATCGCCGGGGCCTCGCCCACCACGTACCGCAACGTGGTCAACGACTGCCTCGCGGTGGCCCGGTGCACCGGCATCACCGTCTGGGGCATCCGGGACAGCGACTCCTGGCGGGCCTCCGACACACCGCTGCTGTTCGACAACGCCGGCAACCGCAAGCCCGCGTACGACGCGGTCCTCGCCGCCCTGAACAACGGCACTCCCCCGCCGACCACGCCGCCGCCGACGACCGGCCCGACCACCCCGCCGCCGGGCGGCGGAAGCTGCACCGCCACGCTGCGCGACGGCACCCGGTGGGGCGACCGGTTCAACAGCGAGGTGACGGTCAGCGGCGCCACCAACTGGACGGTCGTCGTCGCGGTGACGCCCCCGCAGAAGGTCTCCGCCACCTGGAACGGCACGCCGAGCTGGGACAGCAGCGGAAACGTCATGACCATGCGCTCGAACGGCAGCGGCAACGTCTTCGGGTTCACCACGATGGCCAACGGCAACTGGAGCCGCCCGCAGGTCTACTCCTGCACCGCCTCCTGAGCACGGCCGCCGGACGGTCCCGGGGCGGCGCCCGCCGCGCCGCCCCGGGACCGCCGGGTCGACTCCGGCCCCGGCCGTCGGGCGTCGGCCGACCGCCGGGCCGGCGCCATCGCGCGCGTCGCCGGAAGGGCACTGGCGTGGACCGTAGTTACCTGACTAAAGTCAGCCTTCATGGAAGCCGAGCGCATCGCCGCCGTGCGGCGGTTCAACCGGACGGTAACCCAGCGGGTGGGGGCACTCGACGACGAGTACATGGCGCGCGCCCGCCCCCTCGCGCAGGCCCGGCTGCTGTGGGAGATCGGTCCCGCCGGCGCCGAGGTCGCCGCGCTGCGGTCCCGGCTCGGGCTGGACTCGGGGCACCTCAGCCGCCTCCTGCGCGCCCTGGAGGGCGACGGGCTCGTCACCGTCGGGCCGGCCGAGCAGGCCGGCGGGGACGCCCGGGTGCGGGTCGCCACGCTCACCGACGCCGGCCGCGCCGAGTGGGCGGAGCTCGACGCGCGCTCCGACGAGTTCGCCCGGTCGATCCTCGCACCGCTGACCGGGCGGCACCGCGAGCGGCTCGTCGCGGCGATGGCCGAGGTGCAGCGGCTACTCGTCGCGTCGATGGTGCTCGTCGGGCCCTGCCCGCCGGGCGACCCGCGGGCACGCGCCTGCGTACGGGCCTACGCCCGGGAGGTGGCGCGGCGCTTCGACGGCGGGTTCGATCCGGCCCGCAGCAACCCGGTCCGCGACGAGGAACTCGTCCCCCCGGCGGGCGTGTTCCTGCTCGCCACGCTCAACGCCGAGCCGGTCGGCTGCGGCGCGGTGAAGCTGCACCCGGGCGCTCCCGCCGAGATCAAGCGGGTCTGGGTGGCGGACTCCGTACGCGGGCTCGGGCTCGGGCGGCGGCTGCTGGGCGAGTTGGAGCGGCACGCCGCCGAGCGGGGCTGGACCGCCGTCCGGCTGGACACCAACCGCAACCTCACGGAGGCGATCGCGATGTACCGGGCGGCCGGCTACCGGGAGATCGGGGCGTACAACGCCGAGCCCTACGCCCACCACTGGTTCGAGAAGCGACTGACACCGTGACGACCCGGGCGGCGCTTGCGGGACCCTCGATATTCATGGAGACTTGTCGATGCTTCTGAGCCGGATGTGATCGGGTAGCCGGGCAGCCCTCGATCGGCACCCCACCCTGTCCGCCGTCTGAGGAGAGGAACAGTTGATGAGAGCCAGACTCCGACTGCTGGGCGCCGCCCTGGCCGCCGCCGCGCTGACCGCGCTGGCGGCGGTGACGCTCGCCCCGCCGGCGTCCGCCGCGACGCTGACCGAGGTGACGAACTTCGGCCCCAACCCGAGCAGCCTGCGCATGTACCTGTACGTGCCGGACGCCGTCGCGCCCCGGCCGGGGCTGCTGGTCGCGGTGCACTACTGCACCGGCACCGGCCCCGCCATGTACGCCAACACCCAGTACGCGGCCCTGGCCGACCGGTACGGCTACATCGTCGTCTACCCGTCGGTCACCCGCAGCAGCCAGTGCTTCGACGTCTCCTCCCCGCAGGCGCTGCGCCGCGACGGCGGCAGCGACCCGGTGGGCATCAAGTCGATGGTCGACCACGTCCGGCAGCGGTACGCCGTCGACCCCGACCGGATCTTCGCCACCGGCATCTCGTCCGGCGCCATGATGACCAACGTCCTGCTCGGGCTCTATCCCGACGTGTTCAGCGCCGGCGCGGCGTTCTCCGGCGTCCCCTTCGGCTGCTTCGCCACCACCAACGGCTCCGAGTGGAACAGCGAGTGCGCCAACGGCCAGGTCAGCAGGACCCCGCAGCAGTGGGGAGACCTGGTCCGCAACGCCTACCCGGGCTACACCGGGCGGCGACCGCGCATGCAGACATGGCACGGGACGAACGACGAGGTGCTGCGCTACCCCAACTTCGGCGAGCAGATCAAGCAGTGGACCAACGTGCACGGGCTGAGCCAGACGCCGACGTACACCGACAGCCCGCAGGCCGGCTACACCCGCACCCGCTACGGCGGCAGCGGCGACCGGGCACCGGTCGAGGCGATCAGCATGCAGGGCGTGTCGCACAACCTGCCGGTCGACGCGGCGCAGGCGATCCGCTTCTTCGGCCTCGACACCACCGCTCCCCCCACGACCCCGCCGCCCACGACGCCGCCCCCGACGACCCCGCCGCCCAGCACTCCCCCGCCCAGCACCCCGCCGCCCGTGCCGGGCGGCTGCCGGGTCGGCTACACCGTCAACGCGTGGAACGCCGGGCTGACCGCCTCGGTCACCGTCACCAACACCGGCACCGCGACGGTCGACGGCTGGTCGCTGGCCTTCCCGCTGCCCGCCGGGCAGAACATCACCAACGGCTGGAACGCGACGTACGCCCCCACCAGCGGGGCGGTCACCGCCCGCAACGTCTCCTACAACGCCACCATCGCGCCCGGCGCGTCGGTCAGCGTGGGCTTCCAGGCCACCCACACCGGCGACACGGGACGCCCCTCCTCGTTCACCCTCAACGGCGTCACCTGCACGATCGCCTGAACCGGCCGGGGCGGCGCCGACCCCGGCGCCGCCCCGGCGGACAGCCGGTGCGCCACCGCAGCCGGATCCCTGTCACTACCGTCCCGGGATGCGGTGGACGGTGGCCCGACGGAGCCTCGCCGTGCTGGCCGGCTGGTACGCGTTCGCCGTGCTCGCACCGGTCGCGGCGGCGACCTGGATGTGGGTCAGCGCAGCGTGGAGCCGGTCAGCGTCGGGTTGCGGGCGCCCAGGAAGAAGATGCCGGGGTACCCGCGCGTCTCGAAGCCGTCGCTCGGGTTGCGGCGCAGGGTGGAGTCCTCGATCCGCATGGTGCCGGTGCGGTCGTTGCTGACGAAGAAGACGGCCCCGCCGCCCTCGTTCGCCTCGTTGCCCTCGATGATCGTGCCGGCGATCCGGACGCTGAACTCGTTGCCGTCGCAGTAGATCGCCCCGCCGCTGCCGCCGCCCGGCGTGCCGGCCCTGGCCGGGTTGGCCCCGGTGCCGACCGCCCGGTTGCCGGTCAGGACGCTGTTCAGCACCACCCAGCTGACGCCGATGCTGCTCAACGCGCCGCCGTTGGCGCAGACGCCGCCGTCGAACGTGCTGCCCACCACGTACACGGGTCCGTTCTCGTACTGGCTGAGCACCCGGATGGCCGCGCCGCCCAGGTCGGGGCCGGTACGGTCGCAGCGGTTGCGCACGAACCGCGAGTTGACCACCTTGAACCGGCCGCCCCGGACGAAGATCGCCCCACCGCCGCCGCCCTCGGTCCGCTCGCCGCTGGAGTTGCCGTCGGCGAAGGTCAGGTTCTGCACGGTGAGCTGCGGGTGGTCCTGGTTGTGGCAGTGCGAGGTGGTCCAGCCCTGCGCTTCGTCACAGGTGTTCATGTAGAGGATCCGCCGCCGCCCCTGGCCGCTGAGGGTGACCTTGCCGCCGCCGTCCAGCACCACCCTCGGCCCGTTGGCGTTGCGGACCTTGGCGGTGGCCGTCATCGTGATCGTCACCGGGTCCGGCCCGCAGTCGAAGGTGATGACGCCGCCGGCCGCCACCGCCTTCACCACCGCGGCCGAGGTGCAGCTGGCGGCGGTGCCGTCGCCGATCGTCCGCGTCGGCTTCGACGTGTCGACGGCCCGTGCCTGCGCCGGCACGTCCGCGCCGCCCCTCGGGTTGCCGGCCTTCAACGTCCCGCCCTTCGTCGAGGGTGCGGGGGTCGCGCTCGCGGAGAGCCCGCCGAGGCCGGAACGGGCTGTCGGGGCGCTACCGGGGCTGGTCGCCCCGACGGTGCCGGACGGCGCCGGCGCGGCCACCGGGGCCGACGCCGCGTCGCCGTCGGTCGTGGAGTTTCCGCAGGCGGGCAGGCCCGCCCCGGCGACGGTCAGGGCGAGCAGGGCGACAAGTGGCTTCACACGCACGCCGTGATGCTATGAGCCACGCGGACCGATGAGCGAATCCGTCGCCCGGCCCGACACCCGCGCGCACCACCACGGGCCACGGAAGCCCATGGTGTCGCGTCTACCGGTTCGCGGGACGAACAACCGGGGTGGGCGCGCCGGAGGTCGGGGGAACGCCGACCGGAGGAGCTTCGATCACCTTGCGGTCGAGGCTGACCTGTGCGGTGCCGGTGCCGCCGACCCGGATGTCGTCGTACGCCTTGAGCTGGCGGTCCGGGCCGAGATAGAGAACCGACATGGCCAGCGGTGTCGGCTCGTCGCCTTCGAGGCCTCGCAGCCCTGCCCCACCGGTGGACCCCTGCACCACCAGTCGCGTGGTCACCTCACCGGTCGGTGGCAGCACCGTCACTTCCCGACGGTGGGTGTGCCCGGCCAGCACGACAGGCGCGAGGCCGTTGAGCGCAGGGGCGGACGCCGGGTCGTGCACCAGTGCGAGATCCACGGGGGCGTCCAGGGCCCGGATCGTGGTGGCCAGGAGTTCACCGGCGCCCTCGACCGTCGTCGGCGACTCGTCCCAGGGGCCGGAGGCCTCCTCCCGCTTGTCGGGAGTGAAACGGGGATCGGCGATCCCCGCGATCCTCAGCCCCGCGACGAGCGTGACGGAGTTGTCGAGCACGACCGCGTTGGGCTGGCTGGCCACCGCGGCAGCGGTGCGGGGCGAGTCGTGGTTGCCGCGGATGTAGACGTAGGGCACGTCGAGGTGACTGATCATGGAGACGTAGGTGGTCTCGGGTTCGCTGCCCCAGTCGGTGATGTCACCGGTGTCGATCACCGCGTCGATGTCGTACTGGTCGACGACAGTCTTGATCACCGGCCAGGCGGCCGGATTGAGGTGCAGGTCCGAGACGTGCAGCAGCCTGGTGGTGTCCGGGGACGCCTGGTAGATCGGCAGGCTGGACACGGTGGCGTACAGCTTGCCGACGTTGCCCACCAGCCGTTGCAGCTGCTCGGCGTAGCGGCCGTAGTCGTCGGCGATCCGCTGGGCGTCACCGATCAACGCGGGGGCGTTGGCCAGCAGTCCCTCGTAGCGCGGCTCCGCCAGCGCCTGCGGTCGCAGCGTCGCGGCGGCGGTGCCGAGGGTGCCGCCGGTGATCAGCAGGGCCAGGCCGCCGGACCAGGCGACCCGGCGGACGGACCTGAAGGTCACGGCGGCGAGCAGCATCGAGGCCAGGACCGCCACCCCGAGCGTACGCAGCCCGAGGCGCACCAGCGCGTCACGGAGGTCCTGCGGTGCTGTCTCCCCGGCACGGGCGAGAGCTGCGGGATCGTTGATCAGCGCCTCGGTCCGTCGTTGGTCCAGCGAGTCGAGGCGGGCGGTCAGCCGGGCCGGACCCTCGTGGCTGTCGAGGAAGAGCGACCCCAGGGGTGGCACGGCCACCTCGGTGCCTCCGTCCGCGGCGAGGCTCACGTGGAACGCGACCCGGAACGGGCCGACGTCGCTCTCGCCTCTGCCACCCAGCACGACACCGACAATGACACCGACGCTGGTGACGGCCACGAGCGCGGCCACGGTCATGGCCCGCCTGGCCCATCGGGACCGGACGAACCGGGACGCACCTGTCCTGATGCCTCGCAGGCTCGGCATCATGTCGCGGTAGCGCGACCGACGGGCACCGGGGTGTAGGGTCACGGTCGGAGTCCGATCTGTTGCTCAGGAGGGGGCGGTCGGAAGCGCAGCACGACAGCTCCGGCCGCGACCGCGCCGGACGTGCGCCTTCCGACTGCCCGGACCTTCGGCCTCACCGAAACCTGCACACATGCAACAATCCCTGCGGCTGTCACGCTACCCGTCGGGACGCGGACCGGCCAGATACGCTGTCGGCCCCGACCGTCGGGCGGGCGCCACAGGTCCGGTTGCCTGGTCCCCGGCATACGCAAGAGCACGACACTCCGACGATCCGTCAGCCGAGGCCCCTGCGGGGCTGTCACACAGCGATCCGCGGTGAGCCGGTCACGGATCCGCCCACCCCCGGTGACCCGGTGACGGAAGGGTCGGCGGAGGTCGGCGGGCCGGGCGGGTCGCTGGGTCGGGGGTCCGGGACGAATTCGTCGCCTGGCGGCGGCGATGCCGAGGCGCTGCTCGGCGGCGGGTCGGTGCTCGGCGAGGGATCGACACTCGGCGGCGGGTCGGTGCCCGGCGACGGCTCCGTGCTCGGCGAGGGATCGACGGGCGGTGGAGGCATGGTGGTGTCCTGGGGGTCCCCGGTCGCCGGCGGGCTGGCGGGCGGCTGCGGGTCACCTCCCGGGTCGGGCTCCAGCGGAAGCGGATCGATGTCCTGCGCAGTCGTGGGCTCCCCCGGCGCGGCGTTGGGCGACGGCGTGGAGGCAGTCCCATCGGCCGGCCGACCCTTTCCTGCCGAAGGGGCGGCGGCGGACGACGGAGCGGACCCGACGACGGGCGACGCGATCTGGCTCACCACCCGGTCACACGGCAGGCCGTTGACGGAGAACGCGACCGGAGCCCTCAGACGTTCGGCCTCGACCGTCCCCCGCAGCGCCGCTGCCAGGGTCGCGCCGGGTGCCAGCGGCCTCGCCGGGGCGAGGGTCACCCGGCGGCGGTCCTGATCCCAGGACGTGCCGGTGGTGAGCACCCGGTGGCCGGGAGGCAGCGCGAACGCCAGTGACCAGTCACGCAGCCACTGCCCCCCGATGTTGGTGACGGCCAGGTCGGCACGGAAGCTCCCGTCCGCCATCTGGTGGGCGGTGTACCGGGCGGCGCAGCCGCCGGACTGCGGATCGGTGCTGCCGTTGTCGCTGTCCGCGGCATCGTCGAGCCCGGTGAAGCCCGGCAACTGGCCGACGAGTACCGCGGCGAGCAGGACCGCCGGTACGCCGATGGCGGCCCTGGAGCGGAGGCTGCGCAGACGTGCAGGACCCGGTACCGGCACGGTCCCGGGCCGCGTGTCCGCGGTGCGGGCCGGAGCCCTCGGACCACCGGTGAGCTCACGGGTCGATCCGGTGGCCGCCGGCGGGTCGGACACCGCGGCCGCAGGCCGCACCGACACCACCTCCACGCCGGTGGCGCCCCGTAGGGCGACTGCCACCTGGCCGGCCTCCGGCCGGCGACCCGCTTCCGACGACAGGCAACGCCCCACCAGGTCGGCCACCTCGTCCGGCAGTCCGGGAACGGACGGGACCTCGGCAGCACCCCGGCCGTGCCGCAGCTCAGCGGGACTCAGCCCGCTGACACACTCGGCCAGCACCAGGCCCAGGGCGAAGATGTCGCCGGCTGGCGCCGCCGTGGCACCGGCCGCCTGCTCCGGAGCCAGGTATGCCGGCGTGCCCCAGATCAGTTCCCCCTCGTCGGCGGGGTCCTGGCCGACACCTGCGGCGATGCCGAAGTCGACGACCTTGATCCCCCGGGAACCGAGCATCACGTTGCCGGGTTTGACGTCGCGGTGGACGAGTCCGAGGGCGTGTGCGGCGGCGAGGGCGTCCGCCACGGCGGCACCCACCCGGGCGACGTCGCGCCAGGGCATCCGTCCCGACCGGCGCAGACAGGCGGCCAGGGTCTCGCCGTCGACGAACTCCATGACGAGGAACGGTGCCCGCCCTCTGCCGAGACGCCGCTGCTCACCGTAGTCGTAGACGCCGGCGACGTGCGGATGGTCGAGTCTTGCCGCAGCGAGCGCCTCACCGCGCAGCCGCCCACGCGCCGCCGGGTCATCCAGCAACTCCGCGGAGAGCATCTTCACCGCCACTGTGCGCTGAAGCCGCAGATCGAAACCGCGCCAGACCACCGCCATGCCACCCTGCCCGACCGGTTCGTCGAGCCGGTAGCGCTGCTGCAGGAGTCGCATGTGTTCGTCTCCCCGGTCGTCGTACGGCGTCGACGCGATCGGGGCGGGATTCCGCTCCGGTCGCGCCGTTGTTTCCGTCGACGCTGGGCGGTACCCGACGCTCGTGGACCCAAACCCCTGCTCACAGTCCTCCGGACCACGGCGGGGATTGTCATGCAACCGTCATCGTCCTGCGGTCGTGCCGCCACATGCGGGGGAAGTTCTTGTCCATGCGGCACGACGGAGAGGAGGGACCGCGATGGGTGGACGGCATCGCCGGGTGCGTCCGGCGCTGGCGACCCTTCCGGCGCTGGTCCTACTCGCCACGGGCTGCACGAGCCCACCAGCGGCCCCTCAGCCCAGTCCCGAACCGGTGCCCACCACCCGGCCCGGCACCGTCGCCCGAGCGGAGGTGGGCGACCGGCTCACCATGACCGCCGCAGTCGACCGGATCATCACCGACACCGCGTTCGTCGTACGCGACGAGGATCTGACCGGCGGTATCCTGCTCGTGCTGACGACGGGTCCGTCGGCGCCGGCTGCGCCGCAGCTCGTGACCGTGCGGGGCACCGTCATCCGGTTCTCCCACGGCGCCCTCAGCGCCCGCTACCGCCTCGGATCCCCGGAACCGTACCGGGCCTTCGAAGGTGGGCGGGCGCTCGTGGCCCAGGATCTGAAGGTCTGGCAATGAGCCTCTCGACGCGGCCCGGGCTCCCCGGAGTCATCGGCCAGGCGGGGTGCGCCGGCCTCGCCGTCATTCTCGTCGCGACCTTCTCCGAGCGCCGTCACCCTTCCCGTTAGTACGGTGGTTACCGACGATCGCCGGTCTGCCGGTGGGCCGTCATCCTCGTCTGGTGAGCGGACAGCCCAACATCGAGGCACACCATCCTGCCGAAGTTGCCCGCCATGACTCCCGCGGACCACCCGCTCTCCCATACCAGGCGCATTCCGATATCTCGTCGCCGACGGCTGCCTATGGTGGAGGCGACGCGACGGACGCGCGTGCGCCGTTCGCCACCGAGGACGATGGGCAAGCAGCATGGAGCGGTTCCTGGAGGCTGTCTGGGACACGAGCAGCGTGGGCGGCCGCCTCGTGACCAGCGTCGTCCTGATCGTGCTAGCCATCGTGCTCGCCCCCCTGGCCGGCCGCCTGGCCACCCTCCGGGTACACGACACGACCAACCGTTACTACCTGCGCAAGGCGGTGCACTACCTGACCGTCGTGGCGTTGCTGTTCGCGCTGGCACTGCTGTGGCGGCCGTTCGCCGGCCGGGTCGGTGTGGTCTTCGGCCTGCTCGCCGCCGGTCTCGCGCTGGCCATGCAGGAGGTCATCGGCGCGTTCGCCGGATGGGTCAGCATCCTCACCGGCCGGCAGTTCCGCGTCGGTGACCGGATACAGATGTGCGGGGTCCGCGGCGACGTCCTGGACATCACCCCGCTGCGTACCCGCATCCTGGAAAGCGGCTCCTCCTCCGACCCGGAATCCTGGATCCGCGGCCGCCAGTACACCGGACGTGTGGTCTCCCTGTCGAACCGCTTCGTGTTCAGCGCACCGGTCTACAACAGCAGCACGGTGCTGGACCATCTGTGGGAGGAGCTGACCCTGCCCGTCCCCTACGAGGCGGACTGGCACCTGGCGGAGCGCATCCTGTGCGAGGAGGCGGAGAACGTCTCCTCGACGGTCGAGGCGCGAGGCGCCATCGAGCAGATGCGTCACCGCTACCCGGTCGCCGACGCGGAGGTCGATCCCCGCGTCTTCATCCGCGCCACCCCCAACTGGGTCGAGCTGTCGGCGCGGTTCGTGGTGCCGGTGCGCGCCGCACGACAGGTCAAGGACAAGGTCACCCGGCGGGTGCTGGAGCGCTTCGCCGAGAACGGCATCCGGGTGGCGTCGGTGACGCAGGACATCACCGTCCACCCGCCGCAGTCCCCGGCTACCGGCGCCGCCCCGGATGGTCGTCGGTGACGGCCGCCGACCGGCGGGCGTACCAGCGACGGCCCGGCGTGGCGGTGATGCCGTGCACCACGGTGCTCGCGACCACCACCAGGCTGCCGGCCGCCCACAGCCGGGGATCCCGGGCTCCCTCCTCCTGGCTGTGAGTGAGATAGAACAGCGCCGACACGCCGATCGGCCCGAACCAGCCCAGGAACACCACGCTTCGCCGGGGCATCCCCAGTACGCGTTTCAGCGCGAGCACCACCGGCAGGCGACGCAACACCAGCACCGCGACCACGAAGGCCGCCAGGGGCCAGCCCAGGTCGGCCCAGTCACGCCACGGCACCTCGACGCCGAGCAGAAAGAACAACGGCAGCACCAGATAACGGGTAAGCGCGTCGTCGAGCCTCTGCTCGGATGCACGTGACCGGTCGCCGATCACCGCGTTGTAGGCCAGGCCGGCGGCGAACACCGCGAGGATGCCGTCCGTGCGCGCCACGCGGGCGACCCCCAGTGCCGCGATGCCGAGCACGACCGTGAAGATCAGCAGGGAGCCCTCGTCCACGTCCTCCCGGGCCTCGGCCGTCATGACGGCCCGGCCGGCGGCGTAGCCGACCGCCAGGCCAACCACCACGGCCCCCACCACCCCCCACACCGCCGTGCCGAGCTGCCCGGCGAAAGATCCGGACGTCACGGCGGACAGCGCGAGCACGACGAACACGAAGGCGAGCCCGTCGTTGGCACCCGACTCGCCACTGATCACCTGACGTAGCCGAGCCGGCAGCTGCCGTTCGGCTGGCCCGCCCGAGACGATGCTGGATGCGAGGACCGGGTCGGTCGGCGTCAGACAGGCACCCAGCAGCGCGGCCAGGGCCACCGGAAGGCCGAGAACGAGCCAGGCCAGACCAGCGCTGACCACGGCCATTCCTGCCATCGCAACGGCGAGGAGCACACCGATCGGACGAATCACCGACCGGTACTCCGGCAGCGGAAAGCGCAGCGCGACGGCCATCAGCGAGATGGCCAGCAGGACCCGGCTCGCCTCCAGGGTCAGTACGGACGCCTGGCGGTGGGGCAGGTCGATCAGCCCGAGGACCGGACCTACCAGTACGCCCAGCAGCAGCGCGAGCAGAGGCTCACTGACCGGTACCCGACGGATGGCGCTGGACCAGAAGGCCAGCAGCACACCCAGGACACCGACCAGGGCGTAGCTGAGGTGAAGCAGGTCCATCCTGCGGCGCTACCCGTTTCGTGTCCGCTGCACACCTTCGCGCGGGCACCTGCCGCGGACGGTCACGTCGACTGGGGTCCGGCAGCGACGCAGGCCGGGCAGGCAGCGGCCTGGTCCGGTGATCCTGCCGTTGGTGAGGTGGCTGGTCGCACGACACTGCTCGCCCGAGAGGTGCGGGTCACGGTCCCCAGCGACGGAGCACCGGCGACTGATCCCGCCGGCTCCGGGCCGGCCAGCGCTGAGCCGCCCAGCGTGTCGCAAGCACCGTGCCCCGTGCCCCGGGTCGACGGACGGGGCGCGCCACGGTCCGTCGTACGCCACGATGGGGGTGTGCCGTCGAGGAACTGGTCATCGTGAGCCGGCCCCGCACCATGTCCGCGCGGCTCGCCGAAGTGCGGGAGAGCTTCTGGCTGGTGCCGGGGATGTTCGCCGTGGGCGCGGTGGCAGTGGCCGGCGGCCTTTCGATGCTGGAGCTGCAACTGGACCTTCCCGTCGAGGGAATCCTGCCCAGCAATCCCGCGGGTGCCCGATCGCTGCTGTCGTCGATCATCACGGCGATGATCTCCTTCACCGCGCTGGTCTTCTCCATCACGGTCGTGGCCCTGCAACTGGCCAGCAGTCAGTACACGCCGCGGGTCCTCCGGACGTTCCTCCAGGATCGGATCATCCAGGCGACGCTCGGTACGTTCGTCGCCACCTTCCTGTTCGCGATGGTGGTGCTCGCGGCGCTGCCAGCCCGGGACGGGGAGCGGTTCCCGGAACTGTCGCTCGCGGTGTCGATGTCGCTCGTCCTGGCCAGCACCGGCATCTTCATCTACTACCTGCACCACATCACCACGGTGATGAGGGTGTCGCACATCATCGCCTCGATCGGCGCCCAGACGCGGCGATCGATCGCCCGCCTACCCGCGCCGGACGAGCCGGCGGCGATGGTGCGCGGCGAGGTCACGCAGACCGTGCCCGCCCCGGCCCCCGGGATGGTCAGCAACGTCGACCTCCCCCTGCTCGCTCGCCTGGCACGCGAGTACGACTGCGCCATCACCGTCGTCCCCGCCCCGGGTGACTTCGTCGTCGAGGGGGCACCACTGGTGCGCGTCCACCGGGTGGTCGGCGCAACGGATCGCCCGGTACCGACCGACGAGGCCAGCCAGGGGGTGACCATCGGCATGGAGCGCACCCCGGGCCAGGACGTCGGGTTCGGCTTCCGACAGTTGGCCGACATCGCCGAACGCGCGCTGTCCCCGGCCGTCAACGACGTGACCACCGCCGTGCGCGCCGTGCAGGAGGCGCACGACCTCCTGCGCCGACTCGCCACCCGCCCCGACCCCGTCCACGTCGTCCGGGACGACGACAGCACCGTACGCGTCCGGGTGGACGGGGTCCGGTACGACCTCCTACTGGCCATGGTCGTCGACGACATCCGACTGGTCGCCGATCAGCAGCCGCGCGTCGCGCGGCTGCTGGACGCTGTCCTGCGCGACCTGGCGACCGTCGCGCTTCCCGCGCACCGGGCGGCGATTGCGTGTCGGATGTCGCCGGCAGCCCACAGCAGCCACTGACAGCCTGACCCGGCGGCGCCAAGGGCGCACCGCTCGCACGACCGTCGCGCGCGAACGTGGTCAGCGGGAGGGTTGGGGTGCCTCGCCCCGCCGCTGCGATTCGTCGCCGGCCCGTGACGCCGGCGGGACGAGTTGCTCGCGCAGGGCCGCGATCTCGGCGCGGAGGACGGCGATGTCCTCGCTCGTCGCCGCGGCCGCCTGCCCCTTGTCGGAGACCCGCTCCACGATCCAGGTGGCCAGCGAGCCCGTGACGAAACCGATCAGGCCGATCCCCCCGACCATGAGCCCCAGAGCCACAAACCGTCCGGCGTCGGTGACCGGGTAGTGGTCCCCGTAGCCGACGGTGGTGATGGTCACCGCCGCCCACCAGAGGGCGTCGTCGAACGAGACGATGTTGGCGTCCGTGGCGGACTGCTCGGCGTCGAGCACGGCCAGCGCGGAGACCAGTACGAGCAGCATGGTGGTCACGCCGACATAGATCGCCAGCCGACCGCGGGCCCACGTCTCCGTCTCCCGGCTGAGCGTCAGCACCACGGTGACCAGTCGCAGCGCCCGCAGCGGCCGCAGGACGGGCAGCACCAGTACGGCCAGGTCGAACAGGTGACCGCGCAGGAACCGCCGCCGATGGTCGGTCAGCCTCAGTCGCACCAGGAAGTCGGCCCAGAACGTCAACCAGATGAGGACGGTGGCGACCTCGCAGGTCCGCTGCCAGGGCTCCCCCAGGTCGGGTCGGAGGATCGGTGCCGCGTAGACGACAAGGAAGATCACCGACAGGACCGTCAGCGGGAGCGCCGTCCGGCGCTCCCAGCTCGTCGCCCGATCAGCGGGACGCGTGTGGTTTCTCGCCTGCATGACCGGTTCCATCCCGAAGTTTTGCGTGTATACATGCAATCATTGCCGGGTGGGACTTTACGCGGAAAGCGATACCCGGTCGACTCTCGGCGGCGAGGAGCTGATCGACGGGCTCTCGGCCCTCAGCCGCGCCCTGGTGGGAATCACCGCCCGGACGCTGGCGACCCTCGATGTCGAGGTCACCCTGTCGCAGTACCGGACCCTGGTCGTCCTGGCCTCCCGAGGCCCGCTGCGCACCGTGGACCTGGCGGCTGCACTGCACGTGCACCCGTCCACGGCGACGAGGACCTGTGACCGTCTGGTGCGCCGAGACCTGGTGGCCCGGCACCACCGGCCCACGGACCGGCGGGTGGCCCTGCTCACGCTCACGGAGGCCGGCAAGACACTGGTGGGCGATGTCATGCGGCACCGGACCGAGGAGATCCGGCGCCTGGTGCAGGCCGTCGCCACCAGTCCGCAGACGACCGCCGAGCTCATCACCTCGTTGGTGATCGCAGCCGACGAGCCCACGGAGGAACAGTGGTGGCACCGCTGGGATCGCTGCGCCGTGGCGCCCTAGCGGCGGCCACGGCGCACTCCTGCCGAGCGGTCCGCCCGCTACCCGGCATGGTCGACGACGTCGGCGAGACTGCTGCCGTCGCCCAGCTGTGACCGCGGGAGGACGCTCAGACTGCCGTCGGTCTCCAACACCACCGCCGCGAGGCCGTGGAGATCACCGGTGCCCTGACTGCGAGCGGCCTGCCGGATTTCGCTCTCGGCGACCCGGGCGCGGCGCATGGTGGCGTGACGCATCTGCCCGTCACGCAGCAGCATGGTCGGTCGTGCCTTGATCAACCGTTGTGACGGCGGCCAGCGCACCCCGAGCAGCGCGACCACGTACTGCAACGCCACCAGCAACACCAGCGCCAGGATGCCCTCCACCAGGGAGACATCACGCGACAGGAGGATCGTGGCGAGGGTGGAGCCCAAGGCCACGGTGACCACGAGGTCGAACGCGTTGAGCTTGGACAGGGTCCGCTTGCCGGACAGCCGCAGGATCAACACCAGCGCCGGATAGACGATCGCCGCGACGACGAGTAGACGCAGCAGGTCGGCAGGGTTCTTCAGCACCATGTCAGCGCCGTACCCGCGATGCGCGCCTCGCACGCGGCCGAACCGACGGCTCACCTCCGCGCGGAGGAGCCGAGGGTACGCGGGCTGACCTGCGGGGCACCGACGGGCGTGGTGCCCCGCCTCGACGAACCTGGGCGACGAACTTCAGTACACCTGCCGCGAGCCGTATACCCTAAATAGGCGTAAAGGCCGCGTATCGAACGGCTCTGAAGAGCAGAGGACGCCATGCACGACTCACGCCCGGGGTGCGCCCGACCGGGGGTACCTGTCCGTTTCAGCCGAGCCCGGCGGCGAGCCGCCGGCATCGCGCGGATGGTTACCGCACTCGTCCTGGCCGGGGGTGCCTACGCGCTGTTCGCGCCGGCCGCCCAGGCCCAGGAGGAGCCACGGTCGAGCGCCGCCGCGGCCGAGGGCGAGGCGTTGTTCGAGGTCGGCTGCATCACCTGCCACGGTCGCAGCGCCGGAGGGGTCGAGGGACGCGGACCCAGCCTGATCAACGTCGGTGGCGCGTCGGTCGAGTTCCAGGTCGGCACCGGCCGGATGCCGCTGGCTCGCCAGGAGGCTCAGGCGCAGCGCAAACCGCCGCTGTACACCGACGAGGAGGTCCGCCAGCTCGCCGCCTACATCGACTCCCTCGGGGTGGGGCCCGTGGTGCCGGACGACGTCGACGCCCTGGTCGACGAGGCCAACCTGGCCCGCGGCGGCGAGTTGTTCCGGGTCAACTGCTCGCAGTGCCACGCCTTCGGCGGCGGTGGTGGGGCGCTCTCCTCCGGCAAGTACGCCCCCAGCCTCTACCCCGCCAGCGACCGGATCATCTACGCCGCCATGCTCAGCGGCCCGCAGAACATGCCGGTCTTCGGCGACAGCACCCTGACGCCCGAACAGAAGGCCGACCTGATCGCCTACATCCAGCGGGTGATCCAGACCGACAACGATCCCGGCGGGTTCAACCTCGGCCGCTACGGTCCGTCCACCGAAGGGCTGGCGGTCTTCCTGGTCGGGATCGTCGCGCTGGTGTTCGCGAGCCTCTGGATCGCGGGCAAGTCGTGACCGGACAACGCGCCCAACAGAGCCGGGAGCCGGTCGACGTCGCGGATCGGTCGTTGTCCCGCTTCGAGGTCGTACGCGAGGGCGCGCGGCGTGACGACATCGAGATCGTGCACTACGAGCCCCAGGTCGCCGCCGGCTCCAAGGCCGAGCGCCGACTGGCGCGTACCGTCGCGGTGTTCTTCCTCGTCGCGGGACTCGCCGCCACCGCGTTCCTGGTCGTGTTCATCTGGTGGCCGTGGCGCTACCAACTCCTCGGCGAGATCGAGGAGTACTACACTCCGCTGCTCGGGACGACGATGGGCATCGCCCTGCTGGGCATCGGGTTCGGGGTCCTCATGTGGGGCAAGAAGCTGTTGCCCAAGGAGGTGTCCATCCAGGACCGCCACGAAGGTGCGGTCTCCGCCGACGACCGCGCCGTCACCGGACAGACCATGCTCTACATGGTCGACGAGATCGGTGTGAAGCGTCGCCCGCTGCTGGGTGTCTCGCTGCTCGCGGGCCTCGTGCCCCTCGGCGCGGCCGCCGCCGCGCCCCTCGTCGGCGGTCTCATCGCCGACCCCCACAAGGACGACCAGCTGTTCCGCACCGGCTTCGCCCTCGCAGACGACCCGGGCGCCGTCACCCGCGTGCGGCTGGTCCGCGAGGACGGCCGGCCGGTACGCCCCGCCGACCTGCTCCCCGGCGGGCAGGTCACCGTCTTCCCCGGCATCCCGCACGGCGTCAGCAACCAGTACGCCGACTCGGTCACCCTGCTCATCCACCTGCGGGCCCGAGACGCCCTGCGGGCACGCGAGAACAACGAACAGGCCGGCAAGCAGGACTGGATGTGGGGCAGCTACATCGCCTATTCCAAGATCTGCACCCACGCCGGCTGCCCCGCCAGCCTCTACGAACAGCAGACCAACCGGCTGCTCTGCCCCTGCCACCAGTCGCAGTTCCTCATCACCGACAACGCCAAACCCATCTTCGGCCCCGCCAGCCGGCCCCTTCCCCAGCTCCCCATCGAGGTCGACGACGAGGGCTTCTTCGTAGCCACTTCCGACTACCAGGAACCCATCGGCCCCGACTTCTGGGAACGCCCCTGACCACACAGCGCCACCGGCCACCCGCTCCCGGAGGCCGGCGGCGGTGCCGCAGGTGAGCCCGACGTGGTGCAGCACGCCGGCCACCGCCAGGCCCAGCGCCTCGGTGTCGACGCCGGCGGGCAGCCGACCCAGTTGCTGCTCGGCGGCCAGATAGTCGGCGCTCGCGCGTTCGATCGTCGGCCAGGTTCCGCGCGGCCGGCTACCGGGGCGGCAACACGCAGAACTCGTTGCCGTCGGGATCGGCCAGCACCGCCCGGTCGACCTCGCCCTGGCCGATGTCGATCCGGGTCGCCCCGAGGGAGAGCAGGCGCTCGACCTCCGCCTGAAGATCGCCGTCGGCGGGCGGCGCGAGGTCGAAGTGCAGCCGTTGCCTGCCGGTCCTCGGCATCAGCGGCGGGCCGCCCCAGGTGATCTTCGGACCGCCGAGCGGTGACTGGATCGCCGTCTCCTGGTCCTGGTCCCAGACCAGCGGCCACCTGAGGGCTTCGCTCCAGAAGTAGCCGACCTCCTGCGAGCCGTCGCAGGCCAGCGCGCCGACGAATCCGCAGCCGGCGAGGAAGTTGTTGCCCGGCTCGATGACGCAGAACTCGTTGCCCTCAGGGTCGGCGAGCACCACGTGCCCGTCTTCCGGGCGCTGGCCGACGTCGATGTGCCGTGCGCCGAGTTCCAGCGCCCTGTCCACCGTCTGCTGCTGCTCGCGCGGGGAGGCGCTCGTCAGGTCGAAGTGCATCCGGTTCTGGCCGGCCTTCGATTCCCGGGTCGGCAGGAAGCGGATCCGGAATGCCGTGTCGTCACCGGACAGGAGGGCGGCCCCGTCGTACGGGTCGTCGGCCAGGTCCCGGCCCAGTACCCCCGACCAGAACCGCGCGAGTGGCAGAGGTTCGTGCGCGGCGAAGCTGATCGCGAACAGGTGACATGTCATGGCTGTCCATCTCCGATCGCCGATCGGCCTCCGCCGATGGTGGCACCACCGGCCGGGTCGATCGGGAGCATAGGGGCACGCGGCGCCGTCCGCAGCCGAGTATTCCGCCGCCGCACCGGCCGGCAGCCCGTCGTGACCGGTCCGGGCCAGCTCCTTGCGCCGGTGGCGCCCGGCAGCGGCACCCGCGCCACATCCCCCTGCGGCGGTACGACCTCTGCGCGGGAGGCGGCAGCCGATTAGGCTCATGAAGATCGACTTAAGGAGTTGGCCATGCCGAACCTGTCGTCCCCTTCGACGGCCGTCCGCCGCGCCGCCGTCGCGGCCGCGCTGGCCGTCGGTGTCGCCGCGTCCATGCCAGCCTGCACCACCGCCGAGCCCACGGCCGGCGAGCCCACCGCCTCGCCGTCGACGTCGGCACCCGCCAGCGGGGCCGCCGACACGCCCTCGCCCACCGGCGCCACGCCGACGACCGACTCGCGGACGCCCGCCCCCGGCGCGACCGGCGACGCGGACCCCATCCTGCGGGGCGAACGGCAGATCGTGCTGCGGCCGGTCGGGTCGTTCGAGTCGATCCTGGCCGTCGACGCCAAGGGCCGACTGAACCTGACCGACGGCGACACGGACAAGAGCCTGTTCGTGTTGCTGCCCGCCAACGGCAACCGTCACCAGATCCGGACCGCGAAGGCGCACAACGGCGCCGAACCCGACTGCATGGGTCTGCGCGACAACGGCAGCGCCCCGGCGACGGTCGTGGCCGCCGCCTGCGACGCCCGCCGGGCCGGTCAACTGTTCACCATCGAGAAGACGAAGGAGAAGAGCGAGGGCCGCCCGACCTACACCATCAGCGGCGAGGGCAGGCTCCACCTGCGCGCCACGGACCGGGGTGGGCTCACCGCCCAACCGGTGGGCGAGGGCGACGCCGGCGAGGGCACGGCCTTCGACTTCGTCGACAACGGCGCCGCACCCTCCGGCCCGGGCGAGTGAGCGCCGCTGCCCCGGCAACCGACGGCGTCGGCGGGCCGCAGTGGCGGGGTTCCGCCAGGTCACGGGACCTTCGACTCTGCGCGCCGGGGCGCCCGCCGACGATCATGAAGAGGAGAGTTCCGAGGTCGGACGGAGATTGAGCCATGAACGAGCAGCGTTACGCCGGACGGGTCGCGGTGGTCACCGGGGCCGGATCGGGAATCGGCCAGGCGGTGGCCCGCCAGCTCGCGGCGGAGGGAGCCATGGTGCTCGCGTGCGACATCGACGCCGCCGGCCTCGCGTCGACCGTGGAGCTGATCGAGAAGGACGGGTACACCGCGACCACGGTCACCGCCGACATCACCCGGCAGGCCGACGTCGACGCGCTCATCGACGCGCTGCCCGAGCGACGGGTCGACCTGCTGGCCAACGTCGCCGGCGTCATGGACCACTTCCTGCCCGTCACCGAGCTCGACGACGACACCTGGGAGCACGTCCTGGCGGTCAACCTCACCGGCCCCATGCGGCTGTGCCGGGCCGTGCTGCCACTGATGAGGGCCCAGGGCTCGGGCGCGGTCGTCAACGTCTCGTCCATCGGCGGGCTCACCGGCGCGGTCGCCGGCACCGCCTACGTCGCTTCCAAGCACGGGCTCATCGGCCTGACCCGCTCCATCGCCAACCTGTACGCCGAGGACGGCATCCGCGCCAACACCGTCTGCCCGGCGGGCGTGGAGACCAACATCGGCCGCACCGCCGCGCCGAAGGTCCCGTGGGCGTACCAGCGACTGGAGAAGTCGTTCGGCCGCACCACCCGGATGGCCGTGCCCGCCGAGGTCTCCACCCTGGTCTGCTGGCTGGGCTCGCCGGAGGCGGTCAACGTCAACGGCGCGACCATCACCTCCGACGGAGGTTGGACCTCCTGACGCGGCCCCCGCCGGCCGGTTGTCGGCCGGCCGGCGGGGCTGCCTACGTTCGGGCGGGGCGCGGCGACGTCACCGCGACGCCTTGCGCACCCCGGGCAGCTCGCCGCGCAGGGCCAGCTCGCGGAACCGCACCCGGGACAGCCCGAACCGGGACAGCACCCCGCGCGGGCGGCCGTCGATCTGGTCGCGGGAGCGCAGTCGTACGGGGCTGGAGTCCCGGGGCAGGCGGCTGAGTCGGCGCGCCGCCTCGGCGCGTACGTCCGGGTCGGTGTCCGGATGGCTGACCGTCCGCTTCAGCTCGCCCCTCGCCTCGGCGTGCCGGGCGACGAGGATCTCGCGGCGGGCCTGCCGGTGGCCGAGGCTCCGGCGGGCCATCAGCGCGCCTCGCGGAACTCGACGTGCCGGCGTACGACCGGGTCGTACTTGCGCAGCACGAGGCGGTCCGGATCGTTGCGGCGGTTCTTGCGGGTGACGTACGTGTAGCCGGAGCCGGCGGTGCTGCGCAGCCGCACGATCGGGCGCACGTCGGTCTGCCGGGCCATCAGAGCTTCACCCCTCGGGCGCGCAGCTCGGCGACCACCCGCTCGATGCCCCTGCGGTCGACGGTCCGCAGCGCCTTCGCCGTCAGGGTCAGGCTGACCCACCGTCGCTCCGACTGCAGCCAGTAGCGGTGGTTCTGCAGGTTCGGGTTCCACCGGCGGCGGGTGCGCCGGTGGGAGTGGGACACGGCGTTGCCGAAACCCGGCTGCGCGCCGGTGACGTCACAACGTCTGGACACAGTGATCGCTCCTCGCTCGGTCGTCACATTAACGACAACGGTTTTCTCACCGTGCTGTCCGGGTTCTGGCCGGCGGCGACCTTCGCCGTCGCCCGTACGCTGCTCGCCGCCGACGAGTCGCTGCTGCTGGTGCGGCACGACCTCACCGGGATGCGCGGCGGCGTGATCCGTCGGGTGGTCCGCAACGGCACCGGCATCGTCGAGGACGAGCAGGTGGCGCTGGCGCACGGCTGCGCCTCCTGCACGCTGCGCGAGGACGTGCTGCCCACCCTCGCCCGGCTCGCCCGGGACAACCCCGGTCACGACCTGGTGCTGATGCTGTCCGAGGTGGTCGAGCCCGAGGCCGTCGCCGCCGCCTGCGCCCACCACCTCGTCGACGGCGCACCGCTCACCGACCTGATCCGCGTCGACTCGTACGTCACCGTCCTCGACGCCGAGCACCTGCTCGACGGCCTGGCCAGCACCGACGACCTCGCCGCGCTCGGCATCCAGGCCGCCGAGGACGACCACCGCGCGCTCGCCGACGTCGTGGCCCGGCAGATCGAGTACGCCGACACCCTGCTGCTCTGGGGGCGGTCGCGGGACGGGGAGTTCGGCACCAGCAGGATCGCCGTCCTGCTCCAGCGGATGGCGCCGTGGGCGACCCACTTCCGGGTCGACGGCGATCTCGTCGACGCGGACGCGCTCACCCGCCAGCTACGCCACACCCACCGGCACCGCCCCGAGACCCCCGGCGTCCTCGCCCGGGGCCTGGAAGGCTTCGCGCTGGGCATGCACGAACCGGAGGCCGACTGCGGCGTGGTCTCCGCCGTGTTCCGCGCCCGCCGGCCGTTCCACCCGCAGCGGCTGCACGACGTCCTGGAGGACGTCAACGCCGAGACGGTCCGCTCCCGGGGCCACCTCTGGCTGGCCAGCCAGCCCGACGCGGTCGTCGCCTGGGAGTTCGCCGGCGGCGGCCTGGCGCTGGGGTCGCTCGGACACTGGCTGGTCAGCCTGCCCGAGGACGGGTGGGAGCACGTCTGCGACCAGCGCCGGCTCGCCGCCGCCCTGGAGTGGGACCCCTACTACGGCGACCGGCACCAGCACCTGGTCTTCATCGGCCTCGACGCCGACCCCGTCGCGTTGCACCGCACCCTCACCGGCTGCCTGCTCACCGACGCGGAACTCGCCGACGGCGAGGAGACCTGGCGGACCTATGACGACCCGTTCGCCGGCTGTTTCCCCCTCGGCACCGGGTAGGCACGCCTATCCGGCGAGCGCGTCCCTGACGAACACGATCGCCTCGGCGCCGCCCAGGTGGGCCGGGTCCAGCGGCGAATAGCCGAACCACGGGGACACGCGGGCGGGCGGCGTCACGTCGCCGAGGGCGGCGGCCAGCCACCGGGCGTCGACGACGTACCGGTCGTCCGGGAGCGCGTACAGCATCCCCTCGACGGTGTCCGGCGGTGGGACGTCCACGCCGTGGTGGCGGATCGTGCCGAGGGCCGTGGCCAGGAAGGCGTACGCCTCCCCCAGGTGGGCGTCGACGATCGCGCCGGCGCTCCACCACTCCAGCGGCAGGCCCCCCATCCGCATGCTGCTGCGGTGCCGCTGGAGGTGGCCGTTGTGCGCGTTGACCAGCGCCGGGCCCCGCTCGGCGACGGCGAGCAGGTTGGCGGCCATCATCGAGTCCCGTACGCCGAGCAGCCGCGCCAGGCGGCTCGGCGAGGTGTCGGCCATCCAGTAGTGGTAGCGCAGCAGCCCGGCGGCGGTGCGCCCGTACAGCCGCGCCCGGTCCCAGTCGTCCCGCGAGGACGCGGCGATCAGCTGCGGCGTCTGCGCGTCGAGCAGCGCCACCAGGTCGTCGGCGAGCAGCCGCAGCTGCCTGGCCTCGGACGTCTGCCCCACGGATTCGGCCGGGTCCATCATGGCGGCGGGACTGGTCCATCCGTCATCGGCGCCGAGCAGCCGGTCGAGCGTGTCCGCGGTGCAGGGAAGCAGGCCGGTGTCGACCCGCGCGGCGAGGTAGGCGTGCAGCGCCGAGAGGGCGCGCCGAGGGCTCGCGGCGCCGGTGATCTCCAGCGGACCGTCGAACCCGGCGAACCGCAGCCGCTCGGCCGCGGGCCGCCCGTCGTTGTACGCGCGCATCCAGCGCACCAGCTCGCGGTTGGCCGGGAAGGCACCCCACCCGTGGCTGAAGCCGCGCGCCATGGCCTCGTCGAGGCTTCCGGCGCCCGAGGTGACGAAGTCGTCCACGACCAGGCCCGTCAGGCAGTCGCTCTCGATCGCGATCGTGCGGTAGCCCTCCTGCTCGACGAGTTGCCGGAAGAGCTCGTTGCGCAGGTCGAGCAGGACGTGCTCGCCGTGGGTGGGCTCGCCCAGGGCGAGCAGCCGTGGCCGCGTCGGCAGCAGCCTCATGACGTTGGCGGCGTCGACGACGTGGGCGGTGTCCTGGACAGCGAGGGTCATGACTTCAACCGTATCGTTGAACACCGCGGTTGAGGGTTCTGCGCGATGTTGGCGAGAGATCCATGGGGAACCCTCAAATCTGGGTGTCACCGGGGCGTTCCGCACCTCCCCCGGACGCCGTTTCGGGCCGGACCCGCGGCCGGGGACGACCGGCGATCACTCCGGCGGCTTGCGCCAGTACCAGATCTCCGTGCCCGGTAACTGCTCGGCGAACACGCCGTCGGGCGAGACCTCGCGCAGCAGCGCGCGCAGGTCGCGCTCGAACTCGTCGAGGCGCTCGCCGTACAAGTGAGGCGCGGAGTCCGACCGGGAGAACACCCACGCCACGATGTCGTCCGCGCTGCGCTCGACCACCGCGCCGGAGGGCACGACCAGCCGCTGGTACCCCTCGAACCCGGCGCCCTCGACGATCGCGCGTTCCCCGCTCTGCGTGCCGTGACGCAGCACGCCCTGCCCGGCACGGCGCACCGCACCGAGGTACGTGCGCACCAGCGCGGCGATCCCCTCGAACGGCGGCGCCGGGTGCGGCAGCGGCAACGGGTTCGCCGGCGGCTCCTTGAGATCGCTCATGTGCACGAAGAAGCCGCTCGGCTCGATCATCTCGAAGGCGGTGGCGGCGACGCGCTCGCGGTCGGTCCAGTGGAAGGACTGGGCGAAGAGCACCACCCGGAAGAGCCCGAGGCCGGCCGGAAGGTCCTCGGCGCGCGCCTCCGTCCAGCTCGCGTTGCGCACACCGAGACCCTCCGCGCGACGGCGCGCCTCGACGAGCATGTCCGGATCCGGGTCGACGCCGACGGCCTCGGCGAAGTAGGGTGCCAGCGCCAACGTCACCGTGCCCGGCCCACAGCCGACGTCCAGCAGCCGACCCTGACCGTGCTGGCCGAGTTCACCGGCGAGCCGCGCCGCGTATCGGGGCGCATAGGGCAGCCGGCCCTGGTCGTAGTAGGCGGCACTACCGCGGAACAGCGTCTGATCCCACTGCCAGCCTTCGGGCATCTGTGCTCCCAGGAGTGACATGGGGCCGATTGTCCGTTCCTCGGGCACCCTACCGCTTTCCGCACGAAGGTCTGCTCCGCGCCGCCCGGGCCGTCGAGCCGCTCGACGAGGCGCCGCCGACGGGGTCCGACGATCGGCGACGGATTCGGCGAAGCCGGGCGGTGCAGGTCAGACCGCGCGCGCCACGCAGATCCTGGCGTCGAGGCGGGGCCCGGCCTCGTACAGCAGGTATTCCACGCCGCCGTCGGTGCCGAACGTCGGCGACGCCACCCGACCGTTGTCCGAGGCGATCGGCCGGTGGAACACACCGAGGTGGACCTCGCGGTCGAAGTTGTTGCCGACCTCGGTCAGGTACATGTTGCCGCTGCTGCCGTGATACGCGAGGTACGCGGTGCCGTTGCGCTTCAGCAGGTGCGGCGCGGAGATGTCGGTGAGCCCGTCGCCCGACGGTGACACCAACGGGTTCGGGGCGAACTGCCAGCCGTTCCAGCCGTTCGGCGACCAGCCCCAGAAGATCTTGCGGGTGCCGGGGCGGACCGTGTGGGCACCCATGAACACCATCACGTAACGGTTTCCCTTGCCGGCCACCGGGTGCTCGAAGACCCGCGCGTACGAGGTCTCCGTCGTGTTGGGCACCAGATTCGTCGACAGGATCGGCGTCTCGTTGGTGAAATGGATGCCGTCGGTCGAACGGGCGACCCGGGTCGTGTGGTTCTCGCCGTGGAAGTACAGGTAGAACTGCCGCGTCGGCGCGTCCCACACGACGTGCGGCGACGACACGTGGCTCACCGTCGTGGTCGGCAGCACCCGGTCGACGACGGGGTTGCCGGCGTACTCGGTGTAGGGGCCCTCGAGGCGGTCGGCGTAGGCGAGGCAGATTCCGCCGGGCGCGTCGTGCGGCGCGTAGTAGAGGTAGTAGCGGCCGAGATAGCCGCTGATCTTGTCGTAGACGCCGCGCACGCACGGGAAGATGAACTCGCCGGTGGGGTTGTAGCGCAACGGTCGGTCGAACGCGTCGCGCACGTACCGGTAGGTGGGAAAGCCGGCCGGGCCGGCCAACGCCGGCGTGGGCGTCGCGGCGAGACCGGCGCCGGTGGTCGCGGTCGCCATCCCGGCGGCCGCCGCGCCACGCAGCAGCGCGCGTCGGGAGAAGGATCCTTCAGGGGTACGCGTCATCGCGTTCCCTCCGTTCGTGGGCCGAGCCGACGGGGGCAGGGGAAGCGGGGCGGCCGTGACGGGTCGGGTGACACCCCACCTCGCCGAGCGGCCGAACGGTGTGCGCGCCCGTCGCGATCGGGCTCGTTGATCGATGAGTCTGCGCGCGCCTGCTTCGCGGCGTCAAGGTGCTAATACGAATTAGCACGGCGATCCGGTGAGCCGCGACCGTGCCGCCGGCTGCGCCCGCGCGTGCGGAAGGCGTAAGCGGAACGCCGGCGCCCGCCCGGGGGTTCGAGCGGGCGCCGGCGTGGTCGGCGTCGGCGCGTCAGCCGACGGCGGACGCGGTCCAGGAGGACCGGATCAACTCCCGCTCGGCGGCGGCGAGGTGGACGGTCGCCGCGAGCCAGGCCCAGGCGTACCGGTCGGGATCCGGATCGGTGAGCCGACCGAACGCGTCCCGGCCGCGCCGGTCGGACTCGTCGGCGAGCGCGGCGGCCAGCGCGGCGGCGGTGGTGAAGCCGGCGCGGCGCAGCGGACCGGCCGGGCCGGCGCCGTCGCCGCGGGCCGCCTCGGCGACGGCGCGGCGGCCGCCCGCGACGGCCAGCTCCACCAGCCGGCGGACCCGCCACAGCGGGGACTCCGCGACCGCGTCGGCGCCGACGGCGAGCACCGGTCCGGTCGTCGCGGCCGGGTCGCGCGGCGGCAGGTGCCCGCCCTGGATCTCGTCGTAGCCGAGGTCCGCCCGGCCGTGCCAGTCCGGCGGCAGCCGGAGCGTCGCGGCGGCACCGGGCACCGGGCCGACCGCGAGCGGACGCAGCGTGCTGGCCCGGTCCGGGTCCAGCCGGCCGACCACCCGCACCCGCAGGCCGGGCCGGGAGGCGAGCCGCCGCAGGTTGGCAACGTGGGCCAGCCCCGGGTGTGCGTCGACGGGCACCAGCCGGATCAGCGGCCCGTCCGGCACCGGCGCGCGCTCCGCTGCGGCGTCGGTGGCGGGGGCCAGCTCGCGGGCCAGCACCTGGTCGCCGACGGCGCCCACCACCACCAGGTCGCCGCCGACGAGCGCGGTGCCCGCCCGGCCCGGGTCCTCCGGGTCCTCGGTGGCGAGCTGGGCGGTCACCACCTCGGCGAGCGGGCGGGCGAACAGTTCCGCCAGCGCTCCGGTGGCCCAGTCGGTGCCGGCGAGCGGCGTGGCCCGCACGCCCTTGCCGGCGCCGAGCCGGCCGTCCGGGGAGACGGTGGTGCCGGTGATCCGCAGGCCGCCGCGGGACAGTACCGCGTGGTTGACCGAGACCGCGCCCATCTCGGTGACCGCCCGGGCGCAGTCCCGGGCCCGGTCCGGCCCGCCCGGTTTCACGTCGCCGAAGGAGAGCTGACGGCCGTCGGCGGCGAGCAGGTGGGTGACCACCCCGGCGTACCCGGTCGCGCTGATCACCGGCTCCCGGCAGACACCGTGCACCTCCAGCGTGCCGTCCGGCTGGTAGGCCCGCCGCAGGACGCCGACCAGCGCCGGGTCGGGATCGCCGGCGGCCAGCCGGCCCGCGACGTACAGCAGGTCGTGCAGCACCTCGACGAGCTCGGCCAGCCGGTGGCCGTTCTGTCGTCCCCGCTGCGCGCGCAGGCCACGCACCGTGCGCAGCGCGGCGCTCTCGGCCCGCGGCAGGCCGGCGAGCCGGGCGCCGTGGGCGGCCCGCAGCAGTTCGGCCTGCGGCACCGCCCCGGCGGCCGGCACGCCGGCCGAGAGCACCGCCGCGCCCGCCCGCCACAGCGCGTCGGCGGCGGCCCGTTGCGCCTTCGTCGGTGCCGCGCCAGCCGACTTCCTGGTACGCCCGGTGCGGCCGGACGCCGCGTCGGCGCGGTCCGGCGTCGGGGACGCGGCGGCGGTGGTCGGCGGACCGGGGTGGCTGCCCGGATCGGCGACCGGGCAGGCCAGCAGGACGGCGGTGCGGTGCAGGCAGCGGGGCGAAAGCAGGCAGCTGCACCGCGCCTGGTCCGGGTCGGTGACCGCGCCTGCCGGTCCGGGCGTCAGGGTGACCAGCGCCTCCGGTCCGCAGTCGACCGACACGCCCCCGTCGAGGGGCCCGACCGGTACGCCGGCCAGCCGCTCGACGGCGGCGTCCAGCCGCTTGTGCAGCCGGGACGGCAGGGCCGCCACCGCCGCGGCGGCGACGGCCGGCAGCACCGCCGGCAACCGGTCGGTGTCCACGGTGGTGGCGGTGCGCTGCGTCAACGTGATCCTCCGCGGATGCGGTCGCCCACCCAGCGGGCGAGTTCGAGCGGACTGAGGGCGGCGACCGGCATTCCGGCCGCGACGAGCTGCTGGGCGACCGGCACCGAGTAGCAGGGCGCTCCCCTGTCGTTCAGCGCGGCACAGCCGAGCACGTGCACGCCGGAACTGACCAGCGTGCGGACCTCGCCGAGCAGCCCGGCCAGCGGGTAGCCCTCCTCGAAGTCGCTGACCACGGCGACGATGGTGCGGCTCGGCACGGTCACCAGCGAGCGGGCGGCGGCCAGCCCGGCGGCGATGTGCGTACCACCGCCGACGCGCACCTCCAGCAGCAGCGACAGTGGGTCGTCGACCCGGTCGGTCAGGTCGACCACCTCGGTGGAGAAGGCGAGGAAGTGGGTGGACAGGGCGGGCACCCCGGCCAGCACGGCGGCGGTCAACGCCGACCACACCACCGACGCCTCCATCGAGCCGGACACGTCGACCACCAGCACCAGCCGCCAGTCGGCCTCCTTGCGCGTGCGGCTGTTGAAGACGGGGCGCTGCGGCACCACCACCGTCCGGCCGTCGCCGAGGCGCTGGGTGTGCGCCAGGTTCGCCCGCAGCGTACGGGCGAGGTTGATCCGGCCGCCGGGGCGGCGGGACGGACGCGGGTTGGTCAGCCCCGTCAGCGCCGGGCGGACCTGGGTGGCCAACTGCTTCGTCAGCTCCTCGACCAGCCGCCGCACCAGTGGACGCAGCTTGGCCAGCTGCCCCTCGGGCAGCCCGCCGGCCAGCGACAGCACCGAGGTCAGCAGCTCCATCGACGGGCGTACCGCGGCGGGGTCGAGCTCGGTGAGCACGTCGGTACGGCCGTCCTCGGCCGCCCGGGCGATGACCTCCTCGCGGACCGCGGTGCCGAACAGCGCCTCGAGTTCGTCGGCCCACTCGCGGGCGGTCGGGAAGGACGCCTCCTGGCCGCCGCCGGCCGCCTGCCCGAGGTCGGTGGCGCCCTCGCCCTGGCCCGCCCCGTACAGCTCGTCCAGGGCGCGGGCGTAGCGACGGGCGTCGGCCGGCAACCGGTCGGGTTGGCGGCCGAGCAGCAGCCGCCACCGGTCGGTGGGGGTGAGCCCGGCCTCGGGGGTGTCCGGCCCGGGTGCGGCCTCGACCTCGGCGTCGGCGCAGCCACTCGGCGCGCCCGGGACGGGGATGTGGCGGGCGAGCAGGGCGGCCCGGCCGGCCGCGTCGGCGGCGGCCCAGCGGGCCAGCAGCTCGGGCGGGGCGGACAGGCTCAGATCGAGCCGGTCGCCGAGCCGGTCGGTGACGGTGTGCAGCAGCCGGTCCCGGGCCGCCGGGGTCAGCACGTCGAATCCGCCGCGCAGCGCCGGCAGCCGGTCCAGGAAGTCGGCGTCGGGAAGCCGCTCGACGCGTTCCAGCAGCGGGTCCAGCGCGGCCGGGGCGGACTGCAGCAGCGGGTGCGCCGCGGTGAGCAGACCGCCGAGCAGCCGGTGCAGGTGCCGGCGGGTGTCCGGTCCGGTCGCCGCGTCGACCCAGCCGGCCACCCGGGTCCCCAGGGTCTCCAGGTCGGTCAGGTCGAGCAGCACCCGGGCGGCCAGGGCGGCGCCCTGGATCAACGGCGAGCCGGCGCGGGCCAGGTGGTCGAGGGCCTCGTCCAGGCGCAGCCCGATCCGGTCCTCGCCGGCGCGGACCGCGAGGTCGACCAGCGCGGCGGCGTCGGCCGGGACGTCGCTGCCGGCCAGGCCGGGCAACCCGCGTACCGCCGCGTCCAGCAGCACGACCGTCAGCTCGGCCGCCCGGGCCCGGCCGTCGGCGGTGGTGCCGGGCAGGTGTTCGCGGCGCAGCGCCTCCAGCAGGTCCAGCGCGGCCAGCAGCTCGGGCAGCGTGCCGGTGCCCGGCAGCACGGAGGCCGCCAGGTCCAGCCGGTCGGTGACCAGGTCCGGCAGGTCGCACCGGGCGGCGTCGCGCAGGCCGACGAGCAGCTGCGCGGCCGTGGGGCCACCGTCGGCGGCCTCCCGGCGGAACCGTTCCCGCAGGGTGCCGGCCGCGGCCAGCGCCGCGGTCACCCCGCGTACGCCCACCAGGTCCAGCCGGGCCGCCACGGACGGCGTCCAGGCCAGTTGCCAGCGGGTGGTCAGGGCCGCACCGTCGCCGGTGCCGGACACCGCGATCGCCTCGCCGTAGCCGATGCCGCAGACCTGGAGGCGTTGCAGCAGGATCTCCCGCCGCCCGTCCAGCTCGGTACGCAGCGGGTCCAGCCGCACCTCGCGGGCCTTGGGGCTGTCCGGGCTGGGCAGCCGCAGTGTGACGAGTTCCGCCTCGACCGCCGGGCCGAGCCCGGAGCGCGGCGTACCGGGGGCGACGCGGCCCCGCTCGGCGCCGACCAGCACGGTCTCCAGCGCCCGGGCCAGCGCCCGGCCCCGGCCGAGCAGTTCGCCCTGGCCGAGCACGGTGGTCACCGCCTCCAGCACCTCGCCCCGGCCCGGGGCGGGCAGGTCCCGCAGCCGGGCCAGGTCGTCGGCGAGCCGTACCGTCTCGGTGGCCTCACCGGTGCCGGCGGTGTGGCCGGCCGCGCGGAGTTCCCGGCACAGGTCGGTGACCGCGCGGGCGGCGGCGGCCCGGATCCGTTCCGGGTCGCCGGCGGCGGTGAAGACGGACTGCTGCCAGCGCGGGTCGCGGATCCCGGCCGGGTAGCCGGACCGGGAGTCGAGCAGGTCGAAGGCGTACGGCACCAGCGAGGTGACCGCCGTCGCGCCGTCGGTGGCGGCGGGTCCGGGCGGCGTCGTCACGGACCGGACCGGATCGGTCGCGGCGGGGCCGGGCCGGCCGGGCGCCACGCTGGCGTCGGCGGCCGGCGCGGCGGCGAGCAGGGCCGGCGCGTGGAAGGCGCCGACGACGGCGGCGACCCGCCGGCCGTCGGCGCCGGCCTCGGCCAGCACCCGGCGCATGTGCCGCTCGCGGGCCAGGTCCCGGGCCGGTACGCCGCCGTGGCCGGCGCTGTCGGTGCGCATCGCCCAGCCGACGCCGAGCGCAGCCCGGCGCAGCGCTTCGGGCGCGCTGCCCGGGGCGCGCACCTCGACCACCCGGTCCCACAGGTCGTCGCCGTCGCGGCCGGTGCCGCTGGCGCTGAGCGCGGCGGCGTAGGAGCGACGCAGGCCGGGCACCGGCTCACCGGCGTCCGGCTCGGGCCCGCCACCGGCGGCCGGGTCGGAGTCGGTAGCCGGGCCGGTGCCGGTGGCCGGCTCGGTGCCGTCGGCGGTCCAGCCGCTGTCGGCCAGCGGCAGGTCGCAGCAGAGCACCTCGACGCCGCGTTGCCGGGCCCAGCGCAGCGCGGCCAGTTCCGGGGAGAAGTCGGCGAACGGGTAGAAGCCCATCGGGCCGTCCGTGCCGTGGCTGCCGACGAGGGCCAGCGGGGCCCGCGCGGCCGGGTCGGACAGGTACGGCAGCCAGCGCTGGAAGTCGGCGGGCAGCTCGACGCAGACCACCTCGGCCCCGGCGGCGTCCAGCAGCGCCGGGACCGCCGCCGCCAGCGCCGGGCTGTGGTGCCGCACCCCGATCAGGTACGGCCGGAGCGAACCGGCGAGCGCGTCGACCACGGCGCGCGGGTCGGCCGACGTCGGGTCGACGGCCACCGGTCCGGCGGTCGGCGGCGCGCCGGACGTACGGGAAAGGGTCGTCACCGCAGGCTCTCCCGCAGGTCCCAGAGCCGGCGCCACATCGCCGAGCCGTCCTCGGCGCGGCGGCGGACCGGGCCGTCCCAGTAGCCGAGCAGCCGGGCGTGGTCGTTCTGGTCGTCCTTGCGCACCACGCCGAGCAGGTGCCCGGGCACCAGGTCGAGCGTGTCCCCGCCGGGCAGGTACGCGGCCGACAGGCCGAGCGACACCGCCACCTGCACCGCCTCGGCGGTGGACATGACCGTGCCGGGCCGCTCCACGTCCCAGCCCTCGCCCGAACGACCGGAACGCAGGTCGCGGAACACGGTGACCAGGGCGTCCAGCACCGCGTCGTCCACCGTGTAGGCCGCACCGGCGCGCCGCACGGCGGCGGTGGCCTGCTGGCGGACCAGGTCGGTCTCGACGTCGGCGTCGGCGATCGGGTGGATCGTCTCGAAGTTGAACCGGCGCTTGAGCGCCGAGGACATCTCCGACACGCCCCGGTCCCGCAGGTTGGCGGTGGCGATCACGGTGAACCCGGGCAGGGCGCGGATCAGGCCGTCCTCGGTGCCGGACAGCTCCGGCACGTTCATCCGCCGGTCGGACAGGATGGACACCAGCGCGTCCTGCACCTCGGGCAGGCAGCGGGTGACCTCCTCGATCCGCACCACCCGGCCGCTACGCATCGCGGTCAGCACCGGCGAGTCGACCAGCGCCTGCGGAGTCGGGCCCTGCGCCAGCAGCAGGGCGTAGTTCCAGCCGTAGCGGAAGGCGTCCTCGGTGGTGCCGGCGGTGCCCTGCACGGTCAGCGCGCTGGTGCCGCAGACCGCGGCGGCCAACAGCTCCGACAGCATGGACTTCGCGGTGCCGGGCTCGCCGACCAGCAGCAGGCCCCGCTCGCCGGCCAGGGTGACCACGCACCGCTCGACCAGGCTCCGCTCGCCGACGAACTTCGCCGCAATGGTCATGCTGGCCGGCAGCTCGGTGCCGTCGGGGCCGGTACGCCGCTCGGCGGGCAGCTTCAACGCCTCGCCGTCACTGCCCTGGATGAAGGTGACCACGGCGCGCGGGGTCAGCGCCCAGCCCGGCGGCCGGGCCCCGTCGTCGTACGCGGCCAGGAAGGCCAGCTCGTCGGCGTACCGCTGCTCGGCGGAGAGGACCTGGGCGGCGGTCTCCGGCGCCTCGGAGGGGCGGACATGTTCCGTCACGGTCACGGGTGTTCCTCGATCTTCCTCTTGAGGGGGTGTTGCGGGACAGGGGTCGGCGGCGCCGCAACGTCCGGGCAGGTCGTCGCGGGCACCGCCGCCCTTTCGGGTACGGGTCAGCGGGGGGCGCCGCGGCCGGGCAGGTCGGCGAGGCGGGGCCGGTCGCCGTCGCGGAGGCGTCGCCAGGCCCGCCGGTAGAGTTCCGCGGCCGGTTCGAACGGCACGGTCACCCCGAGCGCGGCCGTGCCGTCGGGGGCGAGGTCGAACAGGGCCAACTTCCAGCCCTCGATCGGCACCTGCCCGGCGCCGCGCTCCAGCCACGGGCCGGGCAGGAACAGCGACCGGCCGGCCCGGGACCGGCTGGCCTCGACGACCAGGTCGGTGCCGGCCAGTTCGGCGCGGGCCGCCTTCAGCCGGGCCGGCTTCCAGCCCGTCCACCTCGCCGTGTTGCGGTCGGTCGGGTCGGGCATGGCCAGCAGCATCAGGTACGCCGCCGCCGCGTCGGCGCCCAGGGCGTGCTCCCCGGCGACCTCGGCGACCAGGTCGGGCACCGACCGCGTCGGGTCCTGCGGCCACCAGGTCCCGTCCGCCGTCCGCTCGCCACCGTCGGGCTCCCCCGCGTCGGCGAGCAGCGCCGCGAAGCGCGGGTCGCGCACCAGCCGCAGCGCCACCTCCACCGGGTACGGCTTGGCCACGTCCCTGCGCAGCGCCGGCAGGTACGGGTCCGTGCCGTCGGCGTCGAGCAGCTCCGGCCGCAGCGCGGGCGACGGTCGGCTGTCGTGGGTGGACAGCACGATGGCGCCGTAGCGTTCCCAGCCCGGGCCCGTCTCCGACGGGGTGCCCGCCACCTGCCGGAACTCGGGCAGGTAGACGTACTGCTCCAGGTCGAGCAGGAGGTCGGGGTTGGCCAGCCGGTCCCGGATCGCGGCGAGCGCGGCCGGCAGCGCGGCCCGGCACGGGTCACCGGCCGGCGTGTGGTGGGCTACCCAGGCCGCCAGTGCGACCGTGGAGCGCAGCACGTGGCCGGTGAAGCCCGCCGTGCGGTTGTCGACCGGCCGCACCCGGTCGCCTCTGAACTCGAAGGCCAGGTCGGTGCTCAACTCGGCCGAGCGGGCCGGGTCGAGCAGCGCCGGCAACGCCTTCGCGGGCGCCCACCCGGTGCGGATGGCGCGGGTCGCCTCGGCGAGCAGCTGTTCGGGCACGACCACCCGGCGCCCCAGGGCGGCGTTCCACACCGCCGCGGCTGCGGCCACGTCCGGTCCGTCGGTCCACAGCCGGGCCGGGTCGGCCGGCAGCAGCGCCGAGACCACGGCCCGGCGCAGTGCCGGCCTGGCCTCCCGCAGCACCCCGAAGGCCAGCTTGACCTCCCCGACCTGCCTGATCCCGAGCGCCTTGCGCAGCTCGGTCGGGACGGTGCCGGCCGAGTCCGCGTACGGCAGGCCGGCCAGCACGAGCTTCGCGGCGGTGGGGGTGATGCCGGTCAGCTCGGCGAACCGCTCGGCCGCCTCGGGCCGCCACGGCAGCGGGCCGCGTGCGGCCCACTCGGTGCGGAAGCCGGCCAGCCAGCCGGTCGGCCGTTCGTCACCGACCGGCTCCGAGGAGTGCACCGTGTACGGCTCCGGCACGGCGAAGACGCCGGCCGGGTCGTGGTGCAGCGCGTCGAAGAAGTAGCCGGTGGCCGTGCCGCTGGAGTTGAGCACGGCGAGGAACGCCCCGTCGGGCAGCGGCAGGATGCCCGGCCGGGGGTAGCGGCGCGAGCCGTCGGGGTTCTTCAGGTCGTCGTCCAGCAGGTGCAGCCTGCACCGGCGCCACCGCCCCGGCTCGGCCGCCGCGCTCAGGTCGAGCCCGTCCAGCTCCGTGAGCAGGGCGGCCAGCGTCTCCCGGTGCTCGTCGGGGGTGACCGCCGCGACGGCCCGGTAGGCGACGGCGGCGACGCCGTCGAGCAGCGACCACCAGTTCAGGGTGGACGGCAGCGACGGCCCGTCCAGGTGCAGCCGTACGGCGGGCTCGACCCCGCCGGTGGCGGAGCACTGGATGGCGAACGCCCGGAACTGGGTGAAGGTCGAGGTCGCGGTGCCCGCCCCGTGGACCGAGCCGCGCAGCCCGTCCAGCGCCGCGCTGAGCTGCCTGTCGGTGGGTCCGGCCGCGGCGGCCGGCGGCGCCACGGCGACGGGCGCGGCCAACGCCCTGGTGAGCCGCTCGGTCACCGCGTCCAGGTCGGTACGCACCCGGGCGGCCAGCCGCAGCGCCCCGGCCACCCCGGCGAGCAGGGCGTCGTGGCCGATCGCCGGCAGCGTCGAGCGGACCAGCTCGACCAGCGCGTCGGTGTCGTCCCCGTCGATGGCCGGTGCAGCCCCGCCGGTGCCGACCATGGACGCCGGGACGGCGACGGGCAGACCGGTGATCGCCTGCGTGGCGGCGGTCGACCCGGATCGCGTCGCCGCGCGGGCCGCGGCCCGCGCGGCCTCTTCCGCCAGGGCGGCGCGCCGCTCGTCGACCGCGACCTTGAGCAGTGCGGCGGCGGTCTCCCGGTCCATCCGGCGCAGGGTGGTGGAGCCAGCCGGGTCCCGGGGCAGCAGGTGCCCGACGAACGCCTGCGGCGGCAGCGGCACGGCGTCGGGGTGGTAGTCGCGGCTGGCCGGCGGTCCGGGGACCGCCGACGCCACCCCGTCCGGGTCGAGCAGGACGAACCCCTTGAGTACGGCCCGCGGCCGGTCGTCGCCGGGCAGCACCAGCGCCGCGATCGGCTCCTGCCCCGCAGCCACGGTGACCGTACGGCCGGCGAGGTCGTCGCCGCGTACCGAGCCGTCCGGCAGGGTGACCACCCGCCAGCCGAGCAGACCGTCCACGGGGACCGCTGCCGGGGTTGCCCCCTCGGACAGGGCCGGGCGCAGCCAGCTGGCCGGCTCCCGCAGCTGGCTGCCGTCGACCGGGAGCTCCGCCAGGAACCGGGGCAGGCCGCGCCCGCCGTGGGTGTTGGCGACCGGGTCGTACTCGCGCCAGCCGTACGTGTCGTCGTCCTCGCTGTGCCGGTAGACCCAGTGGTCGGTGCCGTCGGTGATGACCGGCAGCTCGGACGGCACGGCGGTGTCACCGGCGTGCAGGACGCCGTCGCCGGTGGTCCGTCCGCCGCCCGCCAGCGGCAGGGTGATCCCCTTCCCGCGTGGCTGGCTGCCGTGGTGGCGGCCCTGGAGGGGCTGCGGTTCACCGGGCGCCGAGTGCCAGTAGCCGCGCAGGTCGTAGTCGAGCGCCTTGGAACGCCAGTAGACCAGCAGGTGGCCGGCGACGTAGTGGTAGCCGGGCTGGCCCCACATGTCGTTGGCCGGGATGCGCAGGTCGTGGCGGAGCACGATGCCCTCGTCGCCAATCACGCGCACCGTGGTCGGCCCGGCCAGGATCACGTACGGCCAGGCCTCCTGCCGGGCGACCTCGACCCGGCGGTCGCCGCCGGTCACCTCCTGCCAGGCCAGCTCCCAGTCCGGCCAGCCCAGCTCGTCGACGAGGCCGCCGCGCAGGGCGCGGGCGACGTGCTCGGCGAGATCGACGCCCAGGGCCTGCCCGAGGTCGCCGCCCGCGCCGGCCTCGCCGACGACGTCGGGGACGAGCCGCAGCGCCTCGACCGGGATCCTGCCCAGCCAGTCCACCGACGCCGGCAGGTACGGCAGCCCGGCGGTGAACCGGGCGCGGATCCGCTCCCGCAGCCAGTCGGTCAGCAGCGGCCGGACGCCCGGCGTGTCGACCATCCGGCGCAGCGCCGGTTGCTGGTCGTCGAGCTGGTCGAGGCCCCGGCGCAGGGCGGCGGTGAACCGGTCGTCGCCGGCCACGGCGAGCAGATCCCGCTCTCCCCCACGCTTGACCCAGTTCGCCAGGTCGAGGACGTCGCGCTCCTTGGGCGGGGTCACCGGCAGGCCGAGGGCGAGCAGCAGGTCGAGCAGTTCCAGGTCGCCGTCGACGTCGAGGCCCTCGCCGCTGCCGGCCAGTTCGATGCGCAGCCGGTCGGCCATCCGCTCGACGAGCGGGTACAGCTGCGGCAGCCGGCGGTGGTGATGCCCGGAGTTGGCCCGACTCACGAAGCGGCGTAGCCAGCCGACGGAGCCGTCGCGCGGGCGGGCCGCCTCCGGCACGTCCGGGTCGCACAGGCCGGTGAGCGCGCCGGTGTCGGTGAGCAGGGCCAGCCAGGTGACCAGGTCGTCGCGGTCGGCGGGCATCAGGTCGAGCAGGCTGCCGCGGACCGCCGGGTCGCGCCCGGCCAGCGCCGTCACGGCCGGCAGGTGCGCCTTCCACCAGCCGGCCGGTGCCTCGGCGGCCACCGGCAGCCGGAGCAGCTCGGTCAGGTAGGCGTCCGCCCGGTCGGCGACGGCGGCAGCGGCCTTGCCGGCGGCTCTGGTGGCCGTGCGGACCAGGCGGTTCACCGCGGTGGCCGACTGGGTGGACGGGACCACCCCGGCGGCCGCGGCCCGCAGCGCCAGCCGGCAGAAGCGGTCCAGCGCCTCGTCGGCCGGCAACTGGGCGGACAACTCCTTCGCGTAGCCGGCCAGCGCGGTCGCGGACACCACCTTGGCCGACGCGAACTCCACGTAGACCTCGTCCAGCCGGTGCAGGTCGACCGGCAGGCCGTGCTGCGCCTCCGCCTTGCGCGCCTTGTTGAACAACTGCGTGGCGTACGCGTCCTGCCCGGCGGCCAGGAACACCCGCGCCGCCTGCTCGAAGAACGTCGGCAGGAAGTGCGGCAGCGTACGGGCGAACCGGTCGGCGATGCCCTGGTGGGCGTCCAGGGCGGCCTTGGGACGCGAGCGCACCTGCTTGGCCAGCTTCTGCAACTCCGGCACCACCGCCAACGCGTGCCGGCCGTCCGCCGGGTGGTGCACCAGCACCCATTCCGGGAAGGCCAACGGGCGGCGGGGGCCCAGCCCGACGACGACCGGCTCGGCGCCCGGCGCCAGGCCGAGGAACTCGAGGGCGATGTCCTCGCCCTCGCCGAGCGCGGCGTCGACCAGGCGCACCACCGGCCGGTCGTCGAGGGCCGGGTGCCGGTAGGTGCGGGCGGTCAGGGGCACCGCCCGCTCCCCCGCCCCGGCGGTGTCGGTCGGCAGCACCGCGCCGGCGGTCAGCACGCTTTCTGCCGAATGCTCGTCCGCGGTCGTGGTCATCGCGCTCACGCCTTCTTCCCCGTTCCGGTCACGGCGCCGGACAGGGCCGTCGCCATCCGCATTCCTTCCGACCAGGCCACCGGCCCGACCTCGGTCAACCGCAGCGTCGGGCCGTCCACGACCGCCCAGGAGAGGGTGCCCAGGGTCGCCTCGGAGTCCCAGTAGTCCTCGTCGAACCACAGGGCGGCCTCGACGGTGCGGCCGGCCTCCCAGACGCGGCACCTGATCTGCGAGCCGGAGACCCGGAAGCCGAGCGTGGCGGCCCGGACGGCCAGCCGGTTGGGGACCTTGGTGCCGCGGAAGTCGGCGACCGTGGTGTCCCGCGCCCTGAGGTCGTCGGGCTTGTCCCAGGTGCCCCGGTGCAACTGCTCGATGCGCTGGGTCACGTCCAGTTCGTCGGCGAACTCGCGCAGGTCGGGCAGGTCGGGCAGGCGCACCGGGTGAGGCAGCGTGGCGGTCGCCGGCGAGAGCCGGACGGTGTCGCCGTCGAGGTTGACCACGCGCAGGTCGCCGCCGTCGGTGACGTCGCGCAGGAAGCCCGTCTCGGCCAGGTCGTCCCCGAGCACCACGAGGTCGCGCAGCGCGTGCTGCCAGGCCGGGTCCGGCCAGACGCGGGCCAGCAGCGCGGTCGGCACCGGCAGCGAGGACACCACCCAGGCGTCGACCCGGGCCAGGCACTCGGCGCCGTGCCGGTCCAGCCACTGGGCGAGCTGACGCAGCCGGTCCACCTCGGGGGCGTCACGCAGCACCTTCGGCAGAGTCTTCAGTGGACGGCCGCCGGCGCGCGGGCCGGTGGACCGGGCCGCCACCTTTCCGTCCACGAGAGAGATCTCGTACGAGTCCCCCACCGGTAGCCAGGCCATCAGGAACACCCTCCGCAGTGGCAGAACAGCCAGATTTCGTGAGGAATCGGCCGTGATCGACAACGAGGGCACGCTAACAGTAGTGACCGACACGACAGCGACCCATCGGCCGAGCAGCCGAGGCGGGGTCGGGGGGGAAGAGGACGGCGCGGCTCGCGGAAGCCGCAGGTCCGGCGTGCCGGAGCGCGCGGCGCAGGGCCGACGGCAGCCCCGGCGGGAGCCCACGGTGATGACCTAGGTCACACGGCGACCGGATGCGTCGAGATCGCCGAACTGGTCGGCAGGCTCGCGGGCCTGGACGGCGCTTCGAGGACCTGCGAACCGTCTACGTTCCGCACGCCGAGACCAGCAGTCCACGCGGCGTCCTGCGCGGCATCGACGACATCGTCGACGTCGTGCGGCGCACCAGCCCGGAGCACGAGGCGACGCAGCACTTCAACACCGACGTGGTGGTGGATCTCGACGGCGACCATGCCGACGTCAGCACCCATCAGCTCGTCTACTTCTCCCACCAGGGCGAGGCGCCGCACCGGGCGGCCGGCGTCCAGGCCCGGTACACCGCCGTACGGACACCGGCCGGCTGGCGATTGCGCGGGCTGAGATCTCGCCGCGCTGGCGACACGTCTCGTGATCGCAGCGGTAGGCCGACAGTCGCGACGCGAGCGGTGCTCTGGCGGGACGGCAGCGGTCGCCCGCCGCCGTCCCGGCGGAACCGTCGGCTCAGCAGGTGGTGTTGCCGGCCGGCACCCAGCCGTCCACGGACGGGTGCTCGGCGCCGTGACCGTAGATCCAGACGTCGTCGTCGACGGCCCAGACCTGACCGTGCCAGCGGAACCCGCGCCCGGCGGTCAGGGTGAGCAGCACGTGGCTGTGCGGCGCGGCGCGCAGCCAGGTGTTCTCGCGGAGGTTGCAGACGATGCCCCACGCGTCGCTCGCCGAGGCCGGCGCGGCGGGCACGGCCGAACCGGAAAGAACGACGGTCACGACCGTCAGTGCGTGCAGGAGCCGGCGTTTCACTCGTGTCCTCTCGACAATGGACGATGACGGACTCCGATTGTGGTCGATGCCCGGTCCCGACGCCACGGGAGGCCTCCTCGGGTGAACGGCCCGTGGTCGAAGCGACGGCGGCGGTCAGCCGGCGGGACGTCGCGGGTCGGGGTGCCGACCGGCGAACGCCTGCAACAGGGTCGTGACCGCGACGGTGAGGTCCGCACGGTTCGCGGCCGTACCGGGTGGCGGCGCGGTGCGCGCGCCCGCGCCGGCCAGCCGGTCGAAGAGCAGACCGTCGATGCAGGCGACGAGATGGTCGCCGGCCTGCCCGGGGTGCCGGGCGCCGGCGGCCGCCAGCATCGCCCTCGACTGCGCGCGCGATGCGTCGCCGTACGCGAGGATCGTCCGGAGTTCCGGGCGGTGCGTGGCCTCCAGCAGGCAGGCGTAGCGGGCGAGCGTGCGGTTGCGGGCGGTGCTCATCCACCGATCGAGCAGGGCGGCGATGCCGCCGGCCACCGCGACGACGTCGTCCGGCGCGAGTTCCGGGAGGTTTTCCCCGGCCGGCACCCCGGCGGCTTCCAGGTCGGCCCGGTCGAGGTCGGCGAGTCGGCGCACCACCGCTTCGATGAGCGCTGCGCGGGTGCGGAAGTACGCGGACGTGGTGCCCTGCGGCAGCCCGGCCCGCGCGTCGACGGCGCGGTGGGTGAGCCCGCGCATGCCGAGTTCGGCGAGTACGTCGATCGCGGCGTCGGTCAGGACCGCGAACCGGTCGGTCGGCACGGCGTCGCCACCTCCTTCCAGGGCGGTAGTATCTCTTTCTACACCTGTAGAAGGAGCGGCGATGACGCGGACGGCAGTGGTGGTCGGAGCCGGCATCGGCGGGCTGGGCGCGGCCATCGGCCTGCACCGCGCGGGCTGGCGGGTGACGGTGCTCGAACGTGCCGCCACCTTCCGCCCGGTCGGGGCGGGACTGGTCCTGCAAGCGAACGGGCTGCGCTGCCTGGACGCGCTGGGCCTCGGCACAGCCGTACGGCAGCGGGGCCGCGCCGACGTCTCCGGCGGCACCCGCAGAGCCGACGGCCGGTGGCTGGCCCGCATCGGGCCCGGCGAGCTTGCCCGCGCGCTCGGCACACCCGCCGTCGGCATCCACCGCGCCGCCCTGCACGAGATCCTGCTCGGCGCGCTGCCGGACGGCGTCGTGCTGACCGGCGCCGAGGTCCGCGCCGTCACCACGGACGGCGAGGTGAGCTACCAGGGCCGGGACGGAGCGGCCCGGACGAGCGCCGATCTCGTGATCGGCGCGGACGGCATCCACAGCACGGTGCGCGGACTGCTCTGGCCGGAGGCCGCCGCCCCCGCCCCCATCGGCGTGACCGCCTGGCGCGGGGTGACCCCGACCTGGGACGGCGAGCTCGTCGTCGCGATCAGCTGGGGCCGGGGCGCCGAGTTCGGCATGGTGCCGCTCACCGATGGCCGCGTCTACTGGTTCGCCTCCGTCAACGCCGCGCCCGGCGCGCTGGGCGGCGACGAGCTGGCCCGGGTGCGCGAGCGGTTCGGCGGCTGGCACGATCCGATCCCCGCCCTCATCGCCGCGACCGGCACCGTCCTGCGGGACGACCTCGCATGCCTGGACGAACCCCTGACGACGTACGTCAAGGGCCGGGTCGTCCTGATCGGCGACGCGGCGCACGCGATGACACCCAACCTCGGCCAGGGCGCCAACCAGGCGCTGGAGGACGCCGTCGTGCTCGCCTCCGTCGCCAGCCGCCCGGACGGGCCCCTCGCCTACGACCGGCGGCGCCGCCCGCGCAGCCAACGGGTGGCGAGGGCGTCGCGCGCCGTCGGCCGCTTCGGTCAGCAACTGGAGAACCCCGTCGCCGTGGCGGCCCGCGACGCCGTCCTGCGCCTCACCCCGCCCCGGCTGGCGCTGCGCTCGATGGCCCGCTACGCCGACTGGCGTCCGCCGTCGCTCGGCTGAGAGCGCGCCCGCGGGCCGCCCGGCAGGGGCGACGGACGGGCGGGGCGGGCGAGGCAGCCGGGCCGATGGGCGGGGGTGCCGACGGACGGTCGCGCCGAGGGCCGTTGCGCGGCATTCGCCAGGTTGATGCGAACCCCCGTCATCTGACATCGGCCGACAAACACAGTCGTATTTATTCTCGTCGATCGCGCTCCGTATGGGTGTCCACCGCCCACGCCGCCATACCGGGGCGCGCGGCGATTCCCCACCTCCGGGAGGAAATGTGTCCACCAGACTCGCAGGAAGAGCGCGCCGCTCGACGCTCGCCCTGTTCACCGGCGCGGCGCTGGCGACGCTGCTGTCCGTCACCGCGGCCGGCGCCGCGCCACTGGCCGGCCCGACGGACAGCCGCGCCACCGCCGCCGCCGTCGACGTGTACATGCAGGACACTTCCGCCGACGTGGGGATCGAGCCGCACGCGCTCAATCCCCTCTGGCAGAGCCCGGACATCAAGGTCTGCCACACCGCCGTCGAGTGCGCGACCAGCCAGAACCCGATCGTCGGCCAACGCAACTACATCTTCATCAAGCTGCGTAACCCCGGCCCGTACGGCGACAGCGTCATGGAGCAGGGCACGATCTTCGTCTACCGGACCACGCCCGGCGGCGGGGCGGCCTGGCCGGGCGCGTGGACGCAGATCGGGGCGATGGCGGTACCGGTCTACCCGGGGGTCACCTCGGTGACCATCCCGTGGGACGACGTGCCCGGGCCCGGTCACTTCTGCCTGCTGGCCCGCTGGGTCTCCCCCAACGACCCGATGACCTTCGAGGGCCCGGACATCGGCGTCAACACCCGCCACAACAACAACATCGCCTGGCGCAACGTCGACTCGGTGGCGCTGACCGCCGGCGGTCAGGCGCAGAGCCGCCCGTTCGCCATCGGCAACACCCTGACCCGTCCGGCCCGCAGCAGCGTGGTCTTCAGCCAGAACGGGGCCCCGTTCCAGACCGCCGGTGGCCGGCTCGTCGCCGACCTCGGCCCGACCCTGTTCGAGCGCTGGGTCAAGGGGGGCAAAGCTGGCAAGGGCGTGCGCGAGGTGGGCCGCAACCAGGTCGAGATCGTCGACATCGGCCAGGCCAGCCTGGACAACCTGGAGCTCAACCCCGGTGAGCGGCTCGCCTTCTCGCTGAGCTTCACGGCGACCGTGCCGACCCGGGAGAAGACCGCCGTCAACGTGACCCAGATCGGCCCGGACACCACCGGCGCCGCCCGGGCCGACCTCGGCGGCGTCCGCTACGACGTCACCGTCGGCCAGCGGGCCGGGTAGCCCTCCGAGAGCAGGAACGGAGGTCGCGGACGGGGCCCGCGACCTCCGTTCCACCCGTCCGGCCGGCACACGGCCAGACCCGCGTCGCCCGGCGCCGGACCCGCACGGCGAGGACGACCCGCGCGTACGCCGCCCGGCGCGGACGGGAACGCCGTTCGACGCGCGCGATGGCGGCGAAGTGGTGTCCGCTCAGCGCAGGCTGACCCAGGCGGTCGCCACCGCGTACCCGGCGGTGCGCGCACAGAGCTGGACCGGGCCGGCGGGCGGCACGCCCATCGAGAAGAAGCCCACCGCGTCCACCGGCACCTCCTCGTACGCGCCGACCGACGTGTGCGCGGTGACCCGACCGCCCCGGGCCGGCGAGAGCTGCCCGACGATGCCGGCCCGGGTCACCTCGATCTCGACGACGACCGCACCGGCCCGGAACGTCAGCGTGCGCGCCGATCCGGTGGACCGGGTGAGACCGGCCGGCTCCGGGTCGCAGGACGAGTCGAAGGTCAACTCGGCGAGCTCCAACTCGGCGTCGACGGTCCGCCACCCGTACGCGGCCAGCGCCCCGGCCACGAACTCCTCCGGCACCGGACCGGGCTCGCGCAGGGCGGCCCTCAACTCGGCCAGCAGGGCGTCGTCAGCGGCTGGCGGCCACGGCTCCATCCCGGTCACCTCCGCTCCCGTCGTTGCCCGGGTGCGCCCCGACGAACGGGGCGAGCGCCGGGCAGTTGCGCAGCTTGTGCAGGCACCGGGCCTGGGTGGGACCGACGCTGCCCACCGGCATGCCCAGCCGCGCCCCGATCTCGCGGTAGCTGACCGGCGGCTCGGCCATCAGCAGGGTGAGCAGTTCGCGGCAGCGCGGCGGCAACTGTGCGAACGCCTCCCGCAGCGCCTGCCGCCGCTCGGCGCGCAGCAGGTCCTCGTCGGGGGTGACCGGGTCCACCAGCAGGGACGCGCCGACGTGCCCGCCGACCGAGTCGTCGTACGGGTCGAACGGCTGGGTCCGCCGGCCGAGGCGCAGCAGTCGGTAGCACTCGCGCCGGGTGGTGGTGATCAGCCAGGCGGGCAGCGCGTTGGACTCCCGTAGCCGGCCCAACTGCTCCACGGCGCGCAGCCAGACGGTCTGGTTCACGTCCGCCGCGTCGACGTGGTCGAGGCCGTGGGACCGGATCACCGACAGCACCAGTGGCGTGTAGCGACGGACCAGCTCGCCCCACGCCCCCTCGTCGCCGCAGGAGGCGGCGGCGACCAGCCCGACCGTGCCGCGCTCGCTCATCCGGCCACCGCCCGGCACGCCGCTACCGGCCTCACGCGACGAGTACGCCGTAGTCGGGATGCCAGCGGGGGCCGGCGACCAGCGCGGCGTGGGCCGCCTCCGCGCTGAGCCCGGCGCTGGTCATCAACGCGGCCAGCCGGCCGGCGACGTGGCCGGTGGCGAACGAGGTGCCGACCCAGGCGGCGAATCCGTCGAAGTAGCGGGTGGGATGGCCCGGCAACGGGAGCCGGCCCCGGACGTAGGTGCTGTGCCGGTCCCCCAGGGCGCAGGCGTCCACCCACGACCCGTGGCTGCTGTAGGGCGCCGGCACCGGGCCGGTGGACCCGGCACTCACCGCGCCGACCGCCAGCACCCGGTCGAGGGCGGCCGGCCACGTCCGCCGGCTGGTGCCGGCGTTGCCCGCCGAGGCCACCACGGCTCTGCCGGGCAGCCCGGCCAGCGCGTCGACCAGTGGCAGCGGAGGTTGGTCGTCCTGGGTGAAGTAGCCCAGCGAGAGGTTGACCACCGACACCTGCGGACCGAGCCGCCCGAGCGCGGCGACCAGCATCTCCTCGTCGCCGACGCCGGTGGCGTCCAGCGCGGCCTCGGGATCGAGCCGTACGCCCGGCGCGGCCTGCCGGACCACTCCGGCGACGAACGTGCCGTGGCCGCCCTGAAGCGCCAGCACGTCCGCGCCGACGTAGACCGCGTCCTCGTCGTCGACCTCGGGCAGGTAACTGCCGCCCAGCCACTGCGGATGGCGGGAGCCGGCCTGCCGCCAGATGCCGGTGTCGCAGATTCCCACCGTCACTCCCGCGCCCTCACCGGCGCGCGCCGGATCCGGCGCCGGCAGGGCGGCGGCGACGCGCGGCGGGCCGCCCGGGTTGCCCATGATGTTGCCGAAGCCGACGAGCACGTGGTGCGGCTGGACCAGGGGAACCGGCTGCCCGGGCCACTGCTGCGGGTCGCGCAGCCTGGTCACCACCGACGGGATGTCGGTCTCGACGGCGAAGAGGAGCCGGGCGACCCCGCCGAAGCCGACGCCCTCGGTGACCGGATGGCCGTAGCCGCGCAGCCGAGCCACGACCCGCTGCACGTCGGGACCGGCCACCAGGAGCTGCCGTGGCCGGTGGAGGAACTCCCGGCCGGCGACGGCGTGCCGGCGCACGTCGGGGTCCGCGGCCAGGGCCTCCAGGAAGAGCCGCTGGTAGGTGGCGTCGGGTGACTCGCCGGCGGCGGCCGGCCCGCCCGCCCCGACGAGACCGAGCGGCGCCGCCGCAACGGCCAGGGTGGACCAGGCCACAAGCTGCCGGCGGGACAACCCGGCGGGCGGGCGCGGCACGAAGGAGTCGTCGGACGGCACCGGTCCTCCAAGCGGTCGGAGATGCGTGGTCGGCGACGGGCCGGGCAGCCACGGAAGCGCGCTCCGAGGCACCGGACGATTATTTCAAAGGATAGTCGGGTGTCAATTGATTGTCGTTCCGGCGACGGATTTCCGATACCGCCCGCGCGATTGACCGAGGAGCGCGACTGCGGGATTCTTCTGGCATGGCCGACAGCGCCGGTTCCGGTGCCGGCACGGCCCAGGCCGCGCTCGACGCCGTCCAGCGTTACCCCCGCGAGGCGATCGTCATCGGCCGGCGGGTCCTCGCCGCCGGGCACCCCGACGCCGACGAGCGCTCCACCGCCGAACGCGCCATCGGGCTGGCCCTGCGGGAGATCAACGACCTGCCGGGCGCCCTGCGGCACCTGCGCCGGGCGGTCCGGGCCGCCGACTCACCCCGGGTACGGGCGCTGGCGCGGATGAGCCTCGGGTACGTCCTGGCCAACGCCGGACGCACCGGCGCGGCGCTGCGCGCGGTGACCCTGGCCCTGCCCCGGCTCACCGGCGCCGACGCCGGCCGGGCCCGGATGCAGCGGGGCGTCGTGCTGCACTACCGGGGGCGGTTCGACGAGGCGGTCCGCGACTACGGCATCGCGGTTGAGGTCGCCCGGCGCGAGGGCGACCTGCTGCTGGAGGCCCGCGCGCGCAACAACCGCGGGCTCCTCAACGCCCACCGGGGCACCGGCCGCGACGCCGACGACGACCTGGCCCGCTCCGCGGCCATCTTCAGCCAGCTCGGGCTCGACCTGGCCGCCGCCGACGCCCGCTGGAACATCGGCATCGCCGCCGGGCAGCGCGGCGACGTCGCGGGCGCGCTGCGCGGCTTCGCCACGGTCAACGAGGAGTACCGCCGGCTGTCGGTGCCCCGGCCGGCACTGCTGCTGGACCGGTTCGAGCTGCTGTTGTCGGTGCCGCTGGTCGACGAGGCGGTCGAGGTCGCCACCACCGCCGTGTCGGAGCTGCGCCGGCGTGGCATGGCCTCGGATCTCGCCGAGGCGCTGCTGGCCCGGGCCCGCGCGGCCCTGCTCGCCGGTGACCTGGACACCGCCGCGACCGCCGCCGCCTCGGCGCGGGCCCGCTTCCGCCGGCAGGGACGCCGCATCTGGGCCGCCTTCGCCCGGCACGTCGAGTTGCGCGCCGAGTTCGCCCGGGGCAACCGTTCGGCGGCCCTGCTCACCGCCATGGTGCGCACCGCCGGGCAGCTCGACGCCACCGGCTGGCCCTCGCCGGCGCTGACCACCCGGATCGAGGCCGCCCGCCTGGCCGAGGCGTTGGGCCGGCCCGCCCGGGCCGCCGGGCTGCTGGCGGTGGCGGCCCGGGCGCACCGCCGGGGCACCGCGCCCCACCGCGCCCAAGGCTGGTACGCGCTCGCCCTGCGCCGCCGACTCGACGGTGACCTGCGGGGAGCGGCCCGGGCCCTGCGCCGGGGCCTGGCGGTGCTCGACGGTCACCGGGCCTCCCTGGGCGCCACCGAGCTACGCGCACACAGCGGGACGTACGGGCACGAACTGGCCGCCGAGGGCCTGGACATCGCCGTATGCGCGGGCACGCCCGCGCAGGTGCTGGCCTGGGCGGAGCGCTGGCGGGCCAACGCCCTGCGGATGCGCGCGGTACAGCCGCCACAGGATCCCGAACTGGCCGCCGCCCTGGCCGAGCTGCGGATGGTCAGCGCCGCCCTGGAGGACGCGCTGCTCGTCGGTCACCCGGTGCACACGCTGCGCCGCAGCCAGGGCCGGCTCGAACAGCGCATCCGGGAACTGGCGCGCGGAGTGGACGGCGCCGCGCGGGGCGCCGCCGGTGACGGCCTGGTGGCACCGCCCTCGGTGCGGGCCCTCGCCGCCGCGCTGGGCGACGCCGTGCTGCTGGAACTGGTGACGCACGGGCGCCGGCTGCGGGCGGTGCTCGTCCGCGACGGGCGGACCAGCCTGCACGACCTCGGTCCGCTCGACGAGGCGCTGGGTCGGGCCCGACGGCACCGCTTCGGCCTGCGCCGGCTGGTCACCACCGGCGACTCGGCCAGCGCCCGGGCCGGCGTCGAGTTCGCCGCCACCGCGCTCGACCGGCAGCTCTTCGACCCCGTACGCCGGCTCCTGGGCGACCGGCCACTGGTGATCGTCCCGATCGGCGCGCTGCACGCCGTGGCCTGGTCCGGCCTGCCGACCTGCGTCGGCCGCCCGGTGACGGTGGCGCCCTCGGCGACGGTCTGGTTGCGCGCCGCCGGTCGGATCGTCCCGACCGGCCCGCCGGTGCTGGTGGCCGGGCCCCGGCTGCCCGCCGCCGAGACCGAGGTACGCCAGCTCGGCGCCGCCCTACCCGGCGCCCGCCACCTCACCGGTTGCCACGCCACGGCCGACGCCGTCACCGACGCGCTGAACGCCACCGCGCTGGCGCACGTCGCCGCACACGGCACCTTCCGCGCCGACAACCCGCTCTTCTCCACCCTTGAGCTGGCCGACGGGCCGTTGACCGCGTACGAGTTGGAGCGGCTGACCCACCCACCTGGCTGTGTGGTGCTCTCCGCCTGCGACTCGGGCCTCTCCGGCGTCCGGCCCGGCGACGAGGTCATGGGTTTCACCGCCGTGCTGCTTGCCCTGGGTGCGCGCACCCTGATCGCGGCCGTGCTGCCGGTCCCGGCCGACCTGACCACCGCGCTGATGCTGGACCTGCACCGGCGGATGCGCGCTGGCGCCGCCCCGGCGGTGGCGCTCGCCGATGCCCAGCGCGCATTCGCCGCGGGGGGCGCAGCCGCGCACGCCACCGCCGCCGCCTTCGTCTGCTTCGGCGCCGGCTGAGCGGCGCGGCCGGAAGGGCGGTGTTTCGGCCCGCACGAGGCGGGGCACAGACCGCAGCCGACGACAGATTCCTCGGCCCGTCCCGCGGGACGGGCCGACGCATACCCGGGGCGCGATGCCGGTAGAAGACCCTGACGGACGGGTGTCGTGTCGTAGGACGCCCCGATCGACGACATGTGACGAGGGAGAACCAACCGATGGCGGCTGAAGGCAGCACCAAAGCCGTGGTGACGGCCCTGATCGCGAACCTGGGCATCGCGGTGAGCAAGTTCGTCGCGGCCGCGATGACCGGCTCGGCGTCGATGCTCGCCGAGGGCGTGCACTCGGTCGCGGACTCGACCAACCAGGCGCTGCTGCTGATCGGCGGCAAACGCGCCCGCCGCGCCCCCTCGGCGCTGCACCCGTTCGGGTACGCCCGGGAACGCTACATCTACGCCTTCATCGTCGCGATCGTGCTCTTCAGCATCGGAGGCCTGTACGCCCTCTACGAGGGCTATCACAAGATCAGCGACCCGCACGAGCTCACCTCGCCCCTGATCGCCGTCGCCGTCCTGGTCATCGCGATCGCGTTGGAGAGCTACGCCCTGTACACCGCCGTGAAGGAGGCCAACAAGGTTCGCGGCAACCGGGGCTGGGTCTCCTTCGTTCGCCACGCCCGCGCTCCCGAACTGCCGGTGATCCTGCTCGAGGACGCGGGCGCCCTGCTCGGCCTGGTCTTCGCGCTGGGCGGCGTGGGGCTCAGCGTGCTCACCGGCAACGCCATCTTCGACGGCATCGCCACCCTGTGCATCGGTGCCCTCCTGGTCGTCATCGCGGTCGTCCTCGCCGCCGAGACCAAGAGCCTGCTCATCGGCGAGGCCGCCCTGCCCGAAGAGATCACCGCAATCCACACCGAACTGGTGTCCACCCCGGGCGTGGACGGCGTCATCCACCTGCGCACCCTGCACCTCGGACCGGAAGACCTCCTGGTCGCGGCGAAGATCGCCATCGGAACCGTCGACCGGGGAGCCGACGTCGCCGCCACGATCGACGACGCCGAGGCGAGAATCCGCAGGGTGCTGCCCACCGCTACGGCGATCTACCTCGAGCCCGACATCGACCGTCGGTCCGTCCCGGCAGTCGAGCCGGCCGGTCACAGCGGCTGAGCCCTCCGAGTCGAACGAGAGGTGCCTGCGACGTCGGCGGCCCGGTGCGGGAAGGCGTCCCACACCGGGCCGTACGCGGTCAGCTCGCGGTGCAGGTGGGGGTGCCGGTCGGTCCGGTTCCGGTGCCCTGGAAGCCGAACTCGGTGGTGGTCCCGGCGGCCATCCGGCCGTTGTAGTCGACGTTCTGGAACGTCACGGCGCCGGTGGCGCCGCTGCCGCGCGCGCTCCAGGTGTTGGTGACCGTCGCGCCGCCCGGCAGGGTGAGGGCGACCGCCCAGCCGTTGATCGGCGAGGCTCCGGCGGTGACCCGTACCGTGGCGACGAAGCCGCCGGTCCACGAGTTCAGCGACACCGACGCGGCACAGCCACCGGACGGCGGCGGGGAGCTGGGCGGCGGGGTCGTCGGGGGCGCGGTGGTCGGGGGCGGCGTGCTGGTGCCGGCGTTCAGGGCTTCGAGGGTGGCGGTGTATGCCGGCTTCTTGTTGCCGTTGCCGTCGAAGAGCAGGGGGGTGCCGCTGGCTCGCCAGGAGTCGGTGTCGCGGATGCCCCAGACGGTGATGCCGGTGCAGCGGGTGACGGCGAGGCAGTCGGTGACGACGTTGCGGTAGGTGGCGGCCTGGCTGCTGCCGGAGCCTTCGATGTCGAGTTCGGTGATTTGGACGTCGACGCCGAGCGCCGCGAAGCTGGACAGGGTGGTGCGGTAGTTGCCCGGGTAGGGCGAGCCGCTGTTGAAGTGCGACTGCAGGCCGACGCAGTCGATGGGCACGCCACGCTGCTTGAAGTCGCGGACCATGGCGTAGACGGCCTGGGTCTTGGCGTGGCTCCAGTCGTCGGTGTTGTAGTCGTTGTAGCAGAGTTTGGCGTCGGGGTCGGCGGTGCGTGCGGCGCGGAAGGCGGCCTCGATCCAGTCGTTGCCGGTGCGTTGCAGGTTGGAGTCGCGACGCGCGCCGGTGCTGCCGTCGGCGAAGGCTTCGTTGACGACGTCCCAGGAGTGGATTTTGCCGCGGTAGTAGGTGGCGACCCGGGTGACGTGGTTGAGCATGGCGGCGCGCAGGGCGGTGCCGGACATGTTCTGCATCCAGGCGGGTTGTTGTGAGTGCCAGGCGAGGGTGTGACCGCGTACCTGCATGCCGTTGGCGCGGGCGTGGTTGACGATGCGGTCGGCGTTGGTGAAGGTGAACTGGTTCTGCTGCGGCTCGGTGGCGTCGATCTTCATCTCGTTCTCGGGCGTGACCGAGTTGAACTCGCGGTTCAGGATCCCGACGTAGGTGGTGTCGGAGAGCTTGTGCGCCGCCACCGCAGCACCGAAGTAGCGCCCCTTCTCGGCGGCGGACGCCCCCAGGGTCGTGCCGGCGTTGGCGCCGGACGCCACCGCCATCGTCGCGGCGGCGACGGAGAGACCGACCACGACCGACGCCAGCGCGACGCGCGGCCGCCTGCGGGCCACCGGGCGCCCGCCGGCGGGGGTTGGATTGTTGTCCATGGCAGAGCCTTTCGATGAATCGAACGGATGGGCAGGGCCGCCTCGACAACCGCCCGCCACGGTGGGGCCGATGGAGTGGTCGCCCGGAGACCACGCCGCCGTCAGCATCCTCAGCACCGTGTGTTGATCGAAGCCCTTCCATCGGACCGTATCGGAACGTGTCCGGAACCTCAACGCCCGATTATCGGATTCTTCCGGCGCTGGCGTTCCGCTCCGCTCGCCCCGTCGGAGCCTCACCCGGCCGAACGGCCGTCCCGCAGCCGGCCCGGACGTCGGAAGTTTCGGAACTCAACCCACACCGTGGCGGAGGACATCGACCATGACGGCCGGTTCGATGGTGGACGGTCGATCGCTGACCTGCCCGTCGCCGAGCTCGACGATCCGCCATCCGCCGTCGGCGCGCAGGGCCAGGTCCACGGTCACGAACGGCAGTCCCAGCGCCGCCACCGACCCGCTGACCAACCCCGCATCGAACGCCTCCGGCGGGGTGTCGTGCGGGCTGTCGGGGTGGGCGCCGACCAGGACGCAGACGCCGTCCACCCACCACGAACGGACCTCGGCGCCGGTGAACCGCTCGAACCGGCGCAGCACCAGGCCGCCCACGAGATCGTCCCCGCGCAGCTCGACGAAGCGGCTCGCGACCCGCCAGGCGGCCTCGCCGTCGTCGAGATCCGGGATGAACGCCGCCTCGTGCCAGTGGTGCTTCATCGACTTGGTGAAGTCGCGCAGCACCGCCGCCCCGCCGCCGAGCGCGTGCCGCGCCCGGTCGAAGTCGGCGCGCCGCGTCCCGACCGTCCACGCCGAGCGCGGCGTCAGCTCGGCCAGGCCCGGATACCAGCCGGGCAGCTCGTGGGCGCGCCGGTACTGCTCCCCGGTCGTCCGCAGGGCGACACCCCGACGGGCCAGCGCGTCGGCGAAGGCGGCGTACCGCTCGCTGCGCAGCATCCAGCCCCGGTAGACCGCGACGCCCTCCCCGGTCACCCGCGACACCGCTCGCGGCACGTCGTCGCCACGGGCCAACGCGTCGTGGTCGACGACGGCGACCTCGACGCCGGCGTCCCGGGCGGCGTGCGCCTCCGGGGCGAAGTGGGCATCCGGGTGCCGCGGACGCAGGGGGTCCACCGGAACGAGCAACAGCACGGGTGCATGCTCCCCCATCGACGCCGACGACGCGAGTGCCGCCGCACGGCGTGGATCTGTCCGTCGCCCACCCGGACCGAAGCGTCGGCCCCCGTCCCTATGCTGAGCCGATGGAGCTGGAGTTCAGCGGCGAGCTGTGGTTCTGGCGGGGGCCGGCGCCGTGGCACTTCGTCACCGTCACCGAGGACGGCGGTCAGGAGCTGGCCGTGCGCGCCGCGGGGGTCAGCTACGGCTGGGGCATGATCCCGGTCGCGGCGCGGATCGGGCAGACCGGCTGGCGCACCTCGCTGTTCCCGAAGGACGGGCGCTACCTCGTGCCGGTGAAGGCGGCCGTACGACGGGCCGAGGGGCTGGCGGTGGGCGACGAAGTGACCGTCCGCCTGGTCGTCGACGGCTGAACGGCCGGCTCCACCCCACGGCGTACGCACATCTTTCCTGATCGCAGGAGTAGCGCCGGCGGGGTCCAGGGGGTAGAAACATGCCATCCCTTCCATCTCGACGTGAAGCAAGCACGCGGCGGCGAGAGAGCGCTCTCACAGATGCGCTTTCCCCACTGTCGTCCCCGGCGGCAGGTCGACGACGACCGGCCGACACCGGCGCACCCACCCTCGCACCGCGCCGGAGCACCTACCCCCACCGCGTCGCCGCGCCCGGCACCCGCCCCGGCCGGCGGAGAGGAACTCCGATGAGAATGCAGTCCCCCGACGAGCGACGGCGACTGCGCCGCGCGCTCGCGCTCGGTCTGGCACTGGCGGCGGTCGCCGGCACGACCGGCACGGCGGCCGCCGCCGGCCCGGCCCGCCACGGGGCCCCGGACTTCGGGCCCAACGTGACGATCTTCGATCCCGACACACCGCTCGCCGAGATCCAGGCGACCCTCGACGCGGCACACGCCCGACAGGTCGACGCCGAAATGGGCACCGCGCGGCACGCGTACCTCTTCAAGCCCGGCAGCTACGGCACGCCCGCGCAGCCCCTCCAGGCGAAGGTCGGCTACTACACCGAGGTCTCCGGCCTGGGCGCCTCCCCCACCGACGTCACCGTCACCGGCAAGATCGAGGCCTACAACCGCTGCCTCACCGACGGCGGCACCGGCAACTGCATCGCCCTGGTCAACTTCTGGCGCACCCTGTCGAACCTGTCGCTGTCCGTCAACGCCACCGGCCAGGACGGCTGCCGGTCCTCGGCGAACTTCTGGGCGGTCTCCCAGGCGGTGTCCATGCGCCGCCTCGACATCAGCGGCGGCGGCCTGTCGCTGATGGACTACTGCACCGCCGGCCCCCAGTACGCCAGCGGCGGCTTCATCGCCGACTCCCGGCTGCCCGCCACCACCAACGGCTCCCAGCAGCAGTGGCTCACCCGCAACAGCGAGGTCGAGAGCTGGTCCAACGCGGTGTGGAACCAGGTCTTCGCGGGCACCGTGGGTGCCCCCGACGACGCCGACTTTCCCGACCCGCCCTACACCACGCTGGAAACGACGCCGCTGAGCAGGGAGAAGCCGTACCTGTTCGTCGACGACCACGGCAGGTACCACGTACGGGTCCCCGCCGCCCGGCGCGACACCCGGGGCGTCTCCTGGGCCGACGGCATGACGCCGGGCCGCACCATCGGCATCCGGGACTTCTTCGTCGCCAAGCCCTCCGACCCGGTGCACGTCATCAACGCCCAGCTCGCCCGCGGCAGGCACCTGCTGCTGACCCCCGGCGTGTACGACATCGCCCGCAGCATCGAGGTCAGGCGGCCCGACACCGTGGTCCTCGGCATCGGCCACGCCACGCTGACGGCCGGGAACGGCGCGATCCCGCTGGACGTCGCCGGCGTGCCCGGCGTGGTCGTCGCCGGGGTCACCGTCGATGCCGGCCGCACCGAGTCGCCGGTGCTGCTGCGGGTCGGCCACCGGCACGGCCGCAACGCCAGCACCCCGCGCAACCCGATCACGCTCTCCGACGTCTACTTCCGCGTCGGCGGGCCGCACGTCGGCAGGACGCACACCGCGCTGGAGGTCAACGCCGACCACGTCCTCATCGACCACACCTGGGTGTGGCGCGGGGACCACGGCGTCGAGGGCTTCACCGAGGGCGTCAACGGCGACACCGACCGCTGGCGGACCAACACCGGTCGCTACGGCGCCGTCATCAACGGCGACCACGTGACGGCCACCGGCCTCTTCGTCGAGCACTTCCAGCGGTACAACACGGTCTGGAACGGCGAGCACGGCACGACGGTGCTCTACCAGAACGAGCTGCCGTACGACCCGCCGACGCAGGCGGACTGGATGAACGGCAGGACCCGGGGATGGGCCGGCTACAAGGTCGGCGACCGGGTGCGCCACCACACCCTGCACGGCGGCGGGGTGTACGTGTTCAACCAGAACAACCCGTCGATCCGCACCGAGAACGGCTTCGAGGTCCCCGTCACCCCGGGCGTGCGGCTGCACCACGTCATGACCGTCAACCTGAGCGCCGGCACGATCGACCACGTGGTCAACGGCGTGGGCGAGGCGGCCGACACGACGCGGGTCGGCGCGCCCGTCTACGTCACCCGCTACCCCGCGCGGTAGCCGAGTACGGGCCCGGGCCGGACGGGGCGCGCACCCCGTCCGGCCCGGTCGTCAGCCTGCGCAGTTGTTGTTGCGCGCGGGCTGGGTCAGCTTCTCCTGGGTGCCGAACTTCGCGTAGACCCGCAGGTAGCACGGCAGCTCGACGTCGCCGTAGTAGCTCTGCACCTCGTCGTCGTAGTGCGTGGTGCCGCTCTGCGCGACCTGCCAACCGCCGGCGTCACCCGACTGGATCTCCCAGTAGACGTCGCCCGAGCAGCCCTGGAGGCCCTGCGACCAGGCGATGATGTTGGCCCCGTTGTAGATCTCGGACTGCACGAGCGTGCAGCTCGCGGCCTGCGCCGGGCTGGCGCCGACGAGCAGCCCCACGGTCAGCATCGCTCCGGCTCCGATCGCCGACATCAATCTGCGCATGCTCGATCTCCTTCACGGTGGACGGCAGGTGGGTCCACAGGAGGGTATCGAATCTCGGAGATTAGCTCCATGAGCACGGTCGATGTCGGCGAAAAGTTTTACCGCCCTTCCGCCATCCCGGTCGGCCACCGAGATGTGCCGCGCCAAGGCCGCCGGCCTGACCATCCTGCTGTCCATCGGTGGCGCGACCGCCGGGATCGACCTCAGCTCGGCGGCCGTCGCCGACCGGTTCGTCGCGACCGTCGTACCGATCCTCAAGCGGTACAACTTCGACGGCATCGACATCGACATCGAGACCGGGCTCACCGGCAGCGGGAACATCTCCCAACTCTCCCCGTCACAGGCCAACCTCATCCGCATCATCGACGGGGTGCTCGCCCAGATGCCGGCGGGCTTCGGCCTCACCATGGCGCCGGAGACCGCGTACGTCACCGGCGGCAGCGTCACCTACGGCTCGATCTGGGGCGCGTACCTGCCGGTCATCAAGCGGTACGCCGACAACGGCCGGCTCTGGTGGCTGAACATGCAGTACTACAACGGCAGCATGTACGGCTGCTCCGGCGACTCGTACCCGGCCGGGACCGTGCAGGGCTTCACCGCCCAGACCGACTGCCTCAACGCCGGGCTGGTCGTCCAGGGCACCACCATCCGCGTCCCGTACGACAAGCAGGTCCCCGGGCTGCCGGCGCAGCCCGGCGCCGGGGGCGGACACATGGCCCCGGCGACGGTGGCCCAGGCGTGGAACACCTACCCGGGCGGCCTGAAGGGCCTGATGACCTGGTCGCTGAACTGGGACGGGTCGAGGGGCTGGACGTTCGGCGACAACGTCCGAGCCCTCCAGGGCCGCTGAGCCGCCGGCCACCCCCGGGCGCCGACCGAGCGGGTCCGCCCCCGGCCAGGAGGAGGGGGCGGGCCCGTGGTCGGCGGCGTACACGGACGCCCTCCGACCGGAGCGCACGGGCGGGATCCGGCAGCCGGGCGGGCGTCAGCCGGGCGGGGCGGGCGTCAGCCGGCCAACCAGCCGCGGATCTCGTCGCCGTGTTCGTCGAGCCCCGGCGGCGGCAGGTCGTAGCGCGGCGGGGTGGCGCTCAGGCCGATCGGGTTGCGGACGCCGGGCACGCCGCCGGCGCTGACCACCGGGTCGAGCCCGAGTTGCCGGGCCAGGTCGACGCCACCGGCGACGGTGTTGATCGGGCTGCACGGCACGCCCGCCGCGCGCAGGTCCCGGAACCACTCGTCGCGGGTGCGCTCGGCCAGGCGCGCGACCAGGATGGGCCGCAGTGCCTCCCGGTTGACCGTGCGGTCCTGGTTGCGTGCGAAGCGGGGGTCGTCGGGCAGGCCGGGCAGGCCGAGCACGTGGCACAGCTTGCGGAACTGCCCGTCGTTGCCGGCGATGACGACGAGGTCGCCGTCGGCGGTGGGCAGCGGCTCGTACGGGAACAGGCTCGGGTGTCCGTTGCCCATCCGGAACGGCGTCGCGCCCCCGGCGACGTGGCCGCTGCTCTGGTTGACCAGGCCCGACAGCGCGGCGGAGAGCAGGTCCACCTCGACGTGCTGGCCGGTGCCGCAGCGGTCGCGGTGGTGCAGGGCGGCGAGGATGCCGACGGCCGCGTGCAGGCCGGCGATCACGTCGAACACGGCGACCCCGGCCTTGTAGGGCGGCCCGTCCGGCTCGCCGGTGAGGCTCATCAGGCCGGACGCGGCCTGGACCACGAGGTCGTAGCCGGGCAGATCGGCGCCGGCGCCAGCGCCGAACCCGCTGATCGAGGCGTAGACGATCCGCTCGTTGAGGGCCACGACGCTGTCGTAGTCGAGGCCGAAGCGCCGCAGCCCGCCGGGCCGGAAGTTCTGGATCATGACGTCGGAGCGGCGGACGAGCTCCCGGGCGACGTCCAGGTCGGCGGGGTCGGCGAGGTCGAGGGCGATGGAGCGCTTGTTGCGGTTGACGCCGAGGTAGTAGGTGGAGGTCCCCTCCCGCACGGGCGGCAGCCAGGTCCGGGTGTCGTCCCCGCCGGGCCCCTCCACCTTGATCACCTCGGCGCCGAGGTCGGCGAGGAGCATGGTCGCGTACGGGCCGGCGAGGATGCGTGAGAAGTCGGCGACGAGGACGCCGCTGAGCGGCCCGGATCGTTGCTCTGCCATCGTCCGCGCCCCTCCCCCGTCGACGCCACGCCCCGGCGCGTCGTGGCCCGCCGGGTGCCGACGTCCGGCGCGTCGATGGAAGGACCACGATGGCACAGCGGACGCGGCGGCCGTCGCTCGCCCCGGCGGCGGGTGGCAACGGGGCGCCGCCACCCGCCGGGCCGGTCAGCCCTTACGCCACTTCTGGTTGGCGGTGCCCGCGCAGTCCCAGAGCTGGAGCTTCGCGCCGTCGGCGCCGTTCCACTCCCGGATGTCGACGCACCTGCCGGACGGGAGGTTGACCAGTTCGCCCGCCGCGTTCAGGGTGAACCGCTGTGCTCCCGTGCCGTTGCACGCGTAGAGCTGCACGACCGCGCCGTTGCCGGTGGCGCCGCCGTCGACGTCCATGCACTTGTCGTTCTGGCTGCGCAGGGCGTCGCCGGTGAACGTCCACTTCTGCGCGTCGGTGCCGTTGCAGTTCCACATCTGCAACTGCGCGCGGTCGACGAAGTTCGCGCTCGGCACGTCGATGCACTTGTTGTTCCAGGTGCTCAGCACGGGTACCGCGCCGCCGGGGTTCCCCGGCCCGCTGCCGCCCGCGCCGAACGGGCTCAGGACGACGCCGGCCGCGCGGGGGTCGCCGTCGTGGACCAGGGACTCGAACGCGCCGACGTCGTCGAAGGCGAAGGCGTACGCCCGGCCGTCGACCATGTTGGCGTGGATGACGCGGGCGTAGTGGTTCGTCGGGGTGTTGCGGTAGAACTCGGCGGGGTTGGTGCTGGGCTGGGTGTCGATGGTGCCGAGGGTGCCCCGGTTCAGTGCCGCGCAGAGCGTCCGGGAGATCGGGCCGACGACCGGATCGTTGGGTGCGGGCAGGTCCCCGTCGCAGCCCCAGACACTCGCCGAGGAGGGCCGGTTGAAGGAGGCGACCACCTGCCCGGCACCGTTGGTGAAGGTCATGACGTTGCCGGAGGTCCGCCCGAAGTAGCGGGTGTTCGGCTGGTCGGCGAAGGGCACGACGGTCAGCGTCCTGGTCGTGTACGCGTTCCACGCCCACGCGATGTAGGAGTCCAGGTAGGTGGCGCTGAACAGCCCGGCGCCGGCTGCCTTGCCGGGTGCGAGCACCCGCAGCACGGTCCCGTCGGAGCGGGTGTGCACGGTGCTGGCCCAGCCCGGCTGCGACCGGATGCCCTCGATGATCGCGTTGCGGCCGCCCGCCACGACGTCGCCGGTGCGCTTGGTGACGCCGTTGGCGCCGGTCACCGTGACCGCGTGCGGCACCGCGAACATGTCGACCTGCGAGCTGTTGAGCCACAGTCCGGCGTCGTTGTAGGTGAACTCGCTCCAGTCGAACAGGATGTCGCGGTTGGCGTCGCCGGCCGTCCAGGGTGCGGGTTGCACCAAGCCGTCCGGGGTGAGGAAGAACCTGAGCTTCTCGCCGAAGGAGAAGTAGACGCGGCCGGAGAAGCCGCGCGGGAACCGGATGGTGGTGCTGCCGCCGTTGTCGGGGCCGGGGATCGAGGCGTCCGGGGCGGGAGACGGCGGGAGCTGCCCGCCCGACCAGGGGACGAAGGTGCCGCCCTGGTTGACGTAGCCGAGACGGCCGCTGGAAAGCTGCACGCCGATGACGTACAGGTGGACGGCCTCGCCCCGACCGGTGCTGTTGGTGACCGTGACGGGCAGCAGCGCGGGGCCGACGGCGTGGGCGGGGGACGCCACGACGGTCACCGGGACGGCGGCGACCAGCGCGGACACGACGGCGAGCAGCCTTCTTCGGAGCTTCACGCGTACTCCTCCTCAGGGGGTGGCGGACAACTGAGAGAGCGCTCTCTCAGCGTCGGACCGACGCGCCCTCCTGTCAATAGACGTACGCCAATGGAGCCGCCGGGATCAGGCCCGGCGCCCGGGCGCCCCGGTCCATTCGGCGCCGGTCACCCGGGCGACCGCCTCGCCAAGACTGTCGTACGCCGGGAGCACCTCGTCCAGGCGCAGGGTCCGCAGGACGGTCCGCAGGAACGGCGACGGCGCGGCCAGGCTGAGCGTGGCGCCCCGCTCGGCGCAGTCCCGCTGGGCGCCGACGAGCAGGCCCAGCCCGGTGGAGTCGATCAGCCGGACGTTGCTCAGGTCGACGACGACGTGCCCGCCCATGTCGGTGGCGTGCAGCAGGGCCGTACGCAGGGTGCCCGCACCGTCGACGTCGATGTCTCCGGCGCAGGTGATGACGGTCGCGTCGCCGCGATGGTCGATGCCGAGGATCCCGCCCGGTCCCGGGCCGCCCGTGCTCGCCTCTCCGGAACCCGCCAGCAGGGTGCAGTGGGCGCAGCGGTGCGGCCCGTCGGCGAGCGGCGAGCCGGTCCAGTCGTGGTCGGACACCAGCTCCCAGACCACACCGCCCGGTCCACTCCCCGCCTGCACGACCGTCTCGCCGCAGACATCGCAGATCAGAGTCGTGTGCTCGTCACCCCGGACGACGCTCATCGTGCCGGTCCCTTCCTTCCACCCCATCCGTACGGCGTCGCCGCCGCGCGTTCACGGGCGTGCGCTGCCGTTCGGTCCACAACCTGCCGGCCGCGGTTCGCGGTCACCCTTCGGGCGGATGACGGTTGTGTGACAACTCCGGCTCAGGCGGGCTCCGGGGTGCATCAGCGCCGACAGTAGGGTGGCGGCGTGACCTTGACGCCTGCCACCGCCTCGTCCGCCCCCGGCGACACGTTGCTCGCCGAGACCGAGCGGGTGACGGCCGCCGAGCCGCTCGACGCCGCGCACCTCGAAGGGTTGTGCCGTGAGATCGACGGCCGGATCGTCCGCGGGGACGTGATGATCGGGATCCTGCCGATCCGGGCGTACGAGGTGCTGGTCCGGGGCTACCTGGCCGCTGCGCGGGCCGGCCGGACCGACGCGTGGGTGCCCCTGGGGCGTCGGCTGCTCGACCTGCCGATCGGGCAGCCGCCGGCGTGGCCGTCGCCGCACCCGTTCCCCACGAGCGGGAACGACGTCCTGGACGCGGCCCTGCGCTGCTTCGCCGAGGCCGCCGGACAGGGCGACCGCCAGGGCGCGTACCTGTTCGCCGCCGTCGGCCGGGAGGCCGTGGGCCGGGTCGGGCGGTACGCGCTGACACTGCTGGAGCCGCTGCGCGCCGACGACCCGACCGGGGAGGCGCGCTACTGGTCCGGCATCGTGCACTACCTGCTGGGCGAGGGCGAGGCGGCGGTCGCGTACCACCGGCAGGCCGCCGAGGCCGGCAACGCCGACGCGATGTTCGAGCTGCACGTCCTGCACGACACCGGGGACATGGTGCCGCGCGACGGGGCGGTGGCGCGGCAGTGGCTGCTGCGCGCCGCCGAGCGGGAGCACCCCCGCGCCCTGTACAACGTCGCGGCCGGGCACGCCAGCGGCCGGGGCTTCCCCCGGGACGAGGCCGTCGCCGCCGGCTGGTACGAGCGGGCGGCGAACGCCGGGAACGCGCGGGCGGCGGCCACCCTGGGGGTGATGTGCCTGCTCGGCTCCGGCGTGCCCACCGACCCGGCCCGCGCCGCCCGGTGGCTCGACCAGGCCGAGGAGCAGGGGTTCGACGTGGACGGCTGGCTGGACCAGCTCGGCATGCGCCGCCCCTCCTGACCCGGCGGCCTCGGCCACCCGGGGCCGGGTCCTCCGCCTCGACGGCCTCCCAAGCCTCGCCGCGCGCCGTCAGGTCGGGTCGGCGGCGCCCCAGGCGGCGCGCACGAGGGCGGGAAGCACCTGGGCGGCCGGGCCGCGCAGGTTCACGTCGGCCACGGCGTCCAGGGGCGTCTCCTCCGGGTTGACCTGCACCACCGGGGCGCCGAACCGGGCGGCCACCCGGGGGATCTCGGCGGCGGGATACACCAGTCCCGAGGTGCCCACGGTCAGCAGCAGGTCGCAGGCGGACGCCGCCTCGACGGCGGCCTCCAACGCGGCGCTCGGCAACGCCTCACCGAACCACACCACGCCGGGCCGGACGGGGCCCGCGCAGTGCGTGCACCGGGGCGGCGCCACGCGGCGACCGTCACCGTGCCCGTCCGGCGCCCCGCCGGACAGCGGCGGCGCCTCGGCGGGTAGGGACGTCCCGTCGGGCAGCGGCGGCTCGGCGGGCAGCGGCGCGGGACGGGCGCAGGCCGAGCAGCGCGGCGCGGACAGGCTTCCGTGCAGGTGGATCGGTGCGACGGAGCCGGCGCGCTCGTGCAGGTCGTCGACGTTCTGCGTCACGACGACCGCGTGGGGGGCGCGAGCCTCGATGGCCGCCACGGCCACGTGACCGGCGTTCGGGCGGGCCCGCCCCACCGTGGCGCGCCGCCACTCGTACCAGCCCCAGACCAGGGCGGGATCGTCGCGGAAGGCCTCCGGCGTGGCGAGCCGCCGCGCGTCGAAGCTGCGCCACAGGCCGGTGAGGGCGTCGCGGAAGGTCGGCACGCCGCTCTCGGCGGAGATGCCCGCGCCGGTGAAGACCACGACGTGCCGCGCCTGCGCCAACAGCGCTGCGGCCTCCCGAACCGACCGCTCCCCCACCGGACCCGCCCCCTTCCGTCACGTACCCGCGCGCCGCAAGACTAGTGCGGCATCCGGGACCCCCAGCGGGGATGCGCCGGGTGGCGCGTCGGAGCCGCCCCACGACCGAGTCGCGGCCCTACCGCCGGTGGGCCGGTGCGGCCTGTTCCGCCGTCCCCGTACGCCACCGGCTGTCGCGCCGCGCGACGGCACTTCGCGATCCGCGGACGGGCCGAGTGCGTCGGCGAATTTGTTCTCCCTTGCGCAATTGCCCGGCGTACGCCGACCCCGTTCCCCCGTGCCGGAACCGGCCCGGAGAACGGGTCGGACGGGCCGACCTGCCCGTTGTCGCCTCCGCCGACGGAAATTGCCGCCACGGACATCGGAAATGGGAATCCCACCGCGCCGGGCGGAGGCTGGTGTGAACGCGTACCGTCCGATAAGAATGGGGCAGGCGCTTCAGCGGAAAGGCGTGTCGTCGATGACTATTCCGAAGGTCGTGTCCCGGGACGAGTGGGTCGAGGCCCGCAAGGAACTCCTCGAACGCGAGAAGGAGATCACCCGCCGCCGCGACGAGGTCACCGCGCTGCGACGCGAACTGCCCGCGGTCGCCGTCGAGAAGGACTACTCCCTCACCGGGCCCTCCGGCTCCGTCCGGCTGGCGGACATGTTCGAGGGGCGGCGACAACTGCTCGTCTACCACTTCATGTTCGATCCCGAGTGGACCGAGGGCTGCTCGAGTTGCTCGCTGCTGGCCGACAACTTCGGCCACCTCGCGCACCTGCACGCCAGCGACACGACCCTCGCCGTGGTCTCCCGGGCGCCCTACGCGACCCTCGCGTCCTTCAGGAGCCGGATGGGCTGGGGCTTTCCCTGGTACTCCTCGCACGGCAGCGACTTCAACTACGACTTCCACGCCACCAACGACCCGGCCGTCGCACCGGTGGAATACAACTACAAGGACGCCGAGACCCTGACCGCGCAAGGCCTCACCGGCTTCATCAAGGGCGAGGGCCACGGCCTGAGCGTCTTCGTCCGCGACGGCGAGCGGATCCTGCACACCTACTCGGTGTACGGCCGGGGTCTCGAGACGCTGCTCAACACCTACAACTTCCTGGATCTCACGCCGCTGGGCCGGCAGCGCTACGTCAACGAGTTCCCCCTGCACGACACCTACGACACGGCCACGGCCGGCGGCGACTGCCACTGCCACTGACGGCGATCGGCGCCACGCTCACCCGGGCGGGCAGTTGTTGCTCTTGCGTCTGACCGTGTACTCGGTGTCGTCGTGGGTGATGCCCGACGGCGCGCCGTCGAAGTACGCCTCGACCTTCTCCCAGCCCCGCCGCTGCTCGTAGTGCAGGTGCGGGGCGCCGGAGTTGCCGGTGCTGCCCACCCGCCCGATCTGCTCGCCCTGGGCGACCCGCTGACCGACCCGGACCAGCGGCGGCTCCAACAGGTGCAGATACTGCGTCTCCCACTTCCCGCCGTGGTCGATCTTCACCCAGTAGCCGCCGCCACGCCCGCGCGGCCCGTCCGGGTCCTCGGGCGTACGGCCACCCACCGACCCGTTGATGCCCGCCACGGTGACCTTCCCCGCGTACGACGCGAACACCGGCCGCCCCCACGCCTTGCCCTCGGTCGGGAACAGGTCCACGTCGTAGTCGTCGTGACCGGGATAGGTGCCCAACTGCCACGTCTCCCCGCACGCGACGGGCAGTTGGAAGAGCGGACGCGGCCCCGCCGGTCGCACCAGCGGGACGACCACCGCGACGACGAACACGACGGCGGCGAGGAGCAGCGCGAGCGCGCCGGAGACGAGCGCGATCCGGAGGCGGCGGCTGCGGACGCGGCGGTGGGTGCGGGGACTGCTGCGGGGGCCGGTCGTCACCGGCCCGAGGATGGCAGACGCCGGCAAGGCCCCGCGGAACGGGTGTGCGGGGCGGCGTCCCGACCGCCACAATGAGCGGCGTGCGGAGATCGACACGCCGGCTGCTCGGTGAACTGGACGCGCTGACCCACCGGGAACGGATGGTGGCGCTCGCCCGCCGCGCCCGCGAACTGGCCGCCACGGGCGAACTGCCGGAGATCCTGGCGGACCTGCGCGGCGGGGAGGCGTACCACCGCTTCCTGGCCGTCACCGCCGCCGGGATCGTCGGCGACCGCGCGGCGGGGCGGGCGGCGCTCGACGACCCGCAACCCACCACCGGGCGGTCGCCGTGAAGGCGGGCCTGCGCGCCGGCTGGCTCGCCGGCGACGACCTGCACGCACTCGTCGGGGACGCGTCGGCCGACCTGCGCCACCTGGTCTACCGGTCGCTGCGGCACCTGCGCCGACCGACGGTCGCCGACGACCTGGTCGACGGCGTGCTGGGGCGCTTCGGCGCCGCCGAAGCGGTCGCCCTGCTGCCCGCCTGCGGGGCGGACACCGTCCGCCGGCTGCTGCCGGTCGTCGAACACGCGTTGCCGGACTCGGTCCGCCTGGCCCGCCGCCACGGCGACGTGGTGCTCGACCACGCGGAGTCGACGCTGCCCGACATCCACCCCGCCGACCGGGACCGCTGGTGGTCGACGCACGGCCCACGGGTCCTGGTCGCCGGTGCACGTCGACCGGAACGCGCGCTGGCCCTGCTCGAACGCTACGCGCCCACCGGGTACCTCCCCGGCGACCTGGCGAGCTACGGGCCGCTCGCCGCCGCCGCGCCACGACGGGTACTGGCCCTGCTGACCGCGGTGCCCCGCGCCGACTGGGTGGGCTACCAGTGGCTGCCCCCGGCGCTGCTGCGTCGGCTCGTCCGACTGCCGCAGGCGGACCTGGTCCTTCTGGGCCGGCGGGTACGCGGCCGCAACAACTCACTGGAGCGGCTGTTGGGGGCGCTGCCCCCGGCGCGGCGGGGCGAGCTGCACGACGCCGTGTTCGCCGACGTCGAGACGGCCAACCGGATCCCCGACGCGCCGCTGATGGAGGTGCTGCCGCACGCCTGGCGGGAGCGGGAGGCCCGCCGGGTGCTCACCCTCGACGACGTCCGCCACGACGAGGCGCAGGTGCGGTCCTGGAGCGCCCTGCTGCCCTGGCCGGCGGCGTCGGCGGTGCTCACCCCCGCACTGCGCGCCGCCGACGCGCGCGACCGGGCCGTCGCGTACCAGTTGCTCCTGGCCGCCGCACGGCGCAGCCGCGACCCCGTCGCGGCGGCCGAGGCCCTGGCCAGGCTGGACCGGCTGCGCAACGAGCAGGATCCGGTCCGGGCCGTGGCGCTGGCGGAGCTGGCGGACCTCGCCCCGTTGCTACGCGCGGACGCCGTCGACATGCTGGCCCGGATCACCGTCGACGCCACGACCACCCGCGACGCGTCGACGCGCACCCTCGCCGCGCTCGGCACCCTCGCCGCCCGGGTGCTGGGCCACCACGTCGACGAACCGGCCCTGCTGCGGTGGGCGTTGGACACCCTCGACCGGCTCTTCGGCGGGCACCGGCTGCCGCCGCTCGGCCGCCTCGACGAGACGCTGCGCCGGAGACAGGAGCAGTTGGTCTTCGCCCGGCTGCGTGGCTGGGTCGAGGCCGGCATGGCCCGGGGCCGGTTCGCCGCGCTGTTCGCCGTGACCCGGGCCCTGGGTCGGCGGGCGTGGGGGCTGCCCGAACTCCAGGATCTGCTGCGCCGGGCGACGGCTCCCGGCACCGTCGCCCCCGTCGTGCGGGAGGCCGTCGAGCTGTGGCTCGCCGATCCGAGGACACGGGCGCAGCGTGTGGCGTACGTGCTGCGCTCCGACGCCTCGACCATCACCTTCCCCACGGTGTGGCGGACCGTCAGCGCGCGACGCACCGACCTGCTCGACCGGGTGCTGCGCCACCCACCGAAGGGGGCGTTCCTCACCGCCGGCACCCGCTGGGTCCCGGGCCCGCCCGTGCACGCCGAGCGGTGGCTGCCCCGCCAGCAGGAGGCGTTCGTACGGTTGCAGGCGCGCCTCACCGCCGACGCCGGCACCCCGCTGCACCACCGGGCCGCCGCCGTCCGGGCCGCCGCGCCGGTGTCGGACCCCGGACGCGAGCTGGTGCTGCGCCACGTCGACTCGCCGAACGTCACCCTGGCCGAGGCGGCCCTGGCGGCGCTGCCGTGGACCGACCGACCCGAAGAGGCGCTGCCGCTGCTGCTGTCGCACGCCGACGACGAGCGGGCCAGGGTCGCGCTCTACGCCGCCGGTCGCGTCGCGCGCTTCACCCGTCCGGCCGACCTGGTGACCCCGCTGTCCGCCGTCGCCCTGGGGCGGGGCAAGGTGACCAGCCGCAAGCAGGCGCTGCGACTGCTCGGGCGCTTCGGTCCCCCGGCGGCGATGGCGGTGCTGGTGTCGGCGTGGCAGCAGCCCGACCAGCACCGCGACGTACGCGCGGCGATCGTCGCCGCCGCCCGGCAGCGGCTGCACGCACCGGAGAGCTGGCCGATCCTCGAACAGGCGGTCGTCGGGAGCCGGGAGGAGTCGCTGACGGTCCTGGCGACCCCGCCCGACGGGGTCGCCGCACCGGATCGCCCCCGCTACGCCGCCCTCGTCGCCCGGGCCTGCGCGAGCACCGACCGTGAGGTCAGCCGGCTCGCCCGACCCCGGCTCGTGCACTGGCTGCCCTGGGCACCCGACCTCACCGGCCTGGTCGCGGCGGCGCTGGCCGACCCGGGCGAGCGGCACGACTGGCAGTCGGTGCGACCGCTCGTCGACGCGGTGCTGCGCCACCCGGGTCGTCCCGAGCGGGAGGCGCCCACCATCGCCCTGCGCGCCCTCGTACGGGCCGACGACGCCGACACGGACCCCGGTGGCCCCGGCGCGGACCGTCCCGCGCGGCGGCGCATCGACGCCATCGTGGCCGAGGCGTCCTCGGTGTGGGCCTCCGATCCCCGGATGGATCCCGCGCCGTGGCGGCGGATGGCGGACGAGCTGGGCGGCCATCGCGCGTACGGGGCCCAGGCCGGCACCCTGCTGACCGGGCTGCTGCCGCTCGCCGACACGACCTCCGATCGGCTCAGCGCCGAGATCCTCGGCATCGCGCGACTGGTGACGGGGCGGCCGGCACTCGCCGCCCGGCTCGCCCGTCTCCTCGGCCGGCGCACCGCCTCGCCGAAGACCCTCGACGCCGAGCCGGTGCTCGCCGCGGCCCACGTACTCGCCGCGCGGGGCGAGGCCACCACCGGCCTGTTCGCGGTGGCACTCGCCGGCGGCGGCAGGGCGTACGGCTGGTCCGCGCCGTGGCGGGACCTGCTGCACCTGCTGCGCGAGCACCCGGTGGCCGACGTCCGCGACGCCGCCTTCGACATCTCGATGGAGGCGACGTGACCCGCAGCGGCCGCCACGACGACGGGCCGGTCCGCCCGCCGGCGCCGCACCCGCTCCGCCGCCTGACGCACGCACCCGGGGCGCCCCCGGTCCGCGAGGGTCGGGGGCGCCTCCGGCTCAGAAGTCGTCGTCGAAGGCCACCGTGCCGCTCACCCCGACCTGGTACGCCGACACGCGCCGCTCGAAGAAGTTCGACAGCTCCTGGACGTCCTGCAACTCCATGAACGCGAACGGGTTGGTCGACCCGTAGTGGGCGGGGATGCCCAGCTGCGCGAGCCGCCGGTCGGCGACGTGTTGCAGGTACTCGCGCATGTCGGCCAGGGACAGCCCGGGTACGCCCTGGCCGAGCAGGTCCTCGGCGAACTGGACCTCGCACTCGACGGCCTCGGTGAGCATCTGCCGCACCTGCTCGGCCAGCTCGTCGTCGAACAGGTCCGGCTCCTCGCCACGGACCGTCTCCACCACGTCGAAGGCGAAGGCCATGTGCAGGGACTCGTCGCGGAACACCCAGTTGGTGCCGGACGCCAGGCCGTGCAGCAGCCCCCGGGAGCGCAGGAAGTAGACGTAGGCGAAGGCGCCGTAGAAGAACAGCCCCTCGATGCAGGCGGCGAAGCAGATCAGGTTGAGCAGGAACGCCCGCCGGTCCTGTCGGGTACGCAGCTCACGCAGTTCGCCCAGCGAGTCGATCCAGCGGAAGCAGAACTCGGCCTTGCGCCGGATCGACGGGATGTTCTCGATGGCGGCGAACGCGGCGAAGCGTTCGGTCTCGTCGGGCACGTAGGTGTCGAGCAGGTTGAGGTAGAACTGGACGTGCACGGCCTCCTCGAACAGTTGCCGCGACAGGTAGAGCCGGCCCTCCGGGGAGTTGACGTGCTGGTAGAGGTTGAGCACGAGGTTGTTGGCGACGATCGTGTCGCCGGTGGCGAAGAACGCGACGAGGCGGCTGACCAGGTGCCGCTCGGCCGGCGAGAGCCGGTCGAGGTCGGCGAGGTCGGCGTGCAGGTCGACCTCCTCCACGGTCCAGGTGTTGCGGATGGCGTCACGGAAGCGGTCGAAGAAGTGCGGGTAACGCATCGGGCGCAGGGTGAGATCCATCCCCGGGTCTAGCAGCATGTGGGCGGTCCTCGGTTCGCTGGTGGTGGTCGGGGTGGTCACTGGCAGGCCTCGCACGACTCGGGGTTCTCCAGGGAGCAGGCCAGCGCCTCGTCGACGGTCGCCACCGGCGCGACGAGGCCGGCGGCGCGCGCCGGCCCGGCGGGCGCGACCGTGGCCTGCTGGATCCGGGTGGCCGGCCGCGACCGCAGGTAGTACGTCGTCTTCAGCCCGGCCTTCCAGGCGTACAGGTACATCGAGGAGAGCTTGCCGATCGTCGGGGCGGCCAGGAACAGGTTCAGCGACTGCGACTGGTCGATGTACGGGGCGCGGGCCGAGGCCAGGTCGATCAACGCCCGCTGCGGCAGCTCCCATGCGGTACGGAACAGCTCCCGCACCTCGGCCGGCAGTTCCGCGACGTCCCGCACGGAGCCCTCGGCGCGCTTGATGGCCGTGCGGATCCGCTCCGTCCACAGGCCACGCGCCTTCAGCTCCCGTACGAGGGCGGTGTTGACCTGGAGGAACTCCCCCGACAGGGTCTCGCGCTTGAACAGGTTGGACACCTGCGGCTCGATGCACTCGTAGCAGCCGGCGATCGAGGCGATGGTGGCGGTCGGCGCGATCGCCACCAGCAGCGAGTTGCGCAGCCCGTACGCGGCGACCCGCTCCCGCAGCGCGGCCCACCGCGCCGGCTGGGTGCCCGTCACGCCCCACAGGTCGGGTTGCAGCTGCCCGCGCGCCGCCCGGGTCCGCCCGTACGCCGGGTGGGCGCCCGAGCGTTCCGCCAGGTCGGCGGAGGTCTCCAGGGCGGTCAGGTACAGCTCCTCGCTGATCCGGGTGGACAGCTCCCGCGCGGCCGGGGAGTCGAACGGCAGCCGCAGCGCGAAGAACACGTCCTGCAAGCCCATCAGCCCGAGCCCGACGGGCCGCCAGCGGGGGTTGCTCGCCGCCGCCTGCGGCGTCGGGTAGTAGTTGATGTCGATGACCCGGTCGAGGAACGTCACGGCGGTGCGGACGGTGGCGCGCAGCCGCTGCCAGTCGATGCCGTCGGCGCCCAGGTGGGCGGCGAGGTTGACCGAGCCGAGGTTGCACACGGCGGTCTCGCCGTCACTGGACACCTCGATGATCTCGGTGCACAGGTTGGACAGGTGCACCACGTTGCCCGCCTCGGCGGTCTGGTTGCACAGCCGGTTCGCGGCGTCCTTGAACGTCATCCACCCGTTGCCGGTCTGGGCGAGGGTACGCATCATCCGCCCGTACAGCTCGCGCGCCGGGACCTGCCGCACGTAGCGGCCCTGCTCCTCGGCGGCCCGGTACGCCGCGTCGAACTGCTCGCCCCACAGGTCCGGCAGCTCCGGCACCACGTCGGGGTCGAACAGCGACCACATCCCGTCGGCCTCCACCCGCCGCATGAACTCGTCCGGGATCCAGTTGGCCAGGTTCAGGTTGTGGGTGCGCCGGGCGTCCTCACCGGTGTTGTCGCGCAGTTGGAGGAACTCCTCGACGTCCGGGTGCCACGGCTCCAGGTAGACGCAGGCCGCGCCCTTGCGCCGGCCGCCCTGGTTGACCGCTGCCACCGAGGCGTCGAGCGTCCGCAGCCACGGCACGATCCCGTTGGACTGCCCGTTGGTGCCCCTGATCAGCGCGCCCCGGGAGCGGACCCGGGAGAAGGCGATGCCGATGCCGCCGGCGAACTTCGACAGGTTCGCCACCTGCGCGTACCGCTGGTAGATCGAGTCCAGCTCGTCGCGCGGGGAGTCGACCAGGTAGCAGGAGGACATCTGCGTGTGCCGGGTGCCGGAGTTGAACAGCGTCGGTGAACTCGGCAGGTACGCCAGGCTCGACATCAGCCGGTAGAACTCGACCGCCTCGTCCGGCGTCTGCGACAGGCCGCAGGCCACGCGCAGCAACCAGTACTGCGGGGTCTCCAGCACCAGCCGGCTCGTCGGGTGACGCAGCAGGTAGCGGTCGTAGACCGTACGCAACCCGAAGTACTCGAAGCGCAGGTCGCCGCGCGGGTCGACGGCGGCGTCGAGGACGCCGGCGTGGGCGGCGACGAACGCCGCGGTGTCGTCACCGATCAGCCCCTCGGCGTACCCGCGCCGGATCGCCTCGCTGAAGGAGCCGATGCCCTGCCGGCGGACCTCCTTGTCGACGTACCCGGCCAGCAGGCGGGCCGCCAGCCGCGAGTACTGCGGCTCCTCGCCGATCATCTCCGCGGCGGTCTGGATGGACAGCCGGTCCAGTTCGGCCGTCGTCGCCCCGTCGTACAGGCCGCTGATCGTCCGGGTCGCCACCCGCAGCGGGTCGACGTCGGCGAGGTCGTCGGCCCACCGCTCGACCGCCCGGACGATCCGGTTGACGTCGACCGCCTCGGTGCCGCCGTCGCGCTTGCGGACCCGCATCTGCGGTCGCCGCTGGCCCGCCACGGCCGCATCGTCGACCGCCGTGCCGGCGGCCGGAACAACCTCGGTGACTGTCACCACTCACTCCTCGCGAGCCTTGATCCCAGACGGATTTCCTGGGGCACGCGGGGAGCGGACACCGACGACGACGCGCGCGAGCACGCGTCGGGATGGCGTCGGCCGTCCCACGCGGCCTCGGACCGCCACACACCCTGATGCGGGCGTACGGCGCACTGGCAGGTCTTCGGACTCGCGGGCGTGACCGGACTCGCCGGTCTCCTACTGGCCGTCGCTTCCCAGGCCGTTGGCGGCCCAGTGCTGATGACGGCGGTCGTTCCCACTCACCGCTGCGGGGCAGTCCCGGATTCCCACCGGGTTCCCTCTTGCCTCGACCGCTCCGGATGAGCGGCCGAACCAGCTGCGCCCGACACCATATATAGGGTTGGCGGCGTTGTCACACCCCACATGTCGGTCCCGGGCGTGTCGTCGGCGAGCCGGACGACGCCTGTCGATCGCACGCCGGATGCCCGCGTCGATACACCGCCGGCGGGCCGTTGCGCCAGCGGGCCGGTCCCGTCGACGGCGTCGCGCCCCGTCGACGTCCGGCCCACGAGACCAGCGCGCACCGAGCCGCCTCCGCTCGATACATCGTCGGCTGTACCATCGGGGCGTGGAGACGTTGACGTACGGTCAGGTGCTGGCGCGCTTCGGTCACGCCCTGTCCGATCCGACCCGGGCGCGGCTGCTGCTGGCGCTACGCGACGGGCCGGGCTATCCCGCAGAGCTGGCCGAACTGCTGGGCACGACCCGGCAGAACCTGTCGAACCACCTGTCGTGCCTGCGCGGCTGCGGCCTCGTGGTCGCCGCGCCCCAGGGGCGGCGCACCCGCTACGAGTTGGCCGACGCCCGACTGGCCCACGCCCTGACCGACCTGCTCGGCCTCGCCCTGACGGTCGACCCCGCCGCCTGCCCGGTCTCCGCCGAGAAGGGCTGCTGCTGATGAGCCTGCCCCTGATCGACCCCGCACCGGTCGGGCCGTCGCCGGCACGCCGCCAGGTGCTCGCCCGCCGGGTGCGGCTGCTGGTCGCCGCCACCATCACCTACAACGTCGTCGAGGCGGTCGTGGCGATCACCGCCGGCACGCTCGCGTCGTCGACCGCGCTGATCGGCTTCGGGCTGGACTCGGTGATCGAGGTGTCGTCGGCGGCGGCGGTGGCATGGCAGTTCGCCGGCCGCGACCCGGAGTCCCGCGAGAGGGTCGCGCTACGGATCATCGCGGTCTCGTTCTTCGCGCTCGCGGCGTACGTCACGGTGGAGTCGACACGGGCGCTGCTCGGCGGCGCCGAGGCCGGGCATTCCAGCGTCGGCCTGGTGCTCGCCGCACTGTCGCTGGCGATCATGCCAGGGCTGTCGTACGCGCAGCGCCGCGCCGGCCGGGAACTCGGCTCCCGCTCGGCGGTCGCGGACTCCAAGCAGACCCTGCTGTGCACCTACCTGTCCGCCGTACTGCTCGTGGGCCTGGGATTGAACAGCCTGTTCGGGTGGTCCTGGGCCGACCCCGTCGCCGCGCTGGTCATCGCGGCGGTGGCGGTGAAGGAGGGCCGCGAGGCGTGGCGCGGTGACGCCTGCTGCACGCCCGGCCTCGGCCCGGCCGGCCCGGCGACGAGCAGCCGTACGACGGACTGCGCGGGCGGATGCTGAGCGGGCCGTTCGGCAGCTCCCGGTGCGGCCGTCACCGGGTCCGTCGTCGACCCGCCGGTGATCGCGCCGCCGCCGCGAAGCACCAGGCTCCGGCAGCGGCGACGCGATCACCGTCCACGCCTCGTCGGTCACCTCGCCACGACGTACCACCGGCACGTCGTCGACGAGCGGGCACGGACCGGCGGCACTGTCAGACGCGGGTGACCCGGACGGCGTCGGCCACCACGTAGCCGGTGGCGTTGGTCCAGCGGCTGACCGCGACCAGGTTCCGGTCGCCGGCGGCCAGCCCGAAGGTGCCCAGCGAGCGCCAGACGCCGCCGCTGGAGCGCTGGTCCACGTTGACCGTACGGTTGCCCGAGGCGGTGACGACGACGTACGGGGTCGAGCTGTTGTAGCCGGGGTCGGCCGGGTGCCGTACCTCGACGCGGTAGTTCCCGGCGGCCGGGATGTTGACCTTGAACCAGGCGGCGTCGCTGGCCGGCGTGGGGTTGGCGAAGCGGTAGTCGGCCCCGTAGCGCTGGGCGGAGTACGAGGAGGTGCCCCAGTTGGTGCTCGCCGTGAACCGGCCCGCCGTGGCGTTGTCCACGATGGTGCTGAACGTCGGCGGGTTGGGCGCGCTCAGGCCGAGGTAGGCGGCGATGCCCTCGGCGTGGCCACGGGCGGTGGCGGTGATGAAGTCGGCGCGCTTGAGCAGGTTCGAGTCGGCGACCGAGTCGATGAAGAGGTTCTCGGTCAGCACCGCGGGCATGGCCGACTCGCGCAGCATGTGGAAGTTCGCGGTCTTCGGCCCTCGATCGGTGACCCCGCCGATCGTCCGCATGCGGCCGATCACCCTCGGGTGCAGCGCGTTGTGCAGGTTGACGGTGGCGGCGTCCGCCGTCGGGTACCGGTAGCTCTCGAAGCCGGTGCCGCCGCCGGAGTTGATGTGCACGCTCACGAGCAGGTTCGCGCCCCACGCGTTGGCGTCGTCGGTGCGGTACGCCAGGCTGCGGGTGATGTCGGTGGTGCGGGACATGCGGACGTCGACGGCCCAGTTGGCCAGCAGGATGCTGCGCAGTTGCAGGGAGATGTCGAGTGTCAGGGCCTTCTCCTGCAGCCCGTTGCCGACCGCGCCGGGGTCGGTGCCGCCGTGGCCCGGGTCGATGTAGACCTTCGGCAACGCGGCCCACGCGGGGCCGGCGACCACGGGGACGGCTGCGGCGCCGGCGACGGCCGCCAGGAGGGTACGCCGCCGCAGCGTCGGGTTGTCGAACATGTGCACCTCGTCATCGGGAGAGATCGACAGTGCCCGCAATATAGTGGAGCCTCGATGCCCGATGAAAGATGTCTACGCCTACTGATCTGAGCCTCGAAGGAATCTTCCTCCACCGGGGGCCCGGAGCCAGGTGGCTCCGGGCCCGGTCTCGCCACGCTCAGGGGCTGGTGCAGGTGATGTTGCCGGGCGCGGTGGCGCCGTCGCCGGTGGCGGTGAACCCGAAGGCGGTCGAGGCGTTCGCGCCCAGCGTGCCGTTGTACCCGGCGTTGCGGACGGTGATGTCGCCGGCGGTGGCCGTGTGGGTGCCGTTCCAGAGGCTGCTGATGGCCTGGCCGCCGGCCAGGGTCAGACGTACGGTCCAGCCGTCGATCGTGGTGGTGCCGGCGTTGGCCACGACGACCTCACCCTGGAACCCACCGGGCCAACTGTTCACCGTGCGGTAGGTGGCGGTGCAGGTGCCCGGCCCGCCGGTCGGCGGGGGCGTGGTCGGCGGCGCGGTCGTGGGTGGCGCGGTGGTAGGCGGCGCGGTGGTCGGCGGCGCGGTGGATGGGAACTGGGTGAAGAACCTCCAGATCTCCCCCGAGGTCCAGGTCCTGGCGTCGTTGGGGCTGGACGATCCGTCGACGGGACTCGGGGTGTGGTCTCCGTCGAACGCGGCCCACTGCACGGGGTATCCGGGTCGGCAGCCGGAGTAGCTGGTGGTGATGTGGGTGAGGCTGCCTCTGCTCGGCTCGCGCGGGTTCTGCGCGGTACAGCCGTTGTTCCTGACGAACGTGTCGCGAATCGACCGGCCCATCGAGATGTTCAGCACGCTGTCGTAGAGGCCGTGGATGCCGAAGTACGCGACGGGTTGGGTACCGCCGTTGCATCCGCTGAGGTTGGCGCCCGACAGGACGGTGACTGCCCGGATGACGGTGGGCCGGGCGCAGGCGACCGCATAGCTCATGGCCCCGCCGTAGCTCCAGCCGAGCGCGAAGCGCTGGGTCGTGTCGACGCAGAGGTCGTTCTCGACCTGCCGGGAGATGTCGTCGAAGAGGGTCAGGTCCCGACCGTTGGTGTTGGCCCAGCCGGCGTCGATGCCCTGGGGCGCCACGAAGATCGTGCTGTTGTTCGACAGCGGCGCGAGCCCGTAGTAGCCGGCGGAGGCCACGCTGCTGGCCGAGCCGTTCAGCCAGTGGAAGCCGAAGATCAGCCGATAGGGATGGTTCCTGTCGTACCCGTCCGGGATCCGCAGGATGTAGCTGCGGTTCTGTCCGCCGCTCTGAATCGTACGGGTTCCGCTGGTGAGCGTGGGGGCCTTGCCGCAGCCCGCGGTGGTCGCGAGGGTGCCGTTCGTCGCGGCCACCGTCATTGCGCGGAAGCCGCCGCCCAGCGCGCCGGCGGTCGCCGCGAGAAGAACTGCCGCGGCCGCCATGGATGAGAGAAGGTGCCGGTGTTTCAGCATTGCCTGACCTCCTGGCCATTGGTCCTGTGCCGGTGGCGCTGCGCGACGTCGACGCGGCGACCGCCGGCCGCACCCCCGCCGTCGCAGAGGGCGCAGACGACTCGCACCGCCCCTTCTCGCCGTCGACGAGCCGGGTCGAGCCGGTTCCGGGTCCGCCGACGACAAGGCGAGGGAAGCTGGGCGTACGGCCGGACGGAGTCGCCCGGCCGCGTGCGGTCACGTGGCATCGGCGCAGCGGCCCGGACTGGTCCTCGACCGGCGAGGCGGTGAGCGGGCGTACCCCTCGGGGCGCCTGCCGATCGACTGAGGTGACGGGGAGCGTGCCCTTCGCTCCCGCCGGGAAGATAGCAGGTTATCGATAACATCCTCAACCGGCCGCGTTACGGAAGACACCGCGGCGCTCCCGTATCCAGCTGTCCGGCGCGTGGCGGGGAAGGCCCGAAGGTCCTCGGCGGCTCGCGGCCGGGCCACCATCCCCTCGGGCCCGGCCAGCTTCTGGCTCGGACCTGCTCCTGTCACCCACGTCATCGACGACCGCGAAACTATCGCATGACAATCCGCAACTTTCTGGAGACCTGTGGCCAGCTACGAGTGTGAGCGCTAACAGCGTCCTGTCCCCCAGCCGCCGATGCGCCCGACGGGACCCGGTCCATCGGTGATGCGGGCGGGCTCGATGCAGGACAGCGCCCCGCCCGGCATCGCCGTCGGGCGGATCGCTTCGTGATACCGTCGGCGTCGCTGTGCGCTGCTGCGAACCGAGGAGGTGAGACCGATCAACGCTGTTACAGGTCGGGGCTCCCTCCCTCGCATGGCCTAGGGAGCGCCCGCAAAGGCATCCCGAAAGGCGTGAGCGCTATGCGCTTCAACTCTGAGACGTCGTCCAACGGCGTCCGCGAACAGATGTTCATCCTCGGTGACGTTCCCGGCGTGCTGTGGACGGCGGAAGGTGCCGCCGGTACCCGCCCCCTGATCCTGATGGGACACGGCGGCGGCCAGCACAAGAAGGCCCCCGACATCGTGGCCCACGCCCACCGCTTCGTGGCCGAGTGCGACTTCGCGGTGGCGGCGGTGGACGTGCCGGGCCATGGCGATCGGCCGAAGGATGAGGAGTACGACCGGATCGCGACCGAGAACCAGGCTCGCGTGGACGCCGGAGAGGACCTGGCTCCGCTGATCGCTGGTTTCCAGGCGCTCGTGGCCCGCCAGACCGTCCCGGAGTGGCGGGCGGTTCTGGACGCGGTCCAGGACCTTGATCACGTCGGTGCTGGTCCGGTGGGCTACTGGGGTGTGTCGTTGGGCTGCGGGCTCGGCGTGCCGTTCGTCGCCGCCGAACCCCGGGTCCGCGCGGCGGTGTTGGGCCTGGGCGGTGCACTGGCATCTGCGCAGGCCGCCGCGCGGATCACCGTCCCGGTGGAGTTCCTGCTGCAGTGGGACGATGAGCGGGTGCCGCGGGCCCAGGGCCTGGCACTGTTCGACGCCTTGGCCTCGACCGAGAAGACCCTGCACGCCAACCCCGGCAGGCACGGCGAGATCCCGGCATTCGAACTGGACAGCGCGCTACGGTTCTTCGCCCGGCACCTCGGCTGATAACGCGTGCGGTCCGCGACGCGCCGATCGGGATCCGTTCCCGATCGGCGCGTCCACCCCACTCCTGGGAGCCGATCGTCGGCGGGGTGCGCTCACACGGTCCTGATAGCCGATCATCGTCGGCGGCCGCTCACGCATCGTCAGCGCTGAGCAGATTCCCACCACACCAGATTCGCCGCCACCTGGGCCGTCGGCTCGATGATCTCCCACCCCTCGGCGATCAGCCCGTCGTCGATCCGCCAGATGTCGACGACCGCGATCTCCGGTCCCGCATCGGGAAGCCAGCGCCGCGAGTACACCACCACATGATCACCCTCGGCCAGCATCTGATGAATCTCGACCCGCATGCCGGCGAGCGGCGCCAGCGCAGCGCTGACGGCGGCGAGCCACTCATCCCTGGTCGATGTGGACGAGCCCGGTCTGTGGTGGACGAAGTCGTCGCTCAGGAACCGTGCGAGCGCGTCCACGTCGCCCGTCTCGATGAGCCCGGTCAGCGCCTGTTGGACGATGCTCTTGTTCTCGATGGTCACAGACGCAGTGTTTCCGCGACTGCTTAGATTGTCGATGAACTCGGACTTCATGGCGTCCGCCGCGACGACGGGTACGCTTCGTGATCGTGCACACGGTCGGAGAGCTCCTGCGGCAGTGGCGGCACCGGCGGGGACTCAGCCAGCTGGATCTCGCGATCGCGGCGGACGTCTCGGCCCGTCACGTCAGCCTGGTCGAGACGGGCAGGTCCAAGCCGAGCGCCGACATGATCCTCCGACTCGCGGACCAACTCCACGTGCCGCTGCGGGATCGCAACCGGCTCCTGCTCGCCGGCGGCTTCGCACCCCGGTACGCCGAGCGTCCGCTCGACGACGGCGCCTTGGCGGCCGTCCACGAGGCCGTCCGCAGGGTCCTGCGCGCGCACGAGCCGTACCCGGCGGTGGTCTTCGATCGCCGGTGGAACATCGTGATGACCAATCGCGCTGTCGACCCGTTCTTCGCGCAGGCGGATCCCGACCTGCTGCGGCCGCCAGTCAACCTGGTGCGGCTGGGACTGCACCCGCGCGGGTTCGCCCGCATCGTCGTCAACCTCGCCGACGTGCGCGCGGTATTCCGCAGCCGCATCTCACGCCAGCTCGCCGCTGCTCCCGACCCCGAACTCGCCGCACTCTACGAAGAGCTGTTGGCGCCCGAACCCGGCGAAGAGTCGAGCCGCCGGATCGACGCGGACGTCGTGATCCCCATGGTCCTCCGCGTCGGCGGACGGGAGCTACGGCTGTTCTCGACCATCACCACGTTCGGCACACCGACGGACATCACGGTCGACGAGATCGCGATCGAGTCCTACTACCCGGCCGACGCGGAGAGCGCGGCGTACTTCACGAAGTAGCGCGACCGCCGGGCGATCGACACCGCCTCCGGGCACGACCTGCGGCCCCGGACGGCCGGACACCGTCTCGGGACCACGTTCGCGCAGCCCGGGACGGGTACGGCGTCACTTGGCGTTGAAGTAGCTGGCCTCCGGGTGGTGCACCACGATCGCGTCGGTCGCCTGCTCCGGCATCAGCTGGAACTCCTCCGACAACTGCACGCCGATCCGCTCCGCGCCCAGCAGCTCCACGATCTTCGCCCGGTCTTCCAGGTCGGGGCAGGCCGGGTAGCCGAACGCGTACCGGCAGCCCCGGTAGTCGGTGCGCAGCAGACCCGCCAGGTCCGCCGGATCGTCGTCGGCCACCGTACGGCCGCCGGGCAGGGTCAGCTCGGCGCGGATCCGCCGGTGCCAGTACTCCGCCAGTGCCTCGGTGAGCTGCACGGACAGCCCGTGCACCTCCAGGTAGTCGCGGTACTCGTTGCGGGCGAACATCTTCGCCGTGTACTCGCTGATCGGATGCCCCACCGTGACCAGCTGCAACGCCACCACGTCCAGCTCGTCGCCGCGCGGACGGAAGAAGTCGGCCAGGCAGAGCCGCCGCTCCTGCCGCTGCCGGGGGAAGGAGAACCGCGCCCGCTCGGAGTTCCCGTTCTCGTCCAGCACCACGAGGTCGTTGCCCTCGGCGTACGCCGGGAAGTAGCCGTACACCACGGCCGCCTCCAGCACCTGGTCGGCGATCAGCCGGTCCAGCCAGTAGCGCAGCCGGGGCCGGCCCTCGGTCTCCACCAGTTCCTCGTAGGACGGCCCCTGGCCGCTGCGGGCGCCCCGCAGGCCCCACTGCCCGAGGAACGTGGCCCGCTCGTCGAGCAGCGCCGCGTAGTCGGCCAGCGGCACGCCCTTGACCACCCGCGTGCCCAGGAACGGCGGGGCGGGCACCTCCACGTCGGTGGCCACGTCGGAGCGCACCGACGCGTCGTCCAGCTCCGGCAACGACTCGCTGACGATCGCCCGCTGCCGCTCACGGCGCGCCCGGCGGGCCGCCAGGGCCGCCTCCCGCTCCGCGTCGATGACGGGCGCGCCGCCGCGCTTGGCCGTCATCACCCGGTCCATCAGCGACAGTCCCTCGAAGGCGTCGCGGGCGTAGTGCACCTGGCCGGGGAACATCGCCCGCAGGTCGTCCTCGACGTACGCCCGGGTCAGCGCCGCCCCGCCCAGCAGGACCGGCCAGCGTTCCGCGACCCCGCGCGACGCCATCTCGGCGAGGTTCTCCTTCATGATCACGGTGCTCTTGACGAGCAGGCCCGACATGCCGATCGCGTCGGCCCGGTGCTGCTCGGCGGCCTCCAGGATCGCGCTGATCGGCTGCTTGATGCCGATGTTGACGACCTCGTAGCCGTTGTTGGACAGGATGATGTCGACCAGGTTCTTGCCGATGTCGTGCACGTCGCCGCGCACCGTGGCCAGCACGATGCGGCCCTTGCCGCCGTCCTCGGCGGTCTCCATGTGCGGCTCCAGGTACGCCACCGCGGTCTTCATCACCTCGGCGGACTGGAGCACGAACGGCAACTGCATCTGCCCCGAACCGAACAGCTCGCCGACGACCTTCATGCCGTCGAGCAGGATGTCGTTGATGATGGACAGTGGGCTGCGCCCCTGCGCCATCGCCGTGTCCAGGTCGACCTCGAGGCCGTTGCGTTCGCCGTCGATGATCCGCCGCTTCAGCCGCTCCTCCAGCGGCAGGGCGGCCAGTTCCTCCGCCCGCCCGGCCCGCGCCGACGCGGCGTCCACGCCCTCGAAGATCTCGATGAACCTCTGCACCGGGTCGTAGCCCTCGCGGCGCCGGTCGTAGACCAGGTCGAGCGCCACCTCCCGCTGCTGGTCGGGGATCTTGTTGATCGGCAGGATCTTGCTGGCGTGCACGATGGCGCTGGTCAGGCCCGCCTCGCGGCACTCGTGCAGGAACACCGAGTTGAGCACCTGCCGGGCGGCCGGGTTGAGCCCGAAGGAGACGTTGGAGATGCCGAGGGTGAAGTTGACCCCCGGCCAGCGGCGGGCGATCTCCCGGATCGCCTCGATCGTCTCGACGCCGTCGCGCCGGGTCTCCTCCTGACCGGTGGCGATCGGGAACGTCAGCGCGTCGATCAGGATGTCTTCGCGGTCCATCCCCCACCGCCCGGTGAGGTCGTCGATCAGCCGGCCCGCGACCCGCACCTTCCAGTCGGCGGTGCGCGCCTGCCCCTCCTCGTCGATGAGCAGCGCCACCACGGCGGCGCCGTGCTCCTTGACGATGGGCATCACCCGGGCGTAGCGGGAATTCGGGCCGTCCCCGTCCTCGAAGTTGACCGAGTTGACCACGCACCGGCCGCCGAGCATCTCCAGCCCCGCCTCGATCACCGGCGGCTCGGTCGAGTCCAGCATGATCGGCAGGGTGGAGGCGGTGGCGAACCGGCCGGCGAGCTCCCGCATGTCCTGCGTGCCGTCGCGCCCGACGTAGTCGACGCAGAGGTCCAGCAGGTGCGAACCGTCGCGGGCCTGGCTGCGGGCGATCTCGACGCAGGCCCGCCAGTCGCCGGCGAGCATGGCCTCGCGGAACGCCTTGGAGCCGTTGGCGTTGGTCCGCTCCCCCACCATCAGCAGGGAGGCGTCCTGGGCGAACGGCACCGGGTGGTACACCGACGACACGCCCGCCTCGTGCCGCGGCTCGCGCGCTGCGGGGCGCGTGCCGTGCAGGCGCTCGGCCAGGACCCGCACGTGCTCGGGGGTGGTGCCGCAGCAGCCGCCGACGAGCGAGACGCCGTACTCGGTGACGAACCGCTCCAGGGCGTCGGCCAACTCGACGGGGGTCAGCGGGAAGTACGCCCCGTCGGCGGTCAGCACCGGCAGGCCCGCGTTCGGCATCACCGACAGCGGGATCCGGGAGTGCTGGGAGAGGTAGCGCAGGTGCTCGCCCATCTCGGCCGGCCCCGTCGAGCAATTCAGCCCGATCAGGTCGACCCCGAGCGGCTCGATGGCCGCCAGCGCCGCCCCGATCTCGCTGCCGACCAGCATGGTGCCGGTGGTCTCCACGGCGACGTGGCAGATGATCGGGACCGGCCGGCCGAGCCGCGCCATGGCCCGCTTCGAGCCGACCACCGCAGCCTTGACCTGGAGCAGGTCCTGGCACGTCTCGACGATCAACGCGTCCGATCCGCCCTCGATCAGGCCCTCGGCGTTCTCCTGGTAGGCGTCGCGCAGGGTGGCGTAGTCGGCGTGCCCGAGGGTGGGCAGCTTGGTGCCCGGGCCGATCGAGCCCAGCACGAAGCGGGGCCGCTCCGGCGTGGCGTACGCGTCGGCGGCCTCCCGGGCGAGGCGGGCCCCGGCCTCGGAGAGCTCGCGGATGCGGTGCTGGATGTCGTACTCACCCAGGTTGGCCAGGTTGGCCCCGAACGTGTTGGTCTCGACACAGTCGGCGCCCGCCGCCAGGTACGCCTCGTGCACCCCGCGCACGACGTCCGGCCGGGTCACGTTGAGCACCTCGTTGCAGCCCTCGTAGCCCTCGAAGTCGTCCAGGGTGAGGTCGGCCGCCTGCAACATCGTGCCCATGGCGCCGTCGGCGACGAGAATCCGGTCTGCCAGTACGTCGAGCAATGAGGTCCGCACGGGATCAGGTTAGTGCCGACGCGGCGCGACCGATCCCCCCGTACGGGCCTTCCCACATTGTGTCAGCGGGATCACGCTGTCCGGTTCATCGTGGTATGACCGACCGCCCCCGGGCACGACCGGCGCGGCCGACGGGCCGCATCCCGCCCCGACACGTAGGCTGACGGACGTGAAGGACTACAGCGACAGCACCACGCCCGGCGGGCGGACGACCGGGGCCGGTCCCGGTGCCGCCCCCGACGAGCAGGGTGAGGTGACGGCGTGACCGAGTTCGACGGACTGCCGGTGCTGCGGTCCCCCGTGGCGATCGCCGCGTTCGAGGGCTGGAACGACGCCGCCGACGCGTCCACCGCCGCGGTCGAGCACCTGGAACAGGTGTGGCAGGCCCGGCAGGTCACCGAACTGGACCCGGAGGACTTCTACGACTTCCAGGTCAGCCGCCCCACCATCACGATGGCCGAGGGCGAGACCCGCCGGGTCGAGTGGCCCACGACGCGCTTCATGGTGGCCAGCCCCGAGGGCACGGAGCGGGACGTCGTGCTGATCCGGGGCATCGAGCCGAGCATGCGCTGGCGCACCTTCTGCGAGCAGGTGCTCGAGATCTGCCACAGCCTGGAGGTCGAGCGGGTGGTCGTGCTCGGCGCGCTGCTCGCCGACGTGCCGTACACCCGGCCGCTGCCGATCAGCGGCAGCGCCTCCGACGCGGAGGCCGCGCAGCGCTACCAGCTCACTCCCACCCGCTACGACGGGCCGACCGGGATCGTCGGCGTGCTGCACGACGCCTGCAACAAGGCCGAGGTCGACGCCGTCTCGTTCTGGGTGCACGTGCCGCACTACGCCAACAACCCGCCCTGCCCCAAGGCCACCCTCGCCCTGCTGCACCGCGTCGAGGAGGTGCTCGACCTGCCGGTGCCCATGACCGACCTGGCCGAGGAGGCCGCCGAGTGGGAGCAGCGGGTGCGCAGCGCCGCCGAGCAGGACGCCGAGCTCGGCGAGTACGTGCGCGAGCTGGAGGAACGCGTCGGCGACGCGGGCATCACCCCGCTGACCGGTGACGAGATCGCCCAGGAGTTCGAGAAGTACCTGCGCCGCCGCGGCGGCTCCGCCGGCCCCACCGCCGGTTCCTGGTAGCACCCACCGCCTGCCCGTCGGGCCCCGGACGCGACGCGTCCGGGGCCCGGGTCTTTGTCCGCCGCGTGGGTTTCGCGTGTCCGGGGTGGCGCCGTCACCACCTCTACGGCATCCTAGGAACCTAGCTGTCATCGAGGAGGCGGGCATGCAGATCAATCCGGGGGCGGCCGAGTTCCCGCACCGGCAGATCGCCGCGCAGCTCAAGGCCCAGATCCGCCGCGGCGACTGGGGCCCGGGCGAGCGGCTGCCGTCCATCCCGGCCATCGCCGAGATGTTCGGCGTGGCGAAGCAGACCGTGCAGCGCGCCGTCGACCAGCTGCGGGTCGAGGGCATCCTGATCACCAAGCCCGGCTCCGGGACGTACGTCCGAGGCACCCGGCGGCGGCTCAACCGGCTCTCCCGGGGCCGCTACGGCGGCTTCCGCGGCTACCACACCGACCTGGCCGCGCGGTACCGGCAGCAGCTCGTCTCGGTCGGCCGGGCCCCGGCCCCGCCGGAGGTGGCCGACGCGTTCGGCGTGGCCGACGGCACCGACCTGCTCTGCCGGCGCCACCTCGTACGCACCGAGGACTCCCCCGTCGAGGTGGGCGCCTCGTGGTTCCTGCCCGCCGACACCGCCGGCACCTCACTGGAGCGCGCCGAGGCCTTCGGCCGCCCGCTCTACCAGGAGGCCGAGGAGGCCACCGGCCGCCGGTACGTCTCCGCCACCGACACCATCAGCGCCCGCCAGCCCAGCCGGGAGGAGGCCGAGATCCTCCAGATCCGCCCGGACACCCCCGTGCTGCACCTGCTGCACGTCGCCTACGACGGCCAACGCAAGCCCATCGAGGTGGCCCAGGCCACCTGGCCCGGCCCGGTCACCACGCTGACCGAGGAGTACAAGATCCCCGCCCCGGCCCCCGACCCCACCCCGGACCCCGGCCTGGTCCTGGGCTGACGCCCACCCCGCCCTCGTCGCCGCGGAGGGGGTGGATCAGAGGTGGAGCCCGAGGAGGGCGTCCAGGGTGGTGGCGAAGAGGGCGGGGGCGGCCGGGTCGTCGGCGTTGCCGGCGAGGGTCGCGTCGGCCCACGCGTCGGCCAGCGCCAGAGCGCCCGGGGAGTCGAGGTCGTCGGCGAGGCGGGCGCGTACGCCGGCCAGGAACTCCTCGCCCGACGGGCCGGCGGGCGCGGCGGCGGCCCGCCGCCAGCGGTCCAGCCGCTCCTGCGCGGTCGCCAGCAGCTCGTCGGTCCAGGCGCGGTCGGCGCGGTAGTGCCCCGAGAGCAGGGCCAGCCGGACCGCCATCGGGTCGACCTGGTCGGCACGCAGCCGGGAGACGAAGACCAGGTTTCCCCGGGACTTCGACATCTTCTCGCCGTCCAGGCCGATCATGCCGGCGTGCACGTAGTGGTCGGCGAACGGCGCGACGCCGGTGAGCCGCTCGGCGTGCGCGGCGGAGCACTCGTGGTGGGGGAAGATCAGGTCGTTGCCGCCGCCCTGCACGTCGATCCGGTCACCGAGCAGGTTGAGCGCGATGACCGCGCACTCGATGTGCCAGCCGGGACGCCCGGCGCCCAGCTCGCCGCCCGGCCAGGACGGCTCGCCCTCGCGGGCGCCGCGCCACAGCAGCGGGTCGAGCGGGTCGCGCTTGCCGGCGCGGTCCGGGTCGCCGCCGCGCTCGGGGAAGATCTCCAACATCTGCTCGCGGGTCAGGTTGGACTCGTAGCCGAAGCGGGGCGAGGCGGAGACGTCGAAGTAGACGTCGCCGGTGCCGTCGTCGAGACGGTACGCGGCACCGTCCTTGAGCAGCAGGAGCACCTTGTCGGCGATGTCCGGGATCGACTCGACCGCGCCGACGTAGTGCGCCGGCGGGATCATCCGCAGCGCCTCCATGTCCTCCCGGAACAGCGCGGTCTCCCGCATCGCCAGGACCTTCCAGTCCTCGCCGTCGCGCTCGGCGCGCTCCAGCAGCGGGTCGTCGATGTCGGTGACGTTCTGCACGTAGTGCACGTCCAGGCCGGCGTCCCGCCACACCCGCTGCACCAGGTCGAACGCGATCATGGTGGCGGCGTGGCCCAGGTGCGTGGCGTCGTACGGGGTGATGCCGCAGACGTACATGGTCGCGGTGCCGCTCGGGTCGCTGGGGTGGGCGCCCTGTCGCGCCGAGTCGAACAACGACAGCGGCTGGCCCCTGCCCGGCAGCCGCGGCACCTCGTGTCCCGCCCAAGAGTCCATGACCGTCAGCCTAACGAGCCGGCGCGGCGCGGCAGGACCGGCCCACAGTGATCAACATGACAGCGCCGCGCGACGGTCGGCCGGCACTCACATGGGGGGCCAGGGCACCGCCGGCCAGTCCTGCGACGGCTGCGGGAACAGGCCGGTGTGCCGCAGCCGGTCGACCCGGGCCGCCACCTCGGCGACCTCCCGGACGGTCAGGTGTTCGGCCAGCTCGGCGCCGAGCGCCCCGGGCAGCTGGCCCGCGAGCGCGTCGAGCATCTCCACGGCGTCCGCCGGCAGGTGCCGGCCGGCCCAGCCCCAGAGCACCGTGCGCAGTTTCTCCTCCACGTGGAAGCTCACCCCGTGGTCGACGCCGTAGATCCGGTCGTCCGCGCCGACGAGCACGTGCCCGCCCTTGCGGTCCGCATTGTTGATCACGGCGTCGAGCACCGCGAGCCGGGCCAGCCTCGGATCGTCGGCGTGCGACAGCGCGTACGGCGTGCCGTCGTCGTCGCGCGCCGCGGCGATCGGGAACCAGCGGGGCGGCAGCGCGTCGGCCGGCACGAACCCGACCAGGGGCTCGGCCTCCTCCGGCTCGTCGATCCAGAGCTGGCAGGAGCCGGGCCCGAACGGGCCGTCACGCAACACCGTCGGCGGGACCAGGTCCCAGCCGGTGGCCCGGGAGACCACGTACGCCGAGACCTCCCGGCCGGCCAGCGTGCCGTCCGGGAAGTCCCAGAGCGGGCGCTCGCCGCGCACCGGCTTGTAGACGCAGCGGGCCGTCACCCCGTCGAGGGTCAGGATGCCGCGCAGGGTGGTGTTGGAGGCGTCGACGAGCCGCCCCTCCAGGTCGAGGTGGCCGTCGCGGAGCAACCGGAGCGCGGCCTCACCGTCCTGTCGGGGTTGCAGGTCCGACGACGTCACCGGTGGTAACCGTTGTGGCGCGGGCAGAGGTGACCGGCGGGGTCGAGGGGCTGGCCGCACAGCGGACAGGGCGGTCGGCCGGCGTTGACCACCCGCCGGGCCCGCTCGATGAACTGGCGGGTCGCCTCGGGGGTCAGCCGCACCCGGAGCCGGTCGAGGTCCTCGTCCGGTTCCTCGTCCTCGTCGTCGGCGTCCTCGTCGTCGGCAGGCTCGCCGAGGTCGACCTCGGCCTCCGCCTCGCCCACGGCGATGGCCTCGATCACCACGGTCGCGGTGTCGACGTCGAACGCCAGCCCGAGCGTGCCGACCCGGAACTCCTCGTCGACGGGCGTGTCCAGCGGGTCGTTGTCGCCAACGACGGCCACCGGCTCGGGCAGCTCCACGCCGAATCGGCGCTGCGCCTCGGAGAGCAGTTCCTCGAGCTTCTCGGCGAGCAACGACACCTGGACCTTCTCCAGCGCGACGCTGACCAGCCGGCCACCGCCGCGCGCCTGGAGAAAGAACGTGCGCTCCCCCGGCGGCCCGACCGTCCCGGCGACGAACCGCTCCGGCGGCTCGAAGGCGTGCACCTGGTGGGTCATACCCACGACCCTATCCGGCGCGCCACAGCGCCGCGCACCCCACCGACGTGAATCGCCGCGCGCCCGCCGCGCCCGCCGCGCCGCGCGCCGCACCCGGGCGTGGCGGCCGGCCACACGCCGGTCCCGCGCCGCAGCGTCGCGGACGGGACTCCCGGCCCGCACCGGCGCGCGGACTCCTCGTCGGCCGGGGCGAGCGTCGCGGGCGGGACCGCCGCCACGCCCAGGCACCGCCCCGCCGGACGCGGCGCCCTGCGGCGAGGCCGTGGGTCGGGTCGCCGCCGGCCCGTCACCGGCCCGCCCCCGCGCCGCCGCCGACCGGCGCGTCGGAGTCGGCCGCCCCGGCCGCCCGCGTCGCCCGTCGGCGCCGCTTGCGCGGCGGCGGCACCAGCCCGGCCAGGTCGCCGCCGGTGTCGTTGAGCCGCATCAGGAACGGCCGCAGCGGGGTGTAGCGGATCGCCGTCACCGAGGCCGGGTCGGCCACGATCCGCTGGAACAGATCCAGGTGTACGCCGAGCGCGTCGGCGACGATCGCCTTGATCACGTCGCCGTGGCTGCACGCCAGCCAGACCGCCTCGGGGCCGTGCTCCGCCGTGATCCGGGCGTCCCACGTACGCACCGCGGTGACCGCCCGCGCCGCCATCGCCGCCATCGCCTCCCCCTCCGGGAAGACCGCCGCGCTCGGATGCTGCTGGACCACCGGCCAGAGCGGCTCCTTGGCGAGCTTCTTCAGCGGCTGCCCCTCCCAGGCGCCGTAGCCGCACTCGATCAGCCCCTCCTCCACCACCGGGGCGACCCCGGGCAACGCCAGCTCCAGGGTCTGCCGGCACCGGATCAGCGGGCTGGTCACCACCGCCGCGAGCGGCACCGCCCGCAGCCGCTCGCCGACCGCGCTCGCCTGGGTCCGGCCCGTCTCATCCAGTTCCACGGGCTGACGGCCGGCCAGCCCGCCGTCGGCGTTCGCGGTCGTCCGGCCGTGTCGCAGAAGCAGAAGGGTCGCCACGGGACCACCCTATGACCTGTGTCCGGCCACGGGTGCCTCCCCGGTGCGCGGTATGGCCCGCGCTCCCCCATCTGCGCTACGGCCCCGGGCCCGACTCACCTCGACGGCGCTGACCGCCCGTCGGCGTCGGCGTCGGCGTCGGCGTCGGCGTCGGCGTCGGCGTCGGCGTCGGCGTCGGCAGATCTTGGAACGAGAGTGCCCCTCCAGGGGCCGATCCTCGCCAAGATCTCGCAACCGGGGCCGGCCCGACAGGCTCGGCTAACCATCGACCATGCCCGGAAGCCACCAACGGACATCACCCGACACCCACATGTCGGGTTCATCCCCTGACACGCGGCTTCGCCGCCCTCCACCCCGACCGACACCACTCCGGAACGGTCACCACAACCCGCACCAACCCCACCCGACGGGTTGACAACGAGACGCATGTCCGGTTTCGAGATGTGACCGGGAGCATCGTGGGGGCGGAATCGCGGCCGGCCCCCGGTCGTTACACCATGCGTACGACCGAGCGAGGGCACGCCCCGCCTCTTGGGCAGGTGGCCAGCCCGGGCCCCGGAATGATGGCGGCCAGCCGGTCGTTACACATGGTCCCGGCCCACGTGCAGGGCATTCCCCTCCGCCCCACGCGGCCGACTCTGATCTTTCCTCCGGCAGGACGCCGGAGGTTCCCCGTTGTTCATCGAGCGCCGGACGGTGCTTGCACCCGCACACAGAGCCGATCCCCCTTCGGTGTGTGGTGCCAACCCCCGAATGGAGCGTCCCCCATGAACACGTTCATTCGTAACAGCGTTCTCGGTATCGCTGGTCTCGCGTTCGCCGGTGGTGTGGCCGCTGGCCCGATGACCGACAGCACCCCGACGACTGTCGACACCACGCCCGTGGCGGCTGTGGCCATGCAGGCTGACAAGCCGTCGGTCGACAAGGCGAAGCTGATTCCGCATGGTGTGCAGGGCGCCCAGTCGCACATCGACCTGTCCGATGAGCAGGTCGCCAACGTCAAGGCGATCATCGCCGCGACGAAGAAGGCCGGCATGGACGAGCGCGCCGCCGTCGTGTCGATCGCGACCGCGTTGCAGGAGTCGAAGTTGGAGAACCTGGGTCACCTGGGTGACCGCAACGACCACGACTCGCAGGGCCTGTTCCAGCAGCGCCCGTCCAGTGGTTGGGGCACGGTCGAGCAGATCACCGACCCCGAGTACTCGACCACCGCGTTCCTGAAGGGCCTCAAGCAGGTCGACGGGTGGCAGGACATGCCCCTGACCAAGGCCGCGCAGACGGTGCAGGTGTCGGCCTACCCCGACCACTACGCCCAGTGGGAGCAGATGGCCGCCGACCTGGTCGCCCAGCACTGGAACAGCTGACACACACGCACACAGACTTTCCACCACAAGGGGGACCGCTGGCCGGCACCGATCAATCGGTGCCGGCCAGCGGCACATCCACCACGACACAGCCACCACCCCACGGCCGGCACCCCGACAGGGGTGCCGGCCGCTGGCATCTCCACCACCAGATCTTGGACAGCTACCGCTCACACCCAACGACAACCGTCCAAGATCTCGACGTAAGGACGGCGAGCACGGCTGACGCAATCCGGCGAGAGGGAATGCGACGCCAGACGCCAGACGCCAGAGCGCCAAGGCGTCGGGCAGGCAGTGACGGCCGGCGGCGGGTCGGACACGGACCGGCCCCCGTCCGCTGCTGCGGAACGAGGGCCGGTCTGGAGGTGGGTGGCGGATCAGGTGGCGCTGATGGTGCCCGTCATCAGCAGGGCGAGCACCAGGGTGCCCAGCGCGACCCGGTACAGCACGAAGACGTACAGGGTGTGGTGCGCGACGTAGCGCAGCAGCCAGGCGATGGCCGCGTACCCGACGCCGAAGGCGATGATCGTGGCGACGATCATCTGGGCGAGGCTCGGCACCGACGTGCCGGGGGCCGCAGGCTCGAACACGTCACCGACGCTGAAGATCCCGGACATCACCACCGCCGGGATGGCCAGCAGGAACGAGTAGCGTGCCGCCGCCTCCCGGGTGAGGTTGAGCAGCAGCCCCGCGGTGAGCGTGCCGCCCGAGCGGGACACCCCGGGGATCAGCGCCATCGCCTGGGCGAAACCCATCACCACGCCGTCGCGCATCCGGAAGTTCTCCAGGGTGCGGCTCTGCCGGCCCCAGTACTCGGCGAACGCGAGCACGAACGCGAACACGATCAGCGTGGTGGCCACCAGCCACAGGTTGCGCCCGGCGGTGCGGATCTGGTCCTTGAACAGGAAACCGAACAGCCCGATCGGGATCGAGCCGACGATGACGTACCAGCCCATCCGGTAGTCGAGGCTGGAGCGCACCGACTTGTCCCTGATGCCGACCAGCCACGTACGGGTGATGCGCCAGATGTCCTTGGCGAAGTAGATCAGCACCGCCGCCTCGGTGCCCAGCTGGGTGACCGCGGTGAACGACGCCCCGGCGTCCTGGTCGAAGAAGATCGCGGAGGTGATCCGCAGGTGACCGGACGAGCTGACCGGGAGGAACTCGGTCAGTCCCTGGACGATGCCCAGGACGATGGCCTCGATCCAGGTCACTCCCCGACTCCCGAGAGGTCCAGCGCCTCGGCGACGGTACGCAGGGTGTGCAGGCCGCTGTCCCGGTCGGCGGCGAACAGGCTCACCGACAGGGTGGTGACGCCGGCGGCCGCGTACTCCCGCATCCGCTCGGCGATGCGCTCCTTCGGTCCCAGCAGCGAGGTGCGGTCGATGAACTCCATCGGCACCGCGGCGGCGGCGTCGCGCTGCCGCTTGGCCAGGTAGAGGTCCTGCACCTCGCGGGCGGCGTCGCCGTAGCCCATCCGGGTGGCGAGCTGGTTGTAGAAGTTCTGCTGGCGGCTGCCCATGCCGCCGACGTAGAGGGCCGCGTACCAGCGGACCAGTTCCGCGCAGGTGGCGATGTCGTCGCCGACCACCACGGGCACCGACGGGACCACGTCGAAGCCGGCCAGCTCCTTGCCGGCCTTCGCCCGCCCGGCGCGCACCGACGCGAGCTGCTCCTCGGCGAACTCGGGGGCGTAGAAGACGGCCAGCCAGCCGTCGGCGATCTCGCCGGCCAGCTCCAGGTTCTTCGGGCCCACGGCCGCGAGGTAGATCGGTATGTGCTCGCGCGGCGGGTGGAAGCCCAGCTTCAGCGCCTTGCCGGGACCGTCCGGCAGCGGCAGCGTGTAGAACTCGCCGTCGTACGCGACCGACTTGCGCGCCACGGCCAGCTTCACGATGTCCACGAACTCGCGGGTCCGCGCCAGCGGCTTGGCGAACCGCACGCCGTGCCAGCCCTCGGAGACCTGCGGGCCCGACACGCCGAGACCCAGCCGGAACCGGCCGCCGGAGAGCGCGTCGATGGTCGCCGCCGTCATCGCGGTCATCGCCGGGGTACGGGCGGGGATCTGCATCACCGCGCTGCCCAGGTCGATCCGCTCCGTCTGCCCGGCCATCCAGGCGAGCATGCTCGGCGAGTCGGAGCCGTAGGCCTCCGCCGCCCACACCACCGCGTAGCCGAGCCGGTCCGCCTCCTGGGCGAACGCAAGGTGATCGGCCGGTGTGCTCCACGCCGTCTGGTATCCGAGGCTGAGCCCGAGTCGCACTAGGTCCTCCCCCATCCGCACCACAGGTCGCATCAGGTTACGCAATGCCGGAAGACGGCCCGAGCACCGGTCGCCCCCACCGGGGCGTCGGCCGGACGGTCGGAAAGGCGACGCGCCCGACACACTTGACGGCGGCGAGGATATCGGCGGGCCCTGGTTCGAAATAAGGTTCACCCATGCAACAGCGACCGCTCGGCCGAAGCGGGCTGGCGGTTTCGCGGCTCGCGCTCGGCACCATGACCTGGGGCCGGGACACCGACGCCGACGACGCGGCCGCCCAGCTGAAGAGTTATCTCGACGCGGGCGGCAACCTCGTCGACACCGCCGACGTCTACGGCGACGGCGACGCCGAGGCCGTCATCGGGTCGCTGCTGGGTTCCCTGGTGCCCCGCGACGAGCTGCTGATCGCCACAAAGGCGGGGCTGCGTCCGGGCAGCGGCCGGCGCCGCGACGGTTCCCGGGGCCACCTGCTGCGTACGCTGGACGCCTCGCTGCGCCGGCTCGGCACGGACCACGTCGACCTGTTCCAGCTGCACGGCTACGACCCGGACACCCCGCTGGAGGAGACGCTCGCGGCGCTCGACCACGCGGTGGCCAGCGGCAGGGTCCGCTACGTCGGGGTGTCGAACTTCGCCGGCTGGCAGACCGCGCGGGCGGCGGCCTGGCAGACCGCGTGGCCGGGTCGCGCCCCGGTGGTGGCCGCGCAGGTCGAGTACTCGCTGCTGGAGCGGGGCGTGGAGCGGGAGGTGCTGCCCGCGTGCGACGCCCTCGGGCTGGGGGTGCTGCCCTGGTCGCCGCTGGGCCGCGGGGTGCTCACCGGCAAGTACCGCCACGGCCGGCCCGCCGACTCGCGGGCGGCCTCGCCGCACTTCGAGCGCTTCGTCGCCACCTACCTGGAGCCCCGCTGCTCCAGCATCGTGGAGGCCGTCGCCATCGCCGCCGGCGGGCTGGGTGTCTCCCCGACGGAGGTGGCGCTGGCGTGGATCCGCGACCGGCCCGGGGTGGTGGCCCCGATCCTCGGCGCGCGGACGGTCGGGCAGCTGCTCGGCGCGCTCCAGGTGGAGCGGGTGACCCTGCCGGACGAGATCGTCACCGCGCTGGACGACGTGTCGGCGGTGCCGGTGGGCTACCCCGAGCGCGACGGCTGACCCCGCGTCGCGCGGGGCGAGCGGGCGGTCAGGCCGCGGGGCGCCCGCCGGGCAGCTCGCGTACGGCGGCCAGGAAGCGGGCCTGGTCGTCGCGGGTGGCGGGGTTGACGATCCGGATCCAGGACCCGTCGTCGAAGACGATGGTGGACGGAAACTGCATCAGGCGGGCCCCGTGCTCGGATTCGATGCGGGCGACGCGCTGCCGCGGCACGCTCCACAGCACCTGGGGGCGCCGGCGGTCCTCGCGGTCGGGGTCGGGGCGGCGGCCCATCCGCAGCAGGTGCAGGTGGGTGTCGGTGACCGCCAGCGGGGTGCCGGTGTAGCGCTCGAGGAACAGCAGCAGGCTGCCGGCGAGCGTCGCCAGGTCGCCGCTGAAGACGTACCGCCGCCGGTAGGCGATCTCGGCGAGCTGGTCGGCCAGCGGCCGGTAGCGGCTGAGCCGGAACAGCGCCCGGAACGCCTCCTGCTCGTCGGTGAGCGGCAGCGGCTCCCGGGGCGCGGCGCCCGGCGCGGGTTCGGGCTCGGCCGCCTCCGGGGCGCCCGCGGCGAGCACGGTGGCCTTGCCGGGCAGCAGCAGGACGCCGGCGGCGACGCGTACGGGTGTCAGCACGGCGTCCACCCAGGCGACCGGGTTGACGATGTTGAGCAGCCCGAACAGCGCGCGGGGGTCGAGCGCCTCGGCCAGCTCCGCGTCGACCCGGTCGGCGAGCTGACTGCCGGCCCGGTGGTTCTCCGGAGCCCGCACCGGCGCCAGGCCGACGTAGCGGATCTCCTCGCCGGGCAGCAGGGGCGCGACGAGGGCACGCTCGGGCTCGTCGGTGGTGCGGAACTCGTCGCGCAGCTCCCGGGCCTTCTCCCGGGCGGCACGCGCGCCGCCGAGCACCGCGTCGGTCAGCCGGCCCAGCCGGCTGCGCCCCTCGGACACCTCGTACCCCCTCGGTCGGCCGTCACCTGCCGGCCGGTTGCTCCGCCGGCGGCTGCCCGAAGACATTCTGGTCGATCCACTCGGCGCCGCCCTGCACCGCCGCGTCGACCTTGTCGCCGACCTGGTCCATGCCCGGCACGGACAGCCCGGAGACCATCGCCACGGTGCCCCAGGTGACGCCGTGCACGACGGAGTTCGGGATGTTCCACGGCAGGTTGGTGGCCCAGTCCCGGCCGATCATCCGCGCCCCGTCGGCCATGCCGTGCGCCCGCAGCGCGCCGAGGCGCTCGAACGTGCCCATGTCGAACGGCGTGCCGGACTTGCCGAGCTTCCAGTTGCCCTTCGCCGGGTCCGTGAACCTGTGGAACCACTTGTCGGCGTCGCCGGCGGCGCGGCGCCTGTCGGCGTACTTCTGGCCGGCGCGCAGCGCCTTCTGCTTGTCGACCAGCTTGTCCAGGTGGTTGCGCAGCTTGCGCAGGTGGAGCAGGACCCGTTGCAGCAGCCGGATGACCTTCTGCAGGTGCGTCGCCAACGGCCGGATGATCTTCAGCATCCGGGCCAGCGCGATCATGCCCCGGGTGACGCCAAGCGCCACGCCGGCCGCCCAGGACGCACCGGCGGTGAACGGGGCCATCAGCAGCGCGGTGACCAGCGTCACCAGCAGGAAGTTCACGAACTCGACGCAGATGTCGACCAGCACGTCGTGCACGGTCTGCAACGCGTCGGCGACGCCGCGCAGATATTCGGCCGTGGCGGCGAACTGCCCGGCGACGTCCAGCAACTGCTGCTCGACGTCGGCCATCCGCCGCCCGTACGCCTCGCCGGACGGCGAGCGCCAGCCGCCCTGTTCGGCCAGGCGTACGCCGCGGTGGCCCATCGCCAGCTCCCGCACCTGCGTGGCCAGCGCGTCCCACTCGGTGGCCTTGGCGCGCAGCGCGGCCGGCTCGCCGTCGACGAGGTCGACGAGCTGGATCAGCGGCCAGGCGAGGGTGCGGCAGACGCTGTCGACCACCTTGTCCACGCCGGACAGGGCGTTGTCGATGCCGTTCCAGAGCTCGACGGCGGTGCCCGCGGGCCCGCTCACCGGGGCAGCCCGGCGCCGATGGCGCGGAACGAGGCGTCGATGTCCCGCTCGTTGCGCTCGTAGGACTCGGCCGTCGTGACCAGCGCGCCGCCGACCCGCTCGAACGCGTCGTGGCCGGAGCGGAACAGCTCCATACCGCCGGTGACCTGCTCGGCGTACTTCTCGCGGAGCATGTCGCTGACGAACGGCAGGTGCCCGAAGGCTCCGTCCGGGATGTCCCCGGCGGACGTGAGCCGGCTCTCCAGCGCGCTCAGCGAGGTGGCCACCCGCTTCGCCGCCGCCTCCAGCCGACGTACCGCCTGCACGTCGACGTCGATGTCAGGCACGCCGTTCCTCCCCCACTCGCACCGGCGGGACGACGATACGATCATGCCGCCGCCCGCCGCCACCCCGGGCGGCACCGCGTACGGGAGGTTCCCATGTCTGACCCGCTGTCCGCGTTCGACGCCCTCGCCGGACGGCTCGCCGACATCGAGCGGCGCTTCGCCGGGCTCACCGACGACCTCGACGAGCTGAGCGGCACCGCCACGGACGACAGCGGTCTGGTCTCCGCGACCGTCGACGCCACCGGCGAGCTCACCGACCTGAGCTTCGCCCCGACCGCGCTGCGGGTGGGCACGGAGGATCTCGCCGCCATGGTGCTCCAGGCGTACCGGCAGGCCCGGGCGGCGGCGACGGAGCAGCTCAGCGAGCGCACCGAGGGTCTCGACGCGACGCTCGGCGCGGGGCTGAACGGCATCTTCGGCACGCCCGGCGACTTCGCCTCGCTGGGTCGCCTGGAGGAGGCCATGGGACGCCTCGGGCGCCTCGACGGGCGGCTCGCGGGGCCGCCGGCATGACGTCGCCGGGCTGGCCCGACATCGTCGCCCGGCTCCACGACACGCTGTCCGGCTGCGACCGCGACACCGACCTGGAACTCGCCGCCGGCCCCCGCCGGCTGCACCTGATGGTGCGCCGGAACACCGTGCGCGGGGTCTGCCCGCCCTACGACGAGCCACGGCTGGCCGAACTCGGCTGGCAGGCGCCGCGCGGGGTCGGCGGCTGGTGGTACGAGACGCCGCGCACCGCCGAGGGACTGCGCTGGTGGAGCGGGTTCGCGGCGCGGACCGCCGCCACGGTGCTCACCACCGAGCCCGGCGCGCTGTCCTGCCAGATCCTCCCGCCCACCGGCCCCCGGGTGCGGCCCGAGCCGACCGTCCCGCCGGTGCCCCGCGTCCGGGCCGCTGGGCGACCGCCCGCCGGTGAGCCGGCCGCCGAGGAGCCGGCCGCCGAGGAGCCGGCCGCCGAGGAGCGGACCGCTGGGCGACCGCCCGCCGGTGAGCCGGCCGCCGAGGGAGCGGCCACAGGTGGGGCGTCCGTGCTCGACCTGCTCAGCGACGCCGGCGCACGGCGGGACCTGCCCGGCTACCTCGGCATCCTCGCCGCCACGGCGGTCTGCGTACCGCTGGCGGCGGAGCCGGGGCCGGACCGCGACGTGCCGTGGACGATCGTCACCGACCCGACCGGCGCGCCGCTGCTGCCCGTCTTCACCTCCCCCGACGCGCTGACCGCGTTCGCCGGGGAGGGCGTGCCGTTCGTCGCCGTGCCCTGCGCGGACCTGCTCGCGGACTGGCCCGACCCGACGTGGGGGCTGGTGGTGGACGCGGGCACCCCGCGCGCCCTCGCCCTCGGCGCGGCGTCGCTGGCCGCCCTGCTGGCGGCGAACCCGCCCACCGGCTGACCGCCGCCGCGCCCTACCTGCCGCGCCGCGCGGTCCGTACGCCGAACGCGATCGCGCCGACGACCAGGACGACGCCCAGGAGCTGGAGGCCCGGCGAGTCGTCGGCCTCCCCGAGCACGACGCCGGCGACGCCGAGCGCGACGGCGACGAGGACGAGCAGGTACTTCATGGCGTCTCCCTGATGGCGGCCGGGCCGGTCGCCCACCTGCCGGCGGACGGTTCGTGGTCGTTGGTCCGGGGCGTGGCGCGCGGCACGCCGTGCGGGTTCACTCCTCGACCCATTCGAGGAGGTCGCCGGGCTGGCAGTCGAGCACCCGGCACATGGCCTCCAGGGTGCTGAACCGGACGGCCTTGGCCCGGCCGTTCTTGAGCACCGCCACGTTCGCGGGCGTGAGCCCGACGCGCTCGGCGAACTCGCCGACGCTCATCTTGCGTCTGGCCAGCTCGACGTCGATGCGTACGACGATGGGCATCAGATCACCGCCTCCATGTCGGTCCGCAGCGTCGTGGCCTGCCGCAGCAGCGCGCGCATCACCACCATCAGCAGACCCAGCACGGCGACGCCCACCAGCAGCAGGAACAGCAGCAGCGGCAGCCCCGGGTCCGTGGCGTTGAAGCCGACGTAGAGGAAGACGCCCAGCAGCACGACCCAGGCGGCGACGATCGCCCACACGATCGCGTCCACCCACGCCAGCGCGGCGTCACTGAAGATGCGGTCGTGCTTGACCAGGGTGAGCAGCTTCCAGGTGCAGACGACCACCACCTGCACGCACAGCACCCAGAACACCGCGACGGCGGTCATCGGCCACCTGAGGTAGGCGAGGTCCGGGGACTCCCGCGCCATGTGCGCGAACTGCCCGGGCAGCGAGAAGGTCTGGAGCATGACCAGGATCCCGAACAGCACCACGAGGAAGACTCGGAGCGGCGCTACCGCTCGATGCTCGTTCAACATACATCGACTATCGCTCGCAACCTATCGAAAGTCAATCGGTTCGCCGTACATCCGCCGCGCCGGGGCGCGACCGGTCGGGCCGTCGGCGCGCACCACGCCCGGCGACGGCGGCGCGGGTCACCGGCGAGGGGGTGGCAAACGGCCGCCGGGCTGGGCAGCATAGGGCTCATGGACTACGAGTACGCGCCGCTGCGGCTGCCGCCGAACGTCGACCGGTTGACCGCCGCGGCGCAGTTGGCGATCCAGGCGGAGTTCTCCGGGTGGGAGCTGGCGCGGGTGCGGCTGTACCGCGACGGCACGCGGCAGGTGGTGCTGCGCCGCCGCCGGGTCAACCAGCCGCAGCCGGGGCTGTCGTACTGAGCCCGGCACACGCAAGGCCCGGGGTCGACCGATCGGTCGACCCCGGGCCTTCACCGCCGCGTCGGCGGGCCGTCAGCGCCTAGTGGGCGTGGTCGTGCTCCTCGTCGAGCTCCATGAACGGGTGCTCGTCGAGCCGGCCGACCAGCCGGTCGTCCGCGGCCGGCTGGAACGGGCCCGCCGGGTCGTCGTCGTCGAAGGACTCCAGGTCGACCGGGGTGCCGACCTCGCTGACCATCACCACGCCGTCGAGCGGCTCCAGCTCCGGCACGTCCAGCGCGCCGAGCGAGCCGTCGCCGCTCTGCAGCAGCTCCAGCACCGCCTCGCCGACGCCCTCCACGGGCTCCGGCTCGTCCTCGGCCGGGGTGCCCTCCCGCCGGGCCGCCTCGGCGACGCGGATCAGCGCCGAGACGCTCGGCACCCGGTAGTCGCGCCGCTGGCGCACCGAGATGACCCGCGGGTGCGGGTCGGTGGGCTCCACACCCTCCGCGTCGCCGAAGCGCTCGTCGGCCACCTCCGGGTCGATCGACTCGACGTCCCACGGGGTGACCTCGCCGAAGGCGTCCAGGAGTTGCTCGTCGTACGCGAAGGACGCGTTGTTCAGCGCGACGTACGCCTGCCAGACGTCGTCGTCGTCGATGCGGCCCTGCGCGGCGCGGACGGCGGCCAGGTGGTGGCGGGCCGCATCGATCACGCGCTCGAGGGCGGCGTCCAGCTCACCGTGCTGGTCGGTCATGTGGGTCAGTCCCTTCACGATCAGAGGTTCCCGCCGGAACACCGGGTTCCTGGCGGGGGCTTAGCAGGTGCGGAGGAACCGGTCGAGAACCCGCACGCCGAACTGTAGTCCGTCCACCGGAACCCGCTCGTCGATGCCGTGGAACAACGCGGAGAAGTTCAGGTCGGCGGGCAGCCGCAGCGGCGCGAAGCCGAAGCAGCGGATGCCGAGCTGCGAGAACGCCTTGGCGTCGGTGCCGCCGGAGAGCATGTACGGCACCGGCCGCGCCCCCGGGTCCTCCGCGCGCAGCGCGGCCGACATCGCGTCGACCAGGTCGCCGTCGAACGTCGTCTCGAGCGCCGGCTGGCGCTGCACGTACTCGATGACGATGTCCGGACCGACCAGCTCGCGCAGCTGCCGCTCCAACAGCTCCGACTGCCCCGGCAGGCTGCGGCAGTCGATGGTGGCGGTGGCCCGGCCGGGGATGACGTTGTCCTTGTACCCGGCGGCGAGCCGCGTCGGGTTGGCGGTGTTGCGGATCGTCGCGCCGATGATGTTGGCGATCGGCCCGAGCTTGGCGATCGCGGTCTCCGGGTCCTCCGGGTCCAGCTCGATGCCGAGCAGGTCGGAAACCTCCTCCAGGAACGCCCGCACGGTGTCGGTGACCACCACCGGGAAGCGGTGCCGGCCGACGCGGGCCACCGCCTCGGCGAGCGCGGTGACCGCGTTGTCGTCGTGGACCATCGAGCCGTGCCCGGGCCGGCCCTTCGCGTGCAGGCGCAGCCAGTCGATGCCCTTCTCGGCGGTCTCGATCAGGTAGAGCCGCTGGCTGTCGTTCACCGAGTACGAGAAGCCGCCGACCTCGCCGATGGCCTCGGTGCAGCCGTCGAGCAGACCCCGGTGGCGCTCGACGAGGAAGTGCGCGCCGTAGTCGCTGCCCGCCTCCTCGTCGGCGGTGTACGCGAGGACGATGTCGCGCGGCGGACGGACCCCGGTGCGCTGCCAGTGCCGCACCACGGCCAGCACCATCGCGTCGAAGTCCTTCATGTCGATGGCGCCCCTGCCCCACAGGTAGCCGTCGCGCAGCTCGCCCGAGAACGGGTGCACCGACCACTCGTCGGCGTCGGCGGGTACGACGTCGAGGTGGCCGTGCACGAGCAGCGCCCCACGGCTCGGGTCGGTGCCCGGGATGCGGGCGATGAGGTTGGCCCGTCCGGGCGCCGACTCGTGGATGACGGGCTCGACGCCCACCTCGGCGAGCTTCTCCGCCACGTACTCGGCGGCGAGGCGTTCCCCGGCGCTGGTGTCGTTGTCCCCGGTGTTGGTGGTGTCGATCCGCAGGAGGTCGCGGCAGAGGTCGACGACCTCGTCGGTGGGGTCGGGTCGGGCGGAGGCGGCGTCGCTCGTCATCGGTTCTTCATACCAGCCCGCCGGCCCGGTGCGGTCGTCCCGCCCCGCCGGCGCCACCCGCCCGCCCCGGCACCGGGTGGGGCGGGGCCGGCCGCGTGCCCACCCGGGGGCCGGGGCCGCCGGCCACCGGGCGCGGTTTCGCCGCCGACGGGGCCGGGTACCGCCGCTCGCGACCGCTCCCCACCACGTGCTTCGCCCGCCACCAGAGGAGGGCACCATGACCGTTCCCCTGCCACCGCTGCCGCCAACCGGAGAGGACGAGGACTTCCGTCCGGGCGGGCGCAGCATCGCCGACATCCTCGACGCCGAACACCGCCAGCTGCGGGAGTTGCTGCGGCGGCTCACCGCCGAGGGCCCGGAGCCCGCCCCGGGGCGCGGCCTGGAGGTGCTCACCGCGGCGCTGTCGCGGCACCTCTCGGCCGAGGAGCAGTACCTGCTGCCCGCCGTGCGCGCCGCCCTGCCCGACGCGGCCGGCCGCATCGACCGGGCCATCGCCGACGACCGCGCCCTGCTGACCGCCCTGCGGGGGCTCACCGACGGCGGGCTCGCCGACGTCGCCGCGCGGGTGCACCGCCACGTCGAGGAGGCGGGCGCGCTGGTCGCGGCGCTGCGCGAGGTGGCCAGCGCCGAGGAGCTGATCCGCCTGGGCAACCGGCTGGAGATCGCCGAGGAGGCGGCCCCCACCCGCCCGCACCCGGGCACGCCGGCGACCCCGCCGTGGAACCGGGTCGTCGAGCCCGCGGTGGGGGTGGTCGACAAGGTCCGCGACGCCGTCACCGGCCGCCCCACCTACCTGGCCGACCTGACCGAGCCGCCGCCGGCCTGAGCCGGCGGGGCCACGTCTGACAGATCGGAGACCGTTGATCCGTCCAGGCCCTTCCGTCGGCCGCTACGGGGTCATACCGTCACGGTATGAATCTGGAGCTGCGACACCTGAGGGTGATCTGCGCGATCGCGGAGACGGGGAGCGTGACCAAGGCGGCATCGACGCTCGGCCTGGCCCAGCCGGCACTCACCGCCCAGCTCCAGCGCATCGAGCGGACGCTGGGCGGGCCGCTGTTCGAGCGGGACCGCCGCGGCGCCCGACCGACCGCCCTCGGCGAGCTGGTGCTCGCCCGGGCCCGGGTGCTGCTGCCGGCGATGAAGGGCCTGCAGGACGAGGCGGCGCGGTTGGCCGGCGCGGGGGACACCCCGCGCCGGTACCGCTTCGGCGGGGTGAACAGCCCCATCCTCGGCCGCCTGGTGCACCGGCTCGCCGCCGAGCCCCCGCCCGCGCAGATCACCACCCACGCCTCCTGGTCGGCCGAGGAGCTGGCCCAGCTGGTCGCCGGCGGTCGGCTGGACTTCGCGCTGATCGGGGTGTGCGGCGACGCCGCCCCGCCGGCCGAGTTCGGGTTGAGCTGGCGCGAGGTGGCGGTCGACCCGGTGCTGGTGCTGCTGCCCGAGCAGCACCCGCTGGCCGGGCGGGCGGAGGTGAGCCTCGTCGACCTGAGCCGCGAGCAGTGGGTCGCCGCGCCCGGCGACGGCTGCTTCGGCGACTGCTTCGCCGCCGCCTGCGCCCGCGCCGGCTTCACCCCGCGCAAGGTGTACGAGACCGACGTGCGCTGCTGCATCGACATGGTGGACTCGGGCGAGGCCATCGCGCTCTGCCAGGCCACCTTCCGCCCGGTCGCCGGGCTGGTGACCCGGATGCTGGCCGGGACGCCGCTGCGCTGGCGGCTGATGTTGGGCTGGCATCCGGACTCCCCCGCCGCCCGCGACGCCGAGCTGGTGCTGGAGCACGCGCTGGCCGCGTACACCGACTCCCTGGCGGCCCACCCGGAGTACCTGGCCTGGCTGCTGCGCAACCCCGCCTACGGGGCGCGGGGGCTGACGGCTGCCGGGGCCGACGGGGTGCGAACGGCGTGACGCCGGGTATCAGGCGGGCATGACCGATCTCTACCCCGCCGCCGACGACCGGGAGATCCTCCGGCAGGCCGCCGCCGCGCACACCGCCGCCGCCCGCGACGTGGAGGCGTTCCTGCGTCGCCTGCCGGAGGTGCCCGACCCGGCGGACGTCACGGAGTACGCCAACCTGCTGACCCGCGAGCAGCAGACGCGCGCCGACCGCGAGGCGGCGGCGGACGCCGCGGGCCTGACGATCGGCAGCCTGGAGAGCGACCAGGGTTGACCACGCCGGGCCGGCGACACCCTGGTGTCGCCGGCCCGGCGTTCGTCGAGGCGCCGTACGCCCCGGTCACCGTTGCCCGAGGAGCGTCGTGCGCCCCGGTCAGCGTTCGACGAGGACGTCGTGGCCCAGGTCGAGCAGGGCGTGGCGCCACTCGTCGTCGGCGTTGCCGCGTGGCGGCTTCTCGTCCAGCAGGGACTGGATCTCGTCGATCGCGTCCCGCATCACCCGGATGTCCTCCGGGGTGAGGTCGACCTTGCGTTTGCTCAGCACCCGCAGGATCCGCCGGCCCAGCCCGGGCAGGTCGAGGTCCGGGTCGGGCCCGAACGACTCCTCCCCGGAGCCGCGGGTCAGCAGCCACTGCCGCAACTGTTCCGACGGGACGTTCACCTGGGCGTGGAAGTCGTCCCAGAGCACCTCCACCTCGGGTTCGAGCCGCTGCTCGCGTACCATCAGCCCTCCTCTCGACGGCGGCGGTCGGACTCCGCCGGCTCCGGGTCGTCGCCCTGCTGGCCCACGCCCTCCGGCGGTACCCGCACCCGGGTGGGGTTCGCGGTCGGCGGGGCCAGGATCGGATCGGTGCGCTCGCTCTCGTCCCGGGTCTCCTCGGGTTCGGTCATGTCCGTCCTCCGGTCAGCGGGGATGGGACGTCGTGGCCGGGGTGTAGCCGCGCTCGCCGGCCGCCACGTCGAAGGCGAGCCGCCCGTCACGGGCGTCCACGGTGACCTTCTGGCTCGGTGAGACGGCCGACTCCAGCAGCATCCGGGAGAGCTGGTTGTCCACCTCCCGCTGGATGACCCGACGCAGCGGCCGGGCACCGAACTCCGGCTGGTAGCCGTGCTCGGCGATCCAGTCGATGGCGGGGGCGGTGAAGTGGACCTGGATGTCCTGCGCGTGCAGCCGGCGGCGGGTCTCCTCCAGCAGCAGGCCGGTGATCTGGCGCAGCTGCTCGGCCTCCAGCCGACGGAAGATGATCACCTCGTCGATGCGGTTGAGGAACTCCGGCCGGAAGTTCTCCTGGAGCCGGCGCATCAGCCGCTCGCGCAGCTCGTCGCGCTCCTGGTCGCCGCCCTCGGCGCCGGTGCCGAACCCGACGGCGCGCTGGGCGCCGGTGATCAGCTCCGAACCCAGGTTGCTCGTCATGATCAGCACGGTGTTCTTGAAGTTGACGGTACGGCCCTGGCTGTCGGTGAGCCGCCCCTCGTCGAGCACCTGGAGCAGGATGTTGAACACGTCGGCGTGGGCCTTCTCGATCTCGTCGAGCAGCACCACCGCGTACGGGCGGCGGCGGACGGCCTCGGTGAGCTGGCCGGCCTCCTCGTAGCCGACGTACCCGGGCGGGGCGCCGACCAGCCGGCTGACCGTGTGCCGCTCCTGGAACTCGCTCATGTCCACCCGGACCATCCGGTCGGCCTCGCCGAACAGCGCCTCCGCCAGGGCCCGCGCCAGCTCGGTCTTGCCGACGCCGGTGGGCCCGAGGAAGAGGAAGCTGCCCATCGGGCGGTTCGGGTCGGCCAGCCCGGCACGCGAGCGGCGCACCGCCTCGGCGACCGCGGTGACCGCGTCATCCTGGCCGACGACCTTCTCGTGCAGGTGGCCCTCCAGGCGCAGCAGCCGGTCGCGTTCCTCCTCGGTGAGCTGGCTGATCGGGATGCCGGTGGCCCGGGAGACCACCTCGGCGATCTCCTGCGGCCCGACGGCCGGCACCTGCGACGAGCCGCCCTCGTCGCCGCGGGCCAGGCGGATCTGCTCCTCCAGCTCGGCGAGCCGGTCGCGCAGCGCGGACGCCTTCTCGTACTGCTCGTCGGCGACCGCCTGCTCCTTGTCGCGGCGTACCTCGTCGAGCTGCGTCTCCAGCTCCCGCACGTCGGAGGCGGGGGTGCGGGTACGCAGCCGCACCCGCGCGCCGGCCTGGTCGATCAGGTCGATCGCCTTGTCCGGCAGGAACCGGTCGGTGACGTACCGGTCGGACAGCTCGGCCGCGGCGACCAGCGCCTCGTCGGTGAAGCGCACCTGGTGGTGGGCCTCGTAGCGGTCGCGCAGCCCGCGCAGGATGGCCACGGTGTCGTCGACGGTGGGCTCCGGCACGAACACCGGCTGGAACCGGCGGGCCAGCGCCGCGTCCTTCTCGATGCTCTTGCGGTACTCGTCCAGCGTGGTCGCGCCGATCACCCGCAGCTCGCCCCGGGCCAGCGCCGGCTTGAGCATGTTCGAGGCGTCCATGCCGCCCTCGCTGCCCGCCCCGCCCGCGCCGACCAGGGTGTGGATCTCGTCCAGGAAGACGATCAGCTCCTCGCGGTGCGCCCGGATCTCGTCGATGACCTTCTTCAGCCGCTCCTCGAAGTCACCCCGGTAGCGGGTGCCGGCGACCAGGCCGGCCAGGTCGAGCTGGATCACCCGCTTGCCGAGCAGCGTCTGCGGCACGTCGCCGTCGCAGATCCGCTCCGCCAGGCCCTCCACGATCGCCGTCTTGCCGACGCCGGCCTCGCCGATCAGCACCGGGTTGTTCTTGGTCCGCCTCGACAGGATCTCGACGGCCTGCTCGATCTCCTCGGCCCGGCCGATCACCGGGTCGATCTGGTCGTTGCGGGCCAGGTCGGTGAGGTCCTGGCCGTACTGGTCCAGGGTGGGGGTGCCACGGTCGGGCCGGGGCCCGTTCGCCGGGCCGCGCTCGGCGCTGGCGGCCTGCAACGACTCGGGCTGGATCCGCCCGGCGGCGAGCATCCGGCCCGCCGGCGACTCGGGGTTGAGCGGCAGCGCCATCAGGATGTGCTCGGGGCCGATGTAGTTGGCGCCCATCGCCCGGGACAGCTGGTGGGCGTCGAGCAACGCCCGCTTGGCCGCCGGGGTGAGCGACAGGTTCGGCGGCACCTCGCCCCGGGGCGCGCCGTCGCCGCGCCCGCCGAGGGCGTTGAGCAGCGTGTCCGGGTCGGCGCCGGCGCGGCGGACGAGGTCGCGCAGCGGTTCGCGTTGCAGCGCGGCCCAGAGCAGGTGGTCCGTGTCCAGGTCGGTGCTCTGCCGCTGCGCGGCCCGCCGGGCCGCGTCGGCCAGCATCTCCCGGGCGTCGGCGGTCATCAGCCGGGTGATGTCGACCCGGTGCGCGGGTCGGCGTCCCCCCTCGCCCCGGCCGAAGTACCGGGCCAGGAACTCGTCCCAGGGGTCGGAGCCGAAGTCACCGGGTCCCATCATGTCTGTCCTCCGCAGTCGGGCGCGACGGTCGCCAGGGGCTACCCGACGACCGTCGCGACAAACGCCGCCGCCGTGCGGACGGACCGGGGCGCCCCGCCGACGCTCGCGGCAGGTCAGGGGCACCTTGCGCGGTCGCGGGGTGGGCGGGTGGCAGGCTGACGGCATGGACGCGACGACGCCGCTGCTGATCGTGGACGCCGCCAACGTGGTGGGATCCCGCCCGGACGGCTGGTGGCGCGACCGTGCGGGCGCGACCGCCCGGCTGCGTGACTCGCTGGCCCCGGTCGCCGCCGCCGGCCTGCCCCCGCAGTTGCCGCCCCCCGTGGAGGTGGTGCTGGTGGTGGAGGGCCGGGCGCGGGACGTGCCGGGCACCGCCGGGGTCCGGGTGGTCGCCGCGGCCGGCTCCGGCGACGACGCCGTCGTCGACCTGGTCGCCGCCGCGCCGCAGCGCCGGCGACTGGTCGTCACCGCCGACCGTGAGCTGCGGGAACGCGTCACCGCGCAGGGCGCCGAGGTGTACGGCCCACGCTGGCTGCGCGACGGCACCACCCCGCCCGGCGGGTCCCGCTGATCGGACTGACGGCGCTTCCGGTCGACAACCGGTCAGCGGGGCAGGAACACTGACAGGGCGGATGTTCTCTCACCGTGAGGGATAGGCTCTAATGGAGGCCTCCCCGCCCCCAGGAGGTTTCGCCGTGGCGAGCGTCGCCGAGCTCAAGGCAGCCATCGATGTCGCGCTGCAACAGATCGGCGACGGCCAGAGCGCCGTGCAGGCGGCCGGCGAGAAGCTGGCCGAGGCGCAGCAGACGCTGGCCGGCGCGCTGGAGGGCAGCGGGCACGAGACGGTCGAGGCGGCCCAGTCGTCGCTGACCCAGGCCAGCCAGGAGCTGGAGGAGTGCCTCGCCGCGACACTCGTCGCCGTCGAGCAGGCGCAACTCTACGTCGCGACGCTCTGAGGTCCGGCCGTGTCCATCGTCGAGGACGTCGGCGCACAGGTCCGCGCCGCCGCCGATGACCTGCCGCTGGCCCAGTTGGCCCTGGCGCTGGAGAAGTTCGGGCTGGCCGCCGAGCGGCTGCGCTGGGTGCGTCAGGAGTCGGCCGACCCGATGGGGGTGCCGGAGCTCTCCGCCGCCACCGAGCACGCCGAGACCGCCGGCTACGCGCTGCGCGTCGCGCAGGAGCAGCTGTCGGCGTACCTCGCCGCGATCGGGCTGGCCGCCGACGGTTCCCCGGCCCCGAGGCCGCAGGAGCAGCAGCGCCGGCCGGTGCACGACGCGCCGCGCGAGGCGACCCCGGGCGCGGCGGCACCGGAGCAGGCTACCGACGTGACGCCCCGCCGCTGGTGGTCCGTACGCGTGGCGGAGCTGACCGGCGGCCGGGAGGGTCCGCCGGAGCAGCCCGACGAGAAGGTCGACGACGCCCGGGAACTGCTGCGCCGGGTCGTCGGCGGGGTCCGGGCCGGCGACCGCGACCGGCTGCACGCCGAGCTGCGTCGCGCGCACGCCGACGTCGGCCTCGGCATGGCCGCCGTGGCCCCGCCGCTGCTGCGCGAGCTGGCCGGGGAGCTGCTCGGGCACCCGCCGCGCGCCGACGACCTGGGCCGGCTGCACCGCGAGCTGGACGGCCGCGTCCGGGACCTGCTGCCCGGCCTGCCCCCGGCGGTGCTGGACACCCTGCTGACCCGGATCTGCCGGATGCCGCCGCCGCGGCGCGGCGAGGCCGAGCAGCCGCACGCCGCCGACCCGGCGGTCACCGCGGGGGTGCTCACCGGGGTGCTGCTGGCCCGGCTCGGCCGGGACCTGCCCACCGCCGACGAGCGGGACCGGCAGGCCGAGGCCACCCGCGAGCGGCGCGCCGCCGACGAGCGGGACCGGCAGGCCGAGGCCGCCCGAAACCGGGCCGACGACGCCGAGTGGCAGCGCCGCGCCGCCGCCGCGAAGGGCCGGGCAGCCGACGCGCGGGAGCGGGTCGCGGCGGCCCAGCAGCGCGCGGCGGCCGCCCACGACCAGGCCAGCGCGGCCCGGAAGCGGGCGGCACGACCCGACGCCGCCGAGCGGGCGGCACGACCCGACGCGGCCGAGCAGGCGGCGCGACCCGACGCGGCCGAGCGGACGGCACGGACCGGCCGGGCCGACGCGGCCGAGCGGACGGGGACCCCCGAGCGGGCCGGCGCGGCGCGGGACCGGGCGTCGACGCACCACCGTCCCGCCCCGACGAACGACCGGGCGGCGGGTGCCCGGCCCGGTGGATCGACGGGCGGCGCGGCGCCGCGACAGGGCGCGGCGGTCGACGGGGCGACGGGCGCGGGACGGCCCGGCGGCGTCTGGTCGAGCCCGCCAACGGGCCGGCCGGCCCGGGGTGCCGGGACGGACCCGCGCGGGCGGGGCGTCGATGGCTGACCGGCGCAGCCAGCTGGTCACCCGGGTCCGGGGCATGTTGGGCGAGGCCCTCGGCGCGACCCGGACCCGGCTGTCCACCGCGCAGACCGAGCTGACCACGGCCCGGGACCGGCTGGCGAAGGTCCGCCGCGCCGCGGCGGTCGTGCCGGAGCGGGTCGGCGCGCAGCGCGACCGACGGCTGGCCGAGATCGACGAGCGGCACGCCGAACGCATCGCGGAGCTGGCCCGGCGAGCGGCGGACGCGGCGCAGCGGGAGGCCCCCGGGGCGGCCTCCGCGGACTGGGCCCGGTGGCGCCCCACCCCGACCCGGCGGGCCGAGCCGCCGGGCGCGCTGCGCGTCGGCACGGTACGCATCCCCGGCGCCGAACCGGTGCCGGCGCTGGTGCCGCTGCTCGACGCCGGCCACGTCGAGCTGACCGGGGACGACCGGGTGGGCTGCGACGCGGTGGTGTCGGCGCTGCTGCTGCGCGGCGTCGGGCGGGCCGACCCGGGCGCCGTCCGGCTGGTCGGCTACGACCCCGAGCACCTGGGCGGCGGCCTGGCCGGGTTCGCCCCCCTCGGCACCGCCGGGCTGCTCACCTTCGTCGGCCCGGGCGGGCTGGCCCGGCTGCTCGACGACCTGGTCGAGCAGATCCGCCGGATCAACGAGACGGTGCTGGCCGGCGAGTACGGTTCGCTGCGCGAGCTGGCCGGCGCCACCGGACGCCGGCCCGAACCGTGGCGGGTGGCGGTGCTGCTGGGCGGCGACGAGCTGTCCCGCCACGAACGCGGCCAGCTCGACCGGGTGGTCCGCACCGGGGCGGCCTGCGGCGTGCACCTGGTGGTGCGGGGCGTGTCGCTGCCCGAGGACCCCACCGTGACCCGGGTGGGCGCGCACACCGACGGCGCCCGCATCGGCGGGCCGGGCGGCCTGCCCGTACGCCTCGACCCGCCGCCCCCGCCGGTGCTGGTCACCGAGACCTGCCGGGAGGTGGCGGCACGGGTCAACGCCGGGCCGGCGCCCACCCCGTTCACCGACCTGCTGCCGCCGCCCGAGCAGATGTGGCGGGAGGACTCCGCGACCGGGCTGACCGCCCCCATCGGTGAGGGTCCGCACGGTCGGCCGGTGCTGCTCACCCTGGGCGACTACCCGCCGCACGCGCTGATCGGCGGCCCGTCCGGCACCGGCAAGACGAACCTGATCTTCGCCTGGATCGGCGCGCTGGCCGCCCGCTACTCCCCCGCCGAGCTGGAGTTCTACCTGCTGGACTTCAAGGAGGGGGTGTCCTTCGCCCGGTTCGCCAAGGGTCGGCGGGACCCGAGCTGGCTGCCGCACATGCGCCTCGTCGGGATCAACGTCAACACCGACCGGGAGTTCGGCCTGGCGTTACTGCGCTTCCTCGCCGAGGAGCTGCGCCGACGCGCCGACGCCGCGAAGAAGCACGAGGTCACCAAGCTCGCGGAGCTGCGCGCCGTCGACCCGACGGGGCACTGGCCACGCATCGTCGCGGTGGTCGACGAGTTCCAGATGCTGCTGGCCGGGCGGGACGTGGTCGCCCGGGAGGCCGCCGACCTGCTGGAGGACCTGGCCCGGCGCGGCCGGTCGCAGGGCATCCACCTGGTGCTCGCCTCGCAGGACGTACGCGGCATCGAGGCGCTGTGGGGTCGTCCCGCGCTGGTCGCGCAGTTCACGCTGCGCATCGCGCTGCCGAAGGCCCTGCGGATCCTCGCCGAGCGCAACGACGCCGCCCAGTCCCTGCCGCGCCACCACGCGGTGGTCAACGCGGAGTCGGGCATGGCGGAGGGCAACCAGGTGGCCCGCATCCCGTCGGCCAGCGACTGGGAGACGTGGAGCGAGTTGCAGCACCGGCTGTGGCGGATGCGCCCGCAGGACGCCGCGCCGGCCCGGCTCTTCGACGGCGACGCGATCCCCCGGCTCGCCGACGCGCCGGACTTCCGGGCGTTGACCGCGCCGGAGACGGGGCATGCGCGTACGCCGGTCGCGCTGCTCGGCGAGATCATCGACGTGCAGGCGCGCTCGGCGGCGCTGCGGCTGCCCCGGGCGCCCGGCCGCAACCTGGCGGTGCTCGGCACCCGGGTGGACGAGGCGTGCGCGGTGCTCGACGCGGCGGCCCGCTCCCTGGCCCGCCAGCACCGCCCGGGCACGGCCCGCTTCTCCATCGCCTGCCTCGACCCGGACGCCGACCCGGCCGCCCGGTCCCTCTACGAGGACCTCGCCGACGACGCCGCCTGGTACGACGAGGAGACGGTCGGTGAGCTGATGGCCGAGACCGCCGAGGGGCTGGGCGCGCCGGGCACCCCGCACTACCTGCTGCTGTTCGCCGTCGACGCGGCGGCCGGGGCGTTGGCGACGCGGATCGGCCGGCGTACGGGGCTGGAGGAGCTGCGGCGGATCCTGCACGACGGGCCGGAGCGGCGTACCCACGTGCTGGCCTGGTGGCGGGGCGTCGCCCGGATGCGGGTCGACCTCGGCGGGCCGGCGGCCCGGACGGACCAGATCGGCGCCTGGGTGGCGCTGGACGCCCACGGCGGCGAGCTGGGCTCCTCGCTGTACCCGGGCACCGGCGGCCCGGACTGGTATCCCCGCCCCTGGCGGGGGCTGTTCTTCGACCGGGCGGTGCACCGTACCGGTCAGGTGATCATTCCCTACGGGCCGGCGCGATGAACGAACCGGTGACCAGCGAGTCGTACGCGGCCCAGATCCGTCGGCTGGCGGAGCTGAGCGCCCGGGTGCGCGCCCAGCGGGACGAGGCGCACACCTGGCACGCCCAGCAGTGTGCCGCCGCCGAGCGGGCCGTCGCCGAGGCGGAGGCAGCGCTCCGGCGCGCGGAGCGGGAGCTGGTGGACGCCCGGGAGGAGCAGGAACGGGTGGACGCCGAGGTCGCCGACCTGTGGCAGTCGCTGCGCGGTCGGCTCGGCGGTCCGGGTCGCCGGGCGGGCGGGCCACCGGCGCCGGTGCCCGGCGCGACGGGCGACCCGGCTCCGCTGCTGGCCGGGGTGCGCGATCTGCTCGTCCGCACCCGCCAGCCGGGTGACCTGCCCGGTTCGGTCAACCCCCTGCTGGCGTTGTGCGGGGTGGCGGGCGCGGTGCTCGCGTACGCCCTCGGCGGGGCGGCCCGGGCGGCGGGCGACCGGTACGGCGGGGAGCTGGGGGTCGGGCTGCCGGTCCTGGCCCTGGTGGTGACGCTGCTCGGCCCGCTGGTCGGTCTGGTGCCGGCGAAGGTCCTGGCCGACCGCCGGCACGCCGTGCTCGGCCCTCGGCCGATGACCGTCGTGCTCGTCGCCGGGCTGGTGACCACCGTCGCGTTGCTGGTCGCCGGCCGCTGATCCGCGGTCACGGCGGCGTCCGGGCGATCCGGGCGCGGTTGCCGCAGCGCGTTGTCGGTGCGCCCGCCCGCCGGTCGTGTAGATGTGGAGGCCGGACGACGCCGGCCCCACCTGACGACAGGGAGCGTACGATGCCCAACTTCGTGCTCAACGTGATCCAGCCCGACAGGGACAGCCCGCCGCCGCCGGAGTTCCTCGAACCGATCCTGCGCGACGTCAAGGCCCTCAACGAGGAGATGCGCAGCGCGGGTGCCTGGGTCTTCCGCGCCGAGCTGGACCTGGCGCACACCGCCCGGGTGGTCCGGGTCGACGACGACGGCACGTCGCTGACGGACGGCCCGTACGCCGAGGGCAAGGAGCACCCCGGCGGCTTCACCGTGATCGCCGCGCCGGACCTGGACGCGGCGCTGGGCTGGGCGGAGAAGCTGTCCCGGGCGACCACCCTGCCGATCGAGGTCCGCCCGGTCACGGAGGTCAACCCCACCTGAAGCGGCCCTGCCGCGGCACGCCGCCGGGCCGGGCCGCGGACGGCCCGGCCCGGTTCGTGTGCTCAGGCGGGGACCAGCACCGCCTCGCGCAGGAGGCGGCGGGCCAGGGTGAGCCGGTCGGCGTCGTCGTCGAGGCCCGGCAGGTCGCCGACGCGCACGGTGCCGTCGAGCAGGGCGCGCACGGCCGGCGCGCACGACGCGGGCAGGGTGATCGTGCGGTCGGACAGCACCAGCGCGACCCGGTCACCTCTCGGCGTGAGCTGCCACCGCAGGCCGGGTCGCGGGGCGAGCCGGGCGTCGGCGTCCAGCGCCGCGAGCGCGGCGGCCTGGGCCAGGGGCCGGATGGGCGCCGGCCGGGCGGCCGGCCAGGCCCGCTGCCGCAGCCGGGCGGCGACCGCCGCCGGGTCGGCCCGCAGCAGCCAGTCCCGCAGCGCCTCCACCGTCTCGGTCAGCTCCGGTTCGATCGCGTCGGGGTCGGCGACGTCGGTGCCGAACGGCAGGGTGCCGCGCAGCCGCTGGTCCTCGGCGGCGAGCGCGAGCAACTCCTCCACCATGGCGTAGCGGGTCAGCGCCCGGACGCCGACGGTCAGGTGCAGCGAGCTGGACTCCTGTGCCTGCGCGCTGTGCAGCCAGCCGCGCGGCAGGTAGAGCGCGTCGCCGGGGGCGAGCACCACGTCCAGCGCGGCGGGCCCGTCGGCGGTGGCGGCGACCTCGTCGGCCCGGCCGCCCCAGGGCTGCTTCTCCAGCGGGTCGGGCAGCACCGGCGGGTGGATCCGCCAGTGCTTGCGGCCGTCGACCTGGAGGACGAAGACGTCGTGGGTGTCGTAGTGGGTGGCGAAGCCCTGGCTGCCGGCGGGCGTCAGGTAGGCGTTGACCTGCAACGGCTGCCCGACGGCGGTGCCGAGTTCGCGGGCGAAGTCGACCAGGGCCGGCCAGGTGCGGTGCAGGCCCTGTAGGACGAGGGTTGCGCCGCCGGCGTACAGCTCCAGCACCCGCTCGTCGAGCACCTGGTCGCCGATCTCGGCACCGGCACCGCCGCCGCCGGTGAAGCGGGCCGCCGGCACGAGCTGGCCGTCCTTGGCGATCCGCAGGAACGGGGTACGCAGGCCGCGGCGGCTGAGCAGTTCGTCGGCGTCGGCGGGGCTGAGCAGGTCGGTGAAGCCGGCCCGGTTGGGCAGCTCGTCGGCGCGCGAGAGCAGCGGCGTGCGTCCCCAGTGGGCGGCGGCGAACTTAGCCGGCTCGACCGACACGCAGCGGGCGAGCGCGGCGGCGGCCGCGGACGGAACCGCCGGGCGGCGGTCGCCGCCCGGCGGGTCGAGGTCGGTCATGGCGATCCGTCAGGCGCTGCCGTCGGCGCCACCGTCGTGCTGGCCCGGGGTCGCACCGCCGTCGGCGGGGCCCTCCGCGCCACCGTCCGCGCCACCGTCCTGCTGGCCCGGGGTCGCACCGCCGTCGGCGGGGCCCTCCGCGCCACCGTCCGCGCCACCGTCCTGCTGGCCCGGGGTCGCACCGCCGTCGGCGGGGCCCTCCGCGCCACCGTCCGCGCCACCGTCCTGCTGGCCCGGGGTCGCGCCACCGTCCGCCGGGCCCTCGAGGCCGCCGCCGCTGGTGGTCTGCATGTCGTCGTCGTTGAGTGCCATCGGTGCTCCCTAGGGATGTGCCGCCCCGCCGTTGGGCCGGGGTCCGTCGTGCAGCGGGTGGTACCCCACACGCGATCTTCTCTAACCCCACCGTAGACGCCCGTTCCGGTTCACACCGGCGGTTCGCCGCGCCCGGTCCGGGCCGCCGGAAGGCGCGGCGACGGCGGCGCGTTGGCGCGTTGGCGGAGCCGTCGGCGCCGGGCATCCCGGCCGGGGTCGACGCCGCCGCACCGCGCGCCGGCGCGGACGGTGACAGGATGGTCCTCGACCGGGAGGTGACGATGACCGACGAGACCGGGCCGCGCCCGCTGGAACCGGTGACGGAGCAGTGGCAGCGTGCGCTGGCCGTCGTGGCGCACCCCGACGACCTGGAGTTCGGCGCCGCCGCGGCGGTGGCCCGCTGGACGGGGCAGGGCAAGCAGGTCGTCTACTGCCTCGTGACCAGCGGCGAGGCCGGCATCGACGCGATGCCGCCGCCGCGGGCCAGGCAGGTGCGGGAGCGCGAGCAGCGCGAGTCGGCCGCCCTGGTCGGCGTACGGACCGTGGAGTTCCTCGGCCTGGCCGACGGTGTCCTCGAGTACGGCGTGCCGCTGCGTCGCGCCCTGGCCGGGGTGGTCCGCCGGCACCGCCCCGAGATCGTGATCACCAACAACTTCCGCGACACCTGGTTCAGCGCGTACGCGCTGAACCAGGCCGACCACATCGCCACCGGCCGGGCGGCGCTGGACGCCGTCCGCGACGCCGGCAACCGATGGGTCTTCCCGGAACAGCTCGTCGACGGCGTCGAGCCGTGGAACGGGGTGCGCCAGGTCTGGGCCGCCTCCTCGCCCCTGGCCGCGCACGGGGTGGACGTCACCGACACCTTCGAGCGGGGCGTGGCCTCGCTGCGGGCGCACGACGCGTACCTGAGCGGGCTGGGCGACGGCAGCTTCGACGCCGAGGAGTTCCTCGAAGGGCTGAGCCGCCCGGTCGGCACCCGGCTGGGTGTGCGCCACGGCGCGGCCTTCGAGGTCTTCCACGTCGACGCGTAGGGACATCGACGCGTCGGGGCGGCGGATGATCCTGCTCGGCACCTCACCCGTGACCACACCGCGACCGACGCCTCCTTTGACGACGCCGGCCTGGACGGCACGCGGCCCGCCCCACCGCAGGGTGGCGCGGGCCGTCGCGGACGAGCGGCGGGTCAGGGAATGATCTTCGCCAGGTCCCGGGGCATCGTGGCCTTCACGTCGTCCCACTCGCCCTGGGTGACGTGCCGGCGCAGGGTGTCCAGCACCACCTGCACCACGCGCTCCGGGCCGCCCTCCACGTCGTACGGGAAGCCCTGCCGGACCTCCAGCAGGAAGTCGTCCCGGTTGAGCTTGATCGGCACGTCCGACGGCTGCCAGCCGTCGAAGTAGATCCCGCGCACCAGCACCGGCAGCTGCGCGGCGAACTCCACGCTCTCCTGCACCGGCATCCGGTCGCGCAGCAGGTGCAGCACGGTGCGCAGCGCGCAGTAGGACTGGTTGCGTTGCTCCTTGGGCCAGCCGTAGGCCTGCTCGATGTCCTTGAGGATCAGGTTGGTCTTGTCCATCGAGGACTCGAACGCGGAATGAAGCTGCTCAGCCATCTGTCCACCCCCGTACGTCGGTCTCCCAGCGTCGGTCGTCGTCCCGTCGCGGCGGTCCCGCCGGGCCACGCGGCTGCCGGGTCGGGCCGCCCCGGACGGGACGCGGCGCCCACCGGGTGTCGGCGGACGAGCCGACGACGTGCAGCACGGCGCCGGGCCGTCGACCCGGTACCACCCGAACCGCCATCTCCAGCCACCTCCCTGGTGTCGCCTTCTCGCGGCCACGGTGGACCGCACGCACCCTCCATGCTGCGCGGCGCCGGGGTGAGCGGCCCTCACCCGGGCGGGGTGAAACGCCGGCCGGGGCGCGGTGCCGCCCTCAGTCCGCGTCGAGGAGCCCGGCGAGGGTCGCGGCGTTGGTCTGCGCGAAGTCGCGGTAGCAGTTGTTCATGAGCACGTGGGTCTCGCCGGTGGAGTCGGCCAGCTCGCGCAGCTTCGGCGCCCAGTCGCGCAGCTCCCGGTCGGAGTAGCGGTAGCCGAACTTCTCGTGGATGTCCCGGCTGGTCCACTTGTCGCTGTGCCCGTGGAAGCGCACCACCGCCAGGTCCGCGGTGGCGGCCAGCACCGGGGGCACCGACGAGCGGTGCCCCTGCGGCATGTCCACGCAGACGTACGCGAGCCGGTGCTCGCGCAGGAAGGCGAGGGTCTCGTCGGCGTTGTCGCCGTCGAACCAGGAGGCGTGCCGGAACTCGTAGACGGGGCGCAGCGGGGCGCAGCGCTTCGCCACCTCCAGCAGGTACTGCTTGTTGTCCCGCCTGATGGTGAACCAGGGCGGGAACTGGAACAGCAGCGCGCCGAGCTTGCCCGCCGCCACGAGCGGGTCCAGGGCGGCCAGGAAGCGCGTCCAGACCTCCTCGTACGCCTGCGGCGCGAGGTCGTCCGGGTACAGGTTCTTCTTGTCCGTCTCCGGTCGCAGGTCCTTGTAGAGCGCGCCGGGTCGGGTGGGGTGCCCGGTGAGCAGGCTGAACGCCTTGACGTTGAAGGTGAAGCCGGCCGGGGTGCGCTGGGCCCACAGTCTCGCCGTGCGTTCGGCGGGCGGCGAGTAGTAGGTGGCGTCCACCTCGACCAGCGGGAACTGCCGGGCGTAGTACGCCAACCGCTTCTCGGGGTCGTCAGCCGTCTGCGGGTACCAGCCGGAGTCCAGCAGCGTCCGGTCGGTCCAGGAGGCGGTGCCCACCTTGATCGCACCCATGGCTCGACCTCACCGCGTTTCCGGACCGACCGTCGACCGTGGGCGGTGTCAGGCCGCCCGGCGCTCCCGGTTCTGCTTGCACTGCACGCAGGTGGTGGCGGAGGGGAAGATCTCCAGCCGCTCGACCGGGATGGCCGAGGTGCAGCCCTCGCAGAAGCCGTAGGTGCCCTCCTCCAGCCGGGTGAGGGCGTGCTCGTACTGGGCGCGGCGGTCGAGGATGGTGCGCAGCAGGGACTGCGCGGTGTCCCGCTCGGCCGTCTTGGTGCCGCTGTCGGCCTGGTCGTCGCCGGCGGTGTCGCCGACCTCCACCAGCCGCAGCACCTGGCTCTGGAGCACCGCCTGCTCGTACTCCGCGGACAGCTCGTCGTAGCGGGCCTGCAGGGAGCGCCGGATCTGGTCGATCTCCGCCTGGGACCGGCCCGTACCGATCGTGTCGTGGACGAGCATCGCTGCCTGCCTTTCTGGCCTGGAATCCGCCGGGGACACCGGTTCGTGCGCCCAGCGCCGTGGTGGTCTGCGCGCGGGCGGATCACCCGCGCTCTGTGAGCCGGGCGAATACCCCACCGCACCGGCGGTCAAACCGACGATTTTTCGTTGGGGCACGGCGTCACGGCGACAGGGCGGACTCCACCAGCGCCGGGTGCCGTGGATCGTCGGCGCGGACCACCACGTCGGCGAACGTGGCCGGGGCGACCTCGTCGGCGTACCGGGCGAAGGCGGGCAGCGTCCACCGCAGCGCCGGCTCGGTGCGCCGGGCCAGGGCCGCCGGGGAGAGCACCAGGTGGACCGTGACGTCGAAGGGCAGGCCACCGCCGAGCAGCAGCGCCCCGCTGACCAGCACGACGCCCCCGGGCGGCAGATCGACGTACGCGGCGCGGCTCGACCGGTCGGCGGCGGCGTCCCACAGCGCGGGCAGCACCCTCCCCACGCCCCCGGGCCCGGCCGGGTCGAGCACCTCCCGGCGCAGCCCCTGCTCGTCGACCCACCCCTCGTAGAACGCGTCGGGGTTGGTGCGGCCGTACTCCAGCCGCACCGAGGCGGGGCGGAGGAAGTCGGCGGCCCGTACGTGCAGCGCCGGCCGGCCGAGCGCGCGCAGCGGGTCGACCAGCGCGGCGGCGAGGTCGTCCGGGCGGGCCGCCGGGGCGCCGTCCACGGCCACCCGCAGCCGGCCGGGGACGTCGGTGCCGGCGAGGCGCTCGGTCAGCTCGGTGACGAGCCGCTGCGGGGTGATGGGGCGGATGCGCATCCGACCATGGTGCCCCGCCGGGCGGGCGGGCACGGTGGGAGACGGGCGCGCAGCGGGCGGCGGTCAGCCGTTGCGGTCGATGGTCACGCGGGCGTCGTCGGCGAGGCGGTAGCCGACGCCGTAGACGGTCGTGACCAGCGGGACGTCGACACCGACCTTGCCGCGCAGCCGGCGGACGTGCACGTCGACGGTGCGCACGCCGGCGTGCTCGTAGCCCCAGACCGCGTTGAGCAGCTGCAACCGGGTGAACACCCGGCGGGGGTGGGCTACGAGGTGCAGCAGCAGGTCGAACTCCAGCCGGGTCAACGGCAACGGCTCGCCGTCGCGCAGCACCGACCGCGACGAGGCGAGGATGTGCAGGGTGGGGATCGTGGCGGCGACGGCACGCGACGGCGCGCGGCCGGCGGGCACCGGGTCGGGGCGGCGTTCGACGGTGGCCGTGATGACGGTGCCCTCGCCGCGTTCCAGCATCTCCCGGGCGGCCTCCAGCAGCCGCCGGGCCGGTGGGGTCAGCGACTCCTCGGACGCCAGCGGGATGTTCAGGGTCACCGTGAGCATCGGGGCGGCGGTGTTGGCGGGGCGACGCTGGCCGCCCGGGGGGCGACCGGGAACAGCAGGCTGGGACGTATGCCATCCGGCGCGCGACGAGGCGGGGCTGACCGACATGGTCCTCCTTGGCTGGTCCGGGTATCTCCCCACGGCCCGGGACGCCGCTCCATCGATGCTTCCCGGCGCCCGGGCGAGGGTCAAGGGGCGGCTGCGTTGCATGAATGTGACAATTGACGAACGCATCGGAGCCGGATGCTCGCTCTGCGTACGAGGCCTGATGATTACAGCAGAGCCGCCGGGTTGACCCGATAGGGGGGTGCCCGCCCGGTTCACGGTGCTCGAAGCGGGTGGCGCCGGGGCGGGCGAGTGCGCGTCACGCCGGCGCGGCGACGGGCCACCCGCGCGGGGCCGGTGTACCGGGGACGGGACCGGTGCCCGTACGCGCCGGCACGTCACCGCGCCCGCCCTCCCCCAGCACCCCGGCCGAGCGACGCGCCAGACCGGTGTCCGACTAACCTGGACCGGTGAGTGAGGAACTCGACGCCGAGACGTTGGCGTTCGCGCACCGGATGTTCGACCTGGCGCGCGACGGCGCCACCGCCGAACTGGCCGACTACGTCGACGCCGGGCTGCCGGTCGACATGACCAACGACAAGGGCGACACCCTGCTGATCCTGGCGGCGTACCACGCCCACCCCGAGACCGTCGCCGCGCTGCTCGCCCGCGGCGCCGACCACTCGCGGACCAACGACCGGGGCCAGACGGCGCTGGCCGCCGCCACCTTCCGCAGCAGCACCGGGGCCGTCCGGGCGCTGCTCGCCGCCGGGGCCGACCCGCACCACGGCAGCCCGTCGGCGGTGGAGACGGCCCGCTTCTTCGACCTGCCCGACATGCTCACGCTGCTGACGGCGCCGACCGGCTGACGGCACGGGCCGCCCGCGTCGTCCGGCCTCGGAGCGGAAACGGCCGCGACGCCCGGCGGGTCCGGCGCGCGACCGGTATACAGGGTCGGTGGAGGATCCGCTGCCCGAACAGATGCGCACCGCCGCCACGGCGCTGCTGGCCGCGCTGGACGAACCCGCCCGCGACCAAGCCACCCACCGGTTCGACGACGAGGCGGCCCGCCGCTGGATCGAGTACCGGCCACGACCCCGGCCCGGGGTCTGCCTGGCCGACCTGGACCGCGCCGGGCGCAAGGCCGCGCACCGGCTGCTGGCCACCGCGCTGAGCCCACCGGCGTACGCCCAGGCGATGGCGATCGTCGCGCTGGAGGAGGTGCTCGACCGGGCGGAGGGGTGGCGCCGGGGCCGGCACAGCGGCGACTACTGGGTGGCCGTCTTCGGCGACCCGGCCCGCGACGACGCCTGGGCGTGGCGCCTGGAGGGGCACCACCTCTCGGTGAACATGACCGTGGTGGCCGACCAGGTCTCCCCCGCGCCGATCTTCCTCGGCGCCAACCCGGCCACCGTCCGGCACGCCGGCCACCCCGTCTCCCGCCCGCTGGGCGTGGAGGAGGACTTGGCCCGCGCCCTGCTCGACGCGATGGGCCCGGCCGGCCGGGCGGCGGCGATCGTCGCCGACGAGGCGCCCGGGGACATCATCAGCGCCACCCGCTCCCGCGTCGACGGCCCGCTGGAGCCGCTCGGAGTGCCCGCCGACCGGCTCGGGCCCACCGGCCGGGCCCTGCTGGACCAGCTCGTGGCGCTCTACCTGGACCGGCTCCCGCCGGAGCTGGCGATCCGGGAGGCGCGCCGGCTCGACCCGGGGCGGCTGCACTTCGCCTGGGCCGGCCCGACCGTGCCCGGCCGGCGCCACTACTACCGGGTGCAGGGCGACGACCTGCTCATCGAGTACGACAACACCACCGACGACGGCAACCACGCCCACACGGTCCTGCGCCGCCCGGCCAGCGACTTCGGCACCGACGTCCTCGCGACCCACCACGCCGAGGCCCACCCCGGCCCGTGACGGTCAGGGGCGGCGGTGGGCCAGGTCCACGGTGGCGTCGGCGGCGCCGCTCAGCGCGTCGAAGGTGGTGGCCTCGGACCGGCGGCCGGCGTCGAAGCGGCGCACCAGGCGGGCGCCCAGCCAGACGCCGACCGCGCCGACGCCCAGGGCCACCAGTTCGGTGAGCAGCAGCACGACGGAGGCGCCCCGCTGCGGCGCGTCCGCGCGGACGAGGCAGGCGACCAGGAACAGCGCGGCCATCGCCACGTTCACGAGATTGAAGGTGACCGCCGTACGCCGGGTGCGGTCGACCGGCACGTCCCACAGGTCGATCATGCCGGCCACGGCGGCCAGCGCGGCGGCGACCAGGGCCGCCACGGACGTCCAGTAGCCCACCTCACCGAGGAAGGCCGGCCCACCGAGCACGTCGGTCAGGTCGAACACGGTCGCGCTCACGAAGAGCCCGAACGGGAACGTCACCAGCATCGGTTGGATCGGGTGCCCCTGCACCCGCAGCCGGCTCTGCATGGTTCCTCCCCAGGTCGGCACGCGTCACCAGTCCAGGGTGCTACCCGGGCGCCGGTACGCCGAAACGACACGCGGCCCACCGGCCCCGCCGATCCCACCGGTCACCTGGGCCCCTGCCCCGGCGACGGCGGGCCCGGGGCGCCAGCGGAACGTCGGCATCCGCCGGTGACCCGCGTCGACGGGGTGCCACGTGGCGACCGGAGCGCCGGCGGGAGGGGGTCAGTTGTCCCGGGGGCGCGACACGGTGGCGACGAGCCGGTCGGCGACGTCCCGCAGCGGGATGTCCAGCGAGGACGCCGCGCTACGCAGCACGTCGAGCGCCTCCTCGGCCGGGCAGCCGCGCTGCGTCATGATCACGCCGATGGCCTGGCCGATCACCCCGTCGCCGAGCAGCGAGGCGTCCAGCTCACCGGCCTGGGCGGCCCGGCGCGCCCGGTCGCGCACCGCCGCCAGGAGCAGCCCGGCGTGTTCGGCGAGCAGCATCGCGGTGAGCTGGTGCCCCGGGGTGAGCAGGTCGGCGGCATTGGCGTAGAGGTTGATCGACCCGATGACCTGTTCGTCTACGTCGACCGGGGCGGAGATCACCGACTGCACGCCCAACTCCCGGGCCCGTGGCGTCCAGGCCGGCCAGCGCTCCTCGCGGTCCAACCGGTCGGAGAGGACCAGCTCCCGCCGCCGGATGGCGTCCATCGCCGGCGAGTCCGGGCCGTGCCGCAGGTCGTCCAGGCCCGCCAGGCGCGCGTCGGAGGCCGCCACCCCGGCCGGTTCGCCGGCGCGCAGGGCCGTGAAGCCGCACCAGCTCACGCCGGCCACGGCGTCGCGGGCCGTACGCACCAGCGCGTCCAGCGCCTCGTCGAAGTCGTCGACGGCGATCAGCCCGGCCGTCAGCTCGCGCAGCAGGGCAGCGGTCTCGAGGACGCCGAGCCGCTCCACCGCCAGGTCCCGCGTCTCCAGGTTCACCGCCGCGCTGCCCCCACCGTCGCGGCGCGTGCTGCCGCACGCCCGACCGGCGCCGTCACCTGTTCCATCGTCGTGGTCTCTCCTGACTCCTCGGACCCGGCCTACTACCCTCGCAACCCGGGGTCGAAACGGCGCAAAAGGGGGCCCCTTCCCGGCGCCCGGAGGCGCGGGAAAGGGCCCCACGCGTCAGCGCGACGCGGAGCTGAGTCGCCGCCCCACCGAGGCGATCAACCGGTCCAGCTCCGAGCCGAACGGGTTGTCGTGCACCAGGTACGTCCAGGTCGCGCTCGGCCGCACCAGCTTCGCCTCGTCCGGCTCCCAGTCGTCGCCGAACTCCGTCTCCTCGAAGGTCTCGATGGTGCGCCGCTCGATCTCCGGGATGAGGTTGTTGAACGCCGGCACCGCCGCCCGGTGGAACTCGTCCAGCGGGTCGAGCCGGCCCAGGGCGCGCAGGTGCACGCCCTCGCGTACCTCGGAGAGCTCCGCGAGGTGCTCCGCCCAGAGCCGGTCGAGGTGGTAGAGGGCGATCGAGCGGGCGGCGCGGGCGAGCAGGTCCTCATCCATCTCGCCGGCCTTCTCGGGCACCCGGTCCAGCAGCATCAGCGCCGCCACGTCGCTGGTCAGCAGGCGTTCCCGGCGCTCCGCGAGCGCCTTGCGCTGCTGCTCGATCACGACGCTGTAGCGCCAGGTGTTGCGGTGGATCTCGTGGTTGACGCCCTCGGCGACCCGCTGGGCGTGCTCGACGGCGTACTCGACCTGGTCGTCGGTGACCAGGCCGTCGGCGTTCATCCGGGGCGAGGCGGGCACGGCGTCGCCGGCGTGCCGGACGACCAGGTCGTCCTCCAGGCTGACGAAGAAGACCGAGCCGCCCGGGTCGCCCTGCCGCCCGGCCCGGCCGCGCAGTTGGTCGTCGACGCGCCGGCTGTCGTGCCGGCCGCTGCCGATCACGTAGAGGCCGCCCAGCTCGGCGACCCGGCCCCGGTCGGCCTGGTCGCTGCCGCCGAGCCGGATGTCGACGCCCCGGCCGGCCATCTGGGTGGAGACGGTCACCGCGCCGTACGCGCCGGCCTCGGCGATGATCGCCGCCTCCTCGTCGTCGTTCTTCGCGTTGAGCACCACGCACGGCACCCCGGCGGCGTTCAGGCCGGCGGCCAGCCCCTCGGACTCCTTCACGTCCAGGGTGCCGACGAGCACCGGCCGCCCGCGCTCGTGGTTGCGCTTGATCTCGTCGACCAGCGCCTCGTCCTTCTCCGCGCGGGTGGCGTAGATGCGGTCCGACTCGTCCTCGCGCACGCACGGGGTGTTCGGCGGGATCACCGCCACCTCGAGGCCGAAGAACTCGCGGAGCTGGTCGCCGACCAGCACCGCCGTGGCCGTCATGCCGCACACCTTCGGGTAGAGCGCGATGTAGGCCTGCACGGCGATGGTGCCGAGCACCTCGCCCTCAGCGGTGGCGTCGAGGCCCTCCTTGGCCTCCACGGCCGCCTGGAGCCCGTCGGGCCAGCGGCGGCGCTGGGCGACCCGGCCGCGCATCTCGTCGATCAGCTCGACGGAGCCGTCCCGGACGATGTAGTCGACGTCGCGGTGCAGCAGGGCGTGCGCGTGCAGCGCCACGTTCACGGCCGAGAGCTGCGCGACGTGCTCCTCGTCGTACAGGTCGATGCCGAGCTTGGCCTCGACGGCGGCCAGGCCGGCGGCGGTGAAGGCGACGCTGCGGCCGTCCTCGGCCACCGTGTAGTGCTTGCCCTTGCGCAGGCCGCGCACCTGGGCGGCGGCGGCGTGCACCGGGTCCTGCTCGCTGGCGACCGAGCCGGCGAGGACCATCGGCACCCGGGCCTCGTCGATGAGGATCGAGTCGGCCTCGTCGACGATCGCGGTGCGCAGCGGCGGCTGCACCCGGTCCTCCACGTCGGTGACGAGCTGGTCGCGCAGGTAGTCGAAGCCGGCCTCGCTGACCGAGACGTACGTGACGTCGCAGGCGTACGCGTCGCGCCGCTCCTGCGGGGTGGAGGCCTCGTTGACCCAGCCGACCGTCAGGCCGAGCAGGGTGTAGACCGGCTCCATCCAGAGGGCGTCACGCCGGGCCAGGTAGTCGTTGACGGTGAGCACGTGCACCGGGCCGTTGCCCAGCCGGACGTGCCCGTACGCGGCGATGGTCGCGGTGAGCGTCTTGCCCTCACCGGTGGCCATCTCGGCGACCTTGCCGGAGAGCAGCGCCATCGCGCCCAGCAGCTGCACGTCGTACGGCCGCTGGTCGAGGCCCCGGCGGGCGGCCTCGCGGCCGATCGCGCAGATCTCCTCGTAGTCCGTGGCCTTGCCGGCGGCCTCGGTCAGCTCGGCGTCGTCGAGCGCCGACAGCTCGTCCTCGCGCGCCTCGACGGCGGGCAGCAGCTTCTCCAACGGCCCCAGGTCGACCGTCGTCCCCGGGCGCTGGAGGAACCGGCGGAACCTGGTCTTCAAGCGTTGCGACACACCCATGAGCGGCAACGGTACGCGACCGGGGCCGGTGTTGGCGGCCCGCCCGGCGCGCCGCCGCGCGGGTGTCGTCGCCGGGCGGATCGCGGGCGTGGACCGCTCAGCTCACCAGGAGCTGGTGGGTGGCCAGCTCACGGTAGAGCGGGCTGGTCCCGGTCAGCTCGTCGTGGGTGCCGGTGGCCGCCACCCGACCGCCGTCGAGCACCACGATCTGGTCGGCGTCGACGACGGTGGAGAGGCGGTGCGCCACGATCAGCAGGGTGCGCCGGGCGGCCACCGCGTCGATGGCCCGGCGCAGCGCGGCCTCGTTGCGGGCGTCGAGGTTGCTGGTCGGCTCGTCGAGCAGCAGCACCGGCGGCCCGGCCAGCAGGGCGCGGGCGATCGCCAGCCGCTGCCGCTCGCCGCCCGAGAGCAGCACCCCGCCCTCGCCCACCTGCACGTCCAGCCCCTCGGGGGCGCGCTCGGCCAGGTGGCCGAGGTTGACCTCGTCGAGCACCGCACGCAGCCGGGCCTCGGTGGCCTCCGGCGCGCTGATCAGGAGGTTCTCCCGCAGCGTGCCGGCCAGCACCGGCGCGGACTGCTCGACGTAGCCGATCCGGGCGCGCAGCGCGTCGCGGGGCAGGTCCCGCACGTCGACCCCGTCGATGCGTAGCGCGCCCTCGGTGACCTCGTAGAAGCGCTCGACCAGCGCCAGCAGCGTCGACTTCCCGGCGCCCGACGGGCCGACCAGGGCGGTGCGGGTGCCGGCCGGCACGGTGAAGCTCACCTCGCGCAGCACCGGCGGGCCGCCGGGGTAACCGAAGCCCACCCGGTCGAACTCGACGGACGCCGGGGCCCCGCCGGTCGCCGCCGTGGCCGGAGCGCGCGCCGGCCGGTCGGCCGCCCCCTCCACGGGCACGGCGAGCACCTCCTCGATCCGCTGGAGCGCGCCGAGGCCGGTCTGCAACTGGGTGTAGGCGTGCACCGCCTGCCCGAGCGGGAGGACCAGGAAGAACAGGAACATGATGAAGGCGACGAGGTCGCCGACGGTGATGGCGCCCGCCGCCACCCGCGCCCCGCCCACCCCGAGGACCAGCAGGAACGCCCCCTGGATGGTGACGCCGCTGGCCGGGCCGACAAACGCCTGCACGCGGGCCACCCGCAGCCCCGCCGCGTACGCCTGGGCGGCGCTCACGCCGATCGCGTCGGCCTCGCGCCGCTCGGCCCGGGCCGCGCGGATCGTGCGGGCGGCGGAGATGGCCCGCTCCACCGCCGAGGTCATCTCGCCGATGCGTTCCTGGGCGGCCCGGGCCAGCCCGCGCACCCGGTGGGCGAAGGCGACGGCGATGGCGATGCCGGCGGCCACCCCGAGCAGGGTCACCCCGAACAGCACCGGGTCGAGCAGGACCATCGCGCCGGCCGCGCCGAGCACCATCACGGCGCCGGTGACCACCTCGAACAGGCCGGAGGTGACCACGGCGCGCAGCAGGGTGGTGTCCGAGCCGACCCGGGAGAGCAGGTCGCCCGTGCGGCGGCGGTCGTACTCGGCGATCGGCAGTCGCAGCAGGTGCCCCGCCAGCCGCCGCCGGGTGCCGAGCACGACCCCCTCGGCGGTGCGTTGCAGCAGGTAGTCCCGCACGCCGCCGAGCGCCGCACCGACCAGCACGAGGGCGACCAGCGCCGCGACCAGCCCGGCGACGGGCCGGCTGGCGGAGAGCCCGTCGAGCACCGAACGGGTGAGCAGCGGCTGGGCCAGCGACGCCGCCGCGCCGGCCAGCGACAGCGCGCCCACCACGGCCAGGGTGCCGCGGTGGGCGCGCAGGTAGGGCAGGAGGGCGGCGAGGCCGACCCGCCGGTCGGCTCCGCCCCCGCCGGGACCGCCGGGGGCGGCCGGGACGGAGTCGTCGGCGGTCAGGACGGCGGCGTCGGCGGTCATGGCTGGAACGGTATCCGCCCGCGCCACCCGCCCGGACCGTACGCGCGCCTCAGGCGGTCAGCACCACCTGGAGCTCCTGGCGGCGCCGCTCGGCGAGGTCGGTCAGCAGTGTCGGCGCCTCCTCGAACGGCACCACCGCCGAGACCAGGTGCTTGCGGATGACGTCCCCGTACGCGCGCAGCAGGTCGATCGTCTCGGCGGAGAGGCGCTCCCGGTCCCAGGTCGGGGCGAGCCCGCGCGGCACCCGGCCGATCTGCGCGCAGCGCAGCGACAGTCCGTTGTGGTGGAACTCCTCACCGAACCGGACCGCGTCCGCGCCGGCCTGGTAGAAGGCCAGGTCGACCACCGTGCCCTGGGGACGCAGCAGGCGCAGCGCGAGCTGCAACGCCCAGGCCTGGCCCCGGCACTGGAACACCAGGTCGGCGCCCCGGTCGCCGGGCCCGTGCGCCCAGCGGGTCTTGAGCACCACCGCCGGGTCGTCCGCCTCCGGGTCGAGGGTCTCCAGGCCCAACGCCTCGGCGACGGCCCGCCGCTGCGGGGTCGGGTCGAGCACCACCACCGAGGCGGCCCCGTGCCGCTTGGCGAACAGGGCGGTGAGCAGGGCCACCACCCCGCTGCCGACGACCGCGACCCGCCGGCCCCGTACCCCGTCGCCCAGCGAGCGCACGTCCGCGCCGTGCAGGTCGGCGGCGGCGTGCAGCACGCCGTTGGCGCAGATCGGCCCCATGTGCGCGACGTAGACGCCGAGCAGCGGGTCGAGGTCCTCGGGCAGCGGCACGAACCGCTCGGCGACCGCGTCGGCGACCCAGCCGGTGCGGTGGCCGTACGTCATCGCGCCGACGGTGCCCACGGCGACGGCCGGCGTGCGGCTCTCCACCACCCGACCGACCTGCATGTAGCCCAGCCGGGTCACCGGGTACGGCGTGCTGGCGGCACCCGGCTGGAAGAGCCCGAGGTCGGCGTTCCAGGTGACGTTCAGGTAGGGGTTGGTGCCCTTGACGTAGCTGAGTTCGGTGCCGGCCGACACGCCGCTGAACAGCGTCTCGACCCGGAACGTGCCGTCGGTCAGCTCGGCGGCGTCCTGCTCGACCAGCTCGACCCGGCCCGGGCCGCTGACCACCACCACGCGGTCACGCATCGACGGTCACCCCCGTAGCCAGCGGCGCGGCGGCGGGCGTGTCCAGGCGTACGGGCCGGCCGGTGCGGGCGGAGTCGGCGACCGCGAGGGCGAGCCGCTGGGTGCCGAGGGCCTCGGCGTACGGGACGCGCACGTCGTCGCCGACGCCCCGGACGGCGTCGACGAAGGCCCGGTCCACGGCCACCCGGGCGGCCTCCGGGTCGGCGTCGAAGCGGCGTTCCCCGTCGGCGTCGCGCACGACCAGCCCGTCCTCGCTCAGCGACAGGGCCAGCCCGTCGGCGAGGATCTCCAGCCCGGCGCGGTGCTTCCAGCCGAGCACGCAGGCGGCGGTGAGCGTGCCGACCGCGCCGCCGGCGAAGCGCAGCGTCGCGGTGGTCACCGAGTCGATGTCGGCGCCGTCGACCGGCGGCGGGGTGCCGTCGCCGTACGCGGTGACCTCGGTGGCCTCGCCGACCAGGCACCGGATGAGGTCCAGCACGTGGGCGGCCTGCTCGACCACCGGGCCGCCGGAACGCTCGCGCGACGACCACCAGGCCACCGGGGGCACCTTGTCCCACCACGCGCCGGCGACCATCCGCACCGGACGGTCGCCGAGCAGCTCCCGGGCCTGCTGCACCACCGGCAGGTAGCGCCAGTGGTGCCCCACGCCGGTGAGCAGCCCGCGCCGGGCCACCAGGTCGGCGACGCGCTCGGCGGTGGCCAGGTCGACGGCGACCGGCTTCTCCACGAACATCGGCACCCCGGCCGCGACGACCGCCTCCTCGGCCGGCCCGTGGGCGAACGGCGGCACGCAGACGTAGACCGCGTCCGGGCCGGCGGCCAGCAGCTCGTCGACGTCGCCGAAGGTGCGGGCGTCGTGCGCCCGCGCCAGCTCCGCCGCCGCCTGCGGCACCACGTCGGTCACCCCGATCAGCTCCACGTCGGCGAAGCCGCCCAACACCCTGGCGTGGCGTTGCGCCACCCCGCCGGCCCCGACCAGTCCCACCCGGCACGTGCGCATGTAAAGCCCCTTCGCCACAGTTTCGCGTTCGACGACTGCACTCCCCCCGCGTGCGCGCAACCAAACGTTCACCAGGGCGGAACCCGGTCACGTCACCGTCGTGATCAAGCTGTTAGGCATGCTGCGGGTTAGCGCGAGTGCGGTAGTGGGAAAAACAGGGAAGGTTTTTCCGCCACGATCTGGGGGTGCCTGTGCGGAATACGGAAACTATGGTGTCGCCGGTGGTGGAGGCCTGGGCCACCTACCGCACGACGTCGGCGGGGGACTGGCCGGCGCGGCGCCTGGTGCGCGCCAAGGGCGACAGCCGGGTCAGCGTGGTGCTGCCGGCCCGCAACGAGGAGGCGACGGTCGGCGCGATCGTGTCGACCATCCGGGAGCACCTGATGGAGCGGGTGGCCCTGATCGACGAGCTGATCGTGGTGGACTCCCGGTCGACCGACCGCACCGCCAAGGTGGCGCGTGCCGCCGGCGCGGAGGTGGTCAGCCAGGACGCGATGACCCGGGGCCTGCCGCGGCTCACCGGCAAGGGGGACGCGCTCTGGGCGGGGCTGGCGGCGGCCGAGGGCGACGTGGTGGCGTTCATCGACGCCGACCTGCGTGAGTTCCGGCCGCACTTCGTGACGGGGCTGATCGGTCCCCTGCTGACCGATCCCTCGGTCGACTTCGTGAAGGGCTTCTACCACCGCCCCCTGGTCGGGGCGTCGAGCGTGGAGGCCGACGGCGGCGGGCGGGTGACGGAGCTGATGGCCCGGCCGATGCTGAACCTGTTCTGGCCCGAGCTGGCGGGCTTCGTGCAGCCCCTCGCCGGTGAGTACGCGGGCCGCCGGGAGGTCCTGGAGCGGGTGCCGTTCGTCTCCGGCTACGGGGTCGAGACGGCGATGCTCATCGACCTGCTCGAGCTGGTCGGGTTGGACGCGCTGGCCCAGGTGGACCTGGGCGAGCGCAAGCACCGCCACCAGGACACCGCCGCGCTGGGCCGGATGTCGGCCCAGATCATGCTCACCGCCTGGTCGCGGCTGCAGCGGCGCGGCTGGGCGGCGCCCGGGGCGATGCCCGCCGCCCTGCTGACCCAGTTCCGGCGCGGCGGCTCCGACGCCCTGCCGAACCTGGACCGGGAGATCGTCGTCAGCGACGTCTCCGTCGAGGAACGGCCGCCCCTGGCCGAGCTACGGCACCGCATCCCCCGCCGACGGGTCGCCGCGGCGTGAGCACGCGACCTCTTGTGACCCCGAACGACCGGGCGCGGACGGCCGAGGGCCCCGCCGAGGGAAGGAATCCCGCATGAGCCTCACCGTCCTGATGAACGCCGGTCCGTGGCTGTCCGTGCCGCCGCCCGGCTACGGCGGCATCGAGAACGTCATCGCGACGCTGGTGCCGGAGCTGCGCCGCCTCGGCGTACGGGTGGTACTCGCGTCGGTCGACAGCAGCACGCTGCCGGTCGACGAGAAGTTCTCCGTCTTCGCCGACGGGCAGTTCCCCGCCCTGCAACGGCCGTACAACCAGGTCTGCGGCATCTCGCAGGCGCACCTGAACGGGGTGGTGCGCGCGTTGCACTCGCGTGACGACATCGACCTGGTGCACGACCACGTGGAGGCGGTCGGCCTGGCCACGCTCGCCGCGATGGGCCCGGACGCCCCGCCGGTGCTGCACACCCTGCACTGGGACCTGGCCAAGCACCCGGCGCTCTACGGCAACCTCGACGGCGGCGACCGGGTCCGGGTCAACGGGGTCTCCGCCTCGCAGCTGGCCCGCGCGCCCCGGGCGTTGCAGGAGCACTCGGTGGGCCACGTGCACCTGTCCACCCCGCTCGCCGTCGACGCGGACCGTCGGCCCCGGGCCGACAAGGGCGACTATCTGATCATCCTGGGCCGGATCAACCCGGGCAAGGGCCAGGACGTGGGCGCGCGTCTCGCCCGGCAGGTGGGGGTGCCGCTGGTGCTCGCCGGGCCCGTCGGCCCGTACCACCGGCCGGAGGACCTGGCTGCGGCCGGGGACGAGGCCCGGCAGAACCCGGACGTCCGGTTCTTCTACGACGAGGTGGCGCCGCACGTCGACGGCGACCTGGTCCGCTGGGTGGGCACGGTGGCCGGGCAGGAGCGCGACGACCTGCTGGCCGGCGCCCGGGCCTCGCTGTTCCCGCTGCGCTGGGAGGAGCCGGGCGGCACGGCGGTGGTCGAGTCCCTGGCCCTGGGCACGCCCGTGGTCGCCACCGCCCGGGGCTGCCTGCCCGAGCTGATCGAGCACGGCCGCACCGGCCTGCTCACCACCGACGAGGAGGAACTGGGCGACCTGCTGCTGGCCGCCAGCCTGCTCGACCCGGACGAGTGCCGGCGCGAGGCCGCCGTCCGCTTCACCCCCGCCGTGATGGCCGAGAAGTACGTCGGCCTCTACGAACTCCTCCGCCAGTCCGCCGCCGCCGGGCGCCTGCTGCCGGCCTGATCGTCCGTCCGCGCCCCGGGGCCGGGCCGCCGTCATGGTGGGCCGGCCCCGTTGGCGTACGCGCCCGGGGACCGCGACGACGTTCGCCCCGTCGGCAGTCGGGGGCCGCCCGTCCCGGGGCGGGAGGTTTGGCGGCGCGCACGGCGGGAAGGCGCGGTCCGCTCAGCTTTCCCGCACAGTGAGGAGACGGCGGTGACCGGTCCCATGGCGCGCTCGCGCGCCCGGCACAACCCGGCCGACGGCAAGGCTCCCGTCCGGCGGGCCGCCGCCGCCGTGGCGGTGGTCTTCCTCCTGGTCGGCGTCCTCGGCTTCGTACCGGGCATCACCAGCGACTTCGGCGACCTGCGCTTCGCCGGGCACGACTCCGAGGCCAGGCTGCTCGGCCTGTTCCAGGTCTCGGTGCTGCACAACTTCGTCCACCTGCTCTTCGGGGTGGCCGGGCTGGTGCTGGCCCGCACCGTCGCGGGCGCGCGGACCTACCTGGTCGGCGGCGGCGCGATCTACCTGGTGCTCTGGCTCTACGGCCTGGTGATCGACCACGACAGCGGGGCCAACTTCATTCCGGTCAACAACGCCGACAACTGGCTGCACCTCTTCCTCGGCCTGGGCATGATCGCGCTGGGCGTCCTGACCACCCGGGGCCGAGCCACCCGGTGACGCAGCGTCGACGGCCGGGGCCCGCCGCCCCGGCCAGGCCGGTTTCGCCCGCCCCCGTCCGGGTACTTCGCAGATCCCCGACGACGCGAAACGAGGGCGCACATGCCGCGGCGGATCACCTGCGAGGTGCAAGACAGGTCGCCGGTGACCGTCGTACGCCTGCGTGGCGGCCTCGACCTCGGCACCATGCGCACGGTGCACACCGCGCTGGACGCCTGCCTCGCCAGCCAGCCCGACGCGCTCGTGGTGGACCTCACCGACGTCACCGTCCGTGACCCGCTGGCCCTCTCGGTCTTCGCCGCCACCGCCCGCCGGGCGGCCGGCTGGCCGGCGGTGCCCGTCGTGCTGTGCGCCCCGCCGCCCGACGCGGCGACCTGGCTGGCGCAGTCGACCGCCTGCCGGGTGGTGCCCGTGCGCCGCGACTGCGACGAGGCGACCCGGGCGGCGAACGCGGCGGCGGCGCCCCGGCTGCGCGCCCGGCTCGAGCCGGTCGCGGAGGCCTGCCGGCGGGCGCGGGAGCTGGTCACCGACGCCTGCGGTCGGTGGAACGTGCCGGAGGCCGTCGGCCCGGCGTCGCTGGTGCTCAGCGAGCTGGTCGGCAACGTGGTCCGGCACGCCGGCACGCCGATGCGGGTGACGCTCACCCTGCGCCGGCCGTACCTGCACGTGGCGGTGACCGACGGCGACCGGACCCTGGTCCGGGCCGGCTGCCCCGACGGGCAGGCCGAGGGCGGCCGGGGGCTGCTGCTGGTGCGCGAGCTGGCCCAGGTGTGGGGCAGCTCGCCGGCCGGTGACGGGAAGGTCGTCTGGGCCATACTGCCCGCGAATTGACCAGATTTACCACTCTCGCCTGAATAACCGCTGTCGCCTGGTTTCATGGGCTGTGGGGCGGGTAGCCGCGCCGTCCTATCTGTCGTCATGGCGGGGTGAGAGTCACATGCCCGAGCGGGTAACCACGGAACCACGCGACCGGGGGCCGGCGATCCTGGCGCCGGCACGCTTCGGCGGCTATCCCGGGCCGCTGCGCAAGGCGCTGCCCGGTGGGAAGCTCACCCGGTTCCTGGCCACCACCGACCACAAGCAGATCGGGCTGCTCTACCTGCTGACCTCGTTCGGATTCTTCCTGGTCGCCGGGGTCCAGGCGATGCTGATGCGGGCCGAGCTGGCCCGGCCGGGCATGCAGTTCCTCTCGGCCGAGCAGTACAACCAGCTCTTCACCTCGCACGGCGCGCTCATGCTGCTGCTGTTCGCCACGCCGGCGGCGTTCGGGTTCGCCAACTACATCGTGCCGATCCAGATCGGCGCGCCGGACGTGTCGTTCCCCCGGCTCAACGCCCTCGCGTACTGGCTCTACCTCTTCGGCGGCCTGATGGTGCTCGGCGGCTTCCTCACCTCCGGCGGCTCCGCCGACTTCGGCTGGACCGCCTACACGCCGCTGAGCAGTTCGGAGCACTCCCCCGGCGTCGGCGCCAACATGTGGGTGATCGGCCTGGTGATCTCGGGGCTGGGCACCATCCTCGGCGCGGTCAACCTGATCACCACGATCCTCACCCTGCGCGCGCCCGGCATGACGATGTTCCGGATGCCGATCTTCACCTGGAACATGCTCTTCACCAGCGTGCTGGTGATCCTGGTGTTTCCGCTGCTGGCCGCGGCCCTGATGGCGCTCGCCGCGGACCGGCTGCTCAACGCCCACGTGTACGACCCGATAACCGCCGGGCCGATGCTCTGGCAGCACCTGTTCTGGTTCTTCGGCCATCCCGAGGTCTACATCATCGCGATCCCGTTCTTCGGCATCATCACCGAGATCATCCCGGTCTTCTCCCGCAAGCCGATCTTCGGCTACACGGGACTGGTGCTGGCCACCGCCGCGATCACCGTGCTGTCGATGACCGTGTGGGCACACCACATGTTCGCCACCGGCCAGGTGCTGCTGCCGTTCTTCAGCATCCTGAGCTACCTGATCGCGGTCCCCACCGGGGTCAAGTTCTTCAACTGGATCGGCACCATGTGGAAGGGGCAGCTCACCTTCGAGACGCCGATGCTCTTCGCGATCGGCTTCCTGGTCACCTTCCTCTTCGGCGGCCTGACCGGGGTGCTGCTGGCCAGCCCGCCGGCGGACTGGCACACCCACGACACGTACTTCGTCGTCGGGCACTTCCACTACGTGCTGTTCGGCACCGTGGTCTTCGCGCTCTTCGGCGGCTTCTACTTCTGGTGGCCGAAGATGACCGGGCGGCTGCTCGACGAGCGGCTCGGCAAGGCCCACTTCTGGACGATGTTCATCGGCTTCCACGGCACCTTCCTGGTGCAGCACTGGCTGGGCAACGAGGGGATGCCCCGCCGCTACGCCGACTACCTGCCCAGCGACGGGTTCACCGCGCTGAACACGATCTCCACCATCTTCGCCTTCGTGCTCGGCGCCTCCACGTTGTTCTTCATCTGGAACGCCTGGAAGTCCTGGCGCTTCGGGGCGCAGGTGACCGTCGACGACCCGTGGGGCTTCGGCAACTCGCTGGAGTGGGCCACCACCTGCCCGCCGCCGCTGCGCAACTTCGACCGGATGCCCCGCATCCGCTCCGAGCGGCCCGCCTTCGACGCCAAGTACGGCCCGCTCGTCGCCGACCTCGGCCGGGACCTGCCGCAGCGCACCACCAAGCCGCCGCAGGAGTTCCGCGACGAACTGCACCGCGAGAAGCACGTGCCCGAGTCGCCGTCCCACGAGGGTGCACACGGCGCGCGGGAGGCCACCGAGTACCAGCCGGCCCCGCAGTCCGGGGCCAGGCCGGTGGACGTACCCGAGCCGGGCGACATCCGCCGGCCCAGCTTCGAGCAGACCGACGAGCCGGAGGAGACCAACCTCGGCGCCCAGCGGGAGCAGCAGGAGAACGACCGCTGGCGGCACCCGCGCGCGCCCGGCGACCCGCCCGACCACTGAGTGTCCGTACGCGAAAGGGCCGGCACCGCCTGGTGCCGGCCCTTTCCGACGTGCTCAGCCCTCGCGGGCCGCCGCCAGTCCCGCCGCGGTGAGCGAGCGGCGCACCGCCGGCTGCACCCGGGTCAGCCGCAGCGGCACCCCCGTACGGGCCGCGGCCTCGCGGCCGGCCATCAGCGCGGCGATGCCGCCGGCGTCGAAGCCGCCCGCGCCGTCGAGGTCCACCACCACCTCGGCGGGCTGCCCGGTCACCGCCTCCAGCATCGCCCGGCGCAGCTGGTCCGCGCCGTCGCGGTCGACCTCCCCGCCGACCTCCACGACCACCCGGTCGCCGTTGTGCCGCACCGAGATCCTGGTCTTCGCCGGCTCCGACTCGGCGGCGCCGTTCTGCCACGGCGGCGGGGCGTCGGCGAGCATCGCCTGGCGCAGCCAGGTCAGCGCCCGCGACAGCAGCCGGGAGACGTGCATCTGGGAGATGCCGAAGCGGGCGGCGATCTCCGCCTGGGTCTGGTTGCCGTAGAAGCGCATGGCCAGGATGCGCCGCTCCCGCCAGGGCAGCCGGTGCAGCAGCCCACTGACCGTCACCCGGTCGTCGACGGATTCCAGCGCGTTGTCGGACTCGCCGACCAGGTCGCCGAACTCGGCCGAACTCTCCCCGCCGACGGGGGCGTTCAGCGAGGCCGGGCTGTAGCCGGCGGCCGACTCCAGCGCGGCGAGGATCTCCTCCTGCGGCGTCTCCAGCCGCTCCGCCAGCTCGGCGACCGTCGGGGCCCGGGACAGCTCGCTGGTCAGGGCCGACGTCGCCTGTCCCACCTCCAGGATCAGGTCGCGCAGCCGGCGCGGCACGTGCACGCCCCAGGTGCGGTCGCGGAAGTGCCGCTTGATCTCCCCGACGATCGTGATGGCCGCGTACGCGGTGAACGAGCCCCGCTCGGGGTCGTACCGGTCGACGGCGTTGACCAGGCCGAGGCGGGCCACCTGTTCCAGGTCCTCCAGCGGCTCACCGCGCCCCCGGTAGCGGCGGGCCAGCCGGCCCGCGAACGGCAGGGCGAAGCGGACCAGGTCGTCCCGCGCCTCCTGCCGCCGTTCGGGCGGTAGGCCCTCGATGCGGGCCGCGTACGCCAGTGCGGCCGCGTCGAGGTCCTCCAGGCCCCGCTCGGTCGGCGGTGGTGTGGTCGTGGTGGTCTGTCCGAACATCCGCGCCTCCCTCAGGAAGGTCCCCCGCCCGGATTCAGGAAACCGGTCGTGCGCGCGCGTGGTCGCACCACGCCCGGGCCGGAAAGTGGGTCACATGACTGGGATGTCAGCGGGCGACGACGCCACGCCGGACGGCGTGATCAGGCCGTCGCAGCCAGCGGTGTTCCCGCTCCGTAGGTACTCAATCACGGGACCCGGGGTTCGCGAGGATGTTTCGAAAGGGCCGGATCAACAGACCAGCAACCCCTGGCCGGCGCCGCCGTCGCGCAGCGCCGCGAGGGCGTCGTCCACGGTCATCGGCGGCGGCGTCGGCAGGTCGTACGGCTGCGCCCGCAGCACCTCCGTGGCCCGGCGGGTGGGCACCGAGGTGACTGGGTAGCCGCGCGCCGAGGTGCGGTCCAGCGCCCGCCGGCGGCGGCCGAAGCCGGCGACGGCCAGCCACTGGGGCAGCCCGGCCAGTGCCGGCGAGCGCAGGCCGGGCGGTTCGGGCAGCACGTCCACCGAGCTGAACGGCTCGCTGCCGGCGAGCCACCACTCCACCCCCGCCACGCTGCGCCGGGTGGCGTTCTCGCACCAGTACGGCACCATCCCGGCCCGCACCACCTGCCACGGGTCCAGCAGCCGGCCGCACTCCACCACCAGCCGGTCGCCGGTCTTGCCGGCCGCGCGCAGCCAGCGCCGGTACAGGTCGGCGGTCGCGGCGCTGAGCGCCTCCGGCCGTGGCACGAGGACCCGGTGCAGCGGATGCTCGTGCCGGCCGGTCCAGTCCCGGACAGCGGCCTCGAAACCGGACTCCACGCCGTGTTCCGCCGGCTCGGGCGGCGAGGTGACCTCCGGCGGCTGCCAGTGCGCGCCGTCGCCGCCGGCCGAGCGGAGCACCTGGCGCAGGGCGTGGCTGTCCGGGTGGAAGTCGACCGGGTCGAGGCCGCTGCCGGGGCAGCCGACCTGGAAGCTGTGCCCGGGGGCGGAGTCGAAGACCGGCCAGGTGCGCGCGTCGCGCAGCAGCAGCACCGGGGCGCCGGGCTCCAGCCGGTCGGCCAGGAACCGCGCGTACGCGGCCGGCAGGGACCGCCACCGGGCCGCCAGGGACACCGTGGCGCCGGCCAGTGCGCCCCGGCTCGCGGGACAGTGCACCTGGCGCACGTGCAGGTCGGCGTTGCCGCCGAGGAGGCGGGCGGTGAGCGCCGCGCCGTGGTCCAGGGCGGCCTGCGGCCGGTCGACGGCCCCCTGCGCCCAGTGCACGGTCATCTCGAAGCCCGCCGGCAGCCACGGCACCCCCAGCGCCGTCGCCAGGTGCGCGGCGGCGCCGTGCGGGGAGCCGATCAGGGCCCCCGGGTACCGCCGGCGCGGATACTGGTCGGCGAACCAGCGGGCGATCCGGCCGGCGTCCACCTCGGCCGTCTGCCCGGGGGTGAGTGCCACCCGGCCCGCCGCCCGGATCACCGCGGCCCGACGTACCGGCTCGGGCGCGCCGGTGAACCGCGACAGCGGCCCCGGGTGCCCCGGGTGTCCCAGGTCGGCGCAGTCGGTGCCGCGCAGCGCCCGCGCGGTGGCGGCCACCAGGACCCGCGCCGCGCTACCCGCCGCCACGACCCGGTCGCCCGCCAGCCCGGCACCGTCGGCCGTGAGCCCCTCGCGCACCTTGTGCACCGGCCCCACCTTGCCTCGTTCGCTCACCACGCGGCCCGGCTTCCCGTCCCGATGGGGTTCAAACAGGGCATCCCCCACCGGGCGGGAGCAATCAGAAGATCCCGGGCGGGGTGGCGCCGGCCCGGCGAACGGGACCACGACGGCGGTCACCGCCGCTCCGGTACGCCGGTGAGCAGGGGTTTCGTCGGCGCGGTAAGGGGCACATCTGCGCCCATGCGCAGCGACGACGAGGCCCCCGCGGCGGCGGCCACCATCACGCCCTACCAGGACGGGCCGCTGCTGGTCCGGGGCGACTTCGCCCTGGTCACCCCTGACGGGGAGACCATCGACGCGAGGCGGGGCACGGTGGCGCTGTGCCGCTGCGGCAAGTCGGCGCTCAAGCCGTTCTGCGACGGCACCCACAAGGCCGTCGGCTTCCGCGCCGGCACCACCCGCCCCGCCCCCTGACGCACCGCCCCGGCCCCTCCCCGCGTGATCGACCGGCCTGGTCCGCGCCCGGGTCAGGCGACGGCGGCGGGGAGTTCGCCGGGGCGGGGGCGGTCGCGGAGGGCGATGCGGATCGGGGCGGTGCTGCGCAGGGAGGTACGGCCGGCGGCCCAGGCGTCCAGCAGGTGTGCGGCGAAGAGCCGGTCCACCGCCAGCGCGGCGGCGGCACCGAAGAGCACGTCGGGGGCGAGCCCCGGCTCCAGGCGGACCAGTCCCCCGCACATGTCGTGCGCCGCGATCTGCTCGTGCACCGCGTCGGCCTCGACGTGTTCGTCGTAGAAGCGCGTGGCCACCTCGTCCAGGCCCAGGCGGCGCAGCCCGTTGCCGTAGCGGCGGTTCGGCAGCGAGGAGGTCATCTCGTACGCGGCGAGGTGCCCCAGCAGCGCCCCGCGCAGCCGCCGGTGCAGCCCGAGCAGCGACATGAGGTTGTTGGTGGCCAGGGTGATCGCCGGTACGGCGTCCAGGTGGGCGGCGTAGCCGGTGTCGAGCCCCAGCCGGCCGAGGGTGACCCGGAACAGCTCGGCGTGCATCCGGTCGAGGCGGCCGTTGCCGTACTCGTCCATCTGGATCTCGACCAGGGCGGCCTTCGCCGGCCCGCCGAGGCGCGGCAGGGCCCAGCTGTGCGGGTCGGCCTCGCGCAGGTGGTAGATCGAGCGGTGGGTGACGAACTCGCGGAACTGGGCCAGCGACGCGCGGCGCTGCAGGTACCCGGCGAGCGACGGCCCGTCGTCGGCGGCGACCACGTCGGCCAGGGCCGCCGGCACCCCGCCGGGCAGCGCCGCTGGCAGCGGCCCGGCCAGCGCCCGCACCGCCGCCTCGAAGCGGCGTTCGGCGTACGCGCGCAGCACGAGCAGCGACGGCTGCCACTCCCAGCCCTCGTCGACGCCCCGCCAGCCGCGGTAGTGCAGCTCGTAGCAGCAGAAGAGCGTGAGCTGGAGGTCCTCGTCGGTGAGCGGGTCGGCCGGGTCGAGCCCGTCGCCGAGCCCCGCCGGCAGGTCGTGCGGCGTGCGCCGCAGCGCGTCCAGCAGCGCCGCCGAGACCGGTCCACGGGGCTGCGGCAGGGGCGCGGGTCCGTACCGGCGATCCGGGGACTCTGACAAGGTGACCTCCAGCGTCGTACTGCGCGTCCTCAGTGCCCGTCGCCCGGGTCGTTAAACGAGGTCGTCGACCTCGACGGCCACCCCGGCGGCGAGCATCCGGTCGCGCACCCGCCGGGCGGCGTCGCCCCCGGCGAACACCTCGCGCAGGTCGGCGAACGCGGGCTCGGGCGGCGCCAGCCGTACCGCCGGGTCGACGACGGTCTCCAGGACGCAGGGCCGGTCGGCCGCCAGCGCCTCGTCCCAGGCCGCCCCCACCAGCTCCGGCCGGTCGACCCGCACCCCGTGCAGGCCGAGCAGGCGTGCCCAGCCGGCGTACGGCACGTCGGGCCGGCGGCGCGTCGGGTCGGTGGGCGTACGGCCGCCGCCCATGCCCGACTGGTCCCGGTTGTTGAGCACCAGCACCACCAGACGGGGATCGCGCCACTCCCGCCAGTGGTGTGCCACGGTGACCAGCTCGGCCAGCCCGTTGCGCTGCATGGCGCCGTCGCCGAGCAGCGCGATCACCGGCTGGTCCGGAGCGGCGAGCTTGGCCGACACCGCGTACGGCAGGGCACAGCCCATCGAGCCGAGCGTGCCGCAGAGCTGCGCGTTGACGCCCGGGGGCAGTTCGAGGTGCCGGGCGTACCAGTAGAGGACCGACCCGACGTCCACGGCGACCGCCCCGCGGCGGGGAAGCCGGGTGGAGAGCTCGTACAGCACGAGCTGCGGGTTCACCGGCTCGGCGGGGGCGGCGGCCCGCTCGGCCCGCTCGGCCCGCCAGCGGTCGACGGAGCCCTCCACGGTCTCCCGCCACCGGGCGTTCGGCCGGTCGGGCACCCGGGCCAGCAGCGCCCGCAGCGTCTCCTGGGCGTCGCCGACGAGCGGGACGTCCACCGGGTAGCGGGTGCCGATGCGGCGCCCGTCGATGTCGATCTGCACCGTGCGGGCCTGCCCCGGCATCGGGAAGTAGTCGGTCCACGGGTCGTTCGTGCCGACCAGCAGCAGCGTGTCGCAGCCACCCATCAGCTCGGCGGCGGCCGGCGTGCCGACCTCGCCGAGCACGCCGGCGTGGAAGGGCAGCCGCTCGTCGAGCACCGGCTTGCCCAGCAGGGACGCCGCGACCCCCGCGCCGAGCCGGTCGGCGAGGGCGACGATCTCGGCGGCCGCGCCCCGCCCGCCCTGGCCGACCAGGATCGCGGTCCGCTGGCCGTTGGCGAACAGCTGGGCGGCCGCGTCCAGGTCGGCGTCGTGCGGCAGGACCCGGGCCAGCGGCTCCCCCGGCGTCGCCGACAGCACCCCGGCCGCGTGCGACTGGAGGTCGGGTACGGCGGCCTCCTGCAACTGCCGCGGCAGCACCACGCAGACCGGGCTGCGGGTGGCGGCGGCGGTGCGGAACGCCTGGTCGAGCAGGGCCGGCACCCCGTCGGGGACGCGGCCGTAGCGGACGAACTGGTTGCAGGCGTCGGCGAACAGCCGGCTCAGCCCGATCTCCTGGTGGGCGGCGCCGAGCGGACCCGAGACGTCCTCGCCGACGATCGCCACCACCGGCTTGCTGTCCAGCTTGGCGTCGTAGAGGCCGTTGAGCAGTTGCACGGCGCTCGGCCCCTGGGTGGCCAGGCAGACCCCGATCCCGCCGGTGAACTTGGCGTGCCCGGCGGCCATGTACGAGGCGGTCTCCTCGTGCCGGGCCGGGATGAACGCCGGATCCCCGCCCGAGGCGTCCAACGCCTCGACCACCGGGGCGATGGCCTCCCCCGGGTAGCCGAAGACCCGCGGCACCCGCCAGGCGCGCAGTCGCTCGACCACGAGGTCGGCCACCCTGCGCTCAGCCATCGCCACGTCCCGGCGTGCCGGCGTCGACGTAGCGCAGCACCGCCCCGACGCCGTCGGTCAGCTCCGGTGCCTCGTCGGGACCCAGCACGGTCAGCTCTGCGTCGATGCCGACCAGCGCGCGCACCAGCGCGGCGTCGGCGCGGACCTTCTCCGGGTCGCGTACGGACATGGCGGCGAGCTGCCCCGGATCGGTGGCGATCTCGGTGGGGTCCGGCCCGATCCAGAGTTCCCCGTTCGCGGACGGGTCGTCGACGATGAGCATCGTCTCGACCTGGTTGCGTTGCAGGGCCGACACCACGGCGTCCAGCCCGGCGCCGACGTCCTCCTGCATGCCGAAGCGGTCCAGCACGGCCGTGATCCGCCGGTCGGCCACCTCGGCGATGGTCTGCACGGTGAGGTCGTCGAGCAGGCTCTGGTCGGCGCCGCCGGCTCGGGACCCGGCGTCCGTACGGACCACCACGTCCTGCCAGCGCGACGGCATCTGGGCGGCGATCACCCCCGTGGCGCGTACGTCGCCCGCGACCACCACCACCTCGGCGCCGACCTTCTCGGCCAGCTCCACCGTCGCGGCGGTGACGTCGCCCGCGTTGTGGTGCCAGGCCTCCATGGCGGCGCGCTGGTACCGGGACTGCGACCAGCCGCCGGGCTGCACCCGACGCAGCGGGAAGTGCTCCCGGCCGGTCACGTGGGCTCGGCGCGGCACGCCGCCGGCGCTGATCGCCATGGCGTCGGCGCCGGTGCGGTCGGCCAGCACCCGCACCCAGCCCACCTGCTCGCCGCGCTGCGCCAGCATGGGCATCACGTGCGGCAGCGAGGTGTACGCGGCGAGGTCCCGCAGCGGCGGGGCGGAGAGGTACTCCGACAGCACCACCCGGCCCCGGGCGCCGAAGATCGCCAGCCCGTAGTCGCCCGGCATCGGGTCGTGCCCCCGCACGACCCGTTCGACGGCGTCGATGGTCTCCACGTCGGCGCGCTGCTGTTGAAGTTCTTGGCGCAGGGCCCGCCAGCGCAGATCGAGCGCCGGGTGGGCGTCCTCGGTGTTGGCGGAGGCGTCCAGGTACACCGAGACCCACGGCCCCGGCCGGTCGTAGAGCGGGCGCAGGAAGGACAGCTGCATGCTCGACCCCTTTCCAGCTCGGCCCCCCGCTTACCCGCGCCACCCCGGTTGTCACCTGGCCGCCGGGCGGCACGTGACCGGGGTTCATTCATGTCGTTCAACCCGGATGACCGATACCATCAGTGAACGCAACCGGACTCTGGGTGGTGGAAATGGACAGCGACCTGCACATCCGGCGCATCGTCCACCCGAGCGACCGCATCGTGACGGGGCGGATCGTGCGGCTGATGGAGGGCTATCCGCGCGAGGTACGCATCGGCCAGCCCGTGCTGGTCGCGGTGCTCGCGGCGGCCGGCGTCGCCGGCCTGCTGACGGCACTCGTCCGCTCCCTGTTCTCGGCCGGCTCCGGCGCGGCCCGCCGGCGCTTCAAGGACCTGAAGAAGGGCCCGGAATACCTGGTCACCCCCGTGCGGCTGCGCGACGCCGCCGGGCAGCTCTGCGAGGTCGAGCTGCACGGGCACCTGCCGCAGAGCGCCCTGCACCCGGCCGACCACGTGCAGTTGACGCTGCGCCGGCAGGGCGACCCGGACCTGCCGCCGAAGATCGAGCGGATCGTCAACCTCACGACGGGTCAGCTGCTCACCCCGCGTACCGCCACCCTGTGGTCGCACCTCGGGCCGCCGCTGCTGCTCCAGGCGATGCTGGGCACGCTGCTGGTCGCCGTCCTGCTGACCTGGTCCACGCTGACCTGACGGCCGGCGCGGTTTCCGGCGTCGCGGCGGCGGGCACGGTGGGGACATGTTCGAGGGGTTCACGCTGGAGCACGTCGACGTCGGCGAGGTCCGGCTGCGGGTACGCCACGGCGGCTCGGGCCCGCCCGTGGTGCTGCTGCACGGGCATCCACGTACCCACGCGACGTGGCACCGCGTCGCGCCGCTGCTCGCCCGCGAGCACACCGTCATCTGCCCGGACCTGCGCGGCTACGGCGGCTCGTCGAAGCCGCCGAGCGACCCCGGGCACACCGCGTACGCCAAGCGGGCGATGGCCCGCGACGTGGTCGGCCTGCTCGACGCGCTCGGGCACGACCGCGCGGCCGTGGTGGGGCACGACCGGGGCTGCTACGTGGCGATGCGCACGGCGCTGGACCACCCGCGGCGGGTCAGCCGGCTGGGCGTGCTCGACGGGGTGCCGATCGGGGAGGCCCTCGCCCGCGCCGACGCGAGGTTCGCGACCCGCTGGTGGCACTGGTTCTTCCTGGGCCAGTCCGACAAGCCGGCGGAGCGGGTGATCACCGCCGACCCGGACGCCTGGTACGGCGGGTCGCCGGCCGCCATGGGTGAGGAGGCGTACGCCGACTACCGCCGGGCCATCCACGACCCGCCGACGGTGCACGCGATGTGTGAGGACTACCGGGCCGGGCTCGGCCCGGACCGGGCGGCCGACGACGCCGACCGGGCCGCCGGGCGGCGGATCGCCTGCCCGGTGCTGTTCTGCTGGTCGGAGCGCGACGACATGGTCGACCTGTACGGCGACCCGGCGGCGATCTGGCGGGACTGGGCCGACGACGTGCGGGTGGCCGCCATCGACTCGGGGCACCACGTGGCCGAGGAGGCCCCGGAGCAGCTCGCCGCCGCGCTCGCCGACTTCCTCGCCGACTGACGGTCCTCGACTCCCCGGCTGCCCGCCACTCGGCTCCCGGCTGGCCGCCCCTCGACTCGCCGGCTGGCCGCCCCTCGGCGACGGCGAGGTCAGCGACCGGGGTCAGCCGACCGGGGTCAGCGGGCGGTCCGGCTCGCCCGCGGTGCGCAGCATGCCGCGCCGGGCGGCCCAGCGCTCGAAGACCAGGGTGGCGAACGGCGGCACGGCGCAGGCCAGCGCCACGAGGGTGGGCCAGGGCCGCCACCGGTGCAGCCGGGCCATCGCGAGGACCAGCAGGCCGTACGCGACGAAGAGCGCGCCGTGGATGGGGCCGAAGATCTGCACGCCGATCTCGTTGCCCGGGGGGCCGTACTTGACGGCCATGCCGACGAGCAGGGCCAGCCAGGAGCAGGCCTCGGCGATCGCCGCCGCCACGAAGAGCCTGGTGATCTTCTCGCGCATCGTCACTCCCCCACCGGTTGCCGCACATGCTAACCGCCCCGCCGGGCGCGCCGACGGCACGACGGGCGGAGGCGACAGGGATCACGCGGGCCCGAGCTGGGTACGTACAAGAAGCTTCGGGTCTTCCCCGGCCCGCCCCGGGCGTGCGAGGTTAGGGGAACCAACGGTGACAGGGCGGTGACCATGGGCGAGGACGTCGGGGTGCGGACCTTCAGTCGTGAGGACCGGGCCCGCTATCGGGAGAAGGTGCGGCGGTGCCTGGACGTCTTCGCCGAGATGCTCCGGGAGTCCCGGTTCGACGTCGAACGGCCGATGACCGGGCTGGAGATCGAGCTCAATCTCGTCGACGACGACTCGATGCCGACCATGCGCAACGCCGACGTGCTGGCCGCCGTCGCCGACCCGAGCTTCCAGACGGAGCTGGGCCAGTTCAACGTCGAGATCAACGTCGCGCCGCGCCGGCTGGCCGGCACCGGCACGCACGAGTTCGAGGAGAGCGTACGGGCCAGCCTCAACGCCGCCGAGGCCAAGGCGCGGGGCGTCGGGGCGCACATGGTGATGATCGGCATCCTGCCGACGCTGCGCCCGGAGCACCTGACCGCCGAGACGCTGTCGGCCAACCCGCGCTACGCGCTGCTCAACGAGCAGATCTTCGCCGCCCGCGGCGAGGACCTGCGGATCGCGATCAACGGCGTGGAACGGCTGGCGGTCACCGCCGACACCATCACGCCCGAGGCGGCCTGCACGAGCACCCAGTTCCACCTCCAGGTCAGCCCCGCCCAGTTCGCCGACTACTGGAACGCCGCGCAGGTGGTCGCCGGCATCCAGGTGGCCCTGGGCGCGAACTCGCCGCTGCTCTTCGGTAGGGAACTGTGGCGGGAGACCCGCATCCCGCTGTTCCAGCAGGCCACCGACACCCGGCCGGAGGAGATCAAGGCCCAGGGCGTACGCCCGAGGGTGTGGTTCGGCGAGCGTTGGATCACCACGGTGTTCGACCTGTTCGAGGAGAACGTCCGCTACTTCCCGGCGCTGCTGCCGGTCTGCGACGCGGAGGATCCGGCCGAGGCCCTCGCCCGGGGCGACGTGCCGAAGCTCGCCGAGCTGCGACTGCACAACGGCACCGTCTACCGCTGGAACCGCCCCGTGTACGACGTGCTGAAGGGCCGCCCGCACCTGCGGGTGGAGAACCGGGTGCTGCCGGCCGGGCCGACGGTGCTCGACACCGTGGCCAACGGCGCCTTCTACTTCGGCCTCGTCCGGGCCCTCGCCGAGGCCGACCGGCCGCTGTGGTCGCAGATGTCGTTCAGCGCGGCCGAGGAGAACTTCAACGCCTGCGCCCGGTACGGCATCGACGCCCAGGTCTTCTGGCCCGGCCTGGGCTATCTCCCGGTCACCGAGCTGGTGCTGCGCCGGCTGCTGCCGCTGGCCCACCACGGGCTGGACCGGTGGGGCCTGGACCCGGACGAGCGGGACCGGCTGCTCGGCATCATCGAGCAGCGCTGCCTGACCGGCCGCAACGGCGCGAGCTGGCAGGTGGAGACCCTGCACCGGCTGGAGTCCGCCGACCACCTCGACCGGCCGGAGGCGCTGCGCGAGGTGGTGCGCCACTACGTGACGCTGATGCACAGCAACCGGCCGGTCCACGAGTGGCCCATCCCCTGACCCGCCGCCGGCGTCGTGGCCTGCACGCCCCCTCCCAGCGCCGCAGCCACCGTTGCCCCGTCGCCATCGACAGGCCGCCCTCTCGCCAGCGCTGATCCTTGTCTCCGCAGGGTCACCAGGGCTCGTCGGGCGCCGGAGGGACGTCACCCCACCCCGACCAGACCTGACCAATCCGAGCCGAGCCGGTCACGCGCCGGCTGGAGGACGGCAGCTGGACTGTTCCGGAGTTGACCGGCGCCTTGACCGGGTCGAACGGCCGGGGAGATTGCGCACGATGGAAGAACCGGGCCGATGGCGGCCACCCCATGATGAAACGCGGACATCGACCGGCGGCGATCGGGCCCGGAGGGCCGCACCGACGCGTACGCGTCGATCGAAGGTCATCGACGCGACCGCAGGCGTCGGTGCGGCGCCCGGGTTGCCCGGCACCGGACCCTCCCTTCCCACCACACGAGGAGCGCATGTGACGCAGACCCAGAGGTCCTCCCGGCGGCCCGACGCGCCCACCCGGCGCGGGCCCGGCACCACGCCGCTCGGCCCCGACGCCACGCGGAGCGGGACGTCCGCGTTCGTCAACGGGCACTTTCCCCGGCGGAGAGGGCTGATCATCCTCCTCGGCGTGCTCGGCGGATTCCTGCTGACCGTCATCTGGTCGGCGGAGTTCGTGGACCGCACCATCGGCGACAACGTCGCCAACACGCTGCTCGGCCACGACGCCAAGGAGACGCCCATCCAGGGCATCGCGGCCGGCATCCTGTTCGCCTTCGTCTCCGGCATCGCGGGCACGTTCACCGCCTGCAACATCGCCGCGTTCGGCGCGCTGGCCCCGCTGACCGGCACGACGGGCAGTCGGTTCAGCCGGATCGTCGCGCCGCTGAAGCCGCTGGGCTGGATGTCGGTGGGCATGGTCGCCGTGTCGGCCGCCTACGGCGCGCTCGTCGGCCTGGTCGGCACCTCGATGCCGCAGTTCTCCACCGCGCCCAACGCCCCCGGCGGACTGTCGCCGAGGAGCATCCAGTCCATGGTGGTCTTCGGCGCGATCGGGCTCATCATGATCTACCTCGGTCTGGCCGCGCTGGGCGTCGTGCCGGATCCGTTCGCCCGGATCGCCCGACGGTTCCCCAACGCCCCGATGGTCTTCATGGGCGCGCTGATCGCCGGCTTCCTGATCGGCCGGCCCTTCGCGTTGTTCCGGCAGATGTTCCGCGACGCCGCCGAGAGCGGCAACCCGCTCTACGGGGCGGCGGCGTTCACGCTGCAGTCCCTCGGCAACATCGTCATCATGGCGGTGCTGTTCCTGCTGCTGGCCTGGCTCGCCGGCTCCCGCCTGCAACGCTGGTTCAGTGCCCGGCCGAGCCGCCTGGCGGTGCTGACCGCGGTCGCGTTCATCGTCGCCGGCGCCTTCACGTTCCTCTACTGGGACGTGCGGCTGCTCGCGCGCCGCGAGATCATCCCCTGGTATCCGACGGCCCCCTGGGCCTGAGCCGACGCTGACGGGTCCCGGGGACGGCGAGGCCCGCCGTCCCCGGGTCGGGTGCCGGCGCCGCCCGCCCTCCCGCTCAGACCTTCAGGACGACCTTGCTGCATTCGTCCTGCTTCTTCTGGAAGATCTTGTATCCCTTGGCGGCGTCCTTCAGCGGCATCCGGTGGCTGATGATGAAGCTGGGGTCGATGTCACCGCGCTGGATGCGCTCGAGCAGCGGACGCGTGTAGCGCTGGACGTGACACTGACCTGTACGCATGATCAGCGACCGGTTCATGAACGCGCCCATCGGGAACTTGTCGACGAAGCCCCCGTACGCGCCGATCACCGAGACGACGCCGCCGCTGCGGCACGCGAGGATCGCCTGCCGCAACGCGAACGGCCGCTCCGTCTCGACCCGGGCGGCCTGCTTGGCCCGGTCGTACGCGTACACGGCGGTGTTGCCGTGGTGCCCCTCCAGTCCGACGGCGTCGATGCAGGCGTCGGGCCCCCGACCGGCGGTCATCTCGTTGAGCGCGTCGAGCACGTCGGTGTCGTCGTAGTTGATGGTCTCCGCGCCGGCGTGCTCCTCGGCCAGCCGCAGCCGGTACGGGTACCGGTCGATGACGATCACGCGTTCCGCGCCGAGCATCCGGGCGCTGGCGGCGGCGAGCAGCCCCACCGGGCCGGCGCCCCACACGGCGATCACGTCGCCCGGCTTGATGTCGCACATCTCCGCGCCCATGTAGCCCGTGGGCAGGACGTCGGCGAGCATCACCGCCTGGTCGTCGGGCACCTCGTCGGGCACCTTGATCGGGCCGACGTCGGCGAACGGCACCCGGGCGTACTCGGCCTGGCCGCCGGCGTAGCCGCCGAGCAGGTGGGAGTAGCCGAAGATGCCGGCCGGCGAGTGACCCATGATCTTCTCGGCCACCCCGGCGTTGGGGTTGGAGTTCTCGCAGACCGAGAAGAGGCCGCGCTGGCAGGAGGAGCAGTGGCCGCAGGCGATGGGGAACGGCACGACCACCCGGTCGCCGGGGCGCAGGTTGCGTACCTGCGGGCCGACCTCCACGATCTCCCCCATGAACTCGTGGCCGAGGATGTCGCCCTTGCGCATGGCGGGGATGTAGCCGTGGTAGAGGTGCAGGTCGGAGCCGCAGATCGCGGTCGAGGTGATCCGTACGATCGCGTCGCGCGCGTTCATGATGGTCGGGTCGGGCACGTCGACGACCTTGACGCTGTCCTTGCCCATCCAGGCGGTGGCCTTCATCGTTCGTCCTCTCGGGTCACGGGCGGTCAGCGGCGGGCGATGGGCAGCGGCTGGGCGGGGCGTTGCATGACCTGCTGGCGTACGGAGATGCCGTCGGGGCTGCCCTCGGAGCGGACCACCTCGCCGGTCTCCACCACCTGCTTGCACCGGCGCAGGTCGTCGCGGACCTGCTGCTCGGGCTCCTCGCCGAAGAGCTTCGCCACCGCCCGGCCGAGCGCACCGGCGGGCGGGGCGTAGCGCAGCCGCACCCGGACCTCGGTCCCGCGGTCGCCCGGGGCGGGCACGAACCGCACCCGGCCGGCGTTGGGCACCCGGGTGCCGGGCAGCGAGCGCCAGGCGATCGACCGGTTGGGCTGGTCGTCGACGATCTCCGCGTCCCACTCGACGGGGCGGCCGGCCGGCCCGCGCGCGGTCCAGTGCGAGCGGCGCAGGTCCTCGGCGCGTACGGATTCCAGGTGGGTCATGAACCGGGGCAGGTTCTCCAGGTCCCGCCAGAACCGGTACGCCTCGGCCGGGGAGCGGTTGACGGTGACCGCGACCTCCATGTCGATCACCCGCCGGCGTGCGGCCTGGGCCCGCCCGGCGCGTACGGCGGCGAACAGGTCCACGGCGGCGATGCCGGCGATGGCGGCGGTGGTGAGGGCGACCCGCCGGCGGCGCTCGCCGCACCGGTCCGCCCAGGCCCGGCCGAGCAGGGTGAGGTCCATGGCGTCGCCGGCCACCCGGGTCCACGTCCAGCCGGTCGGCCGGCGGCCGGCGAGCAGGCCGGCCGCGTGGGCCAGCTCGCGGGCGCCCACGGCCGGGATGACCGTACGCGCCATGGGTGAGTCGTCCACGCCGGTCAGCCGGGCCACCGCGCGTGGGGCCAGCAGCCCGCCCGCGCCGAGGGCGAGGCTGACCACGCCCAGCGCCCGGGGCAGCCCGGTGCCCCGGGCACGTCGGTTCCGCTGGTCCAGCATCATCGGATCGGTCTCGTCCACGTCGCACCACCGTCAGATCGTCCTGACCCGCCCCGGGGGCGGGCCCGGCGGCGGGAAGCCGCCACGCCTGACGCTATGCCCGGGAATCGCCCCACGAACCCCGAATCGGCCCACAACCCGACGCCCGTCGTCGACGGCCGGGCACCTGCCTGTACCACCGCGTCCTCGGACGGGAAGTGGCGGCTCTGCCCGGTCAGCGCGACCGCGCCACAGCGAAGGTAACCGCTCGGTCAGATTTCTACCCCGTGTTAGAAAGTCTGACCGAGCGGTGGAACCAGGGGGCGCGCACCGGGCATCGGCGACCACCACGGAAACGGAGGGTGGCACCCGGCGGGTGGCTGCGGCCGCTACGCCGTGGACCTGGTCGGTGTACGGCTGACGACGGGGAGGTCGTAGGTGCGCCGGACGCTGCCGCCGATGCGCCCGATGTCCGTACCGTAGATGTGCAGTGAGACGGCGACGGTCGTACCGACGTTGGAGACCCGGTGGACGTCCCCGGGTGGCGCGAAGCCGGTGACGCAGCCACCCCGGTCGATCCGTTCGCCGGCGCGGACGAGGTGCGCGCCGCCCGGGGCGAGCCGGAAGCGTTCCTCCATCTCGACGCCGTCGATCACGGCCACCACGCACCACGTGACGTGGTCGTGGATGCTGGTCGCCTGTCCGGGACGGGTGACGAGGGCGACGACCGAGAAGGTGCCGTCCGCTTCGACGTGCAGGCGCTGGCTGCTCTCATGGCCGCGCCGGGCCCACTCGGGGACGGCACGCAGCACGTCCGGCGCCGACGGCAGGCACGACCCGATGCGCGCGGCGACGGCGTCGGCCGTGGCCTGCCAGTCCGCCGGTGTGCGGGTGGCGGCACGGACCGCGTCGTACAACGCGTCCAGGCCGCCCGGTGGTGCCGTCATCGTCTCTCCTGAAGGTCCGGTGGAGTCACCGTACGGCGGCCACTGGCCCACCGTTAAGGTCCAGTCGCATGGCAGTCGAGTGGTCCGGTCTGACGCCGGAGATCATGCTGCAACTCGACCGGGGCATCCGGGGGACGCTCGGCATCCAGTTGCAGGCGGCGCTGCGTACGGCGATCCGGTCGGGGCGGCTGCGGGCGGGCGAGCGGCTGCCGTCGTCACGGAAGCTGGCAGCGGACCTCGGCCTGTCACGCGGGCTGGTCCAGGGCAGCTACGAGCAGCTCGCGGCCGAGGGATACCTGACGGCGACGGCCGGTGGCGCCACCCGGGTCGCGCTGACCCTTCGACAGTCGACGACCGCGCGGCCCCCGGCCGGCGCGGCCGTCGACACGGTGATCGACTTCTCTCCGGGTCGACCGGACCTGAACAGCTTCCCCGCCCGCGACTGGCTGTGGGCCTACGGCGAGGCCATCCGGGCCGCGTCGCGCCGGGACATCGGCTACGGCGAGCCGGCCGGTTCGCCGCGCCTGCGCGAGGTGCTCGCCTCCTACGCCCAGCGCGTGCGGGCCGCGTCGGCCGGCAGCGCCGACGTCGTCGTCTGCAACGGGTTCACCCAGGGCGTCGGCCTGACGCTGCGCGTGCTGCGGGAGCAGGGCACCACGACCGTGGCCGTCGAGGACCCCGGTCACGGCGAGATGACCATGCAGGTCCGCGGCGCCGGTCTCCGCCCGGTTCCGGTGCCCGTCGACGCGCACGGCGTCGTCGTCGACGCGCTGCGCGCCACGGCAGCCACCGCCGTCATCCTCACCCCGGCGCACCAGACCCCCACCGGGGTCGTGCTCGCCCCGGAGCGACGCCAGGAACTGCTGCGCTGGGCCGACGAACGCGACGGGCTCATGATCGAGGACGACTACGACTCCGAGTTCCGCTACGACCGCCGGCCGGTCGGGGCGCTGCAGGGGCTGGCGCCGGACCGCGTCGTGATGATCGGAACGGTCAGCAAGTCCCTCGGACCGACCCTGCGGCTGGGCTGGATCCTCGCCCCACGCCGCCTCGCCCCGGCGATCGCCGAGGAGAAGCACCGCAACGACTGGGGAACCAACGGCCTCGACCAGCTCGCGCTCGCCCGCCTCGTCGAGTCCGGCCGCTACGACGCCCACCTGCGGCGGATGCGCCGGGCGTACGCCGCCAAGCGGATCGCCCTCACCGAGGCGCTGCGCCAGCACGCCCCCCACCTGCGACTGACCGGGCTCGACGCCGGCTTCCACGCGGTGGCGACGCTGCCCGAGGGTGTGGACGAGGCCGCGCTCGTCGCCGCCGCGGCACGGCGTGCGGTGCGCCTGCACGGCATGCGGCGCTACCGCGTCCACGGCACGAGCGGGCCGCCCGCCGTCGTCCTCGGTTTCGGCGACCTCAGCGCGTATGCCATCCGGTCCGGCATCGCCCGCGTGGCGGACCTGCTCCAGCCCCGCCCCGATTGAGGGGTATGGCGATCGATCGATGGCTTGTAGCGTGGGTCCCTCCTCACCCCTAGGAGGGAAGTGATCATGCCCACGGTAACCGCTCGCGTCCTCGGCGCCCTCAGTGCGAGCGTGCTCAGCGCGACTCTCGGCGTCCTGGCGGTCGCCGCGCCGGCCCAGGCCGCGTCCCGCGACGGCACGTGCAACGCCGGCGAGTTCTGTTACTACTTCAACAGCGACCACGCCGGCTCGGTCTCCGACCACGCCGGCTCGCTGGCCGACTACGGCTCGACGCAGCCGGGCTGCTACGAGTTCAAGGGCGCCGGCAGCGGCAAGGGCCAGTGCATCAAGAACAACGCCGCCTCGGCGTGGAACCGCACCGGCAAGACCGTGCGCGTCTACTACAACACCGGCTACAACGGTTCGCACGCGTACCAGGACTTCGCGGCCGGGGCGAAGAAGAACCTCAACTCCACGCTGAAGAACAACAACGCCTCCCACCAGCTCATCTCCGCCGGGGCCAGCTACCCGGCCAGGGACGACTACCCGTACAAGGGGCAGACGTCAGGCATCGACCCGTGGAACTTCTACAAGGGGCAGTGCACCAGCTTCGTGGCCTGGGCCCTGCGCAGCCGCGTCGGCGTCGCCTTCCACAACCAGTACAAGGGCCAGGCGCGGTGGGGCAACGCCAAGGAGTGGGTGGCGGCCGCCGGACGCGCCGGCGTACCGGTGCACAACAGCCCGAAGGCCGGTGACGTCGCGGTGCGCCTGGGCGGCACCTACGGTCACGTCGCCTTCGTGACCAGGGTGAACGCGAACGGCACCTTCGAGATCGACGAGTACAACTACGTATCCGCCGACAGGTACAGCCATCGCACGGTGTCGGTGGGAACCGCCAACAACCAGTTCTCGAAGTTCATCCGCTTCAAGTGACCCGCCGCCTCGGATCGCCGGTCACCCCGCGCGCCGAGGACGCAGCATTCGCGCGCAGAGCCCCGGCCGCATGGCCGGGGCTCTGCCGATCACGTGCCCCTACGCCGGGGAGAGACCCTCCGCGAAGTCGTAGAGGCTCTTGATGTCGTCGTCGAAGTACGGCCCGTCGAATTGGCCGTTGCCCGGGTTGTCGCCGTGGCTCACGACGCTGTTGATGAATCCGAGACCATTCTGGTCGTTGTATTCCTGGAGCCAGGGACCGCCGCTGGAGCCGTAGGTCATGTTGCACCACATCCGGATCTGCTGGCTGCCCGCGTGCCAGGTGCCGCTCTGGCAGTAGTACTGGCTCTCGCCGCCGCCGAGGTTGGACGGATAGCCCAGCGCCGTCATCAGCGAGATGTCGTAGCCCCAGTTCCAGCGCATGCCGTGGCCGCCGACCGTCTCGACGACCTTCAGGCCCCAGTTACCGCCGTTGTGCATGATGGCGATGGCCATGTCCTCGTCGTAGCTGCTGCCGTTGATCCACGCCGTGCGGGCGGTGAGCTGGTAGGCCACGAAGGTGCCGAACGGCCGCGCGCCGTCACGGTAGCGCGGCACGAACTGCCAGTTGCTGTACCACTGTCCGCCGGCGCCCTGGTGCACGCAGTGCCCGGCGGTCATGACCAGTCGCGCCTTGCCGCTGGCGACCGCGCTCGCCGAGCAGGAGGCGCCGCCGCCGTTGGGGGTGGTGAAGTAGACCTTGCCGACGACCGCCGACTCGTTGAGCTGGATGCCGACGTCGGCACCGCTGGCGACGCTCGGCCGCACCGGCGCGACCGAGCCCGCCGGCCCGTCGGGCCTCGGCGCCCGGCTCAGCGACTCGGTGGCGTTCGCGGACTTCGCGATGTCCAGGTCCACGGCGCTCGCCATCCGCTGCGGCGTCCAGAACGCGGCGACCTCCTCGGCGATCGCCTTGTTGGTGATCGCACGGCCGTCACTGGTGCGGGCGACGGTGGTGGTGTTGCCGCTCTTCTCGACCGCGGTGGGTTTCGCCTGGGCGACCGCCGGGGCGGTCAGTACCAGCGCGAGCGCCAGGCTGGCCGATGCGGACCAGCGTAGGGTTGATCTCAACAGGTGCCCCCCTTTTCCGGGTACTCCAAATAGAACCAGCGAAACCTATCGATCGAATTGCTTTGATCACAACGCAATGGAATGACAGGTAATTGACACTGGCTCCTCGGCGACCGGAAACGGCCATCGCCGGTGACAAACAAAGCGTGCCCACCCCGAACAGAAGCCTCGAAATTGACCTTGCAAATCCCATTGCCGCGAATCCGCGCTCTCGATTTGCGGGGCGCGCTCTGCTGCCGACAGACGGGAATTGCGATTGCTACCGTCAGCCTCAGGTGACTACGGTGGTGGCGCCAAGCGCACTTTTCGTCGCCGGACGGGCAAGGATGTCTCAGTGAGCAACACCCCGCACCTCGGTCCCGCACCCCAACGCCTCACCGTCGACGCGGATCAGGTGCGTCAGCTCGTCGCCGAGCAGTTCCCCCAGTGGGCCGGCCTCCCGGTCCGGCCCGTCGCCAACGGCGGCTGGGACAACTGGACCTTCCACCTCGGCACGCGGATGTCGGTGCGTCTGCCCAGCGCAGCCGAGTACGCCCTGGCGGTCGACAAGGAACACCGGTGGCTTCCCGGGCTCGCCCCCCGGCTCCCGCTGCCCATCCCCACCCCGCTGGCGAAAGGCGGACCCGGCGCGGGCTACCCCTACCCGTGGTCGGTGTACCCGTGGCTCGACGGCGAGCCGGCGAGCGCGGACAGCATCGCGGACCCGGTCCGGTTCGCGCTCGACCTGGCCGGGTTCCTGGCGGCCCTACAGAGCGTCGACACCACCGACGGTCCCCGCCCCGGCAAGCACAACTGGTTCCGGGGCGGCACGCTGCGCACCTACGAGGGGGAAGCCCGGCGCGCGCTCACGGCACTCGACGGCCACGTCGACGTCGAGCTGGCCCGCGAGATCTGGCAGGGCGCGTGCGACGCCCGCTGGGACGGTGTGGACAGCTGGTTCCACGGTGACGTCGCCCAAGGAAACCTCCTGCTCATCGGTGGGAAGCTGGCGGCCGTCATCGATTTCGGCACATGTGGCGTCGGCGATCCCGCCTGCGACCTGGCCATCGCGTGGACACTGCTGACCGCCGACGGTCGGCAGGCGTTCCGGGAGCGGCTGTCGGTCGACGAGGCGACCTGGGCGCGGGGGCGCGGCTGGGCCCTCTGGAAGACGCTCGTCACCTGCGCCCACGCCCTGGGCGACGCCGACGCGCAGGCCGCGAACGCGCTGCGCGTCCTCGGCGAGATCTTGTCCGATCACACGGCCGGCGCCGCCGCCACAGCCAAGCCGTGAGCAGCCACCACGCCGGCTGGCCAGCACCGCCATCGTCGCGATCCCGGCCGGAGTACTAGGCTGGGCGTCAAGGTGTTCGACTACGCGGTCGACCTCGGAGGGTGGAAACGTGGACCTGGAGAGGACCCGGCTGTTCGGCGTCGGAGAGTCGTACGCGTTCGTCACGGGGACGGGCCAGCGAGGCGCGGTGATCGTGCACTTCGACGGCCGACGCGACATCGTGCTCTACGACCCCGCTGACCCCGAGACCGTCCAGCACACGTTGACGCTGGAGAGCACGGAGGCGCGGACGATCGCCGACCTGCTCGGCCTTCCGCTGGTCATGGACAACCTGACGGAGCTGGTCCCGCCCCTGGAGGGCGTCGAGACCGTACGCATGCCGATCCCCGCCCGGTCGCCGTACCTCGGGCGCAACCTCGGTGACACGCGCGCGCGGACCCGCACCGGCGCGTCGATCGTCGCGGTGGTCCGCGACGGTCGCGTGATCCCGTCGCCGGGTCCCGACTTCACCCTCCAGTCCGGTGACTCGCTGGTGGCCGTCGGCGACGGCGCCAGCCTCGTCGCGATCCGCGAGCTCTTCACCAACGGCTGACCCGCCACCGCGGGCGGCACGCTGGTCGTCTGCCGCACGCCCCGGTGCCGGTCCGGTCAGCGGGTCACGACTGCTACCGCCGCCAGCTACGCGCAAGGGGCATCACCCCGGTCATCGCCCGACAGGCCTCCGGGGTCATGACGGTCGTCCGCCGAACGCCCACGCGTGGACCTCGATCTCGGCGTACCGGTCCGGGGTCAGCAGTGCGCGCGCCTCGTCCGGGTCCTCCGCTCGGACCAGCGCCGCCGTGCCCAACCACATGACACCGTCGTCCGACAGCAGCGGCCCGCATGCGATCAGCTCCTCCCGGTCCGCGCTCACGTCCAGGTCGGCGGCCTCCCCCGCCCCGAGGCCGAGCACCAGGTAACGGTCACCACCCGTCCGGCCGCCCGGGAAGTCCCACATGGTGCGCCCCAGCGTGTTGTGCCACCGGCGCAGCAGCACGTCCCGGTACGCGCCGGCCTGGTAGTTGGGCTCGTCGAAGGCGAACGCCCGGGCGGCGGCGGGATCGGGCAGGTCGACGATGTGCACGCTGCCGGTCGGCGTCCTACCGTCGGGCGCGAACGTCGGCCCACGGGCGATCATCTGGGCCGCGTAGCGGTCCATGTAGGACCAGTGCTCCTCGCGCAGCTCCTTGCGCAGGGGCCAGGAGCCGGCCCGGTCGCGGTGGTAGCAGAAGAACTCCATGCCGCAGATCCTGACGCCGGTGCCGGCACCCGAGGCAGGTGGGACCCCTCCCGCGTGTGGCGCCCGATCTGTCACCCCCCGGCCGTACGCTCGCCGGCATGACGACGATGGAGACCCACACACTCGCCGTGCCCGGCGTCGACCTGGTCTACGACGTGCGGCGTCCGCTGCCGGCGGCTGGCGGGCACCGGACGCTGCTCATGATCGGCCAGCCGATGACGGCGGAGGGCTTCGGCGCGCTCGCGGCCCACTTCACCGACCGGACGGTCGTCACCTACGACCCGCGCGGGCTGGGCCGCAGCGTCCGCAGCGACGGCCGATCGGACCACACGCCGCAGGACCAGGCGGCCGACCTGCACCTGCTGATCGAGGCGCTCGGCGGCGGTCCGGTCGACATGTTCGCCAGCAGCGGCGGTGCGGTGACCGCGCTGGAGCTGGTCGCGGCCCACCCCGGCGACGTCGGCACACTGGTGGCGCACGAGCCGCCGATCAACTCCGTGCTCCCCGACGCCGCGGCGGCCGAGCGCGCCCAGGCCGCTGTCCACGAGGCGTACCAGGCGAAGGGCATGGGCGCGGGCATGGCCGCCTTCATGGCGTTGGTCTCCTGGCAGGGCGAGTTCACCGACGCCTACTTCGCCCAGCCCGCGCCCGACCCGGCGGCGTTCGGCCTGCCGACCGAGGACGACGGCTCCCGCGACGACCCGCTGCTGTCGAAGGCCTCCGGGACGGTCACCGACTACCGGCCCGACGCGGCGGCACTCACGGCGGCGCCGACCCGGATCGTCATCGCGGTCGGCGAGGAGACGGCGGGGACCTACACGGCGCGTACGGCCGTCGCCACCGCGGAACTGCTCGGCCAGGAGGCCGTGGTGTTCCCGAGCCACCACGGCGGCTTCATGGGCGGCGAGTTCGGCTACGCGGGCAAGCCCGCCGAGTTCGCGGCCAAGCTGCGTGAGGTGCTGGACGCCGGCTGACCAGCGCCAGCGGGGGCAAGCCGGTCGCCGCCGGCAGCCGCACCACCACCGCCGGCGGCGAAGCGACGTCGAGCGCCGCTCAGAGCGCCACGATGGCCGCCGTCTCCGCCGGCAGTTCGATGCGGTCGCGCATCACGGTGACCCCCTCGCCGGTGGCGAGCAGCACGCGGCGCGCCACCCCCGGCAGCGTGATCCGCTGCGGCTTGGCGGCCAGGTTCGCCGCCACCAGCGTCTCGCCCCGGCGCATCACCAGGAACTGGTCGCCGTGCCGGACGTCGACCCGGTCCAGCCGAGGATCGGTCAGGTCGGCCCGGCTCTTGCGCAGCGCGATGAGCCGCTTGTGGAACTCGTACATCTCGCGGTGTTCGGGTTTGTCCAGCTCGGCCCAGTCGAGCCGGGAGCGGACGAAGGTCTGCGGGTCCTGCGGGTCCGGCACGTCGCCCTCCGGCCAGCCGTGGGCGGCGAACTCCCGCTTGCGGCCGGTGGCGACGGCGGTCGCCAGCTCCGGCTCGGGGTGGCTGGTGAAGAACTGCCACGGCGTGCTGGCCGCCCACTCCTCCCCCATGAACAGCATCGGGGTGAACGGGGCGGTGAACAGCAGCGTCGCGCCGACGCGCAGCAGCCCCGGGGAGAGGGTGGCGGAGATCCGGTCGCCGGTGGCCCGATTGCCGATCTGGTCGTGGTTCTGCAGGTACGCGACGAACCGGTGGCCCGGCATGCGCTGCCGGTCGACGGGCCGCCCGTGGTGGCGGTTGCGGAAGCTGGACCAGGTGCCGGCGTGGAAGAACCCGCCCGTCAGCACGTCGGTGAGGCATTCCAGCGAGCCGAAGTCGCCGTAGTAGCCCTGCCGCTCGCCGGTGAGCAGGGTGTGCAGGGCGTGGTGGGCGTCGTCGTTCCACTGGGCGTGCAGGCCGAAGCCGCCGGCCTCGCGGGGCGTGATCAGGGTGGGGTCGTTGAGGTCGGACTCGGCGATCAGCGACAGCGGCCGGCCCAGGTGGGTGGCGAGCGCCTCGACCTCGATCGCCACCTCCTCCAGCCATCCGGTGGCGCGGGAGTCGGGCATGGCGTGCACGGCGTCGAGCCGCAGGCCGTCGACGTGGTAGTCGCGCAGCCACATCAGGATGCTGTCGACGATGTAGCGGCGTACGCCGTCGGAGTGCGGGCCGTCGAGGTTGACGGTGCGGCCCCAGGTGTTGCTCTGCTCGGTGAGGTACGGCGCAAACATCGGCGCGTAGGCCCCGGAGGGCCCGAAATGGTTGTAGACGACGTCGAGGATCACCCCCAGGCCCTTGGCGTGGGCGGCGTCGACCAGTCGTTTCAGGCCGTCCGGCCCGCCGTAGGGCTGGTGCGGGGCATACCAGCAGACCCCGTCGTAGCCCCAGTTGTGCTCGCCGTTGAAGGCGTTGACCGGCAGCAGCTCGATCATGTCGACGCCGAGGTCGACGAGATGGTCGAGGCGGCCGATGGCGGCGTCGAAGGTGCCCTCGGGGGTGAAGGTGCCGACGTGCAGCTCGTAGAGGACGGCGCCGGGCAACTGCCGGCCCGTCCAGGCCTGGTCGGTCCACTCGAACGCCGCGTGGTCGTAGCGGCGGCTGGGCCCGTGCACGCCGTGCGGCTGCCAGGGCGAGCGGGGGTCGGGCAGCGCCCGGTCGTCGTCGTCGAGCAGGAAGGCGTAGTCGGTGCCGGGGCCGGCGGCGGGCACCTCGACCCGCCACCAGCCGTCGGAGCCGGCACGCATCTCGTGGTCGGCCGCGCCCGGCAGGCGCAGCCGGACGCGGGCTGCCTGTGGCGCCCACACCGTGAACTCGGTCATGACGAAGCCTCCACGGACTCGGCGGTGGGAGCCAGCAGCGCGACGGGGTAGGTGGCCAGCAGGTCGGCCAGCAGGGTCTGCCCGCCACTGTAGGACCGACCCGTGAACAGGTCGGTCACCTCGTGAACGGGAAGTGACAGGGTGGTGTCGCCCCAGCCGCCGGCGCGGGCCAGCCCGAGCGGCAGCCGGGTGGCGACCGCGACCGCGCCGCCCCGGTCGAAGGCCAGCGCGTGCCGCCCGGCGCGCCCGTGCGCGGGCACCGGCCGGTAGCCGGTGAACAGCTCCGGGCGGTCGCGACGCAGCCGCAGGGTCCGCGACACCACGAGCAGCTTCGCCGCGCCGTCCGCGTCCACCGGCGGGGGCGGTCCGGCGTCGAGGCGGGCCAGCAGCTCCCGGCGTACGGCGAAGTCGACCGGGCGACGGTTGTCGGGGTCGACCAGCGAGTTGTCCCACAGCTCGGTGCCCTGGTAGGTGTCGGGCACGCCGGGCATGGCGAGCTGCACGAGCTTCTGCCCGAGCGAGTTCGACCAGCCGGCGGGGGCGATCTCGGCGGCGAAGGCGGTCAGCTCGGCGTGCAGCTTCCGGTCGTCGTACATCGCGTCGACCACGTCGTGCATGGCCCGCTCGAAGACCGGGTCGGGGTCGGCCCAGCTCGTGGCGGCCGACGCCTCGCGGGCGGCCTTCTCGACGTACGCGTGCAGGCGCTCCCGCTCGATCGGCCAGGCGCCCACGGCGGTCTGCCAGAGCAGGTGCGCGAAGGCGGGGTCGGGCAGCGGCGCGCGGACCGTCCACCGGCCGATGAGGTCGGCCCAGCGCCCCGGCAGCTCGCTGAGTACGGCGAGGCGGGCCCGGACGTCCTCGGAGCGCTTGGTGTCGTGGGTGGAGAGCGTGGTCATGCTCGCCGGCCAGCGCACCTGCCGGGCGGCGGCGAAGCGGTGGAACTCGGCCGGCGGCACACCGAAGTGCGCGGGGCTGCCGCCGACCTCGTTGAGCGCGACGAAGCGGCTCCACCGGTAGAAGGCGGTGTCCTCCACCCCCTTGGCCATGACCGCGCCGGTGAACTGCGGGAAGCGCTTCGCCAGCTCGTCGTCGGGGTCGCGCAGCCGGCCGGTGAGCGCGTCCAGCGCGGCGGTCAGGTCGGGGCGGCGGCGACCCGCCTCGGCGCGGGCGGCAGCCAGGTGGCGCGCACCGTGCGGCGGGTAGCCCCGGTAGACCGGGAACGCGGCGGCCAGCTCGGCCAGCCCCGCCCGGGCCGCGTCGCGCTCGACGTCACCGGCGAGCGCGGCGAGGCGGTTCAGTTCGGTCGCCAGCAGCCGGGTGGCCGCGGCGAGCTTGGTGTCGTGGGTGAGGTCCTGCCAGGAGGTGTGCCGCCCGACGAGGTGGGTGTCGAGGGCGGTGAAGTCGCCCTGGGCGTCGGGGTCTACGAAGAGCCCGCAGACGGCGGCGAGGGCGTCGTAGCCGGTGGTGCCGTCGACCGGCCAGTCCGGCAGTTCCTCGCCGTACTCCAGGATCTTCTCCACCACCAGCCACGCGTCCGGCGCGGCGGCGCGCAGCCGGGCCAGGTAGGCCGAGGGGTCGCGCAGCCCGTCCGGGTGGTCGACGCGGATGCCGTCGACCTCGCCGGCCGCCGCCCAGCGCAGGACCAGCTCGTGGGTGGCGGCGAAGACCTCCGGGTCCTCCACCCGCAGGCCGGCCAGGTCCGAGACGGCGAAGAACCGGCGGTACGTCAGCTCGGCGTCGCCGCGCCGCCAGGAGACCAGCTCGTAGTGCTGCCGGTCGTGCACCTGCCGGGGGTCGCCGTCGCCGGTGCCGTCGGCGATCGGGAAGCGGTGCTCGTGGTAGCGCAGTTCCCCGTCGGCGAGCTTGAGGTCGTCGAGGGCGTCCGGGGAGTCGGCGAGCACCGGCAGCAGCAGCCGGCCCCGGTCCCAGTCGACGTCGAACCAGGCCGCGTACGCCGAGTCGCGGCCCCGGCGCAGCACGTCCCACCAGGCGGGGTTGGCGGCGGGCACGGCCACCCCGGCGTGGTTGGGCACGATGTCGACGACCAGGCCGAGACCGGCGGCGCGCAGCGCGCGCAGCAGCCGCTGCCGGGCCGCCTCGCCGCCCAGCTCCGGGTTGACGGCGCGGTGGTCGACCACGTCGTAGCCGTGCGCGGAGCCGGGGGTGGCGGTGAGCAGGGGCGCGCCGTAGAGGTGGGTGACGCCGAGGTCGGCCAGGTAGTCGGCCAGCTCGGCGGTGGTGTCCAGGTCGAAGCCGGGGCGCACCTGCACCCGGTAGGTGGCGCCCACGCGGGGCGCGTCGGGTCGAGGGGTGCTCGACATGTCAGGCCGTCCTCTCCAGCACCACCACGCAGCGGTCGGGTACGCAGAGGCTGCCCCCCGCCTCGACCACGGTGGTCTTCTCCGGTTCCGGTTCCGCGGTGCTGATCACCACCTCCCAGCGCTGCCCGAACTCGGGGCCGGGGACGGTGAAGTCCAGCGGCGCGTCGTGGGCGTTGAAGCAGAGCAGGAAGGAGGCGTCCACGTGCCGCTGGCCGTACGGGCCGCGCTCGCGGATGCCCTCGCCGTTGACGAAGAGCGCGACGGCGCGGCCGAAGTCGTTGCCCCAGTCCTCGCCGGTCATCTCCCGCCCGTCGGGGGTGTACCAGGCCAGGTCCGGCAGGGGCTCGTCGACCAGCCGGGAGCGCACCGGCAGGCCGGTGAAGAAGCGCCGCCGGCGGAACACCTGGTGGCGGCGGCGGAAGTCGACCAGCTTGCGGGTGAACTCCAGCAGCTCGGTGTCGGCGTCGTCCCAGTCGATCCAGGCCAGCTCGCTGTCCTGGCAGTAGGCGTTGTTGTTGCCGCGCTGGGTGCGGCCCAGCTCGTCGCCGTGGCCGATCATCGGCACGCCCTGCGACAGCACCAGGGTGGCCAGGAAGTTGCGCCGCTGCCGGGCCCGCAGGGCGCGTACGGCCTCGTCGTCGGTGTCGCCCTCGACGCCGCAGTTCCAGGACCGGTTGTGGCTCTCGCCGTCGCGGTTGTCCTCGCCGTTGGCCTCGTTGTGCTTGTCGTTGTACGACACCAGGTCGCGCAGCGTGAACCCGTCGTGGCAGGTGACGAAGTTGATGCTGTGGAAGGGGCGGCGCCCGTCGTCCTGGTAGAGGTCGGCGGAGCCGGAGATGCGGGAGGCGAACTCGGCGAGGGTGGCCGGCTCCCCGCGCCAGAAGTCGCGCACGGTGTCGCGGTACTTGCCGTTCCACTCGGTCCACACCGGCGGGAAGTTGCCCACCTGGTAGCCGCCCGGGCCGACGTCCCACGGCTCGGCGATCAGCTTGACCTGGCTGACCACCGGGTCCTGCTGCACCACCTCGAAGAAGGTGGAGAGGCGGTCGACCTCGTAGAACTCGCGGGCCAGGGTGGCGGCGAGGTCGAAACGGAACCCGTCGACGTGCATCTCGGTCACCCAGTAGCGCAACGAATCCATGATCAGCTGGAGCGAGTGCGGGCTGCGCACGTTGAGGCTGTTGCCGGTGCCGGTGTAGTCGACGTAGTAGCGGCGGTCGTCCTCGCTGAGCCGGTAGTAGCTGGCGTTGTCGACGCCCTTGAAGCTCAGCGTCGGGCCAAGGTGGTTGCCCTCGGCGGTGTGGTTGTAGACCACGTCGAGGATGACCTCGATGCCGGCGGCGTGCAGCGCCTTGACCATCCCCCGGAACTCCTGCACCTGCTGGCCGAGGTGCCCGAGCGCCGAGTAGCCGTGGTGCGGGGCGAAGAAGCCGATGGTGTTGTAGCCCCAGTAGTTGCGCAGCCCCAGGTCGGTCAGCCGGTGGTCGTGCACGAACTGGTGCACCGGCATCAGCTCGACGGCGGTCACGCCGAGCTTCGTCAGGTATTCGATCATCGGCGGCGAGGCGAGGCCCGCGTACGTGCCGCGCAGCTCGTCGGGGATGTCCGGGTGGCGCATCGTCAGGCCGCGCACGTGCGCCTCGTAGATCACCGAGTGGTGGTAGGGGATGCGCGGCGGCGAGTCGTTGCCCCAGTCGAAGTACGGGTTCACCACCACCGACTTCGGCATGAACGGCGCCGAGTCGGTCGTGTTCATCCGCTCCGGGTCGCCGTGTTCGTAGTCGTAGACGGCCGGGTCCCACCGCACGTCGCCGTCGACCGCCTTGGCGTACGGGTCGAGCAGCAGCTTGGCCGGGTTGCAGCGCAGCCCGTTCGCCGGGTCGTACGGGCCGTGCACCCGGTAGCCGTAGCGCTGCCCCGGCTCGATGCCGGGGATGTACGCGTGCCAGACGTACGCGTCGACCTCGCGCAGCTCGACGCGCCGCTCCGCCCCGGTGTCCCACTCGTCGAACAGGCACAGCTCGACCCGCTCGGCCACCTCGGAGAAGATGGCGAAGTTGGTGCCCATCCCGTCGTAGGTGGCCCCGAGGGGGTACCGCTCACCCGGCCAGACCTGCATGTCGCTCCTTCGCGAGATCATGAGCGCGCACCGCACCATGAGCGCACCACACGACGGGGGCCGGCGGCGCGTGTGCGCGGGTATTGCCCCGCGCGTTCCGCCGCCAATCCAACCGATCGGTCGATGACCGGAATCCACCCGACTGACACGACCCGGGACTTTCAGGTGTCCTCCGTCACCTTGGCCCCTTTCGAGATGCGGGATCGGCCCGGATGCCTTTTGCTTGTCGCGGGGCGCGCCCGCGCGTCTCCAGTCGGCCCTTCGGCCACCCCCACCACTGTTTCGCCGCCACCGCCGTCGGCGCGTTCCACCATGCATGGACGGAGATTGATGTGACGACCCTGCGGGTCGAGCAGTCCACCACCACCCCGGGTCGGGTCCACCGGCCCACCCTCACCTCCCGGCCCCAACTCCCGACGGCGGCCGGACCGGGCACTCCCCCGCAGACGCGCCGCATCCTCATGCTCTCCTGGGAGTACCCGCCGGTGCTGGTCGGCGGGCTCGGCCGGCACGTGCACGCCCTGTCGGTCGCCCTGGCCGCCGCCGGGCACGAGGTCACCGTCGTCACCCGCCACAGCGAGGGCGCACCCCTGGAGGAGTACGCCGACGGCGTACGCATCGTCCGTGCCGCCGAGGACCCGGTCACCTTCCCGCTGGCCACCAGCTCCCTGCTGGCCTGGACCATGGCGTTCAACCACACCCTCACCCGCGCCGCGCTGCGCGCCACCGAAGCCGGCTCCTACGACGTCGTCCACGCCCACGACTGGCTCGTCGCGCACACCGCGATGACCCTGCGCGAGCACCTGGACATCCCGCTGGTCAGCACGATCCACGCCACCGAGGCCGGCCGGCACCAGGGCTGGCTGCCGGAGGAGATGAACCGCACCATCCACGGCGTCGAGCACTGGCTGGCCGGCGAGTCGGGCCGGGTCATCGTCTGCTCCGGCTACATGCGCGACGAGGTCACCGGGCTGTTCGGCGTACCGGCCGGCCGGGTCGACGTGGTGCCCAACGGCGTCGAGCCGCACCGCTGGCGCGTCCCCGCCGCCGCCGTGGCGAGCGCCCGCGCCCGCTTCGCCGGGGACGGGCCGCTGGTCACCTTCGCCGGCCGGCTGGTCTACGAGAAGGGCGTGCAGCACCTGATCGCCGGGCTGCCCCGGCTGCGCGAGCGGCACCCCGGGCTGCGCGCGGTCATCGTCGGCGACGGGCCGTACCGTAGGGAACTGGAGGCTGAGGTGCACCGCCTGGGCCTCGGTGACACGGTCAGCCTCCCGGGCTTCCTCGGGGGCACCGACCTGCCCGCCGTGATGGCCGCCTCGGACTGCTTCGCCGTGCCGAGCATCTACGAGCCGTTCGGCATGGTGGCCCTCGAGGGCGCCGCCGCCGGCGCGCCCCTGGCCGTCGCCGCGACCGGTGGGCTCGCCGAGATCGTCGAGCCCGGGGTGACCGGGATGACCTTCAAGCCGCACGACCCGGACGGGCTGACCGACGCCGTCGACGCGCTGCTGTCGGACCGGGACCGGGCCCGCCAGCTCGCCCGCCGGGCCCGCGTCATGGTGCACGAGCGCTACGGCTGGTCGGCCATCGCGCAGCGCACGGCCGCGGCCTACGCGGCGGCGATCGCCACCTCCGGATCGTTCGCCGCCGAGCGGGTCACCCGGGGCCGCGCCGTGCCGTCGGTCGCCGAGGGCAACCTACTGGCCGCCGCCGGCCTGCGCTGACTGCCGACGCGGACCCCTGTCGATCCGGGGTCCGCGCCGCCGGGCCCGACAACACGACGAAGGCCGCCGACCCGTACGGGTCGGCGGCCTTCGTCGTCGGTACGGCCGGGGCTCAGCGCTCCGAGAACGGGGCGTACGCGCGCTCGGGGGCGCCGGTGTAGATCTGCCGCGGGCGACCGATCTTGGTCTCCGGGTCGTTGATCATCTCGCGCCACTGCGCGATCCAGCCGGGGAGCCGGCCCAGCGCGAAGAGCACCGTGAACATCTTGGTCGGGAAGCCCATGGCCTTGTAGATCAGGCCGGTGTAGAAGTCCACGTTCGGGTAGAGCTTGCGGGAGACGAAGAACTCGTCGGCGAGGGCGATCTCCTCCAGCTGCACGGCGATGTCCAGCAGCGGATCCGGCTTCGCCATCCGGCCGAGCACGTCCTGGGCCGCCTTCTTCACGATGGCCGCGCGCGGGTCGTAGTTCTTGTAGACCCGGTGGCCGAAGCCCATCAGCTTCACGCCGTCCTGCTTGTCCTTGACCTTGCGGACGAAGGACGCGACGTCGCCGCCGTCGGCCTGGATCTTCTCCAGCATCTCCAGCACGGCCTGGTTGGCGCCGCCGTGCAGCGGGCCGAAGAGCGCGTTCACGCCGGCCGAGACCGAGGCGAAGAGGTTGGCGTTGCTGGAGCCGACCAGCCGCACGGTCGAGGTGGAGCAGTTCTGCTCGTGGTCGGCGTGCAGGATGAACAGCATGTCCAGCACCTTGGCCATCACCGGGTCGACCTCGTACGGCTCCGCCGGCACGCCGAAGGTCATCCGCAGGAAGTTCTCCACGTAGCCCAGCGAGTTGTCCGGGTACAGCAGCGGCTGCCCGATCGACTTCTTGTAGGCGTACGAGGCGATGGTGGGCACCTTCGCCATCAGCCGCACCGTGGACATCTCGACGTGCGAGGAGTCGAAGGGGTCCAGGCTGTCCTGGTAGAAGGTGGAGATGGCGCTGACGGCCGAGGAGAGCACGGCCATCGGGTGCGCGTCGCGCGGGAAGCCGTCGAAGAAGCGGCGCATCTCCTCGTGCAGCAGCGAGTGCCGGCGGATGCGCTCGGTGAAGTCCGTCAGCTGCTGCTGGGTCGGCAGGTCACCGTAGATCAGCAGGTAGGAGACCTCCAGGAAGGAGGACTTCTCCGCGAGCTGCTCGATCGGGTAACCCCGGTACCGCAGGATCCCCGCGTCACCGTCGATGTAGGTGATGGCGGACGAGCAGGCCGCGGTGTTGACGAAACCGGGGTCGTACGTCGTCATCCCGGTTTCCTTCAGCAGCTTGCCCACCCCGATGCCGGCGGGGCCCTCGACCGCGGATTGCACCGGCATCGAAAGCTGCCCACCGGGGTGATCGAGCTTGACTTCCGTCATGTTTCCCTCGCTTCGCCGGCAGATCTGCGTTGAATTGCCTTCGCTTTTACCGTAATCACGGTCGAGGTGACACCGCCCGTCGTGGTTCGACGGTGAGGCATGCGTCACGCGTTTCCCGACCAGCGAGCCGAGAAACCCGCTCATTCCGGACGCACAACCGTCAACCAACCCCACCCCACCGCCCCGCGCCACGCAGCGCCACGCAGCGCCACGCAGCGCCACGCACATTGATCATGAGGTTAGCGCCTACGGAAAGCGCGTTCCAGGGCAACAACCTCATGATCGACCCTGGGGAGGTGCGGGAGGACGGCGCGGGCGAGCCGGAGCGCGGCAGCGCGGCAGCGCCGGGACGCCGGGACGCGGGGCGCCGGAGCGCGGGCTGGGTGGGGCAGGTGGGGCTGGGGTGGGTGGGTGGGTGGGGTCAGGTGAGGGTCAGGCGGAGGAGGGTGTCGTCGCCGGTGACGCGGTAGACGGCGAGGCGGTTGGCGCCCGCGCGGAAGAGACGGTCGTCGGCGAGCAGGGCGGCGAACCGGCGTCCGCCGGCGTCGCGGGGGACCACGGGGACGACCGCGCCGATCCGGCCGTTGACGGCGATCGCCAGGGGCGTGCCGTCGGGTACCTCGTCCGGCACGTCGCCCCAGACGGCGGCCGGCAGCCGCCCGGTGTCCGGGTCCACCGCGTCGTACGCGGCCAGGTCGGCGACCTCAGCGGTGCCGCCCGCCGGGCGGTCGCCGACGGCGGTGCCCACCAGCGGGTGGGGCGCGGGTGGCGGGAGTGGGGCCGGTACGCCGCCGGCCACGGGGGTCGGCTGGCCGGGACGGTCGTAGAAGACCTTGCCCGCCTCCGTACGCGGGGCCTGCCGGGCGGAGCGGCCGTCGACCGGCCACGGGAGCCGGATGGCCGCCTCGTCGGCGATGGTGGGCAGCAGGTCCACGTGCTGCCAGTTCCGGTCGTCGACGCGCCCGGCGCGCTGGCCGGGGGTCTTGACGAAGGTCGGCACCCAGGCGACCTCGGCGGGGGCGGTCCGGATGGCGTCCATGCCCCGGCCCTGGGCGCCCGGCGTGAAGCTGACGCCGTGATCCGCGGTCACCACCAGCAGGGCCTGGTCGTAGAGGCCGGTGGAGCGCAGGGTACGCAGGGTCTGGCCGATCAGCCGGTCGGTGTAGCCGAGCTGCGCCAGGTGCCGCCCGCGGGCCAGTTCCACCCAGCCGGCGCCGTCGTTCGGCAGGTCCTCCGGGGCGTCGTAGCGCGCCCCCGACGGCAGGTACACCCACGGCGAGTGCGGCATCAGCAGGTGCAGGAAGTGCAGGGTGGGCCGGGCCGCCGGCCGCAGCCCGGCGAGGAAGCTGGCGAAGCGGGCCGGCTGGTTGTCGTCCAGGCTGTCCCAGCGGAACTTCGGGTCCGCCGGCACCGGCTCGGCGGCGTCGATGCCCGCCTCCGCGGCGGTAGGTTCGCGGTACGAGTCCTCCGGGTCCACCCGACTGTCGACCGGCGCGGTGATCTGGCGCAGCAACCCGCCGGCCTGCCGGACGAGCACGCCCAGCCCCTGTTCCGGGTCGACCGGCTGCTCGCAGCGGCTGGGCGGGCAGAGCCGGGTGATGCTCTCCTCGGCGCGCACGTCGTACAGGCCGCCGAAGGCGGTGAAGAGGTTGTCCGGGTGCTGCGAGTAGTGCGGTGCCACCGCGCGCTGCGGGTAGCGGCCGGTGAGCATCGCCGGCAACGCGTAGGGCGTCCAGCCGCTGACGCCCGTGGCGTTGCGGTACCAGGTGGAGCCGCCGGCCAGCTCCGCGAAGTGCGGGAACCGGGCGGCGTCGATCCGCCCGTCGGGGCCGAGCAGGGACACCAGGGGCAGCTCGTCGAGGACCAGCACGACCACCGGCGGGTGGTGGCCGGGCCCGGCCACCCCGGCGGCGCCGCCCTCGCCCCGGGGCAGCACCACCGTGGAGGTGGGCGAGGCGAACACGAACAGCCCCACGAACAGCAGCGGCCCGGCCGCGGCCAGCCGCAGTGCCCGGCCGGGCGCGCGCCACCGCCGGTGCGCGGCGGCCCCGGCGGCCCCGGCCACCGCGGCGAGCAGCAGCAGCGGTACGCCCCGCAGCGGCGTGCCGTGCCGGCCGACCTGCACGGTCAGCGCGGCGAGCAGCAGGCCGACCAGCAGGGTGTGGCTCGCCGAGCGGGCGGCGCGCCCGGCCAGCCGGGACAGTGCGCCGAGCAGCGCCAAAGCGGCGGTGGGCACCAGCGCGACCAGTGCCACCAGCAGCAGGATCTCCCGGCGCTCGGCGCGGTGGAACAGGAAGAAGTCGGGGCTGCGCCCGAGGACGTCCAGCAGCGGCTGGGTGACCACGAGCCCGACCAGCCCCGCCACCTCGGCCAGCCGGCCCAGCTCCGTACGCCAGCCGCCCGGCAGGGACGGCTCGGACAGCGACGACTCACCTACCTGGTCGGGCCGGACGGTGGGGGCGGCTCGGCCGGCGGGGTCGGGTGCCGGGGACGCGGCGGACGTGGCGGGGGTCGGCTCAGCCACCCACGACCGCCGCGTAGAGCGTCCGGGTGCCCGAGGGCAGGTCGAGTCGTCGCGTGATCCGGCAGCGCGCGGCGAGCAACCGCTCGAACTCGGCCGGCCGGTAGTCGGGGAAGAGCCCCTCGGGCTTGTTGGCCAGCAGCCGCCGGGCCATCGGGTCCCCGGGGTGGACGAACTCCACCACCAGGCGGGCGCCGGGGGCGGCGAGCCCGACCAGCCAGTCCAGCACCTCGGGCAGCGGTACGTTGCGCCCGATCGCCAGGTGGTGCACGACGGCCAGGGCGAGGATCGCGTCGGCGTCGGCCCGGTCGGCGAACGAGGCCCGCTCGACGCCGCGCCAGCCGCCGCCGGGCGACGGGTCGGCGAGGTCCATCACCAGGGGCAGGATCCGCCGCTCCCCCGCCGCGCGCAGGTCCCGGTAGAGCCCGTCCACCACGCCTGGGTCCTGCTCGACGGCGACGACGTAGTCGGCGTGCCGGGCGGCGAGGCGGGCGTACCGGCCGTCGTTGGCGCCCAGGTCCAGCGCCAGTCGGGGCCGTGGCCCGGCGGCCAGCGCATCGGTGACGAAGCGTTCCTTCGCCGCCCGGTCGTCGGCCGTGTACGCGCAGGTGCGCTGGTAGTCCACCCAGTGGCTGGCCGCCGGGCGGGGCTCCAGCCGCCGGACGAGCTTCTCGATCCCCCGTACGGTGGCCAGCGCCAGCTCACGGGAGTAGCCGGCCGCCCGCAGCTGGGAGCGGACGTCGGTGGTGCTGGCCCGGGCGTTGTGCCGCTGCATCGCGTCGTGCAGGTGCACGTGGGTGGGCACGCCGGGCAGCAGCCGCCGGGCGCCGCCGAACAGCCGGCGCATCTGGTCGGGCTCGATGCCGTCGACCCGGGCGCGCAGCCACGGCTGGAAGTCCAGCCCGAGGTGGGCGCCGAGCAGCAGCGGGTAGAGCAGCGTCTGGCAGAACTGCCGGTACCCGGCCCAGGGCTCACCCTCGCGCGCCGGGGTGAACGAGCCGACGTCGATGAACACCGGTTCCACGCCGCGCCACTGGAGGTTGTATGCCGAGCCGTCCTTCGTGGTGAACCCGGCCGGCAGGGCGGCGCGCAGGATCTCCAGGTGCAGCAGCGCGGCGTCGCGCAGCATGGCGAAGGACCACTCGTACGGGTGGGAGACGAACGGGATGCGCTCGTGGCGCAGGACGGCGGCCCACCGGTCGACCGACGGCACGGCCGGCGACTCGACCGCCTCGGTGCCGCACACCTTGCCGGCGGCGATCAGCGGCGGGAAGAACGCGCTGGCGCTCAACGCGCGCCACTCGCCGGCGGCCTGCTCGTCGAGCCCACGCAGCACGTCGCCGTCGAGGTGGAAGACCCGGTTGGCGGGGTCGCGGAAGGAACCTGGCTCGGCGTGCAGGCCGGTGCGGGAGTTCGCCATGGGCCGGGGTCAGCGCTGGTCGGTGGGCTGACGGCGGAACCGGTCGACCAGTCGCCGCCAGTAGAGCTTGGCCGCCACCGCGGCGCCGGCCACCCCGCCGACCACCGCCTGCACGATCAGGCTGCCGGACCCCGCGTCCAGGTAGGCCAGGTGTTCCACCGACCGCTCCTTCCCTCGCGTCTCGAGATCGGCGTACGCGGACAGCCCCCCTTGGGGGATTTGCCCGGAAAGCCGGAGTTGTCTGACACGCTACGCCGATCGTCCGGCTCGTGCGGCCACACCCGGCACTCCGCCCGGCGTCCGTTTCGTTCAAGACCACCGCCGCCGGCGGCCCTACCGTGGGGCCATGACACCGCCGCTCGACCTCATCGGCCTGGTCAGCACCGACCTGCCCCGCTCCCTCGCCTTCTACCGGCGGCTGGGCCTCGACATCCCGGCCGACGCCGAGGCCGACCCGCACGTGGAGATCACCCTGCCCGGCGGCCTGCGGCTGGCCTGGGACACCGCCGAGACCGTCCGCTCCTTCGACCCCGGCTGGCGGCCGGGCGGTGGTGGCGGGGCCAGCCCCGCCTTCCGGTGCGCCGATCCGGCCGAGGTCGACCGGCTCTACGCGGACCTGGTCGCCGAGGGGCACGAGGGCCACCTGCCCCCGTGGGACGCCTACTGGGGCCAGCGGTACGCGGTGGTGCTCGACCCCGACGGCAACGGCGTGGACCTGTTCGCCCCGCTCCCTGAGGCCTGAGCCGGGATCCCGCCCCGCGCGGCCGGCTCACGCCCTGCTCAGCGAGGCAGCAGGGCGGTCGGCGGCACCCCGGCCAGGTCCCGTACGTCCCGGGTGAGATGGGCCTGGTCGGCATAGCCACAGCGGGCCGCCACCTCGGCCAGCGGCATGCCGGCGCGGGCCAGCGCCAGCGCCCGCCCCATCCGCAGGATCCGGGCCAGGGTCTTCGGGCCGTACCCGAACAGGTCCCGGCACCGGCGGTGCAGCCTGCGCGGATCGAGGCCGGTGGCGGCGGCGGTCGCGGTCACGGTGGCGCCGGCGGCCAGCGCGGCGGCGACCCGGGCCCCGAGCGGATCGGGCCCGCCGGCCGCGCCCAGCCGCCGTACGGCGATCTCCGTCAGCGCGGCGGCCGGGGCGGCCTCCACCCGCCGGGCCAGCCGGGCGGCCTCCCGCTCGCCCCACATGTCGGCCAGGGCGACCCTGCGGTCGCGCAGCTCGACGGCCGGTACGCCGAGCACGGCGGGCCCGGTGCCCGGCGGGAACCGCAGCCCCACCCAGCGCTCCGCCGGCCCGCCACCGCTGAGGTGTGCCCTGCGGTCCGGCCCGGCCACCAGCAGCCCGACGCGGCTCGACCAGAGCAGGTCGACGCAGCCGTCGGGGAGCACCCGGGTCGGGGCGGCGCCCGCCGTCGTGGCGCTGGTCCAGAGCACCGCGCCGGCGAACCCGGCCGGACGTTCCCGGTACATGCCGCCCAGCCTGCCACGGCCGGGCTAGCCTCCGGGTGTGCGATGGTCGGTGCTGGACGCTCCCCTCGACTCCTCCGGACGCGGCCGGGCGAGCACCGGGCGCCCGCCGCGCTGCGGTCCGCCGGGCTGCTGGGTTGGCTGGGCGTGGCCGACGCCGGCGCGGTCGACGCCCTGATCAGCGACCCGGTACGGGATCCGGAGACCGGGGTGATCGGCGTCGACCAGCTGCGCCGCGCCGCCCGGGCGATCGCCGTACGGGTGACGACGCTGATCGGCACCGGGCGGCACCCGTTGGTGCTCGGCGGCGACTGCGCGATCCTGCCGGGCATCCTCCAGGGGCTTCCCGCCGGCTTGGACCTGTGGTTCCTCGACGCCCACCTCGACTTCGAGGACGGCCGCACCTCGCCCACCGGCGAGGCGGCCGACATGGACCTGTCGATCGTCACCGACCACGGCCCGGCGGGGGTCCTCGACCGGGAGGGGCCGCTGGTCGATCCCGACCAGGTGCACGTGCTCGGCCACCGGCCGCTCGACCGGGCCACGGACGGCAGGGAGGCCTCCCGGATCGACCCGGCCGTGCACCTGGTGCCGGCCACCCGGCTGCGCGGCGCCGACGCGGCGCAGACGGGCCGGGACCTCGCCGTCGGTACGACGCCGGCCTGGCTGCACCTCGACCTCGACGTGCTCGACCCGCTCGTGCTCCCGGCGGTCAGCTACCCGGAGCCCGACGGCCTGGACTGGGCCGACCTGATCGCGCTGGCCCGACCCCTGGTGCGCTCGGGTCGGCTGATCGGGATGAGCGTCACCGACTTCAACGCCGACGAGGACCCGGACGGGCGGCACGCGGAACGCGTCGGGAAGGCCCTCGCCGAGCTGCTGGCCGACTGAACGCGCCCGTCGGTCGCCGCGGGTGGCGGCCGGCTGTGGCGCCCCGGACGCGACCGACACGGAACTCCGGGACGCGGGCGAGCAGCACGGCGACGGACCCGGGGACGGGTGGGCGCGATCAGGCGTCGGTGGTGACGCCCGGCAGCCGGACGGTGAACACCGTACGTCCCGGCCGGCTGTCCAGCTCGACCGAGCCGTGGTGGGCCTCCACCACGGCGGCCACGATCGCGAGCCCCAGGCCCGTGCTGCCGTGCGCCCGGGACCGGGAGCTGTCGCCCCGGGAGAAGCGTTCGAACACCTCGGCCCGCAGCGCCGGCGGCACCCCGGGCCCGTCGTCGGCGACGTCGAGCACGGCGGCGTCGCCGGCCACCCGCAGGGTGGTGGTGACCGTGGTGCCGGGCGGGGTGTGCACGCGGGCGTTGGCCAGCAGGTTCGCCAGCACCTGGTGCAGCCGGGCCGGGTCGCCGGGGACCCGGACGACCACGTCCGGCAGGTCGAGGCGCCAGCGGTGCTCCGGCCCCGCCACGTGCGCGTCGCCGACCGCGTCCACCGCCAGGGCGGACAGGTCCACCGGCTCGACCGCGAGGGGGCGGCCCGAGTCGAGCCGGGCCAGCAGCAGCAGGTCGTCCACGAGGCTGGTCATCCGGGCGCTCTCGGACTCGACCCGGCGCAGCGCGTGGGCCACGTCGGGCGGCACCTCGTCCCGGCCCCGCCGGGCGACCTCGGCGTACCCCCGGATGGCCGCCAGCGGGGTGCGCAGCTCGTGGCTGGCGTCGGCGACGAACTGGCGTACCCGGGTCTCGCTGGCCTGGCGGGCGGCGAGCGCGGCGCCGACGTGCCCCAGCATCCGGTTGAGCGCCGCGCCCACCTGCCCGACCTCGGTGCGCGGATCGGTGTCGGCTGCCGGGACCCGCACCGACAGCGCCACCTCGCCGCGGTCCAGGGGCAGCTCGCTGACCCGGCCGGCGGTGGCGGCGACCCGGCGCAGCGGGCGCAGGGTCGCCCGCACGATCAGGGCACCGGCCCCGCCGGCGACCAGCAGCCCTGCGGTGGCCACGCCGGCCTGCGCGACGACCAGCCACCACACGGTCTCCGACACGCCCGACAGGGGCAGACCCAGCACCCGCACGGTCCCGCCCGGAAGTTGGCGTGCCACCACCCGGTAGTCGCCGCGCCCGCCCAGCTCACGGGTGCGGGGCCGGCCGTCCGTGGGCAGGTCCGCGAGCTCGGCCAGGTCCTTGGCGGGGACGGCCTGTTCCTCCCGGCCCGCCAGGATCCAGGCCCGCACGACCCGGCCGTCGACCACCTCGGCGGCGAGGGTCCCCGGCGGCAGGCCCCGGGGAATCCGCGCGTCCGGCCCGCCGGTGCCGCCGCGCGGCCACTCGACGGGCGCCGGCCCGCCCCACCCGGGGGCGGCGCGCATCGGCGCCAACTGCTCGTCCACCCGGTCGATCAGGAAATGTCGCAACGCGACCGTGGTGATCCCGCCGATGGCGACGCTGACCAGGGCCAGCAGGGCGACCAGGATGAGCACCAGGCGGGTCCGCAGCGACAGCCCGGCCAGCCAGCCGGCGGGGCGCTCACTGCGCCGGTCGAAGGACATACCCCGCGCCGCGCAGCGTGTGGATCATCGGCTTGCGGCCCGCGTCGATCTTCTTCCGCAGGTACGAGATGTACAGCTCCACCACGTTGGCCTGACCGCCGAAGTCGTAGTGCCAGACCCGGTCGAGGATCTGCGCCTTGCTGAGCACCCGGCGCGGGTTGCGCATCAGGTAACGCAGCAGCTCGAACTCGGTGGCGGTGAGCGTGATGGGGCAGCCGTCGCGGGACACCTCGTGGCTGTCCTCGTCGAGGCTGAGGTCGCCGACGGTGAGCACGGCGTCCGGGCGGGTGGCGACGGCGAACCCCGAGCGGCGCAGCAGCGCGCGCAGGCGGGCGACGACCTCCTCCAGGCTGAACGGCTTGGTGACGTAGTCGTCGCCGCCGACGGTCAGCCCGGCGATCCGTTCCTCCACCGCGTCCCGGGCGGTCAGGAAGAGCACCGGCACCGTGGGGGCCTGCTCGCGCAGCCGGCGCAGCACCTGGAAGCCGTCCAGGTCGGGCAGCATCACGTCGAGCACCACGGCGTCCGGCTGGAACTGCCGCGCCGCGTTCAGCGCCGACGTGCCGTCGCCCGCCGTGCGCACCCGCCAACCCTCGTAGCGCAGCGCCATCGACAGCAGGTCGGCCAGGGTCGGCTCGTCGTCGACCACCAGCACCCGCACCGGTTCCCCGTCGGGGCGGCGCAGCTCCACGCGGCCCGCTCCGGCCCGCCCATCCGTCACCATGGCCCCCATCGTGCGCCGGCCCGCTGGGCCCGACTTGTGCGCCACCTGTGTCCCACCTGTGCGTCGCCCCGGCCCGCTCACCGTCGGGCGGCCAGGTGCCCGACGCGCGTACTCACTCGGTCATGCCGACCGGGTAGGTGTGCACGAAGCGCATCGTCCAGGTGCCGTCGCCGGCGGGATGCTCGCGCCGGTAGAGGTGGTCCGGCCCGCCACCCGGGGCCGGTCCCGCGCCGTCGGGGTGCCGCAGGATCCAGTGCGCCGGCGGCGCGCCGTCGGGCTCGGCGGGCACCGGCCGCACCAGGTCGTGGGCCGGGCCGCCGACGAAGCGTACGGTCACCTCGCTCATCCGCGCGCCCGCCTTCCCGCGTACCGCCCGACATCCGGCCCTGGCTCGCAAGCTACCGCAGCGGGAGGCGGCCCCGCCCCGAACCGACAGCGGTTTGCCCTGATCGGAGCCCGGGTACCGCAGCGTTGGCGCCCCGTCGCGGGACGGGCCACGAGCGACAGGGAGCAGTCGATGAGAACGCTGGACGGGCGATACCGGCTCGAACAGCGCATCGGCATCGGCGGCATGTCGGAGGTCTGGCGGGCCCACGACGCGGTGCTGGACCGGCCGGTCGCGGTGAAGGTCATGTCCCCCGGGCAGGAGGGCCAGGACACGTCGGTGGAACGGATCCGCGCGGAGGCCCGCTCCGCCGCCCGGCTGGTGCACCCGAACGTGGCGTCCGTGCACGACTTCGGCACCTGCGGGACCGGCCCCGAGGGCCAGGTGCCCTACATCGTCATGGAACTGGCCGAGGGCGAGACGCTGGCCGCGCACCTGCGGGCCGGGCCGCTCGACTGGCGCATCGCCGTACGGGTCTGCGCCGAGGTGAGCGCCGCGCTGGCCGCCGCCCACGCGCACGGCATCGTGCACCGTGACGTCAAGCCGGCCAACGTGATCCTGACCCCGGCCGGCGTGAAGGTGCTCGACTTCGGCATCGCCACCCCCTCCGGCACCCCCGACCGGTCCCCGGAGGGGATGGTGGTCGGCACGCCGGCCTACCTCGCCCCGGAGCAGCTGGAACGGGCACCCGCCACACCCGCCGCCGACATGTACGCCCTCGGCGTCCTGCTCTACTACTGCCTGACCGGCCGGCTGCCGTACCAGGCGGGCACCACGACCCAGCTGCTCGGCGCCCGGCGGCGGCAACCGCCGCAGCCGCTGCCGGAGATCGAGGGGCTGCCGCCGGAGGTGGCCGACCTGTGCGCGTCCTGCCTGGCCGACGACCCGGCGGAGCGACCGTCGAGCCTGATGGCGGCGCTGCTGCTCGCCGAGGCGGTGGACGCCCGGGTGTACGTGCCGCTGCTTCAGTCGGCCGTACCGCGCCAGCGTATCGGGACGATGTCGCCGTGGACGGAGCGGGCGGCGGCCGAGGTGACCGAGGCGGCCCCCCTGCCCGACTGGTCCACCCAGGCCGGCTGAGCCCCTCCCCGGCCTTCCCGCCGGGCGCCTGCGGTTTCACGGCCCGGGGGCCGGGTAGCCGGGCGGCTGAGCGACGGGAGGAACGCGATGCCGGAATCGAGCTCCTGGCTGAACGAGACGGCCACCGCGACCGCCGAGGGCGGCCACGTACGCACCGACGACGGGAGCCTCTCCACGGCCCTGGCGTCCCCGCTGGCGCCACACTGCTCGGGGCTGACCCCGGAGCAGCTGCTCGCCGCCGCCTTCGCGTCCTGCCTGCACCATGCGGCGGTGGAGGCGGCGGGCGAGATCACCGACGAGGCGCACACCGTGCAGGTACGCGCGGAGGCGAAGCTCGGACGCGACGACGACGGCCGGTACCGGGCCGACGTGCACGCCTCCATCTCCTCGGCGGGACTGAGCCGGCAGCAGCTCGCCGAGCTGGTGGAGCACGCCGACCGCCTGTGGCCCTTCTCCAGCGGCGACGGCAGCCGGCACCGGCTCACGGTGACCCCGGCGGAGAACGGCCGGCACTGACCGGCGCGCACGGCGGGACGACGTCGGAGGAGTCACGGCGCCGGCCCGGACGGCAGCGGCTCCGCCGCGCGGGGTCGTGCGAGGGCGCGCGGGTCGCGCGAGGGCACGCGGGGGTCCCCCCGGGGACGACCCGCGCTCGTCCGGGTGGGCTGAGTCGACCTCCACCGTTCGGTGGAGGCCCGGCCGGGCCAGGGCGCTCTCACCCATGATCGACTCTTGACCCGATTAGCGACCCCGTATCGGATATGTGCGGAAGATCAGACAAAGGCGGATAGTGGCGTTACTGCTCCGCCGGGCGTAATCGTCCCGCAGATCGGCGCAAATTGTGGCGCATGCCACCAAGCAGGCCGATGGCAAGGCGCGCTCGCCTTTCTAGCCTCGGCGGGTGCACCCCGACGCCCCCATCGACAAGACGCCGACCCAGGATCGACCGTCCGCCCGTACGGATGATCCCTCCTCGACCGAACGGACGATCGGCCGGCATCGCGCCGCGCAGCGGCAGCGGCGCGGCGGCCGTGCCCTGCTCGCCTCGACCCCCGTGCGGGTCGCCCTCGCCACCGGTGTGACCTGCTGCCTCGGCGTGGCCGCGTTCGCCGGCACGCGCGAGGACGCCGACGCCACCCGGGAACCCGTGGCCGAGGCCCTGGCCGAGCGGGCCGTCGACGACGAGCGCGCCTCGCGGTCCCTGGACCGGGCCGTCTCCCCCTCGCCCACGCTCAGCCCCAGCCCGACCCCGAAGCCGACCCCCTCGGCCACCCGCAAGGCCCCGCGCAAGCCGGCCCCGCCGCCCCGGCCGCGCCCGGTCGCCGGGCTCACCCAGGCGCAGATGGACAACGCCAAGACCATCGTCGACGTGGGCGTCGAGCTGAAGATGCCCCGCCGCGCACTGGTCGTCGCCGTGGCGACCGCGATGCAGGAGAGCCGGCTCTACAACCTCGCCAGCGACGTGCTCCCGGAGTCCAGCCGGTACCCGCACCAGGGCAGCGGCGCCGACCACGACTCGGTGGGCCTGTTCCAGCAGCGCCCGAGCAGCGGCTGGGGCACGGTACGCGAGCTGATGCGTCCGACGTACGCCGCGCAGGCCTTCTACGAGGCGCTGCGGGACGTGCCGGGCTGGCAGCAGATGAGCGTTGCCGGTGCCGCCCAGGCCGTGCAGGTCTCGGCCTTTCCCGACGCGTACGCCCAGCACGAGGAGCTGGCCACCACGGTGGTCGCGGCGCTGACCTGACGGCTCCGCGAGGACCATGCGCGGGCCGGACGGCTCCGCGAGGACCATGCGCGGGCCGGACGGGCGCGCAGGGTCAGCGCATCCCGGCGCGGCCGCCCGGCGGCTCGCTGGGGGCGTCCGCGCCGTTACGGTCCGCGATCCGGGTCGCCGGCACGCCGGCTGCGGCGGTCGGCGTCTCGGCGGGGACCGGTTCGACGGTCAGCCCGTCGAGGATCCGGTCGACCCGGGCCTCGCGCCGGCGCCGGGCGAGCAGCGCCTCCTCGAACTCCCGGCGGGCCTGCACCGCCTCGGCGTAGACGCGCTCGCGCACCTGGCGGGCCTCCTCCCGGGCCGCGTCGAGCTCGACCCGAGCCCGGGCCAACAGGTCCACCGCCTCGCGATCGGCGTCGTACGCGCCGCGCGGGGCCCGGTCGGCGTCACCCAGGTCCAGCCGCTGGAGCAGCCCGCTCAGCGCCGTCGCCTCGTCGCGGATCTCGTCCCACTCCCGCCCGGCCCTCGCGGCGCCCTCCGCGCGGGCGGCGAGCCGGGCCAGCCGGATGCCGATCTCGTCGAGGCAGGAGTCGACCTGCCGCTGGTCGTAGCCGTTCTCAACGACGGAGAACCTCATGCTGTCGCCCCCCCAGGCAGCTGGTGTTTCCTTCCCCACCCTGGATCCTCGGCGCTGGGGGCGGCGCCGGAGGGGGTTCGGGAAAAATGTTCACCATGCGGACACCCCGAAGGGCCGGGCGAACCGTGCAAGGGCCGGCGGGAACGGCCGCCCGGGTTCACCCAGGCGGCTCGGGAACGCTCGGGCGCCTCAGGAGCGCTTCGGAAGCACGACCACCCGGCCGAAGAACTCGTCGATCCGGCGCACCACGTCGTTGAAGTCGTCCAGGTCGATCGGCTTGGTCACGTAGGCGTTGGCCTGGAGCGTGTAGCTGCCCACGATGTCCGTGTCGGCGTTGGAGGTGGTCAGCACGACGATCGGGATCGTACGCAGGTCCTCGTCGCCCTTGACCTCGCCGAGCACCTGCCGCCCGTCCATCCGGGGCATGTTCAGGTCGAGCAGGATGACGTCCGGCCGCCGGGCGTCGGGGTGCCGTCCCTCGCGGCGCAGGAACTCCATCGCCTCCTGGCCGTCGCTCACGACGTCGATGACCTTGTCGACGTCGGAGTCCGCGAGTGCCTCCTCGATCATCAGAACGTCACCCGGGTCGTCGTCCACCACCAGGATGCGAACCGGACTCGGGGCGTCTACACCCATCACTACCTGCTTCGTGTCGGTGGAACGGAGAACCGCGGGGCGCTCTGCGCCGGCGGAAATCTAGCCCATCAGCCGGCGGAGCGCGTCGTCGGGTCCGCCCTGCCGGGGTCGTACCGCAGCACCTCCGCCAGCCCGGTCACCTGGAGCACGCGGTCGACCCGGCCGGTGGCACCCGTCAGCCGCAGCCACCCGCCGTCGGCGGCGACCCGGTTGTCGCCCCGGACGAAGGCGGCGATGCCGGTGGAGTCGCAGAAGGTCAGCTCGGTGAGGTCCACCAGCAGGCGCCGCTCGCCGGCGCCGATCAGCCGGTCGATGGCGGCGTTGAGCTCGGGCGCGGTGCTCAGGTCGAGCTCGCCGGCCAGCCGCAGGCATGTCGCCCCGCCGTCGCGGTCGGCGCACGTGACGGTGAACGTCACCCCTGGTCCCCCTCGCTCCACCGCAGGCGGATGCTTGCAGTGAGGCAAGTATAAGCAGGGGTGCCGGCGGCGACCGCACCGGCGCTCAGCGCACCCCGGCGCCGCCGAGCCTGGCCAGGGACGACCCGGCCGCCCCGAGGAAGCGCGCGGCCCGGGGGAAGTCGCGCAGGACCCGGCCGTAGTGTTCCAGAGTCGACCCCAGCGTGGGAGCCGGCACACCGCGGCTGGTGAGGATCTCCACCAGCCAGTCGACGAACTCGGTGAACAACGTGGCGTCGTCGACGTAGAGCGCGGCGGCCAGGAAGTCCACGATGTAGCCGAGGTCGCTGACCGTCGAGTCCATCTGGCTGGGCGTGTAGTCGCGCGTCCCCGGGTCGCGTTCCCGCAGTTCCGCCAGCGCCCCGTCGATCAGCTCGCCGCGCCGCTTGAGCAGGCTGGTGTACTCGTCGTCGGCCAGGTGGCTCAGCTCCGCCGGCGGGACGCGGCGCAGCGTGCGCTCGTCGGCGATCAGGTCGGCCGCGCTCGGGGCACCGGGTGCCCAGGCGACGCCGAGCTTGCGGGCCCAGCGCCCGTCCGCGCCGAAGCCCCGGCCCCCCACCACCACGGGGACGTCCACGCGGCGGCACGCCTCGATCATGCGGTGCGCGTGCGGCAGCCGCATCGGCAGCGCGCAGGCGAGCGCGACCGCGTGGGCGTCGTGCCGGTGCAGGTAGGACACCAGGTGCGGAGCGGGAACGCTCGCGCCCAGGAAGGTGACCTGCCAGCCCCGCAGGCGCAGCACCTCGGCGACCAGCCGGGGCGGCAGGGCGTGCCACTCGCCGTCCATGCAGGCCACCACGACCCGCCCGCGCGTCGGGCGCGGGTTCGCGTACGCCGCGACCGCCGCCACCACCCGCTCGCTGATGTGCGTCGCGGCGTGCTCCTGGGCGACGCTCCACTCGTTGCGCGCCCACCGCTCCCCCACCTCGGCCTGTGCCGGGGCGACCAGGTCGAGCAGGACCCGCTCGGCGGGCACGCCCGCCTCGAGCAGACCGACGGCCACCTCGATGGCGGCGTACTCGTCGGCCTCCTGGAGGCCGTCCAGGTATGCCGGCCAGGCGCCGGCCGGGAGGATCCCGGCGGTCGGGGCGGCGGTCACGAGTGGATCCCCCTCAGCTCGACGGTTCCGGTCGCGTCGGGCACCGCGTGCAGGTGCCGGGGCGTACGCTCACCCGGGCCGGTCGCGCGCAGCGCCAGCACGGCGATGTCGTCGTGGTCGCCGTGGGCCAGCCAGTCGCAGGTCACCTGCTCGACGCGTTCGGCCAGGGCGGGGGCGGGCATCCGCTGGCAGCCGCCCACCGCGTGGATCAGCCGTTCCGTGCCGAACTGCTCGTTGCCGCGGCGGCCACCGCGCGCCTCGGTCACCCCGTCGCTGTAGAGCAGGCAGGTCTCCCCCGGCTCCAGCCGGACGGTGACCTCGCCGATGCGGGGATCGGGGACCACGCCGACCAGCATGCCCGACAGCGGGACCGGCTCGACCTCGCCGGAGTTACGCAGCACCAGCGGCGGCAGGTGCCCGCCGCCGGCCATGGTCAGGGTGAGCCCACCCTCGCGGTGCGGGCGGACCACGCCCAGCACCATCGTCGCGAACCGCCCCTGGCCCTGTGCCTGGCTGGTCTCCAGCAGCGCGTCGTTGAGCAGCTTGAGCAGCCGCCCCGGCTGCGACTCGACCCGGTGCAACGCCTGGAGGCACTGTCGGAGCTGGCCGGTGAAGACCGCCGCCTCGACGCCCTTGCCCGAGACGTCGCCGAGGAAGAACACCGAGCCGCCGTCGGCCAGCCGGTGCGAGCCGTAGAAGTCGCCGCCGATGCGTAGGCCCGCCTGGGCCGGCCGGTAGGCGGTGCCCCACTGCACCCCGGTCGCCTCCGCCGGCTCCACGGGCACCAGGCTCGCCTGGAGCGTGTCGGCGACCTCGGCCTGGTCGCGGTAGAGCAGCGCCGTGGTCAGCGCCGCCCCGGCCCGGGCCGCGAAGGCGCGGACCAGGTCCACGTCGGCCTCGTCGTACCAGCGGTCGAGGCGCCGCGCGACCAGCAGCACACCCGCCGGGGCGTCGCGACCGGGCAGCGGCACCACCCGCGCGCAGGACTGCGCCGCGGTCAGCCCCGGCAGCCAGCCGGCCTCCACGGCCTGCTCCACCAGCCAGTCGAGGGTGTGCGGTTCCGCGCCGTCCAGGCCCTCGGTGATCGCCGCCGGCAGGTCGACGACGGGCAGGACACCGCTGTCGACCATCGGGGCGTCGTCGTCGGTGCGGGCGGCCCGCCACCAGCGTGCCCGCCCGGAACGGGGTGCCAGCACCAGCACCGCCACCTCCGCCAGCGTCGGCACGGCCAGCCGAACGACCGCCGCGGCCGCCCGGTCCGGGTGCAGCGGGTTGCCGAGCTTCTCGCCGACGACCGCCAGGAAGGCCGAGCGGGCCCGCTCGGCGAGCAGCGCGTCGGCGCGGGTGACGCTCTCGGTGACGTCCTCGACGTACCAGCAGCAGCGGGCGGCCGACAGCGGCACCTGGCGCGCGCGCAGCCGGCGGCCGTGGTGGCTGAACTCGGCGTCGTCGGCCAGCCCCGCGATGCCGGCCGCCGCGAGCAGCTCACCGGGGGCAACCTCGGGCAGCAGCCGCTCGGCCACCGGGCTGACGTGCCGGACGACGCCCTGTGCGTCACAGACGACGAGGCCCTCGCGGAAGTGTTCGACGATCTCGGACCAGTCGGGTGCCGCGTGCTCCCGGTCGGCCGCGAGCGCGGGCAGTGCGGATGCCGGGCGTGCCGGGGCGTCGGCTCTCCACGCCGTGGCCCGTGCGGCACCCGGTGCGGAGATCCGTCCGTCGCCGGGATCTGAGTCCCGGACGTCGGCAGCAGTCACCAGCTGAGCCCCACTCCTCGTCGACACCCGTACCACCGTGAGGCGGCGCATGTGGTCAAATCTCTGCACCCACCCTACGCCCGTGGGCTGCGAGCGCCACCCGACGCCCGTCGCGTGGGCGGCGTGCGCGTGCCGGGCGGGACCTGCCGGGGATTGTTACGATCCCCTCACCCTCTGCCCCTCGCAGCCTGCGGAAAGGCGTGATCGTGCTGTCCCGTCGGAGCCAAACCGAGGCGACTCCGTTGAGCATGACCGTCGACCGGTCGGATCCGGCCACCGCCCTCATCCGGGTCGGGGGCGACCTCGCCTACACCACCGCCGGGCCGCTGCGCGCCGAGGTCGACCGGGTGATCGCGGACGCTCCGGCGACCCTCGTCCTCGACTTCTCCGACCTGATCTTCATCGACAGCACCGGCCTCGGGGTGATCGTGCACGCGTGGCGCGAGGGGCAGCAGTGCGGCACCGCCCTGCGGCTGTGCGCCGTGCCCCGGTTCCTGGAGACGATCCTGGACATGACCGGCGTCACGGGCCTGCTCGACCGGCCGCTCGGCGAAGGCCCGACGGCCCCGACGAAGGGCACCGCCGGCACCGCCTGACGCGACCCACCGGCCCCCGGCTTTGCGCGCGGGCCCTTGGCTGGGACCATGGGGACATGCCCGCCCAGCTGTTGACCATCGAGGTGACCCGGCTCGACGCCGGGCGTGCCCGGCTCCGGCTGTCCGGTGAGCTGGACTTCGACACCGCCCCGGAACTCGTCGCCGCCGCCGCGGACCTGCGCCGCGAGGGCTACCAGGAGCTTCTGTTCGACCTGAGCGCGGTCAGCCTGTGCGACTCGTCCGGGCTCAGCGCGTTCCTGACCGCCCATCGCGGCGGCACGGGCGCCATCCGGCTCCGCGGGGTGGGTCCCCAGCTCCAGCAGCTGCTCGACCGCACCGGCCTGACCGAGCTGCTCGCCGTCGAAGGCGTCACCGACGTCCGCCGGGCGGGCTGAGGCCGGGGCCTCCCGCCTAGGGGTGGCCCCCGACCCTGGGACCAGGGGCCGGGGGCCGGAGTGAGGATCAGGGTGTGGTGAGCGGTTGCAGCCGGGGCCCGGTCGTCCGCAGCTGTCGCGTCGACGGCGGCTCGGCGTCCTCCGGTGGGCCGGAATCGGGAGTCTGGAAGAGATAGCGGACGAACACCCCACCCGCCTCGTTGTCGTCCGCTCCGGGCCACTGCCCGATGCAGTCCACCCCGACCACCTCGCGGCCCGAGCCGTCGCCCTCCTCCAACAGCGCCCACAGGCTCACCGGGTAGCAGCGGGTGTCCTCGGGCGAGAGGCGCCAGCGGGCGTACCAGCCGGGTCGGGCGGGAACGATCTCGACGATCCTCTTCATCACGACCTGTCCTTCCGCGTTCTCGGAAGTTCTCCGGTCCGCTGCGATCGTCGGATCCCGTCGGGTGAGCACCCCTCACCCCCGCCGGATGAACCTCCGTCGAGGCGTCCCCGGCCCGACAGGCGGCGTCCGTTTCGGTGCCGGCGACGACGGGAAGGCGTCGGGCGGAAGCGAGGGAACACCAGCGGAAGCGAGGTGTCACCATGCGCAAGCAGATGGAGGGCGACAACCAGCGCCGCCGCGCGCTGGCCCGCCAGGCCCGCGAGCGCGGCATGCAGGCCAGCGAGACCGGCGCCAGCCTGAGCGCCTCCAAGCAGCTGTCCCACCTGGACCAGGGCAAGCGTGCCGGCCCGTCGCCGGCCGGCAGCCGCCACAAGCCGGACAGCACGCGGGGCGGGCCGGCCCCGCCACCGGCGGGCGTGCCGGAGTCCCCCCGCCCGCTGCCCGAGCGGGGGCCGGGCCCGCCGGACGGGACCGCGCTGGGCTACCACGCGCTGGTCGACGACGTCGTCCGCCGTACCGGGGCCGACTTCCGCACCGCCAAGGTGGGGGTCGAGTCGACCGTGCTGGTCCTCGCGTTCGCCCTCGGCGAGGCGGAGCGGCAGCGGCTGCTGGCGGCCGTGCCGAGCAAGCTGCACGACGTCGTGCCGGTGGACGGCATCCGGCGCCGGCAGGACCTGGCCGGCTTCCTGGCCGAGGTGGGCCGGATCAGCGGCCGCACGCCGGAACAGGCCCGCTACCAGGCCGAGGCGACCGTGGCGGCGCTGGCCGACCACGACGGCGACCTGATCGAGTCGCTGCACGTGCCCGACGGCCTGCGTGACCTGCTGGAGCCGCCGTCCGTCGGCGGCGGGGTGGTTGGCGCAGTCGGTGCGACGCCCCCGCTGAGCGAGGTGGAGCTGCGCGAGGCGCTCGACGGGCTGCCGTACTGGTCCGGCGACGGCGACGCGCTGACCCGGACGGTGGAGCTGCCGGCGGACAACCTGGACCGGGTGCTGGACCGGATCGACCGGCTGCGGCAGGAGACCGGTCGCGGCCCGCGGATCGGCCGCCCGGACCCGGGCACCGCCGTGCTGACCGTACGGTCCCGGCAGGCCGACGCCGTGACCGCGATGGACGTCGACCTCGCCCACGCCGTGGACGACGCGATCGACGAGGCGGGCGCCGGCATGGCGTCCGGCTGACCGGGGCGCGGGCCGGCGGACGCCAACCCGCCGGCTCGCCCTGGCTCGGCTAGCCTGCCGGGATGGAGCCCTCCGACGCGCCCCGCCTGGAGCTGGTCGTCGACCCGGCGCGCCCCACCGGGCGTACGCTCCTCGCCGCCGGCGTCGAGCAGTCCTACGTCGACGTGTCCGACCCCCGCCACCTGCACTTCGAGTACGTACGGCGGATGGCCGCCGTGGTCGACCTGGCGGCCCCGCCCGGCCGTCCGTTGGACGTGCTGCACCTCGGTGGCGGCGCGCTGACCCTGCCCCGCTACGTGGCCGCCACCCGGCCCGGCTCGGCGCAACTGGTCGTGGAGCGCGATCCGGCCGTGGTCGACCTGGTGGCGCGGGAGCTGCCGGCGTCGCCGGCCGGCGTCGACGTACGGGTGGCCGACGCCCGGGATGCGCTGCGGGGGGCGCCCGCTGCCGGCTACGACCTGGTGCTGGCCGACATCTACCGGGCGGCGCGGATGCCCGCCCACGTACGCAGCGTCGAGTTCGTCACCGAGGTGGCCCGGACGCTGCGTCCCGACGGCGTGCTGGTGGTCAACGTGACCGACCTGCCGCCGCTGGTCCTCGCCCGGGTCCACGCGGCCACCCTGCGGGCCGTCCTCGCCGACGTCTGCCTGGTCGCCGATCGCCGGATGCTGCGCGGGCGGCGCTACGGCAACGTGGTCCTCGCCGCCGCGGCGCTGCCCGGGCGGCTGCCGGTGGCCCGGCTGTCCGCCCGGGTCGCCCGGGATCCGGTGCCCGGCGGGGCGCTGCACGGGGCGGCCCTGGACGCGTTCGTCGCGGGCGCCCGCCCCGCCACCGACGCCGCCCTCGCCGCGCGCTGAAGCCCTCCCGACCCGCCGTCGCCGCGCGCTGAGGCCGCCGGCCCGACCGCGCTCACCGCGCGCTGAAGCCCCGGCCCGCCGCGCTCATCGCCGGGGAGCGTCGGTCCCGGCCTGCGCGACGGCCCCGCCGGCCGCCCGTGCGCTGCCCGCGCCGCAGCCGGCGGCGCGACGAGCGCCACGGCCTGGCCGGACGACCCCGGCCGGTGCGGTCAGCGCGCCCGGACGGCCACCTCCGGCGAGGAGCTCTCCAGCGGTACGGCGTTGGCCGGCACCAGGCCGAGCTGCACGGCCGGACGCGGCAGGGCGGCGTCGAGCATCCAGTCCGCGCCCACCCGGACGCGGTTGCCCGGCATCGCCAGCAGGTGGTAGCCGCGGGTGACCGCCTTGGCGGGCAGCCCGGACAGCGACACCTTCAGCGGGTTCGCCGCGGCGTCCTTGCCGCCCAGGTCGACCACCCAGCCCAGGTCGTGGTGCTTGTACGGCCTACGCCGCCCCTGCCCGTAGGAGGCGGCGATGTTGTGCGCGGCCAGTTTGCCCTGCCGCTGCGCGTGCTGCGCCGTCATGGCGCAGATCTGTCCGGGCCGGGCCAGGTCCGGCACGGCGGCGGCGTCGCCGCACGCGTACACCTCGGGGAAGCCGGGGACGTTGAGGTACTCGTCGACGACGAGGCGGCCCCGCTCGGTGCGCAGTCCCAGCTCGGCGACGAACGGGTCGGGGCGCACGCCGACGCACCAGACCAGGGTGCAGGTGGGCACGTAGTCGCCGTCGGTGAGCGTGACCCCGTCGGCGGTGGCCACGGCGACCGAGGTGCCCATCCGCACGTCCACGCCCCGGCGGCGCAGCACCCGGTCGGCGGTGTCCGACATCCGCTTGTCCAGCTCGGGCAGCACCCGGGGCGCGACGTCGAGCAGCATCCACTTCGGGCGGATCTTGAGGCGGGGACGCTGGGAGACCAGTTCGTCGGTGAAGAGCTGGCCGTGCGCGGCCACCTCGGTTCCGGTGTAGCCGGCGCCGACGACCACGAAGGTGGCGCGCGCCCGTTGCTCGGCCGGGTCCTCGGTCTGCTCGGCCAGCTCGATCTGCCGGATGACGTGGTCGTGCAGGTAGAGGGCCTCGGGCAGGCCGCGGAAGCCATGGGCGTACTCGGTCACGCCGGGGATCGGCAACAGCTTGTTGACGCTACCGACGGCCAGCACCAGCCGGTCGTACGCGATCCGGTTGCGGTCGCCCTCCGGCTGCGTGAAGCCGACCCAGCGGTTCTGCAGGTCGACGTGGTCGGCCTCGCCGATCAGCACCCGCACCCCGTCGAGCGTCCCGGTCAGCGGCACGGAGATCCGCCGGGGTTCCACCACGCCGGCGGCCACCTCGGGCAGCAGCGGCAGGTAGAGGAAGTAGTCGGTGGAGTTCAGCAGCACGATCTCGGCCCGGCCCCGGGCCAGCCGGCTCAACGTCTTCGCCGCGTGGTAACCGGCGAACCCGGCCCCCACGATCACCACACGAGGTTTCGTCATTGCGGCCCCGTTCCCACCCGGCAGCGGGACAAACGTGGCGACACGGACGAATCAACACTCGCCAGCCGGACAGCCGCCTGGCGACCGGGTAGCCGAGGGCGTTGTAGAGCCGCTCGCCCCAGGGGGAGGGTGCGGATCCCCAGCCGGTGAACATGTCGTCGGCCATCAGCTGCCGCACCACCGTGCCGGCGCGCTCCGGCGGCACGATGCCGCTCCACAGGACAGCCATGACCCCACCGCAGGAAGACCGGCCCGCACCGTCATCACCCACCGCGGGTGAAACGGCGCGGACCGCTCGCGGCCAAACGGAACGCAGAACCATGGACGTCGATTGCGGGTCCTCAGGGCCGGGAGCCGACAGCGGCGGACTTGCGACACGCGACTGTGCGGTTGCCGACAGTGACGCCCCCGGCGGCGGCGCACGCTGCTTGCCGACCCGACCCTCGTCACCAGGAGGAAAGATGCGACTCCGTTCGCTCGCCGCCGCCGCGCTGACCGCCGTACTGGCCGCCGGCGCACTCGCCGCGGCTGGCCCGGCCGCGGCGGCCACCGCCGACCGGTGGGGCTTCGCCTACGTCAAGGACCCGACCGTGCCGGCCTGGACGGTGCTCGACACGACCCGCCAGTGGGGCAGCTGGAAGACCGCCTTTCCCGCCGCCTGGGCGCAGGGCGCGAAGCTCGCCCCGGGCCGGTTCCAGGTGCGCTTCCCGCAGATCGGCGCCGGGGCGCGGGGGGTGCCGCACGTGACCCCGGTCAACCGCACCGGCCACTACTGCGAGGTCGTCCGCTGGTTCTCCTCCGGCGCCGACCAGATCGTCGACGTGCAGTGCCACAAGCCGGGCGGGGACCGCGACGACACCCCGTTCACCGTCCTGTGGACCACCAGCAGCGGGGTGCTGCCGGCGGGCACCTCCCACGCGTACGTCCAGCAGGCCGGTGGGGCGCTGGTCCAGTCGTACAACTCGACGGGGGCGGCCAACGGCATCGGCCCGCTGGGGGTCGGCCAGTGGGCGGTGAAGCTCCCGGGCGTCGGGCTCGCCGGCGCGCTGGCCGGCGACGTGCAGGTCACCGCCGTGCAGCCGAACGCGGCGCCGCGCCGCTGCAAGATCGGCAGCTGGTCCGCCGCCGGGACCGACGTGGCCGCGACCGTGTCCTGCTTCGACCAGGCGGGCGCGCCGGCGGCCACCGACTTCGCCCTGTCCTACCACCGTCGGCGGCCGGTGATCGGCTCGCTCGCCCCGCCGTCGCGCTTCGGCTACCTGGGCACCGCGGTCGGCGGGCCGACCAACGACAACTCGGTGCTCGGCGTCGGCGCCAACACCGTGGCCGCCATCGCCCCGGCCGGCCGCTACCTGGCGAAGTTCCCGCAGCTCGGGGTCAGCCAGACGCACGCGCAGGTCGTGGCGCAGGGCGCCGGGTCGAACTACTGCCACCTGACCCAGCCCTGGTCCACCGGCCTCGACGTGGAGGTGGACGTGCTCTGCTTCGACAACGCCGGGGTGACCACCCCGCACCGGTTCCTGGCCACCTTCACCTCCCGCGCCTGAGGCGGCCACGCCGACCGGCCGCGCCGGGCCGGCTCACCCGGGGCGGGTGGTTCGACCCACCCGCCCCGGCGGTCGGTGGCGGTCACGACGGGCCGCCACCGGCCTGCGTACCGGCGGGCGCCGGCGCGGTGATCGCCCACCGTTCGTGGTCGCGCCACGCCCCGTCGACGAACAGGTACTCCGGCGAGTAGCCCTCCAGCCGGAAGCCGAGCTTGCGCGCCACCCGGCGCGACGGCTCGTTGCCCGGCTGGATGTTCGCCTCCAGCCGGTGCAGGCCGAGCGCGTCGAAGGCGTGCCGGAGCACCAGGCCGATGCCGGCGGAGGCGTGCCCGGTGCCGGTGTAGGGCAGGAAGGCCGCGTAGCCGAGGTACCCGCCGCGCAGCGCGCCCATCAGGATCCCGCTGATGTTCACGTAGCCGGCGATCGCGCCCGAGTCCCGGTCGCAGATCAGATATCCGGCATGGTCCCGGCGGCGGATCTTGCGCAGGTACGCGGCGTACCGCGCCGGGTCGTCGGGCGCGGCCAGCCAGGGGTGGTGCAGGTCGCGGCTGCGCCGGGCCGCCGCGACGAACTCTGCCTCGTCGACCGGACGGGGCGGGCGGATGCCGACCGGCCCCGCCGTACGCAGATATCTCACGGCGAACCACTGTCGCGGCGGTCGCCGCCGTTGTCCAGCGCGTCGCGGGCGCGACCCGGCACTCACGGTCGCGCGGGCGGGTCCGCCTCGCCGTCGACCGGCTCCAGCGTGTAGTGGATGGTCTGGGCGACGATCCAGCCCTGCTCGATGAGGAACGAGTCCGCCCCGTCGCAGACCCGTACGCCCTCGATCTGGGCCGTCCACTCCAGGAACGCCATCCGGCCCTCGACCATCCGGTTCGTGTACACGTACCGGGCGCCGGGCAGCTCGTCCTCCAGCCACCGGGCCAGCTCGCGGACCCCCTCGCGCCCGCGGAACACGCCCCGGCGTTCCAGGACCACGCACGACGGCGACACGTTGCGCGCCAGGTCCTCCGCGAACCGGTGCTCGGCGGCCAGCCGCAGGTGGTCCTCGAACACCTCCCGCGCCGACCGCGCCCGCAGGGCCTCGTCCGTCACGTCGCCTCCGTCCGGTCCGGGAGCCGGTGCCACGTCCTCCTCCCCCGCCCTCACAGCGGGCCCGGGTACGGCTGCTCGGCGGGCATCGGCACCCGCAGGAAGGTGGCCCCGCGCAGGTCCAGCCAGGCGTACTCGGGCGAGCGGACCAGCCGCAGCATCACCTCGGCGCAGTTCGGGCAGCGGGCGACGAGGCCGGGCGCGTGCGGGTAGACCCGCAGGCCGGCCAGCGGGCCGAGCATGCCGCAGTGCGCGCACCGCCCGGCGGCGGTGCTCAGGTCGACGGCGAACAGCTCCCGCAGCGGGCCGTCCAGCATGTTGCCGTCCAGGTACGACGTGTCGGTCATCGGGCGTTCCTCCTCGACGCTCAGCCGGTGGGGCCGAACCGTTCGGTCTTCACCCGGCGGCTCTGGTGGCCCAGCCCGACGAGCAGGTCCGCCGCCGTCTCCACGAACCCGGTCGGGCCGCAGACGTAGCAGAGAGGTTCCAGCTCCGGCGGCCAGCCGTGGCTGTCGACGTCGGCCAGCCCGATCCGGTGCGGCTCGCCCCGCCAGCCCTGCGGGGCCTCGCGGGTGTACACGTGGGCGACGTCCAGGCCCGGGTCGTCGCGGACCCGGCGGCGCAGCTCGTCGGCGTAGATCACGTCGGCCGGGGTGCGCACCGAGTAGATCAGCCGGAACGGCACCCGGCTGCCGGTGGCGCGGCGGGCGCGGACCATCGCCATCAGCGGCACGACACCCGACCCGCCGGCCACCAGCAGCACCGGTGCGGTTTCCTCCGGATGCCAGACGAACCAGCCGCCGACCGGGCCGCGCACCTCCACCGGGTCGCCCTCGGCGTAGACGTCGATCAGGTACGGCGACACCTCGCCGTCGGGCACCCGCTGCACGGTCAGCGCGATCCGGTCGGCCTCGGCCGGGCCGGCCAGCGAGTACGACCGGGCCGCCTGGTAGCCGTCGGGGGCGGTCAGCCGCACGTCGACGTGCTGCCCGGGCAGGTGCCCCGGCCAGCCGGGCACCTCCAGCACCAGGGTGTGCGCGGTCGGCGTCTCGACCCGGCGCTCGCACAGCCGGGCCACCCGCCAGCGCAGCGGGGCGCTCAATCGCCCTGGTACCGCTGCTCACGCCACGGGTCCCCGTAGTCGTGGTAGCCGGCGGTCTCCCAGAATCCGGGCTGGTCCTGCACGCTGAGCCGGATGCCGCGCACCCACTTGGCGGACTTCCAGAAGTAGAGGTGCGGCACGAGCAGCCGGGCCGGGCCGCCGTGCTCGGCCGGCAGCGGGCCGCCGTCGTAGCGGTGCGCGATCCAGGCCCGCCCGCCGCGCAGGTCGTCCAGCGGCAGGTTGGTGGTGTAGCCGCCGTACGAGTGGGCCTGCGCGTACCGGGCGCCGGTGTCGACACCCTCCAGCAGCGTGTCCAGGGAGACCCCCTGCCAGCCCGTGTCCCGTTTCGACCAGCGGGTCACGCAGTGGATGTCGACCGTCGCGGTCTCCTGGGGCAGCGCCATCAGCTCGTCCCAGCTCCAGCGGAACTCGGCGCCGGACTCGGTGGAGATGACGAACTCCCAGGTCTCCAGCGGCACCCTCGGCGTCGGGCCGGCGGAGAGCACCGGGAAGTCCTGCGTCAGGTACTGCCCGGGCGGCAGGGCCGGCTCCGCTGAGCGGGGCCGGCCCTGGAAGCCCGGTGACACGATTCCCACCCGTCAGTCGTACCACCCGGGGTGGGTGGCACGGCGCGGTCGGACGGATCCGCACCGCGACGGGTGACGCCTCAGCGCCGCTCGACCACGATCTCCTTCTCGCCCCCGCCGGCCTTGCTGGTGGCCCGCAGGCTGGTGAGGGTGACGATCACCAGTACGCCGATGATCACGCCCAGGGAGGCGAGGGTCGGGATCTCCGGCACGCCCGGCCAGATGCCGTGCGCCCAGTGCAGGCCGAGCTTGACGCCGATGAACGCCAGGATGATCGCCAGGCCGTAGCTGAGGTGCACCAGCCGGCTGAGCGCGGCGTGCAGCACGAAGTAGAGCGCCCGCAGCCCCAGCAGGGCGAACGCGTTGGTGGCGAAGACCAGGTACGGGTCCTCGGTGATGCCGTAGACGGCGGGCACCGAGTCGACGGCGAAGACGATGTCCGTGGCGAGCAGCGCCGTCACGACGAGGGCGAACGGGGTGAGCGTACGCCGGCCGGCGATCCGCACGACCATCCTCGGACCGTGGTAGTCCTCGGTGACCGGCATGAACTTGCGCAGCAGCCGCACCGAACGCATCTTGCTGATGTCGACTTCCTGCTCGTGCCCGGTGACGGCGTCGCGCAGCAGCTTCGCCGCTGTGAGCAGCAGGATGATCGCGAAGAGCAGGAAGGCGAAGTCCAGGGTCTGCAGGGCCGCCGCGCCGATGGCGATGAACACCGCGCGCAGCAGGAGCGCGCCGGTGATGCCGTAGAGCAGGGCCCGCTGGGCCAGCTCGGCCGGCACCGCGAACGCGGCCAGCAGCAGCATGAAGACGAAGAGGTTGTCGACCGAGAGGGACTTCTCCACCAGGTAACCGGTGAGGTACTCCACGCCCTGGTTGGAGCCGAAACGGGACCAGATCCAGGCGCCGAAGGCCAGCGGCAGGGCGATGTAGAAGGCGGACCAGCCCAGCGCCTCCCGCATCGACACCTCGTGCGGTTTACGGGTGACCAGGAAGTCCAGCACGAGCAGGGCGACCACGGCAGCGATGGTGATGCCCCACAGCGTGGGGGTACCCACCGATTGGAGACCGGTGGCGGCAAGATACGGCGAATCGGACATGGAGCCTCCTCGAACACCCTGTCATGTTCGAGGTCTCCTTCACCCACTTTTCGTGGGCAGCCACCCGAGGCGTGCTCCGGGCACGCCGTACTGACCGGGATGGCTCGTGGGAAGTACTCCCCTCGTCGCGACAAGGTTAGGGCAGGCCCGTGGGCTCGGCAAACGGGGCACGCCAGATCACACCCGCGACCTGTGACGCGGGCTGCGTCCCAGCTCAGCGGGCGGTTACGGCGGCGAGCACGGCCGCCACGTCGAGGTCGGCCATGCACGCGGGGCCGGCCGCGTCGAGCGGGCAGCGCGCCTCCCACCAGCAGGGCTGCTCGGTGATGGCGGTGGGACGCCGGTACGCACACCCGGGCAGGCCCTGCAGGTCGGTGCCGCCCATGCCGTACCGCCGGGCGTCGGTGGGGCCGAACAGCGCCACCGTCGCGGCGCCGGCCGCGGCGGCCAGGCGCACCGGCCCGGTGTCCGGCCCGACCACCACCCCGCCGCGCCGCCCCACCGCGGCGAACTGCCCGGCGAGGGTCGGCAGGTCGGCCCGGGGAAGCGGCACCCCGAGCGGCGCGGCGGGATCGACCGGGCCGACGGTGAGCACCGGGTGCCCGCCCCGGGTCAGGGCGCGGGCCAGCCCTCGCCAGTGCCCCCGCGGCCAGCGCTTGACCGCCATTCCGGCATCGGTGACGAGCACCACCGGCGGCGCCAGCGGCTCCCCCACCAGCCGGGCCACGGCGCGCTCCCCCGCCCGCCGGGCCGCACCGTCCAGGTACACCCGGGGCCGCGCGCTCCGGTCGGCCGCGCCGAGCAGCCCCTCGGCGCGGAGGACCTCCAGGTAGCGGTCGCCGACCGGCTGCTGCGGCGGCGGGTCGCGCCACAGGTTCGTCACGGCCCGCCCGGCGCCGGCCTCCAGCAGGTCGGGGATGCCGTCGTAGCGGGTGGTGCTGACCGCGAGGTCGGGTCGGGTGGCCGCGAGGGCCGCGACGACCGCCTCCCGCTCGGCGCCGGCCCGGCCGTGCAGGGGTGTGCGCACCTCGGCGACCGCCGGGTCGGTGCGCACCAGGTCCGCCCCGGGGTCGTGGGTGAGCAGCCGCAGCCGCGCGCCCGGGTTGCGGCGGGCCAGCCCGTGCACCGCCGGCAGCAGCATCAGCAGGTCGCCGATCCCGCCGAGCAGGTCGACCACCAGGATGTCCGCGTACCGCTCAGGCATCCGCGCGGCCCAGGGCCCGGGCGTAGAGGTCGCGGTGCGCGGCGGCCACCCTCGGCCAGGAGTACGCGGCGGCGAAGGCCCGCCCGCGCTCGGCGAGCCGGCGGCGCAGCACCGGGTCGGCGAGCAGCCTGCCGACGGTACGTACGATCGCGGCGCTGTCCCGGCGGGCCCCGATCACCGCGACCGCCCCGCTGCGGTGCGGCCCGTCGTCGCCGGCGTCGGACCCCGTCACCGCGGTCGGTACGCCGTGCGCGAGCGCGGCGAGCAGTGCGCCGCTCTTCGTGCTCACCCCCGTGGTGAACGGCAGCACCGCGACGTCGGCGGCGTGCAGCGCGGCGGAGACCCGCTCGGCGGGCAGGTGCCCGGTGAACGTCACCGCGTCGGCCACCCCGCAGCGGTCGGCCAGCCCGGTCAACTCGGCGCGGAACGCCTGCGCCTCCCGCTCGGGCAGCGCCTGCGAGGTGAACCCGCCGACCACCAGCAGCCGCAGGTCGGGGTGGTCGCGCCGCAGCTCGGGCAGGGCCTCGATGAGGTACCGCAACCCCTTCACGGGGTGCACGAAGCCGAAGAAGGCCAGCAGCGGCGCGCCCTCGGACAGGCCCAGCTCCACCCGCATGCGGGACCCCGCCGTCGCCGCCCCCACGTGGTCGACGACGTTCGGGGCGATCGGGATGTGGATGGCCGCCCGGCCGGTACGGGCGCGCACCACGGCCCGGTGGCCGGGGTTCGTGACGATCACGGCCGCGCTGGCCGGCACCAGCCGGCCGGACTCCCGATCCCAGCAGCGGATCCGCTCCACCGCCGACCAGAGCCGTCCCGGCAGCCAGCCGGGGCAGGCCCACCAGCCGTACTCGTGCAGGGTGGTGACCAGCGGCACCCGCCGGGGCAGCCGCCACGGCAGCAGCCCGGGCTGCCCCGAGAACCGGTACGCCGACGGGGCGAACTGCACGTGCACCACGTCGGGGGTCAGCTCTCGCACCCGGCGGGCGGCCCGGCCGGTGGCGGCCCGCCAGCGTCCCCGGTCGCCGTCGGGGCGCACCGGCACCGGGGTCACCTCGACGCCGACGCCGTCGAGCGCCTCGACCAGGTGCGTCACGTAGTCGCTGACGCCGTCGGCGTCGGGGCGACCGGGACCGTGCAGCATGGCCACCCTGATCCGGTCGTCGACCACGCCACCTCCCACGTCTCGACGGGCGGGTTCCCGACCCCTTACGGGGCAAACGCGCCTCGCCTATGGTGTGCCGATGACCGAGGACCTCCCGGCCGGCCCGCTGGCCGGCGTGCGGGTGATCGAGCTGGCCGGCATCGGGCCCGGTCCGTTCGCCGCGATGATGCTGGCCGACCTGGGCGCGGACGTGGTCCGGGTGGACCGGTCCACGGACGTGGACCCGGCGGCGTTCGGCACCGCGCACCCGGACCTGCTCAACCGGGGACGCCGCTCGGTCGGGGTGGACCTGAAGTCCCCCGGCGGCCGGGAGGTGGTGCTGGCCCTGGTCGCCAGCGCCGACGCGCTGATCGAGGGGTTCCGTCCGGGGGTCACCGAGCGGCTCGGCGTCGGCCCGGCGGACTGCCTCGCGGTGAACCCCCGGCTGGTCTACGGCCGGATGACCGGCTGGGGTCAGGACGGCCCGGCCGCACCGCACGCGGGGCACGACATCGGCTACGTCGCGCTGACGGGCGCGCTGCACGGCATCGGGCGGGCCGGCGAGCGCCCGGTGCCGCCGATGAACCTGCTCGGCGACTTCGGCGGGGGCGGGATGATGCTCGCCCTCGGCCTGGTCTCCGCCCTGTACGCGGTGCGCGGCGGCGCGCGGGGACAGGTGGTCGACGCGGCCATCGTCGACGGCGTGGCGGTGCTCAGCACCCAGATCCACGCGCTGCGCCAGCTCGGCATGTGGCGGGACGAGCGCGGCGTGAACCTGCTCGACGGCGGCGCCCCGTTCTACGACACGTACGAGTGCGCCGACGGCCGCCACCTGGCCGTCGGCGCCCTGGAGCCGCGCTTCTACGACGAACTCGTCCGGCGTACCGGCTTCCCGCTGCCCCCGGACGAGGCGCTGGACCGCACCGACCCGGCGAACTGGCCGGCGCTGCGCCGGTCGTGGGCGCGGCTGTTCCGCACCCGGACCAGGGACGAGTGGACGGCGCTGCTGGGCTCCTCGGACGCCTGCGTGGCGCCGGTGCTCGACTGGCGGGAGGCACCGGAGCACCCGCACCTGGCGGCGCGGGGCACCTTCGTCCAGCGGGACGGGGTCACCCAGCCGGCCCCGGCGCCCCGCTTCTCGGGCACCCCCACCGCGCTGCGCCGCCCGCCGCCGCAGCCGGGCGAGCACACCGACGAGGTGCTGGCCGAGGCGGGCTTCGAGGCGGGGCGGGTGGCCGCCCTGCGCGCCGCCGGCGCCGTCGCCTGACCGTCGGCGGGAGCGTGTCGGCGTCGTGCCGGCGGTTCCTCGGTGGTCAGGTGGGCGACGGTGTCGCCGACGCGCAGCCGGCGGGTCAGGAACGGCGCAGGGTGGCGCCCGGCGCCATGGCGGGCTCGACCATGTCCCGGAAGTCGCGTGGGAGCTGGACCACCACGTCGTCGAACTCGCCGCCGCTGATCGCCTCGCGCAGGGTCACGAAGACCGCCCGGGCGGCGTCGCGGGCGGCGGGCTCGGTCACGTCGGCCCGCACGGCGACGCGGGCGACGAACTCGGCCGCGCCGAACCGCTCCGCCGACTCGGTGCGTGGGCTCGGCTTCAACACGAGCTGCAGCGGCTTGGGCAACTGGGCGGCCAGGTCCAGCACCTCCCCGCCGGTCAGCCGCTCGGCGAGGGTCTCCAGCGTCGCCCGGGTCAGCGCCACCGCCTGCTCCGAGGAGGTACGGGTGCGCTGGGCGACCTGGTCGACGAAGGTGTCGTAGTTCATCCGGGCTCCTTCGGGCTGGTCGGGTCCTGCGCGTACCCCCCGGCGGGGCGGGGAAACGGCGGTGATTTCCGCGCCGGGCGGCGCGTGACGGTCGCCCGGGCGGGTAACCGCCGCCGGTCGTGACCCGAACGATGCCCCGGAGGAGCCGACACCATGGCGAGTTACGCCGACGTGCTGCAGTACCTGTCGAGCCTGGACTACCCGGCCGGGAAGGACGACGTGGTACGCGAGGCCGAACGGGAGGGCGCCCCGCCGGACGTGCTGCGCGCGTTGCGGGCCCTGCCGCCGGTCGACTACGCCAACGGCAACGAGGTGGCCCGCTCGGCAGGCATCGAGGCGGCCCCCGAGGTCGGCCCCGCCCAACGGGCGGCGCAGGCCCGGGACAAGCGGCACCAGCGCGTGTCGCAGCACCTGCGCGGCATCTGAGCCTTGCTGTCGCGGGCCAGCGGCTCGTCAGGGCGGTCGCCCGCGGCGAGCGCGCCCCCGACGCGGTCGAGCGCGCCCGGGCCCGGGCGCGGGCGCGGCTGGTCAGCGCCGCGGCGCGTACGGGAGCCGACGCGGCCGGTCCGCGCCGAGCCGTACCTCGCCGGTGCCGGATGACGGCGCGTCGACCGGTCGGGCACACCCCGGCCGCGGTCCAGCTCACCGTGATGGGCGTGGTCGGCCTGGTGGTCGGCGGGCTCGCCGCGCTGGCCGCCACGCCGGCTCTGGCGCCGCTGGCCGGCTGGGACGCCGCTTCGCTGAGCTGGCTGGTGCTGGTCTGGCACAAGCTGTGGCCGATGGACGCGCGGCGCACGGCCCAGGTGGCCGTGTACGAGGACCCGAACCGGGCGGCGCGTGACGCGCTGCTGCTCGCCGCCTGCCTGGCCAGCCTGCTGGCCGTCGGCGTCGTGGTGACCCGCGCGCACGGGGCGCACGCCACGCCCGCCCGCAACGTCTACGGCGGGATGGCCGTGCTGAGCGTGCTGCTGTCCTGGCTGGTGGTGCACACCGTCTTCGCCGCCCGGTACGCGCGGATCTACTACACGGGCCCGGACGGCGGGATCGACTTCAACCAGGTCGAGCCGCCCCGCTACTCGGACTTCGCCTACCTGGCGTTCACCGTCGGCGCGACCTTCCAGGTCTCCGACACGGCGCTGACCAGCAACGAGATGCGCCGCACGGCGCTGCGACACTCGATGGTGTCGTACCTGTTCGGGGCGTTCATCATCGCGGTCACGGTGAACCTGCTGGCCGGCCTCGCGAGGTGAGACGGTGCCCCGGCGGCGCGGTCGGCAGCCAGCGGGACGCGGGGTGCCGGACAGGCGGGCGCCCCCGTCGCGAACCGCGACCGGGGCGCCACACAGAACCTGTCCGGTGGCCGGTCGGGCCCGAACCAGGCCGCGACCACCAGGCGGTCGATGTACGCCCGAACCGGGCGGGCATCAGTGCCGCGACCATCATACGATGAAACATCATCCGTTCGGCTGATTACGGGGCAAGTGTGGGCCAGCCCACCCGCAGGTCAGGCGGCCAACTCCGCGTACCGCTTCTCCAGGTCGACCCGGGCCAGCGCCCCCACCAGCCAGGCCAGGCGCTCGGACTCGCCGCTGCCGGCGAGGCTCGCCAGGTCGTCGGCGGAGCGGCCCAGCCCCAGCCGGCGGGCCGCGACCAGCGCCCTGCGGTCGGCCACCGGCGCGACCTCCCGCCACAGCGCCTGGGCCTCGCGCAGGAAGAGGTCGACCACCGTGGCGTCGACCCCGGGCAACTCGGTGAGCAGTTCCCGCTCCCGGGCCGGGTCGTGGTGGGCCACCGCGCGCAGCCGGCGCAGGTCGCCCCGGTAGCGCTCCACGACGGCCCGGGCCAGATCGCCCAGGGTGTCGGCGAGCGCGTCGACGTCACCGCGTTGGCCGCTGTCAAGCAGCACGCGTACCCGGTCGGCGTGCAGGGAACGGGCCAGCCGGGCGGCGCTGTCCCAGCCCGCGGCGGGCAGGGCGTGCGCGCTGTCCACGGCGCGCCGGAAGTCGCCCCGGCGGGCCAGCAGCACGGCGAGGCAGAGCACCTGGAACAGGCTCGACGGGTTGTTGATCACCCGGAAGCCGTACTGCTCGGCGAAGCCGCGCCCGCTGCCGGCGAGCCGGCGCACCAGACGTTTCCTGTCCTCGACGTGGGAGGTGGCTGTGGTCGGCATGCCGGCGACTACCCGCGCCGCGCCGGGCCACGCCTGCCCGGCTCAGCCGTGCAGGCCACCGCTGCGGTCGCGCGCCTTGAGGCGGGTGGTGGGCAACGCCGGGGCGGGCAACGGCGGGGCGGGATCGTCGGCGACGACGCCGAAGCGCCGCCCTGCCATCCAGTCCTCCCGGGCGGCTGCCACCTCCTCGTGCGAACGGCCCACGAAGTTCCACCACATCACCAGCGGTTCCTCGAACGGGGCCCCGCCGAGCAGCAGCAGGCGGCTCCCCGGCTCGCCCCGCACGGTGCGGCGCTCCCGGCCGGTGCCGAGGTAGAGCAGCGCCCCGGGCGCGAAGCGCACCCCGTCGACCTCGGCGGCGCCGGACATGGCCAGCAGCCCGTACTCGAAGTCGGGGCGCAGCGGCAACGTGGCCGGCGCGGGCCCGCGCAGCTCCAGCTGGGCGCCGAGCAGCGGGGTGTACGTCCGCGCCGGGGACCGCTCGCCCGCCAGCTCACCGACCAGCAGGGTCACGTCCAGCTCGCCGTCGCGCCAGCGCGGCAGGTCGGCGTGGTGGGCGAAGTCGGCGGCACCGGCGCGGGCCGGGTCCGGCAGCGCCACCCAGAGCTGTACGCCGTGCATCAGCGGCGGATGCCGCTCGGGCGACCGCTCCGAGTGGGCGATGCCGTGCCCCGAGGTCATCACGTTGAGCTGGCCGGGGCGGATGGGCTGGACGTTGCCCAGGCTGTCGCGGTGCAGGATCTCCCCGTCGAGCAGCCAGGTCACGGTCTGCAGGCCGGTGTGCGGGTGCGGCGGCACCTCCATGCCGGGCCGCTCGGCCACGTCGTCCGGGCCGAAGTGGTCCACGAAGCACCAGGCCCCGACCATCCGCCGCTGCCGCTGCGGGAGCAGCCGGCGAACGGTGGTGTAGCGGCCCAGCGGCACGTCGTGCCCCGGCAGCAGGACGCTGCCGGGATCGGCCGTGGCCACACCAGGTGGTCGGGTCTCCGCCGGCATCTTCTCGGTGCGCTCCACCGCCCGACTGTACGCCCGGCCACGACACCGAGCCGCCGCTCGCCCACCACCGACGGGGCGCCCGGCACCTGCGGGCACCCGGCATCTGCGGGGCTCCCGGCTACTGCCGGCTCCCGGCTTCTGCATGCGTCTGGCCGGCACCCGGGTGGGGTACCGGCCAGACGCGGACGTTCAGACTGCTCGGGTCAGCTGTTCCAGTGCTCGGCGACCAGGTCGGCGGCCATCTGCTCCCACTGGGCGTAGTGGTCCGGGTACGCCGACACCTGCACCGTCTGCGCCGCCTCGGTCAGCGGCATGTCCTGCCACCCGTCGACCTGCTTCAGACCCTTCAGGAACGCCGTGGTCGAGTACTCGGGGTCGGTGATCTGCTCCACCGTGCCCCAACCACTGGACGGACGCTGCTGGAACAGGCCCTGCGAATCATGGTCGTTGCGGTCACCCAGGTGACCCAGGTTCTCCAACTTCGACTCCTGCAACGCCGTCGCGATCGACACCACCGCGGCCCGCTCGTCCATGCCGGCCTTCTTCGTCGCCGCGATGATCGCCTTCACGTTGCCGACCTGCTCGTCGGACAGGTCGATGCGCGACTGCGCACCCTGCACACCGTGCGGGACCAGCTTGCCCTTGTCCACGGCCGGCTTGTCGGCCTGCACCGCCACCGCCACCGGCACCGGCTCCACCGACGGGGCGGCATGCGCGGCAGCCGGACCAGCGAACACGCCACCGGCAAACGCCAGACCCGCAACACCAAGAACGCTCTTACGCAGAATCGTGTTCATCACAGATGCTCCATTCGGGGGTCGGCACCCACAACGCCGAGGGGGATCGGCTCACGCGGGTGCAAGCACCGTCCGGCGCCCATGAACTCAGGGGAAACTGCTGCCACCTCCGGCGACCACGAAAGCAACCGGAGGAAAGATCAGATCGGCCACGCCGGCCGACTACCGGGCCGTGCAGGCCGCAAGGACCGGAGGCTGTTCCGCGAGGCGGGGGGACGCCCTCACGTCAACCGCGACCATGTGTAACCACGAGCGGCCCACCACCATTCCCCCAGCGGCCCGGGGCCCGGCGGGGCGGCGCGCCCTGCTCGGTCGTACGCATGGTGTAACGACCCCACCCCCGCCACGATTCCGCCCCCACGATGCCCCCGACCACACCCCCGAACCGGACACCCCGCCCACCCCGGACCAGACGAGCACAGCCCAGCCGCACTCCCCGCACGCCTACGCCACAACCGGACACGCGACGCAGATGGCCGTGATCGTGACCGGCCGAGATCTTGGTAGTTCCGCGCCCCTGGAGGGGCACTTTCGTACCAAGATCTCACGGACCCCAGGCACGGCCCGGACACCCAGCCAGCACGCCGGGCGTGGCCCGGTCCGGCATGCGCCTGAGGCTCAGCGGGACAGGTCGCGGTCCGGGGCCTGCGCGTCGGAGTAGACGCTGCGGTAGATCGTGCCCCGCCCCGTCGGGTCCGGCGCGTACGGCAGCGGAGCGGGCTCGACGGGCGGGGCAAGATCGACGGGCGGAGCAAGGTCGACGGGCGCTGCGGGGTCGACGGGCGCGGCGCCGCGCCGTGCCCGGACGATCCGGGAGACCACGAACCAGCCGGCGGCCGCCACGCAGGCCACGATGACCACCTTCTGCAGCACGCCGGCGTAGCCCTCGACCAGGTGCCAGTTGTCGCCGAGCAGATAGCCGGCCATCACGAAGGTCGTGTTCCAGATCAGACTGCCGAGCGTCGTGTAGACCGCGAACGTCCACACCGGCATCCGCTCCACGCCGGCCGGGATGGAGATCAGGCTACGGAAGATCGGAATCATCCGGCCGAAGAAGACGGCCTTCACCCCGTGCCGCAGGAACCACTCCTCGGTGCGGTCCACGTCGCTGAGCTTGACCAGCGGCAGCCGCTGCGCGATCGCCCGGACCCGTTCCCGGCCGAGCACGGCGCCGATCCAGTAGAGGGCCAGGGCCCCGAGCAGCGAGCCGAGGGTGGTCCAGAAGATCGCGCTGACCACGCTCATCCGGCCCTGACCCGCGACGAATCCGGCCAGCGGGAGGATCACCTCGCTGGGGATCGGCGGGAAGAGGTTCTCCAAGGCCACGGCCAGACCCGCGCCGGGACCGCCGAGCCGCTCGACCAGACCGATGACGAAGCCGATCAGTCCGTCCTCGGGTGGCGCGGCCTCCGCGGTGTCGGTGCCGGAGGCGAGCAGGGCGTGCGCGGTACGAATCATGGCCCCCACGCTACGAACCGTTCCTGAGAGTCCGCCACGGGGCCGGCCCTCCCGGGCGGCGGGGCCCGTGACGGCGGGGTGCGGGAGGCCGGGAGGCGCCTAGCGGGCGGCCCGCGCGGCGACCGCACGGGCGGTCCGGCGGTGCGCGGCGGCCTCGTCGGCGCGCCCCAACGCGGCGGCGAGATCCGCGAGGTGCCGGGCCACCGGGCCGAGGGTCAGCACGCCGCTGCCGGCGCCGGCCAGCTCGTCGGCGGCCGGGACGAGCGCGGCGTACGCCTGCCGCATCGTGGCGTGGTCGTCGAGGGCGAGGGCGGCGCGGGCGGCGAGGCAGAGCCGGGCCTCGCGCAGCAGGTCGTGCGGCGAGTCCGGGACGGCGCGCAGCGCGGCGGCGGCCTCGCCGCGCCGACCGGCGGCGAGCAGGACCAGGGGGCGCGCCCAGGGTTCGTACGGCCCGAAGTCAGCCGCGCCCCCGGCGGTGCCCTCCGGCTGCGGCGCGGTCGGCCGCAGACACAGCAGCGCCAACGCGAGCAGCCCCTGCTCCATGCCGGGCATCCCGCTGCCGGTGAGCCGGGCCTGCGCCGCCCGGTAGGCGGCCTCCGCCTCGTCCGGCTGCCCGGCGATCGCCAGTCGCAGGGCGGCGTACCAGCTGGTGAAGACGCCGACCAGCGGCAGGTCGTAGCGCTGCGCGAGGCGTTCGGCGGCGCGGGCGTGCGCGTCCGCGGCCCCGAGGTCGGCCAGCGCGCAGCGCGCCTGGAGCAGGACGAGGTGGCCGAGTACCTCGAAGCTCACCAGCCCGTGCCGACCGGCCAGCTCGACCAGTTCGGTGCCGATGCGGGCGCGCTCGCCGGCGAGGCCGGCCCGGCCGAACGTGTGCAGGAAACGGGCGTTGAGCGCGTGGGCGAGCAGCGCCGGATGCGACAGCCGCCGGGCGACCGCCTCCGCCTCGCACGCGGCCCGGTGACCCCGGTCGGTGGTGGTGCCGCGCAGTTCGAGGGCGAGGGTGCTCAGCAGCCGGCTGCGGCGTTGCGGATCGCCGTCGCCGAGCGCGGCCAGCGCCCGCTCGGCGGCCCGGGCGACCTCGCGGGAGAGGTGTTCGTCGTCGTTGCGGGTCCAGACGGCCGGGACGTCGAAGGCGGCGAGGACATCGCCGGTCAGGGTGGCGTCGTCGAGTTCGACGGCGGTGGCGAGCGCCGTGGAGCGCAGTCGCCGCGCCTCGTCGAGGTGGCCGGTGACGGCGAGCGCCCGGCCCAGCCCCATGACCGCGTCCAGCCGCCCCCGTACGTCGCCGTCGCCCGCCCGGTCGTGGGCGGACAGCGCCTGACGCCACAGCCGGGCCGCCTCGTGCGGCTGGAAGCGCCGTTCGGCGCGCTCGGCAGCCGCCCGGGCGTAGCGTGCGGCGCGGGGCGCGGTGACGCGGGTCGCCGCGAGGGCGAAGTGGTGGGCGAGGGCGGTGACGTCGTGCGGGTCCAGCCGCTCGATCGCCTCGCCGGCGGCGGCGTGCCAGCGGGCCCGGCGCGGCGCCGACAGGTCGCCGTAGAGGGTGTCGCGCACCAGGATGTGGGTGAACCGCAGCCGCCCGTCGGCGCCGTGCCCGGTGAGGAATCCGGCGGCCAGGGCGAGGTCGAGACCGTCGAGGACCGACGGGCTGTCGCCGGCGAGGGCGGCCAGCAGGTCCGGGTCGACGTCCCGACCGAGCACGGCGGCCTGCCGTAGCAGCGTACGGGCCTCGTCCGGCAGCCGGGTCAGCCGGTGGCGGATGACGTCGCGTACGCCCGTCGGCACCTCGTGCAGGGCCGCGCCGCCCCCGGTGGCGAGCAGCCGCGCCAACTCCCGGACGAAGAACGGGTTCCCGCCGCTGCGGCGGTGGATCAGGCGCACCACGGACGGGTCCAGCTCCTGCCGGGCGACCGCCCGGGCCAGGTCCCCGGTCGCGGGCTCGGCCAGGCCGCCCAGGTGCACCCGGACCGGTTCGACGCGGGCGAAGCGGGCCAGCGCGGCGGTCAACTCGGGGGTGATCTCGGCGGTGCGGTACGTGCCGACGATCAGCACCGGTCCGGTCACCGGCTCCGGCTCGCCGACCAGGGCGGTCAGCAGGTCCAGGGTGTCGGCGTCGGCGCGGTGCAGGTCGTCGACGACGAGCAGCACCGGTCCCCGCCCGGCGGCCGCCGAGACCAGCGAGGCGGCGGCGCGACGGAGCCGGAACCGGGCCACCGCCGGGTCCACCCCATCCGTCTCCGGGCCCGTTTCGTTCACCTCCCGGCCCGCCGCGTCCACCTCCGGGTCCGCCTCCCGGCCCGCCGCGTCCGCCCATGGGCCCGCCGCCCGGCCCGCCGCGTCCGCCCATGGGCCCGCCGCGGCGGGCCCCGGCTGTGCGGCGCCCGGGGCGGACGCGGTGAGCGCGGCGGTGATCCGGGCCCAGGGCCAGGCGACCGGGGCGCCCTCGTACTCCGGGCTGCGGCCCCACGCGGTCGTCCAACCGGCAGCGGCCAGGTCCCGGGCGAGGGCGTCGGCGAGCGCCGTCTTGCCCGCGCCCGGCTCGCCCGAGACGAGGGCGAGCGCGGGGCTGCGGTGCCCGGCGACGTGGGCGGCGGCCTGCCGCAGGGCGGTCAACTCCCCGTTCCGCCCGACGAACGGGCGCTCGCCAGGCGGGACCGCCGCGCCGGCCGGCGCGGGCGGCGCCGCCCCGGCAGCCGTCCCGGGCGGCGCCGCCCCGGCAGCCGTCCCGGGCGGCGCCGCCCCGGCAGCCGTCCCGGGCGTGGTCACCCCGCCGCCCGTCACGGGCGTGGTCACGAAGGGCGGGATCAGTTCCGGCGCCTGGGCGAGGATGTCCGCCTCCAGTCGGCGCAGCCGCGGGCCCGGGTCCACGCCGAGCTCCGTGACCAGGGTGTCGCGCGTCTGCCGCAGCACGGCAAGCGCCTCGCCCTGACGGCCCGACCGGTACAGGGCGGTGGCCAGCAGCCGCCAGGCGTCCTCCCGCAGCGGGTGGCTGGCCGTGTGGGCCCGCAGTCCGGCGGCGGCCTCGGCGGCCCGGTCGAGCGCCAGCAGCGCCTCCGCCCGCCGCTCGAGGACCAGCATCCGCAATTCGTCGAGCCGGTCGATCTCCGCGCGGGCCCAGAGCTGGTCCGCGAACTCCGCGTACGCCGGACCGCGCCACAGGCCGAGTGCCTCGTCGAGGCGACGCAGCGCGGGTACGGCGTCGCCGGCCGTCAGCAGCTCGCCGGCCTCCCCGGCCGCCGCCTCGAACCGCCAGGCGTCCACGGTGTCCGGGGCCGCGCGCAGCGCGTAGCCGGGCGGGGCGGTCACCAGCAGGCGGGCGGGTTGCCGGGCCGCCCGGCCCGGTTCCAGGGCGCGGCGCAGGTCGGCGACGAACGTACGGATCGCCCCCACCGCACCGTCCGAGGGCGTCTCCCACAGGTCCCCGACGAGCCGCTCGACCGGTACGACCCGGCCCCGGGCGACGAGCAGGCGGGCCAGCACGGCGCGGTGGCGGGGGCCCTTCAGCGCGACGGGTCCGGCGTCGCGTACCGCGCGCACCGGTCCCAGCACGCCGAAGGCCACCGCGTCCGCCGCCGGTTGCCTGGTCATGGCACCAATCTAGGCAGGCCCCGCCGGCCGGGTGCCCGGGGCCGGCACCGCGCGGCACTCATCCGTTGCTGACCGGTCGCTGATCATCCCCGGGCACGCTCGGTGCCGGACGACGTGGTCCCCGGAGCACCGCACCCGCCGCGAGGGCGGCACCACAGGAAGGCCCACCATGCACCCGACGATCAGCGGATTCGAGCACCGACGCGTCACCGTCGCCGACGGCGTGACGCTCAGCGCGGCCGTCGCCGGTTCCGGCAGCGCGGTCGTGCTGCTGCACGGCTTCCCGCAGACCCACCTCATGTGGCGGCACGTCGCCGCCGATCTCGCCGCCGACCACACCGTGATCTGCCCCGACCTGCGCGGCTACGGCGACAGCGACAAGCCGGCCGACACGGACGGGACCGCGTACTCGAAGCGGACCATGGCCGCGGACGTGGTCGCGCTCGCCCGGGCGCTGGGCCACGAGCGGTTCGCCCTCGCCGGGCACGACCGCGGCGCCCTGGTCGCCGTCCGCGCCGGCCTGGACCACCCCGGGACGGTCACCCACCTGGCCGCGCTGGACGTGCTGCCCACCCTCGACATGTGGGACGTCATGCGCGGTGTCTCCGCCGCCGTCGGCTTCCACCTCTACCTGATGGCCCAGCCCCCGGGTATGCCCGAGCGGCTGATCGGGGCGAGCCCGGACGCCTTCTTCGGCCACTTCCTCGACGCCTGGACCCGCGACCCGGACGCCATCCCCGCCCAGGTGCGGGCGGCGTACCTGCGGGCGTCCCGGGAGGCGGTGCCCTCCATCGTCGCCGACTACCGGGCGTCCGCCGGGATCGACGTCGCGCACGACCGCGCCGACCGGGCCGCCGGCGCGACGCTGCGGATGCCGGTGAGCGTGCTGCAACAGGACTGGGGTGCCGCCCTCGGCTACGACGCGGCCGCGCTGTGGCGGGCCTGGGCACCCGACCTGGAGCACCGGACGGTCACCTGCGGGCACTTCATGGCCGAGGAGGCGCCCACCGAGGTCGTCGCCGCCCTGCGCGCCCTGCTGGCCCGGTAGCGCCGGGCGACGCCCCCGGCCGCGGTGCCCGCCCCGCCCCGGACCGGCCCAGGGGTCGGATCCGGTCGGGGACCGTCACGCCGCGCCGGGGCGATCCGGTGGCGGCAACCGCACTAGGGTGACCCCGTGACGACGCGCACCACGAGCACCGGCGCGGCCCCGGTCGGCGCGCTGCCCGCCGCCGGGACGGCGGCGCGGTGACCGGCCGGCTGGCGCAGCTGTGGCGCTATCCGGTGAAGTCGATGCTGGGCGAGCGGCTGCCCGCCGGCGACGTCGGCCCGGCGGGCGTGGCGGGCGACCGGCGGCTGGCCCTGCGGCACCGGGGCACCGGGCGGGTGGCCAGCGCGAAACACCCCCGGCTCTGGCGTGGCCTGCTCGCGCTCCACGCGACCGGCGCCGCACCCGGGCCCGTACGCATCACGCTGGCCGACGGGCGGGCCGTGTCCAGCGTCGACCCCGACGTCGACGACGTGCTGTCGCGGGTGCTCGACGCCCCGGTCACGCTGATCGACCGGCCCCCTACCGGGGCGGTGCTGGACCGGGCCGACCCGGACGCGGTGCTGGCCGCCGGCCTCACCGCCGAGGTCCCGGTCGACGCCAGTCCGCTCGGGGCGGCGGCGCCGGGCACCTTCTTCGACTTCGCCCCGGTGCACCTGGTCACCACGGCCACGCTGGCCCGGGTGGCCGCCGAGCTTCCGGCCGGCACCGTCGAGGCGGTCCGCTACCGGCCCAACCTCGTGCTCGACGTCGACGTGGACGGCTTCGCCGAGAACGACTGGGTCGGCCGCGAGCTGCGGATCGGCCCGGAGCTGGTGCTGCGGGTGCTCGCCCCGACCCCACGGTGCGCGGTGCCGACCCTGGCGCACGGGCCGCTCCCCCGGCAGGGCGCGGCGCTGCGCGTACCGGCCCGGCTCAACCGGGTGGCGCCGCTGCCGCAGCTGGGCCCACAGCCGTGCGTGGGGGCGTACGCGCAGGTGGTCCGAAGCGGTCGGGTGGTGCAGGGCTCGACGGTCGAGGTCGGCTGAGCCGGCTCAGTCGTCGTCCTCGTCGTCGTTCCGCAGCCCCGTGTCGACCCGGTCGAGCAGGGCGTCGAGTCGCGCCGCCGTGTCCGGCGGGATCTGCCCCTCCTCGGCGGCCTCCGCGAGGCGCTCCCGCAGTTGTTCGACCCGCTTGGCCCGGTCCTTCTCCTTGCCCCGGCCCAGGTCGGCGAGCTTGTCCCGCAGCCCCTCGACCGTCTTGCGGTCGATCTCGCCGCGCGCCTGCGCCCAGGCGAGCACCGCGGCGAACTCCGCGATGAACTGCGGCAGGCCGACCGGTTCGGGCCGCGCGGTCACCGGCGGCGGGGCGGCGGTCGTGGCCGGCGGTCGCGTCGGTCTGGCCGACGTCGGCTCGCCGCCCGGCGTGCCGGTGGTGGGGGCCGCCGCCGGTGGTGGGCTCGCCCCGTCGGTGAGCACGAGCGCCCCGACGAGGCCGACGAGCAGCGCCACGCCGACGGCGACCAGCGCGGTGACGGGCCTGTCCCGCGTCGCCCGCGCGTCGGTGGCCGGGACGCCCCGGCCGGTACGGGCGGCCACGGGTCGGTGCCCGCCGGCCGGGGCGGGGTACGGCACCCCCGCGCGCCCGGACGCCGGCCCGGGCAGCGCGCGGTCGGGGCCTGGCAGCGCGCGGTCGATCAGGGTCGGCGGGTGCGCGGGGCTCCCGGGCAGGGTCGGCAGGACGGCCGCCGGCGGGTTGGCCGACGTCGACGCGCCGAGACGGGCGGAAAGCTCAGCGGCGCCCGGCCGGCGTGCCGGGTCGGTGGCGAGGCAGGCCAGGGTCAGCTCGGCGACGTCGGCCGGCAGACCCGGTGCCTGCGGGGGCGGCACCGGCCGGTGCCCGGCGTGCACCTCCAGCGCGTCCTCCCAGGTCTGCACGGGCAGCGGGGCCCGGCCGGTGAGGGTCCGGTAGAGCAGCGCCCCCAGGGCGTAGACGTCGCTGGCCGGGTTCGGCGGACCGGGCCGCATCCGCTCCGGGGCGAAGTAGGCGGGGGTGCCCATCAGCAGCTCTCCGGTCTGACCGGCGCGCGGATGGTGCGGACCGGCGAGCGCGGCGATGCCGAAGTCGAGCACCTTGGCGCCGGTCTCGGTGAGCATGACGTTGCCGGGCTTGACGTCGCGGTGCACGACGCCGATGCGGTGGGCGGCGGCGAGCGCGCCGGCGACCTGGGCGGCCATCCGCACCGCCTCCGGCCAGGGCAGCGGGCCGGAGGCGAGCCGGTCGGCGAGGTTGTGCCCCTGCACCAGCTCCATAACCAGGTACGGCACGACCATGCCGCCGTCGAGGGTCGCCTCGCCGTAGTCGTACACCTGGGTGACGTGCGGGTGGGTGAGCCGCGCGGCGGCGCGGGCCTCGCGCTGGATGGTGGCCCGCAGCTGCGGGTCGGTGGCGAACTGACGGGTGAGGGCCTTGACCGCGACGGGGCGGTGCAGCACCTCGTCGTCGGCGCGCCACACCTCGGACATCCCGCCGAGGCCGATGCGCTCGCGCAGGACGTAGCGGTCGTGCAACCGCAGGGCGGGCGAGAACGGCGACATAGCCCTCCAGTCTGCCCTGCCGGCGGGGGTGGCCACCAGCGCGGTGCCCGTCGGCCGGGCGAGCTGATCGACGAGGCGCACGCACGACGCCGCCAGCGCCCGTCGTCCCGGACGCGGGCGCGGGTCAGGGCTTGCGGGCCACCCCTGCGTACATGCTGACCTCGGCCGCCGTCGGACGCGGCTGCGGGGCGTCCTCGGCACGCCACTCGGCGACGGAGGTGATGCCGGGCTCGACCAGCTCCAGCCCCGCGAAGAAGCGGGTGAACTCGGCCCGGGTGCGCAGGTTGATCAGGCCGTGCGGCCCGTCGCCCCGGGCCGCCTCCTTCGCCTCCTGCGCCACCTGCGGCGGCAGGTAGTCGTGGGTGGCGTGCGAGGCCGCCAGGAAGCTGCCCGGCGGCAGCGCGTCGAGCAGCCGCGTGACCACGGCGTAAGGGTCGTCGTCGTCGCCCACGAAGTGCAGGATCGCGACCAGCATCAGGGCCACCGGCCGGGACGGGTCGATGGTGCGCAGCAGGTCCGGATGGCGCAGGATGCGCTCCGGGTCGCGCAGGTCGGCGTCGATGTAAGCGGTGGCGCCCTCGGGTGAGCTGGTCAGCAACGCCCGGGCGTGCGCGAGCACGATCGGGTCGTTGTCGACGTAGACCACCCGCGACTCGGGGGCGACCGCCTGGGCGACCTCGTGGGTGTTGTCGGCGGTCGGGATGCCGGTGCCGATGTCGAGGAACTGGCGGATGCCCGCCTCCCGGGCGAGGTGCCGCACGGCCCGCTGGAGGAAACGCCGGTTCTCCAGGGCGGCGGTGCGGATCGTCGGGAAGGACGCCGCCACCATGTCGCCGGAGTCCCGGTCGGCCTGGAAGTTGTCCTTGCCGCCGAGCCAGTAGTTGTACCGGCGCGCGGGGTGGGCCACCGAGGTGTCGATGCGGTCGCTGGGGCTGGCGGGGCCGGACGTCGTGCCCGGGGCATCGGTGGTCAAGGCAGCCTCCACGACTCTGCGCCGCCGCGAGCGGGGCGTCCGTCCACTGTCGCCGGTCGGCGACCATGTTAGCCGCAGCCCCGGCCGGACGAAGCCCCGCCGTGCTCACCCCGGATAGAGGTCGTCCAGGATCCCGCCGAGGATCTCGGGCGTACGCTCCGGCGGCTCGGCCTCCACGCAGAGGCGCTCCATCGCCACCGCGTAGTAGTCGAGGTCGTCGCGCTTGTCGAGGTAGAGCGCGCTGGTGAGCTGTTCGATGTAGACGACGTCGGGCAGTTCCTGGTCGCCGAAGCGCAGGATGGTGAAGGCCCCACCGGCGGCGGCGTGCCCCCCGGCGGCGAACGGGATGACCTGGAGCCGGATGTTCGGCGACTTGGTCGCCTCGATCAGCGCCGCCACCTGGTCACGCATCACCCGGGGGCCGCCGATCGGCCGGCGCAGGGCAGCCTCGTCCACCACCGCCCACAGCTGCGGCGGGCGCTCGCGGTGCAGCAACCGCTGGCGCTGCATGCGCAGGGCGACCCGGCGCTCGATCTCCGCCGGCGCGGCCCGCCCGTGCCCGAGCAGCACCACCGCGCGGGCGTACTCGCGGGTCTGAAGCAGGCCCGGGACGAACTGGACCTCGTAGCTGCGGATGAGCACCGCGGCCGCCTCCAGCCCCAGGTACGACTGGAACCAGCTCGGCAGCACGTCGCCGTAGCGGTGCCACCAGCCCGGGCTGTTGGCGTCGCGGGCGAGCTTGAGCAGCGCCTCCCGCTCCTCGGGCGCGGTGACGCCGTAGAGGGTGAGCAGGTCCGCGACGTCGCGCTCCTTGAAGCCGACCCGGCCCAGCTCCATCCGGCTGATCTTCGACTCGGAGGCGCGGATCTCCCAGCCGGCGCCCTCCCGGGTCACCCCGCTGGACTCGCGCAGCCGACGCAACTGGGCGCCGAGCAACATGCGCAGCACGGTCGGGCCGGTCCCCGGACCGCCCTCGGCGGGACCCATCGCCACAGCCGACCTCCACACGCCGTTCAGGTCGGCCAGGTGCCCCCGCGCGGCCGACGTGTAAGCATGCCATGAACCGTGAGTGAGGTGAACTTCCTCGGTGCGGACAATCCGTCCCGCCGACGGGACGCGGTCAGGCGATCAGATCGTCGAAGTCGCCGTCGCGGGCGCCGAGCACGAAGGCGGCGATCTCGTCGACCGTGTAGATCAGCGCCGGCCCCTCGGGGTGCCGGGAGTTGCGCATGGCGATGCCGGCGCCGCCCGGCAGTTCGGCCAGCTCGACGCAGTTGCCGCTGGGGTTGCTCCGGCGACTCTTCTGCCAGCGCAACGGGGGCAGCTGGGTGGTGGGAACGCCGTTCGGAGGCTGTTGCATGGGCGTCTTTCTCTCGCGAGCCCCGCGACGCCGGCCGCGGTGGCTCGGTGAGGGGCGCACGGCATCGACGATGGGCTTCCTGCACGTGCATCTGCTATTGCATCTGCATCGGACAGCGAGCATGATAACGCACGTGAACGGTACCCATCTGTTCACTGAGAGTTACCGAACCTGGGCTGCCACCAGGGCGGAAAGGGCCTGGCGCGGGCGTGGACCGCCGCGTGCCGGGGCCGGGAGTCATCGTGGTGATGGGAGGTCTCGTGCCGGATCCGTTGACCATCGCGTCCGGCATCTGTGCCGCCGGGGCACTCGTCACCTCCTGGCAGCTGCGGCGCCGCGCGATCGAGGCCGAGGCCGAGATCAGGCACCTCCAGGCCGAACTGGCCGCCGAGCGGCACGCCGCCAGCCACGACCCCCTCACGGGCCTGCCCAACCGCCGCGCCTTCTACCGCCTGGCCGCCACCCTGCTCACCGACGCGGCCGGCCAGCCGCTCATCGCCGTCGTGCTCGACCTCGACGACTTCAAGCAGATCAACGACCGCTACGGGCACGCCGCCGGCGACCAGGTGCTGGTCAGCGTCGCCCAGCGGCTCGCCGCCTTCGCCGGGGACAACCTGGTCGCCCGGCTCGGCGGCGACGAGTTCGCCGGGCTGCTCACCAGCCCCACGATCGACCGACGGTGGATCGAGCACGCCACCCGGCGGCTCTGCGACAGCCTCGCCGCCCCGATCCCGCTGGGCGGGCTCAGCGTCCGGGTGACCGCCTCCGTCGGGCTCGCCCCCGTCACCGGGCCGGCGCAGCTCACCGAGGCGCTCGACCGGGCCGACGCCGCGATGTACCGGGCCAAGAGCCTCGGTGTGGCCCGCCCGCCCCGCCAGCTCGTCGACACCGCCCACCTGGCGGAGTGCTGAGCGGGCCGGCCCGCCCTGTCGGATCGCCGACCGGGCGCGACGCGTTTCGACGTGTCCCGCGACGGCCGGCGGGTATGCCGGCGGGGTCAGCGCCACAACGGCCGGAAGGGGAACCACCGTGGCGAGCATCCGCGCTGTGGTCCTGAACTGCACCCTCAAGCGGTCCCCCGCCCCGTCGAGCGCCGAGGTGCTCGGGCGCGAGGTGCTCGACGCCCTCGCCGGGCAGGGGGTGGCGGGCGACCTGGTCCGGGTCGTCGACCACGACGTGCGGTTCGGGGTCTCCACCGACGAGGGCGACGGCGACGGCTGGCCGGCCATCCGGTCCAAGCTGATGGCCGCGCAGATCCTCGTCATCGCCACGCCGATCTGGCTCGGCCAGCCGTCCGCGGCGTGCAAGATGGTCCTCGAGCGGCTCGACGCCGAGCTGTCCGAGACCGACGCCGAGGGCCGGCTGCTCACCTACGGCAAGGTCGCCGGGGTCGCGGTCGTCGGCAACGAGGACGGCGCGCACCACACCATCGGCGAGGTGCAGCAGGCCCTCAACGAGGTCGGCTTCACCTGCCCCGCGGCGGGCGCCACCTACTGGGTCGGCGAGGCGCTGCACAAGGTCGACTACATCGACGCCCGCCCCAAGCCCGACACCACGGGACGCACCACGAAGGCGCTGGCGCTCAACAGCGCGCACCTGGCCCGGCTCCTGGCCGAGCAGCCGTACCCGCCGCCGGACGCCCGCGACGCCGCCGTCGGCCCGAGCCGCGAGCCGGCCTGACGCTCAGCGCCAGCCGTAGCCGGCCCGCAGGGCCTGCCCCACCCGGTCGAACCGGGCCCGGTCCAGCACCGCGCCCTCGCGGCGGATGCCGTCCTCCCGCATGGTCAGTACACGGTCCAGCCGCACCCAACTCGGCCGGTTGTCCCGGTCCCACTCGCCCGGACCGAGCGCGAGCCAGTGCCGCTGCCCGTCGCGCTCGCTCTGGCTGGACAGCATCAGCCCGAACAGCGTCCGGCTGTGCCGGCCCACCACCAGCACCGGGCGGTCCTTGCCCTGCCGCGGGTCGTCCTCGTACGGCACCCAGGTCCAGACGATCTCCCCCGGATCGGCGTGCCCGTCGCGCTCCGGGGCGTACGCCAGTTGCCGGCGCTGCAACGCGGCCACCTGGCGGGGACGGGCGACCTGCGCCGGGCCCGGCCGGGGCCGACGCGGCGACGGGATGACCCCGCCGATGCGGGCCGCCACACTCCTGAGAAGTCCTGCCACGACCGGCAGCCTATCCCCCACCGGGACCGGCGGCCCGGTGGGGACAATCCGGTGGACCGGGCCCGGGGCGAGCCGTCAGGATCGGCGCCATGCCGGTTCCCCCGCATCAGGTCCGCGCCCGTCACACCGCCGACACCGTCACCGTCTATCAGGCGTACCCGCCGGAGATCGCGGGTCCGGCGCTGGCCGCCGGCCGCTTCGTGCCGCCGTTCAAGCGGGAACGGATGACGTGGATCAAGCCGTCGTTCCGCTGGATGATGTACCGCTGCGGGTGGGGCGCGAAGCCCGGGCAGGAGCGGGTGCTCGCCGTCGAGATCACCCGCGCCGGCTTCGAGTGGGCGCTGGCCAACTCGTGCCCGAGCAGCCTCGACCGCGACCTGCACCCCGACCGGGAGACCTGGTCGCGGCGGCTGCGGGCCAGCCCCGTGCGGGTGCAGTGGGACCCGGAACGGTCGCTGCGCCTGGCCCCGCTGCCGCACCGGTCCCTCCAGGTCGGGCTCGGCGGCGAGGCGGTGCGGCGCTACGTCGACGAGTGGCTCGTCGGTCTCACCGACGTGACCCCGACCGCCCACGCGGTACGCGCGGCGCTCGACGCGGGCGACGACACCGCCGCCGAGGCGCTGCTGCCGCCGGAGCGCCCGTACCCGCTGCCGCCCGAGGTGGCCGCCGTGATCGGCGCGTCCACACTGTGACCGGACCCCGTGCCCCCGGTGGGCGCGTCGTCGGGTCCCGGTCTGCCTCGACCCGCCACGCGCCACGGCTCCAGCCGGTGCTCGAGGTGGGTCGCCTCGACGACTTCCCGCTCTGGCCGGTGGCCGACGTCGGGCCGTGGCTGGCGCTCTCCGAGGCCCTGACCGCCGCCGAGGTGGGCGCCGCCGTGGCCCGGATCGCGGCGTACAACCACCTCGACGACCGCACGGTGTGGCCCGGGGACGACCCGCTGACCGCCGTGCTGCCGGTGGTGGCGGCCGACCCGGAGCCCGGCTCACTGGTGGTACCCGGCGGTCTGCGCCTCACCGACCCGGCGACGGGGGCGCGGGTCGACCCGGGCTGCTGCAGTGGCCTGGAGGACTGGCGCGAGTGGTACGAGGTGCCGGCCGGCCGTTCGCCGGACCTGGGCCACGACCCCGACCCCTGGGTGGAGCGGCGCCCCGACGGCACGGTCCGGGTGTGGGCGGACGAGGAGGGCAGTTCCTGGGTGGACGCCCACGTCGATGAGCTGATGGGGCTCGTCAACGGCGTCCGGGCGGACCTGGCCGGGTTCCTGCGGGCGCTGCGGAGCTGGGCCGATGACGTCGTTCCCGCCGGCGCGGACGAGCTGGTCGCGAACCTGGACCGGCACCTGCGGGTGTCGGAACCGGGCGCCCCGGCGAGGCCATAAGCCGACCGACGGCGCGGGGTGGTCGGGCGGCGCCGTAGCCCCTGGCACGTGCTTCACTGGGGTGCCGGCACGGACGGAGGCGGTGGCGGGTGGTCTTCGAGACACGGACGCGGAGCCTGGCCGCGCTGCCGACGGTGGGCGGCCCGAGCGCCCGCCCCCGGCGGCGGGTCACGGGTGCCGCGGCAGTCGCCCTGCTCCTGCTGGCCGGCGCGACCGGCTGCACCGGCAGCGGGCGTTCGCAGCCGCCGCCGGCCGACGCCGCGTCCGCCACCGCCGCCACGGATCCGTCCCCCACGCCGACCGCGCCGGCGGTCGAGGTCCGCGACGACTTGGCGGGCCTGTTCCGGCAGGCCGGACTGCGGGGTACCTTCGTGATGTACGAAGTGACGGCCGGACGCGTCGTCATGGTCGACCGGGAACGGGCCGAGCGGCGCTTCGTCCCCGCCTCGACGTTCAAGATCGCGCACAGCCTGATCGCGCTGGAGACCGGCGTGGTGCGCGACGAGCGGCAGAAGGTGCCGTACGGCGGCGGGCCGCAGCGCGTCGCCGCCTGGGAGCGGGACATGGGGCTGCGCGACGCGGTGCGGGTCTCCAACGTGCCGGTGTTCCAGGAGCTGGCCCGCCGCATCGGGCCGGAGCGGGAGCGGGAATGGCTGCGCCGGCTCGGCTACGGCAACGGCGAGGTCGGGCCGGCCGTGGACCGGTTCTGGTTGAGCGGGCCGCTGGAGATCTCGGCCGACGAGCAGGCGCGGTGGCTGGCCCGGCTGGCCCGGGGTGAGCTGCCGGCCGACCGGGGGCACCAGGCCACCGTCCGGGACATCCTGCGCCTGGAGCGCACGCTGCGGGTCGGTGGACTCTTTCCACGTCTTGGTCCGCTGGAAGGTGATCCGGTGCCGATGCAGGATCTGCCGTAGCCGTTCCCGCCCGATCCGGACCCGTCGGGTGGAATGAACGCGCAGGTAGTCGGCGAGCTTGCGGATGCTCCACCGGGTGAATGACCGCCCCAGCTTCTCGGGGCGGGTGTTGGCCGTCTCGACGATGAACTGCTCGGCATCGCTACCGATCTGGCGGGGACGGCCACCCGCCCGCTGAGGGTCCAGGCTGGCCATCCCCATCTCGTTGAACCGGTGATGGCCTGCCGGATCGTGTCCTCGTCGGCCTGGACGAGACGGGCGATCGCCGGCACCGTGTTCCCACCGGCCGACGCGAGCACCA